>NZ_JBLXHF010000003.1:0-436498 GCF_048259935.1 Microbacterium sp. | reverse complement strand
GGTCTCCTGGCGCTCCCCGCCTGCGTCCGCGGCGGGTTGTGGATGCGCCTCCGCCGCGCGGCCAGGGGACTGGTGCTCGGCCCGGGCGCCTGCCTGCTCGCCATCGTCTCGGCGATCGTGGTCTCGTGGGTGGTGCTGGTCGAAGTGCTGCGTTAGGTTCTCGGCGGGGGGCTGCGCGGGGTCGGCGCGGGGGCGGCGGGGGTCGGCAGGGGTCGCAATTGGCCGCCTCAGCTCACCGGACGCGGCACACTGCGCCACCCGCCGCGCCGCGCACTGCCGCAGGGGTCGCTGAACGCCGCTTGGCCCCGCCGGACGCGGCACACTGCGCCACCTGCCGCGTGCGAACGGGCGGGGTGGCGAAGTCCCGCACCCGTCAGCTGACCGAGCGGCGGCTGCGGCGACGTACCAGCAGACCAGCTCCGGCGATCAGCGCGAGTGCCCCGGCGATCGTCCAGCCGATCAGTCCTGCGCCGTCAGCACCGGTCGTCGCCAGAGCGCCGTCAGAAGTTCCGCCAGAGCCGTTGCCGCCCTTGTCCGTACCCGAGCCGTCGGATCCGCCGGGCGTGCCGCCATCGCCGTTTCCGTCACCGTTTCCGCCGTCGCCGTTTCCGCCGTCGCCGTCTCCGCCACCATCACCCGGGCCCGGGTCTGTCGCGGGCAGCACCGTGAACAGCTGCACAGGCGAGACATCGATTGCCCCGTACGGGTCACTCGTGCGCACGTACCAGCCACGCTCCCCCACCTCGGCCAGCGGCCACGGCGCCGACAGAATCGACCCAGAAGCCACCTGCTCGAACGACGCGATCTCGTTCGCCGTGAGGATCTCTGCCGAGAACGCATCGGTCCCCAGCATCCGCTCGACCGTCGAAATGCCGAGGTCTGCGAACGACAGCTCGAACTCCTGCGGAATCGCCGCCAGCGTCGGGTCATCGGAGTTGTATTTGCCCAGCAGCCCGCCGTTCGCCGGGTCCTCCAGCGACGGCGAGAACGTGCGCACGATCATGCGCTGACCCACCGTGTCGAAGTGCATCAGGCGCAAGAAGCCCTGACCGCCCTCAGGCAGCCCCTGGTAGTCGAACAGCATCGAGTAGACGTTGCGATCCATCACGCCATCACCGTCATCATCGAACTGATCGGTGCGGGTCAACGCGCTGTGGTAATGCCCGGAGAGCACCATCTTCACATTCACGTTGGTCGCGACGACCTCATCGAGGATCCGCTGCGGAGTCGCACCCAGACCGCCCGTGGTGAGGATGAACTCGTGCTGCGCGATGATCGCCACCCGATCGGGGTACTGCGCGAGCACCTCGTTCATCCATGCTATCTCGACATCACCAGGACCCCACCCGGTGTAGACCATGATGAAGTCGATCCCGCCCGCCGACAGCAGGTCGTAGTGACTGCGGTTGTTCTCGTCGCCACCGCCGTACCAGGGGTTGCCCTCGAACCGATCCGCACCGAAGTACGTGCCGTAGTTCGTGTAGTCGATCACCGAGTGACCCACGTCGTGGTTGCCCGCCAGCACACCGTACGGCAGACCAGCCTCGTCGAGCCGGCGGTACTCCGGGTCGGCGTTCTCCCACTGGTACATCTGGTCGTAGTCGTCGACGATGTCGCCGGTGTGGAACAGGTACTGCAGGTTCAGCGTCTCGCGCTGCGCGAGCAGATAACTGTGGATCGCCTGCTGGTGACGGTAGCGGTCCTCCTCGGGAATGAGGTTCTCGTTGTAGTACTGAGTGTCGGATTCCCACCCGAAGGTGAAGTCGTACTCGGCGCGCGGAGTATCCAGCGGATGCCCCGGCGTTGCTCCCGACTCGCGCGTGCTCAGATCAGCACCCGCGAACCCCTCGGAATGCTGGATCAGCACCCGCACCGCGCCATCGTGCGCGTGCGCGGTGACATCGATCGCGGCATCCAGCGTGAACGAACCCTCATCGGCCGCGACGTGCCTGGTCTGCTCGACCCACGCCGAGCCGTCTGCGGCGAGCGCGTACAGCACGACCGTCGCACCGGCGTTCGCGCTGCCAGACCACGACACCCGCACGAGCGAGCCGTCGCCGGCATCCCCCGTGGCGACATCGAAAAGCTGGTACGGGAACGCCTCATTCGAAGACACATCGGCGGCGAGGCCGTCGGTGCTCGACAGCATCCAGATGTCTTCATCGCTCAGCAGCTCGGGCTGCGCGCGATCCAGGCTCTGCGCATCGTTCACCGTGCCGGACTGCAGCTCGATGTCACCATCAGCGAGGTCCACACGTCGCCCCTCAAGGAACGCGACATCCAGCACGTCTCCGGTCGGGTCCTCGACCTTCGCCTGCAGGGTCACATCTCCCGCCTCGACCTCTTCACCCTCGGCGGGCGACAGCGCACCGGCACTGGGCTGCTCGTCGTAGGTGATGAAGCTCGTGGTGTATTCCGAGACGTTGCCCAGAGCATCCGTCGCCGTGATCGCGAGCGTGTGGGTACCTGCGGGCAGCACGACCGACGAGGTCTCGTACGGGAGCGGGATCTCGACTCCGTCGAGCATCGCAACGGTCTGACCGACCCCGGCGCCGGCATCAGTGACGTCGGCATCGATCGCGATCACGCCCTGGAATGCCGTGCCATCGACGATCTCGGTGGCGACATCTGGTCCGGTGTTGTCGACGGTGACGGTGCGAGAGACGGTGTTGGCCGCCTCCGCCGCTGTCACGACGGCCGGACCGTCTTCGTGCGAGGTCGTGTCCCACTGGGCCGTGACCGCAGAGAATGCGTTCTCCGGCAGGGTGAACCGCGCGTCGTAGAAGTCGAACTTGCCCGTGCTGTCGCCCATCGAGAGCACGGTCTCTGGGTTGTCGTACCCCTGCGGGAAGAGCGTGCGCCCGTCGGGCAGGATCATGCGCAGCCCGCGGATCACGAAGTCGTCGTTGTTCTCGAGCTCGTCGATCTCGGGAGCCTTCTTCGTGCCGGCCCACACGCTCACGACCAGCTCGTCGCCCTGACGCACGTACGACAGCGGCACGGGGGTCGAGATGGTCTCCCAGTTCGAGTAGGTGCCCTTGTCGAAGATGTTCAGCACGTCTTCGCCGATGCGAACACCGTTCTTGAAGTAGTAGTCGGTGTTCGACGTCTCAAAGGCGAACATGGGCTCGGCCTCGAGGCTCGTCACGGTCTCAAGCTCGGTGCCGTCGACGTCCACATCGATCTCTGCCGGGTACTCGTCTGCTGCCGCCACAATCGTCTCGATGCCACTCTTCGCGGCACCACCCACGAACGCACCGTCTTCGAGGCCCAGGCGCAGCGGCTCGGTGGAGACGCCCTTCACATTCGCCCGAACAGTGTCGAGAGTCGTCGTGTGCGAGCCATCGCTCGCCGTGACCGAGTACTCGAACCACGACTTGCCCGTCAGATCGACCGCGGGGATCGTGTGGATATACGCGCCGTCGCCGGCATCCGACAGGTTGACCGCCGGCATCGCACCATCGACGTCGTTGGCCATCTCGAGCGTGACCGTGCGCGCCTGCACGTCATCCGTGACGCCGAAGCTCAGCGCGAAGTCGGCGGCCGGGTCGATCTCGCCGGCCGTGCGGTTCTCGATGACCGGCGCCGCAGTGTCGGGCGCGGGGATCATCAGCCCCGCGGGCACCTGGTCAGCCTGGATCGCCCCGGGCGTCGCCGGAGTGACACCGAGAATCCGCTGCAGCGTCAGGTCGTCGTCGCTGGTGACGTAACGGATGCCCTGATCGACCATCGTGTCATCGGCGCCAGCGAGGTTGTAGTGAGCGCGGTTGAGGGAGTGACCGGTGTTGGTGATGACCTCGATTCCGCGCGGGGAGCCGTTCGCCATTCCGCCGGAGTAGATCTCGACGAGGTTCTCACCGAGCGTGAGAGTCGTGCCGAACGCGGCGTTGAAGTCGGCGACGCCGAGCTCGTTGTTCGGACCGTTCTTGATCCACAGCACGAGCGTCTCTCCGGCCGAGATCACCACATCGGCGGGAGTCGCCGGCCACCGGCTCGTCTGCGTGTTGGTGTGCTCGTCGACCGCGTAGAGGTAGTTGATCGAGTAGTCGCCGAAATCGATCGGCTCGCTCGTGGCGTTGTAGACCTCGACGAACTCGAATCCGTCAGAGGCGCCGACGTTCGTCGAGTCGGGCAGCAGCTCGGTCACCTGCAGCGGCGCGGTGACCACCGAGGGATCGGGCTGCGGATCGAACTCGGGCTCGGGCTCGGGGGCCTGTGCCGTGAGGACGTCGGGTGAGATCACGCCGGGAGTCGGGGCAGCCGCCTCTTCGAGAAGCGGCATGCTGTGCTGAGCGATATCGCCGGGAATGCGGAAGTGCGCGCTCAGGTCCACGCCGACCGAGCCTGCCGGATAGTACGACCAGCCGACGATTTCTTCGGCCTCGGCCACGTCGTTCACAACCCGGATGCCGCGGCCTCCGCCGTTCGCCATCCCAGCCTGTCCCTCGACCCTGATCACGCGCGTCTCGGCGGGTGCTCCCCAGCGGGTGCGAAATTCGTCCGCCGTGTGCGCGAACGAGTCCAGGGTCGCGGTGGTGTAGCTCAGCCACATCACGACGGTCTCACCGGGGGCGATCGCGGTCGGTGCGGCGTCAGTGTCAGCATACGTCGTCACCGTCAGCGCGACGTCACGGGTGCGGTCATCGGAATCGACGAAGGTGTAGGCGAAAGAGTATCCGTCAGCGGTCTCGGACGTCTGCAGATCGATCGGCTGGTTCGTGGTGTTGTGCACCTCGAAGTACTCGAAGGCATCGGTGCCGACGTTATCTGGCGCGATCTCGGTGACCATGAGCGGCCAGTTCGACGCCGGCCCAGGCTGTGGCTCTTCGGGCTGCGTCGGCGCAGGGCGCTCCAGCGCGATCGGCAGCACCGTGCCGGGGGTCCGCTCGGACTGCAGGCCGAGCACGCTCAGGCTTTCCGGCGCACCGGCCGTCTCGGGTGCGGCCGGCAGACGGAAGTGCACTCCGAAGTCATCACCCATCGACCCCGCCGGATAGTGCGACCACGTCAGCAGCGCGTCATTCTTCAGAACCCGGATGCCGCGGTCTCCGCCGTTGGCCATCCCCGCCTGTCCTGTGATCCGGACGACCTGGGTGGCCGCATCCACCCCGTGGTAGGTGCGGAAGTCGTCCGTCGTGCGGGCGAAGGAGTCGACCGCACCGGCGGCATAGCTCAGCCAGAGCACAGCAGTTTCGCCTGCGGCGAGCACCAGCGGCTCAGCGGTGAGCGCGATGTCGCGACTGCGGTCGTCGGAGTCGGCGTAGGAGTACGCGAACGAGTATCCCTCTGCTGCGAGATCCACCGCCGCGGCGGTCGTGTTGTGGATCTCGACGTACTCGAACTGGTCGCTGCCGACGTTGTTCGCGACGATCTCGGTGACGATGATCGCGGGGGCGGCGGTGGCGGCTGCCATCTTGGCGGGCGCCGCGGTGGCGGTCGCCGTCTTCAGCGCGTGCGGCGGCGGCGTGACGGATGCCGCGACCGGACTGACCGGAAGCAGCGTGGCGACCAGCACGGTCGCGCCGAAGATGGACGGGAGGGCAAGAGCAGGACGGCGCAGGAGCACGTGGACACACCAATGGCTGGGGAAGTCGACAGGGACGTCCCGAAGCTATTGATGTGTCCGCAACGAGCGGTGTCGCACACTCCCGACCCGCGTGGCCGTGAGGTTGCCGTCAGGTGAACTGGCTCGCTGCGCAGTGTTGCCCATGCGCGTTGCCGCGGCACGTGCCGCAGGAGTCGCGATGCGCGTTGTTGCCCCTGCACGTTGCCGCGGGGTCGCAGTTGGTCGCCTCAGCTCACCGGACGCGGCACACTGCGCCACCTCCCGTGCGCGAACCCGCGCGAACCAGAGCGCTACAGCGCGAGGCGCTCCTTGACGACCGCAGCAAGCCGGTCGGCGTAGGACTGTGCGGATTCAGCATCCGCCGCCTCGACCATCACGCGCACGAGCTGTTCGGTTCCGGACTTGCGCAGCAGCACTCGTCCGGAATCACCGAGCTCGGCCTCGATGGCGGCGACGGCACTCTGTATGCCCTCATCTTCGGCGCAGCGCTCTTTGTCGACCCCGCGCACGTTGATGAGCACCTGCGGGTACACCGTCATGACGTTCGCGAGCTCGGCGAGCGTCTTGTTCTTGTGCGCCATCTCGGCGACGAGGTGAAGACCCGTGAGCACACCGTCGCCGGTCGTCGCGAACTCGCTCATGATGACGTGCCCGGACTGCTCACCGCCCAGCGCGAAGCCGTTGGCGTTCATGTCTTCGAGCACGTAGCGGTCGCCGACAGCGGTCTGGCGCACGGCGATGCCGTGCTCTTCCATCGCGCGGTGGAGGCCCAGGTTGCTCATCACTGTTGCGACGAGCGTGTCCTTGACGAGGTGACCGCGCTCTTTCATGGCCACCGCGAGGATCGCCATGATGCGGTCGCCGTCGATGATGCGTCCGTCGGCATCGACCGCGAGACAACGGTCGGCGTCGCCGTCGTGGGCGATACCGACATCGGCGCCCAGACGGACGACGGCCTCAGCAAGGTTGTCGAGGTGCGTGGAACCGACACCATCGTTGATGTTGATGCCGTCCGGCTCAGCACCGATGACCGTGACGGTCGCGCCTGCGGCCTTGAAGGTCTCGGGCGAGACGCCGGATGCTGCGCCGTGCGCACAGTCGAGCACCACGTGGATGCCGTCGAGCGAGTGCGGGAGCGAGCCCAGCAGGTGCAGCTTGTAGCGGTCTTCTGCGTCGGAGAAGCGCTGGATGCGCCCGACGCCGGAGCCGGTGGGGAGAAGCATCTCCCCCGCCATCGCGGCCTCGATGCGCTGCTCGACCTCATCGGGGAGCTTCACGCCGCCGCGGGCGAAGATCTTGATTCCGTTGTCCGGTGCGGGGTTGTGCGACGCGGACACCATGACGCCGAAGTCGGCATCGTGGTCGCCGACGAGGAACGCCAGGGCCGGAGTGGGAATGACACCCGCGTCGAGAACGTCGACGCCGGATGCTGCGAGGCCTGCCGAGACGGCGGCCACAAGGAATTCACCGGAGATGCGCGGGTCGCGGGCGACGACTGCGGACAGTCGCTTGCCCTCGCCCTTGCGAGCCTCTGCAGTGCGGCCCTGGCCCAGGACGACAGCAGTCGCCTGGGCCAGGGTGAGCGCCAGATCGGCGGTGAGGATGCCATTGGCAAGCCCTCGCACGCCGTCCGTGCCGAAAAGCGGCATCGGAGTGGTGATCCTTAGCGCTTCGAGTACTGAGGCGCCTTGCGGGCCTTCTTGAGACCGGCCTTCTTGCGCTCGATGACGCGAGCGTCACGAGAGAGGAAGCCAGCCTTCTTGAGCGTTGCACGGTTGTTCTCGACGTCGATGCCGTTCAGCGAGCGGGCGATGCCGAGACGCAGTGCGCCGGCCTGGCCCGAGTCGCCGCCACCCGAGATGCGGGCGATGACGTCGTACGCACCCTCAAGGTTCAGCACCTTGAACGGGTCGTTGATCAGCTGCTGGTGCAGCTTGTTCGGGAAGTAGTCCTCGAGAGTACGGCCATTGACCGTGATGGTGCCAGAGCCGGGGATCAGGCGCACGCGGGCGATGGCCTGCTTGCGACGACCCACGGCAGCGCCGGGGACGTTCAGAACCGGACGGGGAGCCGTCTCGGTCTGCGCGGCCTCAGGGCTCGAGGTCGAGTAGTTCTGCGGAGTTTCGGTTGATTCGATGTCAGCCACGAGTATGTCCTTAGTCGTTGCGGCGCTTACTGGGCGACCTGGTCGAGGGTGTACGGCTGGGGCTGCTGCGCGGCGTGCGGGTGCTCGGCACCGACGTACACCTTGAGCTTCGACAGCTGCTGACGGCCCAGGCTGTTCTTGGGGAGCATGCCGCGGACGGCCTTCTCGACAGCGCGGACGGGGTTCTTCTCGAGGAGCTCCTCATAGGAGACCTTCGACAGACCACCCGGGTAGCCGGAGTGGCGGTAAGCCATCTTCTTCTGGAGCTTCTGGCCGGTCAGGGCAACCTTGTCGGCGTTGATGATGACGACGAAGTCGCCGGTGTCGACGTGGTTGGCGAAGGTCGGCTTGTGCTTGCCGCGCAGGAGCGCTGCAGCGTGGGAGGCCAGGCGGCCGAGAACGACGTCGTTGGCGTCGATGACGACCCAGTCACGCTGAATCGTCGCGGCCTTCGGGGTGTATGTGCGCGTCACAATAGTGCTGCTTTCTTGTTCGAACGGAGAGGTTCGTGAATCCCACTCCGGGGTGGTTCTCAACCCGACGCTTCGACAGGCTCAGCGATCGAGAAGGGGAACACGCCAGTGGAGGGCTCACGTTCGTAGCATCCGGCCCCTGAGCTTGTCAAAGGGCGGGCACCAAGGGGATAGCTTACGGCATCGCGTGTCGCCGAGGCAAATGCGCGTAGATATGGCACCCTCAGCCGATCTCGACGCCGATCTAGACCTGAATGTTATCTATTGTCGTGATATCCGGTGATTAGTGTGATGTTTGAATCGTTCTGTAACATTGAAAATCACAAAACTTGGTACGATGGACAGCAGACTCGAGGGAGCAGCAATGAAGAAACTTCGCCTTGTCGTCGGAGCAGACGACGCCGGGTACCAGTACAAGGACATCATCAAGGCAGACCTCGAGGCGAGCGAGCTCGTCGAGTCTGTGGTCGACGTCGGAGTGGACGCCACCGGCGCCACCCCCTACCCCACCATCGCCGTCGCGGCAGCCGAGATGATCAGAGACGGTCTGGCCGATCGCGCCCTGCTGGTCTGCGGAACGGGCCTGGGTGTGGCGATCGCCGCGAACAAGGTTCAGGGCGTGCGCGCGGTCACCGCGCACGATAGTTTCTCAGTAGAGCGCGCAGTGCTCAGCAACAACGCCCAGGTGCTGGCCATGGGGCAGCGGGTGATCGGAATCGAGCTCGCACGCCGTCTGGCTCGCGAGTGGCTCACCTACACGTTCGACGCCACCTCGAACTCCGCCGCCAAGGTCGACTTGATCAACACGTACGAAACCACTACTGACAACAAAGATCACATCGCAACATGTTGAGTTCCACGCCCAACGAGGCTGTTATTCGCACCCGGCCGCTCCAGCTCGGCATCGGGCTGAAGATGTACTTCGACCTGCCGCGCACCCGCGAGTGGGCGGAGCAGGTGCGAGCCCTCGCGCAGTCGCACCCCGCCATCGCACAGGGCATCGTCGACCTCTGGGTGCTGCCGACGACCGTGGCTCTGGAGTCGGTCGCGTCGATCCTCGCCGGGTCTCCCGTGGCCATCGGCGCACAGGACCTCGCCGTCTCCGACGCCGGCGCCTTCACCGGTGAGACCAGCGGGGTAACCCTCGCCCAGCTCGGTTGCCGCTTCGTGGAAGTCGGTCACGCCGAGCGGCGCAGCCTCTTCCAGGAGGATGAAGACATCGTGCGCGCGAAGATGACAGCCGCAGTGCGAAACAATCTGATCCCGGTTCTGTGCGTGGGCGAAGCATCCGAAGGCAGCCCCGCAGACGCCGCGGCGGAGTGCGTGCGCCTGCTGCAGTCGGCCGTCGCGGATCTCGACGAACCCGCAGACGTCATCGTCGCCTACGAACCCGTCTGGGCGATCGGCGCGGCGCAGCCGGCATCCGCACAGCACATCGAGGTCGTCACCGCGGCGCTCCGCAAGGCCTGCGATGCAGACGCTCGTCTGGGCGCAGCATCCATCATCTACGGCGGATCCGCCGGTCGCGGCCAGTTCGCGGCCCTCCCCCAGACCGTTGACGGTCTGTTCGTCGGCCGCGGCGCGCACGATGTCGAAGACCTGCGTGTGATCCTCGACGACATCGCCGCCCGCGCAGGCAGCATCTCTGAAACCACCGCTCAAGGGAGTGCAACGTGACAAAGATCGTCAACGACCCGGCCGAATTCGCAGAGGACTCTCTCGAGGGCTACGTCAAGCTCTACCCGCAGTACGTCAGGCGCGTACCCGGCGGGATCGTGCGCGCTGGACGCGCCGCCGAGCCGAAGGTCGCTGTCATCGTCGGCGGCGGCAGCGGGCACTACCCCGCCTTCACCGGGTACGTCGGTCAGGGCTTCGCCGACGGCGCCGTCGTCGGCAACATCTTCACATCGCCGTCGGCGTCGTACGCGTACTCCGTCGCGAAGCGCGCGCACTCCGGCAAGGGCATCGTGTTCAGCTACGGCAACTACGCCGGCGACGTCATGAACTTCGGCATCGCCGCCGAACAGCTCGAAGCCGAGGGCATCAGCGCCCGCACCGTGATCGTCACCGACGACATCGCAAGCGCCCCCGCCAGCGAGCGCACCAAGCGACGCGGAATCGCCGGTGACTTCGTCGTCTTCAAGATGCTCTCCGCCGCAGCAGAGACCGGCGCAGACCTCGACGAGGTCGTGCGCGTGGGAACCCTCGTGAACGACCGCACCTTCACGATCGGGATCGCCTTCGACGGCTGCACCTTCCCCGGCGCAGACGACAAGCTCTTCACCGTTCCCGAGGGCCACATGTCCATCGGTCTCGGTGTGCACGGCGAACCCGGAATCGAAGACGCGCCGCTGGGCACCGCCAAGGAGATCGCCAAGATCCTCGTCGACCGCCTGCTCGCGGAAGCACCCGCCGGCCACAATGGCCGCGTGGCACCGCTGGTCAACGGACTCGGCCGCACCAAGTGGGAAGAGCTCTACCTGCTGTGGGCAGAGGTCAGCGCACTGCTCGAGGCCGAGGGCCTGACCTGCGTCGAGCCCGAAGTCGGCGAACTCATCACGAGTCTCGACATGTCCGGCGTCTCTCTCACCCTCCTCTGGCTCGATGACGAGCTCGAGCCGCTGTGGAACGCCCCGTGCGAGACCTCCGCATTCCGCAAGGGCGCTCCCCTCGCCGGCGCGACGGGCGCAGATTTCGCCGACGAGGTCGCCGAGGACGACGCCTGGTTCGCCGAAGCGACCGCGAACTCGAAGAATGCCGCAGCACAGGCTGTCACTCTGTTCAGTGGGATCGAAGAGCTGCTGCGCTCTGCCGAATCAGAACTCGGCCGCATCGATGCCGTCGCCGGCGACGGCGATCATGGCCGTGGGATGGTGCGCGGAGTCGAAGCCGCGACCGCTGCCGCAACGGAAGCAGTCGATGCCGGCGCGGGATTGGGCTCGACGATCGCACATGCCGGAGATGCCTGGGCCGAGAACGCCGGCGGCACCTCTGGCGTGCTGTGGGGTTCTGCGCTGCGCTCGCTCGGTCTCTCGCTCGGAGACGACGACACCCCCGATGCGGCTGCGGTGCTCTCTGCCGCTCGCGCGTTCCGCGACACGATCGTGCGCCTCGGCAAGGCAACGGTCGGAGACAAGACCATGGTCGATGCCATGGAGCCCTTCGTCGGTACGCTCACCGCACGGGTCGACGCCGGCGCACCGCTGGGCAGCGCACTCGTCGAGGCCGCGGCAGATGCCACCCGCGCAGCGGAGGCCACCGCCGCGCTCACCCCGAAACTCGGTCGTGCTCGCCCGCTCGCCGCACAGAGCATCGGCACGGCCGACGCCGGTGCGACGTCATTCGCGATGATCGTGACGAGAATCGCTGAACAGCATGGTTGAGTCCGGCGCCCCTGCCGAGCGGACGCGCAGCATCGACCCCGGCAAATACCGGGGGATGCAGCAGGTCACCAGTGCGCACGGCTTCTTCGAGGTCTGCGCTGTCGACCATCTCGCCGACTTCGCGAAGCTGATCGACCCCGACCCCGCGGCTGTGCCCATGAGCGAGATCGTTCAGGCGAAGTCCGAGCTGATCGCAGCTCTCGCCCCGCATGCGTCTGCGGTGCTGCTCGATGCGCAATACGGTCTGCAGTCCGTCGCGGCGGGCATCGTCCCGCGCGAGACCGGGATCATCCTCGCCGTCGAAGAGGAGACGTACTCGGCGCCGACGAGTCCTCGTGTCTCATCGATGCGCTCTGGCTGGGACGCACAGAAGATCGTCCGCGCCGGCGCCGGAATGGCCAAGCTGCTCTGGTTCTACCGCCCGGACCTCGATCAGGGCATCGCCCAGCGGCAGCGGGAACTCCTCGCACAGGTTCAGAGCGAGTGCGACGCGGTCAGTCTTCCTCTCGTCGTCGAGCCGATCTGGTATCCCGTCGCCGGCGAAGACGCGCACGACCCGCAATGGCGGCGTACCCGTGTCGAAGGCATCATCTCGGCAGCTCACGAGGCCTCGCAGTACGGCGCCGACCTGCTCAAGATCGAGTTCCCCGGTGCCGTGGGCTCTCCCGAGCAGATCGAGCGGGCGATCGATGCCTGCGAACGCGTCGATCAAGCCATCTCGGTGCCGTGGGTACTGCTCTCGGCCGGTGTCGGCTTCGACGACTTCGCCCTTCAGCTCGAGATCGCGGCGAAGGCCGGAGCATCCGGTTATATGGCCGGCCGATCCGTCTGGCGCGATGCCGTCACGCGCGACGCGCACGCGCGCGAGGCCGGGATCGCCGTGGCCGTATCGAAACTCGACCGGCTGCGGGCCATCACCCGTCAGCACGCGCGACCGTTCTCCCCGGCCGTTCCCGTCGCGCAGGCGACGCAGGCGATGCCGGAAGGCTGGTACGAAACCTGGTGAGGGTCTACTCGATGTTGCGATGACGAGCGGCGAGGTCTGAGAAGTTCAGCTCCCGCTCGTCCATCAGCATCAGGATCAGACTGTCGAAGAGCACGAAGGTCGACTGCTCGAACAGGCTCCCCATCGGCTGAATCGACTTCACGAGGTCTCCCGATGCGAGGTACGCCGTCGCGGGGACGAACACCCGAGCATCCGCCGCGGCAGCGGTCACGCCATCCGGCGCCGCTGTGACGACGACGGTGGCGGCGCCCGCGTCGCGTGCGTTCGACATGACCGCCTCGATGTGCGGGATGCGGCCCGAGCCTGAGACGGCCACGACGAGGTCCCCGTCCCCCACGGGGGGCGTCGTGTCGTCCCAGACCCAGTGCGCGTCGATGCCTGCGTGCGCGAGCCGCATGGCGAACCCGCGCGCTGTCAGACCTTCTCGCCCCACCCCCACGAGAACGACGCGCTGCGCCGCAAGCAGGCGGTCCAGGAGACCCTGGACCTCGTGCTCATCGACACGCTTCATGACCGCGTGGAGCTCATCAGCCACCGCCGCGGAGATCGCGGAGAACGAGCGCGTCATGACTACTTCGGCACTCCGGTCGTCACCAACAGGTTCTCGGTCTCCGACGATGCGGGCCGTGGTGGTTTAGGAGACCCACCGAACTTGATCCTCGCCACTGTGAAGTTGATCACCATGACGAACAGGAGCATCGCGCCCCAGACCATGTTCTTCGCGAAGGGCGTGAACGCCATCATCGTGAACGCGCTCTGCAGGAACTGCAGCAGCACGAGAGCGAGCAGAATACTGACCACGCGTCCGCGTCCGCCGTACGGGTTGAACCCGGCTAGCACCACAACCAGGATCGCCTGCAGCAGGTACGACTCGCCGAAGCCGACACGCGCCGAGTTCACGCGCGCGATCATCACGAGAGCAGCGAAGCCGACCAGCAGTCCGACCATCGCGTAGGTGAGCAGGATGGTGCGCTCGGTCTTCACGCCGGAGAACTTCAGCGCGACGCTGTTCTCGCCGAAGAGGTAGATGCGCCGGCCCTGCCTCGAGTACCGCAGGAAGAATCCCAGTGCGATGAAGCCGAGGAGCATGACGACGAACATCAGTGGGATGCCCGCCACCGTCACAACGCTGAGCTGCGAGAAACCGGGCACGAGCACTGCGACGCTCTGGCCCTTGGTGATGACCATTCCGATTCCGGAGAACAGGATCATCGTGGCGAGGGTGGCCAGGATCGGGGGCACGGACAGCTTCGCGATCAGGAAGCCGTTGAGCAGTCCGCACAGCAGGGCGGTCACGAGCGTCGCCACGATTGCGATCACGATCAGCATGCCGCCGTTGCCCTCTTCGATCGGGATGATCGCACCGGAGAGGACGGTGGCGCCGACAATGCCGGCCAGAGTGGCCGCGGCCACGATCGAGAGGTCGATCCCACCGGTCAGCATCGCAAGGCCCATGGCCAGCGCGAGGAAGCCGAACTCGCTGACCTGCACGGCCATCGACTGGAAGTTGCCCGGGGAGTAGAACCGGCTGCCGGCGACCACTGCCACGAAGATCGCGGTGATGAGGATCATGACGATCAGTACGGTGAGTTCGCGCTCGCGAGAGACGCTCTTGATGATTCGGTTCATCGGATCTACCTTCCTCACGCGTAATCCGCGAATATGAGGGCACGACGATCGGCCACTCGTTGCCGGTAATACATCAGACCCAGGCTGAAGAGCAGGACGGCGCCGAAGAACAGGTTGTTCCAGGACGAGTCCAGCCCGAGGAAGACCAGCGTCTTCTGGAAGAGCTGCATCACGAACACACCGAGGAAGACGCCGAGGAGGGTTCCTTGGCCACCGGTGAGCTTGACGCCACCGATGACGGCGGCGGCGATCACGATGAGTTCTGTGCCGATCAGTGAGACCGGGTTCACGTACTTGACCTCGCTGAAGGACATCACACCGGCAAGGCCGGACAGCAGCCCGGAGAAGGCGTAGACGAACCACTTCGTGCCGAAGATGTTGATGCCGATGCGCGATGCGGATTCAGGGTTGCTGCCGATCGCGAAGATCGAGCGGCCCAGCATCGTGCGGTACAGCAGGAAGTACGTCAGAGCGAAGACCACGACGACGATCGGCACGAAGATCGACAGACCGTACTGCGAGGTCGCGCCCTCGATCGTGAAGAGGTTGAACGTTCCGAACTCGATCAGCGACTGCGGCATCTCTGCAGTGGGGAACGCCTTGGTTCCGATCGTCACTGCCATGAGGCCATGGAAAAGGCTCGCCGTTCCCAGCGTGACGATCAGCGTCGGCAGCTCGAACAGATGGATCAGCAGCGCGTTGACGCTGCCGAGCAGGGCGCCGATGACCATGGCCGCGAGAAGGACGAACAGGATGTTGTCTATCCCGAACGCGTTCATCAGGATGACGCTCGAATACCCCGCCACCACCGCTATGGCGGTGAACGAGACGTCGATGCCGCCGGAGATGAGCACGACGAGGATGCCGAGGGCGAACAGCATGACCACAGAAGAGCTGCGGGTCATGTCGAAGAGCGTTTCGAGGCTGAAGAACAGCGGGTTGCGGATCGACACGATCGCGATGTAGGCGACGATGATGCAGAGCAGGTAGCGCTCCATCGTCGTCGACCGGCGGTGCATGACCTTCTGGAAGGGCGTGCGCTTTCTCATGCTTGTTCTCCCTGTACCCGAGCGCTGGAGTTCGTGCCTGCGAAGCTGTCTGGATCGCTGATGATCTCGGCCAGTCGCTCCTTGATCCCTTCGGCCCGGAGGCCTTCCTCCTCCAGAGAGGTGATCATCGCTCCCTCGTGCATGACGAGCACGCGGTTGCAGTTCGCCACGATCTCCTCCGGCTCATCCGAGATGAAGATGATTCCGATGCCGTCTGCGGCGAGGTCATGGATCTTGGCGTAGATCTCGGACTTGGAACCGATGTCGATGCCCACCGTCGGGCTGTCGAGAATCAGGATGCGCGGCTGGGTGCCGATCCACTTGCCGAGGACGACCTTCTGCTGGTTTCCACCGGAGAGGTTGTCGACGAGGACGGAGATGTCCTTGTTGTTCACGTTCATGCCGTGCACGAGCTCTGTCGCCAGAGCCTCTTCTTTGCGGCTGCTGATCAGGCGCATCGGGGTCAGCAGCCGGTCGAGCATCGTCGAGGTGATGTTCGTCTTCACGGACTGCTGTCCGAACAGACCCTGGGTCTTGCGGTCCTCGGGGAGAAGCGCGATGCCGTAGTCGAGCGCATCCCACGGGTCATCGATCGCCGCGGCCTTGCCGTCGACGAGGATCGTGCCTGAGTCGGGGCGGTTCAGCCCGAACAGCGACAGGGCGATCTCGGTGCGGCCGGCGCCGAGAAGTCCGGTGAGACCGAGGATGTCGCCGGGGCGCACCGTGAAGCTGATGTCTTCATAGTTGTCGGCTCGAGAGAGCTCCCGCACCTCCAGCAGAGGCTGTTCTTCGGTGCGTGTGCGGTGATAACGGTCGTAGACGATCTCTCGCCCCGTCATGTGGAAGCTGAGACTGACCTCGTCGAGTTCGCTCGCGGTGAAGTCGCCGACCTTGTTGCCGTCTCTGAAGATGGTGATCTTGTCGGCGATCTCGAAGACCTCGTCGAGCTTGTGGCTGATGAAGACCACTGCCATGCCGCGCTTCTTCAGATCGAGCACGATGGCGAGGAGGCGCTTGACCTCGTTCGTCGTGAGCGCCGTCGTCGGCTCATCCATGAAGAGGATGCGGGCATCCATGCTGAGCGCCCGGCAGATCGCGACGATCTGCTTGTTCGCGACGGAGAGCTCGGACACCGGAGCGTCCAGATCGAGGTCGATGCCGATCCGCTCCAGCTGCTCGGTCGCGATGCGCTGCACCTCGGCACGGTTGCTGAGCACGGATCCGTCGTGGATGAGACGGTTGATGGCGATGTTCTCCGCCACCGAGAGGTGGTCGAAGAGCGAGAGGTCCTGGTAGATGACCTGCACGCCCTCGGCGATCGCCTGTCGTGGCTTGAGCGCGGTGAACGAGTCGCCGCCGATCGAGATCGTCCCCGTCGCCGGGGTGTACACACCCGACACGATCTTGACGAGCGTCGATTTTCCGCAGCCGTTCTCTCCGGCAAGACAGACGATCTGTCCTTCTTCGACAGTGAGATCGACACCCTTCAGGGCGCGGATGCCTCCGAACGAGATCGAGATGTCTTCGGCGACGAGTAATGGGGTGCCCATACGGCAGCCTTCCTTGCTGGAGAGTAGTGCGGAGAGTCCGGGCCGCGGTCGCAATGAGCGCGGCCCGGACTCTCGAGGGGGTTTAGAAGGGGTACTCGCCCGGAGCGAAGGTGCCCTTCTCGATCTTCATGATGGCATCGCCGGTGACGAGCTTGCCGTCGACGACGACGCTCTCGTAGCCTTCCTGGCCGAAGTCGTCGCCCGTGGCGATCTTCTTGCCCTCGAGCACGTTGAGTGCGACGAGGCTCGCCACGTAGCCGGCCGATCCCGGGCTCCACGTCTGCGCGTAGCCGAGCCATCCCTCTTCGAGGTACGGGCCTGCAACCGAGGGCAGGCTCAGCACGGAGGTGCTGACGCCATCGAGGTTCTTCTCCTTGAGGATCTGGGCGAAGTTCGAGCCGGCCGAGACCGACGTTCCGATGTAGCCCTTGAGGTCGGGGTACGCACGAACGATCTCCTCGGCGTTGGCGCGTGCCTTGGCGTCGTCGTTGTCGTCCTCGTATGGCTGGTCCGCCACCACATCGATGTTCGGGTAGTTCGCTGTGAAGTAGTCGACAGCGGCGTTGTACCACGCCATGTGCGTCTCGCTGGTGAGCGAGCCGACCATTCCGATGAACTGGCCTTCGCCACCCATCTGCTCAGCGAGGTTCTCTGCAAGGCCTTCGCCGAAGACGACGTTGTCGAAGGACTCGACGTCGTAATCGATGCTCTCGGTCTCGACCAGGGCAGGCGCCTCGTGAGTGACGACGACGATGCCCGCATCGCGCGCCTTCTTGAGGACCGGGGCGATCGACTGCGGGTCGTTGGGGACGACCACGATGGCGTCGACGCCCTGCGCGATGAGGTCTTCGACGATCTGCACCTGCTTGGCGGGGTCACCCGTGTCGGGGCCGGTCTGACGAGCGTTCACCTGGTCGGTGTAGTCCTCGTTGAACTGCACGACGCCCTCGTTCATGGCCTCGAACCACGAGATGCCCTCGACCTTGGAGACGAGGACGATGTCGTACTTTCCGTCAGCGCCGGCGCCGGCGTCGGCATCGGAACCGCCGGTGTCGCCGACTGAGCCACAACCAGCGAGAGCGAAACCAGCCACGAGGGCCAGTCCCGTGAATGCAGCCGAACGGCGCGTAAAGGACTTGCGCATGGTTCTCCTTTGAACGGATAGAAGGTGAAGGGTAAAGACCGTGTATGTGTTGTTAACAGTACATTCACCGGTTTGCACAATTTATATCACAATGCCTCACGTTCGCAAACCCTTGTTCGAGCATGCAGGCACCGGGACCGGTAGCATCCGGTTTTTATAGAGTTTTATCTGGGTTTTTTGTGCAGCGTCCGCCTCCATATCGATTGCGTCACAACGCCGAGCGCGTCTGGCAACTTCACAGCAACGTCGCAAAAGCGCCCAGAATCTCACAACGTTACGATTTCACCGTGTATGTTAGATATAACATCCGATAAAACATGTCTGGACATCGTGTCCCGATGCCCACCCAAGGAGTAAGCGTGCACAACGAATGGCGCGATGGCGCGGCCCCCTTCGCAGATCCCCTCGATGAAGCCGTCGCCGGCAGCCGGCTGCTCGGGTCCAATGCGGATCTGGTTCTGCACGGCGGGGGGAACTCGTCCATAAAGGGCACAGTGACCGACGTCACCGGGCGCGAGGTCGATGTCCTGTTCGTCAAGGGCAGCGGATGGGACCTCGGCACGATCGAGCGCCCCGGGTTCGCGGCGCTCCGGATGGAGCGTCTGAAGGAACTGCTCACTGTCGAGGTGATCCCCGATCCGATCCTCGTCAACGAGCTGCGATGCGCTTTGATCGACGCCAGCGCTCCCGATCCGTCGATCGAGGCGCTGCTGCATGCTCTGCTCCCCCATCGTGCTGTGCTGCACTCGCACGCCGACACCATCGTGACGCTGACGAATCAGCCGGAGCCTGAGGCACACGTGCGGGCAGTGTTCGGCGACTCGGTCCTCGTCGTGCCCTACGTCAAGCCCGGTTTCGACCTCGCCCGGCTGTGCGCGGTCATGTGGCAGGAGCACGGCCGCGACGACCTGGTCGGGATCGTGCTCCTCAACCACGGCCTGTTCACCTTCGGCGACACGATGGCAGAGGCGTACACGCGTCACGTCGAACTGCTCACCCTCGCAGAGACCTATCTCAGCGAACGCGGCGCCGTCGTGCCGACCGGTGACCCTTCGCTGACGCGCAAGAGCCTGCCCGTCACGCAGGCACACGAACTCGCCTCGTTCCGCAAGAACGTCAGCGAAGCAGCCGGTCGCCCGATGGTCGTGTCGGCGTCGGATGCCGAGACGGTGACCCGCTTCCTCTCCCGTGAGGACGCCGCAGATCTCTCCACCCGCGGCCCGGCGACCCCTGACCACATCATCCGCACCAAGCGACTTCCCCTGGTCGGCAGAGACGTCGATGCCTACGTCACCGAGTACCAGGAGTACTTCCAGACCAACCAGCATCGCGCCGATGAGCCCCTGGAGATCCTCGACCCCACTCCGCGCATCGTGCTCGATGACGGCTGGGGTCTGGTCACCGTGGGCAAGACGCTCCCCGAAGCAGATCAGGTGCGCGACATCGCCGTGCACACGCTGAACATCCTCACCGCCGGTGAAGCTCTGGGCAGCTACACGCCGCTGGATGCCGGGCAGCTGTTCGACATCGAGTACTGGGACCTCGAGCAGGCGAAGCTGCGAAAGGCCGGCAAGCGCCCTGCGCTGCAGGGGCAGACGGCGGTCGTCACCGGTGCTGCCTCCGGCATCGGGCGCGGATGCGTCGCCGCCCTTCTCGAAGCCGGCGCCAACGTCGTCGGAATCGACGTCGCGGACTCTGTCGCCGACGCGTTCACGCACCGCGGCTGGCTCGGGCTGCAGGTCGATGTCCGCGATCACGACGCGGTCGAACGCGCGCTCGCCGAAGCCGCCTCGCGCTTCGGCGGCGTCGACATGCTGATCGCCGCGGCCGGGGTGTTCGCACAGAGCGCGCCGATCGTCGATGTCTCCGCAGACGAGTGGAAGCGGACGATGTCGATCAACGTCGATGCCATGCAGACCCTGTTCGCCGCGGCGCACCCCTACCTCGCACGAGCCGTTCCCTACGGACGCGTCACCCTCGTCGGCTCGAAGAACCTGGCAGCACCAGGCCCAGGGGCCTCGGCGTACTCTGCGTCGAAGGCGGCAGCGACGCAGCTCGCCCGTGTCGCGGCACTGGAATGGGCCTCCGACGGCATCCGCGTGAACACCGTGCACCCGGATGCCGTGTTCGACACCGCGCTGTGGACCGACGAGCTGCTCGCCGAGCGTGCGAACAAGTACGGTCTCACCATCGACGAGTACAAGCGGCGCAACCTGCTGAACACCGAGGTCACGAGCGACCTCGTCGGTAGGCTCGTGGCGACCATGAACACCGAGGTCTTCCAGGCCACGACGGGCAGCCAGATTCCGATCGACGGCGGCAACGAACGCGTCGTGTAGCGCGCCCGCCCACCCGTTTCACGTATCAAGTCGAAGGAGACCCCACAATGAGCGATGTCATAACCCTCGGAGCCCACATCGGCGACGTGCACGCCTGGCCAGTCGAAGGCATCCCCACCGGGCAGCAACTAGGCATCATCGAGAAGATCAAGCTCAGCGTCGCGGGCACCGCGGCCGGCACCGCCGTCGACCTGGCCAAGCTCGGTGTCTCGGTGAGCACCGTCGGCAAGGTCGGCGATGACAGCATCGGACAGTTCGTGACGGCGAGCATGGCAGCCCGCGGCATCGATGTCTCGGGCCTGACGGTGTCTGCGCACAGCCAGACGTCGTCCAGCGTGCTCCCCATCCGCCCGGATGGCTCACGGCCTGCACTGCACGTCATCGGCGCGAACGCCGACCTCACCGAAGACGACATCCCATGGGATCTCGTCGCACAGGCGAAGGTCCTGCACATGGGCGGCGTCTTCATCCTCCCCGGCCTCGACGGCAAGCCGATGGCACGCGTCCTCGAGCGCGTGAAGAGCCTGGGCGTGACCGTCACCATGGACTTCCTGATGAGTCCGCGTGACGATGCGCAGGAGATGCTCGCCCCCAGCCTGCCATTCGTCGACTACGTGATGCCGAACATCGAAGAGGCCGGCTGGCTCGTCGGTTCAGAGGACCGCGCGGAGATCATCCAGTGGCTGCATGATCGCGGTGCAGGATGCTCGGTGCTGACCATGGGCGGCGACGGCGTCAGTATCGCGGAGAAGGGGCGGCAGGAGATCCTCGAGACTGCGTTTGATGTCGACGTCGTCGACACGACCGGATGCGGTGACGCGTTCTCCTCCGGCTTCATCGCAGGTCTTCTGGCCGGGGAATCGCTGGGCGAGGCTGCGACGCTGGGACTGGCCTGCGGGTCACTGGTGGCTACGGGTCTGGGCTCGGATGCCGGGATCGTCGACCGCGCGCAGGTAGAAGCCTTCCGGCGCGAGCATCCGCGCCACAGCTGAGCAGATCAGGCGATGATCAGCTGCACGCCGGTCTCTTCGATCAGGCGACGGGTGCCCTCGTCAGCCTGATCGTCGAGAACGACGTGCGTGAAGTCGGTCACCGAGCAGACGCGGTGCAGGGCGCTCTGGCCGATCTTCGACGAGTCGATCAGAAGCACGCGCTTCTCGGCCGCGCGGATCATCGCGTGCTTCGCGGTCACCACGCTCTGATCCTGGTGGTAGACGTCCGTGCCCCGCAGCGCGGACGACGACGCGAACAGGATGTCGGCGTGCAGGTCTGCCAGGGTGCGCTCGCAGATCATGCCGAGGAAGGCTTGGTACCTGCTCTCGTACTCGCCGCCGAGAGCGATCAGGTTGATCTCTGGTGCGCTCGTGAGCTTCTGCATCGCCTGCATGAAGTTGGTGATGACAGTCAGCGGAGCGTAGTTCTCGAGGAAGGGCACGACCTCCAAAGTGGTCGTCGAGTCATCGAGAAGGATGACGTCACCCTCGGAGATGAGCTCGGCGGCTGCCGCGGCGATCTGTCGCTTCTCGTGCACCGAGGAGCGCGCACGGAAGAGCAGGTCGCTCTCGAACTGAGTGGACCGGTGCGCTGAGGCCCCGCCGCGCACCTTGCGCAGCACACGGAGCCTTTGGAGTTCGTCGAGGTCGCGGTGAATCGTCATGCGGCTCACGCCGAGTTCGTCGGCGAGCGCGTCGACACCGACGAAGCCCTCCTGATTGACGAGGTTGGTCACATAAGCGAGCCGTGCGGCCTTGTTGGTGACCGTGTTCGGGTCCCTCGCATCGGCTCCACCGTCAACAGCGACGGAATCAGACACTGACACTCCTCAGTAGGTATTCATAAGTTGACGATCGAACCTGGCGATCTTTCTCCAGAATACGCGATGCGCGCGGGGCGGCGATCACCGCCTCCGTTCTCAGACGCCAGTGGGGCGGCACGGATTTGCGAATATGAGGTGCGTAGTACACACGGCTGAGCCGCTGCCGCCCCTGTCTGCTCAGCTACGCCGGAAAAGGCACGCGCGGAGCGCGACCACTCGGTGCGTTCACGAAGTCCTGCTCGGCACGCAGGCGACTCTTCTCGATGTTCACGAGCGCGGACTCGACGCATGCCGCGAACACCCGCCCGCCGGCATCACCCGGGTGAATGCCGTCACCGGCCAGAAGATCCTCATGCGGAGCGATCGCCCCTGTCCAGTCCGCGATCCAGACGCGGCGTTGGCTGTCGGCGAACGCTGCGAGATCGGCGTTCACTCCCGGGATCCAGTCCCGAGGCGCGTGCGCGTTCACGAGGATGAGGTTGCGATCCTTGCCGGCGATCTGCGCCATCTGCTCGAGCACGTCCCAATCGACAGGCCCGTTCGTTCCGAGCGCGACCACGACGTTCTCGCGCAACGCGCCGTTGGCGGCGAGGTTCTGCAGCACCTCAGGCCCCGCCCAGATCGACCGCGAGACCTGCGCATCGACCGCGATCCCGGGGAACTGCTCGAGCAGCGCCGGCGCAGAAGCCAGCATGACCGAGTCCCCCACTGCGGTGATCTCCGCACCATCGGCGGCCACGATCTCGTCGGCCGTCGGCGTCGGCGGCGGCACGGGTGCAGCGGTCTCGGTCGCGTCACCCAGCGCCGCCTGCCCGCGAGTGATCGCGTCCGCCGCCGATGTCGTGTGCGGCGCGCTGAGGACCGCCGCACTCGTGCCACTGATGGCAACGAGCACGACTGTCATCGCTGCGATTCCGCTGAACCTGCTGATCGGGCTGCCGGTGATCCGCCGACCGAGCGCGCGCAGCGCGTGGCGGAATCCGTATCGGCGGAACGGTCGTTCCACGAATCGGTAGGACACGGCGGCAGCGGCCACCGAGAGTACGAGCGCACCGATGCCGGTCCACACCGGAACCCCCGCTTCGGGCCCGAAGCCCTGCGTGCCGACGAGCATCAGCACGAGCACCGGCCAGTGCCACAGATAGATGCCGTAAGAGCGGTCGCCGACCCACTTCAGCGGTGCGACGTCGATGCCGCGCCCGAACCACGACCCCGGCCAGATGCCGGCGAAAATGGCGAGGGCTGCACCGCCGCTCGCCAGCAGCAGAGATCCGGGGAAGGTCGCGGCATCCGCTGTTTCGGGCATCAGCGCGGCCACGACGATCGCCGAAAGCCCGGCCACTCCCCCGAGCAGCGCGGCCGCGCGAGCACTCCGCGAACGCATCCATTCCCGCTCAGGCATATTTGCCACGGCGAGCGCCAGCGCGATGCCGATAAGCAAGCCGAAGGCGTGCGCATCCGTCCCGAAGTACGCGCGGGTGACATCGCCCGCCGCGACGAGCTGCGCCATCCACCACGCCGACCCACCCGCGGTGACGAGCATCAGCGCGACGCGCGGCCAGCGCCCTGGAATCAGCAGCACGAGCGGAAGCAGCAGCGGCCACACCACGTAGAACTGCTCTTCGACCGCCAACGACCAGAAGTTGCGGAACAGCTCAGGCGCCGTCGCCGCGAAGTAGTCGGTGCCATCGGCTACAGCGAGCCAGTTGTAGCTGAAGGTCGCCGCACCCAGCACCTGACGCCCCATGCCGACCAGCAGGTCGCCGCCGAGCATCCATGCCGCCGTCGCACAGACCGTGACCACAACGGCGAGAGCGGGGATCAGCCGTCGTGCGCGGCGCCGCCAGAAATCGACGAGGCGGCGGGGCGAACCGAGTCTCCCGAGCCTCGACGGACGCAACAGAAGAGAGGTGATCAGAAAGCCGCTGATGACGAAGAAGACATCGACTCCGACGAAACCGCCTCGCACCGGCAGCCCCGGAAACAGGTGATACAGCACCACGAGGATGACCGCCATCGCCCGCAGACCATCGAGGCCTGCGTAGCGCGGAGGAGGTGTCTGGTTCAGCATCTGAGGGGCGATTTCGGGGATAGATCGGGGCGAAGCCAAAGCGCCAGCTTAGGCTGGGCATGTGAGGATTCGCCTGGACATCGCCTATGACGGCACGCATTTTCGCGGGTGGGCGACGCAACCCGGCCTGCGCACCGTGCAGGGCACTCTGGAAGCCGCTCTCGCGCGGATCGTTGGCTCTGACGTGCGCTTCGTCGTCGCAGGACGAACGGATGCCGGGGTGCATGCCGCAGGCCAGGTCGCCCACGTCGATCTCGACGACGAGCAATGGGCGCGGATCGAGTCGCGCCACGGGCGCGCAGCATCAGACCCTGCCGCGACGATCGCACACCGCATGCGCGGCGTGCTCGGTGCGTACCCCGACGTCGTTGTGCACCGCTCATCGCTCGCGCCGGAGGGTTTCGACGCGCGCTTCTCAGCGGTGTGGCGCCGCTACCGCTACCGACTCGCTGACGATGCCGCCGGTTACGATCCGGCGCGCAGGCTCGACACGACCAGCATCCGGGGCGTTCTGGATATCGAGGCGATGGATGCCGCGGCACGCTCGCTCATCGGACTGCACGACTTCGCCGCGTACTGCAAGGCCCGCGACGACGCGACGACGATCCGCACCCTGCTCGACTACCGCTGGGCACGGGATGCCGATGGCGTTCTCGTCGCGGAGGTGAAAGCCGATGCCTTCTGCCACAGCATGGTGCGCGCGCTCGTCGGCGCCTGCGCTGCGGTCGGCGAGCAGCGTCTCGATGTCAGCGACCTCGTCGCCCTCCGCGATGCGCTGCAGCGCACGAGCGCGTTCAAAGTGCTCGCCGCCCGCGGGCTCACGCTGACCGAGGTGGGGTACCCGGCCGACGACTTGCTCGCCACCAGGGCGGAGCAGACCCGCGCACGCCGCGACTCGGAGTAGCGTGGCAAGCGTGAAGGTCATCTCGTACAACCTGCGCAAGCATCGCGCCGCGACCGAGCTCGAGCAGCTCGTCGACCAGTACGGGCCCGATCTGCTGTGTCTGCAGGAGTGCGATGTCGACGCACTGCCCGACGAGATCAGCGGTCTGGCCCTCGCCGATGCCACGCACGGCAACCGTCTGGGGCTCGCGCTCTACTACCGGAAGAACACCTTCCGGTTGAAGGACATCCGCACCATCGGACTGAAGAAGTCACTCCACGACCGGATGCTCAAACCAGCGCACGAGCGCGTGCTCGGGGTGCGGCTGCAAGACATCGACAACGGCCAAGAGCTGATCGTCGCCTCATTCCATGCGGCGCCGCTGACCGCGCTGAACTCGCTGCGACGCAACCAGATCCGTGCCGCGCTGACCGAGCTGGAGACGATGGGCCCCGGCCTGCCGCTGCTCATGGTCGGCGACTACAACTACCCGGTATTCAAAGAGAACCTCGGGCAGACCGTCCGCGATCACGGGTACACGCTGACACTCAGCGACGACCGCACGTACACGCGGTATCGGGTCTTCAAGGGGCACTACGACTTCGCGACGTCGGATGGGTTCCGGATCGACAGCATCCAGACCCTCCCCCAGCGCTCGAGCGATCACCGCCCGATTCTGGTGACCACCACCATCGAGTGACCCGCCCAGCCCGTCTAGGTCGCAAATTACGTCGCTCTGACGGCGCGAGAGCGGCATAATTCGCGACCTGAACGGGTTCCGGGGTTCCGGGGCTCCGCCGATCACGGCGCGACGGCGTCCCGAGCGCATTCTTCGTCGCCGAGAGCTGCGCACACGTCGCGAAGCGCGGCCCACGACGACTTCGAGTACGGTGCCAACTCGACCGCACGCTCAAGTGCAGGGCGGGCTCCTGCCGCATCACCGGAGACAAAGAGTTCGACGCCGAGCTCATGCTGGATGCGGGGATCCGTCGGCGACAGTTCCGCCGCTCCTTCCAGGTGCTGAACGGCCAGCACCGAGTCGCCCCTGACCGAGGCCGTCATCCCCGCCACGTACTGCGCGCGAGCAGAATTCGGAAGCGCATCGACCGCCCGCTGCGCCCATTCCGCGGCAGGGTCGATCGCCCCGGCAATGCCGTTCGCCGCAGCGCCGCCGAGCGAGCTCGCCGCTACGAGTGCGATGTCCACGTCCCAAGGGCGGAGCGTCTGCGCGGTCGTGAACGACCCCAGTGCGCGGTCGAGATCGCCTGTGCGTGCGGCGGCTCGGGCGTCGAGCAGCGCCGCATCGGCGATCATGCAGATCACCACCATCACAGCTCCCGCCGCGGCGAGCACCCCACCGATCCATCGCACAGCGCGCACTTCGGGTTCGCGAGGTGCGACAGCGACGAGAATCCCGACGCACACAGCCAGCGGAACCATGGTCGTCGGCGACGTCACATGCGTCAGCAGCGCCGTACCCGCGCCGACGACGGCGAGCAGGCTCCCGATGAGCGCGTCGCGTTGCGCACCAGACGATCGACGAGCGTGACGGATGCCGAGGAGCAGAGCCCCTCCTACGATCACCGCTGCCAGCAGCAGCCCGGGGATGCCTCCCACCGCGAAGGCCTGCAGGATCACGTTGTGAGGCGAATCGAGAATGGCGCCGACGTCGGCGCGCTCGAACCACTCATCGCCGAAGAACGGGGTGATCGCATCCGCGTACCCGTTCGGGCCGACACCCCACCAAGGTCGAGTCTGGATCAACGCCCAGGCGTCGTCCCACATGTAGAAGCGGTCTACGACGGTCTGCTGCGAGAGCGGGCTCGTGCCGAACAGGCGGCTGCGAGTGAGCGGGATCGCGATCATCAGCAGGAACGCCCCGAGCACGACGCCACCGGCGACCGCTGCATCCCGCGCTCGTTTCGGCGAGGTCGCGATGAAGACGACGGTCAGTCCGAGGGCGACGACAGCGAGCGCGAGCAGCCCGCCCCGTGATGCGGAAGTCGCGACAGACACCACCCCCGCGATGAAGCCCGAAAGAGCCCACCAGTCGATGCGGGCAGAGCGTCGCCACGCCCCGATCGCGACGGCTCCGAGCACGGCGGCGAAGATCGCGCCGAGGATCGCTTGGTCGGTCGCGTTTCCCGCCAGCGAGCCGGAGCGGGTGAGATCGCTCGGGATCGGCCGAATCCCGAGCGTCTCGAGCACAGCGACGAATCCGAGCAAGAGCGACGCCACTGCGACCGCACGCATCAGGTGTCGACGAACTCCCGGTGACGCCTGTGGGCCCACGAGTCGCGCCGCCGACCACCCGGCCGCGACCAGCGCGCCGATCACGAGCATCCCCTCGTACCGGGGTGCGCGGCCGATCAGCTGCGCGAGCGGCGCCTCCCCAGTGAGCGCGCTCACCGCGAGCAGTATGACCGCGATGCCGATGAGCGCGGCGAACCATCGCGGCAATGCCCCCGTGCTTCGCCCCAGCGCGGCGAGCACCGTCGCGGTGGCGACGCACAACAGGGTGGGCCAGCCCCAGCGGTCGTTCAGCCCGGGGAGCATCGCAATGGGCGCGATCCCTAGCAACCACACCGCGGCGATCTGCAGCCGGGCGCTCCCATCATGCGTGTGAGCGGGACGAACAGCTTTCACTGTTCGTCCGGCTCGTGCACGCTGCCGGGTGGTCAGAGCGCCGATCGCTGGCGCCGGTAGAGCAGCACGCCACCGACGAGCAGGAGAAGAGCAGCACCGCCCAGCTGATTCCAGGGGACGTCACCACCGGTGACGGCCAGCCCACCCGTGCCCGACGAAGACGGTGACGGTGACGCGGCCACGACGGTGATCGGAGTCGCTGTCACAGTGTTGCTGGTCAGTCCGAATGCGTAGATGGTGTGTGCACCGGGAGCTGTTCCCGCAGGGATCCTGACCTGCGCTGTGAAGGTGCCGTTCGGGGCCACCTTCACTGTGCCCAGCACGACAGGTGTCGAATGCAACTCCAGACGCACGGTCTCTCCCGGCTCGAAGCCCTGTCCGGTGATTGTGATCGTCGCTCCGGCGGCAGGAGTCGTGTCATCGACCCGGACTGAAGGCTCAACGGGTGCACTGTCATTCGACACCCGCGATTCAGACGCGTAGCCGCTCTTCGAACCGGTGACCTCGACGCTCAGCACCGCACCGAGCTGCGCGGCGGTGGGAACGATCGTGGCGCCTGTCGAGCCAGCGATCAGCGCACCGTCAGCGAACCATCGGTATGCCAGATCGACGGGGGCTGGCCCCCACGTGCCCGTGTTCGCCGCGAACGGCTGCCCGACCTGCGGTGCTCCCGCCAGTGTCGGTGTCGCAGCGGTCAGCGTGCCTGCGGCCACAGGGTCGGTTGCCTCAGCAGATCGATTCGCCGGGTTGTAGCCCGGCTTCGTGCCACGGACCACGACAGTCATCCGTTCGCCGAGGTCGGCTGCGGTGAGCGTGAGTGTCGCGCTCGTCGCCCCTGGTACGACAGCGTCTCCGCGATACCACTGGTATGCCAGTGCCACCGGCGCAGGACCCCACGTGCCAGACGTCACCGTCAAGGTCTCGCCGACGCTCGGTGTACCGGAGATCGTCGGAGTTCCCGGTGTCAGATCAAGCAGCGTTGCCGCCTCGATCGGGCCGAACGATGCGCTGGTCGCTGTCGCGTCGGTGTACCCGGGCTTCGTCCCGGTCACCCGCACACTCAGCATCGCACCGACCTGCTCGTTCCCGAGGACGAATGTCTCACCCGTCGCTCCGGCGATCGCCGTCGTCCCGGCAAACCACTGGTAGCTGAGTGCAGCATCGGCAGGGTCCCACGTGCCCGGCGCCGCGGTCAGCGTCTGCCCGGCCTGGGCCAGACCGGTGATCGTCGGCGTTCCAGGAACCATCGAGGCATCCTCGCAATTCTGCTCGAGGCTCGCGTCGATGCCGGACCGTTCGCGGTCGGTCGCAGTGAGAGTGAATGAGTCAGCGCCCTCGAGAGCCGACTTTCCGTCCCAGTACTGCGTGCAGTACCCCGGAGCGGAGAATCCGACCGTGTACTTCCCCTCGGGGAGGGTGTAGATGCTGCCACCGCTGATGTACCCACTAGCGAACGTATAGTCGCCCGATGCAGTCACACGGCGAACCTCGTCCCACGAGTCGCCGCTCCATCGGTACGCGGTTACGTCTGCCACGACGGAAGTGTCTGCAGAAACGGTGCCGGTGATGTTCACGGTTGCGTCCAATGAGGCGTTGATGTCATCGATCTTCTGCCCCTCGGCTACATGGACCACCGTGGCATCGCTCAACGTCATCGCGCCGTCCCAGTACTCCGATATCAGATTCGACACATCATTCGGTTGGAAGGACAGCGTGTAGTCACCCGGGACAGCATCTTCAATCGTGTACTCCCCTTCGGCATTAGTGTAGGCGCCGAGGGAGTTCCCGCCGCGGTCTGCGCGCACGTACGTATGTGCGACGGGAGCGCCGTCGTCTGCCCGCGTCACAACCCCGCTGATGGTCGCTGCGCGCATGAGCTTGGCGTCGATCCCTGTCAGCTCGTCTCCTGCCGAGACCGTGAGGGGGGTGCGATCGGAAGAGTCATGGGCGCCCTCCCAGTACTGAGACAAGAACGGCAGCTCGTAGGACACGAACCAGACGTCGTAGAGGCCGGGAGGCACCTCGAGTTCATAGCGTCCATCGGATCCAGTCTTGGTCTCGACGTAATCCCAGTATGACGATGCGTACGCCCAGATGCCCTCGACAGGATTACCGTCTCCATCGGTCACAGTTCCCGAGAACTTCCCGGTTTCCACCGGTGCTCTCTGCGCGAGGGGCGAAGCGGTCGGAGCATCACTCACCTCGGCGGGTGCGTCGCCCGACGTGGTTGCGACGTCATCCGAAACACCAGCGCCGTTCTCGGCCGGCGAGAGAGCGAAGTCCGCGCCCGTGCGCGCCTCGGCTGCAATCAGAACGATCGACTGCGCGGTCGCGTCACTCACGTAGTCGGATGCTGCGCTCACCGAAACGTAGTACTGGCCCGGATCCAGCTCAGACACCGTGTATCCGCCGGTTGAGCCCGTCACCGCCGACCCGAGTTCGGTTCCATCGGCATCGAGCACGAGGACGGTCGCATCTGCGATGCCGTCGGCGGTGACAGCATCCGTCACCGTTCCGGAAATCGAAGCGGTTCCCTGCGGACTATCGGTCGGTGTTGTTGCGGCACTTGCCACAGTCACGCCGGTGAACGTCATCGCCAATGCGGCGACGACGGATACCAGAGCGCGCACCGTCCGGCGCGCAACCGAGGGTTGCGTGTACATTCCGTCTCCCATGCTGATGGGGGACACAACGCACGATGGCGATCCCCAGAATTGTTGCTATGAGCTAGCTGTACCACGTCCACGGCCCGCGCGGCAAGCAATTTCTCGATACCGTCCCCGCTGCGTCAGCGCGGGTTCAACGCTCGATCTCAGAGCTCGACGAGAATTCCGTCCTCATCCGCATATAAATGCTTGCCGACGCGGAACACCACGCCGCCGAATGCGAGGTCCACGTCGACCTCGCCGGTGCCGAGTTTCGCGCTCTTGCGAGGGTTCGTTCCGAGAGCTTTGACGCCGAGGTCGAGGTGCGAAATGGCGACGCTGTCGCGCACCGCGCCGTGGATCACCACTCCGGCCCATCCGTGACGCACGGCCGACTCGGCGATCATGTCGCCCATCAGTGCTGTGCCCAGCGAACCGCTGCCATCGATGACCAGCACGGCACCCTGACCGGGTGTCGCGAGCGTGGTCTTGACGAGTGCGTTGTCCTCGAAGCAGCTGATCGTACGGATCGGCCCGTCGAACGCCGCACGTCCGCCGAAGGTGCGGAACTGCAGGGGCGTCGACTGGAGTTCTTCGCCGAATTCGTCATAGAGATCTGCGGTGGCTTTGGTCATGCACGCATCTTTGCATGGGTAGTTCTATCCCCCTGGAGTTCGCGTGAGCTTCCTGTGAAATTGCTACGTTGGCCAGCGTTGACTGTTTTGAACAGTGTCTGAATGCATACCGGGGGGAATTTAAACTTGAAATCTACACACCGCAGGTGGCTCACGGCTACCGTGGCTACGGTGGGCGCTACAGCCCTGACCTTCGGCGGGGCGGTTCTACCCGCAGCCGCTGTCGACCAGCCGGTCGTCGCTGATCTCGCCAGTGACAAGTACGAGCTTGCCGCTGCCCACACCGGCGAATCCGCCGCAGAGGTCAAGGGCAAAGAGAACGCCGGTCTGATCAGCGTCACCGACCAGGGCTTCGTCTATTTCATCGACGACGCGCACGAGTCGCACGGCATGGATCTGTTCGCTCTTCCCGAGGCCAAGGGTGCTGCCATCCCGAGCAACCCTGCCACTGGTTCACGACCTGGCGCTCCCGTCACCGTCTACCTCGACTTCGATGGCGAGACGCTCACTGACAAGCACTGGAACACTGACTCTGGTATCGCCTCGCTGACGTTCGCCTCCGCCACGGTGTCGAGCACGCACGACGTCTGGGCCGCTGTCGCCGAAGACTACGCGCCGTTCAACGTGAACGTGACGACGACCCGGCCGAGCGCAGATGCGCTGTACAAGACGTCTGCCGGTGACAACGAGTACGGTGCTCACGTCATCATCACCGATTCTTATGACGAGGTGCTTCCGGCTGCTGCAGGGTCGGGCGGCATCGCCTGGCTCTATGGCGCCGGCGCAGAATATCTGAGTGGTGCACTCGTGTTCACCGAGGGCACCGGCGGCGACGCCAAGACGATCGCCGAGATCGCATCGCACGAGTCCGGACACAACTTCGGACTTGAGCATGACGGCATCGCTGGCTCCACCACTGGTGAATACTATGTGCCCACGCAAGGCGTCTGGGCCCCGATCATGGGAGCCGGCTACTCCACGCCCGTCACTCAATGGTCCGCGGGTGGCTACGCCGGCGCGACCAACATGCAGGACGACCTCGCCACGATCACCGATCGCGGTGCGGTAGGGGCCCTCTACGTCGGCGCGACCCTTCCCGACGGCACCCCGTACACGGCCGCGACGGTGTGTGTGATCTCCGGTGACCCGGGAGCACCCCAGCCTGGCGACCAGTTCCTCGCCGTGGACGCCGGCGGCAACTGCGCAGAGCCCCTCACGCTCCACTTCAGCTACACGGACCGTGCGGACTACGCCGCCGACACCGTCGGCAACGACTCGTCGACCGCGCAGGTTCTCGACAACGCCAACGACACGTTCGAAGCCGCGAGCGTCATCGAGACCACGGCCGATGTCGATGTGTTCGCGGTGACCACCATCGGTGGCACGCTCTCCGCTGAGGTGTCGGTGGCCGAGATCGGCCCGAACCTCGACGCCAAGCTGACCCTCACGAACTCGAACGGTGACGTCGTCGCAGTGAACGACCCCGCGGCAGCGCGAGTGAGCACCGGCACGGCATCGGGCCTGAACGCGTCGATCTCCGAAACCGGGCTCCCGGCGGGCAACTATTACCTGTCGGTCGAAGGTGTCGGTTCTGGCAGCCCTGAGACGGCTACCCCTGACAACGCGAACGGCTACGTCGAGTACGCCAGCCTCGGCAACTTCACCATCTCGGGCACCGCGGATGCCTTCGTCACCGAGCCGATCGTGATCGAGTCGCCTGCTGCTGGTGCTGCTGTCACTGGAGGCGCCGAGATCGACGTCACCGGAACGGCGACGCCCGGTGCCGTGGTGACACTCGCCATCGGTGGTGCGACCGTTGACACGGTGACCGCTGACAGCGCCGGCGACTGGGCCGGCGCTGTGACGGTGGGCCAGTACGGCGACACCGTGATCACCGCCTCGCAGACGATCGACGGCATCGCTATCGCGGGCACCGACTCGGTCACTGTGACTGCTCCTCCGGCTCCGGTCGCGGCTCCCGTGATCACGACACCGGCTGCGGGCTCGACGGTCACGGACGCCACGCCCACGATCGGCGGCACCGGTGTCGCCGGCGCGACCGTCACCATCGCTTTGAATGATGGAGGCAACGGACGCCACTTCCTCGAGGCTCTGGTCGCCGCGGACGGCACCTGGTCGGTCGACGTACCCGCCGTGCTTGCCGACGGCGCTTACACAGTGTCGGCGATGCAGTCGCTGAATGGCGTCACCTCCGACAGCAGCGCAACGGTAGCGTTCATCGTTGCCGTCCCCGCCGATGGCGGAACCGGTGGCAACGGCGACGGCACCACCGGAGGCAACACCGGTGACAGCCTGGCAACGACCGGCGGCGACTTCAACGCCACACCGTTCGCCGCTATGGCTGGTGTGCTGCTCCTCATCGGAGCGGGCCTGGCCGTCTACGCACGACGCAAGCACCTCTCCACTGAGGGCTGAGTCGTCTGACTGAAGGGGGCGGGGATCAGGCAACTGGTCCTCGCCCTCTTTCTTCGCCAGATCTCAGGAAGGATTTCTATGATGAGGGTCCACCCGCATCATTAAGGGACGCCGCTCGCCAGGAGGCTGACGTGACTGACCCGCAAGCACGCCACAGTCGAGGGCTCACGATCGCGCTGCTGATCGTCGCTGTCGTCATCGTGGTGGGAACCATCATCATCATCGTGTCCGCGACGCGCGGTGGGCAGATATCAGCATCCGCCACCCCGACGTCGTCTGCGCAGCCCGAGACGTCGGCACCAGCCGACACTTCGGCGCCAGCTAACACCGAAGAAGGCACCATGCCGCCGTCTCCCTCGCCGTTCACCGGGGCGATGCTCCCTGAGCCCATGGGCGGCCAAGAGGCCATCGATGCTCTCGGCGACAAGATCGAGACCGTCGCAAAGCGCAACGGCAAGACCGTCGAGGAGCTCGAGGATCTGCTGCTGCGCGACAAGACCGCACAGGTCTCGACGACCGGTTTCATCGTCTACATCGACACCTTCAAGAACGAAGGCTGATTGTCGCCAATCATCTCAACCGGTTCGATGAATCGCTTGAGCAGGCTCGTGCGATTCTGGCCGATGTCACCGTAGTACACCATGTCTGCGGGGATACTCACGCCCGACTCGCTGCTGACGAAGTTGATGCGCCGCACTTGGACGAGGCGGTACGCGCGAGGAATGAGCGCACCACCGGAGGCCCGATCACCGCACGATTGCGGTCACCGTCGCGAGACGGGTGAGGACCTCGTGACTGATCGAACCCAGCAGAAATCGTTTGAACGCTCCGCGACCGTGACTGCCGACGACGGCCATCCGCGCTTGCGCGGCGGCATTGTTGATCACCGAGGAGGGATACCCGCTTTCGACCTGTCTCACGACCTCGAGATCCGGGTATTGACTGGCTAACCCAGCGAGGGCGACCGAGACCATCTCTTCGGTGAGCTGCTGCAGGTTGGTGAGGTGCTCCTCGGGGTACAAACCCACGTCTCGGGGACCCGCGACCGGGGTCCACACGCTGACCGCGATGAGTGGTTCGCGTAGCCGGTCGGCCTCGGCTGCGGCCCACGCCAGCGCGTTCTCAGAGGTCGGCGACCCATCGATACCGACCACGACGCCCGCGCGGCCGCCGGTGTCGAAGTCGGGCACCACAACGACGGGGCACGGCGTCGATGACACGATGCGGATGCCGTGCGAGCCACGCACTGTTCCCGAGCCGGGACCGCGGTAGTCGCTTCCAATCACCAGAAGGGCCGCCTCTGCGGCCGCTTCGACCAGCTTCTCGGTGGGATCGCCGCGATCGACAACCAGCTGCACCTCGAGTCCCTGATCGCGGAGTCTCGCCGCCGCTTGCTCAAGCCTGGCCCGGGCGGCCTGCAATAACTCACTGACCAGCGCGTCCTCGCCGACCGCCCCAACCGCCCCGCCCAGAACCGAGACGAGCCGCAGTTGCTGCCGACGGTCGGTCGCGCGTTGCGCCGCCCAGTCCAAGACTCGTTCGGCGACGGGTGCGTCGGTCAGGCCCACCACAATCATGCGGCTCATGGTCGTGCTCCTTCGGGTTGCCACTGGTCTCGGCCAGGCTACCGGCACCGCGGATGCCATGCGGCTCGGCTTCAGAGGAGAGTGGCGGTGTCTGCCATCTGTTCTGGCCCGTCACGCAGCCGCGGCGTGATCCGCCTCGACCGCGGCGCTGACCACAGGGGTGTTGCCCGGGATCGCGTTCCAGCCCAAGTAGGAGCCGTCGAGTTCGACCACGTCGTAGCCGTGCCGGCGCAGGGCACTCGCGACGACGCTGTTGCGCACGCCGCTCTGGCAGTACGTCACGATCCTCCCGCGCTCAGGTAGTCGGTCCAGCGCCCATAGTGCGCGGCCGCCGCTGAGCTGCACCGCACCGGGCAGATGACCCTGCGCATACTCGGTCTTGTTGCGCACATCCAGCAGCACAGCGTGCTCGAAGCCCTCAAGGTCCTCGGGTGCCACGAGGGCGGGGGTGACCAGGTCGATCCCGTCCAGCGATGTCACGAAACCGGTGACGGTGTCGAGGCCGACGCGCACCAGATGGTTACGATACGCGGCCGCCTCCTCCGCGTCCCGTGCCAGCAGCACCACGGGCCGGTGCTCCGTTTCCGGGTCATACGCCCAGGCCCCGTAGCTGGCCGCCTTCGCGACTCCTGCAATGTTCAGGGACCGGGCGACTGTCCCTTCGTGCACCGCGGAGTTGTGCCGGGTATCGATGAACACGACTGCGTCGCTACCCAATGCCGCGGTCAGCTGCTCTGCCGAGTACTCGACCAGAGCAGGCTGTTCGCCCATCACGGCCGGACCGGCCTTGTTCTGCATCTTCATGCGGGCGAAGTAGGCATGCGCGTCGGGCTGACCACTGAGCAGCTCATCAATGAATCCCTGCTCGTCACTTGCGGCAAGGTACGGGGTCCACCACGAGAACGCGCGCTCGTAGCCGACGGTGGACGTCGGAATCGCACCCAGCGCCTTACCGCAGGCGCTACCGGCACCGTGTGCGGGCAGCACCTGCACGTAATCAGGCAAGGTGAGGAAGCGGTCGCGAAGACTGGCGAACAGGTCGCGGGCGCCCTCGAAGCGGGTGTCGATGCCTCCGGCGGCCTCATCGAGCAGGTCGGGCCGGCCGACATCGCCGACGAACACGAAGTCTCCGGTGAGCATGAACCCGGGAGCATCGGCCTGCGCGCCGTCGGTGATCAGGAACGACAGGTGCTCCGGCGTGTGGCCTGGGGTGTGGACCGCTTTCACGGTGATGTTGCCCAGGATGATCTCGTAGCCGTCGTACATCCGCACCGCGTCATCGAACGCGCTGCCGTAGGTCCAGTCCGGACCGCCTTCGTCGGATACGTACATGGTGGCGCCGGTTCTTGCCGCAAGCTCGCGAGTGCCCGAGAGGTAGTCGGCATGGATATGGGTCTCGGTGACCGCAGTGATCGTCATGCCGTGCTTCTCGGCGAGTTGGAGGTACACGTCGACGTCGCGACGCGGGTCGACGACGATCGCCTCACCCTTCGCCTGGCAGCCGATCAGGTAGCTCGCCTGCGCGAGGTCCTCGTCATAGATGTGTTCCAGCAGCATGAGTAGCTCCTTCTCAGCTCTCGCAGTCGCAGCGGTCGGTGACGGGGACGCCGGCCAAGGCCTCGTCGACGTGCTGGCCACAGCCTTCCCAGGTTGGTTTGCCACATATCAGGCAGGCAACGCGTGCACACATGATCGTTTCCCCTCGTCCACAGTGAGGTTCGCGGTGATCATCGCCCGGCCCCCGACCTGGCGAACAGGCGGGAGAAGAAGCCGCCACGCTTGGCAGCCGCTTCGATCTGCGCCTGCGTATGCGTGCCGCCGCACCAGTCCGAAGCCGGGACCGTCTGCCGCACCGATTGGACATGCTGCCCGCATCCGGACCACGTCGTCTTACCGCACACGCGACACTTCACTGCTCGGCACATCACGTCTCCCATCACTTTGATCAGATACCCTAGGGGGTATACGAATTATACCCATGGGGGTATAGTTGATGTCAAGCTCTCAGAAGAAAGAAGGAGACCCCGTGACGACGGACACTTCGCCGGCCTTGGTTCATGACGCTGACGCGCAACGCAAGATCGTCAATCGACTACGTCGGGCCCACGGGCAACTCGCTGCGGTCATCAACGCCGTAGAGGGCGACGCTCACTGCCGCGACGTCGTGCAACAACTCGCAGCGGTTTCGAAAGCTCTCGACCGCGCCGGTTTCCTCGTCATCTCCACCGCCCTGAGGGAATGCCTCACCGCCCCTAACGGTGACGGATCACCGCAAGCAGACGAGCTGGAGAAGCTCTTCCTCTCACTCGCATAGACACAGCCCGCCACGTCGCGGCGGAAATATTGACACCGCGAAACGCGCCGACAATCGGCGTCCCGCTGCTCACCTCCGACGCCGAGATGGGATCACTTATCGAGTACAAGCCCATGGGCAAGGACGAGATGCGGAAGGTGTCCTAATCCCGCCCTAAACCGGTGAAGCTCGTTTCTGGCGGGTCGAAATCCCGCAAGTTTTCGGGCGCTACGTTTGGAAGGGTCGGTTATCTCGAGCAGCGTCCAGAGGACGTCGACGCGACGGCGTACGTGGGCGATGAGCGCATGGGAGGCTGGGGGTATGCGCCACCTGTCCGCCGCTCTGCGGCGTTATCCGGTCATCGGCTTGACGATCCTCGTCGGGTTGGTGGTGCTGGTGCTCGACCTTGCCGGCGCGCGGACGGCGAGCATGTGGTTCGCCGTCGGCTACGTGGGCGCGTTCGTGGTGTGGACATCGATCGGGATGGTGCGCGACATCCTGCGCGGTCATCTCGGGCTCGACATCCTCGCAGTGGTGGCGATGGTCGCCACCCTCGCGGTGGGCGAATATGTGGCCTCCCTCATCATCGTGTTCATGCTCAGCGGTGGCGAAGCACTCGAGGACTATGCCGCGCGGCGGGCCCGCAGCGAGTTGTCGGCGCTGCTGGACCGCTCCCCGCAGCAGGCACACGTCTTCCCCGATCCTGAGGACTCAAGCGAAGTGACGGATGTCGACGCTGACGATGTCGCCGTGGGTGATGTGCTGCTGATCCGTCCCTCCGAGATGGTCCCAGTCGATGGTGAACTGCTCACCGACTCGGGGTCGTTCGATGAGTCGTCGATCACCGGCGAGAGCCTTCCGGTGACACGAAACCGGGGTGACGAAGTGCTCTCCGGGTCGGTGAACGGGTCGCGTGCGGTACGGCTGCGTGTCGTGCGCCGCAGCGCCGACAGCCAGTACCAGCAGATCGTCGCTCTGGTCCGGGAGGCACAGGAATCGCGGGCGCCGGTGGTGCGGCTGGCCGACAGGTTCGCGGTGCCCTTCACCGCCGTCTCTCTCGCGATTGCCGGGGTCGCGTGGGCCGTGTCCGGTGACCCGTCTCGGTTCGCGGAGGTGCTCGTCCTGGCCACGCCCTGTCCGTTGCTCATCGCCGCACCGGTGGCATTTCTGGGCGGGCTTTCCCGCGCCGCGAAAGCCGGTGTGATCCTCAAAGGCGGCGCGGTCGTCGAACAGCTCGCCCGCGTGCGATCGGCCGCCTTCGACAAGACCGGCACCATCACCGAGGGCAGGCCCGACCTGGTGGAGGTGCGGCCGGCCGACGGATTCGACGCGGACGATGTGCTGGGACTTGCAGCATCCGCCGAGCAGTACTCCAGCCACGTGCTCGCCGAGGGGATCCGCCGTGCTGCTGCGCAGCGCGGGCTAACGATCCACGAGGTCGAGGATGCCCGCGAGGAGGCCACGAACGGTGTGATCGCGCAGATCGGCGGCCGGGTCGTGGTGGTCGGCAAACCCGCCTATGTCGCCTCCCATGCACCGGACACGGCGCGAGCGGTGCTCGGGCCGGGCCAGGCTGCCGCCTACGTCGCGGTGGACGGGCGCTTCGCGGGCGCGCTCATCCTCGCCGACGATGCCCGGCGGGAGTCGCCGGCGGTCGTCGGGTGGATGCGGACGCACGGCGTGCAGCGCATCGTGATGCTCACCGGTGACTCCCGTGACACCGCCGAGTCGGTCGCCGTGGAGGTCGGCATCCACGAAGTGCACGCCGAACTCCTGCCAGCAGACAAAGTACAGTTCGCTGCACGGCTGCAGCCGCGGCCGGTGCTGATGGTCGGCGACGGCGTCAACGACGCACCGGTGCTCGCGGCCGCGGATGTGGGCATCGCGATGGGAGCCAAGGGCGCCACCGCCGCCGGAGAAGCGGCCGACGCTGTCATCCTGCGGGATTCTCTGGCCGGTGTCGCCGACGCTGTGGCGATCAGCCGTCACACTCTGCGCACCGCCTACATCGCGATCTGGATCGGCATCGCTCTGAGCATCGGGCTGATGCTGGTCGCCACCACCGGGGTCATCCCGGCGGTCGTGGGCGCGCTCGTGCAAGAACTCGTAGACCTTGCGACGATCCTGTACGCGTTGCGTGCTCTCGCTGCCCGTGGTGCGACTGGTCTGCGATAGACCAGAAAGGCCTGCTCAAACGGACTCGTTCCGAATGGTTTGTGGGCAAAATGTGGGCAGAACGGCGATTTCGGGCTGACAGCACCACACCAGCAAAAAAGAAAAACCCCCGTCGACCGGGGGTTTTCGTCTGTAGCAGGAGCGGGGCTTGAACCCGCGACCTCACGATTATGAGTCGTGCGCTCTCACCAACTGAGCTACCCTGCCGCACGGCATCCGATCAAAAGAAAGGATGCTGCGAGCCCCGAGTCAGGATTGAACTGACGACCCCTTCCTTACCATGGAAGTGCTCTGCCACTGAGCTATCGGGGCGCTGTCACCCGTGAAGGCAACCACACGAGAATACCATCACTTCGGCGTTCTCACGAAACCGGGGCGACCCCGTCATAGCGACCGGCATTCTCCTGCAGCCACGGAAGCGGATCGATGGTTGCTCCGTCGACGACCAGCTCGAAATGCATGTGCGCTCCGAATGAGCGACCGGTGTTGCCGACCTTGCCGATGATGTCGCCGACCTCGACTGTCTGCCCCGCCTCGACCCGCAGAGATCCGTACTGCATGTGCGAGTAATGGCTGGTGATCAGCTCGCCGTCGATCATGTGATCGATGTAGACGGTGACGCCGTAGTTGCCGCCGGTCTCTGTCGCGATCCGCACCCGACCGCCCGCGATCGCCTGAACCGGCGCGCCATCGCCCGGAACGAGATCCAGACCCTCATGCAGACGCCCGTCGCGCATGCCGTAGCCGTAGCTCATGCCGACGCCCACCATGAAGGGCCACTGAATCAAGGCATACGGATCGTTCGTGTACACCGACGTCGAATAGTCGATGCCCTGCTCCTGCGCGATGTCGACCAGCGACGCCGTCGAGAACTTGTCGACGCGTTCGATCGTGTCGCTCTGCAGGTCGGACGACGACACGAACGCTTGGATCTCGTCGCCGCCGATCCCGCGCGGAAGACGCTCGTATCGCGTGGCTCGGCGGCTCCAGCGCCGGTCACGTAGATGGGCAGGCTCGGCGGGACGGCGAGGAACGCGCGGCATGCCGCGTTGAACGCATCGGCTCCGTCTTCGCAACTGGGCTGCTGAACCCCTGGCTGTTCGACTACGACCTGCTCAACTTCGACTAACTCGACCAACTCGACCGGAGGCTGCTCAACCGGAACCTGCTCGACCTGCGACCGCTGGGCTCGCTCTTGCCTGAGGCTTGCCCTTGTGACCGGAGCGGGCGCAACTTCTTCACCCTGCCGAAGCTCACGCAACGCACGTCGCGACAGCGGCACGGCGACTGCGGCCGTCGCGGCTTCTGCAGCGCGACGTCGCGAACGACGCGTGGGCGCAGGGCCAGCGAGGAGGGAATCGAAGGGCAAAACAGAACTCTCGGGCAGTCGTCAGCGGGGGCGCCTTCGTGTGGGTAGTACGAAGGTAACGATTACAAAAACACTACCGTGGCGGCGTCGACAATGACATGCGTTTCGCCACTACTTTTCGTCGGAAAGAACACTCAGAAGCCGTGCGTGCAGCGCGGGCCCGGCAGCGACCGTCATCGGACGAGCGGATGCCGCATCCAGCCAGCTCACCATGCCACCTGCCTCTTGCACGAGCAGCGAACCGGCAGCGAAGTCCCAGGGCTTGAGCCCGCGTTCGAAGTATCCGTCCAGACGCCCTGCCGCGACGTATGCGAGGTCGAGCGCAGCGGCGCCCATCCGTCGAAGGTCACGCGCGAGCGGCATCACTTCGCGCACGGTGGCGAGGTCGCCGTCGTGCGTCGCCGGGTCGTAGCCGAACCCGGTCGCGAGCAGTGCTCCCGCCGGAGTCTCAGTGGTCACCGCGAGCTTCTCACCGGCGAGCCAGGATCCGCCACCACGGGATGCTTCGAACAGCTCCCCCAGCGCCGGCGCGTGCACGGCTGCGGCGAGCGCCTGCCAGCCACCGGGATCGGTGCCGCCCTGCACTGCGGCGATGCTCACGTTGTAGGTCGGCATGCCATAGGCATAATTCACCGTGCCGTCGATCGGATCGACGACCCACGTCACCCCGGTCGTCGATACGGCGGCACCGGACTCTTCGCCCAGAAAGCCATCGCCGGGGCGCTCGGCCGCAAGTCGCGTGCGGATGAGGTCTTCAACCTCGCGGTCAGCCTCAGTGACAATGTCTGCCAGGTTCGTCTTGGTCGCCGCAAGAGAGACGCCAGCCGCACGGCGCTGCCGAGCGAGGGCTCCCGCTTCACGGGCGATGTCTGCGGCGAGCTCTCGCAGCTGTGCGGGGTCGACCGACACCTCGCCGCTCACTGGCGGGGCGCCGGAGGCGGAGGCGGGAACGCGCCGGGCGCCGGGGGCGCGATCGGCGGCTCCTGCGGTGCAGCGGGCTGCTCCGCAGCACCGGCCTGCTCCGCAGCAGCAGGTTGCTCAGGCATCGGCGGCACGGGCGGCACCTCCGGCGTCGGGAACTGCCACGCCGCTTCGCCCAGAATCCCATCGTGCGCTGCCGGGGCACCGGCGGGAGGCACCGGGAACCCGTCCGGACCGATCGGAGCATCCGGAGAGGAGACGAGGCCCACCGGCGAATGCTGACCCGGCGACGCCTGCGGCGCGATCTGCGTCGGATACCCGGTGTAGTACGCGTTCCAGTCCGGGGATCCATCCGGAAGAACCGGCAGCGGGGTGAACCCATCGGCGTACGTCGGCCATTGCTGCGCCGCAGAACCTGTGGGGGCGGTGGGCGCCGCGAGGGCAGGGGCGTACGCCTGCACGGGCGCGTAACGGCCAGCCGACGCAGGCTTCTTCGGGGCGAACAGGGCGTTCAGCAGCGGAATCAGAGTCGTGCCGACAGCGACGAGGATCGCCAGCGCGACCACGATGCGCCAGTACAGCTCGCTGTAGTCGAACGTGTCGGGAAGAGTGAGGAAGATGACGAGCATCGCCACGAGCAGCACCAGCATCGCAATCGTGACGTAGAAGATGACCCGTGTGAACGTCGTGACATATCGCTGCGCGGCAGGGACGAACAGCCGCACGTGCAGCAGCGCGAGCTGCAGAACGCCCACGATGACGAGCAGCATGAAGAAGCGACCGGCGCCACCGGTGTACTCGTAGGGCTCGCTCGGAAGCCAGATCTTGATGGCTCCCGCGATGAGCGCGACGATCCAGGTGATCATGCTGGCAAGCGCCAGCCAGTCAGGACGACGAGCCGCCAGTCCTGCTTCGAGGATTGCGATCCCGGCGAACCCCGCAAGCAGGAGGATCGTGAGGAATGCTCGCCCGATGATGCCGTTCTGGTCACCGATGAGCACCCACACGACGCAGACCAGCGCCGCAGCGATCAGGGCGCCGATGGCGATCCAGATCGCCCCACGGATCAGCAGTGACGCACCCGGTTTCGACTGGGTGTGATTGACCTCTGACATCATGATCTCCTCGTCGTCTGCGTTGCACTCATCCTCGCACGCGACGGCGACAACACGACGGGCATCCCGGCGATTGTGAGTAACTCTTCGAGGAGCTCAGCGAGCTTTCTTCGCGGACTGCGCAGCGAACGCCGCCACTCGAGCCTTCGCATCAGCCGTGTCGAAGGATGCCCCGATCGAACGGGCCTCTTCGGCGAGCTGATCTGCGAAGCTGCGCGACGGCTGCGAACGGACCAGCTGCTTCGCCTGCCCGTACGCGCGCGCGGCGCCCGCGAGCCAGAAACGTGCGATCTCCTCCGCGCGTGCGCGCACGCGGTCGGCCTCGTCTGCAGCATCCGACCCGCTGACCACCTCAGCGACCAGCCCCCATTCGAGAGCCTCTTCGGCGCTGAGCAGACGGTCCTGCAGCACCAGCTGAAGCGCGCGGCGCTGGCCGACAGCATCCGCCAGCTGCGCTGAGACCGACAGGTCGGGCGTGAGGCCGATGTTCGCGTACAGACTGCCGATCTTCGAGCGTCCGCCGATGACGGCGTAGTCCGTGCAGAGCAGAATGCCCAGGCCTCCGCCTGCCGTCGTGCCGTGCGCGGCGCCCACCACGGGGATCGACGACTCGGTGAGAGCCCGGATTCCCTCGTTGATGACACCAGCGAGTTCGGTGAGCGGGCCGCCGTCTGCCATCGACGTGGCCATCTCGATCACGTCGCCGCCGGCGCAGAAGGACGGGCCGGATGCATCGAGCAGAATCGCCCGCACGTCATCTCGCGAGGTCGCCTCGGTCGTCGCATCCCGCCATGCCACCGCGAGATCCTCGTTGAAGGCGTTCAGTCGTGCGGGACGGTTCAGAGTGAGGCGCGCGAGCCCCTCATCGATCGACAACAGGATGGCATCGCTCATGGGCATCTCCTTCGAAGCGCGGACTCCGTCAGCCTAGCCGCGGTGCAGGATCAGTCCATCTCCTCTTGTACACGTGCGACAAATCGCTCCATTCGGCGCCGGGTGCCGTCGAGCCGCATATCGACCTGTCCGTCAGCGCGGATCTCATTCGGCGCGAGCGGATGCGCGAGCCGCACATTCTCATGACACGACAGGTCGGCGCACATATACGTGCCGATGCTGTCACCCCGCTGCCCTGCCGGCCCGGCTCTGCGCGCCGAGAACAGCGCGACCTGAGTGCCCGGCTGCATCGCGTGACAGATGTTGCACATGCCCGAACGCACTCGCCCCGCGTCGCTGGCGCGCAGGACCACGCCGACGACGCCGGCTGAGATCTCGACGAGGACGCAGCCGCGCTTGCTGGATGCCGGATCCCGCCACGCCAGAAAATCGTGGAAGTCCCAGTCGACCAGCACGAAGTCGTGCGGCATCTCGATCATGCGCAGCTCATCGTCGGTCGCGTTGATGAACGCCGCGCGGACTTCGGATTCGGTGAGCGCTCGCATCGCCCCAGTCTATGAACACCGAACGTCTATGAAGACGGAGCTACCCTGCGCGCGACCCGGTCTGCGGTGCGACAATCGAAGCAACGAGAACAGAGGTGATCTGAATGACGAAGCATTTCAAGGTCGGTGACCACGTCAGCTGGAACTCCGAAGCCGGACACGTGAGCGGCCGCATCACCAAGGTGCACACTGCCGATTTCGACTACAAGGGTCATACGCATCGCGCCAGTGACGATGACCCGCAGTACGAGATCAAGAGCGACAAGACCGATCATGTCGCCGCGCACAAGGGCAGCGCTCTGAAGCACCTCTCCGACTGACCGCGGATGCTCGGACGCCGCGGCTTTCAGTCCGAGCGCGCCACCCGGACGTTGATGCTCTTCATCAGCGGCTGATCGCTCTGCGCACTGAAGTCGTTCGGACCGATCAGCACGTTCATCTCGGGCATGTACCCGGCCGCACTCCCCCGCGGCAAGTCGTACGCGATGGCACGGTAGCGGCGCAGGTGCCGCTCTGTGCCGTCCTTCGACGTGGCGACGATGTCGACGAAGTCGCCTGTCGCGATGTCGCGCTCGCGCATGTCGTCCTGGTGCAGGAAGATCAGCTCGCGCAGATTCTTCACCCCGCGGTAGCGGTCGTTCGCGGTGTAGATCGTGGTGTTCCACTGGTCGTGCGCGCGCATGGTCTGCAGCACGAGCATGTCCTCTGCGGGTGGCCGCACATCGTGCAGCGGTGCGGCTGAGAACATCGCCCGGCCGGTCGGTGTGCGAAAGTCGCGCTCGCGCGCGGGCTGCGGAATGCGGAACCCGTTCGGCGTTGCAATGAGCTCGTTGAAGCCCTCGAAACCGGGGAGGACTCTGGCCATCACATCGCGGATGCGCGCGTAATCGGCGACGTATTCCTCCCACGGCGTCGCGCTGTCGGGGATGGTCGCCCGCGCCATGCGCGCGATGATGTCGGGTTCGGAGAGCAGATGATCGGATGCCGGCTTCCGCCCGCCGACCGACAGATGAACCATGCTCATGGCATCTTCGACAGTCTGTCCCTGCGTACCGCTCGCCTGCTCATCGCGCTCGCTGCGTGCCAAGCACGGCAGGATCAACGCCTTAGCTCCGTGCACGATGTGGCTGCGGTTGAGCTTCGTGCTCACCTGCACCGTGAGCCGGCAGCTGCTCATCGCCTCGGCGGTGAAGACGGTGTCGGGTGCGGCGGTGACGAAGTTGCCGCCCAGCCCCACGAACACCTTCACTGCCCCGGCGTGCATCTGGTGGATGCTCCCGACCGTGTCGAGTCCTGGCCGACGCGGAGAGGTGATGCCGCAGACTTCATCGAGCTTGTCGAGCAGCCACGCAGGCGAGTGATGGTTGATGCCGCAGGTGCGGTTGCCCTGCACATTGCTGTGACCGCGGACCGGCGCGGGCCCTGCACCCGGGCGCCCAATGTTGCCGCGCAGCAGCAGCACGTTGGTGATCTCGCGCACCATGTCGACGGCGTGCTCGTGCTGGCTGACGCCGAGGCACCAGCTCACGATCGCACTGTCGGCCTTCAGGTAGATCGCACCTGCCGCGCGGATCTGCTCCTCGCTGAGCCCCGACTGGATGACGAGATCGTCCCAGCTCGTGGCATCCACCAGCGCGCGGTATTCCGCGAGCCCTTCCGCGAAACGTTCGAGGAACGCGGTATCCAGTACCGCGGCATCCGTCTCTGCCGCCTCGAAGACGACCTTCGCGATGCCGCGCATGAGCGCCATGTCTCCACCCGGACGCACCTGCAGATCGAGCGTCCCGGTCTCATGCGTCTTGAACAGCGCCATGTCGACGAAATCGTGCGGCACGGTCGTCCGCCGGGATGCCGCCTCGATGAGCGGGTTCACGTGCACGACCTGCGCGCCGTTCTTCACGGCGTTCGACAGCGCCGTCAGCATCCGCGGCGCATTGGAGGCGGCATTGACTCCGAGCAGGAACAGCGCGTCGGTCTGCTCCCAGTCCTCAACGGTCGTCGTGCCCTTCCCCGATCCGATGGATGCCGTCAGCGCACGGCCGGATGCCTCATGGCACATGTTCGAGCAGTCCGGCATGTTGTTCGTGCCGTACTCGCGGATCATCAGCTGGTACAGGAAGGATGCCTCGTTGCTGAGCCTTCCCGACGTGTAGAAGGTCGCTTCATCTGGGCTGTCGAGACCGCGCAGCTCCTCGCCGATCAGGGTGAACGCGTCATCCCAGCTGATCGGCACGTAACGGTCGAGCTCGGCGTCGTAGACCATCGGCTCGGTGAGACGACCCGCGTTCTCGAGTTCGTAATCGGTCCACTCGGCCAGCTCGGTCACCGTGTGCTTCGCGAAGAACGCCGGGCCCACGCGCTTGTGGGTCATCTCCCACGTGACGTGCTTCATGCCGTTCTCGCAGATGTCGAGCTTCAGGCCCTTCTGGTCATCCGGCCACGCGCACCCAGGGCAATCGAAGCCCTTGATCGGGTGGTTCATCGTGAGCATGGCCAGCGACCCGCGCACCGGCTGGCGCTCGCGCAGCAGCACCTGCCCGACCGACAGCGCCGCACCCCACGCAGCGGAGGGATGCGCGTAGTCCTCCTGCGACCACGGCTTCGTCGTCACCGGCCCGTACCCACCCTGGCGCGGCGCCTCCGACATGAGGCCGAAGGCCGTTCCCGGCCGCGGGTTCTCGCTCACGTTCGTCATGAGGCGCTTCCTTCTCTCAGCCATCCGGATTCTGCGGCATCGCTCACCGACACCCGCTCCGCATGCGTGTACACATTCATCGACCGGCCGCGCAGGAACCCGATCAGGGTGAGGCCAAGCGACTCCGCGAGTTCTGCCGCCAGCGACGACGGCGCGGACACGGCCGCAAGAATCGGGATGCCGGCCATCGTCGCCTTCTGGACGAGTTCGAAGCTCGCTCGTCCCGAGACCTGCAGCACGGTGCCGCGCAGCGGAAGCCGATCCTGAAGGACGGCCCAGCCGATCACCTTGTCGACGGCGTTGTGCCGCCCGACGTCTTCGCGCAGCACGAGCATCTCGCCGGTGTCGACATCGAACAGGGCGGCAGCATGCAGGCCACCGGTCTTATCGAACGCGCTCTGATGTGCGCGCAGGCGCACCGGGAACTCGGCGAGCGCCTCGGCTGTCACCGACGCATCATCATGAGCGAGCAGATGGCGCGAGATGGTGCGCACCGCATCGATGCTCGCCTTGCCGCAGATGCCGCAGGAGCTGGTCGTGTAGAACTCGCGGCGCAGTTCGGGGGCGGGCGGTGCCACCCCGGGAGCGAGAGCGACATCGAGAACGTTGTAGGTGTTCTCTTCCCCACCGGTGCCTGGTCCGCCGCAGTGAATCGCCGAGCGGAACTCGGCGCCCTCGGCGATGACGCCCTCCGAGACGAGAAAGCCGGCGGCGAGTTCGACATCGTTGCCGGGAGTGCGCATGGTGACCGCGAGCGGGGTGCCGCCGACGCGGATCTCGAGCGGCTCCTCCACCGCGAGGGTGTCGGCCCGGCGAGTGGGCGGATGCCCCAGTGCGATCTTCAGCACCGGTCGCCTGGTGACGATACGACCCACGCCATCTCCTTCGTCTGCGTCGACGTGCTCGCCTGATCGGCTCGCGCGCGGAGCCGCTGTACGGCTCTCGCTTCGACCAGTCTACGTAGCGGGGGCGTGCGCGGGGTCCGCGCTGAGGCTTCTGTCGCGAATGAGGAACCCGAAGCCGAATGCGATGAAGAACATCAAGACGCCGTAGACCGCGGCCGGAAGGCTCAGCTCCACCGAGCCCAGGACGCTCTGGGCGATCACGATCGCAAGAGTGGCGTTGTGGATGCCGATCTCGAACGAGGTCGCAATGGCCTGACGTCGCCCGATCCGCAGTAGTCGCGGAACCACGTAGCCGAGCGCCAGGCTGATGAGGCAGAAGACGATCGTGATCAGCGCGAGTCGCGCGAAGTTGTCGACCAGCAGCGCCCAGTTCGACGCCACGGCGCCGGCGATCACCACGATGAGGATGATGATGCTCGCGATCCGCACCGGGCGGTCCATGCCGTCGGCGAACTTCGGCCACAGCCGGCGGATCAGCATGCCGAGCGCGACCGGAAGCAGCACGATCGCGAACACCTCGAGCGCCTTCGACCACTGCAGCCCCAGCTGGTCGTCGAATGGCTGGAAGTACATGATCGCGAGGTTCGTGATCACTGGCAGCGTGATCACCGCAATGACCGAGTTCACCGCAGTGAGCGAGATGTTCAGGGCGATGTCGCCGCGGAACAGATGGCTGTAAAGGTTCGCGGTCGTCCCTCCGGGCGATGCCGCGAGCATCATCATGCCGACGGCCAGCACCGGCGGCAGCTGAAACAGTATGACAAGCCCGAAGCAGAGGGCGGGCAGCACCACCAATTGGCACAGCAGAGCGATGAGCACCGCCTTGGGCTGCGTGAGCACACGGCGGAAGTCGGCGAGCGTGAGGCTGAGCCCGAGACCCAGCATGATGATGCCGAGGGCGACGGGTAGTCCGATGGTGGTCAACGCTGATCCCATAGGACTCAGTGTGGCCGATTTCCGACCTCACTGTCACGCATTCGTTCAATCAGCGGGGAAACACCTGGTGAGACGAAGAAAGCCCCGCAGGTGCGGAGCCTTCTTCAGTGGTGGCAAGTGAGGGATTCGAACCCCCGAATGCGATGCAGGCTGATTTACAGTCAGCTCCCTTTGGCCACTTGGGTAACTTGCCAGATGCACACCCGTCCAGCTTTTCCAGCCAACCGGGGGCGCGAGTATCAATCATACCTGCCAGAAGCACGGCTAAGAAATCGAGCAGTCAGCTGCCGTAGACGCCCCTTTCGGCGTCGGTCAGAGACTCTGCAGTGCGCAGCAATCCGCCCTCGGACCGACAGGTGGCCGCGGCGACTTCCATGGCCCGATCAAGCAGCGCCTGCCACTGTTCGGTGGATGCTGGCCGTGCGGCGACGAGGCCTTCGGCGACGCTGGCAAGAGTGGCATCCCCCGCCCCCACCGTGTCGATGATGGCTCCTGGGAGGTCAGCGATCGGCGCCGTGAGCGTGCGGGAATCCACGTCGAGCACCGCGCCGTGTCTGCCTGCTGTGGCGAGCACGGCTTCGGCGCCCAGTTCTCGAAGTCGGGTGCGGAGTCGGTCAAGGCCTCCGTCGTAGAGAAGCCGTGCGTCGTCGGCGCCGACCTTGACGATCGCTGCACCTGCAGCCACCCGCTCGAAGCCGCGCACGAATTCGTCTCTGCTCCGGAGCATGCCGGTCCGCGGATTCGGATCGATCGCGACGCGCGCGTCTGCGAGGGCCGCGACGAGCGCGTCGACTTCGACCGGGTTGTCGAAGGGGAAGCAGCTGATCACGACGAGGTCCGCTGCGGCGATCGCCTGCCGCGCGGGTTCGTCATAGCGGATGCTGCGCCGCCGCGCCGCCGCATTGAAGACGTAGGTCGGCTCACCGTCAGCATCCCGCTGCACGACGGCTCGTGACGATCCGCGCGGGGCCGCGCTCTCGATCAGCTGCACGTCGTGATCTGCGAGGTACGCGCGGATGTGCTCGCCGGCCTCATCATCGCCCACCATCGCGATCAGGGTCGTCGGGACGCCCAGCCGGCGCATGCCGACGGCGACGTTGAGGGCGGCTCCGCCCACCAGCTCCCGGATGCCGCCGGCGTCGTGGATCTCGTCGATCAGGGCATCACCGATCACGACGGCGCGCGGGGAAGTCAGCATCCCCTCATTCTGCCCTCCCGGTCCCGTCCAGGTCGCAATCTATGTCGCTCTGCGCGGCTGAGAGCGGCACAATTCGCGACCTGAACGGGGGCTTGCCCGGCCAACACGGGCGGGGACCGCGAAAAAACCCCGCACCTCCGAAGAGGTGCGGGGTTTTCTCAATCAGTCACGCTCAGTTATACGTACCGGGCGTCACGTCATCGGTCGAGAACGCGTCGAAGTCGACGTAACCGAAGTCACCCTCGGCGTACGCTCCGTCGGATGCGAAGATCCGGTTCGGGTAGCGCTCGCTCTTGGCCTCTTCCGTCGCCTCGACAATGATGTCGCGGTACTTCGACAGACCGGTTCCGGCGGGGATGAGCTTACCGATGATGACGTTCTCCTTGAGACCGACCAGCGGGTCGCGCTTGCCCTGCATCGCAGCCTCGGTGAGCACGCGGGTCGTCTCCTGGAACGAGGCGGCCGACAGCCACGACTCGGTCGCAAGCGACGCCTTGGTGATACCCATCAGCTCCGAGCGGCCGGACGCGGGGCGCTTGCCCTCTGCCACAGTCTCACGGTTGATCGCCTGGTAGCGCTTGAGGTCGACCATCTCACCCGGCAGCAGGTTCGTGTCGGCGTGATCGACGACAGTCACCTTGCGGAGCATCTGACGGACGATGACCTCGATGTGCTTGTCATGGATCGGCACACCCTGCGAGCGGTAAACGCCCTGGACGCCGTTGACGAGGTAACGCTGCACCTCGCGGGCACCCATGACACGCATGACCTCCTTGGGGTCCAGCGTGCCGACCAGGATCGGCTGACCGACGGTGACGTGCTGGCCGTCCTCGACGAGAAGCGTTGCACGCCTCAGCACCGGGTAGATGACCTCTTCATCGCCGTTGTCGGGCGTGAGGATGACCTTCTTGCCCTTGTCGTTCTCATCGATCGTGATGCGACCATCGGCCTCGGCGATCGGAGATGCACCCTTGGGCGTACGAGCCTCGAAGAGCTCCTGCACACGGGGCAGACCCTGGGTGATGTCATCCGCCGATGCAGAACCACCGGTGTGGAAGGTACGCATCGTCAGCTGGGTACCGGGCTCACCGATCGACTGTGCGGCGATGATGCCGACGGCCTCTCCGATGTCGACGGTCTTACCGGTTGCGAGCGAGCGGCCGTAGCACTGCGCGCAGACACCGACAGCCGAGTCGCACGTCAGCACGGAGCGCACCTTGATGTTCTCCACACCGAGGCCGACGAGCTTGTCGATCAGCACGTCGCCGACATCGTCACCGGCCGAGGCGAGAACCTCGCCCGACTCGCTGACGACATCAGACGCCAGCGTACGAGCGAACACCGAGTTCTCGACGTTCGCGTCGCGCACGAGCTCACCCTGCGAGTTCGGAGCAGCGATCGGGAGCTCGAGGCCCTTCGACGTGCCGCAGTCCTCTTCGCGGATGATGACGTCCTGCGAGACGTCCACCAGACGACGGGTCAGGTAACCCGAGTCGGCGGTACGCAGAGCGGTGTCAGCCAGACCCTTACGGGTACCGTGCGTGGCGATGAAGTACTCCGCCACCGACAGCCCCTCGCGGTACGAGGAGATGATCGGGCGAGGGATGATCTCACCCTTCGGGTTGTTCACCAGGCCTCGCATACCCGCGATGTTGCGGATCTGCAGCCAGTTACCACGAGCACCGGAGGACACCATGCGGTTGATGGTGTTGTCCTCAGGGAAGTTCTCGCGCATCGCGACCTGAACCTCATCGGTTGCCTCAGTCCAGATCTTGATGAGCTCCTGACGACGCTCGGCGTCGGTGGTGAGGCCCTTCTCGTACTGGGACTGAACCTTCGCGGCCAGCTTCTCGTAACGGCCGACGATCTCCTTCTTGTTCGGAGGAGTGAGGATGTCACTGAGGGCAACGGTCACACCCGAGCGCGTGGCCCAGTAGAAACCGGCGTCCTTGATGCGGTCCAGCGTCGCAGCAGTCTCGACCTTGGGGTATTCCTCGGCCAGCTTGTTGACGATCTGCGACAGCTTGCCCTTGTCAGCGGGCTCACGGACGAACGGGTAGCCCTTGGGCAGCGTGGCGTTGAAGATCGCCTGGCCGAGAGACGCATCCACCAGGTGGTGCTTCTCGTAGCCCTCAGGAGCTTCGCCCTCGAGGAATGCCATGCCAGGGATGCGGATGCGGACCTTGGCCTGCAGGTCGAGGGTTCCCTCGTCCTTGGCCAGGATCGCCTCGGAGACCGAGCCGAACGCACGTCCCTCACCCTTCGCGCCAGCCTTGACCACCGTGAGGTGGTGAAGACCGATGATCATGTCCTGCGAAGGCAGGGTGACCGGACGGCCGTCGGAGGGCTTGAGGATGTTGTTCGATGCGAGCATCAGCACGCGGGCCTCGGCCTGAGCCTCAACCGACAGCGGCAGGTGCACAGCCATCTGGTCACCGTCGAAGTCAGCGTTGAAGGCTGCACAGACGAGCGGGTGGAGCTGGATGGCCTTGCCCTCGACGAGCTGCGGCTCGAACGCCTGGATGCCCAGACGGTGCAGGGTAGGTGCACGGTTAAGCAGCACAGGACGCTCGCGGATGATCTCCTCGAGCACGTCCCAGACCTCGGGACGGGTGCGCTCGACGGCGCGCTTGGCGGCCTTGATGTTCTGCGAGTGACCGAGGTCGATCAGGCGCTTGATCACGAACGGCTTGAAGAGCTCCAGAGCCATCTGCTTGGGCAGACCACACTGGTGCAGCTGCAGCTGCGGGCCGACGACGATGACCGAACGGCCCGAGTAGTCGACGCGCTTTCCGAGCAGGTTCTGACGGAAACGACCCTGCTTACCCTTCAGCATGTCGCTGAGGGACTTCAGTGCACGGTTTCCGGTACCGGTGACGGGGCGACCGCGGCGACCGTTGTCGAACAGTGCGTCGACGGCCTCCTGCAGCATGCGCTTCTCGTTGTTGACGATGATCTCGGGGGCACCGAGATCGATCAGACGACGGAGTCGGTTGTTGCGGTTGATCACACGACGGTAGAGGTCGTTGAGGTCACTGGTCGCGAAACGACCACCGTCGAGCTGCACCATCGGGCGCAGCTCCGGCGGGATGACCGGAACGACATCGAGAACCATGGATGCCGGGGACATACCGGTCTCGAGGAACGAGCTGACGACCTTTAGGCGCTTGATCGCACGGATCTTGCGCTGGCCCTTGCCCTCAGAGATCTGCAGACGCAGGTTCTCGGCCTCGGTCTTGAGATCGAAGGCGGCGAGGCGACGCTGGATCGACTCCGCGCCCATGTGGGCCTCGAAGTACTGACCGAAGCGGTCCTGCAGCTCGTGGAAGACGTCGTCCTCGGGGCGAAGTGCGCCGACCTCGAGCGTGCGGAAGTCTTCCCACACGCGCTCGAGCTTGGCGATCGCCTCGTCGGCGCCCTTGCGGATAAGGTTCATCTCCTTCTCCGCTGCGTCCTTCACCTTCTTCTTGGCGTCGGCCTTGGCACCCTCGGCCTCAAGGGCCGCGAGTTCTTCCTCAAGCTTGGTGAGGCGCTCGGCGATCTTCGCGTCGCGACGATCTCCCAGCGTCTTCAGCTCGAGGCGGACGTTGTTCTCCTGCGTGGCCAGGTCGCGGTGACGAGCATCCTCATCGACCGAGATGACCATGTACGCGGCGAAGTAGATGACCTTCTCGAGGTCCTTCGGCGCCATGTCGAGCAGGTACCCGAGGCGGGATGGGACGCCCTTGAAGTACCAGATGTGCGTGACGGGCGCAGCCAGCTCGATGTGGCCCATGCGCTCGCGACGGACGGAGCTCTTGGTGACCTCCACGCCGCAGCGCTCGCACACGATGCCCTTGAAGCGGACGCGCTTGTACTTGCCGCACGCACACTCCCAGTCGCGGGAAGGTCCGAAGATCTGCTCACCGAACAGACCGTCCTTCTCGGGCTTGAGGGTGCGGTAGTTGATTGTTTCGGGCTTCTTCACCTCACCGTAGGACCATCCGCGGATGTCGTCGGCGGTGGCCAGGCCGATGCGAAGCTCATCGAAGGTGTTTGACTCGAGCACTAGTTCTCCTGTGTCTCAATAAATTTTTAGGGACGCAGTCCCTGAGCTTGTCGAAGGGTGCGCGTCAGATCTCGTCGATCGAGGCGGACTCGAATCGGCTGGAGATGTTGATACCGAGCTCTTCTGCGGCACGGAATGCCTCATCGTCGGTGTCGCGGAGGTTGACCGTCGTACCGTCAGCCGAGAGCACCTCGACGTTCAGGCAGAGCGACTGCATCTCCTTCATGAGCACCTTGAACGACTCGGGGATGCCAGGTTCCTGGATGTTCTCGCCCTTGACGATCGCCTCGTACACCTTGACGCGGCCGAGGATGTCGTCGGACTTGATCGTGAGGAGCTCCTGGAGTGCGTATGCCGCACCGTAAGCCTCGAGGGCCCACACTTCCATCTCACCGAAGCGCTGCCCACCGAACTGCGCCTTACCACCGAGCGGCTGCTGGGTGATCATCGAGTACGGTCCGGTCGAACGGGCGTGGATCTTGTCGTCGACCAGGTGGTGCAGCTTCAGGATGTACATGTAGCCGACCGAGATCGGTGCCGGGAACGGCTCTCCTGAGCGACCATCGAACAGCTGGGTCTTACCCGAGCGGTCGATGAGGCGGTCGCCGTCGCGAGTCGGCAGAGTCGAGTCGAGGAGACCTGCGATCTCGTGCTCTTCTGCGCCGTCGAACACAGGCGTTGCGACCTTGGTGCCGGGGGCTGCCTCGAAGGCATCCTTCGGGAGCGTCGCCGCCCACTCGGGGTTGCCCTCGACCTTCCAGCCCTGCTTGGCGATCCACCCGAGGTGGGTCTCCAGCACCTGACCGAAGTTCATTCGTCCAGGGATGCCGAGCGGGTTCAGCACGATGTCGACCGGGGTGCCGTCCGGAAGGAACGGCATGTCCTCGATCGGGAGGATCTTCGCGATGACACCCTTGTTGCCGTGACGGCCGGCGAGCTTGTCACCCTCGGTGATCTTGCGCTTCTGGGCGATGTAGACCACGACGCGGCGGTTGACGCCGGAGCCGAGCTCGTCGTCGCCGTCTTCGGCGTTGAACTCCTTGACGGCGATGATCGTGCCCTGCTCACCGTGCGGAACCTTCAGCGAAGTGTCGCGAACCTCACGGCTCTTCTCGTTGAAGATGGCGCGGAGCAGACGCTCCTCGGCCGACAGCTCGGTCTCACCCTTGGGCGTGACCTTGCCGACGAGGATGTCGCCGGGGCGGACCTCAGCGCCGATGCGGATGATGCCGCGCTCGTCGAGGTCCTTCAGCAGCTCAGGGCTGACGTTGGGGAGGTCACGGGTGATCTCCTCCTTGCCGAGCTTCGTGTCGCGAGCGTCGACCTCGTACTCTTCGATGTGAATCGAGGAGAGCGTGTCGTCCTTCACGAGGTCCTGGCTGAGGATGATCGCATCCTCGAAGTTGTAGCCTTCCCAGGTCATGAACGCGACGAGCAAGTTCTTGCCGAGGGCGAGTTCGCCGTTCTCGGTGGCGGGGCCATCAGCGATGACCTCGTTCACCTCAACGCGCTCACCGGCCGAGACGACGACCTTCTGGTTGTAGGACGTGCCCTGGTTCGAGCGGTCGAACTTGCGCAGGTGGTATTCCTGCGTGCCGCCCTCATCGAGCTGCACGACGACGCGGTCTGCAGAGACCTCGGTGACGACACCGGCCTTGTCAGCGGTGAGCACGTCACCGGCGTCGACGGCGGCGTAGCCCTCCATACCGGTTCCGACCAGCGGCGAGTCGCTGCGCAGCAGCGGCACAGCCTGACGCTGCATGTTGGCGCCCATGAGCGCGCGCTGTGCGTCATCGTGCTCGAGGAACGGCACGAGCGAGGTCGCCACCGACACCATCTGGCGCGGGGAGACGTCCATGTAGCCGATCTCGGCGGGCTCGAACATGTCGACCTCACCGCTTCCGCCCTTCGGGCGTGCGAGCACGTGGCTGTCGACGAACTTCTTGTTCTTGTCGAGCTTCGCGTTCGCCTGAGCGATGTTGAAGTCGTTCTCCTCGGCTGCGGTGAGGTAGTCGATGTCGTCAGTGACGACGCCGTTCTCAACGCGGCGGTACGGGGTCTCGATGAACCCGAAGGAGTTGATGCGAGCGAAGGTCGCGAGCGATCCGATCAGACCGATGTTCGGGCCTTCAGGAGTCTCGATGGGGCACATGCGGCCGTAGTGCGACGGGTGAACGTCACGAACCTCGACACCTGCGCGGTCACGGGACAGACCACCAGGGCCAAGAGCCGAGAGGCGGCGCTTGTGGGTCAGACCCGCGAGCGGGTTGTTCTGGTCCATGAACTGCGAGAGCTGCGAGGTTCCGAAGAACTCCTTGATCGCGGCGACGACGGGGCGCACGTTGATCAGAGTCTGCGGGGTGATCGCCTCGATGTCCTGCGTGGTCATGCGCTCGCGGACGACGCGCTCCATGCGGGACAGACCGGTGCGGACCTGGTTCTGGATGAGCTCGCCGACAGCGCGGATACGACGGTTGCCGAAGTTGTCGATGTCGTCGGTCGCGATGCGGATCTCGGCCTTCTTGCCGCTGCGGAAACCGGTGAAGGTCTCATCGCCGCGGTGCAGACGCACGAGGTACTTGATGGTTGCGACGATGTCTTCGACGGTCAGCACCGAGGAGTCCAACGGCTGGTTCAGGCCCAGCTTCTGGTTGATCTTGTAGCGACCGACCTTGGCCAGGTCGTAGCGCTTGGTGTTGAAGTAGAAGTTGTCCAGCAGGGCGCGGGCAGCCTCAGCGGCAACCTGCTCGCCCGGACGGAGCTTGCGGTAGATGTCGCGAAGGGCGTCTTCCTTGGTGAGGATGGTGTCCTTGGCGAGAGTCTCTTCGATCGACGGGAAGCCACTGAACTCAGCGAGGATCTCTTCGCTGGTCATGCCGAGGGCCTTGAGGAAGACCGTCACGGACTGCTTGCGCTTGCGGTCGATGCGCACACCGACCTGGTCGCGCTTGTCGATCTCGAACTCGAGCCATGCACCACGGCTCGGGATGACGCGAGCGGAGACGATGTCCTTGTCACTGGTCTTGTCGGGCGTCTTGTCGAAGTAGACACCGGGCGAGCGGACGAGCTGGGACACGACGACACGCTCGGTGCCGTTGATGATGAAGGTTCCCTTGCTGGTCTGCAGCGGGAAGTCGCCCATGAAGACGGTCTGAGTCTTGATCTCACCGGTCTGGTGGTTCATGAACTCGGCCTCGACGTAGAGCGGTGCGGCGTAGGTCTTGCCACGCTCCTTGCACTCGTCGATCGAGTACTTCTCAGGCTCGAGGTACGGGTTGGTGAAGCTCAGCTGCATCGTCTCGCTGAGGTCTTCGATCGGAGAGATCTCCTCGAAGATCTCCTCCAGACCGCTGAACTCGTTGAGATCCTTGCGGCCGGCCTTCTTGCCTTCGGCGAGGCGTGCCTTCCACGTGTCGTTGCCGACGAGCCAGTCGAAGGACTCGGTCTGCAACGCGAGAAGGTCAGGGACCGTCAGCGTGTCGGAGATCTTGGCGAACGAGAGACGCGATGCGCCGCGCCCGTTCTTGTTGGTGGTGGATGTGGATGCGTTGGGAGCAGCAGCCAAGGGAATAACCTCCGTGAGCCCCGCGGGGCTTCTCGATTCCTTTGTCGTCAGGTGGAGTGCGCACTCGTATGCTCAACAACTGCCGACCACCATATGAGGGCAGGGAGAACCGAGGCGCAAAGATCAACTATACGTCCGATTTCGCGACATGGCAAGCGTGATCCTTGACCAATTCCGGATGCTGCGGTAAAAGCCCCCTGCAAACCTGCAAAACCACGCCGAGACCGCGGCGAATAGCCGCGGTCTCGGCGTGGTTTTGCAGGTTTGTAGAAGAGGAAAGCCAGGTCAGGCGATGTTGAGTTCGTTGCCGGGAATCGAGGCCAGCAGCCGCCTCGTGTACGGGTCGCGCGGGTTCGTGAAGATCTCTTCGCTCGTCGCGGCTTCGACGAGCGCGCCGTCCTTCATCACGCACACGTAGTCGCTGATCAGCCGCACGACCGCGAGATCGTGCGAGATGAACAGGTAGCTCAGCCCGTACTCGCGCTGCAGGTCACCGAGCAGCGTCAGGATCTGGTCCTGGACCAGAACATCGAGCGCCGAGACCGGCTCATCGCAGACGATCAGATCGGGCGAGAGCGCGAGCGCACGCGCGATCGCGACGCGCTGGCGCTGCCCGCCGGACAACTCGGAGGGATAGCGCCGCAGCATCGACTGCGGCAGCGCGACATCGTCGAGCAGCTGACGCACGCGCGCGCGTCGCTCTGCACCGCTCCCCCGCTTGTAGAACTCCAGCGGCTCGGCGATCAGACGCTCGATCGTGAACATCGGGTTCAGGCTCGAGTACGGATCCTGGAAGATCGGCTGCACCCGCTGACGGAAGTCCTTCGACTCCGCACGGGTGAGCTTCGAGATGTCTTTGCCCTCGTACCGGATGACGCCGCTGGTCGGATCGATCAGCTTCAGCAGCATCCGCGCCGTGGTCGTCTTTCCCGACCCGGATTCGCCGACGATCGCGACGGTCTCGCCGCGCGGGATCACCAGCGAGACGTCATTGACGGCGACGAAATCCGCGCCGCGTCCGCGCACCGGGTACACCTTGGTGAGGTTCTCGATCTCGACGATGTTGTCGGATGCTTCGGACCCTTCGACAGGCTCCGGGGCCGAATGAGGCTCAGGGGCCGAAGCTGCAGCATCCCGATCCTCGACGCGGAACGATTCGGGGCGCAGCCGCGCGATGGCGACGGACGGGGCGGCCGCGACGAGCGACTTCGTATACGGATGCTGCGGATCCTCGAGGATCTGCCGCGCATCGCCCTGCTCGACGACCTTTCCGCGGTGCATGACGATCACGCGCTCCGCCCGCTCGGCGGCGAGCCCCAAGTCATGGGTGATCAGCAGCACGGCGGTGCCGAGTTCCCTCGTCATCTGACCGATCTGATCGAGGATCGTCTGCTGCACCGTCACATCCAGCGCACTCGTGGGCTCGTCGGCGATGAGCAGCCGCGGCTTGCAGGCGAGGCCGATCGCGATCAGTGCACGCTGGCGCATGCCGCCGGAGAACTCGTGCGGGTACTGCTTCGCGCGCTTGGCCGCGTCGGGGAGCCCCGCGGCCTCCAGCGCCTCCACGACCTTCTTCGAGACGTTCTGGCGGTTCGCGAGCCCGTGCGCGAGGAGCGTTTCGGCCACCTGCGTACCGATCTTCGCGACCGGGTTGAGGTTCGACATCGGGTCCTGAGGCACCAGCCCGATATCCCGACCCCGGATGCTGCGCAGTTCGCTCTCGGACGCATGAGAGATGTCGCGCCCATCGAGCCGGATGCTGCCTCTGGCGATGTGTCCGCCACCCGCAAGGAGTCCGATGATGGCCATCGCGGTGGTCGACTTGCCCGAGCCCGACTCCCCCACGATCGCCACCGTCTGGCCCTCGGAGATCTCCAGATCGACGCCCTCGACGGCGTGGACGGTGCCGTCCAAGGTGTGGAAGTCGACAGCGAGGCCCTCGACCGACAGCAGCGGAGTGCTGGTCTTCTGTGCTTCGGTCATGTCAGCGCGCCCTCGTCTTCGGGTCCATGGATTCTCGCAGCGCCTCACCGAACAGCGTGAAGCCGAGCGCGGTGACCGCGATGCAGATACCGGGGAAGAACGCCAGCCACGGCGCGATCGCGAGCTCGCTCTGCGCGTAGGTGAGCATCCGCCCCCATTCCGCCGTCTCAGGGCGCCCGCCGCCGAGGCCGAGGAACGAGAGCGCCGCGGCGTCGATCACGGCGGTGGCGAGCGTCAGCGTGCCCTGCACGATGACGGGGCCGATCGCGTTGGGCAGCACGTGCGACATCGTGATGCGTCCGCGGCCGAGGCCGAGCGTCTGCGCCGAGAGCACGTAGTCGCTGGATCGCTGCTGCAGCATCGATGCCCGCAGCAGTCGCGCGAAGATCGGCACCTGCGAGGCACCGATGGCGATCATCACCGCGAACGGCGTCTGGCCGAGGATCGCCGCGATCGAAACCGCGAGCAGCAGGTTCGGCACCGACAGGATGATGTCGACGATTCGCATGATCAGGGTGTCGACCCAGCCGCCGAAGGTTCCGGCGAGCAGGCCGAGCACCATTCCGCCGACGAGGCCGAGGGCGGTGGAGACCACACCCACGAGCAGCGAAGCGCGCGCACCCCAGATGAGCTTGGAGAGCACGTCGCCGCCGAAGCGGTCAAGGCCGAGCGGGAAGCCGGGGATCTCGCCGGGACCGGGGATGTGCGTCGGTGTGATGTCGCGCGCACCGGGCAGAGCGGTCTCGGGGTACGGCGCCAGGAGGGGCGCCAGGATCGCGACCGCCACGAAGAGGAAGACGATGACCGCGCCGATCCAGGCGGTCGGGTTCCGACGCAGACGCAGGAAGACGTCGTGCCAGAAGCCGCCGGGGCTCTCGCTCATATCCGTCTGCAGCATCGTGACGGTGTCGAGGGCGCCGCCGCCCTGCGCGGGGGGAAGTGGAATGCTCATTGGACCCTCACTCTCGGGTCGATCAGGCTGTAGGAGACATCCACCGCGAGGTTGATCAGCGCGTACGCGATCGCGATGAAGATGATGAATCCCTGCAGCACGGGGAAGTCGCGCGTGAAGATCGCGCGGGCCAGGAACGATCCGATACCCGGATAGGCGAAGACCGTCTCGGTGAGCACCGCGCCCGATATCAGCAGGCCCGTCTGCAGGCCGATCGTGGTGACGACCGGCAGCAGGGCGTTGCGCAGGATGAAGCGCCCGCGCAGCGTGGAGCTCGAGACGCCCTTGGCGCGGCCGGTGCGGACGTAGTCGGCGTTCTGCACCTCGAGCACACTCGCCCGGGTGATGCGCACGATGATCGCCAGCGGAATAGTGCCGAGGGCGACCGCCGGCAGGATCAGGTGCAGGATGGCATCCCACGACGCGTCGAATTCACCCGTGATGATTCCGTCCCACACGTAGAAGCCGGTGGGGTGCGTGGCGTCGATCCGGGGATTCTGTCGGCCGTCAGCCGGAAGCCAGCCCAGCTGCACGGCGAAGATGTACTTCAGGATGAAGGCGAGGAAGAAGACCGGGATCGTGATGCCGACCAGGCTCAGCACGACCGCGGAGTGGTCGCTGAACTTGCCGTGTCGGCGCGCAGCCCAGTAGCCGAGCGGAACGCCGATGCCGATCGCGATGATGAGGGCCGCGATCGACAGTTCGATGGTCGCCGGAAAGCGGCGGAAGAACTCTTCGAGCACCGGCCGGTTCGTCTGGATCGAGGTGCCGAAGTCTCCTTGCAGGAGTCGGCCTATCCAGATGAAGTACTGCTCGATGAGAGGTCTGTCGAAGCCGTAGAGCTCGTTGACCCGCTCGATGGCTTCTGGCGTCGCCTTCTCACCGAGGAGAGCGACGGCGGGTCCGCCTGGAAGGGCCCTGACCCAGGCGAACAGCAGGATGCTGAGGCCGAACAGGGTGGGAATGAGGAACAGCAGTCGCCTGCCGATGGTGCGCAGCAAGAAGTACTCCGTCTGATTCGGGGGCCGGCTCCGCCCCGTTTCGACCCTTCGACAAGCTCAGGGACCTTCGACAAGCTCAGGGATCGAAACGGGGCGGAGAGAGCGGCGTTACTTCGTGAGGACGATCTCGTTGAAGACCTCGTCGTTCACCGGGCTCGCGGGGAAGCTCTCGACTCGTGAGTCGAAGGCCAGCGTCGGAGCCGGGTGCGCGAGCGGCACACCGGGGATGAACTCTGCGACCATCTCGTTGATGCTCTGGTACAGACCGGTCTGCTCATCGAGATCCGCGACGCCACGCGCCTCGGACAGGGCGTTGAACAGTTCGGGGTTGTCAAAGCCCCACTCCGAGCCCTGCGCACCGAAGAAGACGCCGACGAAGTTGTCGGTGTCGTTGTAGTCGCCGGTCCAGCCGAGCAGGTGGATGCCGTGGTCCGAGGTGCCGGTGGTGCGGTCGAGGTACTCGACCCACTCCTCCGAGACCGGAGTGGTCTCCACGCCTGCTTCTGCGAGCTGCGTCGACAGCACGGTGAAGATCTGCTCGGGGTCGGGCATGTACGGACGCGAGACGTTGACGGGGTAGTTGAAGTCGAGCTTCAGCGGGTTGGCCTCGTCGTAGCCGGCCTCTGCCAGCAGTGCCTTGGCCTTGTCGACGTCGTAGTCGTAGGTGGTGACGTCCTCGTTGTAGCCGTTGACGACCGGCGGGATGAACTGCGTCGCCTTCTGCGTGCCCTCGGGCAGCACCTGCGAGATCAGGGCATCCTTGTCGATCGCGTACGAGAGCGCCTCGCGCACCTTCGGGTCCTGCAGCTCAGGGATCTGCTGGTTGAACGCCAGGTACAGGATCGTGAACGGAGGGCGCGAGACCATGTTGAACCCGGCCTCCTCTAGTGCCGCAGTGTCAGCGGGTCCGACCAGGTCGTACCCGTCGATGTCGCCTGCCTCGAGCGACTGACGACGAGCGGTCGGGTCATCGATCGTACGGAAGATGATCTCGTCGATCTGGCCCTTGTCGCCCCAGTACTCGTCGAAGTAGGTGAGCGTGAGCTGCTCGCCGCGCGCCCAGTCCTCGAACTTGAACGGACCGGTTCCGGCCGGGTGGCCCTCGGCGTACTCAGACATCTGCGGAGCCTCAGCCGAACCGCCGACCTCGTCAGCGCCGAACTCGTTCATCGCGCTCGGGCTCTGCATCGAGAAGGCGGGCAGCGAGAGCGCGGGGATGAACCCGGCGAACGGCTTGTTCAGCTCGACGGTGACCGAGTAGTCGCCATCGGGCGTGCACGACTTGTACACAGCCTCTTCAGGACTGTCGGCGTAGCCGTGGAAGAGCTTGTTGTAGTAGTAACCGAAGGCTTCGGATGCGGCAAGGCCGGTCCAGTTGTACCAGCGGTCGAAGTTCGCGCACACGGCCTCGGCGTTGAACGGCGTGCCGTCGTGGAAGCTCACGTCCTCCTTCAGCGCGAAGGTGTGCGACATGCCGTCGTCCGCGGACTCCCACGACTCAGCCAGCAGGGGGGCGGGGTCAGCGGTGCCGGGCTCCGTGCCGACGAGCCCCTCGAAGATCTGCCGGGAGACGCGGAAGGTCTCGCCGTCCTGCGCGAAGGCAGGGTCGAGGCTGGCCGGGTCCGAGGAGGCCGCGAACACGAATGTGCTGTCGACGTCTCCTCCCCCGCCATCACCGGAGTCGTCGCCGCGTTCACTGGCGACGCAGCCGGAGAGCAGCATCGCCGCGATTGCGGTGCCGGTGACGGCGATGAGCCCTCGCCGTCTGCGCATAGATGTAGTGATCATGCTGTGTACCTTCCCTGTTGGGGCGCTTCCTTGCGCGTTCTGGGAGCAACGTCGCTCTCGTGACACGTGATGCCTTGACGCTACCCAGACCGCTCCTGGAATCCAAACGCATTAATGTTGCGATCCGGTATCAGCTAAGTGACGATCGCCGCATACGGCCCCGAAAGTCAGCGCGAGAGCAGGAGCGCGCGGGCCGCCTCAGCCCCCACACGACTCGCCGCGGCGACCTCGACGACAGGCAGCGGCAGCGGACGCTGCGAGGCGAGTCCCACGTTCACCACGACCGCCCCCGGGTCACGCGCTGCGGCGACCTCGACGAGCGCACGCTGATCATCGTCGACGTCCGGACGATCGATCAGCACCACGAGTCGGCCCTGAGCGGCGATCGCGGCATCGAGGGCAGCATCCCGCTCAGCATCCGTCGCACGGGCGACATCGAGCCGCACACGGAAGCCTTCCCCCGCCAGCGCGTCAGTGACGTATGACGCGGCGCTGTCGACGGCGAGCGTCGAGCGCCGACGCGCGTCGATGATCGAAAGAGCGGATGCCGCGGCATCCATCCCGCCCTTCATCTGCAGTGCGCGCGCGACGATCGCCGCGCCGTCGAACGCCCCCGTTTCGACGGGTGTGGCGGCGCGGAGCTTCGCCGACAGCGCGCACACGCGATCACGCGCCTGCTCGACCCGCTCGCGGAAGAGCGTGCCATCGCGCAGCGCGGCGACGATCGCATCGCGCGCGGCGAGGAAGTCGCGTTCGTCCTGATCGGATGCTGCGGCATCCCCCGGGTTCGTCGGGTTGCCGATGCAGAGCAGATCCGCGCCGGCAGCCAGAGCCTGCACAGCCCCGCCGCCGATCCCGACGGACTCACGGACTGCTGCCATGTCGAGCGCATCCGTGATGATGACGCCCTCGAACCCCATCTGTCGCAGCCGCCCGAGCACCCCGGGATTCAGCGTCGCGGGCCGATCGCCCCATGCGGGAATCACGATGTGCGCGGTCATGATCGTGTCGACCCCGGCGGCGATCGCGGCACGGAAGGGCTCCAGATGGACGTCCTCGATCTCCGACGGATCGAGTGTGATCACCGGCAGAGCGTGATGCGAATCGAGATGCGTGTCGCCATGGCCGGGGAAGTGCTTCACGCACGCCGCCACGCCCCCGTCCTGCAGACCGCGCACCGTGGCTACGACGTGGCGCGAGACGAGCTGCGCATCGGACCCGAACGAGCGCGCGCCGATCACGGGATTGCTCGGGTCCGTATTGACATCGGCGACGGGTCCGAGAACGACGTCGACACCGACCTCGCGGGCCCGCCTGGCGAGCTCCGCACCGGTCGCCCCGCTCGCTGCCGGATCGTCGAGGATGCCGAGTTGCGCTGCCCCTGGAAGCGTCGACCCGGTGGCGACCTCGAGGCGGGTGACGCTGCCGCCCTCCTCGTCGATGCCGATCAGGGCGTCTGGGTTGGCCCTATGGATCTCGGCACTCAGCTCAGCCAGGGCGGGTGAGATGTTCTGCCCGAAGTAGACGACGCCAGCGAGATCTTGCGCGAGCGCCTCGCGCAGCCACGCGGGCGCGTCGTCTCCCTCGAGGCGCGTACCGAAGAAGCCCGGCCACAGCACGCTGTGGGCGAGGCGCGTGAGCTCGTCGGTCATCCCGCGATTGTTGCACAGCGGGTCACGTAGGCTCCTTGTCGTGGGAAGAACGCGCGCTCGGGATGCCGAGAATCCGACCGCTCGCCTCGATCACGGAGGCATTGCGAGCATCGTGCCGTCCGAGTTCACCTCGGGGTTCGAGCTCGTCGTCGACGGCACCCCGCAGTCGCACGTCGACCTCGATGACCCCACCCACCTGCACTTCGAGTACATCGTGCGAATGGGAGCGGTGATCGACCAGCTGCGCCCAGGCCCGGTGACAGCGGTGCATCTGGGCGCGGGGGCGCTGACCATTCCGCGCTACATCGATACGACGCGACCAGGATCACGCCAGCAGGTGATCGAGCTCGAAGCGCCGCTGGCCTCGCTCGTTCGAGAGCACCTGCCGCTGCCACGGGCAGCATCCATTCGCATTCGCATCGGCGATGCGCGCGAAGGCGTCGCTCGCCTGCCCGCAGCGCTCATCGGCGCGTGCGACCTCGTGGTCTCTGACGTGTACTCCGGCGCGCAGACGCCCGCTCACCTCACCAGCGTCGAGTTCTACCGAGAAGTCTCGGCTCTGCTCGCCCCCACCGGCGTCCTGCTGGTGAACGTCGCCGACGGCCCAGGGCTCGCGTTCGCGCGCCGCCAGATCGCGACCGTCGCGCACGTGCTTCCCGAGGTCGCACTGCTGGCCGACACCCAGGTGCTCAAGGGTCGTCGGTTCGGCAATCTCGTGGTCGCGGCATCCGCCTCTTCCCTGCCCACCGAATGGCTGCCTCGGATGCTGGCGGCCGGCCCCCATCCGGCCAAGATCGCCCAGGGCGCCGAGGTCACCGCCTTCGCCCAGGGCGCGCGGATCGTCACGGATGCGGATGCCGTGGCCTCCCCGAAGCCGGACGCATCGATCTTCCTCCGCTGAAATCAGATTGCGGGGCGCGCCGACCGCTCTTCTCAGCCGGTCACAGGCAGACTGGAGACGCGCGAGAGGAGAGCACAATGGGTTACATCAAGGGGTACGACTCAGAGACTCTTCGTGAGACGGTCGATCGGGTCGAGTGCGGCGAGAGACTCCTTGAGATCGAGTCGCAGCGAAGCCTTCCCGCGATGCTCGAACGGGTATGGCTGCTGAAGGTGCTGGGCGGCCTCGATGAGGCGCTCGCCCTCGCTGATGAGACCGTTCGCCTCGCACGCATGGCCGGCACCCGCAAGGACGTGCTGCGCTCGCGCGTGCTGCACGCAACCGTGCTGCAGTATCGCGGCGCATACGCTGCCGCAGAGCAGGAACTGACCACCTGCATCACCGAAGCCGAAGGTCAGGGCTGGGGCGGAATCGCCGCCTTCGCGCACCAGCATCAGGGCCGCAACGCCTATGAAGCAGGAGACTTCGAACTCGCCCGCGAGAGCTTCAAGCAGGAGCTGTTCCTGCGCCGCGAAGCGGGAGCGGCCGACTCCGAGCTCGAAGTCGTGCTCCTCGCCATCGAAGCGACAGAGAAGCGTCGCACCGGGCAGCTCATCAGCAGCTGAGTGTGCGGCAGCAGATCGCACGCGCGATTGTCTGAGCCGTGTTCTAGTCTGAGCGCATGGCGGATCTGAACCGAGTGCGCGTCTGGGCTGAGGCGTTGATCCGCATGCACCTCGACGAATCGTGGGCCTTCGGCTTCGACAACGCGAAGCGGCGCGCAGGCCAATGCGACTTCCGCGCGAAGCGCATCACTGTCTCGCGCTATCTCGCCGCACGCTTCGACGATGACGAGATCCACCAGGTGCTGCTGCACGAGGTCGCGCACGCCCTTGCCGGTCACCGTGCCGCGCACGGACCGAGCTGGAAGCGCATCGCCCGCGAGATCGGCTACGTCGGCGGCACCACGCACCAGGGTGAGACCGCAGTGGAGCTCGCGCCCTGGATCGGCACGTGCCCCGTCGGCCACGTCACCTATCGGCACCGCCGGCCGAGTCGGGCGACGTCGTGCGCGAAGTGCTCGAAGACCTTCAATCCACAGTTCGAGTTCAACTGGATGCGCCGCGAAATCACTCCCGCCGCGAAGCTCGCCGCCCGCACCCCACGCTGAGCCGGTCAGGCCGGCTCACGCGGTTGCCGGCTTACCCGGCTGCCGGCTCACGCGGTTGCCGGCTTACTCGAACGCGACGAACGTCTCGCCGTCGAGAACCGGGACGACGCCCGTGGCATCGACCTCAGAGGCTGCACCAGCCTCGGTGGGAACGACTCCCGAAGCCCGCATCTTCTCGGTGGATCCGCCGCCCTCGGCGATCTCTTTTGCAGACCCGGATGCCGTGAGCAGATGCCGCATCGCCCGCCGAAGACCCCGCGCCGATTCGCATGCCGCGGCAGCTTCGGGCGAAGTGTGATCCGCGCCGAGGTCGCTGAGCGCCGCGATGATCGTCCCCGCGCCGAGCAGGTCTTCGACGGCGAAGCGGAGGTCTCCGGCATCCGTCAGTTCACCCGCGGCGATCACGTTCACCGATGTGCGGGCCTGACGCCGGTTCTGCACTTCCAGCACCGTTCGCGCAACCGCAGAGGCGTTGCGCAGCGATCCGACCAGTACTGTCGCATTCTCTGCCGCGGCCGCCGCGACGGCGGCGCCGTTGCGGGACCAGCTCGCGGCATCCGGAAGTGAGACGATGCTGCCGGATGCCACGGCATCCGTCACCGTCGACGAGAAGCGCAGCACGTCGACAACGACCACGATGTCGGCCGGGGCGAGACGAGCGAGGCCCGCGACTCCCCACTCGAAGCGGACCTGATACGACGGCTGGGAGAACGGCTGCGACATGCCTCTCAGCCTAAAGCCGGGCGGCCTCGTGGCGACCGTGTGTGTCGCACTGTCACGAAGCCGCCCCACTGGTCAATCCACGGCGAGCGCCTCGACCGGCGCCACCCTGGTTGCCAGCTTCGTCGGCGCTGCGGCAGCGACGAGAGTCAGCACCGCGGTCGCGACGATGATGACGAGCACCGGCACCCACGGAACCGCCGGGGCGATGAGCCCTGCCGTCTGATCGAAGTGCGGCGGCATCCTCACCGAGCCGAGCAGTGACTGCGCGGCGATCCAGCCGTACAGCACACCGAGCACGAGCCCCGTGGCCGTCGCGGTGAGGGTGATGTGCAGCGCCTCGAGCAGGATCATCCGCCGCACCTGGTGGTTGGACAGGCCGATCGCGCGCAGCAGTCCGAGTTCGCGACGCCGCTGCACGACACCGATCGTCAGCAGGTTCACGAGCCCCACCGCGGCGATCACCGCCGAGATGCCGACCAGCACCATCATCACCGCGGCGAAGCCGTCCATGATGAGCGCGAACTCCGAGTCGAGTTCGCCACCCGCCGCCTTCGCCAGCAGCGCCTTGACCGACTCCAGTGCGACGGCGAACATCGTCACCAGCGTCACACCCATCACCACGCCGATCGCCATGCGGCTCGAGCGCTCCGGGTACCGCAGCGCGTTCTCCGCGGCCAACCGCGCCGTCGCCGACGTCCCGAACAGGCGCCCGACCAGACGCAGCAGCGGCGGCATCACGAGCACTGCGCCGATTGAGAGCCCGGTGAATGACAGCAGACCGCCGAAGAACGCCACGATCACACCGAGCGGCGTGACCAGGCCCGCGAGGACTCCGAACACGAGCAGTGCCAGGCCGAGGATGAGCAGCAGCAGAGCACCGACGTGACGGGCGGGGCTGGCTTTCGCGTTGTCATGCGATCGCTCGACAGAACCGCCGATCGCCTGCAGCGGAGTCACCGACAGCACTCGGCGTGAGCCGACCCACGCTGCCAGCCAGGTCGTCAGCACCACCCCGAGCGCCGGGATCAGGATCGCCGGCTGCACGAGGGTCGCCTCCGGCACGGACCCGAGCAGCCGATCGGCGAGAAACAGGCCGGATGCCGCAACCAACAGCCCCACGACCAGACCGATCAGCGCGCCGAGCGCGCCGACACCGAAGCCGTGGCCTGCGACCTCGGCGCGCTGGGAACGCGCCGTTGCCCCGATGAGTCGCATCAGCGCGATGCGGCGCGTGCGGCCAGCGACGATCGTCGCAAAGGTGTTCGCGGTGACGATCGCCGCGACGTAGAGGGCGACACCGATGAGAAGGACGGAGAGGATCGCGACGATCACCGCGAGGGTCCCGCTGTCGCCGATGTACGGGTCTGCCTTGAGCAGCGCACCGATGTAGGCCGTCGCCTCGACGAGCACCACACCGAACGCCGACGACAGCGCGGAGACGAGAATGCTCGCCCCCATCCCGCGCTCGCGCAGCCAGCCGAACCGAGGCCCCGTGGCCGTCGATTCGGGTACGGCCGTCATGACGGCGCTCATACGGCGGCCTCGGCGGCCGCGGGAGTTTCGGCGGCTTCGGCGGCTTCGGCGGTCTCGGCGGCTTCGGCGGCTTCGGCGGCCAGCATGTGCGACGCGATCTGCTCGGCACTCTGACGGGGGTGATCGGCGACGATGCGGCCATCGCCGAGGAAGAGCACGCGGTCGGCATGGCTGGCGGCGATCGCATCGTGGGTGACCATCGCGATCGACTGTCCCTGCTCACGGCTCGCGGTGGCCAGTAGCGCCAGCACCTCGCGTCCGCTTCGGGAGTCGAGGTTGCCGGTCGGCTCGTCGGCGAAGACGAGGTCTGGGCCAGTGGCGAGCGCGCGGGCGATCGCCACCCGCTGCTGCTGCCCGCCGGAGAGCTCGTGCGGACGGTGATTCAGTCTTGCCGCGAGCCCCAGCCGTTCGACGAGCGCGTCGATACGGGCCCGCTCGATGGCGCTGGGCCTGCGTCCGTCGAGCTCGAAGGGCAGCAGGATGTTGCCGAGCGCATCGAGCGTGGGCACGAGGTTGAAAGCCTGGAAGATGAACCCGACGCGGCGACGGCGCAGGATCGTCAGCTCGACGTCACTGAGCCCGGTGATATCGGTGTCGCCGATCCACGCCCGTCCTTCGGTCGGAGCATCCAGCCCCGCCATGATGTGCATGAGTGTGGACTTGCCCGAACCGCTGGGCCCCATGATCGCGGTGAACTGGCCGCGGCGGATCCCGACGCTCACGTCGTCGAGCGCCTTCACCGCGCCGTCGCCTGTGCCGTAGGACTTGGTCAGGTGCTGGACCCGGGCGGCGAGCCCGAGGTCGGTGGTCGTGATCTCCATGACTTCGACGCTATTTCGGCGCTGTGCGTCGCCGCATCGCCCGTGCGGAGCATCCGTCTACATCTCAAGGATGATCCGCAAACCTGCAAAACCACGCCGAGACCGCGCCGCGTAGCCGCGGTCTCGGCGTGGTTTTGCAGGTTTAGGGGGGGGTCAGGCGAGGCCGTGCTCGAAGGCGAAGACCACCAGCTGCACGCGATCGCGCAGCGAGAGCTTTGTGAGAATGCGGCTGATGTGCGTCTTCACTGTCGCATCGCTCAGGTACTCGCGCCCGGCGATCTCGGCGTTCGAGAGGCCCCGTGCGGCGAGCGCGAAGATCTCCTGCTCGCGATCGGTCAGCGAGGCGAAGGAGTCCGGCACCGGCCGCGTCTGCGGCGTGAAGTGCGCGAAGAGCTCGCGCGTAGCGGATGCCGCGATCACGCTCGAACCGGAATGCACAGTGCGAATCGCGGCGAGCAGGAACTCCGGCTCCGCATCCTTCAACAGGAACCCGCTCGCACCCTGACGGATCGCCCGTGCCGCGGCCTCATCCAGATCGAATGTGGTGAGCATCACGACCCTGGGCGGCTGGGGCCGCGAGAGGATCTCGGCCGTCGCCGTCAGGCCGTCCATCACCGGCATCCGAATGTCCATCAGGACCACATCCGGCCGGTGCGCAGCGACGGCATCCAAGGCCTCCTGCCCGTTTCCTGCTTCGCCTGCGACCTCTATGTCTGGCTGCGAAGAGACGAGCATGCGGATGCCGGCACGAAACAGCGACTGGTCATCCACCAGCAGCACGCGGATCATTCTTCTCCCCTCGCACCGACAAGCGCGGTGCTCCCGATCGGCAATGTGCCGCGCACGACGAACTCTTCGCCCTCGCGAGCGGCGGTCAGGGTGCCGCCGATCAGCTGCGCGCGCTCGCGCATGCCGACAATGCCGTGGCGGCCGGCCGCGGCGGTGTGCGTCGAGGCCACCGAGTTTCTCACCTCGAGGTCGACGCGGTCCGCCATCCACGACATTCGCACGTCGACATTGTCTCCGACGCCGTGCCGGATCGCGTTGGTCAGAGCCTCCTGCAGGATCCGGTACACGGCGAGCTGCACCGCCGCGGGCGGCTCCCCAGGCGGCATCGGATCGACCGTCACGCGCGGCTCGAGCCCCGCCTGCCGCACGTGCGCGAACAGCTGCTCCAGGTCGGCGATCGTCGGCTGGGGGCCGTCTCCCTGGCGATGACGCAGCTGGGTCAGCAGCATCCGCACGTCTGAGAGCGCCGCGCGCGCGGTCTGCGAAACCGTTCCGAGCGTCTCGATCGCGACGTCAGGGGCGGATGCCGCGGCATACCGCGCACCATCGGACTGCGCGATGATCACCGCGAGGGAATGCGCGACGACATCATGCATGTCACGCGCGATGCGCACGCGTTCCTGCTCTTCGGCGGCGGCGAGCTCTGCGATGGACTGCGCCGCCCGGCTAGCGCGCCAGCGCAGCACCATTCGCCATCCGAAACCGCCGAGCCACGGCGCGCCGAGAACCAGGATGCTGATGATACAGAACAGCACGACATTGACGGCGGTGCTGAGCGCGCTCACCCCGGCCAGCAGTCCATTCACGTAGACCATGTACGCGCCGGCGACGAACCCGCCGACGAGAACGGATGCTAACCCCGCCCAGAAGATCCGCGTCGTGCCCCATGCAGCGGTGGCGTAGAGAACTCCGAGGATCGCGACGTTGATCGGCAGCGGAGCCAGGCCCGCCGTCATCTGCACGAGCGCACCGATCCAGGCGATTGCGAGCGCGATACCCGGCGCGAGCCTGCCGATCGCCATTGCACCGCACTGCAGCAGTCCCGCGATCATCACGACAGAGACCGACACCGATTCGGATGCGATCGCGCTCATACTGCCCGGGGCATAGAACACCAGAGAAAGCGGAGCGACCACGGCGAACAGCACGAACGCCCCGACGATGTCGAGGACGAGCGCGGCGCGAGACAGTGGACGGGTCACTCTTTCACGCTACGCGAGCGAGCGGTCTGCGGCATCCGCCTGGAGATGTATCTGGTGCTCCCCCCGTCAGGCGCGGCAGAGGATCTCGCCGTGCGGCAGGAGGAACCAGCCGTCTCCGTCATCCGCCCACGTGCGCCATGCGCCGCTGATGCGCGTGAGGTCCGCTCTGGTCGCCATCGAGGAATCTACCAGCTGACGCGCAAGAGCCGACTCGAGGATGCGATCGGCCCACATACCGCCCCACCACGCGCGCTCCTCCGCCGTCGCGTAGCACCACGTGGATGCCGTCGCCGTGATGTCCTCGAACCCGGCGGCCCGCGCCCACGAGAGGAGTCTGCGGCCAGCATCCGGTTCACCGCCGTTCGCGCGCGCGGCCTCGCGGTACAGGCGCAGCCATTCGTCGAGCTCCGGCAGCAGCGGGAACCAGAAGAACCCTGCATAGTCGGCATCGCGCGCGGCGACCACGCCGCCCGGTTTGGCGACGCGGCGCATCTCGCGGAGCGCCTGCACGGGGTCCGCGACGTGCTGCAGCACCTGGTGCGCATGCACGACATCGAAGCTGTCGTCGGGGAAGCTTAGCGCGTGCACGTCTTCGACCGCGAAGTCGATGTTGCTCAGGCCGCGTTCGGCGGCGAGCGCCCGCGACAGCGCCAGCTCGGCATCACCGATCTCTGTCGCGGTGACCCGCTCGACCATCGCTGCGAACTCCATCGTGATCGAGCCGGGCCCCGCGCCCACGTCGAGAAGGCTCATGCCGGGCGCGAGGTGCGGCCTCAGATACTCGGCAGAGTTCGTGATCGTGCGGTTGTTGTGCGAGCGCAGCACCGACTCGTGGTGTCCGTGGGTATAGGTGGCCATTCGCTCAGTCTCGCACCCTCGCCGCGGTGGCCTCGATGTGCGGCATCCGTCGGGTGGGGCGTGGGGGCCCCGACGCGCGCATCCCGGCGGGCGCGCGGGCTGAAAAACACGCCGGAAAGCGACCCACAGCCACGAAAAGCATCCCGCGCGACCCACACGAACCACGCGACTCACGCGACCCGCCCAGCCCACACGACCCACGCGACCCGACCCACGCGACCAAAAACGGGCACGTAAGCGAGTCAGCGGAGCTCAGCGGCGATGCGACGGATCGCGTCGCGGTCGGGCTTGCCCGAAGACAGCGTCGCGAGCTGGTCGACGAGGATCAGCCGTGCGGGCCTCGCCGGCTTCCCGATCTCCTCCGCGACTGCCTCGCGCGCGCGCTCGAGCTGCTCGGCTTCGCTGCGGCGCAGGGCCTCGCCGCGCGCGGCGACGATGACGGATGCTTCGCCCCACCGCTCATCGTCGACGCCGACGACCACGGCAGACGTGAGACCGGGGATGCCGCGGACAATGCGCTCCACCCGGTCGAGTGAGACGTTGACGCCCCCGGAGACGATGACGTTGTCTGCCCGCCCGTGCACGCGGACAGCGCCGTCTTCGACGATTCCGAGGTCACCCGTGCGATACCAGCGAATGCCGTGATCGTCCCGCAGGAACGTCCGCGCTGTCAGCTCAGGATCCCCCAGGTAGCCGTCCGCGAGCATCGCCCCAGCGATCTGCAGCTCTCCGTCGACCGTGCGCACCGCGGCGGTGTCGAGCGGGATGCCGTCATACACGCATCCGCCGCTCGTCTCCGTCGACCCGTAGGTGCGCACGAGCCGCACATCCAGCTCGGCGGCGCGGTCGCGCACCGGCTGCGGCAGTGCCTGGCCTCCGACGAGAATCGCCTGATAGGCCTGGAGCGCTGCGAGCACGGTCATGTCATCCGCTGCATCGAGCAGCGACGAGATCTGCGCGGGGACGAGAGAGGTGAACAGCGGTTCCGCCGAGATCATCGGGAGCGTCGCCTCGGCGAACGCCCGCGGCGAGAACCCACCGTCGAGAACGACAGGCTTCGTGCCCGAGAGGATCGACCGCACCAGCACCTGCAGCCCCGCGACATACCCGGCGGGCAGCGCGAGCAGCCAACGCCCGGAGCCGATCCGGTTCGCCGTCGCTTCGGCACCGGCACGCAGCGCCTCGCCGCTGAGCACGACCCGCTTGGGGATGCCGGTGGACCCGGAGGTTCCGATCACCACAGCGGTGCCGTCCTCGACCTCGCCCGGCTGATCCCCCAGCATCCCGAGCCCGAGTGCCGGGCCGCCGGCGAGCGCACGCTCAAGGTGCTGCTGCAGCAGAGCTGCGTCGTCAGCCGCGGTCGTGACGAGCTGGGTCATTCGGGCCTCCTCGCGTCAGAAGTGGTACGGGAACGACGACCAGTCGGGATCGCGCTTCTCGAGGAATGAGTCGCGGCCCTCGACCGCTTCGTCAGTGCCGTAGGCCAGGCGAGTCGCTTCGCCCGCGAAGATCTGCTGCCCCACGAGTCCGTCATCGACGGCGTTGAACGCGAATTTCAGCATCCGGATGGCCGTCGGCGATTTCGTCAGCACCGTGCGCGCCATCGCGAGCGCCTCCCTCTCGAGCTCCTCGTGCGGCACGACGCGGTTGACGGTGCCCATCTCGTAGGCGCGCTGCGCCGAGTACTCCTCGGCGAGGAAGAACACTTCGCGGGCGATCTTCTGCCCGCTCTGGCGCGCCATATACGCCGAGCCGTATCCGGCGTCGAAACTGCCGACGTCAGCATCCGTCTGCTTGAACTTGCCGTGCTCTGCTGAGGCGATCGACAGGTCGCACACGATGTGCAGCGAGTGTCCGCCGCCGGCCGCCCACCCGGGGATGACCGCGATGACGACCTTCGGCATGAAACGGATCAGTCGCTGCACCTCGAGGATGTGCAGGCGCCCCAACGAGGCAGTGGCCGCGGGGCTTTCGGTTGCTGAGCCTGTCGAAGCATACTTGTAGCCATCGCGCCCTCGGATGCGCTGATCGCCGCCCGAGCAGAACGCCCAGCCGCCGTCCTTCGCACTCGGGCCGTTGCCGGTGAGCAGCACGGCCCCGATCTTCGGGTCTTGCCGTGCGATGTCGAGCGCGCGATACAGCTCGTCCACGGTGTGCGGGCGGAACGCATTGCGCACCTCCGGCCGATTGAACGCGATGCGCGCGACGCCGCCGTCATGCGTGACGTGCGCGGTGATGTCGGTGTAGGCATCGGCACCGGGCGCGAGCACCCATTCCGCGGGATCGAAGAGATCAGAGACCATGGCTCCAGCCTATGCCGCGCGTTGCGACTGCGCCGAAGCCCACTCCGCCGGCTCGGGTCGCGAAAAGTGCCGCTCTGGCGTTCCCAGAGCGGCACTTTTTGCGACCAGAACGTGGGTCGCGTCAGCGGCGCTGCGCGCGACCCGCCTTGCGCCAGCCGTCGATGATGTCCCAGGCCGCGACGCCGATGATGACCGCGCCGGTGAGCACCGCGAGGATTCGGAAGATGCCGCCTTCCCCTGCTGCTTCAGCGTCTCCGGCAGCGAAGCCTTCTCCGCCGGCATCCACCACGAACGCGAAGAAGTCCGGGTTCAACAGCTGGCCGGTCACCAGCAGATACAGTGCACCGGATGCGAACACGACGGCGAGCACGGTATTGAACACGGCCAGACCCGAATGCCATCCGCGCCCGGCGTAGACGGCGATCGCGAGAGCCGCTTCGAGCGCGATGAGCACCAGAGCCCCGCCCAGCCACCAGGGCCACAACTCCGGATTCAGGAACGGCATCGCCGCCGTCTGCCCGCCCAGTCCCTCGGTCACGTCGAGGTCGCCCGTTGAGAACACCACGACTCCGACGAGACGGTCCCACAGCAGCGCCGCGGCGGCGAGCGCCAGGAACACCAGCGATGCAATGAGATCACTGCGACCCGCACCGCTCTCGTGCGGCTCCGGCAGAGAATCCACCGACCACTTCACCCCCGTGTCGGCCCCGGTCCGCTCCAGGATGAAGAACACCAGAGTGGTCCAGAAGCAGAGGTGCACGATGACCGAGAGCCCCACTGCGATCGTCTGACCGATGATCTCGCCGACGGGTGCGTTCGAGATCGTCAGCCCGAGCGCCACGGCCGCCGCGACGCTCACGGGCACGATCCACAGCAGCAGCTTCAGCAGCCGCCACCAGGTGAGGAAGTACTTCGGCCCGATCAGGTGCAGCGGACGGTCGGCGAAGCCGGCCGCGAGAACCGCGGGGTCGCCGAGTTCGGTGAGGACGGCGCGCTCAGCATCCGATCGCTTCTCGCCCTGGTCGGCGCGCGCCTCGACAGCGTCGCCGATGGATGCTTCGAGCTCGGCGCGGACGTCCTCCTGAGCGGTGGGGCTCAGAGACTTCGTGACGGCGGCGATATACCGCTCGATGAGTGTTGCAGCCATGATCAGTTCTCCTGTTCAGGGGCGTCCAGGGGGAGGGTCGCGATCGCTTCGGTGAGCGAGGCCCATTCGGTCGTGAGGACATCAGCCAGGCGGATGCCGGCACCAGAGGTGCGATAGAACTTGCGAGGTCGCGCCTCTTCGGTGTTCCACTCGCTGGTGAGGTACTCCTGCTTCTCGAGACGGCGAAGCAGCGGATACAGGGTGTTCGCGTCGGTCGCGAACCCATGGCGCTCGAGGTCTTCGAGCAGGCCGTAGCCGTAACCCGGAGTGCGCAGCAGCTGCAGGCAGGCCAGCACGATGGTGCCGCGCCTCAGCTCTTGCAGGTGCGTATCGAGCGTTTCGTTCATGTCGGCCACGTTAGTGTGTGGCACACACTATTGTCAACGACACATTGATGGGACGAAGTCGAGGGTAACGTTGCAGGATGCTTCAACTCACCCAGATCGACCCCTTCGACCGCGCGTCGGTGGATCTATGGTGGGACATCTACGCCGCAGCAGAGCGCGCCGACCGCGGAGCGAACACGGCAGTGTGGACGCGCAACGAGTCACGACACGAACTGCAGCAGCGCACCGAGACCATCGAACGCCGCGCGTACCTGGCGATTCTCGACGGCAACGTCGTCGCGAGCGGACGACTCGCACTGCCGCTGCGCGACAACCTGGGTACGGCAGCGCTCGGCGTCCACGTCACCCCCGCCCTTCGACGACGCGGCACCGGAACCGCAGTACTCAACGCTCTGGAGACCGCGGCGCGCAGCGCCGGGCGCAGCATCCTCACCTCGAATGCATCGTGGCCGTACGCTGCGGGCGACGATGGCACTGGCATCCCCGGCCGCGAATTCGCGCGGCGTCATGGGTACTCGCTGGCACTCGGTGACGTGCAGAGCCGTCTGCGGCTGCCGCTGGATGCAGAACTGCTCGACGACCTCGAGCAGGAGGCGGCAGCCCACAATTCGGGCTACACGCTGCGCTCGTGGATCGGCAACATCCCGAAGGATCTCGTCCGCGACTGGGCCGAGCTGGATGCTTCCCTCGACACCGAGGCCCCCGTCGGCGGCCTCGACATCGAACCCACGACAGTCGATGTCGCTGCGGTACGCGAGAACGAGATGCTGCTCGCGAGACAGAATCGGCGCAGCTACGGCACCGCCGCGCAAGATGCCACCGGGCGCATGGTCGCATACACCCAACTGGTCGTCTCGGGCGATGACGGCAACGCGTACCAGTGGGGCACGCTCGTACGACGCGAGGCCCGCGGGCACCGCCTGGGCATGGCCGTCAAGGTCGCAAATCTTCGGATGCTGCAGCAGCACGCGTCCGCGGTCCGATCGCTCCACACGTACAACGCCGGCGTGAACACTCAGATGCGTGCGATCAATCGCGCGCTGGGCTTCGCCCCCTCCGAGCACTTGGCCGAGTTCCAGAAGAAGCTGTAGTCCCGCGCCACCCCCGCGCCGCCTCCCGCCCCGCGCCGCCTCCCGCCCCGCGCCGCCCCCCGTTCAGGTCGCAAAACATGCCGCTATCGAACCACCAATCCGGCGCAATTCGCGACCTGGACGAGGGTTCGGGGCAGAATGAGCACATGACAGCCGACATCGCCGATCTGCTCAGCACAGCGCGCGTGGTGTCGCTGCCGATGACAACCCGCTTCCGCGGGGTCACGACCCGCGAGGCGCTCCTGTTCGAGGGCCCGCAGGGGTGGGCGGAGTTCTCTCCGTTCGTCGAATATGCCGACGCCGAAGCATCCGTCTGGCTCACCGCGGCCATCGACTTCGCCTGGAACGCGCAGCCCGCACCGCTGCGCGACAGCATTCCGGTCAACGCCACCATTCCCGCCGTCGCCGCCGATCAGGTCGCGCAGATCCTCGCGCGCTTTCCCGGATGCCGCACCGCGAAGGTCAAGGTCGCAGACCCCGGGCAGCATCTCGAAGACGACATCGCCCGGGTGCGCGCGGCGCGCGAAGCGCTCGGACCGGAGGGGCGGATCCGCATCGACGCGAACGCCACCTGGAACGTCGACGAGGCAGAACGAGCGCTGCACGCTCTCGCCGAGTTCGACCTCGAGTACGCCGAGCAGCCGTGCACCACGGTCGAGGAACTCGCCGAACTGCGCGCGCGCGTGAAGTACATGGGCATCCCGATCGCGGCCGATGAGAGCATCCGCAAGGCCGAGGATCCACTGGCCGTCGCACGAGCCGGCGCCGCGGACCTCATCGTCATCAAGGCCCAGCCGCTGAGCGGCATCCGGCGAGCGCTCGACATCGTCGCCGAAACGGGACTGCCCGCCGTCGTCTCCAGCGCGCTCGACACCGCCGTCGGCCTGAGTCAGGGCGCGGCGCTTGCCGCCGCCCTCCCCCAGCTCGAATTCGACTGCGGCCTTGGCACCAGCGCGCTCTTCGTCGAGGACGTCGCGGACCTGTCGCCGCACGAGGGCGCGATCCCCGCGGGTCGGGTGACCCCGGATGCTGCGCGGCTGAGCCGTCTGGCAGCATCCGACGATCGTCGCGACTGGTGGCTCGAGCGGCTCCGCCGCTGCCACGCCCTCCTCTGACCGCAAGACGGGGGTTCCCGCACGAGACGAGTGCGCAAAGCGCCCGTCTCATGCCGCAAACCTCGTCTCGCGAGCGAGCGAGCGAGCGCTACTCCGCCGGGGCGATGATCAGCTCGACGAGCTGGCCAAGCGCTTCGGCGCCGGCACGGTGCAGCTTCTCGCCGTCCCAGCCTGAGACAGCGGCGCGGGCCATACAGCCCTCCCACTGCACCATGAGCATGCGGGCGGCGGCGGGCACATCGATCCGCAGTGCGAACAGCCCAGAGTCGACGATGCCGCGGATGATGTCTTCGATGCTCGCCGTCAGTGCAGCATCCTGCACGAGATACGCAGCCCCGAATTCTTCATCTCGCAGTGCGCGGATGCGGATCTCGCTCATCATCAGCACGCTCAACCGGTCATCGGCACCGAGATCCATGACCTGCTGCACGAGGGCGATCGGGTCGGCTCCGCCGTGCAGCACGCCCGAGACGACGAACTCGTCGATGCGACGGCGCACGGCCGCAAGACGCTGCTCTGCTACGGAGGAGGCGAGTTCGAGGAACAGCTCGTCCTTCGACTCGAAGTTCGAGTAGAACGCCCCGCGCGTGAACCCCGCGCGCTCGCAGATCGTCTCGACGCTCGCCCCTTCGAGCCCGACTGCCGCGAAGACCTGAGCTGCGGCTTCCAGAAGGCGCGCACGCGTGTTCTCGCGTCGCCTTGTCACGGGAGTCGTCATGGCCTCACTTCACATCCTGCGCACAGTTTTCGCAACTCGAAGAATCGTAGGATACATCTGTGTATCGGATACATCTCTGTATCGGATACATCTCTGTATCCAGTCTCCCATGCCTGTTTCTCGGAGGATCCTGTGTCCACACTCCTGTCGTCGCTCGGACGCTGGTCGTTCCGCCACCCGTGGCGGGTGCTCGTCGCCTGGCTGATCATCCTCGCGGCAGCCGGTGGCGGCGCAGCAGTCCTGCAGCAGGGCACCGACAACTCGTTCTCGATCCCTGGCACGGAGGCGCAGGAGGGCCTCGAGCAGCTCTCGCGTTCGTTCCCCCAGGTGAGCGGCACGAACGCGCAGTTCATCGTCGTCGCAGCAGACGGCGACAAGATCACCGACGCCGACTACCGCGAGCCGATCGAGGAGTCTCTCACCGAGCTCGCCGACGTCGATGATGTCCTCGCGGCCACCTCCCCCTACGACGAGATGATCGAGGGGATGATCAACGAGGACGCCACGGCGGCCATCGTGCAGCTGCAGTTCGACGGTCAGGCGACCGATGTCTCGGATGCCACCAAGGACGAGCTCACCAGCCAGGTCGATGCCCTGCGCGCAGAGCTTCCCGAAGGCACTCAGCTCAAGCTCGGCGGCGACCTCTTCGCGATCTCGATCCCCGGTGTGACGCTCACCGAAGCCGTCGGCCTCGTGATCGCTCTGCTCGTGCTGATCGTCACGTTCCGATCGTTCGTGATCGCCGGCCTCCCGCTGCTGACCGCCGTGCTCGGTGTCGGCATCTCGATGGCCGGAATCTTCGCGGCCACCGCTTTCGCTTCGGTCTCCTCTACCACGCCGCTGCTGGCGCTCATGCTGGGACTTGCGGTCGGCATCGACTACGCGCTGTTCATCATGGCCAGACACCAGGATCAGGTGCGCGAAGGTGTCGACCCGGAGGAGTCCGCTGCCCGTGCCGTGGGCACCGCAGGCTCTGCCGTGGTCTTCGCCGGCATCACCGTGCTCATCGCGCTGATCGGGCTCGGCTTCGCCGGCATCCCGTTCCTGACCACGATGGGTATCGCCGCGTCAGTCGCGGTCGCCGTCGCTGTCGCGATCGCCGTCACCCTGACTCCTGCTCTGCTCGGCTTCCTCAAGGGCAAGGCTGCCGGACGCCCGAAGAAGGAGCGCAAGAACAATGGTCCCCGCCGCCGCTTCAGCGAGCGCTGGGTCGGCGGAGTGACGAAGCATCCGGTCATCACGTCTGTTGCCGTCGTGATCGGCCTCGGCATCGTCGCCATCCCCGCCCTCAGCCTGAACCTGGCACTCCCGAACGCGGGAGTGCTCGCGCCCGATGACGAGGCTCGCCAGAGCTACGACCTCACCGCAGAGCAGTTCGGCCCCGGTTTCAACGGTCCCCTCGTGCTCACCGGCACGATCGTCACCTCCACCGACCCGCTCACCCTGATGGAAGACCTCGGGGATGCTGTCGCGAAGGTCCCAGGGGTAAAAGAAGTCGCTCTCGCGACCCCGAATGAGACCGCAGACACCGGCATCGTCCAGGTGATCCCCGATACCGCGCCGGATGACCCGGCAACGAGCGACCTCGTGCGCGAACTGCGCTCACACCACGACGAGTGGCTCGAAGAGTTCGGCATCGACGTGAAGGTGACCGGCTTCACCGCCGTCGCGATCGATATCTCCGACCAGCTCGGAAATGCACTGCTGCCCTTCGGCATCTTCGTGATCGGGCTCTCGCTGATCCTGCTGGCGATCGTGTTCCGCTCGCTCTGGGTGCCGATCATCGCTGCCCTCGGCTACCTGCTGTCGATCATCGCCGCCTTCGGCGTCGTCGGCGCGGTGTTCGAGTGGGGTTGGCTCGCCGATGCCCTGCACGTGGCGAAGGTCGGCCCGATCATCAGCTTCATGCCGATCATCCTCATGGGCGTGCTGTTCGGTCTCGCCATGGATTACCAGGTGTTCCTCGTCTCGCGCATGCGCGAGGACTTCGTGCACGACCCGGCCCTTCGACAGGCTCAGGGAGCGGGACAGGCCGCCCGGGCGGAGCGCCGCGCCGCGGCCCTGCGCGCAGTCCGCTCCGGTTTCACCGGATCGGCGAAGGTCGTCACTGCCGCGGGGCTCATCATGTTCGCCGTCTTCGTCGCGTTCGTGCCCGAGGGCGACTCGTCGCTCAAGCCCATCGCGCTGGGCCTTGCCGCCGGTATCGCGATTGACGCATTCCTCGTGCGCATGACCCTGATCCCCGCGCTCATGGCGATCCTCGGCGAGCGCGCGTGGGAGATTCCGCGCTGGCTGGAGAAGATCCTCCCGAGCGTCGACATCGAGGGTGAGGCCGTCGAGCGCGAACGTCACCTCGCAGGGTGGCCGGGCGACGATTCGGTCGTGGCCGCCGACGATCTCGTGCTCAGCGCGGATGCTCCGATCATCGAAGGACTGTCGCTGCGCGTGGCACCCGGCGAGGCCGTCATCGCGACCGGTCGCGATGGCCGGGTCCGCCGCGCGGTCGCGTTGGCGGTTGCGGGGCGTCTGACTCCGGATGCGGGATTGCTCCGCGTCGTCGGGCACCTGCTGCCGGGTCGCGCGGCCTGGGTGCGCGGGCACGTCGGCAGCGTGCTCGTCGATGATGCGGATGCTGCGCTGCTCGATCTGCGCGAGGCGCTGCGCGGCCGGTCACGCCTCGTCGTCATCGACGGCGTCGACCAGTTCACCGCCGGACAGCGCGATCAGGCGACGACGATGCTGCAGCGCGCTGCGGCATCCCGCACGCTCGCGGTCTTCGCGACAGCATCCGACCCTGACATCGCCCGCACGATTCTCGCGGAGGCCGGCTGGCCGACCGCTTCTGTCCTCGACGTGGCACAGACGTCGAACACCCACAACGACCTCGAGGTGGACGCATGAACCTCTCCATCGAGCGGGCACGATCCCGCAAGCCCGTCACCCTGCTGACGATCATCGGCGTGCTGCTGCTGCCGGCGATCATCGGCGGCATCCTGGTCGCGGCTCTGCAGAACCCGACCGAGCGCCTCGACAGCATGACCGCGGCCATCGTCAATCTCGACGACCCGGTGACGATCAACGATCAGTACACGCCCCTCGGGCGCCAGCTCGCCGCTGGCCTCGTCGAGGGCTCGGATGACATGGACTCCAACCTCACCTGGGTCATCTCGAACGAGAAGGATGCCGCGGCGGGCCTCGCCGACGGCAATTACCAGGCGGTCGTCACGATTCCGGCAGAGTTCTCGGCAGCGGCGACCTCTGCAGGCCAGACGATCGCGAACGGCAGCGGGACGCCCGAGCAGGCCACGATCGAGGTCACGACTCCCGATGACGGCCTCGTCGCCGACGACCTCATCACCTCGCAGATCGCATCAGTTGCGGCCTCCACCATGGGCACCATGCTGAGCGAGGCGACGATGGAGAACGTGCTCGTCGGCTTCACCACGATCGGCGACCAGATCGGTGAAGCGGCCTCTGGCGCGGACCAGCTCGCCGACGGCGCGCGCACCGCCGCCGATGGCGCAGCCGCGCTTCCCGACGGCGCGACACAGCTTGCGAGCGGCGCATCTCAGCTGGGTTCGGGGGCATCCGACCTGGCCGCAGGCCTCGGAACGATCGCGTCGGGCACGCGGGATGCCGCCAACGGCGCGAGTGCGCTCGGTTCGGGGCTGACCGGCGGGGCTGCGGCGATGGAAGCTCCGGACAGCGACCTGAACAAGCTGGCCGGTGCGGCCGCGACGGGGGCGGGCTACGCGCAGACCACCGCGGATCAGACGCTGAACCTCGCACAGTCGCTCGGTGCGAACGCGGAGAGCCTCGGCACCGTGGTCTCTGACTGCTACGCATCCTTCGGGCCCGAAGAGACGCTCTGCGCAGATCTTGCGGCTGCAGCAACAGGGATCGGTGCGAATGCACAGTCTGCGGGAGCCGCGGCAGAGTCTGCCGGGTACGCGAACGGCTATGCCGGAAGCGTGTCAACCGGGGTGGGCGCACTGCCGAGCGCGCTGGCGTCGCAGCTCCGCTCCGCGGGCGAAGGCGCAACCGGGCTTGCGACTGGTCTGAACCAGCTCGCTGATGGCACGTCGCAGTCGGCCGCCGGAGCATCCGCTCTGAGCACCGGAGCATCAGGGCTCAGCGAAGGGGCGACGGCGCTTGCCGATGGCGCAACCACGCTCGCCTCCGGCCTCGACGAGCTTGCCACGGGCAACGCCGACCTCGCCGGCGGACTGCACCAGGCGACCGAGCAGCTTCCGTCGTTCAACGATGAGGAGTCGACGTCGCTGGCATCCGTGATTGCCGACCCCGTGTCGTCGAACGCGCAGGCGAACACGATCTTCGGGCCGACCGCGATTCCGCTCCTCGCAGCGGTGGTGCTGTGGCTCGGCGGGCTTGCCTCGTTCATCGTGATGCGCGCGCACACCGCCCGCACCCTCACCTCGCGTCGCTCGTCGGCGGGCCTCGCACTGCGCGCCTTCTGGCCCGCGGCAGCGATCGGTGCGGGCCAGGGCGTGCTCGTCGCGCTGATCGTGCAGATCGTCGCCTCGTACGACTTGGCGACCTGGTGGGCGTTCGCCGGCACCGCCGTAGTCGCCGGCGTCGCGTTCGCCGCGGTGAACCAGGCGCTGGTGGCCATCTTCGGCGGTGCAGGACGCTGGATCAGCGCTGTCATCGCGGTCACCGCCGTGGCAACGGGACTCATCTCGACGGTGCCGGGTTGGCTCGCCTCCATCGGCGCCGCGCTCCCGACCGCGCCGGCCTTCACCGGGCTGATCGCCGCGAACGGCGGAGCTGTTGCAGGGCTCGTCGTCTGGGCGGTGCTGTCACTGGTCGCAACGACGATCGCCGTGGCGCTGCGCCGCACGACCTCTGTCAAGGCGGTGCTCGCCACGGCGTAGCATCCGCGCCGGGTATCTGCCCGGCTCCCCCGCACGCGGCATCCCCGGCGGGTGTCGCAAATGGTCGCTCCGACACGCCCCAAGCGGCACGATGCGCCCCCTCCCGCGCACAGCGTGCGACGGAGGGGGCTTTTTCGAATGCGTCAGGCGCGGGGGAGCGCCGCCTGCTTCAGCTTGTCGAACTCTGCCGCAGTGATCGCACCCGAGTCGAGCAGCTCCTTCGCGTGGGCGATCTCAGCCGCCGGAGTGGGCGCACTGCCCGACACCGAACGGATGTAGTCGTCAGCTGCGGACTGCGCAGCAATGGCCTGCTTCTGCGCGCGCTCCGACATGCCGCGTCCGCGTGCGATGAGGTACACGATCGCCGTGACGAACGGCAAGAAGATCAGGAAGATGAACCAGACTGCCTTGGCCCAGCCGTTCAGCTTGTGGTCACGGAACAGGTCGGTGATGATCGAGAAAAGTGCCATCAGGTAGGCGACGAACACGAAGATCGTCAGGAACCACCAGATGACGTCCCAGATCTGAGTCCAAAATGTCATGCCGTTCACTCCTCGGTTAGGGCGGGAGCATTAGGCATGCTCACTCGCCCCTGAGCATTTCGGCAGTGACAAGTCAGCTGAGGCCGCTGTATGCGTGTAGCCCCTTGAAGAACACGTTGACGATAGTGAAGTTGAAGATGACGGCCGTGAAGCCGATGATCGACAGCCATGCCGATGGCGTTCCCCGCCACCCGCGAGTCGCACGTGCGTGCAGGTATCCGGCGTAGAGCACCCAGATGATGAACGTCCAGGTCTCCTTGACGTCGAAGCCCCAGTAGCGGCCCCAGGCATCCTGCGCCCAGATGGAACCCGCGATGAGCGTGAAGGTCCAGAGGATGAATCCGACGATCGCGAAGCGGAAGGCCGTGCCCTCGAGGCGGTCGGCGCTCGGCAGCGTCGCGAGGAAGCCAGGCCCGGGCTTCTCGAGCGCTTCTGCCAAGCGGCGCTCGCGCCGGGTCTGCATGAGCTGCAGAATCGACAGTGCGCAGGCGAGAGCGAAGAACGCGGTGCCGAGCGACGCGACGAAGACGTGGATGACGAGCCACACGCTCTTGAGCGGATCCATCAGCGGCACGACACCGACGTAGAAGCTGAGCGATGCGGCACCCAGCAGGACGACGACGATCCCGAGGATGAACGTGCCGAGGTAGCGCAGATCGACCCGGAGGTTCACGAGCAGATAGACGAAGACGATCAGCAGCGTGCCGATCATCGCGAACTCGTAGAGGTTCGCCCATGGCACTCGCTCAGCGGCGATTCCGCGCAGCACGGTCGCTGCGAGGTGGAACACGAACCCGAGCACCGTGAGAACAGTGCCGATCCTCGCCATCACATATCGCGGCTTCGCGGGCACATCGGATGCGTCGTCCGCAGCATCCGCGACCGATGACGTAAGCCCGCCGACAACCGGCGCCCCGGCGCCGACCAGCGCCGCCTCGCGTTCACGAACCAGACGCGCATCGGAACTCACCTCGGAACGCCGGGCGAGATCGAAGGCGTACGCAATGAAAGCCGCTGCGTAGATCGCGATCGCCGTCCAGACGAACAGGATCGAGAGAGAGTCGAGATCGGGCATGGTGCCAGTCTACTTTCGAGTTGTTGCGGAGGAAGGGGCATCGAGCAGCCGTGCGTGACCTGTGACCAGGTCGTCGACGGCGCCGCCGAGAGTGGGGTCCTCGCCGCGCGCGAGGCCGGCGTACTCCAGCCGTACCTCGCCATCCGCGACGGACGCTTTGACCCACATGCGTCGGCGCGGAATGAACAGCGCGAGCATCAGACCGGCGAGGGAGAGCAGGGCGAAGACGAGCACCCACACGGCGGATGCATCGTGGTGCACCTGCAGCGACGCGAAGCGCTTGACCGACTGGGTGAAGTCGGTGGCATCGGCGGGTGACTCATCTTCGAACGTGATCGATCCGCGGCCGCCGGGAAGCTCCGCCGTCTCGCCCGGCTGCAGCTCGATCGAGGGCGTCTCGCTCCCGTCGCCGGCGATCGCGGTGAGCTCATCGGTGTCGAGCACGTAGACGGACTTCGGGGTGCCATCGTCGATGCCGAGATCGCCCTCGTAGACGCGGAGGGTCAGCAGGGGTGCGAGCAGATCGCCGTGTGCCGAGGCGAACGCACCGTTGTCATTCTTGACCGCGCTCGGGTAGAAGAACGCGGCGATACCGAGCTGTTCCGGCATCCCATCGGTGACCTTGATGACGCCGAGCGAGGTGAGTGCGGTGTCCTGAGGCAGGAACGGCACCGAGTTGCGGTAGACGACCTCGTCGTCGGCGTTTCGGACCGTGATCGTGGGCGCATAGCCGTTGCCGAGCAGGTAGACCTTGTTGCCGGCGATATCGAGCGGATGGTTGACGCGCACGGAGGCCTCGCGCGTCTCACCGTTCTCCCGAACGGTCATGTTGGCCGAGAAGTCCCCCGCCTGACCGGATGCCGCCGAACCGTACGTCTGGTATGTCACATCGAACGAGTCGAGCGTCATCGAGTACGGGCTGAGCGCGTCGTCGCTGACGAACCGGCCGCGGTTCATCGATTCGTAATCCAGGAGCGTGTTGACGAAGGTCTGTCCCTCGACCACGACGCGCTGACCGGTATAGGCGAAGCTTCCCCCGACCCCGACCGTGACGAGCACGCCGACGAGCGCGATGTGGAAGAGCAGGTTCCCGGTCTCGCGCCAGTAGCCGCGCTCTGCTGAGACCGAGTATGTGCGCCCTGCCCTTGATGCCGCGTCATAGCGCTCGACGCGGTAGCCGAGGGCCTTCAGCTGCTTCTGTGCGACATCGATCGAACGGGATGCTTCGGCGTCAGCATCCGTCTCGCCTGGTGTGCGTACGGCCACACGGTAGTCCTCGAGACGCTGCAGACGAGCGGGGGTCCGCGGTGGGCGGGCGCGCAGAGCCTTCAGGTGGTGCCTGACGCGTGGGATGACGCAGCCGACCAGCGAGATGAACAGCAGCAGGTAGATCGCCGAGAACCAGGGCGACAGGTAGACGTCGAACAGGTCCATCGCATCGAGCACGGGGAACAGGTCGGGGTTGTCGGCCTGCCACTGCGTGACGCCGTTGGGGTCTGCCATCCGTTGCGGGAAGATCGAGCCGGGGATCGCCGCGATCGCCAGCACGAGCAGCAAGATGATCGCCGTGCGCATCGAGGTCAGCTGACGCCAGCCCCAGCGCAGCCAGCCGACGAATCCGAGGCGCGGCTGGGTGATGGCGCCGTTATCACCGTCGATGTGATCAGACGGGCGGAGTGGGTCGGAACTCGTCACAGCATCCTTCTTGTGAGCGGGGGAATCAGAGCGGGAGCTGGACACTGCCCATCACCGCCGTCAGCCTCGACATGAGGTCGGTCCACAGCCCCGAGACCATAAGCACACCCAGCGCGATCAGCAGAACGCCGCCGATGATGTTGACGATGCGGATGTGCCGGCGCAGGAACCCGATGGTCTTCGTCGCCCAGCCGAAGCCGAGCGCGACCAGCAGGAATGGGATGCCGAGGCCGAGACTGTACGCGAGGCCGAGGAAGGCCGCCCGCCAGGGGTCGCCGATGGTCCACGCGACGCTGGTGATCGCGGCGAGGGTCGGACCGATGCACGGCGCCCAGCCGATGCCGAGCGCGAAGCCCAGCAGCGGCGCGCCGATCAGGCCGGTCTTCGATGTGACGTGCAGGCGCCACTCGCGCTGCGCGAAGCCGAACATCCCGAGGAAGACGAACCCCATCGCGATGATGACGACACCCAGGATTCGGGTGATCAACTCGCCCCACTGCAGGAAGAAGACGGATGCTGCGCCGCCGATGACCGTGAACGTGATGAACACGACGCTGAAGCCGACGATGAACAGCAGCACGCCCAGCACCAGACGACCGCGGTTGCTTCCGGTCCCTGAGCCTGTCGAAGGGTCCGGATTCGCCCCCGCCGCTCCCCCGATGAATCCGAGGTACCCGGGAACGAGTGGGAGCACGCACGGTGAGAGGAACGAGACGAGGCCCGCGAGCATTGCAACCGGGATGGCGAGCCAGAGGGCGCCGGATCCGATCAGTTCCTGGGTGTTCACGCGCCCTCCGCGAGCGCGTCTCCGACGAGGGTTGCGAGGATGCTGGGGCCGTCGAGCTGCCCGATGATGCGCGCTGCGACCCGGCCCTGCTTGTCGAGCACGAGAGTCGTCGGCGTCGCCTGGATCGGCGTTGCGCCCGCGAAGGCGAGCTTGGCCGTGCCGCTGTCGACGTCGATGAGGCTCGGATAAGAGATTCCGTAGGTCTTGGCGAAAGCCTTCGCCGTGTCGGGCTGGTCGTAGGTGTTGACGCCGATGAACGACACTTCGTCGTCGGAGTACTGCTGCCAGACCTCTTCGAGCGCACCCGCCTCAGCACGGCAGGGCGCGCATCCGGCGTACCAGAAGTTGACGACCGTGACGTCGCCGGCGATGTCTGCACTCTCGAACTGATCGCCCTCTTCGGTCACGCCGCTGAAGACGACCGGTTCACTGCGCTCTGCGACGGGGATCTCTTCGACCGCACCATCGGCGGAGATATATCCCTTGCCGTCACCGTCGAGATACTGCTGCGCGACGGGGTCCGCTGCGCAACCGGCCAGCGTGACGGCGAACACCGCGGCGAGCGCGGCAGAAAGCAGCAAGCGGGGGCGGGGCATATTCCCAGTTTACGCTGGGCTTTCTATGGGTGATCTGGAAGGCGCGAGTGCCCTGATCAGAACTTCGCGAGCACGTCCTCGACGCCCGAGCGGAACCGTGGGCACGTGGTGATGTCATGCGCAGTACAGCGCACGGCGTGCTCGGTCATCTCTTTCGAGCGGCGCATCTCCTCCATCCGCCGGTCGAGATCAGCGAGGTGAGCGAAGAGCACTTCGTGGCGCCCGCTCCGGCCGTCATCGAGCAGGATCGCGATCTGCTCGAGGGTCATTCCGGCGGCTTTGCTGCGCTGGATCACCGCGAGGCGGACGATCTCCTCCTCGCCGTACCGGCGGCGCCCTGCCTGATCGCGCGCCGGGCGAAGAAGTCCGACGGATTCCCAGTGCCGGAGCACATTCGTGGGCAGATCGACCCTTTCGGCAACTTCTCCGACGGACCAGGGATGAGAGGAGCTTGACTTCATGTTGACATGAAGTCACAGACTGATCGAGAAAGCAAGCCCACGAGAGGAACACCACATGTACGACGCGATCGTAATCGGCGCAGGGCCCGCAGGTCTGCAGGCGGGCCTGACCCTGGGACGGATGCACCGCAAGACGCTCGTCCTCGACTCGGGCACGTACCGCAACGGCACCGTGGCCCACATGCACAACGTGCTGGGCGACGACGGGACGGCACCTGCCGACTACCGCGCACGAGCGCGCACGCAACTCGCGGAGTATCAGGATGTGGAGTTCAGCCCCGGCACTGTCGCGCGCATCTCGGGCGCCATCGACGGCTTCACCGTCCACTTTCCCGACGGACACAGCGAGGACACGCGCCGCATTGTGCTCGCCACCGGCGCCGTCGATGAGCTCCCCGACGTCACAGGGCTCACCGAGCTCTGGGGACGCCGCGCCTTCGCCTGCCCGTTCTGCGACGGCCACGAGTTCGCCGGCAAGGAGATCGGGATCATCGGCGCAGGTCCCCGTGCCGGGCACCTGATCGGGATGCTCGGGAGGATCGCCTCGCGCATCACGGTGTTCCCGCTGGCCACAGATCTTCCCGAGGATCTGGCCGGCCTCGAGAGCGCCGACGTGCACGCCGCACCCGTGGTGGACTCGGTGACCGCAGCAGCCGAAGGTGTGACGGTGACCGCCGGTGACCAGGAGTTCGCAATGGCGGGTCTGTTCGTTGCGGCGGGAACGTTCCGTCAGAGTGCGCCCTTCATCGCGGAGCTCGGACTGCGCATTCTCGACAGCGGAGGGATCGAGATCGACGACTTCGGGCGCACCTCGGTCGCCGGCATCTCGGCGGCGGGAGACCTCGCACACCGCGCATCGATGCCAGGACCGATGCCGTCGGTCCTGCAGGCCGCAGCGGCAGGGCAGCTGGCAGCATCCGCGATCGTGCAGGAACTGAGCGTCTGAGAGGTCAGACTGCGCCGAGGTCGATGCCGGCCGCGGCGGGCTCGGCGTAGTCGACCTCGCGCCACACGTCGCCGACGCGCTCGAACGAGGTGATGCTCGAGAGCGCACAGCGCCGCGTCCGCGGGTCATGCGGCAGGCGGAGCCCCGCGACATGCAGGTGCGTGATCCAGATCGGTGCCTGGTGCGAGACGATCACAATGTCGCCGTTGTCGGTCGCATGCCAGACGTCGTTCATCGCGGCTTCCATGCGCTCGGCGATGGCGACGTACGGCTCCCCCCAGCTCGGCACCGCGGGACGACGCAGCTTCCACCAGTTGCGCGGGTCGCGCAGCGCACGACTCATCCGCTTGCCTTCGAAGAGGTTCGTCGGCTCGATCACCCGCTCGTCCAGCACCGGGTCGACTCCGAAGATCTCGGCGAAGGGCTCGGCAGACTCCTGCGTCCGCTGCAGCGGCGAGCACCGCAGAGCCGTCACCGGGCGATCGAGACCCTCGAGATACTCGGCGGCCGATCGCGCCATGCGGCGGCCGTCTTCGCTCAGCCGGTAGTGCGGGAGCCGCCCGTAAAGGAGCCGCTGAGGATTGTGGACCTCGCCGTGCCTGACCAGATGCAGACGCTCGGCAGGCACCTCACACCTTTCGGTACTGCGCGGACCCGAAGCCGATGATGAAGTTTCCGATCATCGGGATCAACCAGAGCAGGAAGAACGAGAACACCCCGCCCTTACCGAAGTTCTTGCCCTGCTTGACGGCGACGACGATCGCGAAGACGATGTTCACGATCGGAATCAGGTACAGCAGGGCGAACCACCCAGACATGCCTGCGATCTTGACGAGGAAGACAAGGTTGACGATCGGGATGAGCGCCAGGATGCCGGGGTACCCGGCCTTCGTGAATACCTTCCACAGCGCGACCGCATAGAGGATGTAGAGCACCAGTGTGATGACGCCCGCGCCGCCGGAAAACACCTGCTGTGTGTAGTCGTTGAGATCCATGGCCATGAGTCTAGAGGTGCCGGCGCCCCTGAGTGCGGATGCCACGATACGCCCACGTAGACTGGATGGATGCTTCGCACTCACACGACTGGCTCTCTGCGAGCCGAGCACATCGGTCAGACCGTCACCCTCACGGGTTGGGTCGATCGGCGTCGTGATCACGGAGGAGTCGCGTTCATCGATCTCCGCGATGCATCCGGCATCGCCCAGGTGGTCATCCGCGATGAAGAGGTTGCGCACCCGCTGCGCAGCGAGTTCGTACTGAAGGTGACCGGTGAGGTCTCGCAGCGCCCCGAAGGGAACGCGAACTCGAACCTCCCCACTGGCGACATCGAGGTCATCGCGACCGAGGTCGAGATCCTCAACGAGTCCGCTCCCCTGCCTTTCCAGGTCTCCACCGGTCTCGGCGACTCCGAGACCGTCGGCGAAGATGTGCGATTCAAGTACCGCTATCTCGACCTGCGGCGCCCGGCCGCGGCATCCGCTCTTCGTCTGCGCTCGAAGGTCTACAAGGCCGTGCGCGACGTTCTCGACGCACGCGAGTTCGTCGAGGTCGAGACCCCGACGCTCACGAAGTCGACGCCGGAGGGCGCCCGCGACTTCGTCGTGCCCGCGCGTCTGCACCCCGGCAGCTGGTACGCCCTGCCGCAGTCGCCGCAGCTGTTCAAGCAGCTGCTCATGGTCGGCGGCATCGAGAAGTACTACCAGATGGCTCGCTCTTACCGCGATGAGGACTTCCGCGCCGACCGTCAGCCGGAGTTCACGCAGCTCGACATCGAGATGAGCTTCGTCGACCAGGAAGACGTCATCGAGATGATGGAAAGCGTCTTGACGGCGATGTGGAAGACGATCGGCGTCGACCTGCAGACCCCGCTGCCGCGCATCACCTACGCCGATGCGATGGCGAAGTACGGCTCGGACAAGCCCGACCTGCGCTTCGGGCTCGAGCTCGTCGACGCGACCGAGTACTTCTCCGAGACGACCTTCCGCGTGTTCCAGTCGGAGTACGTCGGTGCAGTGGTCATGCCCGGTGGCGCGTCGCAGCCGCGCAAGAAGCTCGATGCCTGGCAGGACTGGGCGAAGCAGCGCGGCGCACGCGGACTCGCTTATGTGCTGTTCGACGAGGACGGCTCGCTCGGCGGCCCTGTGGCCAAGAACCTCTCCGATGCGGAGCAGGCGGGGCTTGCGGACTTCGTCGGCGCCAAGCCGGGCGACTGCGTGTTCTTCGCGGCGGGTTCGGCGAAGGACTCCCGCGCGCTGCTCGGCGCGGCACGCGTCGAGATCGGCCGCCGCCTGGACCTGCTCGACCCCGACACGTTCGCGTTCACGTGGGTTGTGGATGCTCCGATGTTCGAGCCCGCCGCCGACGCTGTGGCCTCGGGCGACGTCGCCGTCGGAGCCGGCGCATGGACCGCGGTGCACCACGCCTTCACCGGCCCGAAGCCGGAGTTCGCCGACACCTTCGACACCGACCCCGGCTCGGCGCTCGCCTACGCGTACGACATCGTCTGCAACGGCTCTGAGCTCGGCGGCGGATCGATCCGCATCCACCGCGAAGACGTGCAGAAGCGTGTCTTCGAGGTCATGGGCATCTCCGAAGAGGTCGCGAACGAGCAGTTCGGCTTCCTGCTGGACGCGTTCAAGTTCGGCGCCCCGCCGCACGGCGGAATCGCGCTCGGCATGGACCGCGTGCTGCAGCACCTCACCAAGACCGAGTCGATCCGCGAGGTCATCGCGTTCCCGAAGACCGGCAACGGCTTCGACCCGCTGACTTCTGCTCCCGCCCCGATCACCGACGCGCAGCGCGCCGAGGCTGGCGTGGACTTCACCCCCGAGGATTGACCCCCTCCCCCCTCCTACCGTCGCCGAGACCCCGTCTTGTCGCCGAGACCCCGTCGTATCGACGTCTGCACGACGGGGTCTCGGCGCGAGGGTGGGGTCTCAGCGTTGCAGGGCGGCGAGCCCCGGAGCGATGTTCTCGTTCCACACGTCGACGCCGAGCTTGCCGATGAGCAGCACGACGACGACGAGGAACACGATGCGGATGAATTTCGTCCCTCGGGCGATCGCCATCCGCGAGCCCAGATAGCTGCCGGCCACGTTCGCCACCGCGAGGATGCCACCGAGCACCCACAGCACTGACCCGTGCGGGATGAACAGCAGCAGCGCGCCGATGTTCGTGGCGAGGTTGACGATCTTCGCCTTGGCGCTGGCCTGCAGAAAGTCGTATCCCATGAGAGCGACGAGCGTGATGACGAGGAATGTCCCCGTTCCAGGGCCGATCATGCCGTCGTAGAAGCCGATCACCAGCCCTGCCGCACCCGCCATGATGTGGTGCTTGTGCCCGGCGAAGCGCAGCTTCGTCGCCGCCCCCATCTCGGGCTTGAACACTGTGAAGATCGCGACCGCGAGTAGCGCGACCACGATGATCGGCTTGAACGCCTCCGGCGGCAGCACAGTGGCGACCGCTGCCCCTCCGAAGGAGCCGGCCAGCGCGATACCCGCCATCGGCAGCGCCGTTCGGATGTCGGGCTTCGCTCGTCGGTAGTACGTGGCGCTGCTAGTGGCGGTGCCGAAGACCGAGGCGAGCTTGTTCGTCGCGAGCGCCTGCACCGGAGCGATTCCCGGGATCAGCAGCAGCGCCGGAAGCTGCAGCAACCCACCACCGCCGACGACAGCATCGATCCAGCCGGCGCCGAAGGCCGCGAGGACGACGAATATCAGCATCCCCCAGGTGAGCTGTTCGAGCCCGAGCAGCTCACCGATTTCCATTGCATCATTATCGCGCGCTGCGGTCGTGCCTCGATGACAGACTGAGATCATGCTCGATGCTCTTCCGCTGCCGCATCCGTTCGAGTCTCGTGTCGGATCCGCGGTGCTCCGCCGTGCCACGGGCGACGACATCGACGCACTGATGGCACTGCTCGCCGACGACCCGATCAGCGCTGCACGTGGTGACGTCGCATCCGACGCGGACCACGATGCCTACGCGCGCGCACTGCGCGACATCCTCGCCGAGCCGTCGAACGACCTGCTCGTAGTCGACCTCGACGGCACCGTCGTCGGCACACTGCAGCTCACGTCCATCCCCGGGATGGCGCGCCAGGGCGCGCGTCGCCTGCTCGTCGAGGCGGTGCGGGTGCGCAGCAGCATCCGCTCGTCCGGAATCGGATCGGCCGTCATGCGCTGGGTGTCGGATGCCGCAGCTCCCGCCCTCGGTGCGTCCCTCGTGCAACTCACCTCCGATGCCGCGCGGACCGATGCGCACCGGTTCTACGAGCGCCTCGGCTACGCCGGCTCGCACGTCGGGTTCAAGTACGACGTTCAGCGCTGACCTTCGTTCTCCGACACGAGAATCGTCAACACACCACCTCGGCGTTCGCATTCCAGACGCCGCCTGTTCACCGTGCCCGCAAGAACCGGTAACTCTCGCGCCGTAGCGTCCAGGGGATCCCGACACCGACGACCCTGAGCGTCGAACCTCCGAGAGGAACTCACCCTGATGGCAACCATTACCCGCCGCGCACGCTTCATCGCCGGCATCGCCCTGGCAGCATCCGCGGCCATGGCACTGACCTCCTGTGCCGCCGACAGCAGTGCCGGAAGCGCTGGAAGCACCGAAAGCAGTGACGCGGCCGCATCCGCCACCTCCCTCGCTGACTTCGGCTCGTTCGAAGATCTCGAGGCCGCAGCCAAGGCCGAGGGCGCGCTGAACGTCATCGCCCTCCCCCGCGACTGGGCGAACTACGGCGAGATCCTCGACCTGTTCGCCGAGCGCTACCCCGAGATCACGATCAATGAGGCGTCCCCCGACGTCTCCAGCGCCGAGGAGATCACGGCAGCCGAGACGAACCAGGGCCTCGACACCGCCCCCGACGTGTTCGACCTGGGCCTGGCCGTCGCGCTCGAGAACACCGACGTGTTCGCGCCGTACAAGGTCGAGAACTTCGACGAGATCCCCGACGCGTTGAAGGAGCCGACCGGCCTCTTCGTCGGCGACTACGGCGGATACATGTCGATCGGCTACGACTCCTCGAAGTTCGATGAGCCCACCTCGCTCGATGACCTCAAGGGCGCTGACTTCAAGGGCGCCGTTGCGATCAACGGCGACCCGACTCAGGCTGGTTCTGCTTTCGCAGCCGTCGGTCTCGCCGCAGCGCAGTCCGGCGGCGACCTGGACGACTTCACCCCCGGAATCGAGTACTTCGGAGAGCTGCAGAAGGCCGGCAACTTCCTCAAGGTCGATGTGACTCCTGCGACGATCACGAGCGGTGAGACGCCGGTCGTCTTCGACTGGGACTACCTGAACGCCGCCGCCGGTGCCGACAACGCCGACTGGAAGGTCGTCGTGCTCGACGGCGTCGGCTACGCCTCGTACTACAACCAGGCCATCAACAAGGATGCTCCGCACCCCGCCGCCGCCCGCCTGTGGCAGGAGTTCCTCTACAGCGACGATGTGCAGAACCTGTGGCTGAAGGGTGGCGCCCGTCCTGCCCGCATGGAGGCCATGACCGAGGCCGGCACGATCGACGCCGAGCTCGCTGCGGCTCTGCCCGAGGTGCCCTCGGAGACCGTCGTCCCGACCGAGGAGCAGTCCACGGCAGCGGGTACCCTGCTCGGCGAGAAGTGGGCCACGGCCGTCCAGTGACAGCGATCATCACGGGGGCGGATGCTCCGGCATCCGCCCCCACCACCGCCGGGCCCGTTCCCACGGCCCGGCGGTCGGGTCTGTCGTGGGCGTGGCTGGGACTCGTGCCCTTCGGCGCCTACGTGCTGCTGTTCCTCGGCGTGCCGACGATCCTTGCGATCGGCTCGGGGTTCTTCGATGGCGACGGCGCATTCACGTGGACGAACGTCGCAGCCCTCGCGGATCCCGTCGTGCTGAACACGTTCGCGAACTCCGCGTGGGTGTCGCTGCTCACCTCCGTCGTCGGCGCCGTCGCCGGCGCCGTGGTCTGCTACGGAATGCTCGGCATGAATCCGCAGGGCGCGGTGCGCCAGACCGTGGATGCCGCGGCCGGCGTGCTCGCGCAGTTCGGCGGCGTCATGCTCGCGTTCGCGTTCATCGCGACGATCGGGGCCCAGGGCGTCATCACGGTGCTGCTGCGCGACTCGTTCGGGGTCAACATCTTCGAGAACGGCATGTGGCTCTACGAGGTGCCCGGGCTGATCTTCCCCTACATCTACTTCCAGGTGCCGCTCATGGTGATCACGTTCATGCCCGCACTCGCAGCGCTCAAGCCGCAGTGGTCCGAGGCGAACCTCACTCTCGGCGGTACGCGGCTCGGCTTCTGGACTCGCATCGGCATTCCGGTGCTCGCCCCGTCGTTCCTCGCCAGCCTGCTGCTGCTGTTCGCCAACGCGTTCTCTTCGTATGCCACGGCGGCCGCTCTTGCCAGCCAGGGTTCGCAGATCGTTCCCCTGCAGATCCGCGCGGCTCTCACCAGCGAGACCGTACTCGGCCGCGAGAACCTCGCCGGCGCCCTCGCGCTGGGCATGATCCTCGTCGTCGGTGTCGTAATGGCGCTGTACTCGCTGATCCAGCGGCGCGCTGCGAGGTGGCAGTCGTGAACAAGATCGCTCCCTCGCGCGTGACGCGCTGGATCATCGGCATCCTGATCGGCGGCTTCTTCGCGATCCCGCTGATCTCGACCTTCTTCTACACACTGCGCGACACGGACGGCGCCCTCTCTATCGAGCGCTGGGCGGCGCTGCTGGATCCCGCGGCATCCGCGGCGATCAAGCCGATCTGGACGGGCCTGGGCAACTCGCTGGTCCTCGCTCTGGTCACGGTCCTGATCGTTCTCCTGCTGCTCGCGCCGACCATGATCCTGGTGAATCTGCGGTTCCCGAAGCTGAAGCCGCTCTTCGAGTTCACCGCACTCCTGCCGATCTCGATCCCCGCGATCGTCCTCGTCGTCGGGCTCTCGCCGATCTACCTGCAGATCGGACGCGCTCTCGGCACCGGCACCTGGACGCTCGCCTTCGCCTATGGCATCACTGTGCTGCCGTTCGCGTACCGTTCGATCCAGGCGTCCATCGACGCCGCCGATCTGCGCACGCTTGCCGAAGCGGCGAGGTCGCTGGGTTCGAGCTGGCCGACCGTGGTGCTGAGGGTGCTCGCTCCCAACCTGCGACAGGGCCTGCTGTCCGCGTCCCTCATCTCGATCGCCGTCGTGCTCGGCGAGTTCACGATCGCTTCGCTGCTGAACCGTCAGGTGTTCCAGACCGCGATGGTCGTCGTCGGCAAGCAGGATGCCTATGCGCCCGCGATCTTCACACTGCTCGCGCTGCTGCTCTGCTTCTTGCTGCTGCTCATCATCGGCCGCACCGCGCGCGGCAACCGAAAGGCTTCACAATGACCATCCCGCTCCCCCCGACCAAGGACAACCAGCTGCTCGCCGAGGCCGGCGAAGGCACCCGCGTGCAGTTCCGAGGCATCGAGAAGAGCTACGGCGCGAACCGTGTGCTGCACGGCGTCGATCTCGACATCGCTCCCGGCGAGTTCGTGTCGCTGCTGGGGCCGTCCGGATGCGGGAAGACCACTGCGCTTCGCATCCTCGCCGGGCTCGAGAACGCCGATGCCGGTTCCGTGCGGCTCGGTGGCCAAGACGTGTCGCGCGTGCCCACCAACAAGCGCGACATCGGCATGGTGTTCCAGGCGTACTCGCTGTTCCCGCACCTGAGCGTCGCGGATAACACTTCGTTCGGCCTGCGCCGGCGCGGCGCCACCAGGTCCGCAGCGGGACGCCGCGCACTGGACGCGCTCGCGCTGGTCGGTCTCGAGAGTTTCGCTGACCGCTTTCCGCACCAGCTCTCGGGAGGGCAGCAGCAGCGCGTCGCGCTCGCGCGCGCCCTGGTCACCGAGCCGCGGGTGCTGCTTCTCGATGAACCGCTGTCTGCGTTGGATGCCAAGGTGCGAGTGCAGCTGCGCGATGAGATCCGCCGCCTCCAGCTGCGCCTGGGCATCACGACGGTGTTCGTCACGCATGACCAGGAAGAGGCACTGGCCGTCTCTGACCGGATCGCCGTCATGGATGCCGGACGCATCGACCAGATCGACTCTCCGGAGGAGCTCTACCTGCGCCCGGCGACTGCCCACGTCGCCGCGTTCGTGGGGCTCTCCAGCGTCGTCTCCGGCCTGGCCTCAGGGGACAGCGTGTCGGTGTGGGGGCGATCGCTTCCGCTGAACTCCCCCGTCACCGGCGAGGTCGATGTGCACCTGCGCCCCGAGAACCTGCGCTTCACAGGGCAGGCGGATGCCGCGACCGGCGGCGTGGTCGAGGAGAGCACGTTCCTCGGCAGCATCCGCCGCACTCTGGTCAAGACCGATGCGGGCGACCTGGTGCGCGTGCAGCACGACGCACACCAGCATCCGTCCTTCGGCGACCGCGTCTGGCTGGCGATCGCACCGGTGCCGGTGGCCGCACGCGCGCGTTCCTGACCACGCGCGCGAGCGCCCTAGAGAACGCGCGAGAGGAAGTCCTGCGTGCGGGGATGCTGCGGGTTCGCCAGCACCTCGCGGGGATCGCCCTGCTCGAGGATGTGTCCACCGTCCATGAAGATCAGGCGGCTACCGACCTCGCGTGCGAAGCCCATCTCGTGCGTGACGACGAGCATCGTCATCCCCTCGTCCGCAAGAGAGCGCATGACCTGCAGCACCTCGCCCACGAGCTCGGGGTCAAGGGCAGACGTCGGCTCGTCGAAGAGCATCATGTCGGGGTTCATGCACAGCGCCCTGGCGATCGCCACGCGCTGCTGCTGACCGCCCGAGAGGTGCCCCGGGTACGCGGCGGCCTTCTCGCTGAGCCCCACGCGTGCGAGCATCGCGAGTGCGACCTCCTCGGCTTCCGCCTTGGTGCGCTTCTTCACGCGCCGCTGCGCGAGAGTCAGGTTGCCCATCACATCCAGGTGCGGGAAGAGGTTGAAGCTCTGGAACACCATGCCGATGCGGGTGCGCACGCGATCGATGTCGGTGTCTTCATCGGTGATGTCGATGCCCTCGACGAGGATCTTGCCGCCGGTGGGCTCTTCGAGCAGGTTGATCGAGCGCAAGAGCGTCGACTTGCCTGAGCCCGACGGGCCGATCACGCACACCACCTCACCGCCGGAGACGGTCAGGTCGATGTCCTTGAGCACCTCGTTGTCGCCGAAGGTCTTCACCAGCCCGCGGACCTCGATGGCCGGCGCGTGGATGTCGATCAGATCGGTGCTCATCGCTGCCTCGCCATTCGTCGCTCGAGCCACGCGCTGAACCGCGTGAGGGGAATCGTCACGACCAGGTACAGCAGAGCCGCCATGATCAGCGGGGTCGCGTTGCCGTTCTGCGTCGTCGCGTCGCGTGCGAAGGTGGTGAGCTCCTTCGACCAGATGAAGCTTCCCGCGATGAACAGCAACGAGGTGTCCTTCAGCAGCAGCACGAACTCGTTGGTGAGCGGCGGGATGATGATCCGGAAGCCCTGCGGGATGACGATCCAGAACGTGGTCTTCATCGGGGACATGCCCAGCGAGCGAGCCGCTTCCGTCTGCCCCTTCGGCACAGCCTGGAGTCCTGCCCTGATCGTCTCTGCCATGTACGCCGAGGCGACGAGGATCAAGCCGACCAGACCCAGCACGACCGGGCCGCCGAGGTCCTGGTTCCGCACGCCGACGGCGATCGGAAGGATGTAGGCGATGGCGAAGATCGTCAGCAGCGCCGGGAGCCCCCGGAACAGCTCGATCCAGACCGTCGCGATCCACCGGAACGGTGCGATGACCGACATCTTCATCAGCGCCAGCACGACACCGAGCACGAGCCCGCCCGCGAATGCCACCGCGGTGAACCACAGCGTATTGACCAGGCCGACCGTGACGATGCCCGGGAGCATCTTGAGCGCGACCTCGGGATTGAGGAACAGCGGCCCGAGCCGCGCCCAATCCGCGGTGACCAGCGCCCAGACCAACAGGGCGGCCAGCACCACGTACACGGTGTAGCGATAGAGCTTCTGTTTCTGCGTGCGCCTCAACGCCATCGTCAAGGTCCTTCCGACCCGTTCGTTCCTCCGGGTCAGTTCGCGGTGAAGTACGTGTCGTAGATCGTGTCGTACTCGCCGCTGTCGCGCAGCTCCTGCAGCGCGGAGTTGACGGCCTCGAGCAGTGCCGTCTTCTCGCCCTTGGCGAAAGCGAAGCCGTACTGCTCGTCGGTGTTGTACTCCTCGACGATCTTGTAGTTCGGGTCGGCCTTCTCGTGCTCGAGGTTCACCGGCTGGTCCTGCAGGATCGCATCGATCGTGCCGGCCTGGATCGCGGGCCACAGCTCACCGTCGGACGGGAGCTGCAGAAGCTCGGCACCCGGGGCGTTCTCCGTCGCGTAGGCCTCGCCGGTGGTTCCCTGCTGGACGCCGACGATCTTGCCGTCGAGGTCGTCGATCGACTTGATGCCGGAGTCAGTGAGGACCAGCAACGACTGCAGCGAGTCGTAGTACGGGTCGGAGAAGTCGAGGTTCGCCTTGCGCTCGTCGGTGATCGTCATGGCGGATGCTCCGATGTCGCACGTGCCGGATGCGAGAGTCGTGCCGGACTGCAGAGCGTCGAACCCGACGTCCTGCACAGAGAGCTTGAGGTCGAGCTTCTTCGCGATCGCGTCGAGCAGGTCGATGTCGAAGCCGGTGTAGCCGGTGCCGTTGTCGCCGCCCTCGAACTCGAAAGGAGCGTAGGGGATGTCAGAGCAGATCGTCAGCGCGCCCGCCTCGACCAGACCGTAATCGTCTCCGCCGGATGCCGGCGCGTCCGCGTCGCCCCCCGCATCGTTTCCTCCGCCAGCACAGCCGGCAAGAGCAAGAGTGGCGCTCGCAGCGAATGCGATACCGAGAATGAGGTTACGGCGACGGGTCATGACCGCTCCAAGCTGAGGGGGCCGGATGGCCCGCTGACGGGTATGGAGTTCATCCTGACACGGCGCAGCGCATTTTTCCCAGCATCCGCGGATTACGTTTGCGTTTCGCCCGCGCACTTCGACAGGTTCAGCGAGCGGATCGGCTCAGACCTCGAAGTCGACGGCCACTCGCGATGCCACAACCGAGCGGATGTAGACGGCGACCTCTTCGTGAGCCGGATGAACGGCATATGCTTCGAGATCTGCGACGGAATCGAAATCTGCGACGACCGTCACGTCCCAGTTCGCATCGGGATAGATCGTGTTCGCGCCCGCCGAGATCGAGCGGATCTGGGGCACGACGCCGTCCAGAGCATTCAGGCGCTCTGCCATCTCGGCCGCCTGAGCGCCGCGCTCCGCGGCATCCTCACTCGCGAGCTTCCAGGTGACCACGTGACGAAGCGTCATATCTTCTCCAGTCTCTGGCGCAGCCGATCGGGCGATACCCGCCACTGCGCGTGAAATTCGTCGTCGATCAGCACGACGGGGATCTTCTCCCACCACAATTCATACAGGGTCGGATCGTCGTCGATCGACCGCTCTACGATCTCGATGTCGTCGGCAGTGTCATCGGGAAGAGCCGCAACGACCTCTTCGACGATTCCGAGCGCCGTCGGGCACAGGTGACACCCATGCCTGCCGATGACGGTGATCGTGGTCACGCCGAGGGAACCTCGACCGGGTGACCCGCTGCGATCCACTCGCCGGTGCCGCCTTCGACGTTCGTCGCGTCGTAGCCGCGCGGCTCGAGCGCCTGCACCACGCGTCCGGAGCGCCCGCCGACCTGGCAGATGACGTCGAACGCGCCTTCGGGGAGCTCGTCCAGACGGTTTCCGATCTCAGACATCGGAATGTTCACGGCCCCGGGCACGTGCCCGGCGGCGAACTCGTCCTTCTCGCGCACATCGATGAGCGGTGTGTCCTCGCGCGCAGCGAGCTCGGCAATGGTGATCGACTTCATGGATTCCTCGACTTCCTGGGCGCAGAGACACAAAACGCCCGTCCGTAGACAGGCGTTCGTGTAGCCGCTTACTTCTTGTTGCGGCGCTGGTGGCGAGTCTTGCGAAGCAGCTTGCGGTGCTTCTTCTTCGCCATGCGCTTGCGGCGCTTCTTGATGACTGAACCCACGGAAACCTCACTAAGTCAGGGGCTGGGCGTCACAGAAAATCGGACACCCGGGTACGGGCACGGAAAATGCCTCGGATCAGTTTAGCAAACGCGAAGGCATGCGAAGTCCATGATTCACATTCACTGGTTGCCAGCGTCAGCCGACGTCGGCGATGGGACGCTGGAGCGCTGCGGTGACCGCGCTCTCCGGCACACGGTAGCTGCGGCCGAAACGGATCGCCGGAAGGCTGCCTGCGTGCACCATGCGATAGACGGTCATCTTGGACACGCGCATGAGATCTGCGACCTCTGCGACGGTCAAGAATCGAACCTCGGGAACATCGGGCATGCCCTGTACCCCTTTCTGCTGATGCCCAACTCTATGGGGAAGTCGGGACGCGTGTAAACCCATGTGGCGAATGTGATCCATGTGACGACAGCGCTGTCGTCACCGAGGCAGAAGGTGCGCGACAGGGCCGCGCGCGGCCTGCGCGCGAGGGGGGTTCGACTTATGCGCCCAGACGCTTGAGCGCGGTCGTGACGACATGCTTTGCGGATGCCGCGGCACGACCGACGACCTCGGCCGCGTGGCTGGCACCATCGGGAATCGGCAGGAAGGAAAAGTCGATCTCCGGAGCGCTCTCGCCGAATGCGTCGACCAGGAACGGAACCAGCCAGTCGTCGACGACCTCGAGCGGCTCGACCTCGATGCTGTAGAACCGGCGCTGTCCGTCTTCGCGGACGCTGACCAGTTCGGCATCCCGCAGCACCTTGAGGTGCTTCGAGACGGTGGGCTGGCTGACCCCGAGCTCGCTCACGATCTGTGAGACGCTGGTGCCGGCGTCACCTTCGGTGGACCGTCGCAGCAGGAGCTGGAGGATGTCGCGCCTCGTGCCGTCTGCGATCACGTCGAAGATGTCCGTCATGATGATCAGGGTAGTCGCCCCGCGGCCGGAGTACCATGACGAAGGCTCGTCGTGACCGGCGCCGAGCGACTGCAGACGACTTCGAGGGGGCCGGATGTCGAGCATCGGCTGGTCGGCTTCGTCTCGCGCGCGCACGCATGACCTGTGGCACGTCGTGCGCCGCTTCATCACCTCGTCGCCCTCGCGGTTCGCGATCCTCATCTTCGCGTCGCTGATTCTGCTGTTCACGGCGCTGTTCTCGCTGCCGATCGCCTCGACTGCCGGCACCGTGACCCCGCTGAGCGATGCCCTGTTCACCGCCGTCTCCACGATCTGCGTGACGGGGCTGGCAACAGTCGACATGGCAGGGCACTGGTCGCCGTTCGGACACGTGCTCATCTTCCTCGGCGTGAACATCGGCGGAATGGGTGTGCTCACCCTGGCATCCGTTCTCGGTCTGGTCATCTCGAAGAAGCTCGGCCTGCGCGCGAAGCTGCTCGCCGCCGGCGACAGCAACCCGCTGCGCGCCCATGGCGGCGTGGTCAACGAAGGTCAGACTGTGCGCCTCGGCGAAGTCGGCCAGCTGCTGACCACGGTGGCGATGTCGCTGCTGGTCATCGAACTCGTCCTCGCGCTCCTGCTGTATCCGGGTCTCGTGATGGCCGGCATCCACCCGCTGACCGCCCTCTGGGAGGCACCGTTCTACTCGGCAATGGCGTTCACGAACACGGGCTTCGCGCCGAATGCCACCGGAGTCGTGGAGTTCGTCGACGACTACTTCGTCTTGACTGTGCTCATGGTGGGGGTGTTCCTCGGCAGCATCGGCTTCCCCGTCATCTACACCCTCGCCAAGCACCGCTTCCATGCGAAGCGCTGGTCGCTGCACTCCAAGCTCACCCTGATCACGACCACGATCCTGCTTATCCTCGGCGCCGTGGTCTTCGTCATTCTCGAATTCGACAACCCCAAGACGTTCGGGTCGATGGATGCCGCGGATACGACCTTCCAGTCCGTCTTCCTGTCGACGATGACACGCTCCGGCGGATTCAGCGTGATCGATATCAGCGATCTGAACGGGTCGTCCAAACTGTCGATCTCGATGCTCATGTTCGTCGGAGGCGGGTCCGCCTCCACCGCCGGCGGCATCAAGGTGACCACGCTGGCCGTGCTCGCGATCGCTGTCTGGTCAGAGGCTCGCGGTCGCCAGAGCGTGCAGGCGTTCGGGCGTCGCATCCCCAGCGACGTGCAGCGTGTCGCCCTCAGCGTCGTCGCGTGGGGAGCCACGATCGTCGCCCTCTCGACAGTCGTGATCACCCAGATCACCAAAGCCTCCACCGAGGATGTGCTCTTCGATGTGATCTCGGCGTTCGGCACGGTCGGGCTCACCACCGGACTGACCGAAAGCCTCCCCGATCCCGCTGTCTACGTCATGGCCCTGACCATCTTCATGGGGCGCGTTGGTACAGTGACTCTCGCCGCGGCGGTCGCCGCGACGACGCGAACGCAGCTGTATTCGCTGCCCGTCGAAAGGCCGATCGTTGGTTGAATCCCTCCGCAGCGACGCCCCTGTCCTCGTCATCGGACTCGGGCGCTTCGGTGCCGCATGCGCGGGCGAGCTGGACCGGCTCGACCGCGAAGTGCTCGCCATGGACGAGAGCCTCGAGCTCGTGCAGAAGTGGTCCGACCGGGTCACCCACACCGTGCAGGGCGATGCGCGGAACATCGACGCGCTCAAGCAGATCGGCGCGCAGGACTTCCAGGTCGCGGTGGTCGCGGTCGGTTCGCTGATCGAAGCATCCGTTCTCATCACCGCCAACCTCGTCGACCTCAAGGTCCCCCAGATCTGGGCGAAGGCGGTGTCGCAGTCGCACGGCAAGATCCTCGCGCGCGTCGGCGCCAACCACGTCATCTACCCGGAGCGCGAAGCCGGCGAGCGCGTCGCGCACCTCGTGAGCGGGCGGATGCTCGACTTCATCCGCTTCGACGACGACTTCGTGCTGGCGAAGATGTACCCGCCGAAGTTCATCCGCGGTGTGAGTCTGCAGGAATCCGGAATGCGCACGAAGTACCGGGTCACGGTCGTCGGCGTCAAGACGCCCGGCAAGCCGTTCCGCTACGCCGAGGCCGACACCGTCATCACCAACCACGACCTCATCATCGCGTCGGGCACCAACAGCGACATCGAGCGCTTCGCCGCGCTCGATCGCTGACTCACTCCCCGCGGGAGAGTTCCTTCGCGCGTTCCAGCGCCGCATCCGTTGCTCTGGCGAACACCTCGTCGAGATGTGCGCCCTGCAGCACCGCAACCGCGCGCTCGGTCGTGCCCTTCGGGCTCGTCACGCGTCTGCGCAACTCGGCGGGGTCGACATCGGATGCTTCGAGCAGTGCCGTCGCGCCGATGAAGGTCTGCTCCGCCATGAGCCGCGCATCTGCTTCGTCGAAGCCCTTGCCGATCGCCGCTTTGGTCAGCTCCTCGATGAGCAGGAAGACATACGCCGGCCCCGAACCGGAGATCGTCGAGAGCGCGTCGATCTTCTCTTCCGGCACCTCGACGACGGCTCCGACGAGCTCGAACAGCTGCCGGACGAGCGCGAGATCCTCGGCCGTGGCTGCCGCACCGCGGGCGAGGCCGGTGACGGCCTTTCCGACGGTTGCCGGCGTATTCGGCATCGAACGGATGACTCTGGCCTTATTCCCCAGGCCCTCAGCGAACGTCGCGAGAGTGACGCCGGCGGCGAGACTGACGACGATCGCGTCGTCGCGCAGGACGGGCGCGATCTCGCGGAGCAGATCGGGAACCATGGCCGGCTTCACGCCGACCAGAATGATGCGAGCGGATGCCGCGGCATCCGTATTTCCCTCCGGCGAGGTCTCCAGCGCGACAGCCGTGACGTTCGCCAGCCCTTCCAGCGCGGCGGCCTTCTCCGCCGTGCGGTTGGTGGCGATGATGCCGCCGTCGACAGGGACGCCCGATGCGACGACGCCGTGCAGAATCGCACCGCCCATCGATCCTGCGCCGAGAAATGCCAGAGAAGGAAGAGAGTGGGCCATGCCGCAATCCTACGCACGGCGTCCGACGCCGCCGCAGTGCCTCCTGCGGATCGCAGCCGCCCGAACTAGACTCGCGGCATGAGCGGATCCGCCAGCAAACACGACCTCGACCTGATCATGGATGCCATCCTGGGATGCTCCGAAGTCGAGAAGCTCATCAGCCTCAAGACGTACGTGATCGAGCCGGATGACCTTCTCGTCACTGCGAAGATCGCGCTGCCCGCGGAGAAGACCGTCCGCGATGTCGCGGACAGCATCGAGGAGATCGAGGAGCAGATCCGCAAGACCGTCCCTTCTGCGCGGACGATCTGCATTCAGCCGGATATCTACCGGCCATCGCTCGATCCTGAGCCCTCGACCGATGTGTTCGTGCTGAAGTCCGCGGACTGAGCGTCGCGCGCGGGGCGGCGGGCAGGCGGGGCTGCGAGGCTGTGAGGCTGCGGGGTCGCACCTGGCCGCTAAGTCTCAGCTTTGGCGACTACTTGCGCCACCTCGGTCATCACGCCTCGTCGTGAGGTGTCACCTGCGCGCGCGTTGTGACTTGCGCGCACCTCAGCACTCTCAGCGTCGCGGCTCGAAGAATTCGCGAAGCAGCGCGGTTGCGGCATCCGCCTCGACCCCGCCGACCACTTCGGCACGGTACGGGAGCCTGCGGTCCCGCAGCACGTCGTACATCGAGCCTGCTGCTCCCGCCTTCTCATCCCACGCGCCGAAGACGACACGGCCGACCCGCGCCTGCAGGATCGCTCCCGCGCACATCACGCACGGCTCGAGAGTGACGACGAGGGTGTGACCCTCGAGATTCCATGAGCCGATGGATGCCGCAGCCTGACGGAGGGCCACGACCTCGGCGTGCCCGGTGGGATCGTGCGTTTCTTCGCGAGTGTTGCGGCCCTCGCCGATGATGCGACCTGCGCTGTCGAGGACGACAGCACCGACGGGCACCTCACCTGCGGCCGCTGCCTCTGCGGCGAGCGCGAGGGCGCGCCGCATGGCGGAGTCGTCGGCGCGTCTCATGCGTCGAGCCTAGTTCCCGGAGCATCCGCCCTGCGGATCGGATCGTGCGGATGCCCCGGGCGCATTACTCTGTAGACATGCGTGTCCACGTCGCCGACCACCCTCTCATCACTCACAAGCTCACGGTGCTGCGCGATGAGCGCACCCCGTCGCCGGTTTTCCGCCAGCTGACCGAAGAGCTCGTGACCCTGCTCGCCTACGAAGCGACGCGGAACGTCAAGGTCTCGCCGATCGAGATCACCACACCTGTCACCAAGACCATGGGCGTGAAGATCTCCGAGCCGCGCCCGATCGTCGTGCCGATCCTGCGCGCAGGTCTCGGCATGCTCGAGGGGCTCGTGAAACTTCTCCCCACGGCCGAGGTCGGCTTCCTCGGAATGGTGCGCGACGAGACGACGTACGAGCCGACGACCTACGCCGAGCGTCTGCCTGAAGACCTCAGCGATCGTCAGTGCTTCGCCATCGACCCGATGCTCGCCACCGGCGGCTCGCTCGCCGCGGCGATCCAGTTCTTTTTCGACCGGGGCGCGAAGGATGTCACCGCGATCTGCCTGCTCGGCACCCCCGAGGGCCTCGAAGCGATCGAGAAGCTCGTGGGCGACCGCGATGTGACGATCGTGCTCGGCGCGCTGGATGAGGGCCTCGACGAGAACCGCTACATCGTCCCGGGCCTCGGCGACGCCGGCGACCGGTTGTACGGCACCGTCTGAGCTGGCTCGGGCGCCATCCTCGGGCGCTCGAAATCAGGAGGAGTCCCCGACATCAGGAGAATCTGGACAAATCGTCCTGACCTCGGTCACATGTCCTGATTCTGGAGCGTCTCGCGGTTCCGCTGCTGCTGCGTTGCCCAGACGCCGAGCTCGTTGCCGCTCGGATCGGCGAAGTGCAGCCGTCGTCCACCCGGGAACGAGTATGCCTTCTGCACAATCGTGCCACCGGAGCGGACGATCGCTTCTGCGCTCGCGTCGAGGTCGTCGGAATACAGCAGAACCAGCGGGCCGCCCTGTGCACGAGGTTCGGAGGATCTGAGGAGCCCGCCGACCTCTTCACCATCCCCCTGCGGTGATGCGATGCCCGCGTAGTCGCGACCATAGTCGACGAAGGTCCAGCCGAATGCGGCCTGGTAGAAGGCGATAGCGGCGGCGAGGTCCGTCACGGTGAGCTCGGTGTAGTTGAGTGTGTGATGTTGCGGTGTCATGCCCGCACGCTAACAGTGGGCTCCGACACCCTTCGCGTCGGCGAAGCGGCGGCTCTCAGTCGCGGTCGGCGCCGACGAGGCGTGCGAACGCGCTGAGCCGCGCGACGCCCTCGGGTGTGCGCGGCAGGTCGTCGAGCAATGCGGGCGAGTAGATCAAGTATGCGGCGACCTGTGCGCGTGAGATCGCGACGTTCAGCCGGTTCTGCAGCAGCAGGAACTCCGGACCACGCGGCGCATCCCGACCGCTGGATGCGGCGAGAGTCGTGATCGACACCACCGCCTCCTTGCCCTGGAAGTTGTCGACAGTCCCCACGGGCACCTGACCGAATCCCGCCGCGGCCAGCGCGTCGAGGACAAGCTGCTTCTGCGCGTTGTACGGCGCAACCACGATGATGTCGGCCTGCTCGAGAGGGCGCGGCGCGGCATCCTGTTCGGTGAACTCGCGGCCCAACAGGTCACGCACGAGCCGCACGACTTCTTCAGCCTCTTCGACCGACTGCGTCGCGTTGCCGCGGTGCCGCAATGGGAGCACGTGCACGCCCGGTTCGACTCCGTCGATCACGCGCTGTTCGGTACCGGATGCTGACGCCAGCTGCCCCGCGTAAGACAACCGTGACACGGGTTCTGCGACAGCCGGATGCATCCGCCAACTGCGATCGAGGAAGTACCCGTACTCGGGCTTCACCACAGCATCGCCGTCCATCACCCATCCGAGAGCCGAAGTATCGACCGGTTCGGGGTGGGCTCCCTGACTGACCTGCGGCAGCTGCTGCGGGTCTCCGAGCAGCAACAGCCGCTTCGCGCCGGCGGCCACGGCGATCGTGGAGGCGAGCGAGAACTGGCCGGCCTCGTCGATCACGATGAGATCCAGCGCCCCGCGCTCGACCCGGGTGATGTTGCTGAAGTCCCAAGCGGTTCCGCCGACGACGACGCCCTGTCCTTCGCGCTCCCGGAAGAAGGAGGCCATGCCGTTCTTCGGAATCGGAGTGTAGACCGGATCGCTCCCCTTCTCTTTGGGGCTCTTCGCCACCTGTCCCGCGGGAACTCCGGCGGCGACGACTCGCCCGAGCAGCGTCTCGATGATGGCGTGCGACTGCGCAACGACCCCGACCCTGAAGCCGTACTCGTTCACGAGCCGTGCGATGACATGAGAGCCGGTATAGGTCTTGCCTGTGCCAGGAGGGCCCTGCACTGCAAGATAGCTGCGATCGAGGTCGCGCACCGCGCGGACGATCGCATCGATCACGTCGCCGTCGGCAGGCGGCAGTCCTGCGCCTGAAACAGTGCGCGGGGGAACCCTGCGGAGGACATCGGTCGCCGCGTCAGCGGGGAACGACGGAGCCGCCTGGTGCACCGCATCCGCCCACTCATCGATCGCATCCTGCAACGACGCCACGCGCGGCGGTGCGGCCGGGGTGAGGGCGATCGGCAGTTCGTCCCACGTCTGTCCGTCTACCGCGTTCTCTGCCACCACGTAACCGTCTTCGAGCACCGCGACGATCTTGACCACGCGGGGAACGTGCACTGCCCGCGACGGGGCATCGATAACGAACGGTGCGGGGAATGGGTAGAGCGCGAACGGCTCGCCTCCCTCGTTGAGCGTTGTTCCCGGCGACACGTCGCCACGGATCTCGATCTCACGTGACATGACCCGTCGCCCCTCTTCGACACTCCACTCCCGGCGGACCACGGAGGCTGAGGCATCCACTCTGACGACATCGCGGGTCTGATCCCACATCGAGACAGGCTCGCGCAGCCGCTGGAAGTGTGCCACCCAGAAGCTCTTCGCCTCACGCGGGAAGTAGTCGATCGCCGCCGCCGCAACCCGGTGCGCCTCACCGTCTCCCCCACGCTCGACGTCGCTCTCGGCATCGGCGAGCAGCGCGACCGAGCGCGGAGACGGTTCGTAAACCACCGCGTCCGGTTCGTCAGGAGGTGCGGGATTGACGCCCTTCTCCTTGGCGATCTCGATCAGCCAGTTGCGCAGGCGCCTGGTCGACACGCAGTCGTAACGGTTGTAATCGGCGAGATCGGCGAGCACGGCATCTGCTTCATCGGTCTGCCCCACTGCTGCGAACTGACGAGCCGCGACGTACTGCACGATCGAATCGTCGCCCTTCTGCACATCGCTCGTGCGCACCTCTTCGCCCATGTACAGCGGCTCGAGCTTCTTGATCGAGTACGACCGAGAACCCACCCGCACGGTGCGCAGGACGAGCGGATAGAGATCGACGAAAACGCCCTCGCGCAGCAGCTTGTCGACCTCGCCTTCGCGGATGCCGTGGCGCGACGCCATCGCGACCAGGTGCGAGGTCTCATACGGCGCGTAGTGATAGATGTGCATGTCGGGGTGCGAGGCTCTGCGGACATTGACGAAGTCGAGGAACAGCTCGAGCGCCCGCTTCTCGTTGGCGAAGCTGTGCGCCCACAGCGGGGTGTACTGATCGTCGTTGTCGACCCAGCCGAACAGGTAATCGATGCCCCACTGCGCGTGTCCGCCCGACGCGGGCTCGGTGTAGAGCGGATCACCCTCGAAGTCGAAGAAGATGTCGCCCTGGCTCGGCCGCGGCAGCGTGTGGATGGCCTCTGGGTGATACACGTCGAAGGTCGGGGCGTCGTCGATATCGGCCCTCAGCTGCAGTCGGGCCTGTGCCCGAAGCGAATCAAAGGTGTCGCCGTTCATCCCGCGGGGAACATCGACCGCCTCGGCCAACGCGTCGATCGTCTCGATACCCGCGTCGCGCAAGCGCGTGCGCTGCACAGGGCGCATCCGCGCGACCATGAGCAGGTCGCGCGAGGCCTCGACCTGTTGGCTGCAGGTCTCGCAGCGACCGCAGGCAGTGATCTCGAGGTTTCCCCGGTCATCGCCCCAAGCCAGCGGCAGCCCCGCTGCCCCCGCCGCCACATCGCGATCCGCGATCAGGGCGCGAAGTCGCGCACGTCGCACGTGGAACAGCGGCAGCAGATCGTCGACGGCGTGCGTGCTGATGGTTCCGTCACCGAGGATCAGGTCGACCTCGTCGGAGCGCGGGATGCCGAGCCGATCGAGCTGGTCGACATATGCCGCAAGCTGCATAAGAGCGGTGACCCGCGCGGTTCGGGCGAGCTTGGAGTCCTGCACGCGCCAGCTGCCGTTATCTTCGCGCAGGAGGAAGTCGGCGAATCCGACGAACTCGTCGGTCGCGAACGCGGCCTGGAAGAGCAGCTTGGCGTCGGACCGGAGCGCGGCGAGAGTCTCTGCCACGACCGCAGAAAGCTGCTCGGGCTTGGCCGAGTTCACCTTCGGAACCTCGTGGACGGCGTCTGCCCCGAACCGCTCGCGATATGCCTCGAGCACCTTCACCTCGTGGGCGTCTCCGAGAACCGCCGCGCGTTTGAGCGTGGCATCCTCAGGCTCTTCAACGGCAGGCACGCGGCCGAGCTTCGCGTCGATCGCCCGCGCCCACGCGAACTCGCATTCTGCCGCCGCTTTCAGGTCGCTGGCGCTGAAGATGACGCGCTGCGCCTGAGTGTCGATCCGCATGCTTCGAGAGTAGCCGGGGGCTCAGACACTGGACGTGTGCGGCGTCAACGCCACCACGCGTCGTCCGGGGTCACCGGCAGGTGGCGCTTGTGCTGGGAGGCCAGGTACTTCTGTTCGATACGGCTTGCGGCATCAGCATCCACCGGCTTGCCCTCGAGGTAGTCATCGATCTGCTCGTAGGTGATTCCGAGTTCGTCCTCGTCGGCACGGCCCGGCTGGCCGTCGAGAAGGTCGGCGGTGGGCACCTTCGTCCACAGCCGCTCCGGCGCCTGCAGCTCCTGCAGAAGCTGCTTTCCCTGACGCTTGGTGAGACCGGCGAGCGGGAGGACATCGGCCGCGCCATCACCGAACTTCGTGTAGAAGCCGGTGACAGCCTCGGCGGCGTGGTCGGTTCCGATGACGAGGTGCCCATCGTGACCGGCGAGCGCGTACTGCGTCACCATGCGGACGCGCGCCTTGATGTTGCCGCGATTGAAATCCGAGATCGATGCGCCGGCAGCCTGTTCGAGATCCGTCTCGACACCGTCCACACCGTGCTGGATGTTCCCTTCGACGACGCGGTCAGCAGCGACGAACTCGATGGCCGCCACCGCGTCTGCCGCGTCGTACTGCACCTTGTACGGCAGTCGCACGGCGATGAAGTCGGCCGCACCGCCCTCTGCGCGCACGCGCTCCACAGCGAGTTGGGCGAGCCGGCCGCCGAGGGTGGAGTCCTGGCCGCCCGAGATTCCGAGCACGAACCCGGATGCTCCCGTCTTGACGAGATAGTCGACGAGGAACTGCACCCGTCGTTCGATCTCGACCGCGGGGTCGATCTCCGACTGCACACCGAGAGTCTGAGCGATCTCCTGCTGAAGTGTCATGCATCCAGTATCGCCCGACCGGTGTGACGACGGCGAGACTTGGCGCCGCACACCCGGGCATACGAGAGAATCGAAGTACCCCGCCCTCACGTGAAAGCGAGCACAATGACCCTCCTCGGCAGCAGCGACCTCGATGTCTTCCCCCTCGCCCTCGGCGGGAACGTGTTCGGCTGGACAGCCGACCGCGACTCCTCCTTCGAGATCCTCGACGCGTATACCGCGGGTGGCGGAAACTTCATCGATACGGCCGATGGGTACAGCGCCTGGGCGCCGGGCAACAGCGGCGGCGAGAGCGAAACACTCATCGGCGAATGGCTCGCCTCGCGCAAGCCATCAGGCCTCACGATCGCGACCAAGGTGAGCAGTCATCCGGACTTCCGCGGGCTCTCCGCGTCGAACGTCCGCGCCGCTGCCGAAGCTTCACTGAAGCGCCTCGGCCTCGACTCGATCGACCTGTATTACGCGCACTTCGATGATCTCGAGACTCCCCTGGAGGAGACCGTCGCCGCATTCGGACAGCTCGTCGCCGACGGGCTCGTGCGCAACATCGCCGTCTCGAACTACTCCGCCGACCGCATCCGCTCGTGGATCTCGATCTCGCAGGAGACGAGAGTGCCGCTGCCGGTCGCGATCCAGCCGCACTACAACCTCGTGCACCGCGAAGATGTCGAGGCGAGCATCATTCCCGTGGCCGAGGAGTTCGCAATGGGGCTCGTGCCGTATTACGCGCTGGCCAGCGGATTCCTCACTGGCAAGTACCGATCGCAGGATGCCGCGGGCTCATCTCCTCGCGCCGAGGGCGCCGCGAAGTACGCCACGGAGCACGGTCTTCGCATCCTTGCCGAGCTCGAGCACATTGCCGGAACGCACGAGGCATCGATCGCCTCGGTTTCGTTGGCATGGCTCCGCGCACAGCCGACGGTTGCTGCTCCCCTCGCGAGTGCTTCGCGCGTGGAGCAGGTCACGGACCTACTCGCGGGCGCAACACTCGAGCTGACTGCCGACGAGGTGCAGGCTCTGAACACCGTCTCAGAGTGGAGCCCCGCCAGCGTCTGAGCCTGATCAGCGGCTGCGGATGCGACTCGGGCCGGCCTGAGTCTGCTCAACCACGAGCTGTGCGGGGATCTGCTCTTGCATGGATTCGACGTGGCTGATGATGCCGACGGTGCGTCCGCCGGAGCGCAGCTCGTCGAGCGTGCGCATGGCGATTTCGAGGGTGTCGGCATCGAGAGATCCGAATCCTTCGTCGATGAACAGGGTGTCGAGCTGGATGCCGCCGGCACGTGCCGTCACGACCTCGGCGAGACCGAGCGCGAGCGCAAGTGAGCTGAGGAAGGTCTCGCCTCCCGACAGCGACTGCGCCGGGCGCGTTTGGCCGGTGAACGCGTCGAACACCACAATGCCGAGGCCGGATGCTGCACCGCGCGCCGCGAGCGCATCGGAATGCTGCAGGCGATATCTGCCCGTCGACATATCGCTGAGGCGCCGGTTCGCCGTGTCGACGATCTCTTCGAGCTCGGCTGCCAGAACGAACGTCTCGAGCGTCATCTTGTGCGTGTTGCCCGCACGCCCTGCGATCGTGTCCGCGAGGCCGCGGAGCACTTCGAAGTCCGCCTGCTGCTGCGCGTTTCGTGCATGGGCGGTCTGCGCAGCCTCGATCAGACTGCTGAGCTGCTCAGCAGTGGCCTGTGCCCGCCCGGCGAGATCGACCAGAGCCTTCCAGTCCGAGCGCGCGGTCGCCGCGGCCTCTTCGACGTCAGTGAGGTCAAGCGGCTCCTCCGGGAGAACCCGCATCTCGAGGGCGAGCAGGATCTCGCGCTCCTTCGTGCGCTGCACCATGTGTGCGGTGATGCGTGCGTCAAGCGCCTGCTGGTCGGATGTCGATCGGAGCGCCGCACGCACGCTGGCCGCGTCGTCGAACTCGGAGTCAGCAAGGGCCTCGACTTGAGCGGACTGTGCGTCGGCGAGCACGGCGGCACGACGAACCTGCTCCTCGAGAGCATCGGCGAACGCGCGTGCCGTGCGGATGAGATTGGATACTGCCGCGATACGCGCACCGACAGAATCCGCATCACCTCGCGCTTCGGCGATCAATCGCTGTGCCTCATCGCGGCGCTGGGCGACCAGGGCGAGCGCCTCGGTCGCGGCCGCCCGCGCAGTGGCCGCGTCGGTCCGCTCCTTCTCAACCTCAGCGGACTGCGCGGAGAACTCCGTCAGTTTCCGCTCGGCCGCGTCGAGAGCGGCGACCGCCTGCTGCGCCGCGGTGTGGGCGTCACGCGCGGCTGCCAGCTCTGCAGACGCAGTCTCGACCGTGCGCTCCTCTGCGCGCGCGGCGGCGGCGGCCTGTGCGGCTCGGACCTCGGACACACGGTTGTGCGCTGCTCGTTCGACCTCGACCGCAGCATCCCGCTCGGCCTCCGCGCGCTCGATGTCGTCAGCCGAGACCGGATCGCTGTGCGCTGCCGGCGACGGGTGCACCGTTGACCCGCACACTGCACACGGCTCACCATCGGTGAGCGCGGTGGCGAGTTCGCCGGCGAATCCGTCCAGACGTCGTCGGCGCAGCTGCGCGAGCGCGCTCTGCTGCGCAGCCAGAGCGTCAGAGGCTTCGACCAGCACACGTTCGGCGGCAGCGCGTTCGGCACCCAGGGACTCCACCTGCACAGCAGCTTCGCGTCTTGTCTGCGCCGTGGTCAGCGCGGCCGCAACGTCGTCGATGCGATCGACACTGCGCCGGGCTGCATCTCGTTGCGAGGTCAGCTCCGCAAGGCGGCCCGGCTGTTCTGCGTGCGCCGCTTCGGCAGCCTCCACACGCGCAGAGGCCCGATCGACCTCAGCCTGTACCGTGGCGAACTCTGCGGTCAGAGCATCCGTGTTCTGCTCGAGTTCTGCGGCGTGCCGCCAGGCACCGATCTCTTGAGTGCGATCGGCGGCCCACTCCTCCAGAGCGGAGGCGCTCACGTCGTCGAGCTCGACGCCCGCAGCGACCCAGGCTTCGCGCGCTTCGACCTGCTGCACGACCGCCGCATCGTGCGCTTCGAGTGCTCGCTCGGCTGCGGTGATCGTCGTGAGCAGTACCTCGGCCTCTCGGGCCCGCCGCAGCTGCGCGCTGGCCTCATCGATCTCAGGCTGCTCCGCCTCCAACCGTGCCAGGGCTGCCCTGGCCCGATCACGTTCCTGCTGCGCCTTCTGGTCGTCACGAAGAGCCGCAAGTGCGGCATCCGCCTCGGTCAGTCGTTTCTCGGCCTCATCACGCTCGGTGCCCCGACGCTCGACCTGATACACCGCACGCGCCAACGCGTCATGCAGCGCCGAAAGCCTCAGATCGATCGCGACCGGCTGCCCATCGGCGTGACCGTGTTCGCCCCACAGGTCGGCCGTGGTGACCACGCGCTCGGCCTCATCTATGCGTGCGCCCACCGTGGCTGCGACTCCGGCGAGCGCAGACTCGGCCGCGCGCCGTCGTGACTCGAATCTCGACTGCACGTCCTCGAAGCGCTCCGTGCCGAAGAGCCGCCGCAGCAGCGCCTGGCGCTCTTTGCTGTCGGCGAGCAAGAACCGGGCGAACCTGTTCTGTGCGAGCAGGATCACCTGCAGGAACTGCTCTCGGCTCAGCTGCAGGATCTCATCGAGTTCATCGGCGACCCGCTTCTCTTTGGCAGCGAGGGTGATCCACTCATCTGCCTCGAGAACATCGAGCTGCACCCCGGATGCCTGCTTGGTCAGCCCACCGCCACGCTTGGCTGGGCGCTCGTATTCGGGTGAGCGGATCACCCGGTAGCGCCCGGAGGTGGTGCTGAACTCGACGACGACTTCGCTCGGATCGCCCGGTTCGCAGTGATCGCTGCGCAGCCTCTTCTCGCCGCCCTCGTAGCGCGGGACTGACCCGTACAGGCCGAAGCAGACAGCGTCCAGGATGCTCGATTTGCCGGCACCCGTTCGTCCCGCGATCAGGAAGAGGCCGTCGCCCGCGAATCCGTCGAAGTCGACGATCTGCCTCGTGCGGAACGGACCGAAGCCCTCGATCTCGAGACGGTGAAGGCGCACTAGACCAGAGCCTCGGCGACTGCGCGCTCATCGAGCACCTCGCGGATGAGCTCGCTCTCGCGCTCGCTCGGGCCCTGTCCTGCGCGCACGTGTTCGAGGAATGCCTCGATCCGATCGGTGTCGGTGACGGCGGTCTTCAGTCGCGCAGCATAGGAATGCTCCTTCGCCTCACGCCCCGAAGCCGGAGTGTGCTGCACCATCGCGCAGTGCGGGAAGTGCTCTTTCACGCGGCGCATCGGCTCTGCCTGCGGCAGCGCGTCGGTGTAGACCGCGCACACCCAGGCGTCAGCGTGCGCTGCGACGTTCTCTGCAGAGAGGATCTCGTCCAGAGTGCCGGTGAGCGTGACCAGAGGCCGTGGCACCGGCAGAGCGAGCCACTGGACGGACGCGAGTCCGGATGCATCGAGATCGATCAACCAGGATCCGCGCTCTTTGTGCTGTTCGCCGAAGCTGTAGTGCAGCGGTGCACCCGCGTACCGCACTCGATCGCTGATCGCCTGCCGCCCGTGGATGTGTCCGAGAGCGACGTAGTCCGGCCCGTCGAAGACCTCGAGCGGGACGACATCGAGTCCGCCCTGTCGGACTTCGCGCTCAAGGCCGACCGTGGCGTCGACACCGGCTGCGAAGCAGTGCGCGATCGCAACCGAACGTCCCTCGTGCGCGCCCATTTCGGAACGGACGAGGTCCATCGCGTGGGCCATCGTCTGCGCCTGTGTCTTGAGGGCAGCTCCCCGCCAGTGCTGGCGCACGATCGCCGGTTCGAGATAGGGGATGCCGTAGAAGTGCACGGGACCTGTCTCATCGGCGATCGTGACCGGCTCGCCCACCGCCAGCGGGTCGGTGAGCACGTGAATGCCCTCACGCAGCAGTCCGGCCTGGAAGCCGAGGCGAGCCGCTGAGTCGTGGTTGCCGCTTGTGACGATCACCTGCGCGCCCGTGTCGTGCAGTGCAAGGAGTGTGTCGCCCAGGAGCGTGTAGGCGGAACCCGCCGGCGTCGCAGAGTCGAACACGTCGCCGGCGACGATCACGACATCGACAGAGTTCTCTCGCACCTGCTCGACCAGCGTCGCCAGCACCTCGGCCAGAGCATCCATGGTCGAGTTGCCATGGAAGGTCCGGCCGATGTGCCAGTCGGAGGTGTGCAGGATTCGCATATTCACACCGTACGGAGGGCCTCGGACATTCGCCCAGAGGCGTGCCGCGGCATCCGGATCAGCGCACTGTCGAAAGCGTGTCGGTGTCGTCCGACAAGCGCGCGGCGGGCGCATCGTCTGCAACGGATCCGCGCGGCAGCAGATCTTCCTTGCGCCCGCGCACCGTCGTGATCGCAATGGCGGACGCCACCAGCATCCCGATCGCAGCGGCGACGAAGACGCCGCCGTAGCCCGCCGTGAGCGCGCCGGGCGAGGCGGGCTCCGGACCTGCGACGACAGCCGCGTACACCGCGGTGAACACCGATAGCCCGATCGATCCGCCGATCTGCATGGCCGAGTTGGTGACCGCAGAGGCGACACCCGCATCATGCGGTGCGACACCGGTGAGTGCGACGTTCTGCAGCGGGATGAAGACGAACGCCATGCCCATTCCCATCACCAGCAGTGCGGGCGCGACCTGCACGAAGTAGTTGCCACCCGGAGTGATGAACGACAGGTAGAGCAGCGCGGCCGCGACGACGAGCGGACCGCCGATCAGCATCGGGCGGGGGCCGATGCTGCCGAGCATCTTCGTGGCGAGCCCGGCGAGAACCATTGTGCCCAGCGGCAGCGGAAGGCTCGCGACGCCCGCTTCCAGCGCACCCATGCCGAGCACGATCTGCAGGTAGAAGGTGAGATAGAGCGTCGCGCCGATCATGACGCTGCCAGCGACGGCCTGGATGAGGAAGACTCCACCGCGTACCCTGTGCGTCACCACGCGCAACGGCAGCAGCGGATTGCTGACGCGCATCTCCACCCACACGAACACGGCCAGCAGCGCGATCCCGAGCACGATGAACGTAATCGTCAGCGGACTCGTCCAGCCGGTCTCGGCGAGGCTGAAGCCGTAGGCGAGCGAGCCGAGGCCCGCTGTCACGAACAGCGCACCCCACAGGTCGTAGCGGTTGTCTCCGTCCGCTCTGCTCTCAGTGAGGAACAGTCCACCGCCGATAAGACCGATCATGACGAAGAAGAGGTTGACCAGCAGGCACCAGCGCCAGTCGAAGAACTCGGTGAGGAACCCGCCGAGCACCATGCCTACTGCTGCTCCCGCACCCGCGACCGTGCCGAACACCGCGAAGGCGACGTTGCGGTCCTTGCCGGAGGGGAAGAGCGTGGTGAGCAGCGCGAGGGCAGCGGGCGCGAGCATGGCGGCGAAGACGCCCTGCAGGGCGCGTCCGAGGATCAGTTCCCACCCGGCAACGGCCATGCCGGCGTACAGCGATGCCAGCCCGAACCCGATCATGCCGACCATGAACGTGCGCTTGCGACCCCAGTAGTCAGCGATGCGTCCGCCGAGCAGAAGCAAGGCCCCGAATGCGAGGGCGTATGCCGTGACCACCCACTGACGAAGGTGATCGTCCATGTTCAGGGCGATCTGCGCCTGGGGCAGCGCGATGTTGACGATGGTGCCGTCGAGGACGACGACGAGCTGCGTCAGCGAGATGACGAACAGCGCCCACCATTTGGCTTTGGGGTGGGAGCGCAGAGAGCGGGAACGCACGGATGAAGACATGGAAAAACCTCCGGTGTCTGATGAGGATGCCGGAGGTTTCAAGCCTCGGACCAACGCTCGAAGAGGAGCAGCTGGCCACCTCAGCTAACGTCGCTGAGCAGACGTCAATTGTATCGTCTGGATGCTGGGGAGACGCTGACGGACCGCTACCCGACGAACGGGGTCGCGTAACAGAGCGTCACATTTTCTGCGTCGGGAACGTCTTCTTCTGCGTCAGGAACGACGCAGGATGCCGGCGCGCTCAGGATGCTGAGCGAACCACTCTGCGACGTACCAGCAGACCGGCTCGACCTTTCGATCGCCACGGCTCTCGAGGTCGGCGACCGCGCCCTCGACAACGCGCGCCGCATAGCCGTGGCCGCGGAATGTCGGCACAGTGAAGGCTCTGGTCATGGCGATCGTCTTGCCGTCATCGCGATAATCCAGAGCACTGACCAGCTGTCCGTCACGCATGAGCGTGTAGCGCGAAGCATCCTTCTCATCGGTGATGAGGAACCCGTCAACCATCGTGGAATTCGTCATGGCTCCACGCTAGGCCACCCCGTCACATCCGGACTCGTTTTGACACCGTGCGACATTCTCAGACATAATCCAACCCATGACCACCAACGCACGCCCTTTGTCCGCCCAGGAGGCGAACAGGACTGCCGGGATGATGATGCCCGGTCGCGTTGGCATGTGTTGCCGAATGTGTCGCTGATCCTTCAGTCATACCGCCCGGCTCAGCCCTTCGCCATCTGCGACGCCTGAGCCACCGAGCACCCACCTGCGTGCTCGCTCTCGGCCCTCCGGGTCATTCCTGCAACGCATCCGAGCCGCATCGGCTCACCCTCCCAAGGACTCATCATCATGTCGAACATTGCCCTCCTCGAGCGTCCCGCAACTCGCGCCCCTCACCTTCGCGCCGTTCCGCCGATCACCGCCGCCGCGACGCCCACGAGCCCCGCTGATCTTCCCGCTACCCGTTCACCTCGCGGTTTCGCCCTCTACGTCGGTCTCGACGAGATCAAGGCGGCCGAAGCCGGAGTGAGCCTGCCGCTTCTCGTCGATGCCCTGCGCCGCACTCTCGCTGAGCTCGCCCCGGGCGCCGAGACCCACGCCACCGTCGCACTGGCACCGCATGGATCCGGCGGTCGCGACCTCGACGTCGTGCGCCTCGCACTGCAGGAGCCCGGCGCCGTCGCCCGCGCCAAGGCCGCCACCGAGTCCGAAGAAAAGGACGAGGACTACGGCGTCACGGTCGACATCTCTCGCAAGCGCGTGCTGATCGATGGCGACTCCGCCGCATTCACGTACAAGGAGTTCGAGCTGCTGCAGTACCTCGTGCTGCGTGAGGGACGCACGATCGAGCGCTCCGAGCTGGTCGAAGCACTGTGGCAGTCCCCCGACGACGAGACTCCCGGCGAGCGCACGATCGATGTGCACGTGCGTCGCCTCCGCGCCAAGCTCGGGCGCTACGAGGACATCGTTCGCACTGTGCGCGGTGTCGGCTACCGCTTCGATCGCCACGCCGACGTCGTCATCCGCTACGGCCACGGCACCCCCTCGCCCGACCGCTTCTGAAGACGCGCAGCGGACTCGACGCGTCGCACGCATTTCCGGACGCGCAGGGGTCGCAGATGGGCGCCTCCCCCGCGATATGGCGACGATTCGCGCCACCTCCCGGCGGCGCGAGCAGCGCGCCAGCGGCTGTCCGTGACGAGGCGTCAGTGCCGAGGCGTAGGGTGTTCGCATGACGACGACAGCGGATGCCGCAGCATCCGCACCGGCGACCTCATCAGCCCGCGCCACCCCACTGACCACGATCTATCGTCCCGCACACCCGCTGCACCTGTTCCGCACAGTCAGCGTCCTGATGCGCGGCCCGAAGGACCCGACGATGCTCGTCGATGGCGGGGCACTCTGGCGCGCGGCCCGTACTCCCGATGGCATCGCGACCCTGGCGCTGCGCCAGTCTCCGGAGGGGATCCACGCCACTGCCTGGGGCCCCGGCGCAGACTGGGCGCTCACGCAGCTCCCCCGACTCTGCGGTGCAGCCGATGAGGCGACCGAATTCAACGTCTCTACCCACCCGGTTCTCGCCACCGTCGCTCGGCGCACGGCCAGCACGCGGCTCACCCGCACCGACCTCGTCTTCGATGCGCTCGCGAGTGCGACTCTCGAGCAGAAGGTCACCTCTTACCAGGCGTTCGGCGCGTGGCGATTGCTCGTCACGAGTTTCGGCGAGCGCGCGCCCGGCCCCACTCCCCGGCCGATGTTTGCTCCTCCGACAATCGACGGGTGGCGCGACATCCCCTCGTGGGCCTGGCATCGCGCCGGTGTCGAGCCTCCGCAGTCGCGTGCGATTGTCCGCTCAGCCGAACGCGGGCAGCGCATCGCGGATGCCGTGATCGCCGCCGAGACCGGCGATGACCGTGACCGGGCGCTCACCAGCCTGCCCGGCATCGGCGCATGGACGTCTGCCGAGACGCGCATTCGCGCGCTCGGAGATCCGGATGCCGTCAGCGTCGGCGACTACCATCTCGCGCACCAGGTTGGCTTCGCTCTCACCGGATCACGCGTAGATGACGACGGGATGCTCGAGCTCCTCGAGCCCTGGCGAGGAAACCGCCAGCGGGTCATCCGTCTCATCCTCGCCAGTGGCATCGTCGAGCCCCGCCGCGGACCGCGCCTCGCCCCCGAGGATCATCGCCGCCGCTAGGCTGACACCATGGCGGGAACGAAGAAGCAGCGCTGGACCTGGCTCGGCGGCACGGTCGTGCTCGTCGTGCTCGGAATCGTGATCGGGCTCATTCTGCAAAACGTCTGGCTGGGGCTTCTGCTCGCGGCCATCATCTCGGTGGGCTGGCTGCTCGCCGTCGAGTCGCGCAAGGGCGGCAACGTCGGTGTCAACGACGAGTCACGCGGCATCGAGCTCTAACCTGTCAGAGCTTCAGTAATACACGGCCAATCGCCCGCGCGGACCGTCGATCACCTCTACTGGGGTATCGAAGACGTCGCTGAGCACAGCATCCGTCATGATCTCGTCCGGCGTGCCGAAGCGTACGACGCGGCCATCCTTGACCGCGCAGATGTGATCGGCGTAGTGGCCGGCGAAGTTGATGTCGTGCAGCACGATCACGATCGTGCGCCCGAGCTCGGCGGCCGCGCGACGCAGATGCTGCATCATCTGCACAGAGTGGCGCATGTCGAGGTTGTTGAGCGGCTCGTCGAGCAGCACGTAGTCGGTGTCCTGCGCGAGCACCATCGCGACGTATGCCCGCTGCCGCTGCCCTCCGGAGAGTTCGTCGAGGTAGCGTCCTTCCAGCTCTGAGAGACCGAGGAAGTCGATCGCCTCGCTGATCACCCGCTCGTCCTCGACGTTGAGTCGTCCCTGGGAGTGCGGGAAGCGTCCGAACCCGACCAGCTGACGCACGGTGAGCCGCGTGATGAAGTGGTTCTCCTGGCGCAGGACCGACACGATCTTGGCGAGGTCCTTCGACGGCGTGCGGACGACGTCGTATCCGCCGATCTCGATCGTTCCGGCATCCAGCCCGAGAAGGCGACCGATCATCGTGAGCAGCGTCGACTTGCCGGCACCGTTCGGTCCCACCAGCGCGGTCACTCCCCCTGCGGGGATCTGCAGGTCGACCGGACCGATCGAGACCTCGTCGCTGTATGCCTTGCGCACTGAGGTGAGAGAGATCACAGTCGGCCCTTTCTGAGAATGACGATGAGGAAGAGGGTTCCGCCGACGAGTTCGATGATGATCGAGACGACGCCCTGCGCGTAGAAGAGGTTCTTCATGACGAAGTAGGCGCCCGAGAGCACGACGAATCCGGTCAGCACGGCGATCGGGAAGACGTAGCGGTGGTCGTAGGTGTCGGCGAACTGATACGCGAGAGTCGCCACGAGGAAGCCGAGGAAGGTCATCGGACCGACCATGGCGGTCGACACTGCCATCAGCACCGACACCAGCACGAGCGTGCGGATCAGCTCGCGGCGGTGATTGATTCCGAGTCCCATCGTGATGTCTTTGCCGAGGGCGAGCAGGTTCAACCGGCGCGAGCCGGACCAGAGCAGGATGCCGGCGGCCAGAGACAGCGGGATCGCGATCGGCAGCTGCTCCGGGTCAGCGTTCGAGACACTGCCGAACATCTGCGCGGTGAGCACATCGAACTCGCTCGGGGTCAGCAGGCGTTGCGTGAACGCCGAGACCGAGCCGAGACCGCCTCCGATGATGATGCCGATCAGCAGCATGACCTGTAGGTTCGCGTAGCGTCCGGACAGCAGCCAGCCGTACAGCAGCACCGACAGCCCAACCATGATGGCGATCTGCAGCACGAACTGCACGTTGCCCTGAAGCGCGACGAGGCCTGCGATGCCGAAGAAGTACACCCCGGCCGTCTGCACAGAGATGTAGAGCGCCTCGAACCCCATGATTGACGGCGTGATGATGCGGTTCTCGGTCACCGTCTGGAAGCTCACCGTCGCGATCGCCTGGCAGAAGGCGACGACCGCCATGACAACGATGCTGGTGCCGCGCATCTGGGCGATGAGCCAGAAGCCCTCGGTGCCGACCGGCATCGGGTTCTCCCAGGCGAGGAGCCCGAACGCGAAGCCGACGGCCATCACGATCAGGATGCCGAGGATCACGAAGTACTTGCGGCGGGCACGTCCGTTCGGCAGGGCGCCCGCATGTCGTGGTGCGGACTGCGGGATCACCGGTGCGGCCCTAAGCACGACGACGCTGCTTCAACAGGAGGGCGATGAAGACGATCGCGCCCACGACTCCGAGGATCAGCGACACTGGCACCTCGAACGGCATGATGATCGTGCGTCCGATGATGTCGCAGACCGTCACGATCGCGATGCCGAGCAGGCACACCCACGGCAGGTTGCTGCGCAGGTCATCGCCGCGGACCATCGAGACGATGTTGGGCACGATGAGGCCGAGGAACGGCAGATTCCCGACGATCACGGTGACGACGCCCGTGGCCACAGCGATGAGCGCGGTGCCCAGCAGCACGACCCGGTTGTAGTTCAGGCCGACGTTGGTCGAGATCTCCTCGCCGAGACCTGCGACAGTGAACCGGTCGGCGACGATGAAGATCACCACACCCACGATGGCGACGATCCACAGCGCCTCATACTGTCCGCGCAGCACCGAGGTGAAACTGCCGGCGAACCACACGCCGAGACTCTGGAGCGTGTCAGTCTGCAGCGCGATGTAGGTCGAGATCGAGCCGACGACCGCCCCGAGCATGATGCCGATGATCGGCACGATCAGCGATGACCTCAGCGACACGCGCCGCAGGAAGAGGAAGAACACCATCGTGCCGATGAACGCCGCAATGACAGCGCCAGTCATCTTCGCCGCGATGCCCGCTGCCGGCGCGAGGATCATCACCGCGAGCAGTCCGAGGCCTGCCCATTCGGTGGTTCCGGTCGTGGTCGGCTCGACGAAGCGGTTCTGGGTCAGCAGCTGCATCACCAGGCCTGACATCGCCATCGCTGCGCCCGCGAGCATCAGCGCGATGGTGCGCGGGATGCGCGTGATCGCGAACATCTCCGCCCCGTCTTCGGCGCCGAAGACGTCGTAGACGCCGATGAACAGCGAGGCGACCAGCAGGAGCGCCACAACGGCGATGCCGATCAGCAATGCGGGGTCGAACAGCCTCCCGCGCGTACGCGGGAGGCTGTCCGGTGTCGTGCGACTCATCTCTGGGACGCTCAGCGCGCCTCGAGTGCGTCCGCGAAGTTGTTCAGGAACTCGGTGTACGTCTGGATGCCCTCGTTCGTGTACGTGTCGGCGGGCATGTAGACGATGTGGCCCTTGGTCACGGCGGTGACGTTTGCGAGCGCCTCCGAGTGCTCGAGAATGTCGGATGCCGGCGAGTAGTTCGGGTCATCGGAGGCGACAGCGGCGTCGCGATCCATCACCAGGATCCAATCCGGGTTCGAATCGGCGATCGCCTCGACCGCGATGTCGTCGCCCTGGTGGTCGTCGCTGGCTTCGGCGACCTCAAGAGCGGGAGTGAGCTCGAGGAAATCGAATACCGGTCCGAGCGTGCGGCCGACATGTGGTGCGAGGTAACCGATCTCGCCGCCCGAGGTGGTGACGGCCATCACGCTCTCTCCGTCGTACGCCTTCTTGACGCGGGCGATCGCGTCGTCGAGCGCGTCTGTGAGCTCCTTCGCCTCGGTCTGCTTTCCGAAGATCTCGCCGAGGACGGTGGTCTGGCGCTTGAGCTCCTCATCGAAGGGCTCACCCTCGCGGGGGTCGAGTTCGAGAACCGTGGCATCCGGTGCGTAGCTGACGAAGTCGTCGTGGAACTGGGCGAAGCGCTGACCGTTGATGATGAGGTCGGGTGCGACGGCGACGATCGCCTCGAGGTTGGGTTCGCGGTGGTTGCCGAGGTCGATGATCGACGAGTCCTCGGTGTACGAGATCGTGCTCGGCATGAGAGCCACGGCACCAGCTGTCAGCTCGATGCCCCAGGAATCCAGAGTCTCGAAAGTGCGGTTGTCCGTCGCGACGACGGAGGTCAGCGGGAGGTCGAGCGTGTGCGTGCCGTTGTTGTCTTCGATCGTGATCGAGGTGGCTTCTGCCGCGGAGGTGGGCTGTTCAGGTTCTGCGGCGGGTGTCGAAGCGCAGCTCGCGAGAGCAAGTGCAGAGACGAGAACGGCGGATGCTGCGGCGTACACGCGTCGCGATGACATGGAGAAGCTCCTCTTGCTGTGGGGGCAGATGGTCGAGCTGGTTAAGGTAAGCCTTACCTTAACCGGGACTTAGTCAGGCTAGCCTAAGTTCATGACCACTTCGAAATCGTCTTTCTCGCTGGTGCGCACGCCTCTCGACCTCCAGTTCCGTACGGCGACTCTCACAGCGCGCGAGGTCCTCTCCCCGAACTATGTGCGCGTGCGGCTCGAAGGCGACGACCTGTACGGCTTCACGTCGCTCGGCAGCGACGATCACATGCGCCTCTTCTTCCCCGATGAGACTCCAGATTCGGTCGAGGAGATGCGGGCTGCCCCCAGCCGCGAGTACACGCCGCTGGTGTGGGACGAGAACTGGCTCGAAGTCGAGTTCGCGATCCACGGTGACGAAGGCGTCGCTGCTCGTTGGGCGGCGACCGCTCCGATCGGATCACAGATCGGTGTCGGCGGGCCGCGCGGCTCTGCCGTGCTCACCGGCACGCCCGGCTCGTGGTTCTTGGCAGGCGATGAGACAGCGATTCCTGCAATGCGCCGCTTCGCCGCACTGATCGGCGATCAGCCCGCACGCATCGTCGTCGAGGTTCGCGGCTCAGAAGACGAGATCGCGTTCGATGCTGCGGTGAAGGTCGAGTGGCTGCACCGCGGCGATTCACCCGCAGGTTCCGCACTGATCTCGTTCCTCGAAGGTCTTAAGGAATCGGATGCCGTCGGCGAGGACCCGTTCGTCTTCGTCGCCGCCGAGCAGTCGGTCGTCAAACCCGGCCGCGCCCTGCTCGCCCGCTGGGGCGTCGAGACCGATCACGCCATCGTCAAGGGGTATTGGAAGCGCGACGAGAACGAATACCACGCTCCGCACTGATCGCCTGCGCACCGACCGATTCACACGAGCGGCGCGGCCTCGAGGCCAGGGGCCCGATCGGTGAAGGCCTGCTTCGGCACGAACACCAGGAGCACCGCCGCGGCGAGCGCGGTGACGCCGCAGACGATCCACACGATGAAGTAGCCCTCGAGCGAGCCGGCGGTACCTTCGGTTCCCCCGGCTGTCGCGGCGACACCGTGCAGCAGCGCGATGCCGAACACGCAGGATGCGATCGCCCCGCCGATCGTCTTGACCGAGTTGGTGAGGCCGGTGGCAACACCGGTCTGCGTGTCGGGCGCGGCGGATGCTGCGGCCGCCGGCAGCGCAGCCACCAGGGCTCCGGAGCCGAGCCCGACGATCATCATGTTGGTGACGGCCTGCAGGTAGGTGTCATGGAACGGCAGGAAGAGTAGGAACCCGACGCCGACGAGGATGGATGCTCCAAGCAGAGTGAGGCGAGGGGTCGCGAGACGGGCGATCACGGGGAACAGCAGGGCGCCGATGATCATGCCGATCAGATAGATGCCGATCACGAGCGAGGTGGCGAAACCGGTCGCTCCCAGCCCGTATCCGTATACCGCCGGGTCGGTCCGGACGAACGTCGACAGCGGCGCCTGCGCGCCGAGCACGCTGACGCCGAAGAGTCCGGCAGTGAGGAAGACCGGCCTGAGTGCGGGCGAGCGGAACATGCGCACATCGATCAGCGGGTCATCGTGACGCAGCTCCCACAGCGCGAACGGCACGATCAGCGCCAGCCCTAGCACGACGACGGCCCAGGACCACGGGTTCGCCAGTCCCCCATCGAGCCGCAGCAGGCTGAGGCCTCCGGTGAAGCAGATCAGCGCCATCGAGATCAGCACGAGTCCGACCGTGTCGAGCACGCCGCCGGTGGAATCGGGCGATTCCTTCACTCCGAACAGGATGACGAAGAAGCACACCACGATGAGCAGAGCCGGGATCAGCAGCACGATCGTCAGCGGCAGCACATCGATGAGAGCACCGCCGACAAGCGCGCCGATGATGGCACCGGCCTCGAGAGAGGCGACCAGCATTCCCGCTGCCCGCGCGGTGATGGCGGACCGCCCTTCCATCCGCCGCGACCGTGACCAGATCAGTGCGATCTCCAGCGGCAGCCATACGACGTAGAAACCCATCAGAGTCCACGCAATGAGGAAGACCCAGAAGGAGTCTGTGAACGGCAGAGCGAGGGCTGCGGCGCCCGTGAGTGCGGTGGAGATCAGCAGCATCCGCTTGTGGCCGATCATGTCGCCGAGCTTGGCGAAGGCGGGAACGACGAGAGCCGACAGCATGAGCTGGGTGCCCTCGAACCAGTTCACATCGGCGTCGTGGATCTGCAGGTGCCGTGCGATGTCCGACAGCATCGGCGTGTAGTAGCCCTGCAGCACACCACTGGTGAACTCGACGAAGGCGAGGAATCCGACGACGGCGGTCAGGGCGCCGAGAGTGACCTTACGAGACATCCGCGTCCTCATTCAGCTTTTCGAGCAGTGCCCGGTGGAATATCTCGCCCCGCTCGAGCGTCGCGATCTCGACATTCTCGTCGACGCCGTGGATAGACGCGCGCTGCGCGTTGGACATCTCCAGCGGTGCGAAGCGGTAGACCGTCGGGGTGAAGCGGTGGAAGTGGCGCGAATCGGTCGCCGCCATCATCACGTACGGCACCGGCCGCACACCGGGGAAGGCGTCCTCGAGCGCACGCCCCAGCAGCGCGAACTGCGCGTTGTCGGTGGGCGATTCCGGAGACGGCTCGCTGCCTTCAAGGACCTCGATCAAGACGAGCGGGTCGCGGATGCGGCGGCGAACGCGCGTGACGGCGCCCTCGACGGTCTCGCCGAGCGCGATGCGCAGATTCACCGTGGCGGATGCCTGTGAGGGGATGACGTTCGCCGCTGTTCCGCCGGACTGCATAGTGGGCGCGATCGTGGTGCGCACCATGGCGGCGGGCTCGCCACCGAGGGCGGCGAACACCCGGCCGGTGAGCGGCGGCACGGCGGCGAGCACCTTCAACAGCAACCGTGACGGGCCAGAGGTCTGCTCGGAGAACAGCGACAGCATCCGAGGGATCGCTTTCGGCGTGCGCGGGCGGAACGTTCCGGCGCTGAGGCGATTGACCGCACGCGCGATGCGACGCACCGCCGTCAGCGGGGGCGGCGCGGAGGCGTGCCCGCCGTCGCCGCGCGCGCTGAGCTTGAGCGTCAGCACGCCCTTCTCGCCGACGCCGATCATCGCGGCCCGTCCCTGCACGAACGCCAGTGGCGCGTCGACGACGGCGCCGCCCTCATCGAGGACGAGCCACGGCACGATTCCGCGCTTCTCGAACGCACGCGAGATCTCTGCTGCGGCGGCGCCGAAGGTCTCTTCATTGCCGCCGAACGAGAGATAGACGTCGCGGGCGGGTGCGAAGCCGGTTGCGAGCAGGTTCTCGACCGCTTCGAGCACGACGATGAGCGGGCCCTTGTCGTCGAGGGTGCCGCGGCCGAACACCCGGCCGTCGGCGATGACGCCCGCGAAGGGCGGATATGTCCAGGGGTCTGACTCGTCGACGGGCACGACGTCGTAGTGCGCCATGAGCACGAGGGGTGCGGCGTCGGAAGCGCCCTTCCAGTGGAACAGCAGCCCGAGATCGGTGTGCCGTTCGAGTACGAGATGCGCGTGGGTGAGCGGGTACAGCTCAGCGATCAGGGCGACGAAATCATCGAACGGCCGCATGCCGCGCTCTTCGAGTTCGGCGGAGACGGTCGGCAGCTGGATCATGCGGGAGAGCCGCTCGGCGATGCCAGAGCGGGCGACGACTGCGTCCATTTCTTCATGCTATCTGTGCGCATCGGCCTCCCTGCCGCCGAAAACGTGCCCGCAGTACAGTCGAGTCCATGAGGATAGCCATCGCAGGTGGAACAGGAGTCGTCGGCGCACCGACGGTCGATGCGGTGCAGGCCGCCGGTCACGAGGCCGTGATCCTTGCCCGCTCGCGGGGCGTGGATCTGCTCACCGGCGTCGGGGTGGATGCTGCGCTCGACGGCGTCGACGCAGTGATCGACACCCTGAATGTGACCACACTGAGCGCAGATGCAGCCGTCGAGTTCTTCACGAAGGCGACCAGCAACCTCATCGCGGCATCCGAGCGCGCCGGCGTCACCCACGTCGTTCTGCTGTCGATCGTCGGCATCGACCGAATCCCAGTCGACTACTACGCCGGAAAGCTGGCTCAAGAGAAGGTCGTCGAACGGTCTGCGGTGCCATGGACGATCCAGCGCGCCACACAGTTCCACGAATTCGCGGCGCAGATGTTCGCGCGGGCGAAGTTCGGCCCTCTGCACCTCGCACCTCGAGCCCGTACGCAGCCGGTGGCCGCCGCCGAAGTCGGCGAGAGGTTGGCGTCGCTCGCCGCAGGCGCACCGCAGGGTCGAGCGCGCGACTTCGCCGGTCCCCGCGAAGAGGCTCTGGATGCCATGGTCAAGGCTTACGCAAAGCGCGCCGGGTATCGCGGTTGGGTGCCGTCTGTCAGCATTCCCAGCGCGCAGATGAAGGGAATGCGCGAAGGCCTCGCCCTGCCGGGCCCGGACGCCGATCTCGGCAGCCAGACCTTCGCCGACTGGCTCGCCGCGCGGTCAGCCTGACGCTCAGGTCGCAATCTGTGCCGCTTTCGCGCGCCCAAAGCGGCATAATTCGCGACCTGAAGTGAGTCATCGCCGGTCGGGTTCAGATCGTGGGGACTCCCACCGCCGGATGCAGCGTCTCCGGAGCGCGTGCGGCAAGCTCCGCCGCCGTCGACAGGACGACCCCTCGCATGGCACGTGCGGCGACCGTGGGAGTCACATCCGACCTGTGCGCAATGCCGATCGTGCGAGTGAGCACCGGGTCGATCAGCCGCACCGCGCGCAGCGCAGGGCGATCGACCAGAACCGTCGCCGGCACGACCGCGACCCCGATCCCCCGCTCGGCGAAGCGGAGCACAGCATCCATCTCGCCGCCCTCGACCACCACCTGCGGACTCAGCCCCGCCGCGCGGAATGCCGCGTCGGTCACAACGCGCAGGTCGTAGCTCTCCGCCAGAGCGATGAACGGCAGGTCCGCGAGATCAGTGAGCGAGACCTCCCGCTCGGCGACCGGAGGGACGTCTGCCGATGACACCACGACGAGGTCTTCACTGATCAGCGGCTCGGTCACGAGCACCGGCCCCATGACCGGCGAGCGCTCCGAGAGGGTGATCAATGCCATATCGACGTTGCCGGTGGCCAGCTGTTCGATGAGCAGATTCGTGCCGCCCTCGACCAGTTGGATCTCGATGCCGGGGTGTGCGACGCGGAAGGTGCGAAGCACTTCGGGCACGAGGCTGATGCACAGCGTCGGCGCCGCGCCGAGGCGCACGCGTCCGCGCTGGAGCCCGGCGAGCTCCGCCATCTCCGTGCGGATCGCATCGGCATCCGCCAGCATTCGACGCGCACGCGGAAGCAGCGTCTCACCAGCCGCAGTCAGCGAGATATTGCCGCGGGCGCGGTGAAACAGCTCAGCTCCGAGCTCCTGCTCCAGTGTCGAGATCTGCCGACTCAGCGACGGCTGCGCGAGGTGCAGCCTCTCGGATGCGCGGGTGAAATGACCGAGTTCGGCGACGGTGACGAATCCTTTGAGCTGTTCCAGATTCATGCCCTCAGCGTATCGTCGCGAGCTTTGCAATGCGCTGGCGTGATCGCCGATGCGCAACCGCTCACACCCGGCGTTCAGCGGCCACGGAGGTCGCGCACAGCATCGATGATGCAGAATCGTTACCTTGTGCGCTCGACCCGAGAGCGCGCACACGCCGCCTCGAGAGCGGCCCCCACCACGTTTAAGGATCGTTACGTTCGTCATGTCTGAAACTTCTTTGACCTCTTCTGCCCGCCGTCGCCTCGTTGCACTCACTCTCGTCGCTGGCGCGGCCCTCGGCGTCCTCGCGACCGCTGGCCTCGCAACGGCGGTGCCGGTTGCCGCGGACGTATCCGGGCGCACAGCGGTCACGGATCGCAGCGAACTGCGCGCCGAACTGGCCAGTTCCGCCGCAACAGTCGAGCGTGGGCGCGATGCCGTGGCCGCAGCATCGGCCGCCGTGGCGGAGGCGAAAGCATCCGGTTTCGATCTTGGCGCCATCACGATCGATACCAGCGGGCTGGCTAATGTTCTCAATGCGCTCTCCAGCGATGAAGCGGTCGGGCCCACCCGCGCCGTCCTGACGGCGAACACGCTGGTCGAGACGGAAATCGCCACCGCCAATGTCGCCGAGCTGCGCGGACGGCTGGATGCCGCGATCGCGCAGAAGCAGGCCGAAGAGGCCGCCGCCGCAGAAGCTGCCGCGCAGGCCGCGGCGCTTGCCTCAGCGAACACTCCCGACGGTGCGCGTTCGGTCGCAGCGACCATCGCCGCCAGCGAATACGGCTGGGGAGCCGACCAGTTCTCTTGCCTCGACTCGCTGTGGACGAAGGAATCCGGCTGGGACTACCAGGCGTACAACCCGTCCGGCGCGACCGGCATCCCCCAGGCGCTGCCCGGAGACAAGATGTCTAGCGCAGGAGCCGACTGGCAGAGCAACGCCACGACCCAGATCCGCTGGGGCCTGGGCTACATCGCCAGCGTCTACGGCACCCCGTGCTCGGCCTGGGGCCACTCGCAGGCGATGAACTGGTACTGAGTCAAACCCTCTACCTGTCAAGGCCCCTTCGCTCGTCGCACCGCGCGCCTATCGTCGCAATCTACGACGGTGCCGCAGCCAACCACGGCGGTGCCCCTGATGTGCAAGGGAGAAGACGATGCCTCGCGATGCCAATTCACGGCTGAAGGATCCAGAGCTCTATCAGGAGCTGAGGGATGACGGCGCGTCCAAGGGGAAGGCCGCGCGCATCTCCAACGCGACCGGCGGTACGAAGAAGGGTCGCTCCGAGGTCGGCCGACGCGGTGGAGAAGCGGGCGACTACGAGGACTGGACGGTCGACGAGCTGCGCAAGCGCGCCAAAGAACTCGGGATCACCGGGTACTCGGGCAAGCGCAAGGCCGAGATCATCAAGATGCTGCGCAGCCACTGACAGTTGCGGCCGCGCGCGTCAGATATCACCGTCGAAGCATGGCGTCAAGCCCCACGACGGGATGGTTGTCGCCCTGCCACGCTCAGGGATGTCGAAAGGACAAGCTCTTGCTCGTCCGACACACACTGCAAGGAGAACAACCATGAATATCGCTCTCATCATCATCATCGTCGTCGCCGTCATCCTGGCGATCGTCGGTGGACTGAACGCCGCTCTCAACTGGTTGCTCTGGGTAGCACTGATCGTCGGAGTGATCGCGCTCATCGCGTTCCTGTTCCGAGTCATCGGTGGTCGAAACCGCGTGTGACCTGAAACCCGCCTGAGTTCTGACACACGACCCGATCACCCCCTCTTGCATGAGGTGGGTGATCGGGTCGCGGCATCTCCCCCTGTGGCAGCCGGGCGTCCAGTGGTATATCTGAACCATGTCGCTCAGTGAGCTCTACCAGCAGGCACGTGCAGACACACCAGACAAGACGGCCCTCACCTTTCGAGATGCGTCGCTGTCCTTTCGCGAGCTCTCAGATGCCGTCGACCGCTCAGCCAGGCGTCTCCGCCACCTCGGCATCGGGCATGGCGATCGCGTCGCGATCTTCATGCGCAACCGATCCGAGTTCATCGAGCTGTATCTCGCGTGCTTCTGCATCGGAGCCATCGCCGTCCCGCTCAATCACCGCTTCCAAGCCGATGAGGTCGCGTTCGCCTGCAATCACTGCACCGCAGCGCTGCTCATCACCGACGGACCGCTGTATCCACGCATCCAAGATGTGCAGACCGAGATCCCGACTCTCAAGGCGATCTATCTCTACGGTGACGTGCCGCCGGAGGTGACCGATTCGAGATGGGATGCCGTCGACACCGCGGATGCCGCAGAGTGGCCCACCATCGCCGACGACGATCCGGCCATGATCCTCTACACATCGGGCAGCACGGGAAAACCGAAAGGCGTCGTCCACACCCACGGGTCGATCCTCGACACGACAAAGGGCCGTGCGGCAACGCAACAGCTCTCAGCCGACGACATATCTCTGGCCGCCACCGCGATCTGCCACGGCGGCGGATCGATCGGTGTCACGTTCCCAACGCTGTACGCCGGCGGCAGCGTCGTGATTCTGGAGGAGAGCGAACCGGGCCTGTTCCTGGAAGCGCTCGCGAAGCATCGCCCAACGCGCACACTTCTGCTGCCTGCGCAGCTGCTCGACGCGGTCGAATCTCCCGAGGCTTCGGACGTGGACTTCAGCAGCCTGCGCGAAGTGCAGTGCGGCGGCGACCAGATCTCCCCCGACCTTTACACGCACTTCTCAGAGGTCGAGCGTCTCGAGCTGAATCAGGCGTACGGCATGACTGAATGCGAGGGATGCAGCATGAACCCGCCGTTCGGTCTCATCAAGCGCGGCTCGATCGGACTGCCCCGCGAAGGCGTGGAGTTCCGCGTGGTGCGGGGTGGAAAGGACCTGCCCGACGGCGAGGTCGGCGAATTCCTGGTGCGGAGCAGGTCCGTGATGGCCGGCTATTGGAACGACCCTGAGAACACGGCGGCGGTGATGGTCGATGGCTGGCTGCACACTGGCGACCTCGGCAGCCGCGATGAAGAGGGCTATCTGCATTTCGCCGGTCGTATCAAAGAGGTCATCATCAAGGGCGGCTCGAACATCGCGCCCGGCGAGGTGGAGGATGTGCTCAACGCGCATCCGGACGTCGAGTTGAGCGGGGTCGTCGGTTCGCCCGATGAGAGACTCGGCTCGCTCGTGCATGCGTTTGTTCAGCTGCGTCCGGGTCTTGACGCTCCCCCGTCTGAGCAGGACCTCATCGCGTTCGCGTATGACCGACTGGCCGCCTATAAGGTGCCCGATCGCTGGACCTTCGTCGCCGATCTGCCCAAGAACAACGTGGGCAAGATCGACCGTAAGTCGCTGCACGCGCGGGCTGCCGAGCTCGATGCGGAGGACCCGAACCACTCGTGAGCTGATGAGCACCAGTACCCAGGTACTGGTGACCCTGCAGAACCCGCACCTCTCTCCGATGCCGTCGAGAGGGCACCGTTCCTACGCTTCTGAACATGCGAAAGGTACTGAATTGATTGCCGCCGAAGCGCTCGTGAAGCGCTACGGCACCAAGGTCGCCGTCGATGCGATCGACCTCACGGTGAAACCCGGCCAGGTCACGGGGTTCCTGGGACCCAACGGCGCGGGAAAGTCCACGACGATGCGAATGATCGTGGGGCTCGACCGTCCCACGTCGGGGACTGTGGAGGTGAACGGTCGCTCATATCGGGAGCATCCGGCACCCCTTCACGAGGTCGGCGTTCTGCTCGATGCGAAGGCCGCTCATCCAGGGCGTTCGGCGTACAAGCACCTGCTCTCCATCGCTGCCACCCACCACATCGGAGCATCCCGCGTGCGTGAGGTCCTGGGTCTCGCCGGTCTCGATTCCGTCGCCGGCAAGCGCATCGGCGGCTTCTCGCTCGGAATGGGCCAGCGACTGGGTATCGCTGCAGCGCTCCTCGGCGATCCCGAGACGATCATTCTCGACGAGCCGGTCAACGGACTGGATCCCGAGGGCGTGCGCTGGGTGCGCACCCTGATGAAGAGTCTGGCCGCAGAGGGACGCACCGTGCTCCTCTCTTCCCACCTCATGAGCGAGATGGCGCAGACCGCAGATCAGCTGATCGTGATCGGACGCGGCAGGGTCCTTGCGGACGGCCCGATCAACGAGATCATCTCGCGCGCCACCGCATCGGTGATCCGGGTCAGAACGCGGGAGGCGGAGCGTCTGATGGCGGCGACCACCGGCCCGGATGCCACCGTGTCTGTCCTGGCAGACGGCGCAGTCGAGATCTCCGGACTGACCGCCGAAGAGGTCGCCATCGCCGCCGCGGGCGCGGGCATCATGCTGCATGAAGTGGCCACAGTATCCGGATCGCTCGAAGAGGCGTATATCGCCCTCACCGCCGGTGAGGTCGAGTACCGATCATCCGACACCGCAGCAACAGGAGCACGCCGATGACAACTCTCGAGAAGAAGCGTGCGACCTTCGTTCCGCGCGCGGAACGCCTCACGTTCGGCGGGATCGTCCGATCCGAGTTCACCAAGATCACCAGCCTTCGCTCGACCATCGGTCTGCTGCTCGCGATCATCGTCTTCGGGATCGGCGTGAGCGTTGCGCTGGGTTTGACGATCGAGGGTGCGGGGCTACCCGACCAGCCGTCGGCAGGCTTCATGCTCGACCAGGTCACGCTCGGAACGGTCCTGTTCGGCCAGCTCATCGCCGCCATACTCGGCGTGCTCGTAATCAGTGGCGAGTACTCGAGCGGAACGATCCAACCGACGATGATCGCCGTCCCCGCGCGCTTGCCTGTGCTCTGGGCGAAGACGGTCGTCGTGTTCGCCATGGCGACAGCATCCGCGCTCATCGCGACGTTCGGATCCTGGGCCGTGACCTATCCGATGTTCAGCGCGTTCGGCCTCGAGATCGGTCTGACCGAACCGGGCGTAGTGATGTCGTTCATCGGCAGCTCCGTCTACGTCGGCCTCTCGGCTATTCTCGGGTTGGGCATCGGGACCCTGTTGCGCGGTGCCGCGGCGAGTGTCGCCACTGCGATCTCGGTGATGATGCTGCTGCCCCTCGTGCTGTCGGTTCTGCCCGCATCTCAGGCGGTGCGCAATCTTCAGCTTCTGTCCATGTCGAAAGCAGGAGATGCCATGAGCAATCCGATCGAGGATGCGGGGGGCTTCGTGGATCTCACGGCCGGGTTCGTGAGCCCGACGGCCGGTTGGCTCATCGCCATCGTCTGGGCCGCGAGCTTCCTCGCGCTGGGTGCGTTCCGACTGCGTCGGGGGGACGTCTGAACGCCCGGCTCGTCGATGCCATCATCCTGGTGGCATACGGGGTCGTTGCTCTGGGGCTGACTGTTCTCTCCCTCGAGCCGCCGTACGCCACGCCCCTGTGGGTGATGATCGTGTTGGCAGCCGGCGGTTTCACGACACTGGCTCTCCGTCATCGTCGCCCGTTCGTCGCCTTCGCCGCGGCGGTGACGCTCGCCGTCCTCTCGCTTGCCGTGGGATCGGGGGCGGAGACGCTCATCGCGGTGATCGCGATGTACTCCGCGGGTGTGAAGTGGCGCGCAGGGGTCACGTGGATGCTGTTCGGAGTCGCGGCGCTGTGCGGCGCGCTGGGAGCGTTCGCGCTGACCATGCGCGGCACCGTCGGCCCGCCGATGCTGGGGCTGCAGCCGCCGATTGCACCTCGTGACAGCCTGCAGGACTGGGCGAACTTCTTTGTGATCATCATCGTGGTGCTCTTGATCGCCACCCTGCTGGGCACCAGCATCGGCCACCGGCGCAGGTATGTCGCCGAGCTGGTGCACCGGGCGGAGCAGCTGGCGCGCGAGCGCGACCAGCAGGCCGAGACAGCACGCGCCCACGAGCGAGAGCGCATCGCGCGCGAGATGCACGATGTCATCGCGCACAGCCTTTCAGTCATGATCGCGATCTCCGACGGTGCGTATCTGGCCGCCGATACCCGCCCAGCGGAGGCGAAGGAAGCGATCGGTCACGTCGCCGAGACCGGCAGGAAGACGCTCGGCGAAGTGCGCCGGTTGCTCGGGTCGGTGCGGGCCGACGGTTCCGGAAATGAGCATGCTCCCCAGCCGGATGCTTCCCAGCTCGCATCCCTCGTGCAGGAATTTGTCACGGCGGGGCTTCCTGCACGACTCACTGTCACCGGTCAGGCTGTGCCAGACCCGGCGTTGGGCCTGACGGTCTACCGGATCGTGCAGGAGTCGCTGACCAACGTGCTGCGCCATGCGCGCGACGTCGAGGCGGTGACGGTCGCGGTGGCCTGGCAGACGGAAGAGGTGACGATCGTCGTTCAGGATGTGTCGTCGATTCCGTCCATGCCGTCGGATGCGGGGCGCGGGGTGCTCGGGATGCAGGAAAGAGTCGCTCTGTACGACGGTGAGATCGAGGCAGGGCCGTATGAGAACGGATGGCGAGTCTTCGCGCGTCTGCGATGGGAGGATCGGTGACCGTGACGGATGATATTCGGGTGCTTCTTGTCGATGACCAGGAGCTCGTGCGCTACGGCTTCCGGCTGATGCTCGAGGCAACCGACGGCATGGTGGTCGTCGGTGAAGCAGATGACGGGGCGGGGGCGATCGGCGCGGTCGAGCGCCTGCAGCCCGATGTCGTGCTGATGGACGTGCGGATGCCGGGCGTCGGCGGCATCGAGGCGACCAGGCAGATCACGAGCCGGCATCCCGACACACGCGTTCTGGTGCTCACCACCTACGACCTCGATGAGTACGCCTTCGGTGCGCTGCATGCAGGGGCCGCAGGCTTCCTTCTCAAAGACACCCGGCCTGACGGTCTTGTCGCGGCGATTCGCGCGGTCCATGCCGGCGACGCGGTCGTCTCGCCGCGCATCACCGCGAAGCTCATCGAGGCCGCCGCTCCCCATCTGGGCAGCCCCCGTGAGGAAGACGCCGATGACGCCCTATCAGCGCTGACCGCACGTGAGCGCGAGATCTTCGTGCTCATCGGCCGCGGGCTGACCAACAGCGAGATCGCCGCGAGCCTCTATCTCAGCGATTCGACGGTGAAGGCGCACGTCGGACGAGTGCTCTTCAAACTCGATCTGCGCAATCGGGTGGAGGCCGTCATCCGCGCCTACGAACTCGGCGTCGTCGGGGCGTAGCGCACTTCGCAGATGCTGATCCAGTCGTTCGCGCCGGAGGGATACAGCGGCGTCGTCACGTCGGCATCATCGAATGGCCGCCAGACGACCGGGACGACCGAGCCGTCGGACTCAGTGAGCGTGCCGCCCTCGCCGGCCATCACCGGATCCAGCCGACCCGAGTACAGGGCGACGATCTCGTGGCCGAGTTCGTCATTGAACCGGAAGATGTTCTCGACGATGCCAAGGTGGGTGAGGTCGAGGATGCGCGCGCCGAGTTCCTCGTCGACCTCGCGGACGATCGCTTCCCGATGCGTTTCGCCCAATTCGACGCTGCCCCCGATCAGTCGGTGAAACCCAGCCGGATTCTCGAGGCTGGGAGCGTTGACGCTGACGAGATGCCTGGTGCCATCAGCACTCGGAGCGATGAGCATGGCTTTCACCCGAATGTAGGAGCGATCGATCGTCATGCCTCCATCATCCTCGGCTAACCTCGACGCATGCCACTCGCGCTTGTCACCGGAGCCGCTCGCGCCAACAGCATCGCTGCAGGTATAGTCCCTCGCCTGGAAGCAGACGGCTGGGAGGTCGTGACCAGCGACCTCGCATCAGGTGACTATCCGTGCGACCTATCGGATGCCGCGGCACCCGCCGCTCTCATCGACCAGATCTCGCGTGAACGCGGAACCATCTCAGCCATGGTGCTCAGCCACGCTCATGACATCGAAAGCGGCATCCTGGACACCACCGCGGAGAGCTTCGACCAGCACGTCGCCGTCAATGCGCGCGCGTCTCTTCTGCTGATCGCCGCTTTCGCTCGCCAAGCGGATGCTTCAGGCGGTGCGATCGTCGCGTTCACGAGCGACCACACGACGGGCAACCTTCCGTATGGCGCGTCCAAGGGAGCACTTGACCGCATCGTCATCTCAGCAGCGCGCGAGCTCGGCCCTCACGGCATCTCCGCGAATGTCGTCAACCCTGGTCCGATCGACACCGGGTGGATGGACGATGAGACCCGTACGACTCTGACTGCGCAGCATCCGCTCGGCCGTTCAGGAACGCCCAGGGACATCGCGAGCGTGACGTCATTCCTTCTCTCAGAAGAAGGCCGCTGGATCAGCGGGCAGCTGCTTCACGTAGATGGCGGCTTCTCCGCCCGCTTCTGAGGGGCAATCAAGGTGTCCAAAAAGTTTTCGTGACCAAACCGTTGCATTCGTTACCCCGCCGTTATACAGTGATCACACGGTGAATGTTTGCTGTGGCATCCACCGCATGTGATTGCAGGACACTCTTGGTGCAAGGGACAAGGGCCGGTCGGGAGCCTCTCCGACCGGCCCTTCACCATTCCGTTACTCTTAGTGTCATGACGGACCGTAAACTCGCGCTCGAGGCGTGGGAAGGCCTGTTCCGCGCGCAACATGAACTATTCATGGCGATGGCTGCGGACTTCGAGAACACGCCGATCAGCCAAGCCGAGTACGACGTGCTCCTCACCGTCACTCGCGCACCCAACATGACCGTGCGCCTGCGCGAGGTGACGACGAACATGCTCATCAGCCAGCCGAGCGTCTCGCGCCTCGTCGACCGCATGGTCGGCCGGGGCCTCATCACGAAGACCTCCGACCCAGAAGACGGTCGCGGGGCCGTGCTGACTGCGACGGATGCTGGAGCGCGAAGCTTCCGCGAGGTGGCCACAGCCCACAGCCGATCCATCATCGAGCGCATGTCTCCTCTGAACGATGAGGAGCTGTGCGAACTGCGAAAGCTCACCGACAAGCTCCGCGGCCGCTGATTCCACAGTCTTCCCGCAGCTCGGCAGCGACCGGGCCATCTCTGGCATAGTCGTGTGTGCAGTCCGCGCACGAGCGGACTACCGGAGGGGGAAACTTACATGGAGATCGCCGGAGCTATCGGCATTCTGATTCTCGTCGGCATCGCTGTCGTCGTCCTGATCGTGGTCGGGTTGATCGTGCTGCTGTTCGCACGCAGCTGGATCAAGGTCGCCCGCGCTGACGAAGCGCTGGTCATCTCAGGGCGCAAACAGAGGGTGCAGCGCGCAATCGTCAACGCCGATGGCACGAGCAGTTCTGAGAGCGTCGACTCGCCTGTGACCGTCATCGTCAACGGCAAATCGCTCGTCAACCCGATCACGCAGCGTCACGAGATCATTTCGTTGCGCTCTCGTCAGGTGTCGCTGAACGCCGAAGCACAGTCACTCGACAGCGTGACGCTCAACGTCGATGGTGTGGCGATCGTGAAGATCGGCTCCGACCCGCTGTATGTCCGCCGCGCCGCAGAGCGCTTCGCCTCGCAGGATGCCGCGATCGAACAGTTCACCACCGAGCAGCTCGAGGGTGCACTCCGCGGCATCGTCGCGACGCTCTCGGTCGTCGAGCTCATGCGCGAGCGCAAGAAGTTCTCTGACCAGATCGCCGCTGACGTCTCACAGGAGCTCGCCGAGCAGGGGCTGATCCTCGACTCCTTCCAGATCAAGGGCATCACCGACGCGGTCGGTTACATCCAGTCACTCGGTGCGCCGGAGATCCAGTCGAAGCGTCAGTCGGCAGAGATCTCGCAGACGAACGCTGACCGCGCGATCAACCAGAAGATCATCGCCAACCAGGAGTCGAACCTGGTCGAGCAGACAGCTCTCGACACGAACACCGCGAATGCGAACGCTGGCATCGGCCGCGCCCGCGCCGAGGCTGAGCAGGCCGAACACCTCGCCCGCGCCCAGGCCGAGCAGGCCGTTCTGCAGCAGAACGCCGAGAACCGCCAGGCCCAGCTGGATGCCGACGTCAAGCGCGTCGCCGACGCACAGCGGTACGAATCCGAGACCCGCGCCCAGGCCGACCTCTACACCCGCGAGCGTGCCGCTGAGGCCGCCGCGATCGAGCAGGTCAAGCAGGCTGAGGCGCGCACCCGTATTGCCGAGCAGCAGGCTGAGGCCGACCGCGCCCGCGCCGCCGGTGAGGCCGCCGCAGCCGAATCGAAGGCGACGGGTGAAGCGAATGCACTGCGTGCTCTCGCCGACGCCGAGGCAGAAGCACGCCGCCTGCGCGCGAACGCCGAAGCCGATGCCATTCGCGCCGAGGGCGAAGCTCGCGCTGCCGCGACTGAAGCAGAGGCGAAGGCCATCGCTTCGAACCAGGAAGCCTTCCTCTCGCAGCGCGTACTCGATGTGCTGCCGTCGATCATGAGCGAGTTCGCCAAGGGCTACGCCACGATCGGCAACGTGTCGATCATCGGCAGCTCCGGCGAAGACGGCGCATCGAACGTCGTTGGTGCCGACAACGCGAAGGCGTTGAAGTCAGTCTTCGACAGCGTCAGCTCGGCAACGGGTCTCGATCTCGCCGCCATCATCCAGGGCCAGGCAGTCGGCCGCGGCATCGGCGATGGCATCGCGGGCGCCCAGACCAACACCCACGCGCAGCCCGCAGCCTCGAAGCCGGCGAAGGCGCCGAAGCCGAGGGCCACCGCACCGGCTTCCACACCTCCCGCGACAGACGCCGCCGCGGAGTAACCCCCAGAAGGCGTCGACGCGGATTCGTCCCCCTCCACCCCTTCTTCGTACCCGGTCGTACCCAGTCACCACTCATGCCAGTTGCTTTGCGCCGGATATGAGCGCGCATAACCGGCCGTTTTCATCTCGCCTGGCGCCGCACACCACCCCGCATCACGCACCGCACACACCACCTGGTCGCGGCGAGAGGCGAAGATAGAGAAGTGAGCAGCATCCCGTTCGATATCGCCGAGATCGGCGCAGGCCTCGTCTTCGCTGCCGCGCTCGGCGATCTCGACTCTGCGCTCGACCGAAGCCCGACCGTGGTCATCAGCGCGCCTCCCGGCACCGGAAAGACCACGCTCGCACCTCCAGTGCTCGCGAACCGCGTGCACGGTCGTGTGATCGTCACCCAGCCCCGGCGGGTTGCCGCCCGTGCCGCCGCCCGCCGGCTCGCACAGCTCGACGACTCCGAGCTCGGCACCCGGATCGGCTTCACCGTCCGCGGCGAGCGCTCCGTCAGCCGAGAGACGCAGATCGAATTCGTCACCGCCGGCGTGCTGCTGCGGCGCCTGCTCAGCGACCCTGGGCTCGACGGGGTCGACGCGGTCATCATCGATGAGGTGCATGAGCGCGCCCTCGAGACCGACCTGCTGATCGGGCTACTCACCGAGGTACGCGAGCTCCGCGATGACCTCACGCTCGTCGCGATGTCCGCGACGCTGGACGCCGAGAAGGTCGCCGCTGTCCTTGGCACCGATGAGCCCGCCCCGATCGTCACGCAGACCGTGCCGCAGCATCCGCTCAAGGAACGCTGGGCGCCCAGCCCGAATCCGCGGCTCGATGAGCGCGGCGTCACCTGGGGCTTTCTCGATCATGTCGCCGGCGTCGCGGCATCCGCTGCCCGAGAGCTGACCGGCGCAGACCCTGCGGCCGACGTCCTCGTGTTCGCGCCGGGTGCGCGTGAGGTCGCCGAGATCGCTCAGCGCATCCGCACAGCTGCCCGCGATTTCGATGTCCGCGAGCTGCATGGGCAGATGCCTGCGCGCGATCAGGATGCTGTCATCAGCGGGCGTGCGCCGACCGACACGCCTCGCATCATCGTCACGACCTCGCTGGCCGAATCGTCTCTGACCGTGCCCGGCGTCCGGATGGTCGTCGACACCTGTCTCTCCCGCGCTCCGCAGCGCGATGCCGCCCGCGGCATGACCGGACTGGTCACCGTACCCACCTCACGGGCCTCGGCGATCCAGCGGGCGGGCCGAGCGACCAGGCAGGGCCCTGGAATCGTCATCCGCTGCGTCGACGAGCGCACTTTCGCGGCCGCTCCCGCGCGTCCGGCTCCCGAGATCGCGACCGCAGATCTCACCGACGCGGCCCTGCTGCTGGCCTGTTGGGGAGCGCCCGGCGGCGCGGGACTGCGGATGCTCGACCCGCTCCCCGCCGACAGTCTGAGCGATGCCACCGCTGTGCTGCACGGCATCGGGGCGATTGACGACGAAGGGCGCGCGACCGATGAGGGGCGAGAGCTCGCCCGCATCCCCACCGATCCCCGACTCGCTCGCGCGTTGCGCGACGGCACGCCCCTCGTCGGCGCACGGTTCGCCGCCGAGGTCGTCGCACTGATCGGTGGCGACATCCGTGTCACCGGCGGCGATATCGCATCGACTCTCGTCGAGCTGCGCAACCGCCGGATGCCGGACTCGCGCCGCTGGACACAGGAGGTCGCCCGCCTACTGCGCAACGCGTCGTTCGCGAACGATGACCGCACTGGAGCGAGCACCCGCACAAGCACCGGTACGAGCACCGCCACGAGCAACCGCACGAGCACCGACGACGTCGGCCTGATCGTCGCTCTCGCTTTCCCCGAACGGATCGCACGGCGTGCGGAGCGCACGGCAGGAGGCGCAACCTTCTTGCTGGCCTCGGGAACCCGCGCGGGAATCACCGGCCCCCTCGCCGACGCGGAATGGCTCGCGGTCGCCGATGTCACGCGCGCGCAGGGACGCGCGGCAGCAGGCACCGGGGCGGTCATCCGCGCCGCCGCAGCGATCTCCGAAGAGCAGGCCGAGCTTGCGGCAAGTCATCTTCGCACTGACCGTGTCGAGGTGGAATTCACCGGTGGACGCGTCACAGCGCGCCGCGAGCGCCGCGTCGGAGCGATCGTCCAGACGTCCGTCCCGGTGCGCGCGCAGGCCGATGAGGGCGGGCGGGCCGCCGTGCGCCGCGCGCTCAACCGCAATGGCCTGGACGTCTTCACCTGGTCGGATGCCGCAGACGAGCTGCGCCGCCGACTTGCGCTGCTGCACCGCGTACTCGGATCGCCCTGGCCGAATGTCTCCGACTCAGCGCTGCTCGATGACCTCGAGACCTGGCTCGGACCGGAACTCGATGCTCTCGCCGGCGGTCAGCCGGCGGCCCGCGTCGATCTCGCCCAGGCGCTGAGGCGACTGCTGCCGTGGCCTGCGGCATCCGATTTCGACTCACTCGCCCCGGAGCGGCTCGAGGTCCCCAGCGGATCGCGCGTGCGCATCACCTACCCGCCGCTGGACGACGCGACCGCACGCCCCGTCGTGGCCGTCAAACTGCAGGAGTGTTTCGGATGGGCAGAGACGCCGCGGCTCGTCGGCGGACGCGTCCCGGTACTATTTCACCTGCTCTCCCCCGCCGCGCGCCCGCTCGCGGTGACGGATGACCTCGCCTCGTTCTGGTCGGGGCCCTACACGCAGGTGCGCGCGGAGATGCGCGGCAGGTATCCCAAGCATCCGTGGCCGGAGGATCCCTGGCAGGCTGCGCCGACGCGGCACACGACGAAACGCGCCGCACGCGGATAGACCGCACCCGAGTAGACCGACTCGTTCAGTCGATGACGAACACGTTGAGGCACACCCGATCGGGGTGCCGCTCCCCGGTGCCGACGAACAAGCGCGAACCGAGCCACGCCCAGGGTCCCGCCGGTGCCGAGAACTGCGGATACGAACGGAAGTAGATGCGCGCCGGATCTACCGTCTCGCCCTGCGCGAGCAAGGCCAGATCGGCTGCGGATCCCGTACGGATCCCCTGATTCTCGACGTAGATGCGAACACCGTCATCCGTGACGAATGCGTATTTCGCCTCGAGCGTCTGACGAGCATCCTCGTGCAGCACCTGGAAATCAGCGCCACCGGGCAGGACCGTTCCCGTGATCGAGGGTCCATGAACGGTCCCCCCGTTGATCGGCACGATACGACGATGCGCACCGGACACGATGCCGAGGTCGATCGGATCGGCGACCTCGACTTCAAGGCGTGCGAAGAAGGTCAGCGAAGGCGCGTGCGGCGTAACTGTCACGTCGACGATGTTGCCAGAGTCACCCCCGGCGCGGTGCACGGAATAACCGGCATCCCAAGCCGATAAAGACGGTTTGACCGCGTCAGGTCGCCGCACGAAACTGGGCGAGCATCCCGTCATGAGCGGGAATGCCGAATCGCAACGAAGCAGATCCGAAAGGTCGACGATGATCAGGCAGCTCGATGACGCACCACTCATCACTCTTGACGTCGAGTGCGTCCTGCGCGACGGCACCGTGCTGCGCGCGGACGTCTACCTGCCGAAGACCGACTCCCCCGTTCCCGCGTTGCTGCATCGCACGCCCTACGACAAGTCGCAGGTACCAGGGTCCGAGTACGTCGACATCGCACGGCTCGTTGCGAGCGGCTACGGCGTCGTCGTTCAGGATGTGCGCGGTCGCTACCGGTCCGACGGCGAGTTCAGCCCGTCGGCGAACGAAGCGCGAGACGGCGCCGACGCCGTCGCCTGGGTGGCGGACCTCGACTGGTGCGACGGCTCGGTGGGCATGTGGGGCGCGTCGTACACGGCGGAAGTCCAGTGGAGTGCGAAGAGCGAAGGGGCTCCCGCGCTCCGCGCCATGGCGCCCGCGCTCTCTCCCGCGCACAGCAGTTTCGACGGCTTCCGCTACCGCGGCGGGGCACGCGAGTTCGGCAGCATGGTCGGCTGGGCACTCGCTGCTTCCGACGACCGCATCGCCCGTCTGGCGGATGCCGAACGCGTCGAGGCCGAAACCGCCCACGCCGCTGTGCTCGCGGCTTTCACCGACCAGACGCTGTTCCGCGCAGCATCCTGGTCTCAGATCCCGCAGGGCGACCCGATGGTCGATTGGATGCTGCGTCAACTCGCCGAACCGCACGACTCCGACGCCCACGACCTGCACAAAATACACGCCGCGTACGACCGGATGGACGCTCCCGCGTTCCTGATCGGCGGCTGGTACGACGTCTTCCTCGGCTCGACTCTCGCGCACCACCGCAGCCTCGTCGCGCGGGCGGAGCGCGGCGAGGGCCCCGCCCCTGCGCTCCTCGTCGGCCCGTGGTCGCACATCGACCAGAGCGGACGGATCGGCGATGTCGACTACAGCGCGACCGGCTCGTCAAAGGACATCGGCGGCACGGGCAGCCTGACCGACTGGCATCTGGCCTGGTACGACAGCATCCTGCGCTCGCGCGACGAGAATCGGATGCCGGCGGTATTCGCCTTCGATACCGGCACCGCATCGTGGTGCGCACTGGAGAGCTTCCCGCCCGCCCACGAGGTCGAGTCCTGGTACCTCGGCGAGCGCGGTGCGCTCACCCAGGCCGTTCCGGCAGCCGGGCGCACCGACTTCGTCGCCGACCCGATCGACCCGGTGCCGACCATCGGCGGGCCGACCCTGCTGGCACCGCCGTACGTCGCGGGTCCCTTCGACCAGCGTCCGCTCTACACGCGCGACGACGTCGTTTCGTTCCGGTCAGCCCCCTTCACCGAGGCCTATCCGGTCGCAGGTCCCGTCGCCGCAGAGATCGCCTTCTCCACCTCGGGCGACGACGCCGACATCGTCGTGCGGCTGTGCGACGAGCATCCGGATGGATCGAGCATCCCGGTCGCCGACGGCATCGTGCGGCTGAGCGCGCGCGATATCGACCCCGACACCGGGCGCGGCGAGATCCGGCCGGTCCCGGCCGGCATGACCGCATCCGTCCGGGTGGACCTCTGGGCTGCGATGCACACCTTCGCGCCCGGACACCGCGCACGAGTCGATGTCACCTGGAGTTCGAGCCCCCGCTGGGACGTCAACCGACACGTCGTGGCGGATCCGTTCAGCGCCGATTACGCGCGCCCTGCCACTCACACCGTGCACCTCGGCGGCGCGCAGGCCTCGCGCATCGACCTGCCGCGGGCCATCGCCGCAGATCCACCGCACTGACCGCCGTCCCGCACACATCACGCATCACGCAATCCCGACCGACCCGAGAGAAAGACACGCGCCATGAAGAGAACAGCATTCGCACTGCTCACGGCCGGCATCGTCGCCGCCGCCACGCTCACCGGCTGCTCAGCCGGCGGAGGTGCCACCGCAAGCGATGACGACATCCTGACCATCGCGGTGCCCACTGCACCGGTGAGCCTCGACACGCTCAAGGCCGCCGGAGGAGCCCCCGGTACCTGGTACGAGACGCCGGCCTACGCGGGCATCCTCGAGCGCGACCCCGACGGCTCCTATGTCGCCGGGCTCGCCGCGGAGTTCGGATACGTCGGCGACGGCAACACCGACTTCGAGTTCACGCTGCGCAGCGACCTGAAGTTCGCCGACGGCACCCCGCTCACCGCCACGGAGGCCGCGGCCTCGCTCACCTACTTCACCGAGACGACGACGGGTCCGAGCCGGGCGATGTACGCGCCGCTCACATTCGAGGCCGTCGATGACCTGACGGTGCACATCACCGCCTCGCAGCCGACGCCGCTCATCCCGTCTCTGCTCACCGCCGATATGCTCGGCGGGGCCCCGATCAGCCCCGCCGGCATCGCGGACGAGTCGGCCCGCGCGTCGAACACCTACGGTGCAGGCCAGTATGTGCTCGACACCAAATCGACGGTGAACGGTGACACGTACACCTACGTTCCCAACGAGCACTACTGGGATCAGGATGCAGTGCAGTGGGACAAGATCGTGCTCAAGGTGATCTCGAATACCACCCAGCAGGTGCAGGCCCTCAAGACCGGGCAGGTCGATGTGATCATCGGTGACGCCTCCATCGCTGGCACCGTCGACACCGCGGGCATCGCTCAGATCGAAGCACCGTCGCAGATCATGAACCTGTTCCTGATGGACCGCGACGGCACGCTCATCCCTGAGCTCGCCGACGTCCGGGTGCGGCAGGCGCTCAACTACGCGATCGACCGCGAAGCCATCACGGAAGCCGCTTACGGCGAATACGGAACGGCGACGACCCAGCCGGTGATCGACGGCGGCCCCGAGTACGGATTCGATGCGTCCCTGGATTCGTTCTACCCCTACGACCCGGCGAAGGCGAAGCAGCTGTTGGCGGATGCCGGCGTTGAGAACCTGACGATCTCGGGAACGTACCTGTCGTACTCTCCCTCCGACACGATCGTCGGTCAGGCGATGGCGTCGCAGCTCGCCGAGGTCGGCGTCACGCTCGACCTCAAGCCCGAGCCCGACTTCGGCAGCTGGGTCAACGACCTGGTGTCCGGTCAGTACGCCTCCACCCTGCTGACGAGCGCCGGCGACATGTACACGTCGACGCAGTTCGCCTGGACTCCTGACGCCGTAATGAACACGTTCCAGGTCTCGGACCCGGCCGTCAACGAGGGATTCACCGCGCTGGCGACCGCTCCCGCTGACGAGATCGAATCCGCCGCGAAGGAGATGAACCGCATCATCCTCGAACAGGCGCTCGCGATCTCGGTCTCGTCGTTGGACGCGATCTACCTGTACAACACCGACGTCGTGGAGATCGGATTCATCGGCACGACAGGTGGCCTCGCTCCTGTTTCAGCCTGGGTCAACCCCTAATCAGTTCAGGCGGCACCGGCGACGGTGCCGCCTCCTCCTTGATTGCAGATCATGACGACACTCATCATCCGAAGACTTCTGCTGGCGATCCCGCTGCTGTTGATCGTCTCGTTCATCACATTCTTCCTGCAGAGCTTCATCCCCGGCGACCCCGCGCTCTCACTCCTCGGACCGAGCGCAACACCGGAGCAGCTCGCCGCGTTGCGCGCTGAACTCAACCTGGATCAGCCGATCCTCGCGCAGTACGGGATCTACCTCTCGGGGCTGCTGCACGGCGACCTCGGTCAGTCGATCTTCACCGGCCAGCAGGTCATCGATTCGATCTTCGAACGCCTGCCTGTTTCGCTGTCTCTCATCGTCGCGACGACTGCCGTGTCGGTACTGATCGGAACGCTGCTCGGCGTGGTCAGCGCCACCGGCGGCCCGTTCATCGCCCGACTGACCGATATCGCATCGCTCGTCGGTGCGGCACTGCCGAACTTCTGGGTGGGACTCGTGCTGGTGTCGGTCTTCGCCGTCTCGCTCACGTGGCTGCCCGCCACGGGGTACGTGCCGTTCGAGATCTCACCGGAGATGTGGGTGCAGAGCCTGATCCTGCCGGTCGCCGCTCTCTCGCTCGGCGGAATCGCCACGGTCACCAAGGTGGTCCGCGACGGCGTCGCAAATGCCATGTCCATGGAGTACGTGCGCACTCTCCGCGCGGCAGGAGTCTCGCGCGGCCTCCTCATCTGGAAGCACTCGCTGCGCAGTTCTTCGGTGACCCTGGTCACCGTGCTCGGCGTGATCTTCGTCGGCGCGCTGTCTGGCACCGTCCTCGTCGAGAACGTCTTCGTGCTTCCCGGGTTGGGCTCGCTCGCCGTCTCCGCCACAGCCCGCCAGGATCTACCCGTGATCCAAGGCGTCGCTCTGGCCTTCACCGTCATCACGATCATCGTCAACCTGCTCGTCGATATCAGCTACGGGCTGCTCAATCCGAAGGTGCGCGTCTCATGACCACCCAACCGATCCAGACCCGGCGTCCCGCGCGGACCCCCTCGCTGCTGAAGCAACCGGTCGCCGCTGTCTCCCTCGCGATCATCGTCGTCGTCTCGCTCGCCGCTGCGCTCGCTCCGTGGATCGCACCGCAGGATCCTCTGAAGCAGTCCCTGTCCGAGCGTCTTCAGGGCCCGAGCGCGGAGCACCTTCTGGGCACCGACACTCTGGGGCGCGATGTCCTGAGCCGGCTGATCTGGGGCGGTCAGCCGACACTGACCGGGGTCCTCGTCGCCGTTCTCGTGTTCACCTTCGTGGGCGTCGCGCTCGGCCTGCTCGCGGGATATTTCCGCGGATGGGCGGATGCCGCGATCAGCGCGCTGGCAGACATCCTGATGTCCGTCCCCGGTGTGGTCCTCATCCTCGCCGTGCTTGCCATCTTCCAGCAGCAGTTGATGCCGGCGATGGTGATGCTGGGAGCTCTGGGTGCGGGCAGCCTCGTGCGCGTCACACGCGCGGAGGTCATGAAGATCCGCGGTGAACTCTACGTCTCAGCTGCGAAGGTCTCGGGCCTGCGCGCCCTCGTGATTCTCGTCCGGCACGTTCTCCCCGGCGTCGTCAGCCCGGTGATCATCCAGGCCTCTCTCTTCGCGGTCACAGTCCTCGCCGTGCAGACCGGCCTCGGGTTCCTCAACCTCGGCGTCATTCCTCCCGCCCCGAGCTGGGGAGGTCTGGTCGGCGAGGCCGCAGGCAACCTGGCTCAGGCCGGCTGGTTGCTCTTCGTCTCCGGTGCGACGATCACGATCGTGGGGCTCGCCTTCGCACTGGTCGGAGACGGCCTGCGCGATGCCGACGCCCAGCGGCGGACTCCGCTGGCGGTGAACGTGCGGCGCAAGCGCGTCACCGCGCCTCCGGCGACGCGCAGCGAAGGATCCGCCGCGGACGAGGCATCCGCCCTCATCACGGTGCGCGATCTGCACATCACGTTCGATTCCCGCCCCGACCCAGTGGTGGAAGCAGTCTCGTTCCAGGTGGAGCGCGGCGAGATCATCGGTCTCGTCGGCGAATCGGGCAGCGGCAAGACCATCACCTCGCTCGCGATCATGGGTCTGCTCCCCGGTACCGCGTGGGTATCGCAAGGCGAGATCCTGCTCGACGGCGTCGATGTCGCCAACGGCGATGATCGCCTGTTCGCGCCGATTCGAGGACACCGCATCGGGCTCATCTCGCAGGAGCCCATGGTGGCGCTCGACCCGCTCTTCACCATCGGCAGCCAACTCAACGAAGTTCTCCGGAGCACGGTCCGAGGCCGCGCCGCCCGCCGAGCTCGAGCGCTCGAACTGCTCCAGAGTGTGCACCTGCCGAATCCTGCGGACGTGCTGAAGCGGTACCCGTTCGAGCTTTCCGGCGGCATGGCCCAGCGCGTCGTCATCGCGCTGGCGCTCGCCGGAGACCCCGACGTTCTGATCGCCGACGAACCGACGACCGCGCTCGATGTCACGGTTCAAGCCGGCATCCTCGGTCTGCTCCGTGAGCTGCGAGACTCCCGAGGGCTCGCTGTTCTGCTCGTCACCCATGATCTTGGCGTAGTCGCGGATATCTGCGATCGGGCGATCGTGATGGAGCACGGGAGGATCGTCGAGTCCGCCGACGTCGAACCGCTCTTCGCGAACCCCCAGCATCCGTACACACGTGCGCTCCTGAGCAGCACCCCGTCCCTGGTAGGTGCGCGATGATGCCGACGGAAACCGTGCCCACGACCGAGGTGGCGCCTGCTCTCGCCGTCGAGAACCTGTCGGTGTCGTACGCCGCGCGCAGGCGGCGAGCCCCACGGGTTCCGGTCGTACGCGATGTGTCGTTCACGATCGGCGTGGGCGAGACCGTGGCCCTGGTCGGCGAGTCCGGGTCTGGGAAATCCACGATCGGAAACGCCGTGCTCGGACTCGTGAGCCCCGACAGCGGAACCATCCGCGTCGATGGGCGAGATGTGCTGCAGATGCGCGGCGGCGAGCGCCGAGCGATGGCCGTCGATCTGCAGGCGGTTTTCCAGAACCCGTACGGCTCGCTCAACCCCTCACTCAGTATCGGGAGCACTCTGGCCGAGCCGTTACGGGCGAGCGGGGCATCGAAGGCAGAAGCGCACAGCCGGATACGAGCGCTGCTCGCTCAGGTGAACCTGCCGGCTGACGCGGCTGACCGCCTGCCGGGAGCCTTCAGCGGCGGCCAGCGCCAGCGCATCGCGATCGCCCGTGCCGTCGCGTTGCGCCCGCGCCTGATCGTGTGCGATGAACCGACGAGCGCCCTGGATGTCACCACGCAGGCCGCGGTGCTGACGCTCCTGCGGGAACTGCAATCCGACCTGCAGGTGTCGTATCTCTTCATCACGCATGACCTCGCCGTGGTGCGCGACTTCGCCCACCGGGCGTGCGTACTACGCGGTGGCGAGATCGTCGAAGACGGGCCAGCCGAGGCGGTGTGCGAGAGCCCGGAGCATCCGTATACGCGCAAACTGCTGGCGGCAGCCCCGGTGCCGGATCCGGTGCTCCAGCGCGAGCGCCGCGCAGCGTGGCAAGCGCTCGAGGCCGATGACGTATGAGGGGCGACCGGGTTCCCCACGCGCGGATCGCCGGTGTGAGCACCTAAACTCGGGCTCATGGCGAGAACCGCGATGAGTCGAGTGACGCTGCGGCAGCTCGAGTACTTCCGGGCGATCGCTGCGACCGGTTCCCTCGCAGCCGCAGCCGAGCAGTTGCACGTCTCGCGATCGACGATCGCCGGTGCTCTCGATGACCTCGAGAGCGGTCTCGGAACCCAGCTGTGCGTGCGTCACAAATCGCAGGGCATCGAGCTCACCGCAGCCGGTCGGACCGTGCTCGAATCCAGCCTCGGCGTGCTTACCCAGGTCGAAGACCTCGAGTCGGTCGCGCATCCCCACCGGCTGAGCGGTGTGCTGTCGGTCGGATGCTTCGGTTCGCTCGCCCCGACGGTGCTCCCGAAGCTCATCAGCCGCTTCACCGCCGATCATCCCGACGTTCAGGTCGACATCGAGATCGAATCGACGGACGTGCTGATCGAGCGCGTGATGTCCGGCCGACTGGACCTCATCATCTCGTATCGCCTGCACACCGATCCTCGGCTGGATGGCCGGCAGCTCTACGAGACGCGCATGCACGCAGTGCTCCCGATCGACCACCCGCTCGCACGGCAGTCCGTCATCGATGCCAGAGACCTCGCGGACGAGCCCATGGTGATGATGACCACGCCTCCCAGCGAGGAGGATATCGCCGACTACTACGCGTCCATGGGAATCGTGCCGAACGTGAAGTACCGGGTGTCGCACTTCGAGTTGGGCAGGTCGCTGGTCGCCGCAGGGCTCGGCTACGGCTTGTACATCCAGCGCCCCCGCCACGACCTCACCTACGACGGCATCCCGTTGGCCACCCGGCCGCTCAATCCCCCACCGCTCCCCGGCCAGGTGCGCATCGCGTGGCCGCGCGGCCGAGCATTGAGTGCGAAGTCGGCGGCGTTCACGCAGCTCGCGCTGCTGCCCGAGCACGAGCTCGCTCCTCGATCGCTCTATACGGACTGAGGCGAGGAATCCGTCCGCCGATCGCACCCGCGAGGGCGAGAGAACACGCCGTGACGGCATCCGATGGATGCTGTCACGGCGTGTTCCGGCGGTCTCCCGCGACCGCCAGACGCTCAGCTCACTCGCCGAATGCGGCCTTGACCTCGGCGAGATTCTTCGCGTGGACCTCGAGCACGTCGGTCAGGCTGATCGGCTTGAGCAGATCCAGCTCATCCGCAGGCGGCAGTCCGTTGGGACCAGCCTCGCCTGGGAGCAGCGGGTAGTAACCCAGCTCTGCCGATGCCTGCTGCGCTTCCGGTGTGAACAGCCACGCCATCAGTAGCTTCGCGGCGTCGGAGTTCGGCCCACCCTTCAGTAGCGCGACGTAGTGCGGCGACAGGTGCACCCCGTCTTCCGGAAGCACCCAGTTCACCGGTGCACCGCTCGCACGGTCGCGCAGGTAGAACGCCATCGGATACGCGGGCTGCACGGCGAATTCGCCGGTTGCCACTGCTGCCCCGGCAGCCGGCGTCGATGCCTGGAAGGTGATGTCCTGCGCAGCGAAGTCACTGAGCCACGAGTCGCCGAGTCGTCCGTCCCACATCACGTGAGACAGCGTTCCCATGCCCGCACCGTTGCGCGTCATGTTGTCCGACGTCATCTGGCCTTTCAGCGCGGGGTCGAGCAGGTCGTCCCATGTGGCAGGTGCTTCATCCTCGCTGAGCAGGTTCGTGTTGTAGGCGAACCCGAATGTGGCCGCCGTCGCCGCCCAGGCGGCTCCTGTGGGCTCGCCGTACGCCACCTCGTCCAGCTCACCGGCCAGTACGGGCTTGAACGGCTCGAGCTGGTCTGCCAGCAGGTTGCCGGCGATACCGGCGTCGCCGTTCTGGATGAGGTCGCCGACGTGCTGACCGCTGGCGAACTCCGCCTCGAGCTTCGCGGTCAGGTCCGGGCCCAGGATATAGACGGGGTTCACCGTGATCCCGGGGAAGCGCTCCGAGAAGATCTCGTACATCGCGGCTTTGTCCGTCTCGCCCGGGCCGTAGATCGTCACGCTCGTCTGTCCGGACTCCTTCGCAGCCGCGTAGAGCTCGTCGAGCTGTGCGGCTGCTGCCTCGCCGCCGAGCGCCTCCACGTTGCTGACGTCATTGCCCGCATCGTCGCCCCCACTGTACGCAATCCTGCCAGGAGGAACGTTCCGCTACGCGGAACTGCACCGGCGAGGATCGGCGATTCGTCGAGTCAATCCCGTCAGCACTCGATGACGTTGACCGCCAGCCCGCCCTCGCTGGTCTCTTTGTACTTGGTCGACATATCGGCGCCGGTCTGCCGCATCGTCTCGACGACAGCATCCAGCGACACATAGTGCTCGCCGTCACCGCGCAGTGCGAGACGCGCGGCTGTCACGGCGGTGGATGCCGCGATCGCGTTGCGCTCGATGCAGGGGATCTGCACGAGCCCGCCGATCGGGTCGCAGGTGAGCCCGAGGTGGTGTTCCATCGCGATCTCGGCAGCGTTCTCGATCTGCCTGGTCGTGCCGCCCATGACGGCGGTGAGCCCGCCGGCGGCCATGGCGCAGGCAGACCCCACCTCTGCCTGGCATCCGCCTTCCGCACCCGAGATCGACGCGTTCGCCTTGAACAGCGACCCGAGCGCGGTGGCGGTGAGCAAGAAACGGCGGATGCCGCGGCGACGGTTCGCCTCGGCCACCGCAGCGGAATCGATATCTGCCCCACGCGCTGCCTTCGGCGAAGCGCCGGAGAATCCGAGCAGGGCGCTGCCGACGAGCTCGCCATAAGGGGTGACGGCGTTTCCCGCCCCGAGTCCGGAGTCGGCCAGGAACCGCCACCAGTACATCGCGACCGCGGGGAGGATGCCGGCCGCGCCGTTGGTGGGTGCCGTGACGACGCGGCCGCCGGCCGCGTTCTCCTCATTGACCGCGAGCGCGAACGCGCCCAGCCACTCTCCGGGGATCGCGGCGGACCCGTCGGCTTCGATCCCATCGAGCTGCTCACGGAGCGCGCCGGCGCGGCGCTTGACCTTGAGGATGCCGGGGAGTACACCGTCGGCGTGCAGCCCCGCGTCCACGCATTCGGCCATCGCGTCCCAGATCGCATCGAGACCTGCGGCTACTTCGGCCTCTGATCGCAGCGACATCTCGTTCTCCCGAGCGACGTCGGCGATCGTGATGCCGTGCTCATCGCAGAGCTCGATCAGAGATGCTGCGTCGGCATAGTTGAGCGGGAACCCTCCGGCGGCGATCTGCGCCTCTTCGCCGTCTCGGCGGATGAAGCCTCCGCCGATCGAGTAGTAGGTGTGCTCGACGAGCGTCGAGCTGTCGGCCGCATGCGCGCGCAAGGTCATGGCGTTCGGATGCCCCGGCAGCCGTGTGCGCGGAGCGAACTCGATATCGTCTTTGGTGAAGGGCACGGTGTGAACGCCAGCCACGACCAGGCTCTCCCCCTCGGGATACGACGTCCATGCACCGCGCACGTCGGCGGGGTCGCATGTCTCGGGCTCGAGTCCGCGCAGGCCAGCGACCACAGCATCCGGTGTGCCGTGGCCGATGCCGGTGGCGCCGAGCGATCCGTACAGCGTGCAGGTCACCCGAGTGACGTCGTCGAGGGCTGTGTCTGCGGCCAGACGCCGCGAGAAGTCGAGCGCTGCCCGCATCGGACCGACGGTGTGCGAGCTCGACGGACCCACCCCGATGGAGAACAGGTCGAAGGCCGAGACGTACGCAGTCACACCACCAGGCTACGCTGTGCGGCGCGAACGAGCGGGAACGAAAAACCCCCGCCGCTTTCGCGGCGGGGGTTCACTACTGTCTCAACACAGTGTGCGCCACAAGGGACTCGAACCCCTAACCTTCTGATCCGTAGTCAGATGCTCTATCCATTGAGCTAGTGGCGCATTCTCTCGGCCAGTTCCGTTCAAACGGGCCTCAGCAAGAATACATGACGAACGACCGGAACGCGAAACGAGCGTCAGGACGCCGTTTCGCGCTTGCGCTTCGCCCGCTGCTGCGACGAAAGCGCCTGCAGATCGACCAGGCGAAGAGCCTGCATCCGGGCCTCTCGCATCGTGGCGTAATCGGGGTCCTGGTCCGGACGCATGCCTTCTACAACGAGGCGTCGATCAAGGTTTCCTCGTACGTCACCCCATGCGGCGGAGCGAGCGTCTTCGACGAGGGACTCCAACTGCGCGGGATCATCTGCCATGGCCGTCAGCCGCTCGGCGACACCGGCGGACTGCTTGGCGCGACGGCGCAGGTTCCGCACATCTCGATCACGGTAGTCGTGGGTGCCAGCGGGATCGGAGTGGCGGCCCCGCGCACGCTTGCGCAGTCGGATGACGTTCTCTGCCGCCTGCTCGGATTCTGCGGACATCGCGAGCAGTGCCTGACGGGCCACATCGCGATACTTCTCTGCGTCGAAGACCCCGCCCCTGGCGATCGTCCCGACGAGGATCTGGTTCTTCACCACCAGGCGCGCGGCAGCAGTGGCGATCGCGACACCCTCAGCGATGGCATCCGCAGTTCGTCCCACCAGAACCTCCTTCCCAGATCGTATCGTTCCCCAACGACACCATTGTCGGTCACAATAGAATCCGACAGGTATCCCGGCCTGTCGATACGCGCAGCGCTACCCGAACGCTGCAAGGAGGATGGATGCGACGGCTCACCCTTGCCGGCCACACCACCGTGATCACCGGCGCCGCCAGCGGCATGGGCGCATCGATCGCCCGCCAGCTCGCCGCTCAGGGTGCGCATCTCGCCCTGATCGATCGCGACGCCGAGGCGCTGAACTCGCTCACGGATGAGCTTCCCGGAACGATCAGCGCACACGTCGTCGACCTCCGCGATGACGACGCCGTCTTCGCAGCGGCTGCGGAGATCACCGCGGTCCACCCGAGCATCAACGCGCTGATCACATGCGCCGGGTCATCAATGCTCGGCACTCTCGATCAGCTCACTATGGAAGAGATGCGCTGGCTGGTCGACGTGAACCTCTGGGGAACCGTCTCGATCACCAAGGCTCTGATGCCCGCGCTCCGGCGAGCACCCGCCGCACACATCAGCCATCTCGGCAGCCTCTACGCGCTCGCTGCCCCTGCGGGGCGCATCCCCTATTCGATGAGCAAGTTCGCTGTGCGCGGTTTCTCCGAAGCTCTCCGCCACGAGCTGGAAGACGCTTCGGTCAGCGTCGGCATCATCCACCCGGCCGGCGTGCGCACCGGCATCGTGCTGCACGGCCGCTATGCCGCCTCGATCGACCCGGCGGTCGCGGCACGAGCCGCGTCCGCGCAAGCTGCGATGTACCACACCGAGCCAGAGGACGCGGCGGCGCAGATCATCCGCGCCACCGAGCGTCGCCGTGCGCGCGCCTTCATCGGGCGCGAAGCACGCCTCGTCGACACCATCGTGCGGATCGCCCCCGCGCGGTACTGGCGCGCGATGCGCACGGCGCTGCGCCAAGCCACGGATACGACGACGCCGATCAGCTAGAGCGACGCGTTCAGATCGTGCTGACCCTGCCCGCGGGAAGAATGCCCTCGGCGACGGAGCGCCCTCTGGTGTTGGACCACTGGCTCCACGAACCCGGGTACACCCGGGCGCGAATTCCGGCATGAGCAAGCGCGAGCGCCATGTGCATTGCCGCAACTCCTGACCCGCAGTACACGGCGACGTCGGACTGCGCGTGCACTCCCACCGCGGCGAAGATGCGCCGCATCGCGACAGGGGACCTGAAGTGCCCCGCTCCATCGAGCGTCGCCAGCGCAGGCAGATTCACGGCGCCCGGAATGTGCCCGCCGACCGGTGCGCCGACCGTGCGCGCTCCGCTGTACTGCTCGGGCGTGCGCACATCCAGAAGCACTCCGCGACGAGCGAAGTCTTCGACGTCATCGATCGTGAGCGCGGCCTGATTGTCGGGGACGAGCGTCACCCTGCCGAACGCAGGCAGCACATCGCCTTGTTCGATGGAAAGTCCTTCCCCTGCCCACGCCCGGATGCCGCCGTCGAGCACCCTGGCATCGATGCCGTTGCCGCTGAGGAGCCACCACAGCCGCGCCGCCGGCACACTGCTGTTGTCGTCGTATGCGACGACGATGTCGCCGTCATCGATCCCCCAGCTGCGGGCCGCGTGCTGCAGGTCCTCGAGCGCGGGAAGCGGATGCTGACCGTCCTGTGGCTGCCCTCGGCGGGAGAGCTCGTGTTCGAGATCCACATAGACCGCACCCGGTAGATGGGCCCGAACGTACTCGGGTCGCCCCTGCGGACGGTCGAGCCGCCAGCGCACATCCAGCAACCGCACCGGAGCGCCAACGCCATGTTCAGCGTCGATCTGCAGCTGCTGCAGCTGCACCGCACTGACCAGATGGCTCATGCATCCCAGCATCCGGGCTTTTGCGGCCTCCCGCCACGCACTCACGACACGCGCGTTAACGGAGCGACATTCAAGGTAACGCGCGACCCGCTCGCCTCGGTTGCATGAGGTCAGGGCAGGCGGTTCGCCTTGGCGAGATTCTCCGTCAGCTCGGCGGAATTCTGACGCACCACGTACGCGGGGCGGTCGCGCTCGACCCGCCACGACTCGCTGAGCGGACCGATGTTCACGGTGTCGAATCCGATCTCGTCGTAGAACGAGGTGACGAAGGCCGCAGCGTCATCGAAGTCGCTCGCCGTCGCGAGAGCGCGGCGGTTCTCGGCGCCAGCGGGCAGACCATCGGTGGTGATGTCGCCGGATCTGATGTGGTTGAAGGCCTTGGCGACCTTGGATGCGGGCAGGTGCTCCTGCAGCATCTGCGAGGTCGTCGTCTCGCCCTCGTCAAGGGCTGAGATGTGCCCATCGCGCTCGAAATAGTAGTTGTTCGTGTCGAGCACGATCTTGCCGGCAAGCGGCTCGACCGGAACCTGATCGAGGGCGCGCAACGGCACGGTCACCACGACCACATCCCCCGCCGCGCCCGCCTCAGCTGCCGTCGCCGCACGCGCGTTCGGTCCGAGCTCTGCGATGAGATCGCTCAGGGTCTCTGGGCCTCGCGAGTTCGAGATCACGACCTGGTGCCCGTGTGCGAGAGCCGCACGCGCGACCTGGCTGCCGATGTGTCCTGCGCCGATGATTCCGAAAGTTGTCATAGTGGAGACAACGTGCACCGCGCCCGGATATTCCGTCAGTCGAGCTTGCGCATCGCGTCTTCTGCGGCGACCCAGCCGAGCATGGCGCACTTCACCCGCGCAACGTACTTGGACACGCTGCCGAGTACGGCCGCATCTCCGAGGAGCTCTTCATCGGGCTCGATCTTGCCGCGGGAACGCATCGCTTCGCGGAACACATCGATCCTTCTCTGCGCCTCGGGAACGGTCATTCCCTCGACGAGGTCAGCGAACAGAGATGCCGATGCCTGAGAGATCGCGCAGCCGTGACCCTCCCACGCGATGGCCTCGATCGTCTGGTCGTCGGCGAGGTGCACCTGCAGGGTGATCTCGTCGCCGCACGTGGGGTTCAACTGGTGCGATTGCGCCTTGACATCTTCGCGCAGGCCGAAGCCGTGCGGGGTGCGCGAATGGTCGAGGATCAGTTCCTGGTAGAGGTTCTGCAGGTCGCTGGAGGTCATGAGCGCACTCCGAAGAAGTCGATGGTGGCGGCGACGCCGTCGAGGAAGGCGTCGATCTCGTCGTCGGTCGAGTACAGGTAGGTGCTGGCGCGGGTGGATGCTGTCACGCCGAGCCTGCGGTGCAGCGGCTGCGCACAGTGATGGCCGACCCGCACGGCGATTCCCCGGTCGTCGAGGAACTGCCCGACATCGTGCGAATGGATGCCGGGGATGTCGAAGCTCGCCAGTCCCACTCGCGACAGCTCGATGCTGGCTCCGAGCACGCGGACGCCGTCGATTGCAGTGAGTCCATCGACGAGCCTTGCCCCCAGGTGCGCCTCATGGGCGGCGATGCGCGGCATCCCGACGCCATCAAGATAGCGAATAGCTGCGGCGAGCGCGACGGCCTGCGAAACCCTCTGGGTGCCGGCTTCGAACCGCTGCGGCGGGGGCAGGTACTCGGCCTCGGTGGTGGTGACCGTGGTGATCATTGACCCACCGGTGAGGAACGGCGGCATCGCCTCGAGCAGCTCGCGGCGGCCGTAGAGCGCGCCGATCCCGGTGGGGCCGAGCATCTTGTGACCGGAGAGGACGGCGAAATCGACCTCAAGCTGCTTCACGTCGATCGGCAGGTGCGGGGCTGACTGGCACGCATCGAGCAGCACCAGCGCGCCGACCTCGTGCGCCCGCGCGATCACCTGTTCGACCGGGTTGATGACCCCGAGCACATTGGACACGTGAGTGATCGCGACGATCTTCGTGCGTTCGGTGATCAGGTGCGCAGCCTCATCGAGACGGAGTGCGCCGTCATCGTCGAGCGGGATGACGCGCAGGGTCGCCCCGGTGCGCGCGGCGAGCTCCTGCCACGGGATGAGGTTGGCGTGGTGCTCCATCTCGGTCGTGACGATCTCGTCGCCCTCGCCGAGACGGAATCGTTCCGCCGCCGCTCCCCCGCGCCCGGCCGAGGCATTGGAGAACGCGTAGGCGACGAGGTTGATCGCCTCGGTCGCATTCGACGTCCAGACGAGCTCGTCGTCGTCGGCGCCGATGAACCCGGCGAGCGTGCTGCGCGCGTCTTCGAACACCTCGGTCGCCTCTGCGGCGAGAGTGTGCGCGCCCCGGTGCACAGCGGAGTTCAGTGTCGTGAGGAACTCGCGCTCCACGTCCAGCACCGCGAGCGGGCGCTGGGCAGTGGCACCGGAGTCGAGATAGACCAGCGGATGCCCGTTCACCTCGGTCTGCAGGATCGGGAAGTCCGCGCGGATGCCGCGAATCTCGGCATCCGTCAGTGCATCGGTCACGGGCAGAGACGAAGTCATTGTTCAAGCTTCTCACCTGCACCGAGGGGCAGGGCGACAGGCCGGGCGATGGGCGGGACTCAGGCGGGTGAATCGTCCGGGTTCAGCGCCTTCAGTGCGTCCTCTTCGACCTCGTTATCAGCATCCAGCTGCTCTTCCGTCGCCTTGTCACCGCCGAGAGGCGCGTCGTCCGAGCGAGCGACATCTACCGCGCTCTCTTCGGGGCGGCTTTCGTCAGCAGGGTCGTGTCGGTGCTCATCATCCATATCCGCACCGTACGCCGGAACCCGCGCGAACGAAACTCATCCTGGATCATTTTTGACTGCCACTCGGGCTCAGAATCGGCAAAATTCATCTCGCATCTCCCGCCCTCGCGCTCGTGATCGCACCGCGCAGGCGCGCTAACAGGGCTGCGCCGCGGTTGCCAAGGTCGTCCTGGGTCAGGCGGATCACGATCCAGCCGCGGTCCTCCAGATCTCGCTGGCGCCGGATGTCGGTGCGCCACTGTTTCGGGTCGCGACGATGCCCGTCACCCTCGTACTCGATCGCGATCTTGAGCTCGGGGTACGCCAGATCAACCCGTGCCACGAAGAGTCCGCCGTCAAACACCTCGTGCTGCACGACCGGTTCCCCGAACCCAGCATCCGTGATCAGCAATCGAGTCTCCGTCTCCTTCGGAGACTCGACCTGAGGGCGCGCGAGGGGGATCGCTTTGCGTACCGTTCCACTCCTGGGAAATCTTCCCCAGACCACGAGTCGACCCTCGATGTCCTCCACCGTGGCGAGCGGGCGCCCCGGGCCGAGATCGGGATAATTGTCAGCATCGGTGATGAGCGCGTCGATGATCGTGACCGCCTCGTTGACGGTGAGTTCCGGCGCGCACGTGAACAGCGCGCTGATGGGATCCACGACGGGCACTCCGGACACAGTCCATCGACGCACCCGCGCGCTGGCGAGACGCCGCCCCTTGACCTCTGCGATCTTCGGCGGGTTCAGGTGCGGCGGCACAGCGATGTCGAGAGGTTCGTCCGACTTCCAGAACCACGGAAGCGGAAGTCCCCATATTCGGGCGGCGGTACGTCCTGCGAAGTCATGCTCGGGCCGCATGCGGGGCTGGTAACAGGCGATCGTCTGGCGAAATGTCTCCGGCACGGACTTCGAGCGCGTTCCGCGGAAGGGCCGGTGCAGATCGTTGGCATCGCGGCGGGATCGCCCCACCCCTGCGGAATTCGCAGTGCGGATGCTGAAGTGGTCGCCCAGCCGCGAGGGGAGCTTCTTCGGGATGCGCATGCACACAGCTTGGGCGATTCCCGAGGCACCGCTGCCCGCCATTCGCACGAATGTGGATAGCTCGCGATATCTGCGCGCTGTGCAGTACGTGTACCCGCCTGGCGCCTCTGCCCCGCCCCCTGCTCCCAGAGCATGCGGGATGCTTCGTGTCGGTTCTGGGCCCGAATAACCGACACGAAGCATCTCGCACCGCCCCGTCCACGCACCGCACCGCACGCGCGGGTCATTCCGCAGTGCCACGGGGTCGGTACCGCAGGAGGACGCGGGACTATGCCCGCCATCCGTAGCGTCGAAGCATGATCACTGCAGAAGGCCTCACGAAGAGGTTCGGAGACAAGACCGCCGTCCAAGATGTGTCGTTCACGATCCGCCCTGGCACGGTCACGGGCTTCCTCGGCCCGAACGGCGCCGGAAAATCGACCACCATGCGCATGATCGTGGGGCTTGACCGTCCAACGTCCGGGCGCACCACCGTCAACGGCCAGGAGTACCGCAAGCTGCGCGCACCACTGAGCGAAGTGGGAGTGCTCCTCGATGCGAAGGCCGTGCACACCGGCCGCACCGCCCGCAACCACCTGCGCGCGATGGCAGCGACCCACGGCATCCCGGCATCCCGCGTCGACGAGGTCATCGATCTCGCCGGCATCGGACCCGTTGCCCGCAAGCGTGCCGGTAAGTTCTCACTCGGCATGGGGCAGCGTCTCGGCATCGCCTCGGCGCTCCTGGGCGACCCGCACACACTCATCCTCGATGAGCCGGTCAACGGTCTCGATCCCGAGGGCGTGCGCTGGGTGCGCCAGTTCGTGCGTCACGCAGCATCCGAGGGCCGCACCGTGCTGCTCTCCAGCCATCTCATGAGCGAGATGGCACAGACCGCCGATCACGTGATCGTCATGGGGCGCGGGCGGGTGCTGGCGGATGCTCCGCTCCCCGAGCTCGTGCGCTCATGGACGACAAACTCCGTGCTCGTGCGCACACCACGCGCGATTGAGCTCGCCTCCGCCCTGGAAGGACCCGAAGTGGAGATCGTGACCACCGGTCCCGAGACGCTCGAGGTCAACGGCATCCCGGCATCCCGCATCGGTGATGTCGCCGCGGCCGAGCGCATTGCACTGCACGAACTCACCCCCACAACCGGCTCGCTCGAAGACGCTTACCTCGCCCTGACCGGCGAGTCCGTCGAGTACCGCAGCTCCGTCGAGAACCCCGAGGAGATCTCATGACCACCACGACTGCCCCGAGGCGAGCCACCCACGTCGCATCGCCTTCTCGATTGACCTTCCCACGTCTGCTGCGTAGCGAGTGGATCAAGCTCTCCACCCTCCGCTCGACATGGTGGGCGATCGGCATCTCGGCCCTCCTCACGATCGGAATCGCCCTGATCGCGGCAGCATCGCTCAAAGACGTCGTGGGCTTCGAGCCGATCCAGGCCGTGGTCTCGCCGATGCAGTTCACGATGCTGCTCGCAGGAATCCTCGGCGTGATCTCGGTCACCGGTGAGTACTCCACCGGAATGATCCGGTCGACCTTCACCGCGCAGCCCGTCCGCGGCGCGGTGCTGGCGGCGAAGGCGGTCGTCATCGCGATCGTGCTCTTCATCTCATCGCTGATCATCTTCTTCACCGCAGCTCTCGCCGTCACCCCGTTCTTCGCCGACGGTGACATCCCGTTCGCATGGGACGATGCCGCGAAGTCGACCCTGCCGATCCTGGCCGCGTCGATTTCGATGGCGGTGTGCGCGCTGATCGGTCTCGCTTTCGGCTTCCTCCTGCGCTCCGGTGCGGGGGCGATCGCCGCGACCGTCGGTCTGCTGTTCGTGCTGCCGCTGATCGCGAGTCTGTTCGCCGCGGCGGGCCCTGGGTGGGAATGGATCGCAACGGTGGTGAACCACCTGCCGATGTCAGCCGCGCAGAGTGCGATCCTTCCGCAGGACGACTTCGGCATCCCCGCGGTCGAGGCATACACGACCCTCGCCGCATGGGTTGCCGCAGGCATGCTCGGCGCCTGGGCGGTTCTGCGCACACGTGACGCGTAGAGTCGACCACGTGAACACCGGCCGCAGCTCCTCTGTCCTCACGGACGCGGAGCTGCGGTTGCCGCGTACCCCCGGGGTGATCCGCAGGTTCTGGGCGCGGCATCCGCTGCTCGCCGACATTCTGATCGCGCTGATCTGCTTCTTGCTGACCACAGGTCCGCTGACGTTCGTCGGCTTTGGCGCCCCTTCCGGGAACGCAGATGAGCCTGTGCCGTCCCCGGTCTGGTGGATCGTTCTCGCCGTCCTGATCCTCGCGGCATGCGTGCTGATGGTCTGGCGTCGGCGGTGGCCGGTACTCGTTGTCGTTGCCTCGTACGCGGTGTCGGTCGCCTATCTCTTCTCGCTGTCTCCCGGCGGCGGCATTCTGCTGCTCGTCGCCAGCTATGCGCTCGCCGTCTATCGGTCGGCTCGCGCCGCCTGGATAGGCCTGGGCTGCGGAATAGGCATCTACACGCTGATCGCGGTGATGATGTGGTTGTGGGGTCCGCTGCACTTGTTGGACTCCGTGAACGGAGTGGCCGGCGAGCTCACCACGGCCCTGATCGGCACCCTCATCGGCGTCAACATCGGCGGCCGCAAACGCTACGTCGAGGCGATCATCGCCCGCTCCCGCCAGTTGCTCGTCGAGCGCGATCAGCAGGGACAGATCGCGGCCGCATCAGAACGCGCACGCATCGCCCGTGAGATGCATGACATCGTCTCGCACTCGCTCACCGTTGTCGTCGCGCTCTCTGAGGGCGCTGCCGCCACCGACGATCGCGAGCGCGCCCGGGATGCCTCTACTGCCGCCGCGGCAACCGCGCGCGGCGCGCTAGCCGAGATGCGCGCCATGCTCGGCGTGCTGCGCGATGGAGATGCGGATGCTCCGCTGGCTCCCTCCGCGCCTATCACCCCGCAGGATACGATCGCTGCCGCGCAGACCGCCGGATACCCGGCGACTTTGACCATCAAGGGATCTGCGGCGACGTCACCGGCTGCCTCGCCCGCCGTGGAGTTCGCGATCGGACGCATCGTGCAGGAGGGCGTGACCAATGCCATGCGGCACGCTCGCGCCGCGCGCACGATCTCGGTGCGCATCGCGTACGAACCCGAGCGCGTCACGATCGACATCGAGAACGACGGCGTCGTTGGCCCCGCCAATACCTCGGGCTTCGGCATCCGCGGACTACAGGAGCGCGCCGCGCACGCCGGCGGCACGCTGTCATCCGCGCCGTCGGGAGAGGGCCGATGGCTCCTGCATGCCGAATTGCGCAACGACGAGTCAGAGACCGAGGAACGCCATGAGTGACAGCATCCGCGTGCTGCTCGTCGACGATCAGGAGCTGATCCGGGTCGGCTTCGGGCTCGTCCTCGAGGCCGAGCCCGATATCGAGGTCGTCGGCGAGGCCGCAGACGGGGAGGCCGCGATCGCTGCCGCTCGCACGTTGCGCCCCGACGTGGTGCTGATGGACGTGCGGATGCCGGGGACCGACGGCATCGCCGCAACACAGACCATCATGAAAGAGCTTCCGGAGAGCCGCGTGCTCGTGCTCACCACCTTCGATCTCGACGAATACGCGTTCGGCGCGATCGCCGCGGGTGCGGGCGGGTTCCTCCTGAAGGATGCGCAACGGCACGAGCTGATCTCGGCCGTGCGTGCTGTGCACCGCGGGGACGCCGTGCTGTCACCCCGGGTGACGCGGCGATTCCTCGAGCATCTCAGTCCGCAGCTGCGCACAGTGCCTGCTGTGGATGACCCGACCGGGTCGCTGACGGAGCGCGAGCGGGACGTATTCATCGCGATCGGCGAGGGTCTGACGAACGCCGAGATCGCACAGAAGCTGTTCCTCAGCGAATCAACCGTGAAGACGCACGTCGGACGCGTGCTGATGAAGCTCGAAGTGCGCGACCGCATCCAGGCAGTGATCCTCGCCCACCGCCTCGGTCTCGTAGGTTGAGCGACATCACCTGATCGAGGTCGCGCTCAGGGAGTCGTGCGCTCGTTCTTGACCACCGCACCCGCGGTGACGAACACCAGCGCACCCACGATGCTGCCGGTCACCCAGATCCACGGGTCGAGTGTGAGCGGAAAGACCGGGTTCCAGACCACCGCAATGATGACGAGCGCGATCGTCCACCACCATTGCCCTGCCTGCAGCGCGAACCACGCGACGATCAACGCGAGGATCGTGACGACGAAGAGGACGATGGTCCTCCCGAGCCCCTCTGCGAAAAGCGGCAGCGGAGAGATGATCAGCGCGATCGCCGCGAGGATGCCGGGGACCAGAGCGTTGCGCTGCAGCTGTGGGGAAGGAGAAGCCATAGCTCCATCTTCGCGCACTCGCGTTCAGTGCGTGAGCGTTCAGTGCGTGGGCGGGAAGTGCGGGATGTGCGTCGGGCGGGTGGAGCGCGAGGGCGTATCGGCGGTCTGCGCGGCATCCAGCTCGGCGAGCAGCTCGTCCATGCTGCGGTAGCGCGAGCGCGTGGGGCACGGACTGCGCAACCAGAGCACGTCGAAGTGCCCGCTCTCGTTGCGGTCGATGTAGGCGACCAGACGGGAGGCATCTGCTTCCATGAGCGCGGCATCGCAGATTCTCCACGAGTTGTGAGTGAGCGGGATCACTTCCCAGACGGATGCCGGTCTGGGGGGCTCTGGGGCTGTCATGGTCATAATGGCTTTCCTCCGGTGACGGGAAGGATCGCACCGGACGTGTACGACGACTCAGCGGACGCGAGATAGACGTAGGCGCCAGCGAGCTCGGCAGGCTGTCCCGCGCGCCCGAGCGGGGTGTCGCTGCCGAAGGTGCGGATCTTCTCTTCGTCCCATCCCGTGCCGGGGATCAGCGGCGTCCAGATGGGGCCGGGGGCCACCGCGTTGACCCGGATGCCGCGTGGGCCTGCCTCTTCGGCGAGCGCCCGCACGAATGCCACCTGAGCCGCCTTGGTCATTGCGTAGTCGATGAGTCCCGAAGAGGGGTTGAAGGACTGGATGGATGCCGTGACGATGATGCTCGCTCCGGCTTCCAACCCTTCGAACGCGGCCCGAGCGGAGAAGAGCAGACCCTCGAGGTTGGTCTGGAAGACGCGGCGCATCTCGTCGGTGCGCAGATTGGCGAAGCCGTCGATGTCGTGCTGATAGCCAGCGTTGAGAACGAGGACGTCGAGCCCGCCGAGCCCCTCCCGCGTCTTGTGCACGACTTCCGTGGCGAAGTCCTCATTTCGCAGATCGCCTGCGAGACCGAGGCCCGTGCGTCCTGCCTCTCTCACGAGGTCAAGGGTGGCGTCAGCATCCGCCTGTTCTTCGGGCATGTGCACGATGGCGACATCCGCTCCCTCGCGGGCGAATGCGATCGACACAGCGCGCCCGATGCCGGAATCACCACCGGTGATGAGCGCCTTGCGACCCTCGAGGCGACCATGACCGACGTAGCTTGTCTCGCCGTGGTCGGGCGCGGGGCGCATCTGATCCGTCAGGCCAGGCTGGTTCTGCGTCTGAGCGGGAAATCCCGCGTCTGAATGCGCATGGCGGGGATCTTCGGTGTGCATGTGTGGCCTCCTCGCAATGGGTGTAGTCACACTATTGTTCTGTTCAGCCTCCCCGGCCAGGGGGTTGACACGATGATCGACCGGTGCGAACGAGCCCGCACGCTCGACAGGTCAGCTGACCGGTGGCACCGTTGACATCTCTGCGGTTCCGGCTTCACCGTTGTCGGCCGGCTCAGGAACGAGATAGAGGCCGGATGGGGCGTTCGCGGTGTACGCGAGGGCGTCGACCCACGCACGGTTGATCGACGGCTGACGTCCGCCGTAGTACTTGTAGACGATCGAACTGCCCGGATGCACCCACACCGTGGTGCGACCGCCGCCCACACTGGCGTCCTCGCGCCAGCTGAAGGCGAAGGGTTCGCCCCGTCGTAGCTTTGCGCTGATCACGAGCTGCAGGTGGGTTAGCGCGCGATCTTCGATTTCTACCTTGACGCCGCCCTCATAGATGAACTTGCCCATAGCTGCCTTGCTCCCGTGATGTTCGCCCTGTTGCGACGACTGCCGCTTTCGGACGGATCTCTCTGGGGCTAGCGTAATGCCATGGGAACGATCTTCTACGGTGGCGGCGCCGATCCGATCTTGGTCGAAGACCGCGCCCTCGCACACCTCAAAGTGGTCATCGCGACCAAGCTGCGCCGCAACGAGAGCTTCACCCTCTCGTGGCGGCACCCCGAGGGAGAGAAGCCTGGCCGGTCGACCATCTGGCTGCATCCGTCGATCCCGCTGCGCTTCGTGTTCGATGCCCCTGAGCCGCCCGCGCTGAGTGCGGAGTGGATCACCGCGATGGCCAACTCCGCCAATACGAGCGGGGGCATCACCCTGATCCCCGAACATGTGCGGCCCTCGGGGAGCTCCAGCTAGCCGCGCACTGTCTCGAGGTCAAGCCCCTCTCCTCCGCGCTCCGGTCGGCCCTAACGTTGCCACCAGTGAGAGAAGGAAGGGACCGGACATGACTGACCAGACTGCCCCCGGATACACACCGACGACAACCCATGCCGAATGGGGAGCAGGCGCTCCGAGGTTGCTCGTCTCGCGTGAGGACGACCGGTTCGTGCACCACATCACGATCGACGCGGTGCGTATCGGCTCGGCTGACGGCAACGAGCTCCAGCTCGCCGACACTGATCCGGTGCATGCGAGCATCGCGCACGACGACCGCGACGAATACGTGCTCACGCTGCACGGCGCGGGCGAGATGAATGCAAGTCCGCTCGCTGCCGAGACAGACGGCGGTGACCGTTCAGAGATTCTGCGCACGGGCGCGCGCTTCACCGCGGGCCCGTGGACTCTCGTCTTCAGCCGGGATGAGTTCGCCGATCATGGTCGCCCGTACGGCGGGCGCGAGGGTGGAGAGCTCGACGACCAACCCGCGCAGCCGGCGCGACCTGACTACACCGATCGCGGTGACGAGGAGCCGGATCCAGCCGACCTCGAAGTCAAGGACGGCTGAGCCGTCGCTATGCCCGTCGACCGAGAAGGAGAAAGAGCATGACGCTCGCCAGAGACATCATGACTTCTGCACCGCGGTGCATCGGAGAGAACGACTCGCTCAGTATCGCGGCAGCCGTCATGTCGAAACTCGATGTCGGAGCATTGCCGATCTGCGGCGAAGACCGAAAGCTGATGGGGATGCTCACCGACCGCGACATCGTGGTCGGTGCAGTCGCCGAAGGTCTCGATACCGAGAGCACGCCGGCGCGAGCGCTCGCTCAGGGGAGCCCCGTGACCGTCGAGGCTTCGGATGACATCCAGGTCGCACTGCAGAAGATGCAGGAGCATCAGATTCGACGGCTGCCCGTGATGGACGACCACCTGCTCGTGGGAATCATCAGCCAGGCGGATGTCGCGCGCTCTCTCGCGCCGGAGACAACCGGTGTGACTGTCGAGAGCATCTCTCGGCAGGAGACGGGATGAGCTCGACTCCGTCTGCCGACGTCGAACGGATCAGCGAACTGGCGCGCGTTCACGGTGTGCGCATCGCTGTGGTCGAATCGCTCACATCCGGCGGCCTCGCCCACACGATCGGTGCGGGCGAGGAAGCGAGCACATGGTTCGCCGGCGGCATCGTCGCGTATCTGACCGATGTGAAGCAGAACTTGCTCAAGATGACCCCCGGAGTGGATCCGTGCTCTGCGGAATGCGCGCAGCAACTGGCCGGCGGCGGCCTCGCCCTTTTCAATGCCGACGTCTGCGTCGCCACGACCGGTGTCGGCGGGCCTGACACTGAAGGAGGGCACGAACCGGGAACGGTGTATCTGGGCTGGGCGACCGGCGACGGCGTTGGACATCTTCGCCTCCAGCTCGAGGGCGATCCCGACACCGTGCTGACGGCCACAATCGCCGCGGCCTGTCGGCTGGTGCGTGTGCGCACCGAAGAACTCGGCCGGTCTGAGCAATCGGAGTGAGATGCGCAATCGACTGTATGGAATTCTGCTGGCGTTGGCGATGACCGCGGCTCTCACAGGATGCGGCATCACTGTGCCGACAGATCCCGACGGCACGCTGCAGACGGTGTCCGGCGGCGAGCTGCGTGTGGGCGTCTCATCTGACGCGGGCCTCGCCGACGCCTCGACAGACACTCCGTCCGGGCCGCTGATCGATCTCGTCGACACGTTCGCCGAATCGCTGGACGCGGACGTCGAGTGGACGGCCGGCAGCGAGGAGACGCTCGTCGTGATGCTGGAAGAGGGCGACCTCGACCTCGTCGTCGGTGGGCTCACCGATCAAGCGCCATGGATCGACCGTGTCGGCGTCACGCGCGGATACCGCGACATCGAGGGCGCAGACGACCGTGCCATCGTGATGTTCGTGCCGCTCGGCGAGAACGCGTTTCTGACAGAGCTGGAAGAGTTCCTCGACACGGAGCTGGGTTCGTGAGCGTCCATCATCAGTTCGGCCGCACCGATCTGCCGCCCGAGCAGCAGCAGGCGCTGAAGAAGGCCGTGCGGTGGGAATACGCCACGATCGGCTACACGGTCTGCACGATCATCCTGGTCGCGTTCGTCGTCGGAAACTCCCAGGCGATGCGGACGGCGTGGATCGAGGACATGCTCTCCCTCATTCCGCAGATCTCATTTCTCATCGCGCTGATCTTCGTCCGACGCGGACCGACCGTGGATCATCCCTACGGGATGCACAGGGCAATGGGCATCGGACACCTGGTCGCGGGCGTCGCACTGCTCGCGGTCGGTCTGAATCTCGCATTCGAGGCCGTGTCAGGGCTGATCGCGGCGGAGCATCCGACGATCGGTACGGTCAACCTCTTCGGACACACGATCTGGCTGGGCTGGCTGATGGTCGGCGTCATGCTCATCGTCGTCATCGGGCCATTCATCTACGGCCATGCCAAGGCGAAGCTCGCCCCGCTGCTGCACAACAAGATCCTCTACGCCGATGCCGACATGGCGAAGGCCGACTGGCAGACCAACGCCGCCTCGATCGTCGGTGTTCTCGGGGTCGGTCTCGGCGTATGGTGGCTCGACGGCGCGGCGGCTCTCTTCATCTCGCTGAGCATCATCTGGGACGGTTTCCGCAACACCAAGGGCGCTGTCGTCGATCTCATGGACCATCGCGCCCGCACCTATGACGACAAAGATCCGCATCCGCTCGCGCGCGAGATCGTCGAGCATCTTCGCGCGCAGCCATGGATCAGGGATGCGGCCGTGCGCATGCGCGATCAGGGTCAGGTATTCCACGTCGAGGCGTTCATCATCCCTCGAAAGTCGCGGGTCTCGGTCACGCAGATCGACGAGGTCTCCGAGGCCATCTCGGCGATGGACTGGAATGTGCAGGATGTCGTCGTGATCCCCTGTACCCGTCTGCCTGACGAAGCCGACGACGGGCTGAACTACAAGGATGCCGGATAGCTCTGCCGCGCCGCACTGTCATTACTCTTCGCCCGACTCCGCGGTCTCCTCGCTTGCGAGACGGTCGGCTTCTGCGCTGTCGACCAGGTTCTCGTCTACATCAGGATCGAGAACGCTGTCACCGTCGACATCCATGGTCGACTGATCGTCGCGATCATCATCCGGAAGCGGAACGGGAACGATATTGGGGTTCGACATGATGTGTCCTTTCGGTCGGTGCGCTCACGCTAACCCCGTCTTCGGTCGTCCCCGATCGGGTTGACCGAGGATCGTTCCGGGGGTAACCTCCCGTTCGCTGTCACCGACCAGACGACGTGCGCTCTCGCCGGCGCAACCACTGTGCGAGCGCATAGAGGCCGAGTCCGACCGCGAGGAGCACGGCACCGAAGAGCCACACCATCCCGCGCTGCTGGGTCAGCAGCAGGATGCAGGACGCGATGCCGAGCACGGGGACGAAGGTCCAGACCCGGAAATGATCATGTTCGACGCGGTCACGGCGGAGAACCAGCACCGAGACGTTGGCGCTGAGGAAGACGAACAGCAGCAAAAGCACGACGGTCTCGGCCAACGTCGCGAGGTCACCGATGAGCGTCAGCAGCATGGCCACGAGCGTCGTCGCGAGGATCGCCACCCATGGCGTCTTGCGTCGCGGCAGCACACGCGCGAGTCCGCTCGGTAGCAGCCCCTGCTCGGCCATGCCGTAGGCGAGCCGGCTCGCCATGATCATCGTGAGCAGCGCGCCGTTGGCGACCGCGATCAGCGCGATCAGGCTGAACAGCCAGGACGGCACGCCGATGCCGGTCGCCTCGACGACGGCGAGGAGCGGTCCGCTCGATTCCTGGAGCTCCTCGGCCGGCAGCGCGACCGCGCTGGCAAGGCCGACCAGCACGTACACGACGCCCGCCGTCGCAAGAGCGGCGAACAGCGCCTTGGGATACGTCTTCGATGGTTCCTTGACCTCTTCGATCACGTTCGCGGAGGTCTCGAAGCCCACGAACGAGTAGTAAGCGATGATCGCGCCTCCCAGCACCGCCATCCCCACCGTGGTGCCTTCGGGCGCTTCCAACAATCGCGATGCGTCACCGCCGCCACCCGCGAAGAAGAAGCCGACGACGGCGATGACGATCACGAGTCCGCTCAGCTCGATCGCCGTCATCACCAGGTTCGCTCCCATAGATTCGCGGATGCCGCGGGCGTTGAGGGCTGCGACGATGACAAGGAAGACCATCGCGGCCGGGATCGGCGGCACGGGAAGGAACGTCTGCAGATAATCCCCTGCGAACGCGATCGCGAGACCAGCAGCGCTCACCACTCCTGCGGCGAGCATGCTGAAGCCGATCAGGAACGACACGACCGGGCTGCGGAAAGCGCGTTCCGCGAAGACGGCTGCACCGCCCGCTCGCGGGTACTTCGTCACGAGCTCCGCGTACGATCCCGCTGTGAGCAGCGCGAGCAGAAGGGCGAGCAGCAACGGAGCCCACAGCATCCCGCCCACTTCCTCGGAGAGGACGCCCATCAGTGCGTAGATCCCGGCGCCGAGGACATCGCCGAGGATGAACGCGAAGAGCATCGGGCCTGTGATGGCACGACGCAGCCGCGAGGGCGCTTCTGTCTCTTTCGTCATTGCTCCAACCTAGAGATCGCGCGAGCAACGCTCACGACCCTTGACAGTGGGAACCTGTTCATGTGTGCGCGTCGTCTGACTCAGCCTGCGCCTCGCGACGGATACGGCGAGCCTCGGCCACGTCGGCGCTGTCTTTGCGGACGGTCTTCGCGATCCGGGTCGCGTCGCGCAACGGCAGCTGCACCTGCCTCTCGGCAGGCACTCCGTCGCGGAGCTCGCGGACGCGCTCCAGCTCCCGGTCGAACTCGACCCCGACCAGAAGGGACATGTTCGCGATCCACATCCACAGCGCGAAGATGATGACCCCCGCCAGCGGCCCGTAGACCCGGTCATAGTCCGAGAGGTTGGCGATGTAGAAGCCGAACGCCATGGACGCGATCGCCAGTACGAGGATGGCGACGGCTGCCCCGAGGCTCATCCAGCGAAATCGTGACGGTCGAATGTTCGGTGCGAAGTAATACAGCAGCGCCACGACGAACACGACGAGGAGCACGAGCAGCGGCCACCGCACGATGCGCCAGATGAAGAGCGCCACCTCGCCGAGCCCGAAAACCTCGCCCACCGCCTGCGCAACACGGTCCGAGCCGGCGAGGAACAGCGCGGCGATCACGGCACAGACGATGATGACCACGGCGATAGCCAGCTGGCTGAGCTTGAGCGCCCAGATGCGACGCCCCTCCTCCACGCGGTGTATCCGATTCATTCCGCGCGCGAAGACCCCGACGTAGCGCGCCACCGCCCAGATCGACAGAAGCACCCCGCTCGCCAGCAGAAGGCCAGACATACGCAAGTCGGCGAGCTCTCTCAAGAAGTCCGCCACCCCGTCGGCCGCTTCCTCGGGTGCGACGGCGCGCACGACGTCGAGAGAGATCTGCGCGGTCTCCTCATCTCGTCCGAGCACGCTGAGGATGGAGAATCCGACCATCGACGCAGGCAGCAAGGCGAGGATCGCGTAGAACGCGAGGCTCGCGCCGACGTCCGCGCACCCGTCCGCAGCGAAAGCTCGAAAGATCCGTCTGATCGCAAAAGTCCATAGCCGGGTCATAGACCCACACTCGTCGCTCCCCGGCGCGATGCCATGCCCCTTGACACGGCCTCGCCCCCGGGCCTCCGGTTCTCAGTTCTGCGTGTCGCCTCAGCTCTGCGTTTCGAGAACCTCGTCGACAAGCAAGATGCCGCCCGTCGAGTTCGCCGAGTGCATCAGCTGCTCGACCCAGCGCGCGCTGAGCGGCAGACCATCCGGCTCATCGAAGACGAAGCGCAGCGGAATGGACGGATGCACCCAGATCGTCGAGCGACCGACCGGATCGCCGTCTGCATGCTTCCAGGACAGAGTGAACGATTCCTGGCGTCGCAGCTTCGTGGCGATGACGACCTTGAGGTGCGCCAACGCGCGGTCGTCGATGTGAATTGGATCCTCAGACCCACCGTACTGAATCGAACCCATACGCTGACCGTAGCGCATGGCGATCACCATTTACTCCCGCGCTTTCAGCAGAAGGAGAATCCGCCGCAGGTGCATGCACATGAGCACCCCCGGCCCCATCGCCTGGTGCGAGTCGACAGCAGCCTGATTCACGGACTCGAGGAGCACTCGAACCGCTCGCGCTGCGCTTTCGCGCGCCTCGTGCGCGGCCGTGCTGTCGTCTTCGTCGAGTGCGATGCAGTCGGCGACGCGCGTGCATGCCGCACTCAGCGGTTCCGCGAGCGTCGGGTTGAGACCCAGCCCGCCCGGCCGATCCCAGATGGCATCGGCGAGCACCTCGGAGATGTCCCGGATACGCACGGCGATCAGCTCGAGGGCCTCCAGCCGATCGTGCGCTTCGGACGTGTCATGCCGACCCCGCATCGCCCTCGGATTGCCCTTGCGGCTGGTGTCGGCTTCGTCCAGCGCGTGCCGCACCTGTCGTGATGTATCGGCCAGCGCTCCAGCATCCCGAACCCATCCGTCGCGTTCCGGCGGCCACGAGTCGGACACGGCGTCGCCGATCTCATGCAGGTGCGCGGCGAGCTGTTCGCGAAAGGCGTCGATCCGGGCTGAGGCTGCCCCGGTGAGAGTTCCGGGAGCGATGAGCAGATTCACCGTCAGCCCGACGGCAACGCCGACCGCCATCTGGCTCACGTACCCCAATGAGTAGTCATCCGAGTTCTGGCCGCCGATGATCAGTACGAACAGCGCCGCGATCGGGACGTACTCGTGCCCGACTCCGAACCAGCCTGTCCCTGACAGCAGCACTCCGACACCCGCGACAAGAGGGATGATCCACCAGTTCGGCCCGACGGTCACGACCACGATGAGGGCGAGTGCGATACCCGCTACGAGACCCAGCAGCGTCTGCAGACCCGACTTCACCGACTCCATCAGAGTCGGATACATGCTCAGCAGTGCGCCCAGCGGTGCGTAGTACGGATACTCGTCCGTCACACCCGGCATGTGCGGGGCGATGGCCCACGCGAGGCCGACAGCGAGCGCCGCCTTCGCCGCCAGCAGCAGCCGTGCCGAGCGGAATGCGTTTCTCAGCGACTCAAACCGTTCGCCACTCATGCCATGTGATAGCTGCACCGGCCTGTGGTCCCATCTGGAGCATGCCTCCGTCGATCACGAGCGTGGTGCCCGAGATATAGGCGGCCTCCGGAGAGGCGAGAAAAGCGATGAGCGCTCCGACCTCGATCCGCTCGGCGTGCTCGACCTCGCGACACATCATGTACCGCTCGCGGACGCACCGGAGCTCTACGGGACGTTCCAGCGCAAGGAGGACGGCTGCATCAAGGTCATCCTGAAAACCTGAGCCTCAGATCGGCGGCAGCTCTTCAGCGGAGATGCGGATCGCCTCGGCCACCGTCAGAGACGGCGAGGAGGAGGATTCTGGGAATCCTTGGGATCGGCTACCGCGGGGGTTCCTTCATCGACGCCGTCGGGCGTGATCGGCTCGAAGCCGGTGTCGTCGTCCCTAGTCTCCTCAACGGGGACATCGGCCAGCTGCTGCTCTTCGCGTGGGTCCTTCGCATCAGTCATCGTAGATTCCTTTCGTCGGTGAGCACACCGTGTCAGACGAACTGTCGGGCGTGCCAGGGCCTTGACTCGAGCATGCGAACAGGTCCACCCGTCGCGTGTTGTGTTACTCGTGCGTGCCGCACAGTCACAGTTCGATGGGCGGCGCCGGCTCCGTATCGGACTCCTCAGGATGCCGCACGAGATTCACGATCGCGGCGATGAGCCCGCCCCATACGGTGATCATCGCGATGATCATGAAGATGATGGCCGCGGTTGTCATGCGCCCGCTCCCTTCGTCGTCCGGATCGTTCCGGTCTCAGCATCCGGTTCGTAACTCTCCTCGACGAGGAACTCGTCGTACTCCGCATCGTCCTTCGCATGCGAGCGTCCGCTCCATGGGATGAGCGAGAGCAGGATGGCGAGCACTACGAGGGCGATGACCATGCCCCAACCGAAGATCCCCAGGAACCACTCCGGATAGCCTCCGTACGGGTCCTGGCTCTTCGAGATCAGCTCACTGATGAACAGGTAGCCGAGCACGATGGGCGCGAGCAGTCCAACGAGCAGCTTCCAGATCAGCCCGACACGGAAGCTGGAGCGGCGGTTGAGGTGCTCCTGCAGAACCGGCAGCTTGTGCAGCACCCACGCGACGACGATAACGGCGACGAGGGCTACTGCCATGATGCCGAACGCGTTGACGAAGGCATCCGTCGTGTCGAGCACGGCGAGCGCGGTGGTCGTCGAGAAGAACGCCATCGAGATCACCGCGAGTGGGATCGTGACGGTGAGCGTCGCGCGCACGCGACCCCAGCCGAGCTTGTCCTGGATGGCCGCGACGATGACCTCGAGGATCGAGATCATCGATGTGAGCCCGGCGAAGGTCAATGCACCGAAGAACAGTACGCCGATGATCGGGCCCCCGGCCGCCTGCGAGACGATCGTCGGGAACGCGACGAAGGCCAGGCCGATACCGGCGGATGCTACGTCGGACACCTCGGCCGACTGCGCCTGTGCCATGAACCCGAGGGCCGCGAACACGCCGATGCCAGCGAGGATCTCGAAGCCCGAATTCGCGAAGCCGACGACGAGGCCGGAACCGGTGAGGTCGGTCTTGCGCTTGAGGTACGACGAGTACGTGACCATGATGCCGAAGGCCACCGACAGCGAGAAGAAGATGTGCCCATAGGCGCTCGCCCACACCGCCGGGTCACCGAGTGCTTCCCAGTTCGGGGTGAAGAAGGCGTTCAGTCCGTCCATCGCACCGGGCAGGAACAGTGCCTGAACCACGAGCACGATGAACATGACCGTCAGCAGCGGCAGGAGCACGGTGTTGGCGGCGCCGATGCCGCGCTTGACACCGAGACCCATGATGACGATGGTGACCAGCCATACGATCAGCAGCGGAATGCCCACCTGCGGGACGAACTCCATCGAGATGCCGGTGGAGACGTCGCCCATGTTCAGGAACTCGCCGAAGAAGAAGTCGTTCTCGTTGCCCTCGCCCCAGGAGAGCTGGACCGAGAACCACGTGTACATCGCCGCCCAGGCGATGATCACGGCGTAGTAGACCGAGATCACGACGCAGATGAGCACCTGCCACCACCCGAGTGGTTCGGCGGCGCGGTGCAGGCGGCGGAAAGCGAGAGGCGCGGAGCCGCGAAAGCGGTGGCCGATCGCGTAGTCGAAGAACAGCAGCGGGATGCCGGCGGTCAGCAGCGCACAGAGATATGGGATGAGGAATGCGCCCCCTCCGCCCTCGTAGGCGACGTACGGGAAACGCCAGATGTTTCCCAGGCCGACGGCTGAGCCGATCGCCGAGAGGATGAAGACATTGCGCGAGCCGAAGGCTTCGCGCTTCGCGGTCTGTGGGCGTGCGGATGTCATGCGCCGACCTTACCGCGAAGCGCCGATTATGGTGAGGAACTAAAGCGAAGCGGTGACGCGGAGAACGGAGCGCGCAGATGACGAACCTCGAGAAGAAGCCCGAAGAGGCCGTGCTCGCGTCCGGCGAACCGTGCGTCGGCGTGGAGGTCCTCGAGCCGCGCGAAGTGCCGCTCGGCGGGCCGCGGGCGATGACCGTCTACCGCACGCTTCCGTCGAAGGGGCACTCGTTCGTCGGCGCGTGGTGCTTCCTCGATCATTACGGCCCGGACGATGTCGCCGATACCGGCGGGATGGAGGTGCCGCGGCATCCGCATACCGGACTGGCGACGGTCTCGTGGTTGTTCACCGGAAGCATCGACCATCTCGATTCCGGCGGCAACGCCGCCGAGGTGCGCCCTGGTGAGCTGAACCTGATGATCGCCGGGCGCGGCATCACGCACTCCGAGATCAGCACGCCAGAGACGCGCACGCTCCACGGCGTGCAGCTCTGGTACGCCATGCCGGAATCGACCAGGTTCGGCGACAACGAGTTCATTCACTACGTGCCGGATGCTGTCACGCGAACGGGTCTCACGGCGCGGGTCTTCATCGGCGAGCTGCTGGGGTCGGTGGCTCCCGTCGATACGCGGACGCCGGATCTTCTCGGCGCGGAGTTGGTGTTGGAGGCCGGGGCATCCGTCACGCTCAGCGTGCGCACCGATTTCGAACACGGTGTGCTGGCCGAGACGGGAACCGTATCGGTGAACGGAACGGCGCTCGCACATCGCGCGCTCGCCTACGTGCCGACCGGATCAGACGTGCTGCAGCTCGCCGCCGGCCCCGAGGGCGCGCGCGTGGTCCTTCTGGGCGGTGTGCCCCTCGGCGAGCGCATCGCGATGTGGTGGAACTTCATCGGACGCTCGCACGAGGACGTCGTGGAGTTCCGTCGCCGATACCAGTCCGAGCTCGGGTTCGAGCCGGAGGATCCGGCGGATGCGGGCAAACCGAAGCTGTTCGGAGAATTTCCCCCCGGTCAGCGCGATCCGCTTCCCGCGCCTCCCCTGCCGAGCGTGCGGTTGAAGGCGCGGGAATAGCAGAGCGGCGATCGCAGCCGATCGCCGCCTGCCCGCTCCGTCACCAGCGCGGGTGGACGGCGGCGCGGAAGCGGCGGTCGTAAAGCTCTCGCACGGATGCGGTGAAGGCCTCGTCCAGCTCCGGCACCGAGCCCGCCGCTGCGTTCGATCGAGCCTGCGCGACGCTGCGTGCGCCAGGAATGACAGACGAGACGCCCGGGAGCTGCGAGACCCACGCGAGGGCTGCGGTCGCCGGTGCGAGCCCGGCGTCTTCGGCGAGCGCGGAGAACTCGTGCGCTGCCTCCACTCCCTCGTCGTAGTCGACGCCGGAGAAGGTCTCGCCCTGGTCGAAAGCCTCGCCGTGCCTGTTGAAGCTGCGGTGATCGTTCGCGGCGAAGACCGTGTCGCGGGAGTAGCGCCCCGAGAGAAGTCCGCTCGCGAGCGGCACGCGCGTGATGATGCCGACGCCGGCGTCGATCGCTGCCGGAAGGACCTCATCAAGCGGCTTCAACCGGAACGCATTGAGGATGATCTGCACCGTCGCGACGCGGGGACGTGCGATCGCGGCGAGCGCTTCGGCAGTCGTCTCGACGCTCACGCCGTAGTTCGCGATGGCTCCCTCTTCGACGAGGCGATCGAGCGCGTCGAACACCGCGTCATCCGCGTATACCGCGGTCGGCGGGCAGTGCAGCTGCACGAGGTCGAGCGTGTCGACGCCGAGGTTGCGGCGACTGCGATCGGTCCAATCACGGAAATTCTCGTACACATAGTTGGCCGGGATCTGCTCCTCGCGGCGCCCCATTTTGGTGGCGACCGTCAGCTCGACATCAGGGTTATCGCGTCGCCACTGCCCGATGATCGATTCACTGCGTCCGTCGCCGTAGACGTCGGCCGTGTCGAAGAAGGTGACTCCGGATTGCGCACTCGCATCGAGCACGGCACGGGCGTCGGCTTCACTCACATCACCCCAATCGGCACCGAGCTGCCAGGTTCCGAGACCGATGGTGGAGACGTCGCGGCCAGTGCGACCCAGGGGGCGATGTTGCATGGGCCGAGTCTACGATGAACCGGAGTGAGCGCGGCCCGGACTGCGGGACACCAGCTCAGCGAAGAGTGCGTCCAGGCCGGGGTCGACACGCTGCAGCTCCGGGTGGGCGTCATGCCATTCGATGATCTCCCGAGCCGCGAGGTGAAATGCGACGGTCGGGGTGAAGTCGGGCACCACTTGACGGATCTTCGTGTTGTCGAAGATCACAGAGTGCGCCATGTCTCCCAGGAGCTGACCTGCGCGCTCGGGAGCTGCCTGCTCGATCGCGGCGCTGGTGGCGTAGCGGAGTTTTGGCTCCGCCCCTGCAGCTCGACCGAGGATCGTGTAGATCTCGTTCCACGTGTAGACGAAATCGCTGGTGATCTGGAATGTGTCTCCGTAGGCGAGCGGGTTGCCGAGGAGTCCGACGAATCCGACCGCGAAGTCACTCGCATGTGTGAGGGTCCACAGCGACGTGCCGTCGCCGTGAACGACGATCTCCTCGCCGCGCCGGATTCTGTCGATCGCTGTCCACCCTCCGAATGCGGGGACCGTCCACTTGTCGTAGGTGTGCGATGGACGCAGCACCGTCACCGGGAACGCCCGGTCACGGTACGCGCGGGCCAGCAGCTCCTCGCATGCGATCTTGTCGCGAGAGTACTGCCAGTAGGGGTTGCGCAGCGGCGTCGATTCTGTGATCGGCAGGCGCGCAACCGGCTTCTGGTAGGCGGATGCGGAGCTGATGAAGATGTACTGGCCCGTGCGGCCTTCGAAGCGATCGATATCGCGCTGCACCTGGTCGGGTGTGAACGCGACCATGTCCACGACGACGTCAAACTCACGACCACTGAGGGCAGCATCGACGGCCGCGGCATCCGAGACGTCGGCCGTCAGTACCTCGACGCCCTCCGCGGGTGCACGGCGCGACTGCCCGCGATTGAGCAGGGTCACCGCCATGCCGCGCTGCGCCGCGAGGGCGCTCGCCGCGGAGGAGATGATCCCGGTCCCACCGATGAACAGTACCTTCATGTCAGCCATGCACGCATGCTATCGAAGCTCACCGGTGCTCTTTTCCTCTCGCTTCGCGAAGTACTCCACGGTCGCCAGAGAGGTACTGACCAGGGGCCCGATCCCGGCAGGTGAGCCGTCCGGCGCTGCAACGAGTCCGCTCAGGTATGCGTCACTCAGTGACCTTGTGATTCCGGCCGCTGCGACCACGAGCATCTCGATCGCACCGGCAGGCGACGCCTCCTCGACGGGCACCACAACGCTGAGCGCCGCGTAGACCCCGCCATGCGGCCCGAAAACAGGCACCGCGATGCCGCGTGACTCTTCATAGATGTGCCCGTCCAGCACCGCGTATCCATCCGCACGCACCCGGCGAAGCCGATCGCGCAACGCGGCACCGTCGGTCAGCGTGTGCCGAGTCTGGTGGGGCCACCCTACGCGAATCACCTCGCTGACGACATCGTCACCAGCATGTGCGAGAAGCACCAGGCCGCTGGAGCTCACGGCGAGAGGAATACGACCACCGATGAGCGTCGCGTTGACCACGGCACCGCGGGTGGACATCCGCTCGATGAAGAGGACGTCGAGCCCGTTCAAGACACCGAGCTGCGTGTGCTGCGCGATGCGGCTGTGCACAGCGTTCATCCATGGTCGCGCCAACTCACGCAGCCCCAGCGCACCCGGCGTGCGCGAAGCGAACTCCCACAGGCGCACTCCGAGTCGATATGACCGGTCGGGGAGCCGCTCAAGCAGTCCCTCACGCTCTAACTCCGCGACCAGCCTGTGTGCTGTTGAGGGAGCAAGCGCCGCCGCATCCGATATCTCGGCCAGCGTGAGGAACGGCCGGAGCGCGTCGAACGCATCCAGCACTCGCAGGTGCTTGCTCAGCACCGATTCTCCTGCAGACCCCCGCGCCATCGTGCCTCCTTCACGCACACTACTCTCGTTTCCGTTCAATGGAATTGAGAACCGGGTGCGGTGCCCCGTGAAGATACCGTTCTCTCACCGACACCGCCGTCGGAACCTCAACGAAGAGGAGACGAACTTGTCCTCGACCACAGTCGACACCATCCCCACACCGCGCGACACGTCGAGCGGACGCCTGGTCGTGGCACACCTACGTGAGATCTCAGCCAGCGTCGTGGAGTTCAATCTTCGCGCTCTGGACGGCACGCGCTTGCCAGATTGGTCACCCGGCGCACACATCGACGTCATTCTCGACGACGGCACCACCCGCCAGTACTCACTCTGCGGTGACCGATGGGACGCGTATACATACCGGATCGCCGTGCAGCGCGAGCCGGGCGGATCCGGCGGATCCATCGCACTGCACGACACCGTGCGCGAGGGCGATGTGCTGCGGTTCGGTGGACCGCGGAACAACTTCCGCCTCGCACCGTCCGGCCGATACCTGTTCGTGGCAGGCGGTATCGGCATCACACCTCTGCTTCCGATGATCCATCAGGCCGAGTTGCTGGGCGCCGATTGGCGGCTCCTCTACCTGGGCCGCAGCAGAGCGACGCTCGCATATGCCGACGAGCTGGCCGCCTTCACCGATCGGGTCACCATCCACTGCGCGGATGAACTCGGACGCGCCGACCTCGATGCGTGGCGACCGATCGACAGCGCTGAACGTCTCTACGCCTGTGGACCGACGCGGTTGCTGGATGACGTCGAAGCATGGGGCGCGCCCGAAGGGGGTCATCCGGCGAAGGTGGAGCGATTCACTGCATCCGCGAACTCGTCCTCACCCGCGACCGCTTTCGATGTCGTTGCCGCCCGCTCTGGCCGTTCTACCACCGTGGCGGTCGAAGAGAGCGTGGTCAGCGCACTGCGCCGCATCGGCGTCGATGTGCTGACCTCGTGCGGCCAAGGGGTATGTGGAACCTGCGAAACCGGCGTTATCGCCGGCCGAGCAGACCATCGCGACTCTCTGCTGAATGACGCGGAGCGCTCGTCTTCAGAATGCTTATTCCCCTGCGTCTCACGCAGTCTCGACGCACAGCTCGTGCTTGACATCTGATCCTCGGAGAAACAATGCCCACCACCGCACCCTCGATTCCTGTCTCGGATATCGATCCGTTCTCCACTGAATTCCTCAGTGACCCGTTGCCCTTCCACGAAGAATTGCGCGAGCTCGGTGCCGTCGTCTTCCTGCCTCGCTACGATGTCCACGCCGTCGCGCGCTATGACGATGTCCACCGCGCGCTGACCGATTGGCAGTCTCTGCAGTCGGGCGCTGGCGTAGGGCTCAGCAACTTCAACCACGAAGCGCCGTGGCGTCCGCCCAGCCTTCTGCTGGAAGCCGACCCGCCTCGCCACGATGCCCCGCGCGCCGTTCTGTCGCAGCTGCTGTCGCCGCGGAGGCTGCGATCACTGGAGTCACGCTGGCAGGCAGATGCCGTCGCCCTGGTGGAACGAGTGCTGTCGGAGGGCAACGAGTTCGATGCCGTGACGTCGCTCGCCGAGCCCTTCCCTCTGCGTGTTTTCCCGGACGCGGTGGGAATCGGACCGCACAACAGGGAAAACCTCCTCCCCTACGGCGACTTCGCCTTCAATGCATTCGGTCCGATGAACGAACGCGTCACCGATCCGGCGAAGACCATCGGCCCGACGGTCGAGTGGATCGCTGCGCAGTGCCGCCGCGAGAATCTCAGCGAGACAGGGTTCGGCGCGCAGATCTGGGAGGCCGCCGACCGCGGTGAGATCGGATACGACCAGGCGCCGCTCATCGTCCGGTCACTGCTGACCGCTGGCGTGGACACGACCGTCACCGGCATCTCCGCCGTGCTCCATGCCGTCGCCACGCATCCGGATCAATGGCAGCGACTCCGTGCCGAGAGAGGGCTGCTGCCGCGCGCCTTCGAAGAGGCGATCCGCCTCGAATCTCCGGTGCAGACCTTCTTCCGCACCACAACCGTTGAAACTCGGATCGCAGATACTGTGCTCGGGCCAGAACGCAAGGTACTTATGTTCCTCGGCGCGGCGAACCACGATCCGCGACGGTGGATCGAGCCCGAGCGATTTGATCTGTCACGAGACCCCTCCGGTCACGTCGGATTCGGCATGGGCATCCATCAGTGCGTCGGCCAGCACATCGCACGGCTGGAGGCAGTAACGCTGCTCGACGCGCTCCTGGATCGAGTGTCATCCATCGAACTCGCAGGAACTCCACGGCGACACCTCAACAACACGCTGCGCGGCTGGGAGAGCATGCCCGTCATCGTGCGTCGTTGATGGCCACCGTGAGGACGCTGTCTAGGAACCGGCGAGTCACGGCAAGTTGGCTCTCGTGGCCGACGTCGTAGAGACGCTGGAGCTGAAGTCCATCGGAGAGAGCGACGTAGGTCTGCGCGGCTTCTGCCGGAGTGATCCCCTCGCGCACGTCACCATGTTCAGCAGCCTCTTCGAACGCTCCGCGCACCGTGCGCAGAATCAGCTCGTAGCGTTCGCGGAAGTACACGTGGGCGGGGTGGTCGTCAGCCGTCGCTTCTGCGGAGAGGATTGCGAACAGCTGTGTGAGGCCCCGGTCATCCTGGTCTCGCTCGGCAATCGCGAGCAGACCACGGAGGAGTTCGACACCGTGCCGCCCCTGGAGGTGACGCACCGCGTCGAGATCGCGTTGTTTCAGGACAGCCTCGAGGAGACCAGGCTTCGTCGGAAAGTGATGAGTCACACCAGGTAGCGTCATCCCCGCACGCTTGGCAATCTCGCTCATCGAGCTGTTCAGATACCCGTAGCGCGCAAACACCCCGAACGCGGCGTCGAGAATCTCCTCGCGCCGCTTCGGGGTCTTGGCATACTCACCGCGTGGGCCAGGTCTGCGTGACATCCAGCCACGCTACCAAAACCTTTCACATCTTAAAACTTTCACTACTTAAGGTTTTCGTGCTAGCTTTTCGTCGTCGCCACAGTTTCGCTATAACCGTCATGAAAGAAAAGTGATGATTCACTCTCCGTCGGCCGTTCCCGATCACCGCACTCGTGCCCACGAGGTCGTCGCAAGCTTGAGCACACAAGAAAAAGCAGGATTGCTCTTTCACCCGATCCTCACGATCGGCGCAGACCACGACCCGGATGCGCCTTCGCCGTTCGGGCCGTCCAGCCGAGAATTGATCGTGGATCGCGGCATCCGCCATTTCTGTCTCGCGTCAATCCCGTCTCCAGTCGAAACCGCGGCAGTGCTCGCTCGGCTGCAGGAGATCGCTACATCGCACGGATCGCGGCTGCCCATTGTCTTCTCGAGCGACCCGCGTCACTCGTTCCTCAGCAACATGGGCGCGACACATCGCGCGAATGGCGTTTCGCAGTGGCCTGAACCGATAGGTCTCGGCGCTCTTGACGACCCGGAGCTTGTCGAGACGTTCGCCCGGATCGTTCGCGACGATTATCGCGCGATGGGCATTCGCATGGCGTTGCACCCGCAGGTCGACCTCGCCACCGACGCACGGTGGGCACGCCAGGCACAGAGCTTCGGGTCCGACCCCGCACTCACATCGCGTCTGCTTTCCGCGTTCCTCGCCGGGCTCCAGGGCCCAGAACTCGGCAGCACGAGCGTTGCGGCTACGGTCAAGCACTTCCCCGGTGGAGGCCCGCAGAAGGACGGCGAAGATCCGCACTTCCCCTACGGACGCGAACAGGTGTACCCGGGCGGACGTTTCGAGGAGCACCTTCTTCCGTTCCGCACCGCGATCGCCGCTGGCGTCGCGGCGATCATGCCCTACTACGGCATGCCTGTCGGTCTGACTCGCAATGGTCACCGGGTCGAGGAGGTCGGATTCGCATTCAATCGTGCGCTCATCACTGATCTGCTTCGGAACGAGCTGGGCTTTGCCGGTGTCGTGCTGAGTGACTTTGGACTCATCACCGACGCACACGTGTTCGGTAAGCCGTTCCCTGCCCGTGCATGGGGCGTCGAACATCTCGACTCCGCGGGTCGAATGGCGCGTCTTTTCGCCGCGGGCGTCGATCAGCTCGGCGGCGAGAGCGACACGTCACAGCTGCTCCGCCTGCTTGACGATGATCTTGTCAGCGAAGACCGCATCGACGACGCCGCAACGCGAATCGTCGACGTCATGCTGAGACTCAACGGCGACGATTCGGGATCGTCTGTGCCCGATGTCGCACTGATGCCCGCTCGTGAGCACGTCGCACTGGGCCTTCACGCTCAATCGCGGGCGATCACCGTGCTGAAGTGCCCAGGCAACGCGCTGCCGCTGACAAGCCCCCGACGCGTGCACGTTCGCGGACTCGACCCCGACTCGCTGCCAACAGGTTGGGAAGCTGCCGACCTGGAGAATGCCGATGTCGCGATCGCGCGGCTGTCGGCGCCGTTCGAGCCTCGCGACCAGTATTTCCTCGAAGCGGGGATGGAGCAGGGGTCGCTGGAATTCCCCACCGAAGTCGTCGAGCAGCTGCGCGCCGTCGCAGCGCAGGTTCCGCTGATCGTCTCGGTCACGCTCAGCCGCCCGGCGATCCTCACGCCCCTCGATGAATTCGCCACCGTGATCGTCGGCGACTACGGCGCGTCCGACACGGCGCTGCTGGATGCGCTCACCGGTCGAGTTGCTCCCGAAGGACGTCTCCCGTTCGAGCTGCCGCGCAGCATGGCGGCGATCGCGGCGAGCAGACCAGATGTGCCCGGCGACACTGTCGCTCCGCTGTACCCCGCAGGCTGGAGTGCGAACTACTCGTCGCTCGAAGGAGAAGGCGCGAGCCGATGAACACTCCCGTCCGTATAGGATCCGTCTCGGCGGAGCGACGCAGAGACACCCCATTCGTCGCGACCAATCGTCCTCGCCTGTCGTGGATCGTCGACTCCGCCCCGTCGGGATGGAAGCAGGCAGGAGCGCAGGTCCGTCTCGACGGAGAGCACGTCGTGCATCTCGAAGGGGATGACCACGTTTTCGTGGACTGGCCCTTCGATCCCCTGGCAGACGATGCCACCCACACCGTCGAACTGCGTGTCGTGGGGGCTGAGGGCGATGCATCCGATTGGAGCGCGCCGCTGGCCGTTCGCCTTGCTCAGGTCGCCGAGTGGAAGGCACCGTTCATCGGCCTGGCCGTGCCTACTCGCCCGGCTCACCCGGTGTTGTTGTCGCGCACCATCGATGTCGCCGATGGCCTCGTCTCGGCGGTCATGCACGTCTCCGCGCTCGGCATCGCCGCCGTCACCATCGACGACACACCGATCGATGATTCGGTCCTCGGCCCGGGGTGGACGAGCTACGATTCACGCGTCCTCCATGACACGATGGACGTCCTGCCGTTACTCTCCCCCGGCTCGCACGACGTACGCATCGCGCTGACAGGCGGCTGGTACACAGAGGAGTACGGCTTCGGTCCGCAGGGCACCCGCGTGTATGGAGAGCAGCCGGCCGTCGCGGCCGAGCTTCACCTGCGCTGGTCAGATGGCCGTCGACAAGTGATCGGAACGGATGCTTCGTGGCACGCGACCGGCACGTGGCAAGTCGTTGATTCTGGCATCTACGCCGGTGAGACCGTTGACCTTCGGCGCGATCCAGCGGATCACGCACCCGCCGCGATCATTGACACGCCACTTGTTCCGATCGCCCGGAGTTTCGAGCCCGTCCGCAGGATCGAGACCATCGCCCCGGTGTCCATCGAGCGCACCAGTGCCGACACCTATCGACTCGACTTCGGTCAGAATCTGGTGGGCAACCTGCGTCTTGCGGTGAGCGGGCCGGAGGGAACCGAGATCACCGTGCGCCACGCAGAGGTCCTCGAGAACGGCGAGCTCGCGACCCGGCCGCTCCGCCGCGCGAGTGCGACCGACCGGTACATTCTGGATGGCAGTGGGCATCGCGTTCTCGAACCGATCGGCACGTTCCACGGCTTCCGTTTCGCCGAGATCTCGGGCTGGCCCGGAGAGCTCGATCCCGGCGCCGTCGTCGCCGTCGTGATTCACACGGACATGCGTCGCACTGCCTGGTTCGAATCCTCTGCTCCGCTTCTCAACAGGTTGCACGAGAACGTCGTGTGGTCGATGCGCGGAAACTTCCTCTCGGTGCCCAGCGATTGCCCGCAGCGCGATGAGCGGATGGGCTGGACCGGAGACGCGCAGGTTTTCGCCCCGACCGCCGCAACGCTCTTCGATTGCAATGGGTTCCTGTCGAACTGGCTGGAGGACCTCGCCTTCGAGCAGAGCAAGCGCGATGGGATCGTGCCGTTCGTTGTACCGGATGTGCTGCGCTTCCCCGTCGCGCCGACAGCAGCGTGGGGAGACGCTGCGACAGTAGTTCCCACCGTGCTGGCTGACCGCTTCGGCGATGACGCAGTCCTTGCGCGACAGTTCGACTCCATGCGCGCGTGGGTCGACAGCATCCTTCCGCTGCGGGACGCGGACGGACTCTGGGCCAACCATAACCAGCTCGGCGACTGGCTCGATCCGCTGGCACCGCCGGATGCCCCGAGCCTTGCACAGACGCCGGGTGACATCGTCGCCACGGCGTATCTGTTCCGGTCTGCAGATCTCGTGGCTCGTGCGGCAGCACGGGTCGGGCGTCCCGAGTTCATCGCGCGGTATGCCGAGATCGCCGAGCGCACGCGTCAGGCCTTCTTGGACGCCTATGTGACGCCTCTCGGGCGCATGACCGCGGATGCGCCCACGGCATATGCGCTGGCCCTCGTCTTCGACATCTCGATCGATCCTGCCCAGCGTCACGCACTCGGTAATCGACTGGCGCATGTCTCGCGCCGCACGGCATTTCACATCGCGACAGGGTTCGTGGGCACCCCTCTCGTGCTCGACGCACTCGTGGATACAGGGCACGTTGAGACAGCCGGTCGACTGCTGCTGCAGACGGGTTACCCCTCGTGGCTCTATCCCGTCACAATGGGCGCGACAACGGTGTGGGAGCGGTGGGACTCGATGCTCCCCGACGGATCCGTCAACCCTGGAGAGATGACGAGCTTCAACCATTACGCGTTCGGCGCCGTCGTCGACTGGTTGCACCGCCGGGTCGCGGGCGTCACTGCCGCCTCGCGCGCGTATCGCCGGATTCGCTTTGCTCCGACGCTCGTCGACGGACTCGACCATGCGGCGACGACCATTGACACGCCATCCGGTCGGGTGATCGGTGGGTGGGAGCGGTCGGCCGAAACGATTGTGCTGCGCCTCACAGTGCCGGTCCATTCCACCGCCGAAGTCGTCCTACCGGATGGATCCATCGTGGAGGTCGGCCACGGCGCGCACTCATGGACGATCCCCTCGCCCACCGGGCGCGGCGAGCTCCCCCTGCCGTCGTTGGAATCAACGTTCCGCGAGATCGCCGACGATGCGGATGCTCTGGCGACTGTTCTCGCGACGTTGGAGGAGCAGGACCCCGCATACGCGGTGCTCGCGCGGCGCCGGATCGATTGGAACGTCGAGGACCCGCTGCCGGCAGGGCTGTACGACATGCCGCCGGCCGCATTCGGCGCCCTCGCGGGCGCGCTGGGTGCTCTCGCGGCGACGCGCGCTGACGACTGAATCGGAGGTGTCACGTGACGACGGCGGTGAACCGCCACCTTCGCCGACTACTCTGACGCCATGAGCTCTGACGTTGGTCCCGACGATATTTCAGGCAGATCGTCGATGACTGGATCACCTACCCCTCCTGATGCGCCGCGAAAACGTGGCCCGTATCGAAAGACTGATGCGCGTCGCCGCGAGATCCTCGATGCCGCATTCGAGGTCTTCGCCGCCGCTGGTTTTCGCGCGGGTTCACTCAAAGATATTGCCGCTCGCATCGGCATTGATCCGTCAACGATCCTGCACCACTTCGGGTCGAAAGAGGCGCTTCTGCGCGCAATGCTCGATGACAAGCAGGCGCGCGACAGTGACGGCAAGCCCGACTTGGAGTCGTTGGATGCCGCGTCCTTTCCCGGGGGGCTGCTCGAACTCGCCAAGCGGAACGATCGGGTGCCCGGGCTGATCTCGCTCTATGCCGTGCTCTCTGCGGAGTCCACAACGGTAGACCACCCGGGTGCCGACTATTTTCGTGAGCGCGCCGAACGCACGCGCAGCGCATTCCGTCAAGGGTTCCAGTCAATGGCAGACGAGGGCCTTCTGGCCGCCGGTGTCGACGCCGAGGATGCCGCGACCTCGACGTTCGCATTGTGGGACGGCATCCAGATCCATTGGCTCATCGATCCGGCTTCAGTGAGTGTCACCGACGCGCTGCGCCGCCACCTCAGGCTGATCACCACTGTCGAGATCTGAATTCTGCGCTAACGGAAGCGTTGCGTGCGCGCGCTAGAACGGATAAGCTCGCGCAATGAATCCCCAACGACTATTGAGGATTCACCGTATGAGCTCGTTCGATCCCGACCGCAAAGGCGCATCATGAAGACAGTCCCCCTGCTCACCGACTGGTCCGTGTCACCCAAACGCGGACTGTTCGAGGGTGTCAATGGCAGCACCGCCCCGACTTCGACCGTCACTCTCCCCCACGACGCGATGCTGGGATTCGAGCGGTCCGCCGACGCCCCCTCGCGCGAGCACGGCGGCTATTTCCCCGGTGGCGCTGTGGAATACAGCCGCACGCTCGAGATCGACCCCTCTGAAGCAGAGCTCGTTCACACGCTTGTGTTCGATGGCGTCTACCGCGACTCGACGGTGTTCGTCAACGACAACTTCGCCGCACAGTGGCCGGGTGGGTACTCACGATTCACGGTCAACATTGACCCCTTCCTCCGATTCGACGAGCCGAATGTGATCCGTGTCGAGGCCCGCGCGCACCACGACTCGCGGTGGTACTCCGGTCTCGGCATTCATCGCAATGTCGCTTTGGCGACCGGACCGCAGGTGCACATCGCACTCGACGGCGTACGCGTCTCTACACCCGATATCGACGACGACGGTGCTCTGGTGCAGGTCGAGACGACGGTCACGAATGATGGACGCCACACCCGCACCGTCATCGCATCGGTCGCGATCAGCGCTCCCGATGGGTCGATCGTCGCTCGCGGCCAGGCGCCGATCACGTTGCTTGCAGGAGAATCCGGTGTCGTCCGCGAGCGCCTCTTGATCGACTCCCCGCAACGTTGGAGCCTCGAGAGCCCTGCCCTCTATCGTGCAGAGGTGTCGATCGCGGGCGAAGACGCAGAGGATTCGGATGCTGTGGCCTTCGGCATCCGCACTCTCCAACTCGATCCTCGGCACGGCCTGCGCATCAACGGCCAATCGGTCAAGCTGCGGGGCGCGTGCATCCACCATGACAACGGAATCATCGGGGCACGGGCGATCGCACGCGCGGAAGAGCGTCGCATTCAAATACTCAAGGATGCGGGATTCAACGCGATCCGCAGTGCTCACAATCCGCTCAGCCCAGAGACACTCGACGCGTGCGACCGGCTCGGAGTTCTCGTCATGGACGAGTCCTTCGACATGTGGGCCGAGCCGAAGTCACCCTTCGACTACTCGCTGGCGTTTCCGGAGTGGTGGGAACGAGACATCGAATCGCTCGTCGCCAAGGACTTCAATCACCCGTCTGTCGTTTTCTATTCGATCGGAAACGAGATCCCCGAGACGGGTCGCCCGCATGGTTCCCGCCTCGGCCGGCTGATCGCCGAGAAGGTGCACGCCCTCGACTCCACCCGATTCACGACCAACAGCATCAACGGTCTTGTCTCGGTCATCAAAGAGCTGCCACCGCTGGGAGGATCGGACGACACCCCGCGCGACATCAACGACACGATGGCCGACCCCGGTGAGATGATGACCTCCGTCGTCGGCTCCGACCTCGTCACCCGGCGCACCGAAGAGAGCTTCGCGGCAGTCGATGCAGCTGGCCTCAACTACGGCGACAGTCGGTATGCATCCGATGCGTCGGTCTTCCCTAACCGCGTCATCATCGGCACCGAGACCTTCGCGACGCGTCTGCACCTTGCGTGGCCGCTGATCCTCCAGAACGATCACGTCATCGGCGAGTTCACTTGGACGGGCTGGGACTATCTCGGCGAGGCCGGTATCGGCCGCATGGACTACATTGAGCCCGGCACGGGAGCAGAATTCAGCGGGACCTCTGGTCCTTTCCCCTGGCAGCTCGCGTGGTGCGGCGACATCGACATCACCGGCTTCCGCCGTCCTGCTTCGTACTTTCGGGAGATCGTCTTCGGACTGCGCACCGCCCCGTACATCGCTGTTCAGCGGCCGCGGACCGATGGGCTCGTCGCCGTGGGCGGCCCGTGGTCGTGGTCGGACAGCGTGTCATCGTGGTCCTGGTCTGCTGAATCCGGCACCCCCGTCGTGGTCGAGGTGTACTCTGCGTCGGAGTCCGTCGAGCTGCTGCTGAACGGCGTATCCGTCGGCACAGCCGCTGCTGGCCCTGACCACCGCTACATGGCAACGTTCACAGTGCCATTCGCCGCGGGTGAATTGGTCGCGGTGTCCTCGGTCAATGGAGTGGAGACAGGCCGCGAGGTGTTGCGATCAGCTAGCGACGACGTCACGCTCGCTGCACACGTCGACCGCAGCACGATCCGCGGTTCGCTTGATGACCTGGCTTACGTCTCGATCGCGTTAGAAGACGCCGATGGGATCGTCTGGCTCGACCGGGACTGCGAGGTCGAAGTTGTAGTGAGCGGACCCGGCGAACTCCTGGGCCTCGGCAGCGCGAACCCCCGCACCACGGAGTCCTATCTCGCGAATCGGACCCGAACGTTCGACGGGCGCGCCCAGGCGATCGTCCGCCCCAATGGAGCAGGTGAGATCACCATCACCGTGTCCGCGGACGGACATGAGACGCAGACGCTCGTTGTGCACGCAGGAGAGTGATCAACGCGGTTGCTCTTGTCGCACCCGCATCCCGAAATGACCGGCGCCAGCGCGGGTCAGTTCGGGATGCTGTCGGTGAAGGTCAGCAGATGTCGGACGAGCTGGTCAGGTTCAGTGACCATGGGGAAGTGTCCGGTGGCGATCTCTGACACTTGCCAGCCGGGCGACTCGCGCACGCGCCTGCGGATCGGCTCGATCGTCGGATAGGCCGGCTCATTGCAGTCCACGAACAGTCGCGGCAGCGGTTGCAGCAGCGACTCGTCGTACGAGAGAGGTTCGCGGTACATGCCGAAGGGGTGCGGAACGTGTCTGCGGCGCAGCCATTCGATGTCGGCGTCGTTGAGGGCGAAGCCCTCTGCCGGGTCTGGCGGCGGTAAAGCGTTGCCGTGGACCGCGGCGGCCGCGAGGCGTGCGGCGGCGATCTCGGGCGAGTGGGCGACTCCCCACCCTTCGCCGGAAAGGGGAACCATCGCGTCGACATAGGCGAGCCCACGCAACGGAGACGCCGGACGCGATTGTAGCGCGGCCGCTGCGCCGGTGATCACCATTCCGCCGTAGCTGTGGCCTACGAGGATCACATCGTGGAGTTCTTCGGCATCGATCAGGGCGAGGACGTCGTCGATGTGACTCTGCAGGGTGATGTCAGGGCGGCGCAGGTGCGCCCGATCACCGTCGCCGGTAAGCGTGACCGCATGCACTTCGTAGCCCGCGTCCCGCAGCGGTGCGAGTATGCGGCGCCAGACCCACGCGCCACCCCAGGCGCCGTGCACCAGGACAAGGGCGGGTTTCGTTGCGGGCGCGGAGCCCGCGGTTCCGGTATTCATTGTCGGTTCCTGGTTCCTAGCGTGTCGGGTTGCTGAGGACGAGGTGTCCGACAGCGGTGTTGGATGCCGGGACGTGATAGAACCGGTGATCCACCGACGGCGCCTCACCGCCGAACTGGTCATCCATCGCCCCACGAGCAATCAGCCAGTCAACCAGCTCAATACCCTCCGAGCCCGCCTCATCGACATACTCCATGTGCGACCACTCCGTCAGACCCTTCGGGTCAGCGATCAAGTGATCAAGGAACGCGTTATCCCACTCCTCATTGATAAGCCCCGCACGCGGACCCTGCAACTGGTGACTCATGCCACCCGTGCCCCAGATCTGCACATTCAACTCCGGGCCATCCCACTTATCCAACGCACGGCGCAGCGCCTTACCCAGCTCGTAGCAACGCCGACCGGAGGGCACCGGGTACTGCACGACATTGACAGCAAGCGGGATGACCCGCACGGGCCACTGCTCCTCAGGACTGAGCTCACCAAACACGAGCGACAGCGGAACGGTCAGGCCGTGATCGACGACCATCTCGTTGACGAGGGTGAGATCGAAATCATCCTGAATGACCGACTGGGCGATGTGCGCAGCCAGCTCCGGGTAGCCCTTGACGTCCGGAACCGGACGTGGGCCGTAGCCCTCATCAGCAACCGGATACTCGGCGCCAGTACCCAGCACGAAGGTCGGAATGATCGATGCGTCGAAGGCGGTGGCGTGGTCGTTGTAAACCAGGATGACGACGTCGGGTTTCTCATGCTTCACCCACGAGCGCGTCCACTGGTACCCGTCGAAGACCTTCTTCCAATACGGCTCCTCGGTCTTGCCGAGATCCATCGCCGCACCAATCGCCGGCACGTGCGAGGTGAACAGTGCCGAGGTGTACTTCGCCGGAGCATCCGGACGGAACGTATCCGCTTTCTCACCCGGCGCAGGAGGCGTCCACCCATCCAAATCCTTCAGGCGATTCCCCTCAGGGCGACGCCCACCACCGACCATCATGTCGCGATACGCAGCCTCGCTCATGCCCGTCATGGAGCCCGCCATCTGCTGAACGCTCAGGCCCAGCGTCGCGCCGATCTTCACGAGGAAGTAGATGTTCCCACCCTCAGCGATCATGGCGTTCAGATCCATGTCCAACACAGCCTGGCGCTGGACCGGGTTCAACGGCCATTCGTCCAGGTACGCGGGCTGGTCGGCGAGGAAACGCACGCGGTTCTCGGGCTTCATCAACGACATCGCGAACTGGTTCAGATGAAAACCCTTACGAGCCTGCTCCGCATCGAACACCGTCGTGCCCGGAACATCCCTATACGACAAATCAAGCGCCATACCCAAACTCCTCCATCAATGCACCGGAAACCGGACGGGGACGAATGCTCGTTCTCAGCATCCGTCCCCGTCGCGTTATGAAATCAGAGCGCCCCTGTGGAACGCCATCCGCCCTGGTACTCGGTACGGGCGGTCACCGCGTAAGGCACCGGGCTGACGACGGCACGCACGCTGATCTGCTCGTGCGGCTCGACCGTGGTCTTCCCAGATCCGCCGTCGGGCTCGCCCCAGACCACGCGCACCTCGGTGCCGGTCGGGATGTCCCGGTCGACAGTGGCCAGCGACAGGCCACGACGCTCGTTCGCGCTGACGCCGGTGAACAGCGACAGACCGACGTTCTTGCCGTCAGCGTCGATCACGGCGTCGTAGTTCGAGGAGCCGTAGTTCGCGTTCGGCAGGTCGAAGAACTGGTACGTGGGGCCATCGTGGTCAACCACGTTGGAGAGGACCTTGGAAAGGTCTTCCGTGTTCCACGCGAGGGTGACCTTCTTGCGCTGCGACTCAGGATCGGTCTTCTCGAGCGCCTCACGACCCACGAAATCGTGGTCGAACTTGACGAACGAGCCGTAGCCCAGCTCCCACGGATTCAGGTAGTAGTCCTCGATGTTCTCCGACACGAACGAGCCAGCGAGGGCGTTGGTCGCCTCGTAGCTGTTCGTCGGGAGCCATTCGCGGTAGGCACGCTCGCCCTCGCTCGAGTACACCGCGGGAAGCGGCGACGGGATCCAGCCCGACTCCAGCGTGTTCGACGAGTAGGCACGCGAGCCGCACGGCTCGATGCCGAACTCCGCGCCAGCCGTCAGAATCGCATCGCGGATGCGGCCGTGCTCGGCGTACGGACCCCAGATCTCCAGACCCGGCGCGCCTGCCATGCCGTGGCGCAGCGTGCGCACGTTCATCCCATCGACCTCGATGTGGCCCATGTGGAAGAACTTCACCTTCTCGACAGGCCCGCCGGCAAGCTTCTCGATGATCGGCCAGGCGTTGGGGCCCTGAATCTGGAACCGGTAGTAATCGCGGTGCACTGCCTCGCCGTACGGACGAGAGGGCGAGCGGTCGTCGTACTGGAACTCGACGTCGTACCCGCCGGTCTCCGCGTGGAACTGCAGCCAGTTCGCCGCCGGCGCGCGTCCGACGTAGACATACTCGCCCTGTGCCTCGTGGAAAAGGATGCCATCGCCGATGACGCCACCGTTGGAAGCGGTCGGCACGAACTGCTTCGCCGTGTTCACGGGGAAGTTCGCGAAGCTGTTGATGCCGGTCTCGCTCAGAAGACGCAGTGCGTCTGGGCCCTTCACGAAGAAGTTGACCATGTGGTGCGTCTGGTCGAACAGCACTGCGCTCTCGCGCCACGATTTCTGCTCACGTCGCCAGTTGGAGAATTCCGCCGGCACGACGGGGTAGATATACGTACCGATACGTGAATTGCGGAGCAGCTCGACGGCGCTCCCCTTCTCGTCCAGTAGCTCCTGCAGATTGCCAGCCATGACAGCCTCGACTTCCTTGTCCGTAGAGGGTTGTGAGTGCCATCATATGACTACGCATTTACCTATGTCTAGAGGTAAATGGAATTTCGTGTGATCACCGCAATCTTCGTGTGATTACCGTGCAGCCGCATCCGGCGATGGAACGATCACCGGATGCTCTCCATCGAGCCGTTCCAGCAGCGCGAGCCCCTGCTGCGCCCACTCGATCTCCACGCGCGCTCGATTCACGAGCCCTTCGTAGGCAAAGCGCTTGTACGCTCTGGTCCGCTCGTAGTCCCCAGGTGCCGTGACCGCGAGCCGACGGACGAGCATCGGACTGGTCAGCTCATCCGTCTGGCGTATCTGATCCTCGAACTGCGCCAGTTCGTTCGTCCACTCGATGATGTGTCTGTGCATGAAGTCGCGCACTGCCTCGGGGGTAGCGGCTTCGAGATACGCCGCGCGTAGGCGCGCGGGGTCGCGGAATCGCTGGTACTCCAACGGAGCGGACATCCACTCGAGGAAGGTCGACTGCCCGAGATCTGTGACGTGGTAGAGGCGGCGGGTGCCCCGCTCGCCGCGAGCCTGCTCCTCAGCGGCGACGAGTCCGCCTGCCTCCATGCGTCGCAGCTCGGGATAGATCTGCGAATCCGGCGCGTACCAGACGTGCCCGACAGACCCAGAGAACTGCTTGGCGAGTTCGTAGCCCGATAACGGCCCGACCCGAAGGATTGCGAGCAAGGCCATGCGCAGACTCATCGGACTCCTTTTCTGCTTTGGTCCCCTGCGGTGGGAGACCTCCATCACGATACCCGTAGGGATATGCGCCGTCGCCGCGGCGCTGACCCCTGGAAGCCGAATCGAGGTCATCGATCGTTCTTCCAGGGATCAGCTCACGGGGCGAACGCCCTCGCGTCAGTGTCGGGCTACTCCCACGTGTCCACCGATGCGTACCCCTTGCCGTTGTACTTCTGCACGACAACCGACGAGACGGCGGGGAGCCCCTCTTCGGTGGTGTCGACGACGGCACCCTCAAGCATGAGAGGTGCGGTGTAGTCGCTGATCGAACGGAGCTGCGTCATGAAGTCCGCACGCGTGGGCTCGGTCATCTTGGCGAACACCTGTTCCAACGTCGCCCCGACCTGGTACGACCACACGCAGTGCGGGAACGCCGGAGTCTCGGGGTAGTCGGCGTACTCCTTCAGCTCCGAGAGGAAGGCAGCGCCATCTTCATCGTCGGCGAAGGTCGGCGCGCTCGCGGACTGCGCGAACGCGACCGTGTACACGCCGGGGAAGGCCGCTGCCCCACCGGGCTCGAGGATCGCGCCCGGGCTGGAGGTGTTCGAGGGCAGGAACCAGCTGGGCAGCCACCCGAGCTCCTGCGCCTTCTGGAGCGACGAGATCACCAGCGGGGTGATGGACATCGCGTTCACGAACACATCGGCACCGGTCGCGGCGAGTTCGGTGAGTTGAGCATCCACAGAGGTGTCTGTGGCCTCGTACGTGAGCTCCTTCACAACCTCGATGTTGTCGGCGCCCTCGATGCCCTTCTTGAATCCTTCGACGTAGCCCTCTCCGAAGTCGTCGTTCTGCGAGAGGATCGCCACCTTGTGGTCGTCGGATGACGACGCCAACAGCTCGCCGAAAGCCTGCCCCTCGTTCTGGTAGATCGGCACGAAGCCGAGCTGCCATGGGCTCTGCTCAGCATCGCTGAAGATCGGGTCCCCCGTCATGACCAGCGCCTGCGGCACCTCGTCATCGATCGCTGCCTCTCGCCACGCGCGGTTCGTCGGTGTACCGAGTCCCGCTGTCATCGCGAAGACGCTGTCCTTGAGCTGCTCGAAGTTCGCCGCGGCCTTCTGCGGGTCGTAGGCGTCATCGAGCGCCTCGATCTCGACTGTGCGGGTCTTTCCGTCTCCGAACTCGATACCCCCTTCGGCGTTCTTCGCGCCGAAGTAGGCAGTGATGCCGGCAACCGTGCAGGTGCCGGGCCCGGCGGTCGCGCCGGACAGCGGGGTGGTGATGCCGAGGGTGATCGAGTCGTCGGTGATGCCAGGGCTGGATGCCGCGGCATCCTCGCCACCATCTCCCCCGCTGTCTCCGCCTCGGGTACATCCGGCTGCGAGCAGGGCGACGATGCCCAGCCCGGCGACGATCGAGATCGCCCGTGTCTTACTGCGGTGTGTACTCATGTGTCTTGCCTCTCTCTACTGTGTGGGTGGGTGGATGATGCCCGTCGCCGGCGCCACACCCGCGGGAGCGAGACAAGGCCACCGGGCAGGACGAACAGCACGAGGAGCAGGATCGCGCCCTGGAGCGCTGCGGTAAGGCTGGGATCGATGATGTTCGTCACCTGCGGCGCGAGCACGTAATACACCCCGCCGAGCAGTGAACCGACGATGCTGCCAGCTCCTCCGATCACCATCGACGCGACCAGCGTGATGGAATGCCCGAAGCTGAGGGTCTCAGGAGAGGTGTACTGAACGACGACCATGTAGAGGAACCCGCTCACGCCACCGAGAAGCGAAGCCAGCGTGAACGCGAGAACCTTGTACCGGTAGGGCGAGATCCCCATCGAGGCCGCAACGGACTCATTGCCCTTCACGATCGCGAACGCCCGTCCGTACTTGCCGTGGACGAGGTTGCGGGTGAGCAGGAACGCCATACCCGCGATGACGAGCACAATGTACAGCTTCCACTGGTCGTCATACAGCCCCGTCCACTCCGGAGCGGAAGTGAACCGTGCAGACACGCCCTGCGAGCCACCGGTGAACTCAGACAGACGTTTTGCAAGCGGCACGCCGACGATCGGCAGTGCGATAGTGACCATCGCAATCGCGAGGCCGCCCAACCGCGCAGCGGCGAGCGCGACGAGCAGGCCCACAGCCGCGGGGATCAGACACGCGAGCGCGAACACGATGACAACGTTCCAGCCCTGCGCGACCCCGTAGGCGGTGACGTACGCGCCCAGGCCGAGGAAGAAGATCTGACCGAGCGAAACGGTGCCGGCGTACCCCATCAGGAGGTTGAGGCCGAGCACGGCGACAGCGAACACTCCGATGCGAGCGAGGGTCGTGTTCGCGAACTCTGGCAGAACCAGCGGCAGCACGATCATCAGGGCGACGAGGAGAGCGATACCCGCCCTGCGGACCCAGGGCTTGCGGAAGAAGATCGGTGTAGCAGACATCAGACGCGAACCACGGCTTTCCGGCCGAACAGGCCCTGGGGTCGGATGATGAGGATGAAGAAGATGAGCAGGAACGGTACGGCGATCTTCAGATCGTGTCCGATGAACGGCACGTACACCGCAGCCAGATTCTCCAGCACTCCGATCATCCATGCCGCGACGACGGCTCCGATCGGACTCGACAGACCGCCGATGATCACCGCCGCGAGTGCGTACACGAGAGCGGTGTCCATCATGCCCGGAGTCAGCGTCAGCGCAGGCGCGACCAGCGCGCCGGCGACGGCTCCCAGTGCTGCCGCCAGCCCCCATCCCACCATCAGCAAACGTCCGACATGCATGCCTGAGTACGCCGCGGACTGCGGGCTGATCGAGACCGCCCGCAACGCAAGACCGAGCTTCGTACCGCGGAACAGCGCCTGCAGTAGACCCATGATCACCAGGACCACGAGGATCGTTCCCAGCGAACGCACACTGATGACGGCACCGGCAACCGTGACCGTATCCAGCGGGAACAGTGAGGGGAACAGCGTGTTGTTGTACGTCCAGATCCATGCGCACACGCCAGTGATGAGGGTCAGCAAGCCGATCGTGACGACAACCGCGGTATCGGAGTCCCCGCCCTCGAACTTTCGGATCAGGTATCTCTCGACGACCGCCCCGATCACGAACGACACGGCGATCGATGCGACGATCGCGAGGATGAGCGGCAGTCCGAACTGCGTCAGCTGCCACGCGATGTACGCCGAAAGCACGGCAAGTCCGCCCTGGGCGAAGTTGATCATTCCTGTCGCCTGATTCACCAGTACGATCGCCAGAGCAAGCGCCCCGTAGATCGAGCCGGCCGAGAGCCCGTCGATGACGAGCTGAATGAAACTCCCCACGAGTCAGCCTCCCAGATACGCGCGGCGGATCGCGTCCATGCCTTTGAGTTCCGCCGTTGGCCCCGTCAGCACGCTGCGCCCTGTCTCGAGCACTGTTGCCGAATCGACAAGTGTGAAAGCCAGATTCGCATTCTGCTCGACGACGACCATCGAGATCCCCGATTCGACGCGCAGGCGCTGAATCGACGCGAACACGTTCTTCGCCGTGCTCGGTGCAAGTCCGAGCGATGCCTCATCCAGCAGAAGCAGTCGTGGTCTTGCCATGAATGCACGCGCCACCGCCAGCATCTGCTGTTCTCCGCCAGACAATGCCGACGCGTTCGAGCGGATTCGCTGTTCCAGCTGGGGGAACAGGTCGAGGCAATAGTCGATGTCCGCCGCGATCCCCTTGCGGTCCTTGCGCGTGTACGCTCCGACACGGAGATTCTCCCGGACGGTGAGGTCGCCGAGCGTCCCCCGCCCTTCCGGAACGTGCGCGATGCCGATTCCTGCCACTTGATCAGGTCGCATCCCGCGAATGTCTTTGCCGTCGAAGCGAATACTCCCGCCCGCGCGGACCGTGCCGCTGATGGCACGCAGCGTGGTGGTCTTTCCGGCACCGTTTGCGCCGAGGATTCCCACCGCTCCTGCTTCAGGAACGCTCAGGGAGACACCCTCGAGCACCTGGACGGGCCCATAGAACGCGGTGACGTCAGTGAGCTCAAGCAGCGTCATCGGTGACTTCCTTTCCGATGTAGGCCTCGATGACTCTCGGGTCGGACTGCGCCTCGGCGGCAGTCCCTTCCATGAGCTTGCGTCCGTGATCGAGCACGACGACCCGGTCCGTGAGGGCAGCGATGAGCCCCATGTGGTGCTCGACGATGACAACGGTCATATCGTCTTCGTCGCGCAGTCGACGCACGGTGGCGATGAGCTGCTCGACCTCGGCGTGCGGCAACCCAGCGGCGGGCTCATCCAGCAGCAGAAGTCGCGGTTTCATCATCAGCGCCCGACACAGCTCGATTCCCTTGTGCAGACCGTGCGAGAGCTCATCCGCCTGCAGATCCGCCGCCCATCCCAAGCCGTTGCGCTCCAAAAGACCCAAAGCTTCCTCACGCAGAGCTCGCTCCGAGCGAGACGTGCGCGGCAGGCGTAGAGACCACTCTGCAGCACCACCCGGAAGTCGCGTGTGCGCCCCGAGCAGCACGTTCTCCAACACCGTCTCGTGCAGCTGCAACGCAGGATGCTGGAATGTTCGGGCAAGCCCTCGTTTCGCCAGAGTTGCAGGACGGGATCCGCCGACCTCCGCGCCATCGATCATGATCGATCCCGCGCTCGGGCGGTAGTGGCCGCTGATGCAATTGAACAGCGAGGTCTTGCCCGCGCCATTCGGTCCCACGAGCCCGAGGATCTGTCCAGGCTCTGCGGTGAACGCGACCTCTTGCAATACCTTGATGCCTGCGAACTGCAGGCTCACATTCTCTAGGGTCAGTTGAGCGGCCATGCTCACCTTTCGCGTCATTGCGTGGGTTCAGCGTACGGGGTGGGACGGCGGGACTTTCTTGATTCCCTCGGAAAGGCCGTTCTCGAGATGAGCATACCTACGCCGATAGGTAATGACAATAGGCAATTCCTCGGATCGACTAGGGCCGATCAGTGAAGACTATGGTCTGGTTTCCCTTACGAATGACGCGATCTTCGGCATGCCACTGCACGGCTCTGGAGAGGACAGCGCGTTCGACGTAGGCGCCGCGGGCTTGCAGGTCGGCGGCCGTCATCGCATGGTTGACCCGAGCAATGTCCTGCTCGATGATCGGGCCCTCGTCGAGCTCCTTAGTCACGTAATGCGATGTCGCGCCGATCAGCTTGACACCTCGCTCGCGAGCCTTCCGATAGGGGGCGGCCCCGATGAAAGCGGGCAGGAACGAGTGGTGAATGTTGATGATGGGAGCCGCGACCTCGTCGAGGAAGTCCTCGCTGATGATCTGCATGTATCGCGCCAGCACGACGAAGTCGACATTCCCCTTCAACAGCTCGAGAATCCGTGCCTCGGCCGCTGACTTGTCCGCGCCCTGCGACGGGACATGGAAGAACGGGATCCCGAACGAGCGCACGTCTTCTGCGACGTTCGTGTGGTTGGAGATCACCATCGGGATCGTCACGGGCAACTCGCCCCTGCGGTGTCGCCAGAGCAGTTCGAGCAGACAGTGGTCAGAAGTGGATGCGAGGATCGCCATGCGCTTGGGGATGGACTGATCGGTGAGCGTCCATTCCACACCGAAGGGTGTGAGCGTCGTGGCCAGATCCTCCTCGATCTCCTCGATCGCCACCTTCAGATCCTCCCGATGGAACACCACCCGCTGAAAGAACTCCGCAGCCTCGGCGTTGTCGGAGTACTGATCAAGCGACATGATGTTGCCACTGTTTCTGGTGATCAGCGCAGTGATCGCCGCGACCAGCCCCTGCCGGTCTGGACCATGCACGACGAGGCACGCGTGATCGATGAGTGATTCGACGGTGTGGGTCATTCGGCTGGCTCCGTAGTCATTGTGCGGTTTCACGACAATCGCGTCGATTCAGGACCGTGCGGTGAACTGGTTCGCCCAGTCGGCTGTGGCCTTGAGCCCTCCGAATGTGTAGAAGTGCAACTTGGTGTTCTCGACCCCACCGGTTCGTGCGGCGGTCTCGGGGTCGGCGAGCAGCACCGCGAGGTCGTTCACGAAAGTGTCCGGGCCCGCCGTTCCCATCAAGTTCGTGAGCGAGAACCCATACTTCTTCACGATCATCGCGTTGGCGCCGATTCCGAATCGGCGCGCGAATCCGAGCAGCCTCTTGATGCCTGCAGGTCCCGGCGTTCCGATGCGGATCTGCGAATCGATCCCCCGGTCGCGGACGGCGGTGATCCACTCCATCACCGGGTCGGTGTCGAACGCGAACTGCGTCAGAATCACCGCGTTCAGCCCCTGCTCCTTCAGCGCCGCCGACTTCGCTTCGAGGTGGCGCCACAGCACATCGCTCTTGATGTCGGGATGCCCCTCCGGATATCCGGCGATCGACACTTCCTTGACTCCGTAGCGCTGCAGCAGGCCCGTCTCGATCAGAGCGAGCGCTGAGTCGTAAGGACCTTCCGGCGTGGCCGGGTCACCGCCGACCGAGAACACGTGATCAGTCGCGCCCACCTCTTGCAGCCGACCGAGGAACTCTTCCAGCTGGCCCTGCGACGACAAACGTCGCGCCGAGATGTGGGGAACAGGCACGAAACCGAAGTCTCGAACGGCCTTCGACGCGCTGACGCGCATCTCCAGATCCTCATTGCCGAGGAACGTGACATTGATCTTCGAGCCCTGCGGGATCGCATCGCGCGCCTCTTCGAGCCCCGGGACATCTTTCCCGGTCATCTCCAGGGAGAAGTTCTCCACGAGCTTCACTGCGGCTGACTGATTAGCGGGGGTGATGTGTGCCACGGGCGGGCCTTTCCGTGTGGGGTAGCGCAACGTCGCGCGAATTCGACTATACCTATCCCGATAGGTAATGACAATAGGTATTGATCTCGGCTCGGAACTTCGATCCGGCTTGCCAATCACTATGCTCATAGGTACTCTCGGGGGATCGCAATGTCGCGTGAGAGTGGAGAGTGCCGGATGCTGTCAGTCACCGAGGCGACGGTCGAGAGCGGACCGATCTGCGACTCGCCACAACGGTCCGTCAACCGAGCAGACGCAATCGCGGCGGTGCGCCAGTTGCTGGTTGCCGTCGGGGAAGACCCGGATCGCCCCGAACTCGCCCGCACCCCCTCGCGCGTAGCCGGCATGTTCTCCGACTTGTTCTCTGGAATCGGCGTGGACCCCGCCACCGCCTTGGGCACACCACTGGCCAACCTGAGCACGGACGAGACCGGTGATCTAGTGGCGCTCACGGGGATCCGCTTCACCTCGGTGTGCGAACATCACCTGTTGCCGTTCATGGGCACAGCGGACGTTTTCTACGCACCGGATCAGCGAATCGCCGGCCTGAGCAGAATCGCGGCGGTGGTCGAATCAGCGGCCCGCCGCCCACAGCTTCAGGAACGCTTCGGAATGGATATCGCCGGAGCGGTCATGTCGGTTCTTCAGCCTCATGGCGTGATGGTTCGCGTGCAGGCTACGCACGGATGCGTCGCGCACGCAGCTCCCACCGCCGCAGATTCGCGTGCGGTGACGATCGCCCGGCTCGGCGATATCTCCGCGGTCGCATTGCAGCTGGCGCTTCGCGAGACTCGCGACCTCTGACGCTGCGGCATCGATGCCCCCAGCTACCAACGCAAAAACGGCTGAACCCCCGAAACCGGGGGTTCAGCCGTTCACGATGTCCTGAGACATCACATGGCGGAGACGGAGGGATTTGAACCCGCATCCAGTGTCATTTCCGGGCTGTGCAGGGCTTTCCACGCCCGGGATCTCGCGGAAGTCGACCTTTCGGGGTTGTGCCGAACGGCACCGAATGCGACACGTTCTTTCTCACGCGTTTACCCGGCGAGCACCGCGACAAACCGGCCTCCCTATGAGCTTCTGCCCGCGTGCAGTGCGTCGCCACCCGCAGCCGGCGCGTGGCAGATCCCTTTGGTGGACCCGACCGAATCGGATGCTGTCGCCGGAACATGAGACTGCGCCTGCACCCTTCACGACATAAGACAGAGCCATCTCCCGACCGCGATCACTTCGCCGCGCGGCCCAGGGTCAACTCTCCAAGCGCTTGTGCGATCGTGCCGAACAGCTGCGGAGGCATGTCGAACAGTCCCGCCGGCAGCGGGTCGGTGACGTTCCAGTCGATGCGGCGCCTGACTAGTGCTTCATAGGCGGGATCGTGCGCGCGGAGTACGCCGAGCACCGCGGCGAGTGCCTCCGGATCGTCAGCGATATCCCGGAAGCTCGACTCGATTGAGGGGTGCGGCGCGGGCGGAACAGTTGCGAGGCTGATGATCCAGCTGTGGGAGCCGGCACCGACGCCCAGACACCTGCCGTCGGGCAGCACGACTTCGGCGGTCGCATGCACCGGGACAGTCAGGTGGAACCGGAGGGTGTCGACCTCGCGCTCCCAGCCCCCCATGACCCTCCCAGACGGCGTGTCGACAGTCGCACCGGCTCGGTCGAGGCCCTGCAGCGGTGTCGGCGCGAAGCGGATTCGCCGATAGGCCGGCGATGCTGGTGCGATGCCGACGAGGCGGCGATAAAGCCAGTCGACGACGGCCCCGAAGGCATAGTGGTTGAACGAGGTCATCTCGCCCGGGTTGATTGAGCCGTCGGGCAGCATCGAGTCCCAGCGTTCCCAGACCGTGGTCGCGCCCATCGTGACGGGGTACAGCCATGAAGGGAGGCCGGTCTGCAGAAGCAGGCGCCCCGCGATGTCGGCATGGCCCGTGTCGATCAGTGCGTCGAGCAGCAGGGGTGTGCCGACGAAACCTGTCGCGATGTGGAAGGCGTGACGGCGCGACACCTGTGCGAGGCGATCGCCCAGCTGCTCGCGCTGAACCGGATCGGTGGCGATGCCGAAAGAAAGTGCCAGCGCATAGGCCGTCGGCGCATCTGCAGTCATCCGTCCGGCGGGTGTGACGTAGGTGGCGAGAAATGCTGAACGAGTACGTTCGGCTATCTGCGCATACTCAGCAGCGAGATCGTCGCGACCGAGGCGGTCAGCGGCGCGCGCCACAAGATCGGCTGAGCGGAACAGATGCGCCGTCGCCACGATGTCGGAGGGAACCTTGGCGGCGCCCGGATTGTCGGGGGGCGCCTCCGGGTCCAGCCAATCGCCGAGCTGGATGTGACCTTCCCACAGCCCGTCGGCACCGACCACGGCCAGGATGCTGTCCACCCACGCTCTCATGCTGTCGAACTGATCCCTCAGCACGCCCTCGTCTCCGAAGCGCTCCGCAAGAACGCTCGGCACCACGGTGGCGGCGTCCCCCCAGGCGGCAGTCGGCCCTACGGGGTAACGCAGGACGTCCGGCACGACGAAGGGAACGACTCCGTCGCGCTTGCCCTGCTCGAAGGCGAGGTCGCTAAGCCAGTTGCCGAGGAACGCGCGGCTGTCGTACAGGGTCGCTGCAGTGGGGGCGAAGACCTGCACGTCTCCGGTCCACCCCATCCGCTCGTCGCGTTGCGGGCAATCGGTCGGCACCGAGAGGAAGTTGCCTCGCATGGACCAGACCACGTTCTCGTGAAGGCGGTTGAGAAGCTCGTTCGATGACTCGAACCAGCCGGTCCGGCGCATGTCGTTGTGGAGCACCAGCGCGCGCACGCTGTCGAGGCCGAGTTCTCCGGGCCAACCGCTGATCTCGGCGTAGCGGAAACCGTGGAAGGTACCCATCGGCTCCAGGACGTGCGGACCTCCGTTCAAGACGAACCGGTCCGTCGCGGCCGCCCGGCGCAATGGCCTGGTGCCGAGTTCGTCATCCTCGAGAACTTCGGCGTGACGCACCACGATCTCGGTGTCTGCCGGACCGTCCACCGACAGCCGCAGGCGACCCACGAGGTTCTGGCCGAAGTCGAGCCGGTGCGTCCCTGACGGCATCCGCTCGATCGCGACCGGCACGACCTCCTCGATACGCCGGACGGGTTCCAAGGTGCGGGCCTCGGGCACTACGCCCGACTGGAGGATCCGTGCGGGGGTTCCCGCCCCGGGTCGGCGGCGGAGGTCGACGGTCTCGCCTGCATAGATGCCCGACGCCACGATCTGCCAATCACCCGTAGCGGACCACGTGGGATCGGTGCGGATGACCTCGCTGCCGCCGTCGGCGTAGCGGAGATGCAGTTCGATGGCGACCGAGGGCTGCTCTCCGTAGACGCGTGCACCCGTCGGACCGAAGCCGTACTCCTCTGTGAACCAGCCCCCCGTGAGCCGGACCTCGATCGTGTGGGAGGGGTTCGCGCCGAGCGGGGCAAGTACGTCGACGGTGTCGTGAAGCACCCGGTTGTCGTAGCTGGTCCACCCGGGACCGAGGACCGAGTCGTCGATGACCGATCCGTTGATCGCGACTTCGGCGATGCCGAAGGCCGACACGTGCGCGAGCGCTGAGACGACCTGGCGGTCGGTGCGAAACGCGTGGGAGAGGAGGACGGGCTGTGCCGGGCGGTCAGGGCTGTCGAGCCCGATGAAGGGTGCCGACCATGCAACCACTGACGCCAGCCTCAGCTCGAGGGGATCACTCCACTCCGAGAAGGATCCGGATGCGTCTGCCACGCGTACCTCGACGGCATGGGTGCGATCGTCCGAGAGCGGAGCGAAAGGCCACTGCACGAGCGTGTGGTCCGCGCCCCTGAGGCTCGCAACCCGCTCGCCGTCTAGCCGGACCTCGGCCGTCATCTGGCTCCACCCGGCCGGTGCGGCGGCGACGATCCATGAGAGGCGGGGCCGATTGGTGGCGATGAACGGCGAATCGTGTCGGTGCTCAGCGGCGACCGTTCCGACATGCACGGCAGTGCTCACAGAGCGTCCTTATGCACGCTGAGTACGAAACGCGCGTACCCGGTGAGCGCTGGGGTGCCGCTGTCGGTTGCTTGGACAATTATGTGAATGTTGGCCTCGGGTGCATCGACTGGAATGGTGACGATCAGTTCGTGGGGCGAGACTTCCACCTCGCACGCGTAATCCAGTTCTTGCCAAGCAGTAACCGACACGTCGTCGCCGTCCGGGTCTTCGACTGCGAACGGAAGCACGACCCGCTGGCCTGGAGAGACGCTGATGTCTGTCTGCGTGGCGAGGATGCGGGGTGCGTGGTTGGCGTCAGCGAATTCTGGCGTCACGCTCCACCGCAGTCGTGCGGCGAAGTCCCTCTGGTAGGCGCCGAACCACTGCGCGACCTCTCCTGCGTCGACCACCGCCGCCCCTGGCGACCACGGCACTTGACCCACGCTGTTCCAGCGGTGCGGGTCGTTCTCATCGCGTTCGAGCCGACCGCCCCAGCCTCCGAACGTGGGGTGCTCGGCGTTGCGCAGTCCGTTGTCGATGTGCATCGCAAAGTTCGAGGAATCACCTTCGGAGATCCAGGCGCCGTCAGGTCGGAGGGGCGCCCAGAGTGCGTAGCCCTGTGCAACGAGGCTTTCGGGGGTGGCGCCGGGGACGCCGAAGTAATCCTCAGGATCGAACCCGGCTGCCATCTGCTTGCCGTCGCCCCACACGCGGTATGCGCGCCCCAGCGGACCGACCGTCGAAACGTTGTCTCGTGTCCACTCGGCGGTGAGATAGTGCTTCGCGTCGTCTGGGACGACGTCCCAGGCGAAATAGCCCCACGCTGCGGTCGCTACGTCGCGGAACTCCAACTCCGGCCAGGTGGGCCGAATGTAGTCCGCGAACGTGTCGTCTTGCTCTGCAAAGCTGGTGATGACGGTGCGACCGACGACGAGACCGTAGATCTCTTCCCATCGGTCGGTGTCCCGGAACTCCTGCTCGATAGACATGAGTGCCCGAGCGATGGTGTTGGTTCCTCCCCAGGCTTGGGCGAACACCCGTCCAGGGGCCTTGCTCAACAGCACGGCCTTGACAAGGTCCGATCCCGCGGTGGGGTTCCGGGTGTCGCCTGCGTCATCGATGTTGCCCTCCGCGATGATCGCGCGCAGATCGGCTGGCCGCGGATAACGAGGGTCGTGGCGCACAAGATTGTCATACGCAGCTTCGTAGGCATCAACCGCCTGGTCGATGTGCATACGATCACCCGCCGAGGGCCACCGGTTTGCCGCGACGGCGCGAGCCAGATCGCCACGGTGGTGGAACCGGCTGGCTGAGTAGACCAGGGCGGCGATGTCGATCTCGTTGCTGTAGAGCAGCAGACGCAACATCGAGTTGAGATCGTCCAACTCGGGGTCGGTCGTGACGATGAGGCGTGCGGGTGCGGTGGTCACGACTGTCTCCTCAGGGATCCCACGCTGACGGTCTTCACTCCACGACCGAGGGGATCTCGAGCGGGGCCCGCCAGTTCGCAGGGTACAGGGGGTCGAGGGTGTCGCCGGCAACATCGGGCCGGCTGGCCACGACAGCCGCCATCGAGCGCGGCAGTTCGAAAGGCAGACGCCCTTCGGCTGTCACCACCCCGGTGATCGCATCGATCAGCGCCGCGTCGGACGCCCCGTAATCGGCGACGACGGCGGTCGCGAACTCGATGATCGGCGTGAGGATCGCCGGGCGGCTGAGCGTCACTGCGACGATGAGCGGCGTTCGGGCCGCCATGTCACGCAGCTCGTCGATGACCGCGACCGGGAACTCCAGCGACCCCTGCTCCATCCCACTCTCCAGGAAGAAGTGATCGCGCGCCTCGAACGGCGCCGCCAGACGGACGATCACGACGTCAGCCTCTGACGGTGCCACCGCAGCCCAACCTTCCGGCAAGGCAGATTCGTCGATTCCCCGCAGATGGGCACGCCGCGAGCCCACCAGGGGAAGGGCTTCCTGATCGCCGAGACGTCCGTTGTGAAGAACAGTGATTGCTCGGGACTGGGCGAGCCTGCCGAGTGCAACGTGTTCTCGCAGGGGCAGGTCGCGAGGGTCGCGGACCGGCGTCGTTTCGGTCGCGTCGTCCATGAGACGCAGATTCAACTCCACGACCCGTGTGGCGGCTTCCTGGACGCGCGCCGGAGAGACCCGACCGTCCTCGAGGAGCGAGACAAGAAGAGGTGTGTCGCTCTCGCCGCCAAGCTGATCGACACCTGCGTTGAGCAGTCGGGTGACGCGCTGTGCGGCATCGAGCTGCTCGACGCCCCACGCTCGGGCCGGGAAGGGCTTGCCGAACACAACCGCGTCGTGAACGAGCCCGAAGTCACTTAGCACCAGACCATCGAATCCGAGCTCATCGCGCAGGAGATCGGTGATGAGCGCTCGGTTGAAGGCGAAGCCGACTTCTTCCACTGCCCGACCGTTGCGAGTGAGGCCGACCGGCATCCCGTAGTAGGGCATGATCGCCGAGGCGCCCGCCGCGATCGCTGCTCGGAAGGGCATGAGGTGATCTTCGAATCGACCGCCCGGGTAGATCTGCTCGCGCCCGTACGGGAAGTGCGGGTCCTCGCCGTCCTTCTGCGAGCCGCCGCCCGGGAAGTGCTTGACCGTCGCCGCGACACTGTCGCCGCCGAGGACGGGACCCTGCAAGCCCTCGAGGAAGGCAGTCACAAGGCGCGAGGTCAGCAAGGGGTCGGCCCCGAAACTCTGCGCCTGGCGCGCCCAGCGGGGTTCGGTTGTCAGGTCAACCTGCGGGTGCAGCGCCATGCGGATGCCCATCGCGCGGTAGTCCTCACGCACGATCGCCGCGAACTCCCGCACGAGGTCGGGATCGTCCAGCGCCCCGAAACCCACGGGCTCGGGCCACTGCGAGACACCGTCCGCGCGGTGCGTGGCTCCCATGTTCTGCAGGAAGGAGTGACGGGGGTCAGTCGAGAAGATGATGGGCAGTCGAGACCCGTGGGTCGTGGCGATCTGCTGCAGGCCGCTCAGCACATCAGCGGTCTGCGCAGGGGAAGGGATGTCGGCGAGGCAGAAGTGGCGGATGCCGCGCTCGACGATCAGCTCTCGCGTGGAGGGGCCGAATGGTGAGGCTTGGTCTGGATCGTGGTCGGCGGTGAGGGCGACGATCGGGTGAAAGAGCAGCCCTGCGAGGTCAGGGGCGCTGAGACCGGCGACGACCTCTCGAGCGCGGCTGCGAACGCTGGGTGAGGGCGAAGCTTCGAGTGTCATGCAATTCCTTCTGGTCGGGCTCGGGTGCAGCACTGTTGAGGGCAGTTGACTGCAGAAGCGTGCGCCGCTCCGCCTGCGTCGCCGGGTCGGCGACAGGAGACGCGAGCAGCAGCCTGCGGGTGTAGGGATGAGTGGGGTTCGACGTGACGATGTCACCGTCGCCGCATTCGACGATCTCGCCGGCGCGCATCACCGCGACGCGATGGCAGAGCACGCGAACGACGTTGAGGTCGTGCGAGACGAACAGATACGCGACGCCCGTGCGCTCCTGCACTTCGAGCAGGAGATCGAGGATCCGCGCTTGCGTCGTGAGATCGAGGGCGGAGACCGGTTCGTCGCAGACAATCAGTCTCGGCTCGAGGGCGACGGCCCGCGCGATGGCCACACGCTGTCGCTGACCACCGCTGAACTCTCGCGGGAGTCGCTCGGCGGCATCGACCGGCAGATGGACCATGTCGAGAAGGTCGCGCACTTTGCGGGCCGCGTCCTTCCCGCTCACTCCACGTGCGCGAAGCGGTTCGGCCAGGGTGTCGCCGATGGTGAGCGACGGGCTGAGCGAGGAGTAGGGATCCTGAAAGATGACTTGGAGGTCGACGGACAGAGCGCGTCGCCGCGCCCGCGAGGCGTGGGCGATCTCTTCGCCGTCGAGCGTGATCGATCCGCCTGTCACCGGTGCAAGACCAAGCGTGGCACGGCCAAGGGTGGACTTGCCCGATCCGGACTCGCCCACCAGCCCCACGGTTTCGCCCGCGCGGACGTCGAGGCTCACGCCGTGGAGGATCTCGATCGGACGCTTTCGGAAACCGCGCCCGGGATAGGCGACGCGAAGATCGCGGATTTCCAGGAGCGGGTGATCTTCGGTGGGCGCGTTGGTAGCGATGTCGTTCATGGGTTCAGCGCTCCTCTTGCGGGGGCTCCGTCGAGGAGTGCGTCGAAGAGGCCGCGTGTGTACTCGTGGCGTGGATCACCGAAGACGTCGGCGACGGAGCCGGTCTCGACGATGCTGCCCGACCGCATGACCGAGACCCGGTCGGCGAGGTCGGCGACGACCCCGAAGTTGTGGGTGACGATCAGGATGGAAATGCCGGTTTCACGTTGCAGGTTGCGCAAGAGTTGGAGGATCTCCGCCTGCACCGTGACGTCTAGCGCGGTTGTCGGCTCGTCGGCGATGATGAGATCGGGCTCGGTTGCCACGGCGCCGGCGATGAGAACGCGCTGTGCCATCCCGCCGGATATCTGGTGGGGATAGGCGGCGAACGTCCGCTCAGGGTCCGGAATACCCACGCGTGCCAGGAGGGACAGGGCTCGTGCTTTGGCGTCCCGTCGAGACAAGCCCAGCGTGATCTGGAGCGGCTTCACGAGCTGGTGGCCGACGGTGTACGACGGATCCAGGTTGGACATCGGCTCCTGCGGAACGTAGCCGATCCGTCGTCCGCGCAGTTTCTGCAGCTGGCGGGAGCTCATTCCCAAAAGGTCGCTGCCCTCGAACCGGATCGCGCCCGCCACGCACCTTCCCCCCTCAGGGAGCAGGCCCAACACGGACCAGGCGGTTTGTGTCTTTCCCGACCCAGACTCACCGATCAGAGCGTGCACTTCGCCGCGGCGGACGGTGATCGAGACGTCGTCCACGACGGTCTTCCATCCACCGCTCCCTCTATAGGCGACCGACAAGCCTTCGATCTCCAGAAGAGGCTCACCCTCAGCCGGGTCCTCGTGTTGAACAGCTGCATCCGGCGGAGGGTTGGGTGCCGTCCATCGCGTCGGCCCGGCCCCCCTGTGTTCGCTGGAGTGCTCCAGGACGTCGCGCAGGGCTGTGCCGAACAGCGAGAACGCGATACAGGTGAGGGCAATCGCGATGCTCGGCCACACCATCAGCCAGGGGGTGCGCGACAGATTGTAGAAGCCTTCGCTCAGCATCCCACCCCATGTGGGAAGCGACGGGTCACCGACACCGAGGAAGTCCAGGCTGGCTTGGACGGCGATGGCTACGGCAAACAGGCCGGCGGTCAGAAGGATGACGGGCGCACGGACCGCAGTGAGAATGTGGCGTCCCACTATCCTCAGATCAGTCAAACCCGCGACGCGGGCCGCGTCGATGTAGAGCTCCTGACGCACGCTCCGGACCGAACCGTAGACGATCCGGTAATACGACGCCGACAAAACAACACCGAAGATCGCCATGATCAACCAGATCGAGGGTCCGAGTGCCGCCCGCGCGGCGAGCAGCACGACGATCGCCGGGAGCGACAGAATCACACCGGTCATCCAATTGGACGCCGTGTCGAACCACCCGCCCCGATAGCCAGCGATGAGCCCGGCGGTGATGCCGATCAAGGCCGCGACCACGACTGCGACGAGTGCGCCGAGCAGACTGATGGACGTTGCGTAGATCAGTCTCGAGAAGATGTCACGCCCGGCGCTGTCACCACCGAGCAGGTGTTCCGGGCTCGGCGGAGCGAGCACGTTGGACAGGGATGTCTCCGCCGGCCCGTAGGGAGCCAGGAACGGGCCCACGACCGCGACGAACACGAGAGCGATGAGGTAGATGGATGAGAGGAGGCCCAATGGGGTTCTCAGCAACCGCCCCGCAACCGAGCGGCGGGTGCGTGTGGACGGTGTCATGACAGTCGCACCTTCGGGTTGAGCCATCCTTGCAAGAGATCGATGGCGAGATTGACGAGGAGCACGATGACCGCCGTGAGAACAATCAGCCCCATGACCAGCGGGATGTCGCCCTGGATGGTGGCTGATACCGCGGTCTGTCCGAGCCCGGGCAGGGAGAACACTTGCTCCACCACGACCGCCCCGCCGAACATGACGATGAACTGGATGCCGAGCACACTGAGGGCTGGTCCCGCGGAGTTTCGCAGCACGTGACCGTAGATGACATGGCGATCGGGGATGCCTCGTGACCGCAGCGTGCGGACGTAGTCGAGTCGCACGGCATCGAGCATCGACCCGCGCACCTGCTGCGCGATGCTGGCGATCGCGCCGATCGAGAGGGCGATGATCGGAAGGATGATCGTGGAAAGCCAGCCGGTGATGGAGGTCTCAGCTTTGATATACCCGGTGGCGGGAACCCACTGAAGTCCGATCGCGAAGACCAGCACCAGGACGAGTGCCACGAGGAAGCCGGGAATCGCTGCCCCGACAAACGAGGTGATCTGGATGCTGCTGTCGAGCCAACCGCGGCGCGTGGCTGCAATCACACCCAGAATTGTGCCCACGACGGCGGTGAGCAGAATGGCTCCGATCGTGAGCGAGAGAGTCACCGGAAGTCGACTGGCCAGAGCTTCGGTGACAGGCTGGCCGGAGAACCACGAACGGCCCAGGTCGCCTGTCAGCGCACTGCCGAACCAGTCAAGGAACTGCACGATGATCGGCCGATCGAGCCCGAGTTCCTCCGCCTTTCGAGCGACGATCTCGGGATCTGCCGTGTCTCCGACGATGCGCCGCGCCGTGTCGCGCGCGCCGAGGTAGAGGAGGAAGAACCCGAGCACACTGATGGTGAGAACGGTGAGAACACCGGCCACGAGGCGGCGGAGGATGAATGTCAGCATTGACCTGGTGTCGCGCGCGGGGCCGGGTGTGCCAGCCCCGCGCGCGATCCTTCCTGGTTATTCGGTGGGTCGGATGTTCCAGAGGTAAGGAACGGCATTGCCGACCTGAACTGTCGCCTGAGTTCCCTCCGCTGTGATGAATGCGGACGTGGGCCGGTACAGCGGCGCGTACCAGGCCTGCTCAACAACGTAGGTGTTGAGATCCTTGGCCGCAGCATCTGCCTCAGCCTCGTCACCTGTGCGCACGACTTCTGCGAGCTGAATCACGGTCGGGTCCGCGACGTGGGAAGTGTTCCACGCGGACTCAGGCAACATCGAGAACTGGATGGTCTGCCATGAAGTGGGGTCGGTCTGAAGGAGGAACGGGAAGGCCGCCCACGACCCGCCGAGCATGCGTCCGAACAGGTCATCACCGGTCGTCTCCCACTCGACGGTGATGCCGACGGCGCCGAGCTGCTCCTTGTAGATCGCGAACACCGACTCCGGGACGAAGTTGTTGCTCGGCATCACCAGGGTGAACCCATCCGCATAGCCAGCTTCTGCAAGGAGCGACTTGGCCTGCTCCGGGTCGTACGGGTAGCGGTCGTTGAGCGACTCGTCGTACGCGGACGTGTCCGTGCCGAAGACCTGTGTCGTGACGGTGCCCAGGCCGTTGTCCAGGGCCTGAAGGAGGCTTTCGCGGTCGAGTGCGTAGTTGATCGCCTGGCGTACACGAACATCGCCGATCGCCGGGTTGATTGTCCCCTCACGATCCACGAGGAGGAAACCGCTCCAGCTTTGCTCAGATGTCTCTGCGGTGAATCCGGCGGCCTCGGCCTCGGCGATCTGCGTTGCGCTCTGCAAGTTGGCGGCATCGACCTGGCCACCCTTGACCGCGTTCATGAGTGCGGTCGGGTCCCCGTAGAACGCCATCTCGATGGTCTCGTAGTGCACCGATTCGGTGTCCCAATAGTCCGGGTTCGCGTCGTACACGTACTTGGAGCCGACGACAGTTTCGTCGGCATCGAGGACATAGGGCCCGCTGCCGATCGGCGTGGTCTGCGCGTCGGGAGAGTCGAACATGGCCGGGCTCCCCACGATGCCGGCGTTCTGACTGAGGTAGACGGGCAGGGCCGGGTCGGGCTGAGCCAGCGTGATCACGAGCGTGCTGTCGTCGGGAGCATCTGCTGCGGTCATGCCCGCGAGGAAGGAAGCATTGGAGCTGGTGCCGTCACGGAACCGAGTCAGGTTGTCGGCAGCAACCTGCGCCGTGAGGGCGGTGCCATCGCTGAACTCCACGTCGTCACGCAGTGTCAACGTCAGAACGGTCTTGGAATCGTCCCACTCCCAGGCTGTCGCCAGGCCTTCGACAATGGTCCCGTCGGGTTCGGCACGAAGGAGAGTGTCATAGACCGCCTGGAGGTACGGCGACTCGTTGGCCCACGCGGATTCCCACGGTGCGAACGAGGTGAGCTGCGTGATGAGGCCGAGACGCAGAGGCGGCTGGTCCTCTGCCTCGGGTGCGGCGGGGGAAGAGCAGGCTGTCAAGGCGAGGGCTAAAGCGAGCCCACCGGCCGTGACAACGCTTGCAAGCTTGGTGCGGTGCATCGTTGCACGTCCTTTCGGAACGAACGGGAGTGCCGACACGGAACTATGGCGACGGTGCGAACGTAGCACGAAACTCTTTTGCCCCAAAAGTTTTTTATCATCAAAGGTTTTGATATCGTGTATTGATGCCCAGAACACCAGGTCCACGCGGCGCTTACGCGAAGACGCCACAACGGCGCGCGGAGATACTCGGCGCGGCCTTCGAGGTGTTCGCGCACTATGGGTACCTGAACAGCTCGATGACCGAGATCGCAAAGCGCGCCGGCATGACCATGCCGGGGGTGACCCACCACTTTCCGACAAAGGCGGGGTTGCTCGAAGCCGTGCTTCGCGAGCGAGATCTTGACGCCGCTCGCCATCTGCAGGGGCGCCGAGGCGTGGACATGCTGAGAGGGCTCCTTGAGATCGCCGAGCGAGACGAACACGATACGGGGCTCACGCAGCTCTTCGCGATCCTGTCCGCCGAGGCGACCATTGATGATCATCCCGCTCACGCCTACTTCCACGATCGCTATCTCCTGATCCTCGGAACCGTGCGCAGGGCGTTCGAGGAAGCAGCCGAAGATGGTGATCTCCGCTCTGATGCAGTTCCATCGGAGGCAGCCCACACGTACGCCGCGCTGTCAGACGGCCTACAGCTCCAGCGACTTTACGGTGTCATCGGCGGGCGACAGACAACCGCGATTCGACGTTTCTTCGAGAGCGTCCTCACCGTCTCCGTCGACTCCTGATCCTCGATCACTCGCGCCGCCGGGGGTCGCGAGGGGAAGCGGTCAATGATGAGTAGGGCTCTTCGCTGGCCCTACGCTACAGAGCCCTACTCATGAGGCACTGGGGATCCATCGCTCAACAGCCGCGCTGACGCGGTAGCCATGTGCAGCGCCATTGCGGAGGCAGCGGCATCCTCATCACGCGCGACGAGTGCCGCATGCACCGACTCGTGTTCTGTGATCGCCATACTTGCCTCGGCGTCGTCGTGCACTGCGCGGTCCGAGTAAACCTGCAGCAGAGATCGGACCACGTGCAATTGATCGATGAGCACTCGATTGTCGGCGGCTTCGGCAAGGGAATGATGGAAACGCAGATCGGCGCGAGCGAAGGCGTGAAGGTCGCCCACGCTTGTCTGCATGTCTGCCAGGTGCGAGGCGATCTTGTCCAGGTCAGGCGCTGATGCTCTTCTCGCCGCGAGACGAGCGACGAAGATCTCCAGACCAGAGCGCAACTCCAGCAGTTCAACCGTGTTGCGTTCGCCGATGAGAAGCCCCCACCGCAGCGTCTGAGGGAGTAGCTCGCTTGCAGCTCCGCGCAAGTAGGTTCCAGAGCCCGCTCGAACGTCGACAATGCCCAGGATCTCGAGCGCCGCGAGAGCTTCACGCACCGCCGATCTGCCCACAGCCAGCGATGCGGCAAGCTGACGCTCGGGCGGGAGCCGCGTGCCGGCTTCGATTGACCCGCTGGTGAACAGGTCCATGAGCCTCCGCGCAACTTCCGATGCGGGCGTGCCGCTGGGCAGCATCCCCAGCGACGCGGAAATCTCCGCAGTGCGGTCATCGGGGTAGGCGGGCATTCCGCCAACATACCGCGAACGACGACACCGAGACTTGCATTTTGGTCAACCGGTTTGTCAATATTGAGGGAGACGCGAACACCAGAGCGTCGATCAGGATTTAGAGGAGTCAGAGTGGACACCATTCCCGTCCCGTTGGGAGCGGTCGTCATCGTCTTCAGATGGCATCACGAGGTTGTGACAGGCCGATGACGAGGCTGTGGAACGATCCGGCCGACTTCGCCGAAGAGATGATCGCGGGCTTCGTAGCCGCCAACGAACGGTCTGTCCAACGTGTCTCGGGTGGCGTGATCCGCAGCACCGTCGTGCCCGAAGGCCAGGTCGCTGTCGTGATTGGCGGTGGCTCCGGCCACTACCCCGCGTTCGGTGGATTGGTTGGACAGGGCCTCGCGCACGGTGCTGCGATGGGCAACCTGTTCGCGTCGCCGTCAACGCAACAGGTCCACGCCGTTGCCAGGGCTGCGCACCGGGGCGGCGGGGTCTTCTTGACGTACGGAAACTACGCCGGCGACGTGCTGAACTTCGACGCCGCCCAGGAGCGGCTGCGTGCGGACGGCATCGCCTGCGAGTCGGTCGCGGTGACCGACGACATCTTCAGCGCACCACCTTCTGAGAAGCACAAGCGGCGCGGTATTGCTGGCGACCTGACGGTCTTCCGCACGGCCGCGGCTGCCGCTGAGGCCGGGTATGACCTCGCCGAAGTGGTCGAAGTGGCGAGGGTTGCGAACGAGCGCACCCGCTCCTTCGGCGTCGCGTTCAGCGGATGCACTCTCCCCGGCGCGGAGCAGCCGCTGTTCTCCGTCCCGGAGGGACGAATGGCAATCGGTCTCGGCATCCACGGCGAACCTGGAATCGATGAGACTGACATCCCCACCGCCGACGGGCTCGCCGAGTTGCTCGTATCGCGGCTGCTCGATGAGGTGCCCGAGGGTGTCGAGGCCTCAGGCGCACGAGTGGTTCCGATCCTCAATGGACTCGGCTCACTGAAGTATGAAGAGATGTTCGTGGTGTTCCGGCGCATCGCCGAACTTCTCCGTGCCGCGGGCATCGAGATCGTCGACCCTCACGTCGGCGAGTACTGCACGAGCTTCGATATGGCCGGGACGTCGCTCACCCTCTTCTGGCTCGACGAAGAGCTCGAGCAACTCTGGAACACACCGGTCGACACGCCGGCGTACCGTCGCGGGTCGGTCGCCGTCACAGCGCGAGCGGAACCCACGCCCCACGCTGAGCTCGTCGACGAAGAAACCCCGCCTTCCGACGAGACGTCCCGCGCCGTCGCCGCGACCGTCGTCGCGGTTGTCGAGTCCATCGCCGCCACGATCGACGCGCACGTGGACGAGCTCGGACGCCTGGACTCGATCGCCGGCGACGGAGATCACGGAATCGGCATGCAGCGCGGGTCGCACGCCGCGCGGGACGCAGCCATCGCCGCGCAGACTGCTGGTGCTGGCGCTGAGACCGTGCTCGCCTGCGCCGCCGATGCATGGTCCGACCGCGCCGGGGGTACTTCCGGAGCGCTGTGGGGACTCATCCTCGCGGGAGTCGCCGGCAAGCTCGGCGACCAAGGCGCCCCCTCCGCGTCGGACGTGAGTGCGGGCGTCGGAGACGGAGCGCAGGCCGTGATGAAGTTCGGCAAAGCACAGGTTGGCGACAAGACACTGGTGGACGCGCTCGTGCCGTTCAGCGACGAGCTCGCCCGTGCGATCGACAGCGGCGACTCTCTCGCAGCCGCGTGGGAGAGGGCGGCGGACGCCGCCACACGGGCGGCGGCGTCCACCGCCGACCTACTCCCCCTCAAAGGGAGAGCCCGTTCGCACGGGCAGAACAGCGTCGGCACACCGGACCCCGGTGCGCACTCCCTCGCACTCATCGCGACGGCCATCGGCGCCGTCCTCGAAAGGAAATCCTCGTGACGAACGCACTTCGCCTCGTGATCGGCAGCGACGACGCTGGGTTCGACTACAAAGAGATCCTTAAGAAGGACCTTGAGGGGAACCCGGGCGTCGCGTCGCTCGTCGATGTCGGGGTCGATGCCCACGGGCACACCGCCTATCCGCGCGTGGCGATCGCCGCAGCCGAACTCGTCGCGTCTGGCGAAGCCGACCGTGCGCTGCTCATCTGCGGCACGGGGCTCGGTGTGGCGATCGCCGCGAACAAGGTGGACGGAATACGCGCCGTGACCGCGCACGACAGCTTCTCAGTCGAACGCGGCGTGCTCTCCAACGATGCACAGGTGCTCACCATGGGCCAGCGAGTCATCGGTATCGAGCTGGCTCGCCGACTTGTGCGGGAATGGCTCACGTACCGCTTCGACCCCGCCTCAGCATCTGCGGAGAAGGTCGCAGTCATCGGCGAGTACGAGAGCACCGGCAGCTGCTGATGCCCTCCGTACAGGTGGGGGTGAGCCTCAAGATGTACTTCGGTCATCGCGAGGCGCTGGACTGGTTTGCGCGGGTCGCCGATATGGTGCGCACGCATCATGCTGTGACATCAAGTGCGGTCAGTCTTTTCGTGATCCCCACCTACCCGCAGCTGATCCCCGCGGTCGCCGCGTTCGCTGGCACGCCGGTGCGCATCGGAGCGCAAGACGTCGCGACGCATGACAAAGGCGCCTTCACCGGCGAGGTGAGCGCCGTCGAACTCGCCGAAATCGGCGTCAGCCTGGCCGAGATCGGCCACGCTGAGAGGCGACGACTCTTCGGCGAAACGTCGCAGATCACTGCCGCCAAAGCCGCCGCATCTCTCAGAAACGGACTCACGCCGGTGCTGTGCGTCGGCGAGTGGGAGCGACGTGGGACGGAGGATGCCGCCGCAGCGACCGTCGCGCAAGTGTCGGCCGATCTCGCCGGCGCTGCCTCCGGTCCAGTTATCGTTGCCTATGAGCCTGTCTGGGCGATCGGCGCGCCCTCGCCTGCTCCCGTCACCCACATCAGCGAGGTCACGACGGCGATCCGGGCCGCCCTCGACTCCGATCCTCAACGTGCGGGGAGTTCGGTGATCTACGGCGGCTCGGCCGGCCCCGGTCTGCTCACACAACTCGGCGACACGGTCGACGGACTCTTCCTCGGTCGCTTCGCCCACGATCCCGACGCGCTACTCGCCGTGCTGGACGAAGCAGCGGACCTGGCGCGGAGCGACCGATGATCGGGCTGGGAACGTACGCATTCTTCTGGCAGCACTCCGAGCGAGCCGAGCATCCACTGACGCTCGTCGGTGCGCTCGAGGCGACCCGCGCCCTCGGCGTCAGGCTGTTCCAGATCTGCGACTACGCGCCGCTCGAACACATGACGGAGGTCGAGCTGAAGGGTGCCGCCTCTACCGCCCGCGACCTCGGCCTCACCATCGAGCTCGGCACCAAGGGAGTGAGCTTCGCTCACCTGACGCGGTTCCTTCGGATCGCCGACATCTTTGATGCACGGCTCGTACGCAGCATGCTGTACGGCCCCGACTCGCGGCCGAGTCTTGCTGAAGCTGAGCGTCAGCTGCGCGCTGCACTGCGCGCCTACGAGGCATCCGATGTCATCCTTGCTCTCGAGACGTACGAGCAAGTCGCAACCGCGGATCTCGTGGGACTTGTCGCTTCTTTCGACAGCGCGCACTTGGGCATCTGCCTCGATCCCGGCAACGTCGTCGCCCGGCTCGAGAAACCACGTGACGCCGTTGAACTCGCCGCCCCGCAGGTCGCGAACGTGCATGTGAAGGACTTCGCGTTTGCGCGACATGACGGCTGGGTGGGCTTCACCTACTCCGGAGCGCCGATGGGCACCGGCCTGCACGACTATCCGCACTTGCTCGAATCCGTCCGTCCGCGTGAGCGCGGGATCAACGAGATCGTCGAGCACTGGCTCCCCTGGCAGGGCGATGCCGAGAGCACAATCCGAACCGAGCGGGAGTGGACCCGCACCACACTGGAATACCTAAGGAGCACCCTGTGAGCACCGATACCTACAAGATCGCCGTCATCGGCGCCGGCGGCAAGATGGGCATGCGGGTGTCGAACAACCTCGCGAAGACAGCCCACGCTGTCTCCTACGTCGAGAACTCCCCCGCCGGCGCGCAGCGCACGATCGACGCGGGTCGCGAGTTGACGGATGCCGCCGCCGCGGTCGCCGCCGCCGATATCGTCGTGTTCGCCGTACCCGACCTGGCGCTGGCGTCCGTAACCGCCGACATGGTGCCCCAGATGAAGTCAGGCGCGATCGCGCTCACTCTCGACCCGGCCGCCGCATACGCGGGTCTGCTCACCGACCGAGATGACGTCGTCCGCGCCGTCGCGCACCCGTGCCACCCGTCGATCTTCCTGCAGCGCCAGACTCCTGAGGAATGGGCCGACACCTTCGGCGGCATCGCCGCCCCGCAGGACGCGATCGCCGCCGTCGAGTCCGACGATCCGGCTAAGGCGGCGATCGTCGAGGCCACCGTCCGCGCGATCTACGCGCCGATCATCGACGTTCACTTCGTCACCATCAAGCAGCTCGCCCAGCTCGAGCCCACTCTCGTCGAGACCGTCGCGTGCATGATCGGTGCACTGCTGAACGAGGCACTGCACGAGACCATCCACACGATGGGGGTTCCCGAAGCCGCGGCGCGTAGCATCCTGTACGGCCACACCCAGGTGGCACTGGCCAATGGTCTTCGCGGCGACAACCCGTTCAGTGATGCGTGTCTGATTGCGATGGACTACGGGCGCGAGAGCATCATCAAGGACGACTGGAAGAAGATCTTCCGCGACGACGAGCTCGACAAGAACCTCGCCCGGATGCTGCATCTCGAGCACATCGAGCGGTGAGGACGAACCCATGACCAGGCTCGAAGGAAAAACCGCCCTCGTCACGGGAGCGGCCACCGGAATCGGGTACGCCGTCGCCGCGCGCTTCGCCCGCGAGGGGGCCCGCGTCGTGATCGCCGACCGTGACGCAGAGGCCGCACAGCGCGCAGCCAAGGAGATCGGCAGCTCAGCTCGGGCATCCGTCTTGGACATCTCCGACGAACCCTCCGTCGAGGCCGCGTTCGCGCAGCTCTCGGCCGAGGGGTGGGCGCCCGATGTCGTCGTAGCGAACGCCGGTGTCCAGCTGTTCGGACAGGATGCGCCGGCGGCGGATCTGGACCTCGACGTGTGGAAGCGCACGATCGACATCAACCTCACCGGAACCTTCCTGACCGTCAAGCACGCGGTGCGATCGATGCTCTCGACGGGCACGAAAGGCTCGATCATCCTCACCGGAAGCCCGACCGGACTGAACGGCGAAGGGCGCGACTTCACCGCCTACAGTGCGTCGAAGGCCGGCATGCACGGCCTCGCCCGCACGGTCGCGGCCGCCTATGCCGACCGCGGCATCCGCGTGAACACCGTGGTACCCGGATACACCGAAACCTCCCTCGTCACGGCGATCTCATCCGACCCCGACTCCCGTGCTGCCATCATCGGTCGAATTCCCCTCGGACGGGCGGGCTCCCCCGCCGACGTCGAAGGCATCATGGTCTACCTCGCCAGCGACGATGGCGCCTTCGCGACGGGGGCGCTGTTTGCCATCGACGGCGGCATGACGACACTCTGAGGTGTCGCGGCCTGAAAGAATCCCGACATGACCTGGCTCTCGACATCCCGCTCGTGGCAGAACGGACCATGGTCTTTCGATGTCCGTGGCGACGAGATCGCCGACATCACCTACAGCGGGCGCCCTGTCTTGCGTTCCGTCCGCGCGGTTGTGCGCGACCGCAATTGGGATACCGCGGACCTCGTCGTAGACCGAGTGAGAGACTCAGGCACGACGCTCACGCTGCATGTGAGGTCGCAGGGACTGGGTTCCAGCTTTCGCGGTATCGTCCGCGTCGAAGCGCGGCACTCGCGGCTCATCGTTCTCGCCGACCTCGAGTCGGAGCGGGATTTCGCGACAAACCGCACGGGGTTGGTGGTGCTTCACCCACCCCAACTTGCCGGCGAGGCGCTGAGGGTCACCCACACAGACCGAACGGTCGAGGAGTCTGTGTTTCCGGCGCAGATCAGCCCTCACCAGCCAGTGTTCGACATCGCTCAGTTGTCATGGTTGCGCGCGGGTTCTGAGGTTTCCGTCGCGTTCGACGGCGATGTGTTCGAAATGGAAGATCAGCGGAACTGGTCGGATGCATCGTTCAAGACGTACAGCAGACCGCTCGCGATGCCATTCCCCTACTCGATCCCGGCCGGCACACGCGTCCAGCAGAGGGTATTGATCGATGTGCGCGACGTCGCCGTCGCGAACGAAGCGGCCGAGGCGGACGTGGTGCACCTCGAGCTGGGCGGCCCCGTTTTCGAGCTCGGACTCGGCGCTGCGACCGCGCCGGATCCGGATCCGGCTCCCGAAAGGGGTGAGGTCACGCCGGCCTCGGTGCTGGTAGAACTGGACCTTCGAACGTCGAACTGGCAGGCCGCCCTTGATCGCGCCGCTGCCTCCGGCGCCCCGCTCGACATACGCGTCATCGCGTCAGCGGGCGCGCCATGGGACGAGGTAATCACATCGCTGGCGCCATTCGCGGACTCGCCAGGAGTGGTGCGCGTCGGCGTTTTCGACTCGAGTCGTCACGTGACGGATGCTGCCGTCTTGAACGCTCTGCGCACGGCACAGCGTGCCGCGGGCGTCCACGTCCCCATCGTGGCCGGTTCCCGCGCACACTTCACCGAGCTGAACCGTGAGTGGGACATCACTCCGCCCGAGGTCGACGGCGTCACCTTCAGCACTACCCCGCTGTTCCACTCGCTCAGCACGGAGCAGCTCATCGAATCCGTCGCGATCCAGCGGACGATCGCACGTCAAGCCGTGCGACTCGCCGACGGGCGACCGGTACACGTCGGACCGATCACCCTGCGGCCTCGCTTCAACAGCGTGGCCACCGAACCCCCGCCCGCGCACGCCGACACCGACCTCACGCACGGTTATGGCGCCGAGCTCTCGGGTGAGGATGATCAACGCCAGAGCTCACCTGAACTCGCGGCGTGGACAGTGGCGAGCGCAGCCGCCGTGGCCGTCGACGGAGTCGCGAGCATCACCTTCTTCGAGGAGTGGGGCCCGAGGGGCGTTCGTGACGCGCGTGGCGAACCCTTCCCCGTGTCGGAAGCTGTTGCCGCGCTCTTGTCGCTCCGCGTCCCGGGCGCGCTAACCCTGTCCGGAAGTAGCCCCGACGGGCTCGTTTGGGCAATTGGCGCGCGTCTCTCCGACCGCGAGACCGTTCTCGTCGCGAGTCTTGATCGAATCACGCGGACGATCACCGTGACCAGCGACCGGTCGGCCGCCGTCGTCTCAGTATCGCCCGGCTCGTTCCGCACGATCGATCTCGAACCCGTTAGCGCCAACTGAAATGTCCGCTGACTGAGCTCAGCCGCCGAATATGGGGAGGCCTAATGCGATCGGATGCATCGACGGCGTACACCGAAGGCTCAGTACTGGGCTCGCCCTCCCGAGAGGTCATACGCGAACCCCGTCGTGAAACCTGACTCCACGGATGCCACATAAGAAATGAGCGCAGCAGCTTCATCCGGAGTGCCAAAGCGACCTACCGGGATCGATTCACGGTCCGCCAACCGTCGCTCCGCCGGAGTGTCCTTCATCATCGGCGTATCAATAGTCGCTGGGGCGATGGCGTTCACGGTAAGTCGAGTACGCGCGAACTCCATCGCCAAACTCTTGACTAGACCGATCAAGCCAGCCTTGCTGGCACTGTACGCAGCCAATGCATGATCTTCCAACTCATCGACGACCACTCCCGCTACCCCGTCGCGTCCCACGCCGCCGTCGGCGAAACCTCCCGCGGCGCCGTCCGCGTTGTCCGCCGAGCCATCAAACGCCACGGCGTCCCGCAACGGCTGCTCACCGACAACGGCCTCGCGTTGAACCCCTCACGGCGCGGCTTCATCGGACAGCTCGTCGAATACGTCTACCGGCTCGGAGTCGATCCGATCACCGGGAAGCCGTACAAGCCGACCACGCAAGGCAAGAACGAGAGATTCCATCAGACCCTGTTCCGCTACCTCGACAGCAGCGCATCGCCCGCAACCTCCGAGAGCTGCAGACCCAGATCGACCAGTTCGACCACATCTACAACACCGAACGCCCCCACCAGGCACTACCCGGCCGAATCACCCCCTTGCAGGCGTGGGAAGCGACACCGAAAGCGACACCGCCCCGGCCACGGCCCCTACCGCCACGGAAGCCTGACGAGCCGCTACCCCCGGCACCCTCCCCGAACGGTCGCGTGCTCGACGGGATCCGGATCGCGACCGTCCACCCGAACGGATCGATCAAAGCCCGCGGCTGCGTCTTCAACGTCAGCTACCCCATGCGCGGCAAGGACGTCTTCGTGCTCTACGACGCCGGCGGAATCATGGTCTTCGACGACCGCGGCACCCTCATCGTCGAACACAACTGGCCACCACCCGGCATCAAGTACGTCGGTAACGGCAAACCCCGCGGACCCCAGAAACAGGAAGTGTCACCGATGTCCTGATACACAAACCGTCACCGAAGTCCAGACACAGAACTGTCACCCATGTCCCGAGACATCACACTCGGTCTCCCTTTCTCACTTCTTTCTCGTTTGCCTCGCGGCAGCTGATCGAGACGCCATTAACTGCGGAATCTCGCGAGAGCACGAACTCGAGAGCGGCAGCGAGAAAAAAACCCTCCGTCTCCGCTGATAAAAAATGCTCAGTGAGAAACGGGGAGAATCAGCAGATCGCTCAAAAAACGTAAGCAAGTGCAGCTGGGGAAAGTGGTGCACACCCGGGAAAGGTCAAATGCGGAGACGGAGGGATTTGAACCCTCGGTCCCCTTAGAGAGGACTCCACCTTAGCAGGGTGGTGCACTAGGCCACTATGCGACGTCTCCAGGCATCTGGCTCGAAGCCACGGATGCGCTTATTCATCATAACCGGTCTGACGATGAGGAACGAATCGTGTCCCTCAGCGACGGCGACTCCTCGGACGCGGTCGGGCAGATGGGAGCGGCGGTGCCGGCACCTGCTCCCCGACCGTGTTGACGAGTTCGCCGATGCCCTCGATAACCATCCGCACCTCGTCGCCTTCGCGCAGCGGGGGCGGGGTGAGGGCCTGGTTGCGACCCCAGAGCTCGCCGAGGCATCCGCCGTTACCGACTGTGCCTGATCCGAGCACGTCGCCGGGCACCACACGCGAGTTGCGCGAGGCGTAGGCGACGAACTCTGGGAACGGCCAGCCCGCGTTCGACAGCAGGTCCTCGCCGATCAGCTCGCCGTTGACGTACACCTCGGCGCGGAGCGCCAGGAAACCGTCGTCATCGAGATACGGCGCCACCTCGTCGGCGGTGACGATCCAGGGTCCCAGCGTCGTGCCGAAGTCTTTGCCCTTCGCCGGCCCCAGACGCACCTTCATCTCACGGGCCTGCAGGTCGCGAGCCGACCAGTCGTTCATGATCGTGTAGCCGAAAATGACGGATGCCGCAGACTGCGCGTCGAGGTTCGACTCCCCCACTTCTGCGTCCGCGCCGATGACGAGCGCGAGTTCGAGCTCGAAGTCGAGCTTCTCGGTGACCGGCGGGCGCATCACGTCGCCAGGACCCGAGATGGTGTGCGGGTTGGTGAAGTAGAACGTGGGTGCGTCGTACCACTCCGCGGCGACGTCGCTCTTGCCCTCAACCCCGGCGCTCACTCCTTCGACGTGCTCCTCGAACGCGACGAAGTCCCGCACCGAGGCGGGCACAACTGGAGCGAGCAGGCGCACGTTCGCCAGCGGTTCGCCGGCGCCCTCCACTCGCTCGTACAGAGCGTGCGTCTCGGCGAGACCACGCCGCAGCACGTCGGTGACGGTGAGTCCGTCGGGGAACGGCACCACATTGTCTGCAATGATGAACCCCTCGCCGACGCCCTGTCCGCTCTCCCAGCGGGCGATTCTCATGCCTGCACCTTTCCCGTCAGCAGATCAGCGGCGTTTGCGCCCAAGATACGCGGGACGACCTCGGCGGAAAGCCCTGCGTCCTGCACGAACGCCACCGGGTCGTCGAGCCCCATGTCGAACGGGAAGTCACTGCCGAGGACAACCCGGTCAGCCCCGGCGACCTCGATCAGGTGCCGCAGAGACGTGGGATTGTGCACGACCGTGTCGAACCAGATCTTCTTCAGATAGGTCGATGGTGCCTCGGCGCAGCGCTGCGCGTCGGGCCGCACGGCCCAGGCGTGGTCGGAACGGCCGATCGCGAATGGCAGGTAGCCTCCACCGTGCGCGGCAACGATCTTCAGGTTCGGATGCCGATCGAGCACACCCGCGAAGATGAAGTGCGAGAGCGCCACCGCGTTCTCCGTCGGCTGCCCGACCGTGTTGGCCAGGTAGAAGCGGTCAAGCCGCTCGTCCAGGCTGCAGCCGAACGGGTGCAGGAAGATCACGCAACCGAGTTCGGCGGCACGTGCCCAGAACGGCTCGAGCCGCTCGTCCGAGAGCTCGACATCGCCGGCGAACGAAGAGATCTCCACGCCGGCCAGTCCCCGCCCGAGTACGGCGTCATCGAGGCACTCCACAATCCGCTCCGGATGCTGCAGCGGAACGAGCCCGAGCCCGACGAGCCGGTCCGGGGCCTCAGCCACGTGCTCGGCGACGAGCCTGTTCGCCTCGTTCGCCGTCCAGACCGCGAGACCCTCCGGCGCCCAAGGATAGAAGTGGTTCGGCGATGCGCTCACCCACTGCACCTGAACACCCTGCTCGTCCATCACGGCGAGCCGCTCGGCGACCGACGTGAGTTTCGGGATGCGGGCGCCGACCATGGGGCCGGACACCGCTGCACTCTCGGCGCCGTTGCGCTTCAGATCCAGCGCGGCAGCCTCGGCGACAAGCTCTGGTACTCGCGCCTCCACCGCCGCCTGGATCGACGGCAGCAGGACATGGGCATGCACATCTGTCACGCGGACATCTGCGGTCCGCTCGTTCTCGACGGTCATGCTGGCTCCGCCATCTGCTTCGCGATCCCGAAGATCAACCCGCCAGCGTCGGCGTCACGATTACCGTCGATCTGCCATTGCGCGAGCTGTGAAGACGCCTCGACAACAGCAGTTGCCCGCGGGAGCCTGCGGCGGTGGAACTCATCCCACAGTGCCTCGTCGACGGCATCTGCCGCGACCAGCAGCTCGGTGAGCACAACGGCATCCTCCAGCCCCTGCGCGGCGCCCTGGGCGATCGTGGGAGGGCAGGAATGTGCGGCATCTCCGATGATCACGACGCGTCCGCGGTTCCACGGGGCGTCGACGATGTGCCGCGTGAACCACGTGTAGTTCGCGTGCGCGCCCGTCTCCAGGTCGGCGCGAATAGAGTCCCACGGGCCGGCATACGCTCGAGACTCCTCGAGCATGATGCGTGTGGCCTCCTCATCGGAGTGACCGAATCGGTCCTGCGCCTTCTCGACCAGGAACGCATACATCGAGTCTTCGCCGGTGGGCGTGTAGCCCGCGATGTACACCGGTCCGCCGTAGTACAGCTCACTGCGCTCGACCTCGGCCGGACGTGACACGAACGTGCGCCAGATGCCCATCCCGTTCTGCTCGGGCTTGGTCTCGATCCCGATGAGTCCGCGGACGGTCGAGTGCAGACCATCTGCACCGACCAGCAGATCGTATGCTCCGGCGGATTCGCCATCCACGAATACCTCGACAGAGTCCGATGCGCTCGCGTCGATCGCCGTGACCTTCGCGCCGAAGACGATGTTCACGCCCGCCGCCTGTGCATGGGCGAGCAGAATGCGCGCCAGTTCGGCACGCGGCATCCCCATCGCGGCGGGGTAGTCGGGGCCACCAGTCTTGACGTCGGGAAGAGAGGCGACGATCGGTGCGTCAGGTCCGGGAGCTCGGAGGTTCAGCCCCTCGAACGCGTAGCCGGCATCCCGGATGTCGTCCCACGCGCCAAGCGCGTCGAAGCAGCGCAGCGCGTTCCCCTGCAAAGAGATGCCCGAACCGAGGCCGGTCAATTCGGGCAGGGCTTCGAAGACGTCGACCTCGACGCCCGCCTTCGCCAACTGGATCGCTGCGGCGAGTCCCGCGACGCCGCTGCCGGCGATCGCGACTTTGGATACTGCGGTCATGTCAGAACCTCTCTGTTCTGGTGTAGTGCATGGGAAAGTTAGAGAAGGGCGATGGGATTGATCGGAGAGCCGACCGCACCCGTGATGGGCAGAGGCGGGGCAGAGAGCAAGAACTCCCAGCGGCCGAGCTCTGCGCAGGCTTCCGCGAGCTCGTCGAGGTTCCACATCTCGCCGATCGTGAGGCCTATGTTCGGGATCACGACCTGGTGCAACGGCTGGAAGGCTGCGGCGTCGAATTCGTTCGGGCGCACCTCGAAGCCCCAGGTGTCGGTCGCGATGGCAGCGATCTCCGTGCGATGCAGCCAACCGGCGGTGGTGAAGGAGAGCCCGGGTGCGGGTCCCCCTGCATAGTCACCCCAACCGTCGCGGCGGGTGCGCGCGTACTGACCGGTGCGGACCAGCACGATGTCGCCGCGGCCGATGCGGGCGGAGTCGCCCTGCGCTGCGGCGGTCGCCTCGAGGTCGGCGACGGTGATCGCGTGGCCGTCGTCGAGCTCGCCCGTCTCGGGACGCAGATGCCGACCGACGTCGAGCAGCACGCCGCGAGAGACGACGACGGATGCCGCGTGCTCAATGCCCGTGACGAGGTCGCCCTCACTCGTGACAACGTCGCCGGCACGCCGACCGTTCCACGCGTTGCCGTGATCAAAGATGTGGCCGAGACCGTCCCACTGAGTCGAGCACTGCAGTGGCATAGCGATCACGTCATCCGCGCCGCCGATCCCGTGCGGGAAACCCTGATTGCCGCGTTCGGCGTCGGTGCCGGTGTCGGTCATCGTGTGCACTGGGTTCGTGCGTCGGCGCCAGCCCTTTTGCGGACCCTCGGTGTCGAAGGACTGCGCGAGCGAGATCGCCCGGCCGTCGCGAACCAGGCCCGCGGCCTGCACCCGCTTGGCCTGGTCGATGAAGTTCAGCGTGCCGAGTGCATCGTCCTCGCCCCAGCGACCCCAGTTGCGAAACGCCTCGGCACGCAGTGCGATCTCTGCCTCTGGATCCTGGCGGTCAAGGTCAGCGGGGTTCTCGGATGGAGCCGTCACGACGCATCCTCCGCGACGCAGCGGATGACCTGGGTGCCGAGGTTACCGATCGTCCCCGTCATGACGTCGCCGTCGCGCAGGAACCTCTTCCAGTGCTGACCATTACCCGCGGGGCTTCCGGTCAGCAGCAGATCACCGGGCAGCAAGGGCATGTTCTGGGATGCCGCCGAGATCAGTGCCGGGATGTCGAAGAGCAGGTCGGTGGTAGAGGCATCCTGCATCACCTCTCCGTTCAGTTCGAGTCGCACCGCCGCGTTGCCGGCATCCACGAACTCGGCCGGCACCAAGAACGGGCCAGTGGGCAGGAAGCCGGGGGCATTCTTGCCGCGGTACCAGTCGGTGCCGATGTCTTTCATGTCCTCGCGGAATACGAGGTCACGCGTGGTGACGTCGTTGACGATGGTGTAACCGGCGACGTGATCAAGGGCATCCTCGCGAGTCACCCGGAACGCTTCCCGACCGATCACTACGGCCAGCTCCAGCTCCCAGTCGTGCACCTCGCTGTAGGACGGCAGAACGAGCGGTACGTCGTCGCCGACGACGCACGCGGGCAGACCGATGAAGAAGTAGGGCTCACCGTTCACGGCCCGATCGTCCATCAGCTTGGCCGCGAACTCGCGAGCTTCTTCGATTGTGCGATCGCTGTTCTTCGACACTCCGGCGGCGACCAGTTCGATCACGTGCTGACGGTAGTTCGCACCCGTCTGCAGCACCTGACGCGGCTCGACCGGCGCGGTGAGGACAACCTCGTCCAGCGGACGCCAGGAACCATCGGTGCTTTTGGCGAGCGCGCCGAGGCGATCCCAGTCGGGGGCTGCGAGGAACGCGTTCAGCCCGGCTGCGCCGAGGTCTTCATCGTCCAACGGGCGGATGCGGTCTCCCGCCACCAGCCCGAGACGCGCAGCATCGCCGTCCCGGTAGCGGGCCAGCGCGAAGGGTGCTGTCGTGGTCGTCATCGATCGTTCTCCAGTTTCGTTTCTCAGTCTGCGGGATGGCGGGAAAGGGGTGCGGTATCACCGCACCCCTTTGCACTCACCCTTAGCCGTGCTGGGTGTACGGGTTCAGCAGCAGGTCCTTGATCTCGTCGGGCACGCCCTCTTCGGTCGCGGACGGTCCGTCAGCCGGCGGGAACGACTCGGTCATCGACATCGGCATAGAGCCGTTGCGATAGAAGTTGCTCGAGCCCTGCGACGGACGCCACGTCCGGGCTTCCCAGTCCGGAACGTAGTTGCGGTAGCCACCGGTGTTCACTTCGATACGCATCGTCGACGGCTCACGGTAGTACAGGAACGTCTGCTCACCAATACCGTGGATGTTCGGGCCGTACTCCATCGGGGTGCCATTTTCCATGAGCGTGTCTGCCGCGATGAGCAGCTCCTCACGGGTGTCGACCCAGAACGCGTAGTGATTGATGCGCCCTGCGACGCTGGAGCTGTCAAGGACGACACCGAGGTCGTGTGACTTCTCGTTCGTGGTGAGCACAGAGAACACCGAGATAGGCGCCTCGTCCAGAACGGTGCGTGCCATGAACCGGAAGCCGAGCACATCGACATACCACTTGACGAAGCCGTCGACATCGCTCGCCGCGATGGTGACGTGGTCGAGCTGGCGCGGTGCACCGGCGACCTTCGAGCGCTTCTCGGGACGGTCGGGATAGATGGATGCCGTGTCGCCCTGTGCCTGGTGACGGGTGACGTCCCAGTGCAGGGTCATGGGGTGTCCGTAGGGCCCGGTGAAGCTGTACGCCCGGCCGATCAGCGGCAGGTCGTCGATCCATTCGCCCTGCACCCCCGCGGCCTCGATGCGCTTGGCGGCCTCTTCGAGCGCCTCGGCGCTGGTCGTGCGCCACGCCATGGTTTCAAGGGCGGGCTCGTCGCCGGGCTTCACGACGACGCTGTAGGCGTAGTAGTCGCCCCAGCATCGCAGGTAGACAGCGCCGTCGATGCGGTCTACGACCGTAAGGCCGACCTGCTCCTCGTAGAACTTGACCGACGCCTCGACATCAGGCGTGGTGATCGCCACGTAGGAGAGGTGGGAAAGCAATTTAATCATCGTTGATTCCTTCTGAGATGGGGCTCGTCGTGTTCCCACTCTGCAGCGCGCCACAACTATCAGGGAATCCGAATTCAGCTATCTCCGCTATCAGCGCGGCTGATACGATGGGTGTCGGCTCGCCCCGAGCCTGTCCCACCCGAGAAAGACCCACCCGTGTCCGATCAGCCCCTGCTCTCGCGCCTCGACTTGAACCTGCTCGTGTCGTTGGACGCGCTGCTCACCGAACGCAGTGTCACCAGGGCAGCCGAGCGACTGCATCTCAGCCAGCCAGCCCTCAGCGCCTCACTCGCGCGACTGCGTACACACTTCGACGATCCGATTCTCGCCCGCCGTGGGAACTCCTACGACCTGACCCCGCTTGCCATCCGACTCACGGACCACACCACCACGGCGCTCGAAGCCGCCCGGCGAGTGTTCGAGAGTCAGGCGGCGTGGAACCCGGAGCTGTCGACACGCGAGTTCTCCATCTACGGGTCGGACTATTCCTTCGTGACCGTCGGTCGACATGTCAGCCGGTTGGCCAGAGAGCAAGCACCCGGAGTGCGCTTCCGTTTCATGCTGCACAGCCCGGCAGTCGTGGAGGATGCCGCTTCTCGGCTGCGGTCCGCGGACGCGATGCTCATCCCGCACGGCTTCCTCAGCGACCTGCCGTACGCCGATCTCTGGCAGGACCACTGGGTGGGGATCACCAGCACGCACGACACGACGATCGGTGAGCAGGCCACGATGGCCGATCTCTCTGCGCGCCCCTGGGTCTTCACCTATCAGTCCCGCGAGGCGTTCACTTCGGCGAGCCGTCAGATCCAGCAACTCGGAATCGAACCGAGGTTCGAGGCGGTCGTTGAGAGCTTCCTCGCCCTGGCCTATTTCATCGAAGACACCGATCGACTCGGCCTGGTGCACGCCTCGGTCGCACCCGCTCTCGAGCGTTCCGCCGATGTGCGCACCTTCGCGCTGCCCTTCGACGCGACCCCGGTGCTCAACGCCGTGTGGTGGCATCCTGTGCACGATCGCGACCCTGAGCACCAGTGGATGCGCGGGCTTTTCGCGCAGGCCGCGGCCGAGCTCCGCGACGCCGACTAGTCTGCACGGGGTGCTATCACCCTTATCGATAAGCACATCACAAGAAGCCCCTTTCCTGTTGCAGCGGCGTCGAGTCTCATTGCAAGAGAACAAGGGAGTTCTTGATGACGAAATCACCCGCACCCGCGCTCCGACTCATCGACGTCGGGATCGGCTTCCGCGGTGTGCGCGCGCTCGACTCGGTGACCTTCGATGTCCCCCAGGGCGGCGTCAGCGCCGTGATCGGCCCCAACGGCGCAGGCAAGACCACGCTCTTCAACTGCGTCAGCGGCATCTACAGACACGAAGGCTCGATCCTCCTTGAGGGCACAGCGCTCGACGGCAAGCGCGCGTTCCGCCGGTCGGGCGCCGGCATCGCCCGGACGTTTCAGACCCCGGTGCTGCTCGACGATCAGGACGTACTCACGAACGTGATGCTCGGTTCCTACACCGACACGCACGTCGGCATCTTCACACCCCTCTGGGCCCCCGCCGGCGCGCGCCGCGAAGAACGCGCGGTTCGCGAGAAGGCGATGACAGTCATCGAGCGCGTCGGGCTGGGTGCCCACGCGTGGACTCCGGCCGGGGCTCTCGCACACGGTGACCGACGCCGGGTCGAGATCGCTCGCGCGCTCATCGCCGAGCCCCGCTTGCTCATGCTCGATGAGCCGGCCGCTGGACTGAGCGAGCAGGAGGCGAACGCTCTCATGGATCTCGTCGTCGCGCACGGCGCCGAGACAGGGATGACGTGCGTGCTCGTGGAGCACGATGTCGCCCTCGTCATGCGTTATGCGTCCACGATCGCCGTTCTCGATGCCGGTCGGCTCCTCGCTGTCGGCGCTGCCGCGGAAATCCAGAAGAATCCCGCGGTCGTCGCGGCGTACCTCGGAAGCGACGTGGAGGTCGATGCAGCATGAGCCTTCTGAGTCTGCGCGGCGTCACCGCCGCATACGGGAAGGTCGAAGTGCTGCACGGCATCGATCTCGACATCGACGAGGGCAGCATCGTGGCGGTGCTCGGGCCGAACGGCGCCGGCAAGACCTCGCTCCTTCGAGCCATCAGCCGCACCATCACCGTCAACGGCACCCGCACCTTCGCCGGCACCGACATCGCACGGCTGCGCACGCCCCAGATTGCACGACTCGGCGTCGGGCACGTTCCCGAGGGCCGCGGCACCTTCTCCGACTTCACCGTCGAGGAGAACCTCCGTCTCGGCACCGTCGCGAGGCCGTCTGCACGGCGCACCGACAGCGCGGACGACCTCGCGCGAGTCTTCCGCTCGTTCCCGATCCTCGAGGAGTTTCGGAAGCGTCCCGCCGGAGCACTCTCGGGCGGGCAGGCGCAGATGCTCGCAATCGGCCGGGCTCTCCTGGCTCGGCCGCGGCTGCTGCTCGTCGACGAGCCCTCCCTCGGACTCGCGCCTCTGACCACCAAGGAGCTGTTCTCCCAGTTCACGGCACTGCGCACGGAATGGGACCTCACGGTGCTCCTGGCGGAGCAGAACGCACGGCTTTCGCTGGCCGTCGCCGATCGCGTGGTGCTGCTCAGCCGCGGTCGCGTCGTCCACGACGGACCGGCCGCTGAATACCAGTCGACCGATGCTCTGCAGGCCCACTACCTCGGCGGCGCAGCGTCGCCCGCCGACCAGAAGGAGGGCTCCGCATGATCGAGTTCATCCAGATCTCACTCGACGGCCTGATGACCGGGCTGGTCTACGCGGCTCTCGCACTGGCACTGAGCGTGATCTTCCAGGGAACCGGGATGCTCAACCTCGCCCAGGGAGAAATGGCCGTGCTCGCGGCGTACATCTCCTATTCGGTTCTGCTCTTCGGGCTCCCGCTGTGGCTCGCCATTCCGATCGCGATCGTCGTCTCAGCGGCTATCGGCGCCGCGATCTACTTCTTCATCGTGCGATGGGTGGACCGGCGCAACCAGACGGCGCTCACCACGCTCGGTGTCACCCTGCTACTGGGTGTCAGTGCCGTGATCAGCATGATCTGGGGCACGGATCCACACAGATTCCCCCCGCTCTTCGGAACCTGGGTCTTCCACCTCGGCGGAGTGCGGCTGACCAGCCAGCAGGTGGCAGGAGTCGTCCTCGTCGGAGGTGCGATGCTCGCCATGGCGCTCCTGCTCACCCGGACGAATTTCGGACTGCGCCTGCGCGCAGTGGCGCAGAACCAGTCATCGGCTGCACTGCTCGGGCTCTCGGGCGGCCTCTGGCTCGCAACAGGATGGGCGGTCGCCAGCGGCGTCGGCACAATCGCCGGCGTCGTGGCCGCTCCCACGCTGGGGTTGTCACCCGGCATGATGACGGTGCCGCTACTGATGGCACTGGCAGCGACGAACCTCGGCGGGATCACCAGCCGCGTGGGCGTCGTCCTCGGTGGACTGATCATCGGCGTACTGGCGGCTCTGGGCGGGCGTTACGTGCCGGGGCTGGGCGGAGACCTCAATGTGCTCCTCGCGTTCGCCGTCGTGATCGTGGTCGTGCTGTTCAAACCCGCCGGCTTGTTCGGCCGTGAGAGCACGGTGCGCGCATGATGTCTTCACTTCGTACCTGGCTGCCGCGCGGCATCGTCGCCGTGGCGATCATCGTCGGCATCCTGATGCCCTTCCTCGTCAGCGACTACGACCTGTTCTCGATGAGCCGCGTTCTCGCGGTCGCCCTCGGAGTCGTGAGCCTGAACCTTCTGATGGGCTCCTCCGGCCAGATCAGCCTGGGACACGGCGCAATCTTCGGTATCGGCGGCTACGCCGCGATGATGCTGATGCGCTACCTGGAGTGGCCGGTCGGCTTGGCCGTTCTCGGCGCAGTCGTCCTGTGCATCGTGCTCGGCATAATCCTCGGGTTCCCCGGCGTGCGTCTGGGCGGGTTCAATCTCGGTCTCCTGACGATCGTCATCGCCGCTCTGTTCCCGATCTTGCTCTACCGCTTCTCCGACTTCACTGGCGGTCAGGCCGGCATCACCCTGAGCGACGCAGGATTGGCCTCCCCCACGGATGCGCTCACTGACGCGCAATGGGCCTATCTCGTCATCCTCCTCGTGCTGCTTGTGTGCGTGGGGATGCTGCGGGTGATCGTCTCGGGACGCACAGGTCGGGCACTCGCCGCAGTACGGGCTTCCCCGATCCTGGCAGCGTCGATGGGTGTCAACGCCGATCGGCTCAAGCTGGTCGTGTTCGTCCTCAGCTCGGCTCTCGCCGGCCTTGGCGGCGCCCTCTACGCGTTCGTGCTCGGACTCGTCGTGCCCGAGTCGTATCCGCTCGTCTTCTCGATCACGCTGCTCGTCGCATCCGTCGTCGGCGGCAGCCGCTCATGGTGGGGCGCGATCGTCGGCGCCGCCGTCATCGTCTACCTGCCGACCTGGTTCAGCGAAGCGGTGCCGGGTGACACCTCGGCGTATCTCGCGCAGCTGATCTTCGCGATCGTGCTCGGCGTGTGCATCATCGTCGCCCCCGGCGGTATCGCCGGTCTGGTCTCGCGTCTGTATCGCTCGGTCTGGCGGTCTCCCGCCGCCGAACCGCATCCTTCCCTTCCCACCCAACCCGACACACAGGAGATTCGATGATGAAATCCATCCGCCGCGGTGCGCTCACGAGCGTCGCACTGCTCGGCGCCGCAGCCCTCGCCCTGACCGCCTGCAGTCCTCGAGGCGGTGACGCAGGACCGTCGTCGGACGACGGAGACAAGGCACCGATCGTCGTCGGCGTCAGCTGGCCGCTGAGCGGTCCTGCCGGTTCCGTCGCACCCGGTCTGGCCGGAATCGAGACGTACATCGCAGAGACCAATGACAACGGCGGGATCAACGGGCACCCCATCGAACTCGTCACCGCGGACGATGCGTACGACCCGGCACGTCTGGTCGAGAACCAGCGCAAGTTCGTCGAGAAGGACGACGCCATTCTGGTCGTCAACTTCGGCGGCATCTCCATCGCTGGCCGCGACTACCTCAGGCAGAAGGATGTGGCCGGTGTATCCCTGGCGGGCAACTCCCCCCTCAGCGACATCGACAACTATCCCCTCCAGCGTGCCTTCTGGCCGGATGTCGCGTGGGAGGGCGAACTCCAGGCGCAGTGGATAAAGGAGCAGAAGCCGGATGCTGTCGTCGGCTACGTCGGATTCAACAACGACCTGAGCGAGAGCCAGCTCGCGGGCCTCGCCACCGGCGGGGTGGTTCCTGCCGAGCAGGCGCTGGTCGCGCCCGGCACGTCCGACCTCAGCGCTCAGGTGAGTCAGTTCCAGGCCGCAGGCGTGGACACGCTCGTCGTCAACATCGGCGCACCGACCGTCGGCGCACTGCTCGGATACATTCACCAGATCGGGTGGGAGCCGACGCTGATGCTCGGATCGACGACGTCGGACTTCACCGCCGCCATCAACCAGGCAACGCCCCCGGCAGTCGAGGGAGCGTACGCGTTCAAGTGGTACATGGACCCGTCTGACCCGCTCTTCGCTGAGGATGAGCGCTATCTCGCGTACGCCGAGGCGATGACGGCGCAGGGCCACGAGGCCGAGATCGGTGACTCGCTGGCGTTCAGCGGATACGGGCTCGCGGCGGCGATCGTCGGCGCGCTGGAGCAGGCGGAGTCGCTCGACAGCGAAGGATTCATCGCGTCCTGGGACTCGCTGTCCGACCTGGAGAACCCGCTGACGCTCCCCGGTATCAACTTCGATTCCGGTCCTGACGGGCGTATCGTCTTCCAGTTCCAGCTGAGCCGGTTCGATGGCACCAGCTGGCAGCCCGAGGGCGAGATCGTCGACGTCCGGGAAGTCGGGATCGTCAAGTAACTGAATTGCTGAATTGATGGGGGCGCCGGCACTCAGCCGGCGTCCCCATCAATGCTGTCAGCGCTCGAAGTCGACTGCCGAATCACGAGCTCGGGCTGGAACCGAACGTTGCGCTCGTAGTCACCGTCCGGGTCATCGATGAAGCGCAGCAACAGGTCTACGGCGGTGTGTCCGATCAGCCGCGCGGGCTGGCGGATTGAACTCAGCGGCACAACGGTCGCCGCTGCGAAGTCGATGTCGTCGTAGCCGATCAGGGCGATGTCCTCGGGCACTCGCACCGTGCTGAACATGGTCAGGGCCTGCAGCACCCCCACCGCGAGCAGGTCGTTCGCGGCAAACAGGGCATCCGGGCGCTGAGATGGCTCACGACGCACGATCTCTTCGCCCGCGGTGCGACCGTTCAACACTGTCAGCGCCGGTATCTCGATCAGTTCGAGCGCAGCATCCGGAGTCTCCTCGACAGCACGCCGCGCTCCGCGCAGACGGTTCGCGACCTGCGCGATCGATGACGGTCCCCCGATGAACGCGATCCGGCGTCGACCGATGTCGATCAGATGCCGCACGGCGAGATACCCGCCCTCGACATCGTCCACCGACACCGAGCAGAAGCGACTCCCCGGCAGCTCATGGTCGACGAGGACCACCGGGATGCCGGCATTCGCTACCTGTTCGAGCTTGTTGACGCCATCGGATGCCGGGCTGATCAGCACCCCGTTGACGCGCTGCTCCCGGAACAGATCGAGATAGCCGGCTTCACGCGAAGAATCATCATCGCTGTTTCCGAGGAGCACGGACAGCCGATCCTCTTCTGCTCTGGCCTCGGCCCCGCGAGCGACATCGGCGAAGAACGGGTTGCCGGCGTCGAGTACGACGAGGCCGATGCTCCGGCTCCGCCCCGCCCGCAGCTGACGGGCGGCATCGTTACGCACGAATCCCAGTTCTTCGATCGCCGCGAGTACGCGCGTGACCGTCTCTGCCGCGACTTTGTCGGGCCGGTTGAGAACGTTCGAGACCGTGCCGACAGAGACTGATGCCGCGACCGCAACATCTCGCACACTCACTGACACCTGACACTCCTCATCCTTCACGCTGACCGCGAGTGTACGGCATCGGGTGTTCTCCTCAGCTGGGCAGCCGTTCATCATGTTGACTCGGACCGGAACGACCACCTAGCATGAAGGTTGAAACGATTCATAAATCCCACGCATCCGCGTCAAGGCCGATCGAAGGAGCATCGCCGTGACCACGCTCTCCCCCGCCATCCTCACTGAACTCGAGAAGCAGTCGATCGAGCTCCCTTCGTGGGCCTTCGGCAACTCCGGAACCCGTTTCAAGGTGTTCGGCACCCCCGGCACGCCCCGCGACCCGTTCGAGAAGATCGCGGATGCCGCGCAGGTGAACAAGTACACCGCGCTCGCGCCGGTCGTCGCGCTGCACATCCCGTGGGACATGTGCGACTTCGGTGACCTGCGCAAGCACGCGGAAGATCTCGGCGTCTCGCTCGGCACGATCAACTCCAACACGTTCCAGGACGACGACTACAAGTTCGGTGCTCTCACGCATGAGGACGCTGCGGTTCGCAACAAGGCGATCGATCACCACCTCGCGTGCATCGATGTGATGGACGCGACCGGCAGCCGTGACCTGAAGATCTGGCTTGCCGAGGGTTCGAACTATCCCGGCCAGGCCGACCTGCGCGGACGCCAGGACCGCCTGCAGGAATCGCTGCAGAAAATCTACGCCCGCCTCGGCGACGACCAGCGCCTGGTGCTGGAGTACAAGTTCTTCGAGCCGGCTTTTTACCACACCGATGTTCCGGACTGGGGCACCTCGTACGCCCAGGTGTCCTCGCTCGGCGACAAGGCGATGGTGTGCCTCGACACCGGCCACCACGCGCCGGGCACCAACATCGAGTTCATCGTCATGCAGCTGCTCCGGCTCGGAAAGCTCGGCTCGTTCGATTTCAACTCCCGCTTCTACGCCGACGACGACCTCATCGTGGGTGCCGCTGACCCGTTCCAGCTGTTCCGCATCCTCTTCGAGGTGGTGCGCGGAGGCGGGCTGAACAACCCCGACGTGGCGTTCATGCTCGACCAGTGCCACAACGTCGAGGACAAGATCCCCGGGCAGATCCGTTCGGTGCTCAACGTGCAGGAGATGACGGCGCGCGCGCTGCTCGTCGATCGGGATGCTCTCACCGCAGCCCAGAAGTCGGGCGATGTGCTCGCGGCGAATGCCGTTTTCATGGACGCGTTCTACACCGATGTACGCCCGGCGCTCGACGAATGGCGCGAGTCGCGCGGCCTCGCCGGCGACCCGATGGCGGCGTACGCGGCATCCGGCTACCAGCAGAAGATCGCAGCCGACCGCGTCGGCGGCACGCAGGCCGGCTGGGGGGCGTGATCATGACGAACCCCACCGCCGCCGCCCTCATCGAGCGCAGCAACCGTCTCGGCGCCGACCCGAAGAACACGAACTACGCCGGAGGCAACACCTCGGCCAAGGGCACCGAGATTGACCCGGTCACCGGTCAACCGGTCGAACTGCTGTGGGTGAAGGGTTCCGGGGGAGACCTCGGAACGCTCACGGAGCAGGGCCTGGCGGTGCTGCGCCTGGACCGCTTCCGCGCGCTCACAGGCGTCTACCCTGGCATCGAGCGTGAAGACGAGATGGTCGCCGCGTTCGACTACTGCTTGCACGGCAAGGGCGGTGCCGCGCCTTCGATCGACACCGCGATGCACGGCCTGGTGGATGCTGCGCACGTCGACCACCTGCACCCCGACTCTGGCATCGCGATCGCGACCGCCGCAGACGGCGAAGCGCTGACTGCGAAGATCTTCGGCGAGAAGGTCGTATGGGTGCCGTGGCGGCGCCCCGGTTTCCAGCTCGGTCTGGACATTGCCGAGATCAAGAAGCAGAATCCCGGTGCGATCGGCTGCATCCTCGGCGGCCACGGCATCACTGCGTGGGGCGACACGTCGGATGCTGCCGAGGCGAACTCGCTGTGGATCATCGACACCGCCGCCGCCTACATCGAGGAGAACGGCAAGGCCGAGCCGTTCGGCGGCGTGCGCGCCGGCTTCGAGGCGTTGCCCGAAGCCGAACGCCGTGAGCGCGCGGCTGTCCTCGCCGGCACTGTCCGCGGCATCGCATCGACGGACAAACCGATGGTCGGCCACTTCACCGACTCCGAAGTCGTGCTCGACTTCCTCGCCTCGTCGAATGCACCGCGTCTCGCGGCGCTCGGCACCAGCTGCCCCGACCACTTCCTGCGCACCAAGGTCAAGCCGCTCATCCTCGACCTGCCGACCACCGCATCCGTCGACGAGCAGATCGCGCGCCTGCACGAGCTGCACGCCGAGTACCGCGCCGACTACCAGGCGTATTACGACGTACACGCGACCGCCGAGAGTCCGGCCATCCGCGGTGCCGACCCGCTCATCGTTCTGATCCCCGGCGTCGGCATGTTCTCGTACGGTGCGAACAAGCAGACCGCGCGCGTGGCCGGCGAGTTCTACGTCAACGCGATCAACGTCATGCGCGGTGCCGAGGCCCTCTCGACGTACTCCCCCATCTCGGACGCGGAGAAGTTCCGCATCGAGTATTGGGCGCTGGAGGAGGCCAAGCTGCAGCGGATGCCGAAGCCGAAGTCGCACCAGGGCCGCATCGCGTTCGTCACCGGCGCAGCATCCGGAATCGGTAAGGCCATCGCTGTCCGTCTTGCCGCGGAGGGCGCGTGTGTCGTCATCGCTGACCTCGATCTCGAGAAGGCGAAAGCCGCGGCCGCTGAGCTGGGCAACACGGATGTCGCGATCGGCGTCGCCGCCAACGTCGCGGATGCCGATGCCGTGCAGGCAGCACTGAACGATGCCGTGCTCGCCTTCGGCGGCGTGGACCTCGTCGTCAACAACGCGGGGCTCTCACTCTCGAAGCCGCTGCTGGAGACCACCGAGAAGGACTGGGACCTGCAGCACGACGTCATGGCGAAGGGCTCGTTCCTCGTGTCGAAGGCCGCCGCCAAGGTGCTCATCGACCAGAAGCTCGGTGGCGACATCATCTACATCTCGTCGAAGAACTCCGTCTTCGCGGGCCCGAATAACATCGCATACTCGGCGACCAAGGCCGACCAGGCGCACCAGGTGCGCCTGCTGGCCGTGGAGCTCGGCGAGTACGGCATCCGCGTCAACGGCATCAACCCCGACGGCGTCGTGCGCGGCTCTGGCATCTTCGCCTCTGGCTGGGGCGCGAACCGCGCCGCGACCTACGGCGTGGAGGAGAAGGATCTCGGACAGTTCTATGCGAACCGCACGATCCTCAAGCGCGAGGTCGTACCCGAGAACGTCGCGGATGCCGTGTACGTACTGACCGGCCCCGAGCTGAGCCGCACGACGGGCCTGCACATCCCGGTCGATTCGGGCGTCGCGGCGGCGTTCCTGCGATGACCTCCCGCAAACCTGCAAAACCACGCCGAGACCGCGGCGAATCGCTGCGGTCTCGGCGTGGTTTTGCGGTCTCGATGAAGGAGGGCGTGTGATGGGCGTGCGGGCTATCGCCGCGGTCGACCTCGGCGCGACCAGCGGACGCGTCATGATCGGGCGCGTCGGACCCGACTCCTTGGATCTCGAACTCGTCTCGCGCTTCCCGAACGGCCCCGTCGAACGCAAAGACGGCCTGCACTGGGACTTCGACGCACTCTGGACCCATATCCTCGATGGCCTCGCCGAGGCTGTGCGACGCGAACCCGCGATCGAGAGCATCGGCATCGATTCCTGGGCGGTCGACTACGGGCTGCTGCAGGGCGGAGAACTGTTCGCCGAGCCCTTCCACTACCGTGACGCTCGCACCGAGCGGGGCGTCGCCGAGGTGCACGAGATCGTTCCCTTCCCCGAGTTGTACGCCCACAACGGGTTGCAGTTTCTGCCGTTCAACACGCTGTACCAGTACCGTGTCGACGGACAGCTTGCGGATGCCGACACCGCTCTGCTCATCCCTGACCTCATCGCGTACCTTCTGACGGGCACCAGCGTCGCCGAACGCACGAACGCATCGACGACGGGGTTGCTCGGTGTGCGCACGGGCGCGTGGGACACCGAACTCGCCGAGAGCCTCGGCATCCCGACGGCGGCGCTCCCCTCGCTGGTCGACCCCGGATCGGTGATCGGGATGCTGCGCCCCGAGCTCGCGGCGCAGATCGGGAAGGACCTCCCGGTGATCGCGGTCGGCTCGCATGACACGGCATCCGCCGTCGCCGCCGTCCCGCTTTCCTCGCCGAAGTCGGCGTACATCTCGTGCGGCACCTGGGGTCTCGTCGGCGTCGAGCTCACCGAACCGGTGCTGACGGATGCGGCGCGCGAGGCGAACTTCACCCACGAACTCGGCGTCGACGGGCGCTACCGCTTCCTGCACAACGTCACGGGGCTGTGGCTTCTCAGCGAGACGGTGCGGGCGTGGGAAGCCGAAGACGACGCCTCGATCGATCTGCCGGAGCTGTTGGATGCCGCGGCTGCCGTGACAGGCGACATCCCCCTGTTCGACGCGAACAACTCGTCGCTGAGCGCTCCGCGGGATATGCCGGCCCGCATCGCGGCGGTGCTGCGCGAGAACAGTACGACCGTTCCCGACAGTCGCGCCGCCTTCACACGCACGATCGTCGAATCCATCGCCGCAGCCTTCGCCACGGCAGTCCAGACTGCCGCTGATCTGTCCGGGCGCGAGATCGACAGCATCCATCTCGTCGGCGGCGGATCACTGAACCGGTTGCTGTGCCAGGCGACCGCCGACCGCTCGGGCCTTCCCGTGCTCGCAGGTCCCGTCGAGGCGACCGCACTGGGGAACGTGCTCGTGCAGGCCCGCGCACTGGGTGCCGCCCCCGCGACGCTCGAGGAACTGCGGGCGCTCGTCGCCCGTACGCACGAGCCGATCCGCTACGCGCCCCGCTAGCAGCGCGAAGCGCTCCGAGACCTACCGAACGTTGCCGTTCGAGCAGGTCTGCTGTGCAGCCGAGTTGCCCTTGATGTTGTCCGGGAGCGCGACCACGTTATCCGCCGGCGTCGCGGGAGCCTCGGTCGCCGACTCGTCAGGTGCCGGAGGTGCCGGTTCCTGAACCACGACGCCGTCGTTCTCGGTGTTCTGGTGCGTGACCTGCAGCTGCTGGTTGGCGTTGATCGCGTCCCACATCGCCTGTGCGCCTTCGGTGTCCGGGACGACCTTGTTCGGATCGTCATAGTCATCGAACGTCGGGTACTGCAGGAAGACGATGTCTTCGAACGGCACGTCCTTGACCGCGAGTGCGACCTGCACGATCGTCATGGGGTTCGTCAGCGACGTGCTCGCCTCGAGGTTGCTCAGCGCCGTGTTCGCAAGCCTGAGCATCGTCGGCACGTTGCCGAGCACTTCGCCGCTGATGAGCTTCCGCGCAAGGCTCGACATGTACTGCTGCTGGTTGCCGATGCGACCCAGGTCGCTGCCGTCGCCGACGCCGTGACGGGTGCGCAAGAACTGCAGCGCTTCAATTCCTGCCACAGTATGCGTACCAGCGGCCAGGTCGAGGCCGGTGTGCTCATCCTGGATCGGTGTCGCCAGACACACATCAACGCCACCGATCGAGTTGGTGATCTCGATCACGCCGCCGAATGTGACCGCAGCCGCGAACTCGATGTCCTGCCCGGTGAGCTCGCTCACAGTCTTGGCCACGCAGTTGAGCCCGGCATCCATATACGCGCTGTTGAGCGGCTGCTTGCGCATAGCGCCTGTGGTGCTGCCGTCGTCGCGCGTGCATTCCGGGATGGGGAGCATGAGGTCACGCGGGAAGCTCACCGCAGTGATGCGGCGCGGCTCCTCGGAGACGTGGACCAGGATGTTCACGTCGTTGAGGTTGCCTTCGGAATCCGGCCCGCTGCAACGGTCGCCGAAGTACTGAGCGTAGGCATCTTCACACGTGTCGGTGCCCACCAGCAGCAGATCGAACCCGCCCTCGAACTCGCTGATGTTCGGCGGGATCGGCTTCTGCCCTTCGAGCTCGACCGCATCCGCGGTGGCCGTGCCGTACAGATCACTGACGACGAAGGCGCCGACGCTGACACCGCTCACGAGAACGACAGCGAGTGCGATACCGAGAATCTTGAAGAACTGCCCGATCGGGCCCGGGGTGCGCAACTGACCGTGGCGGGCCACGGTCTTGCGACGGCGAATCTTCGCGCTCACTCAGTGCCTTTCATCTGCGGAGCCCTTCAGCGCTTCTGCGGAGGGCGTGGGATTCGAACCCACGAGACATTTCTGCCCACTGGTTTTCAAGACCAGCTCCATCGGCCGCTCGGACAGCCCTCCATCACCAGAAGAATCCGGTGATCAGTCGTCGAGTCTAGCTGGTTTTCATTCTGCTGCCTTGACCTGGGCGACCCCTGGATGTACGAGAAGTGCGTCGAGCGCGTCGGCCAGTCCGCCCTCTTCGACGTCAGCGGTGACAGAGCCCGCGGCATCCTTCACCTCATCGGGCGCCTGCCCCATGGCCACCGCTCGTCCTCCGAGTTCACGCGCCCACTCGAACATGCCGATGTCGTTGCGTCCGTCACCGACGACCAGGACCCGCCCGCCGTCTATGCCCAGTTCGGAATGGACCTTCGCCAGCGCGCTCCCCTTGTCGACGCCCTGAGGTGCGATGTCGAGCCAAGCCGTCCAGCCGATCGCGTACGAGACCTCGTTGAGTCCGGTCTCTGCAACGATCCGGTGGAAATCCTCTTCATCGTGCCCGGGCGAGACAACGACCACACGCGAGACGGGCAGCGCACCGAGCTCTGCGAGATCGACCTGGCGCCCGCCCTCGAGTGTCCAGTCGCCGACTTCACCGGTGAACAGCCGCATCCCGTCACCCAGCTCGACCATGTAGTGCGCTTCGGGCAGCCGCTCGGTGAGCAGTGCGAGCACCTCACTCGGATCGAACGTCTCGACGCTCCAGCGCTCCCACCCGTCGTCGACGCGGCGCATCGTGACCGCACCGTTCGAGCACACCACGTAGTCGGCGGTGATCTCGAGCTCGTCGACCCAGCGCTCGGTGGCCGGCCAGCTGCGACCGGTCGCGATGGTCACGACGTGCCCGGCATCGCGGACGCGGGCGACAGCCTCGGGTACGCCCGGGCTCATGGTCTCGTCCTGCAGGATGATCGTGCCGTCGACATCGAGTCCGACGAGCCAGGGCGAGGTCACTGGGAATCCTTCGTCTTCGAAGCACCGACCGGCTCGAGCACTTCCAGCCCGCCCAGATACGGTCGCAGCACCTCGGGCACGAGGACCGATCCGTCCTCCTGCTGGTGCGTTTCAAGCAGCGCGACGATCCAGCGCGTGGTCGCGAGGGTACCGTTCAGCGTTGCGACGTGCGCGGTCTTACCGCTCGCTGAGCCGGTCGAAGGGCGGTGCCGCACATCGAGGCGACGCGCCTGGAAGGTCGTGCAGTTCGAAGTAGAGGTGAGCTCGCGGAACGCGCCCTGCGTCGGCACCCATGCCTCGATGTCGTACTTGCGCGCAGCGCTGGATCCCAGGTCACCGGCAGCGACGTCGATCACACGGTACGACAGGCCGAGGGCGGTGAGCATCTCCTCCTGGAGCGCGACCAGGCGCAGGTGCTCTGCCTCGGCGTCTTCAAGGGTCGTGTAGACGAACATCTCGAGCTTGTTGAACTGGTGCACGCGGATGATTCCGCGGGTGTCCTTGCCGTACGACCCCGCCTCGCGGCGATAGCACGTGGACCAGCCTGCATAACGGAGCGCGCCGTCTGTCAGGTCGACGATCTCGTCCTTGTGGTAGCCGGCGAGCGCCACCTCGCTCGTGCCGACGAGATACAGGTCGTCGTCCTTGTCGAGGTGGTAGACCTCATCGGCGTGCTCGCCGAGGAAGCCGGTGCCCTGCATGATCTCCGGACGCACGAGCGTCGGCACGATCATCGGGGTGAAACCGTTCTGGAGCGCCTTGTCGAGCGCGAGGTTCATCAGAGCGATCTCGAGCCGCGCGCCGATTCCCTTGAGGAAGTAGAAGCGTGCGCCAGATACCTTCGCGCCGCGCTCCATGTCGATCGCGTCGAGCATCTCGCCGATCTCGAGGTGATCGCGCGGCTCGAAGCCGAATGCCGGCGTCTCCCCGACGCGGCGCAGCTCGATGAAGTTGGCCTCACCACCGGCGGGAACGCCGTCGATCACGATGTTCTCGATGAGGGCGAGAGCGGATGCCGCGGCATCCGCCGTTTCATTCGCCACCTGCTGCGCGCGCTTGACGCGCTCGGCAAGCTCCTTGACCTGCGCGACGAGCGCCTGCTTCTCTTCCTTGGGCGCCTTCGCGACCTGCTTGCCGAAGGCGTTCTGCTCGGCGCGGAGGTCTTCGAAGGCAGTCAGCGCCGCACGGCGCGATCGATCGGCCTCGATCGCCGCATCGACAGTGGAGGAGTCGTGGCCGCGCGCAATCTGTGAGCGGCGGACGATCTCGGGCTGGTCGCGAAGAAGGGCGAGGTCGATCATCCTCCAAGTCTAGGCCGTGGCCGTAGAGTGAACCCCATGACGAACAGCACGGCACTTCCCCGCCACGCTGCCCTCGTCTACAACCCCATCAAGGTGGACGAGAAGCGCCTGCGCAGTGCGCTGCACGACCTCTCGAGCGAGGCCGGCTGGGAAGCACCCTCGTTCTATCCGACCTCGATCGAGGATGCCGGGCAGCAGGCGGCCCGTGAGGCAATCGCCACCGGCGTCGATGTTGTGCTCGTCGCCGGTGGCGACGGCACGGTGCGCGCGGTCGCCGAGGCCATGGCCGGCACCGACGTACCCCTCGCGATCGTGCCGAGCGGCACCGGAAACCTTCTCGCGCGCAACCTCGGACTCCCCTTGCTCGACCCCGACCGGATGATCCGTGCCGCGCTCGGCAGCTTTCGGCATTCCATTGATATCGGGTGGGCAGCGCTCACGCGGGAGAACGGCGAAAGCGACGAGCACGCGTTCGTCGTGGTCGCCGGTATGGGCCTGGATGCCGCGATGATCGCGAACACCCGACCTGACCTCAAGAAGTCCGTCGGCTGGGTCGCCTACGTCGACGGAGCCGCACGGTCGCTGCCGAATGCGAAGCCGTTCCGCATCGTCTACCAGGTCGATGAGTCACGCTTGCACTCGACCAAGGTGCACAGCGTGCTGTTCGCCAACTGCGGCACCCTGCCTGCCGGCATCGCGCTGATCCCCTCCGCATCCATCACCGACGGAGCAATGGACATCGCCGTCATCCAGCCCGCAGGCCCGTTCGGCTGGTTGGGGGTCTGGCGCAAGATCTGGTGGGACAACTCCGTGCTGCGCCGTTTCCGCGCCGGCCGTCTCGTGCTGCAGCGCCGAGGGAGAAGTGCCTCCGTGCGCTATCTGCACGGGCAGACCGCCGAGGTCGCTCCGATCTCCCCGACCGCCATCGAGCTCGACGGCGATGAGTTCGGACTGGCCATTCGCATCCGCTGCCGTGTAGCCCCTGGCGCGCTGCTACTCGCTCTGCCCGAGGGGCACCCGGTCGACCAGCTCTGAGCGGGCTCAGCCCCGCAGAACGTGCACGGCCCCGTCGAGGTTGCCCCCGACGAGCGTGAGCGTGAAGTCCTCGTCGTCATCGACGTCGTCACTCATGCCCAGAAGCGTCGCCCGCGGCACCATGTCCATCGTGCAGGCGCCGTCTTCGGTCGTGAAAGTGACGGTGGCGCCAGCATCCTGCACCTCGACGTTCTCGACGATCGGCGGGCACGTCGACGAGCCCCACGTGAGCAGCACGATGCCGTCGTCATCGAACCATCCGGCGCTGGGCTCGTAGTCGGTGGCCTCGCCACCGGTTCCGGTGAGCGCCGCGTTCCCGTCGAGCTCGACGTCTTCGGTGATGTCACCGAGCGTCACGATGAACTCGACGTCCTTCGTCGGATCAACGCCTTCGGGAAGGCCGCCGATGCTCGCGCGCGGAGCGAAGTCCGCCGTGCACACCCTCTCACTGCCGTCGGCGTTCGGCGCATCAACGAGCGAGACCGTGACCTTCTGTCCCTCAGCGGAGATCTCATCGACGATGGGAACGCAGGACGAAGAACCCCACGTCACGATCGAGAACATCCGGCCGTTGTCGAGCCAGGCCGCTTCGAAGTCGTCGCCGATGTCGTCGGTGCTGTTCGAATCGTCTGGCGCCGCGCTGCTCGTCGGCGGCTGCTCGCCGGCCGATCCGGTGCACCCGACCAGGAGCAGTGCCGCGGCGAGCGCAGCCGATGCAGACAGAACCAGACGCGACGGCGTGATCATGGCTTCAGATTAGCGCGTAAGCCCTCGCAGAACGCTACTGCAGAGCCGAGGTCAACCGCGCGAGGTTGTCGAGCACGGTAGAGCGCAGCGGCTGCTTCAGCCACTCCTCGAGAGTGAGCTCGCGGCTCAGCGCACGGTACTGGTTTTCGACGGCGCGCAGCTCGTCGACGAACTCCGCACCGCGTACGAGCATCGAGACCTCGAGGTTGAGACCGAACGAGCGCATGTCCATGTTGCTTGACCCGATCACCGCGATCTCGTCATCGATGGTGAGGCTCTTGGTGTGCAGAATGTACGGCTTGCGATACATCCAGATGCGCACACCGGCCCGCAGCAGCGCCTCGTAATAGCTGCGCTGGGCGTGGTAGACGACGGCTTGATCACCCTCTTCGGAGACGAAGAGCTCGACCTGCAGGCCGCGGTCGCATGCCGCGCTCACTGCGAGCAGCATCGCTTCGTCGGGCACGAAGTACGGGCTCACGATCATGATCCTTTTCTGCGCGCCGTACAGCAGCGCGAGGAACAGACGCAGGTTGTTCTCGACTTCGAATCCGGGACCGGACGGCACGATCTGGCAGTCCAGATCTCCCGAGCCCGATGCAGGATGAGTGATGTCGATCTCGCTGAGGATCTCGTCGGTCTCGCTGTACCAATCAGAGAGGAACATCGCGTTCAGGCTCAGCACGATCGGGCCGTCGACGCGGACCATCAGATCGACCCAGTGCAGGCCTCGCTTGATGTTCTTCGGCAGGTTGTACGACGAATCGGTGACGTTCTGCGAACCGAGGTACCCGACGGTGCCATCGACGACGAGGAGCTTGCGGTGGTTGCGCAGATCAGGGCGCTGCATGCGTCCCTTGAGCGGCTGCATCGGCAGCAGCAGATGCCAGTTCGCCCCCATCGCGTCGAGCCGCTTGATGGTCTTGCGATAGTTGGGCTTCCACCGGTTGGCCCAGTGATCGAGAAGAACCCGCACCGGGATGCCGCGCGCTGCCACTTCTTCCATCGCACGGAAGAAATTATCGGTCGCCGCATCGGACTGCAGAATGTAGAACTCCACGTGCACATACTGCTCGGCGCCGCGGATCGCCTCTGCCATGGCGTCGAGTGACTCCTGGTAGTCGCTGATCAGGTGCGCACCGTTGTCACCCGAGATCGGCAGCGCCCCCAGACGCTCGTTCATCCCGACGACGGATCGCAGCCAGTCGGGCGCGTGGGGTCGCAGGGTGCCGAAGCGCAGATGGTCGCTGGTCTCGGCGATGTATTCGTTGATCTGATCCTGCTTGCGGCGGCGCGCACGAGGCAGGCGCGGGTTGCCGATGACGAGGAACAGCAGCACACCCAGGTACGGGATGAAGAAGACGGCGAGCAGCCAGGCCATCGCCGACGTGGGCCGCCGATTGCGCGGGATCACGATGATCGCTGTGATGCGGATCGAGATATCAACCACCACGGCGAGCGCGAGAACCCACCACGGCCACTGAATCGGGTTCAGATTCAGATTCATGCGCACCCCTGGCCAACGTCAACGGGCGCCGGATCAGACGCACCCCATCAGCGTACTGTGTGCCGGGGACGTTGCAATCAGGTGCGCGGCGGCAGGCCGCGCGCCGCGCGCTCTTCTGCCTCGATCTGCGAGTGCACCTTGCGTTCGGTGCGGTCGAATCGGAGGATCCCCCGCAGCACGAAGAAGAACACGACACCGACTCCCAGGGTCGGCAGAATCGACCATGCCGCTGCCGCCCAGAAGTTGTCCATGCCTCTATCGTACGCGGTCGGCACTGAGCGAAGCTCACTCGTTCTGCACAATCACGAAGTACCGATCGCGGCTGTGGATCGCCGTTCTGCGGGCGCCCGTTCGAGCACACTCTCTGCATGACCACAGTCCTGAAAGCAGCAGATTCTGCCGAGTTCCTCGGCCTCGTCCCGGCTCTTGCCGGCTTCACCCCGCGGCAGAGCATCATGCTCGTGCCGTTCGCGAGCTCCCGCGCACACGGAGCCATGCGGATCGACCTCCCGCGAGACACCGTCGAAGTCGAGGAGTTCGTCGACGCCGCCGTCGGGCTGGTCTCGCGAGTGAGCAAGACGGATGCCGTCGCCCTCGTGGTCTACACCGACGAGCCGCCGCAGTGCACGAGAGACGGAATGGTGCTTCCTCACACCGTCGTCGTCGAGGATCTGCTCTCTGTCGCGATGGACTCGGGGCTGCGCATCGTCGATGCGCTCTGCGTCATGGCATCCGGATGGTCGAGCTACCTGGATGATGAGCCGACCTTGGGCTCCCTCGACGACATCCCCGGCCCGCCGCCCGTGCCCGGCATCGCCGACGTCTCCGGCGACCAGGCCGACGGCGCGGAGCTGCCCCAGGTCGACCTCGCTGAGAAAGAACGGGTGGGGCGGGCTCTGCACGACCTCACAGAGGTTCTCGACCACGAACGCGCCCCGCGAAGCGCACGTGCGAATCCGCAGGCGATCAATGCGTCGCTCCTGCTCGATGATCTGCCGCTGTTCTTCGAGACGGCGCTCGAGCGACCCGAGAACCTGCCGCCGTTCGCTTCGGCAGCGCTGCTGTGGTGCCTGAACCGGCCGACCTTCCGTGACGCCGCGCTGGTGCAGTGGGCAACGGACCTGCCCACCGGCATCGAGATCCTCGGCGCGCAGCTCGCCTTCACGCACCACGGCACGGCGGTGCCCCCCGAGCTGGGCGAGATCTTCATCGGGCAGGGCGATGCACCCGATGCCGACCGTCTCCGGCTGGCTCTGACCCTCGCGCGCAACGTGGCCGCACGCGCACCGCGCCCCTACCGGGCCGCTCCGTTGACGGTGGCAGCGTGGCTGTCGTGGGCGCTCGGACGCTCGACGCACGCTGCGCACTACCTCGAGGCCGCGACAGAGATAGACCCGGAGTACTCCTTGGCGCAGCTGCTCAGCACGCTCATCAGCGCGGCGGTCCTCCCCGAGTGGACGTTCCGCCGCGGCTGAGTGCTACTTGACGAGCGGGAAGAGAATCGTCTCGCGAATGCCGAGACCCGTGATCGCCATGATCAGACGGTCGATGCCCATGCCCATACCGCCCGTCGGCGGCATGCCGTGCTCAAGCGCACGCAGGAACTCTTCATCGACACGCATCGCCTCGACATCACCGCGGGCTGCGAGCTTCGCCTGCTCGACGAAGCGCTCGCGCTGGATGACGGGGTCGACGAGCTCGGAATATCCTGTCGCCAGCTCAAACCCGCGAATGTACAAGTCCCACTTCTCGACGACGCCAGCGCGGGAGCGGTGCTCGCGCACCAGCGGCGAGGTGTCGACGGGGAAGTCCATGACGAACGTGGGGCGGGTCAGATCGACCTTGACGAAGTGCTCCCAGAGCTCTTCGATCAGCTTTCCGTGGGTTGCATGCGGGGGGAGGTCCACGCCGTGCTTCTCGGCGAACGCGGTGAGCTCTGCCACCGAGTCATCGACCGTGAACTCGCGCCCGGCCGCCGCAGAGAGCGAGTCGTACATCGAGACGCGATCCCACTCGCCGCCCAGCTCGTACTCGGTGCCATCGGCCCAGGTGACCGTCGTCGAGCCGCTGACGGCGATCGCCGCCTGCTGCACGAGCTCCTGAGTGAGTTCTGCCATCTGGTTGTAGTCGCCGTAAGCCTGGTAAGCCTCGAGCATCGCGAACTCCGGGCTGTGCGTGGAATCGGCGCCCTCGTTGCGGAAGTTGCGGTTGATCTCGAACACACGCTCGATGCCGCCGACGACCGCGCGCTTCAGATACAGCTCAGGTGCGATGCGCAGGTAGAGCTCGGTGTCGAAGGCGTTCGAGTGGGTGATGAACGGACGAGCGGATGCTCCGCCGTGCTGCACCTGCAGCATCGGCGTCTCGACCTCGAGGTACTCGTGCGACGCGAAGGTCGCACGAAGGCTGGCATTGACGGCTGCACGTGCGCGCACCGTCGTGCGAGCCTGCTCACGGACGATCAGGTCGAGGTAACGGCTGCGGACCCGGCTCTCCTCGCTCAGCTCGCCATAGGCGTTCGGCAGAGGCAGGATCGCCTTGGATGCGATCGTCCAGTCATCTGCCATGATCGACAGCTCGCCGCGGCGGCTGGAGATCACCTGCCCGTGCACGAAGACGTGATCACCCAGATCGACGTACTCCTTCCACCGGGCGAGCGACTCCTCGCCCACTTCGGCGAGAGAGATCATCGCCTGGATGCGCGAGCCATCGCCGGCCTGCAGCGAGGCGAAACACAGCTTGCCGGTGTTGCGGCTGAAGACGACGCGGCCGGCGATGCCGACGGTGACGCCGGTCTCTTCACCTGCTTCGAGCTCGGCATACTCCGCACGCAGCGCGGGGATCGAGTGCGTGACGGGGACTCCGACCGGAAAGGCTCCGCCGGCGGCATCCGATCGCTGCGCGATCAGGCGCTCGCGCTTGGCAAGACGAACAGCCTTCTGCTCATGAACGTCATCGCCTTCGGCGTTGTCCGGGGTGTTGTCAGCGGGCGCGGTGGACGCGTCAGTCATCGGGGCTCCTTGCAAGTCAGCTTCGAGTTTACCGGGCCCGCTTGCGGCTAACCTCGTAGCATGCGCCTCCGGTCACTCGCACTCGCGCTCATCGCTGCAGGAGTCCTGCTCGCAGGGCCCATCGCCGCGGCATCCGCAGCCTCGCAGCCCACCGATGTCGACGATTTCGACTTCTCCTCGTGGGACGCGACCTTCGAGGTCGGAATCGACGACGACGGACGGGCAACCCTGCACGTCCAGGAGACTCGTGTTGCCGAGTTCCCCGAGTTCGATCAGAACCGCGGGATCGTCGCGGGCTATCCGCTCTCCTATCGAGGCGCCAGCACCGAGCCGTCGATCCTCTCCGTTCGCGATGAGAGCGGCAACGACGTCGAGTACGAGACCGAAGAGGACGACGGCATCCTGTACGTCCTCACCGGAGGCGATGAGTTCGTGCACGGCGCGACCACCTACGTGATCGAGTACGAGATGCGTGACATCATCCTCGCCGCGACAGAGACGAAGGTCGACGAGTTCTACTGGGACCTGCTGCCCCTCGACAGCACGCAGGACATCGCTGTCTTCCGAGCCGAGATCATCTTCGATGATTCACTCACGTCCCATCTCACCGGCGACACGGCCTGTTATGAGGGCGGCTTCGGCTCCGCGACGCAGTGCGAACTGCAGGGCGACGGCAATGGCGTGTTCACCATCGAGCAGAACGACCTTGCGGCGGGTTCGGGCATCACTGTGGCGATCGCCCTGGAAGCCGGCACCATCACACAGCCGCCCGCACGCCTTCCCAACGCCGCAACCGATATCGCGCCGTACCCCTTGGGCGGCGGAGTCCTCCTGCTCTCCCTCGGCGGATGGCTCGCGACGAAGAGCATGATCCGTCGACGCCGTCGCGGCACCGGCATCGTGATCGCGCAGTACGACGTCCCCGATGACATGCCGCCGCTGCTCGCAGGCGCAATCCATCCCGATGCGAAGAACCCTATCGCTGCCGAGATCATCCACCTCGCGGTGCGCGGGTCGCTGCAGATCGAAGAGCTCCCAGACGGGAGCACCGACAAACAGCCGCGGCTGCGTCGGCGTGACGCCCCGCCCCGCGATCCCCTTGACGCGAACGCACTGCAGCTGCTGTTCGGCTCAGTGTCGAGCGGCACCGTATTCGAGCTGCCCAAGAATGATGAGTCCTTCGCCGCGCGGATGCAGAGCATGATCGCGAGTGGTCCGGCCGCGGCCGCCGAGCGCGGGCTCACGACGAAGGCATCGAGCACGGTGGCACGCGTCATCCAGGTCATCGCGATCGCGGTGTTCGCAGCCCTTGCCGTGCTGCTGCTGTGGAGCATGTTCACCGGTCGAGAGTCCGCGGGTCCGGTGTTCTTCATCACGCTCGCCAGCGGAATACTCCTCGTGATCACGACCGTTTCAGCGTTCCGCACGCACACCGTGCTGACGAAAGAGGGGGCGCTGCAGCTGGAGTATCTCGACGGAGTGCGCGAGTTCATCCGCGTCGCCGAAGAAGATCGTCTGCGGATGCTGCAGTCCTACAGCGGCGCCGATCGCCGCAGCGACGGCAGCGTCGATGTCATCCACGTCTACGAGAAACTGCTCCCCTATGCGATCGTGTTCGGGCAGGAGCGCGAGTGGGGCGAGGTGCTCGAGCACAGCTACCGCCAGGCGAATCAGCAGGCCGCCTGGATGGGCAGTTCCAACGTGGGCTTCCAGTGGTACGCACTGGGCGCGTTCTCGTCGTCGGTGCACTCCGCGTCGACGTACTCGGCCCCTTCGACCTCGAGCTCGTCCGGCTTCGGCGGCTCCTCCGGCGGAGGATTCTCCGGCGGAGGAGGAGGCGGCGGCTTCTCCGGCGGGCGCTGACCCCGTTCTTTTCGTCGAGAACCTGCTCAGTCGGATGCTTCGCGCAGCGCCGTCTCGACCGTCGACTGCACGAGCGCCGACAGGTATCCACCCGGGTTGTCGATGCCGATGCCGCGCAGCAGCGAGGTCGACTGACCGATGATCGCGCGTGAGAATTCGGATGCCGTGGCGATCGCCTCTGCGTAGGCTGCGCGGTCCTCTTCGCTGATCACGACCGGTTCGCAGCCGAGCTCGACAGCGAGGGCTTGAGCGATCGGCAGCACCGGGGCGGGAGCGGTGACCGCGGCAAAGCTCGCCTGCAGCTGGCGCAGGTCGATCGAGGTGCCGGTGAACGAGATCGCCGGATGCACAGCCAGCGGAATGACGCCCGCTCGCTGCGCGGGCTCGAGCACGCCGATGCCATAGGCAGGATCGGTGTGCAGCACGAGCTGTCCTGGCTGCCAGGCGCCGACTTCGGCGAGGCCCCGCACCAGGCCGGGCAGCTCGTCGTGCGGAACCGCCAGAATCACCAGCTCGCTGCGCCGGAGCACTTCTTCGGCATCGAGCACGGGCACATCGGGGAGAACACCGGCGACTCGATCGTCATCGGAGCCGCTCGTGATTCCGACCACCGCGTGACCTGCGCCGCCGAGAGCCGCACCGATCACGGGGCCGACTCGGCCTGCGCCGATGATGCCGACTCCGAGCCGACCATCACGATTCATGCGGCTCCTCTGGAGTTGCCTCTTCTGCCCAACGGTGACCGTGATCGCGCTGCACGGCAGACGCGGCGCGATGCGCGATGTCATCGAGCGATTCGTTCACGTGCGCGCTCTCGATACCGACGACGTCGCCGAGCACGGGACCGGTGACGCTGTGCGCCTTGAGGGCTCCGACGCGCTGCGCTCGATCGATCGGTCCCTGCTCCGCAGAGATGCCCTGCAGCCGCACGAGCGGGAAGATCGCCAGCTTCCGCCAGAACACCCCGCGGCGCAGCAGCAGTGCGAAGTCGGTGACGGCGAACCCGTGCCGCTTCCACGAGAAGGGACGTCGCCACCATGCGCGACGGGCCATCACCCGGTACGGGTCTGTGTCCGGCTGCGGCCCCCGGATGCCGTGCTCCCACACCAGCGGCAGGTCGTCTGCCGGCAGATCGGGCACGATGAGCTCGAGCACCCGCTGCACGTCGGCTGCGATGCCGACCGGCAGCACGATGTTGAACTGCTGCGCGGTGCTGGACTGCTGCTGCGAGAGGCTCTTGCCGCTCATCCGGTTGATCTTGATCGTCCACCATCCGAACGGACGCCACAGCAGCGACTGCGTGACCTCGGCCGCGAAGATCCGCCCCGGGGGGATCGTCTCGGTGATCGTCGTGAACAGTCCGTAAGTGATGCGGATGCCGTCGGCGGTCGGCGCGATCGAGTAGCGCAGCGACTTCGAGATCTGCGCCCAGGTGATCGCAACAGTGGCGATCACCAGCGGAATTCCGACGCCGAGCGTGACTCCGAGAATCGCGAAGGTGGCCTCCGGTCCCGATGTATCAGAGAGGATCGCGGGAACGGTGAAGGCCAGCATGATGGCGAAGAGGATCATGAAGAACCCGAACCACAGCACACCGGAGAGCAATTGAGATCCGACGAGCCTGCCGGTCGGGATCTTCACGACGCTCTCAGGCGCGACGTCATCGAGGTCCACCCCGCCGATGATGCCGCTGACGCCGTCGTTCACCGACCCGACCAGTTGCGAGCGCATAGTCTGCGCCACGCCGCTCTCAGGGTGGCCGCTCTGGTCCACGCGACCGCTCTGGCGCACCGCACGCGCGGCTCGCGCGCCCGATGCCAGTCGGAGGATGTCCGTGCGCACCGTCTCGGCCTTCGGAGTCGAGAGGTATTCCAGCGGCACGTTCGCATCGGTTCCGGCACCGACGACCTCGAGCTTGGCCATCCCGATCAGACGGGCGGGGAAGGGCCTGGTCAGGTTGACGCCCTGCACGCGGTCGAGCGGCGCGCGGCGCTGAGAGCGGAAGATGATGCCCTTGCGCACTTCGACGTACTCGTCAGAGATGCGGAACTGCTGGAACCGCCACACCAGCCAGAACCCCACGAGGAGGATCACCAGCACCCCGAGCACGATGAGCATCGCGACCAGGATGAGGTTGTTCTCCAGCACCCAATCGACGGGGTCGCCGCCGCCGAAGTCTTCGACGTGCGCTTCTTTCGGCGCGAAGAGACTGACGAGCCAGAAGATGATCCGCTCGCGGAAGTTGTTCAGAACGATGCCCGCGACGATGATGAGCACCAGGCCGCCCTTGAACAGCGGCGTCAGCGGGTGCAGTCGGTGCCATTCGCCGTCGGCGAGGTCACTGGTCTCGGCGACCGAAGCCGCCGGCTGCAGGTTCGGGTCGTGCTGTTCCGGCGTGCTCACAGGCCGGTCCGGCGGGTCTCGGCGACGTCGATGAGCGTGTCGCGGAGCGATTCGGCCGCGGCCTGCGTGAGACCGGGGATCTGCACGCCCGTGGCAGCGGCCGCCGTGACCATCTTCAGCTGAGAGACGCCGAACGCGCGATCGAGCGGCCCGTGGGTGATGTCGACGAGCTGCATGCGTCCGTAGGGGACGGCGATGATGCGCTGCCACAGAATGCCCCGGCGGAAGACGATGTCGTCATCGCGCAGCATGTAGCCGATGGCCTTCGCCTGACGCGGCAGGATCACGAGCGTCCCCACGATCAGCACAGCGACGATACCGCCGGGAATCCACACCCACTGCTGGTGCAGCACGAATGCGACCACCAGCACCACGGCGATCAGGAGAACGAGAAGGATGCCGTTCTGCACGAACTGCGACGCGACATAGCGCGGAGAGATCTGATGCCACCGGCCATCGAGTTCGAGACGGCCCGCTCCACGGGGCTGGCGCAGCTGGTCGTAGGAGCCGTGATCCAGCACCGGGTCGGCGGAATGTGGAAGCTCAGTCCCCTGCGGCTCCGGCGGGGTCATCTGGCTGTCGGTCATCAGGATCCTTTGGAAGAGTGCAGAACTGTTCGGCGACGAGAGCCGCGACCACGAGAACAAGCGAACTCGCGACCAGCACCGTCATGGCCACAATCGACCCTACCTGGGGACCCACGGGGCGCGACAGGAGGAACGCTGACAGCCCTGCTCCGAAACCGGTGACGATCGCACCGAGCAGGCTGGATGCGCGCGCCAGTGTCGCTGCTCGCATCGCGCGGAAGGGATCGATGCGTGCATGCCCGCGCACGCTCCGCCGCACCGGCCAGGCCAGCGCGAGCACTGCCGCGGCGAGCAGCAGAAGCAGAACGGGCAGAAGGGTCGATGGCGAGAAGGTCGCGCGGCCGCCGATCGTGAGCAGATGATCGACGAGATAGCCGATGCCTCCGCCCGCAATGGCGAGCAGAATCAGGACGAGCGGAGAGGTGCGCTTCATCTTCGCAGCGCCTCGACGAGGTCGGCGACCCGGCCAGCGCCCGCAATCTCCGCATCCGGATCGAGGCTCAGCCACGGTTCGAGAACGAACAGCCGCTCGGCTGCCCGGGGATGCGGCAGCAGCACGTGAGGATCATCGGAGACCACATCGCCGTAGACGATGAGATCCAGATCGAGGGTGCGGTCGCCCCAGCGTTCCGCGCGCACTCTGCCGTGCTCGTCTTCGATCGCATGCAGGAGCCCGAGCAGCACCTGCGGCGCAAGCCGCGTCGTCAGCACCGCCACGGCGTTCACATACGCCGGGGCATCGGGGTCCGGCCCGTCGAGGCGGACGGCAACGCTCTCATGCAGCTCGGACAGCCGCAGATCTTCAACAAGCGGAAGCCGTGCGATGCGTTCGGCCGCCTGACGGATCGTCGCGGCACGATCTCCGAGATTGGCGCCGAAGGCGACGACCGCGCGAACAGCATCCCGGCCAGGGCGAGGATCGGGCGTCGGAATCGGAGGCATCCGGACCATCAGCGGGCCGCCGTCCTGGCGCGGCGGATGGTGACCGACACATCGGCGAAGGTCAGCGGGATCGGTGCATGGGGCTTGTGTACTGTGACTTCGACCTCGTGCACGCGCTCGTCGCCCAGGGCGGCGTCCGCAATGCGCTGCGCGAGCTTCTCGATGAGGTTCACCGGGTCGCCGGCGACGACCGCGGCCACCTTCTCGGCCAGCTCCCCGTAATGCACGGTGTCGGTCACGTCATCGGATGCCGCGGCAGCCGACAGATCGACCAGAAGACGCAGGTCGATCGTGAAGTCCTGTCCGTCTTCGCGTTCGTGGTCGAAGACGCCGTGCCGCCCGAACACGGTCAGGCCAGTGAGGCGGATCTCATCCGTGGTCGACATGCTCATCCTTCCCATGCCCGCGCGATCGCGATCGCGTCGCGCGTCGCGCCGACGTCGTGCACACGGACTGCCCAGACGTCGTGGCGAACAGCGAGAGCGCTGGTGACCGCGGTTGCGAGGTCGAGACGATCCTGAGATGCGTCTGTCCCTGATCCCTGAGCCTGTCGAAGGGCCGCGCTCAGGAACCGCTTGCGCGAAGTGCCGATAAGCACGCGGTAGCCCAGGGCCGTGACATCAGCGAGTCCGCGCAGCACATCCCAGTTCTGGTCACCTGTCTTGGCGAAGCCGATTCCTGGATCGACGATGATGCGCGCCGGTGCGATGCCGGCCTGGGCTGCTTCGCCAATGCGTTCGCGCAGCTCTGCCGCCACCTCACGCGAGGCGCGTCGGTACTCGGCGCGGGCGTACATGTCCAAGGACGGGCCGCGCCAGTGCCCGATTGCGAAGTCGGCGCCGGACTCGGCGACCGCCGCGCGCATGTCAGGGTCGGCGAGTCCGCCGGACACGTCATTGACGATGCGCGCGCCCGCACGCACCGCAGCGGCCGCGGTCGATGCGTTGAGCGTGTCGACGCTCACCGCGACCCCGCGCTCCGCGAGCGCCTCGATCACCGGGACGACGCGCTGCTGCTCGATGGCAGGGTCCACACGCTCAGAGCCTGGGCGGGTGGACTCACCGCCGATGTCGAGCACAGTTGCCCCGGCAGCGTGCAGCATCAGGCCGTGCGCGATCGCATGATCGCGGTCGATGTAGCGTCCGCCATCGCTGAACGAGTCAGTGGTGACGTTGACGATCCCCCAGATCCCGGTCATTGATCCGGTCCCTGAACATGCAACTCCGGTCCCTGAGCCTGCAACTCCGGTCCCTGAACATGCAACTCCGGTCCCTGAACATGCAACTCCGGTCCCTGAACATGCAACTCCGGTCCCTGAGCCTGTCGAAGGGTCCCGCCGATCAACGCGATGAGCTCCGCACGCGACGCCGGTTCGCGGTACTCACCACGTGCCGCGATCGTGAGCGTCGAGGCATCCGTCTGACGTCCTCCGCGCATAGTCACGCAGCCGTGCACAGCATCCAGAACGACGAGGACACCACGGGTGTCGAGGTGCTCGTCGATCGTGTCGGCGATCTGCTCGCCGAGCCGCTCCTGCACCTGCGGACGAGCGGAGAGGATCTCGACGACCTTCACGAGCGCGCCGAGACCGACCACCTGCTCACCGGGCAGGTACGCGATATGCGCGTGACCGGCGAACGGCAGCAGATGATGCTCGCAGACAGAGCGGAAGCGGATGTCACGCAGCAGCACAGCGCCCGACGCCAGCGTCTCGGGTGCGGGGCCGCGCGAGACGCTGATCGTGCGAGAGAGGGGGGCGGCAGCGTCTTCGCCCACTCCAGCGAAGAGCTCGGCGTATAGATCTGCCATTCGGCTCGGGGTCTGCTTGAGTCCCGGTCGATCGGGATCCTCACCGATGGCCTCGAGCAGCTCGCGGGTCAGCCGTTCGACCCTTTCCCGGTCGATGGCCATGGTCAGGCCGTCGCCGGGCGCGCCTGCCCCGATGCCGGGGCGCCGCCGGTTGCGCCAAGGGATGCCGCAGCATCCGCTGAGCCTTCGACAGAGGCCGCGGCATCGGCAGGGATGACGCGCTTCGGCATCTCGATCGGAGGGCGATCCGACACCGGGCGCTCGCTGCTCGAGAGCCACAGCGGACGCTCGGGAAGCTTGCGCACGTCGGAGAAGATCTCAGCGATCTCGTTGTGGTCGAGGGTCTCCTCCTCGAGCAGCGCGAGCGCAAGACGGTCGAGGATGTCGCGGTTGTCGCTGATCACCTGGTACGCCTCGTCGTGCGCCTGCTCGATGAGCGCCCGCACCTCGACGTCGACGCGTGCGGCGACCGTCTCGGAGTACTCGCGCCCGCGGCCCATGTCGCGGCCGGCGAAGGGCTCTCCGCCCTCAGAGCCGAGCTTGACCGGGCCGAGCTCGGTCGTCATACCGTATTCGATGACCATCTTGCGGGCGATGCTCGTCGCCTTCTCGATGTCGTTGGATGCGCCCGTGGTCGGGTCGTGGAAGATGAGCTCTTCGGCGACGCGTCCGCCCATCGCGTAGGTGAGCTGATCCTGCAGCTCGTTGCGGGTGACCGAGTACTTGTCATCCAGCGGCATCACCATCGTGTAACCGAGGGCCTTGCCTCGAGGCAGGATCGTGATCTTGGTCACCGGGTCGGTGTAGTTCATCGCTGCCGCGGCGAGCGCGTGACCACCCTCGTGGTACGCGGTGATGAGCTTCTCGCGGTCCTTCATGACGCGCGTACGTCGCTGGGGGCCTGCGATCACACGGTCGATGGCCTCATCGAGCGCGCGGTTGTCGACGAGCTGCGCGTTGGAGCGCGCAGTGAGGAGTGCTGCCTCATTGAGGACGTTCGCCAGGTCTGCACCGGTGAAACCGGGAGTCTTGCGGGCGACGACCTCGAGGTCGACGCTCTTCGCGAGCGGCTTGCCCTTGGCGTGCACCTGCAGGATGTGCAGGCGGCCCTTCAGTCCCGGAGCATCCACACCGATCTGACGATCGAAGCGGCCGGGGCGAAGCAACGCGGGGTCGAGGATGTCGGGACGGTTGGTCGCCGCGATCACGATGACGTTCGCGTTCGGGTCGAAGCCGTCCATCTCGACGAGCATCTGGTTCAGCGTCTGCTCGCGCTCGTCGTTTCCGCCGCCCATGCCGGCACCGCGGTGGCGGCCGACGGCGTCGATCTCGTCGATGAAGATGATCGCTGGCGCGTTCTCCTTGGCCTGGCTGAACAGGTCGCGAACGCGGGATGCTCCGACACCGACGAACATCTCGACGAAGTCTGACCCCGAGATCGAGTAGAACGGAGCGCCGGCCTCGCCGGCGACAGCGCGGGCGAGGAGGGTCTTTCCGGTTCCGGGAGGGCCGTACAGCAGCACGCCTTTCGGGATGCGGGCGCCGATGGCCTGGAACTTCGCAGGATCCTGGAGGAACTCCTTGATCTCTTCGAGCTCTTCGATAGCCTCATCGGCACCGGCGACGTCGGCGAAGGTGACCGTCGGGGTCTCCTTGCTGACGAGCTTCGCCTTGGACTTGCCGAACTGCATGACCTTGCCGCCGCCACCCTGCATAGACGAGAGCAGCCACCAGAACAGCAGACCCAGCAGCACGAGCGGAAGAAGGAGCGAGAGGATGCCGTCGAACCAGGTGGCCCGCGGCACGACGTCGTTGAAGCCATCCTTCGGGTCAGCGGAGCTGATCGCCGTGACGACCTCGTCGGCGCGCGCCTCCAGGTAGTAGAACTGGACTTCCTTCGAGTCTTCGAAGGCCTTCGACAGCGTCATGTCGACACGCTGATCGCCGTCGGTGGTCGTCACCTCGGTGACTGTTTCGCCCGCGAGCAGGTCGAGTCCCTGCTGCGTGGTGATCTGCTTCGGGGCGCCGAGGTTCGAGATCAGCAAGAATCCGCCGAACAGCAGGACACCGATCAGCACTACATACAGCAGCGGGTTTCGGGTGATCTTCTTCACGTCCATGGTCCGTTCAGCGTATCGCGCGCGTCCTTGGGCCTCGCTGTGATTCGCCCCTGGCGTACCCTTCGACAGGCTCAGGGATCGTTCGACAGGCTCAGGGATCGTTCGACAGGCTCAGGGATCGTTCGGCAGGCTAAGGGACCGGCGTTCAGCTGTAAACGTGCGGCGCGAGCACTGCGACATCGCGCAGGTTGCGGTAGCGCTCGTCGTAGTCGAGGCCGTAACCGACGACGAACTCGACCGGGATGTCGAAGCCGACGTACTTGCAGTCGATCTCGACTTTCGCAGCCTCTGGCTTGCGCAGCAGCGCCAGCACCTCGATCGACTCCGGTCCGCGGGACTCGAAGTTCTCGAGCAGCCAGCTGAGGGTAAGGCCCGAGTCGATGATGTCTTCGACGATGAGCACATGCTTGCCGTGCAGGTCGGTGTCGAGGTCCTTGCGGATCTGGACGACACCGCTGGACTTCGTGCTGGAACCGTAGCTCGAGACAGCCATCCAGTCCATCGGAGCATGGAAGGGCAGTGCGCGGGCGAAGTCCGCCATCACCATGACAGCACCCTTGAGCACGCCCACGAGGAGGATGTCTTTGCCCTCGTAGTCCTTCGCGACTCGGTCGGCGAGCTCTTGGAGCTTCGCCTGGATCTGTTCCTCGGTGACAAGGATCTCTGCAAGGTCATCCTGAATCTCAGCCGCGCGCATGAATTGATTTTAGGTGACGGATGCTGTGGGTTCGGTAATACTGTGGGGACTGAGCGGGCGGATGCCCCGACGGAAGGATCTCCCATGGCTCTTGACGACATTCTCAAGCAGGTTCCGATCGACGACATCGCCGCGAAGCTCGGGGTCTCACCTGCCGAGGCCTCGAAGGCCGTCGAACAGGGCGGCGCCGTGCTGCTGAGCGGCCTCGCGAAGAACGCGCAGACCGCTGAGGGTTCGACTGCGATTCAGAACGCTCTCAAGCGCCACGAGGGAAAACCCGGCGCGAACAAGGTCGACGACATCGATCAGACCGACGGCGGCAAGATCGTGCAGCACGTGCTCGGAAGCGACGCCGGCGAGGTTGCCGCGAAGCTCAATGCCTCCGAGAAGACGCCTGGCATCGACTTCGGCAAGCTCCTGCCGATCCTCGCACCCATCGTGATGGGGCTCATCGCCAACGCGACCAAGGGCAAGGCTGACTCGGGTGCCGCGTCCGGTGAATCCAGTGGCGGGCTCGGCGACATCATCGGCGGCCTGCTCGGCGGCGGCGACTCGTCCGGCGGTGGCGGCATCGGCGACATTCTGGGCGGAATTCTCGGCGGCGGCTCGTCTTCGGGTGGCGGCGGCATCGGCGACCTGCTCGGCGGCCTCTTCGGCGGCAAGAAGTAGTCGCGGCGCGGCGCGGCTTCGCCGCTACCGTGCGCTGAAGACGATCCGCGCACCATCCCGGTATGCGGCGCACCCCGGAAGATCGATCGGGCCCTGACCCGACCAGTCGGTGACGAGGCGGGCCACTTCAATCGTCTGCGTGCGCGAAAGGCTCGCACCGAACTCGCTGTGGGCGACCAGACGGATGATGCGGTTGCGCAGGGCTGCGGGATTCGCCGCGAGTGCCGCGACGCTGACCGAGATGCCGGCTTCAGCGTGCTCGACGATGTCTTCGATGGTCTCGTGGACCATCTCGTCGAACGCCTCAGCATCCTCGCGAAGCTGCTCGGCCGTGCGCGCGAGCGCCTCAGCGATCCCAGGGCCGAGCTCTGATTCGAGCACCGGCAGTACGTTCTCGCGCACCCGCACCCGCGCGAAACGGTGCTCACTGTTGTGCGGATCGTGCCACGGCTCCAGATCGGATGCTGCGCAGAACGCCTCTGTCGTCGCGCGGCGCACCCCCAGCATCGGGCGCAGCCAGACGGTGCCGTCCTCGTCCTCGCGTCGCGGCGCCATCCCCTGCAGGCTGGCCGCTCCGGATCCGCGGGCGAGCCCGAGCAGGACGGTCTCTGCCTGGTCATCGAGAGTGTGTCCGAGCAGGACAGCATCCGCTCGTTCGCTCGCGGCAATGCCGCGCAGCGCCGCGTAGCGCGCGTCGCGCGCGGCAGCCTCGAGTCCCCCCTCAGCGGACGAAACGTCGACTCGCGCAACAAAGGAGCGGATGCCGAGGCCCTCAGCCTTCACCGCGACCGACGCCGCGACCTCATCTGAGCCATCCTGCAGGCCGTGATCGATCGTGGCACTGAGCACGTGCATCCCGCGAGAGCGCGCTTCGAAAACGGTCGCCTCGGCAAGCGCGAGCGAATCTGCGCCGCCGGACAGCGCGACGATCACGGTCGCACCATCGGTCAGATCGGCGAGCACGACCCGCACGGCAAGGCGGATCTCAGCGACGGCAGGCGGGAGCGAAGGCATCCTTCCACGGTACGACACCGAAGCGCATCTATCGCGAGAAGCATCCCGGTCATATTCTGGGCGAGTGACAGAGCCCCAGCAGATGACGCAGTCGTTCTCCACCGAGCGATTCAAGGCGTTCGTCGACGCAGTGGTCGCAATCGCGATGACGCTGCTGATCCTGCCGCTGATGGATTCCGTCTCGGACGCAGCATCCGACAAACTCAGCACCGCCGATTTCCTGGGCGAGCACAGCGGTCAGCTGACCAGCTTCGTGCTCAGTTTCGTGCTCATCGCGAACTCATGGATCGGGCATCACCGCCAGTACAACGACGTCGAGGTGATCACCCGTCCGCTGCTGTGGATCAACGTGGCCTGGATGGCGACGATCGTCTGGCTGCCGGTGCCGACCGCCATGATCGGCCAGATGGACTCGGACCCGCTGCAGGCTGTGCTGTACATCGGCACGCTGATCCTCACGCAGTTCACCACTTTCGCGGCGCGCATCTATCTTCTGCGGCATCCGACGTACACGCGGGCTGATCCGCAGCGGATACGCATGGGCGCGATGGCGGACATCGCCTCGGCGATCCTGTTCGGCATTGCACTGATCGTCGTCATCGTGTTCGGGTCAGTCGGGTACTTCGCCCTCTTCCTCCTGGCGCTCACCGGCACTCTCGCAAGAGCGCTGAACAAGCTCTTCCGCACGCGCGGGTAGGCTAGTCCGCGGCATCCACCCGTTTTTCCTGAGGAGTACACGCATGGGCGCACACGACGCCGTCATCGAGATCCCGCGCGGCAGCCGCGTGAAGTACGAAGTCGACCACGAGACCGGACGAGTCCACCTCGACCGTGTGCTCTACACGACCTTCGGATATCCGGCTGATTATGGGTACTTCGACAACACTCTCGGCGAAGACGGCGACCCGCTTGATGTGCTGGTGCTGCTCGATCACGCCATCTTCCCCGGCGTCGTCGTCGAGGTGCGTCCGGTCGCCGTGCTCAAGATGAGCGACGAAGCCGGCGGCGATGACAAGCTCGTCGCTGTGCTCGCCAAGGATCCGCGCTGGGCGCACATCCAGGACATCGACGACATCGCTGAGTACACGAAGAAGGAGATCGCGCACTTCTTCGAGCACTACAAGGACCTCGAGCCCAACAAGTGGGTCAAGGTCGACGAGTGGGGCAACGCCGCCGAAGCGCAGCGCATCCTCGACGAGGCCATCGTTCGCGCAGGCGAAACGCACTGACCTCAGAATTCCACGAAGAAGCCCTCGGCAGCGCAGTTGCGGCCGAGGGCTTCTTCATAGGTTCTGCGGGCTCAGACCGAGACCCCGCGTGCCGCCATGAAGTCGATCGGGTTCGTGTATCCGCCCCAGATGTACACCTCGAAGTGCAGGTGACATCCGAAGGAGTTGCCGGTGTTGCCGGCGTACGCGATGACCTGTCCGGAGTTGACCCACTGTCCGCTGCTGACGGCGAACGAGTTGATGTGAGCGTAGCCGGTGCCGACGCCGTCGCCGTGCTGGATGCGCACGTAGTTGCCGTAGCCGCCATTCCAACCGGCGTAGTCGACCGTGCCGGAGTTCGCGGCATAGATGGCAGCGCCACAGCCGTTGGCGAGGTCTACGCCGTAGTGGTAGCCACTCGAGCAGTAGCTGCTTCCGCACTGCACCATGCGTGGGCCGTATCCGGAGCTGCGCCATCCGCCGTGCGGGCGGACCCAGCCGCCGGAGCCGACGTTTCCGCCACCTCCACCGCCGCCGCCACCGCCACCACCGCCTCCGCCGCCGCCGCTGTTGTTGTTGTTGTTGGCTTCTTCTTCGGCACGACGACGCGCTTCTTCTTCGGCGCGACGACGCGCTTCTTCTTCACGTCGCTTGCGCTCGGCCTCGCGAACGCGAACGCCCTCTTGGTAGTCGGCGACGGTCTTCGCCGTGTCGTCCTTGAGGGCGGCGAGCTGCGCTTCGAGCGTCCCGAGGTACTCGGTCTGCTCGGCGAGCGCCGCCTCGGCTGCCGCCGCGGCGTTCTGCGCGGCGATCATCTTCTCTTCGGCGATCTTCTGCAGGCGGTCGCGCTCGGTGCGGGCGACGACAGCCTGATCGCTCAGCGCCTGTGCGGAGTTTCGAGCTGCGACGGCCTTGTCGTAGACGGACTGGTTGAAGCCCAGCATCTTATCCATCGTGCCGAGGCGCGATAGAAGGTCGTCGGCGCTGGCGGCGGAACCGGCGAAGAAGAGTTCAAGTGCAGTGTCGTCGCCGCCGTTGCGATAGAGCTGGGCAGCGACTTGGCCGGCCTTGCGGGCAGATTCGACTGCGATCGTCGATTGTTCATCGGCCTGAGCCTGGAGCGACTCCGCTTCGGCGATCGCAGCGAAGTACGCCTGCTGCGCTTCGTAGAATTCGTTGCCGGCTGCTTCTGCCGCGGCCTTGGTCTCGGCGACGCGCTGGGTGAGCGACTGGATCAGTCCCTCGATGCGTGAGACCTCAGCGGCTTTCGCGGCCTCGTTGTTCTTCGCTCGCTCGACATCGTCCCAGCTCGGGTACGAGGCAGCGTAGGCGGCGTTGACGCCGGCACCGATCCCGAATGCACTGAGGGTCGCGACGCTGAGAGCTCCGAGACCCAGCGCATTGCGGCGGGTCAGCGATCCCTTCTGCCAGAACGTCTTGCGTTCTTCAGCACTGGGCGCGCAGTTGCACGAGTCGCCGGCCTCTAGCGCAGCATCCATTGCGGACTGCTCGACGTTCACACGGCCCCTTTCACAGGAATCACTCATGCAACACTAACAACATCTTTCACATCCGCAACAGGTGATTTCGTGGGCATCCAGGCACGTTGCGAACGCTCCATCGTCGCGCAGAAACGCCCGGGCGTTCCGCAGACTCGCCCTCGATTGGTGTTTTCGGCAAAACATCCTTTATGCTTGAGCGTCGGCAAGGAAGTCCTCCGGGACAGACTTTCGGCCCCATCGTTTAGCGGCCTAGGACGCCGCCCTTTCACGGCGGTAGCACGGGTTCGAATCCCGTTGGGGTCACTCCATCCGATACAATTTAAAAAGTATGGCCCTGTAGCGCAGTTGGTTAGCGTGCCGCCCTGTCACGGCGGAGGTCGCGGGTTCAAGTCCCGTCAGGGTCGCTCTAAGCGACGGGCCCTTTTTTCGAAAAGGGCCTTTCGTCTAGGATGCGGCAGATTTATGATGTGCCGCATGGCTCTGTAGCTCAGTTGGTAGAGCGCACGACTGAAAATCGTGAGGTCACGGGATCGACGCCCGTCGGAGCCACTGTCCCTCACGAGGCTTCTACTCGTGGGGGACTTTTAGTTTTATCCCTGGTCAGGTTGAGTTTTCTCCCTGGTCGTTGAGTCAGCGAAGCTGAGCAAATCGGCACGATCCGCTCGATGCAACCCATGCGGCCGGGGTCGTTGTGCCGGTTTTGTGCCGGTAGGAGTTCCAAAGTTGACGCTTGCCATATCTGATTCGAGCCCATGAACGGGTCTTAGCGGCCTTGGGCTTGACCGATCGGGCGCGCAATCGCCGCGCTCGGATTCGAGACGGTCGATCCGTCGCGTGGAAATCCAGTTCATCGATTCACGCGAGGCGCGGATGTCGTCGACCTTGTGGTCGCCCGAGATGTCCACGAGCCCACCCGTTGGATGCAACGCCCGCTCCTGCGCTCCCCCGGCGCAGGGCAAGCGCTCCTGCGTCGCGATACGTACACGCTCATAGGTGATGAACGGTCGGTGGAGCTTGAAGTGCCAGACCCCCTCGGAGCGATTGTTGCCAAGGCCGCCGCCTACGCAGTCGATTCTCGAAATCCGCAACGCCATCTCGAAGATCTTGCTGTGCTCGGCGCCGCGACGGGCACTCCCCGAGCGCTTGGTCTCGCCAGGCTCACGCCCAAAGATCGACGCCACCTGAATCGCGTGATCCCTTTCCTCACCAACCCTCGTCACATTTCATGGGCACCTCTCGATCCATACGACCGAGAACTGGGACAGCGAATCTGGGCACGCATTGCTGATGCGGTGGCGCGACCGAGCACGGAGGTCGCGGAGTAGCTCACCCTTCGAGCCCCGCTGTGGCCGTGGCGAGGTCTGCGACGACGTCGCTGAGTTGCCCGGTCTTCTCGAGCATGGTCCGCTGGCGCATGGCGCCGTTCCCGCGCTCGAGGATCTGCGCGATCTGCCGTTCGACGAGTTCTTCGTCGCCGTTCTCGCGCAGAGCAGGTCGGATATGGTCGACGAGGTCGGCGACGATCTCACGCGCCGGGCGCGCCGCGAGCGTTTGCGGGTCGATCAGATTGCCTTCAATTCCGAATCGTCCCGCCTGCCAGCTCATCACCCGAAGCATGGCGACAGAAAGTGCCAGGGGCTCCTCCCCCGCCCGCCATTCCGCGGCGGCGGTGTCCACAAGGCCACGGCACAGCGCGGCGATCAGCACTGTGTCGGCGGCATCCGCGCAGACATCGGCGACACGGATCTCCACAGTCGGGTAGTGGTGCGACAGGCGTGCGTCGAAGTAGATCATCCCTTTGTCGAAGATCACCCCGGAAGCGATCATCGCCGAGACGAGCGAGTGGTAGCTCTCGGCCGTGTCGAATCGCTCGGTGGGCCCGGCCGTGGGCCAGCGCATGATCGCCTGCGAGCGAAAACTGGCGTACTTCGTATCTTCGCCCTGCCAGAACGGCGAGTTCGCGCTCAACGCCAGCAGCACGGGCAACCAGCCTCGAATGCGATCGATCACGCCAACGCCCTCATCATCGGACTCCACCGACACATGCACGTGGCACGCGCCAGTGAGCTGCTCGGTCGTCGTCAGCCCGAAGTGCTCGACCATCTGCAGGTATCGCGGCTTTCCGACGATCGCCGCTTCGACCGGCAGCGGCGAAGTCCCAGAGGCGATCACCCGCGCACCCGCACGTCGCGCCGCGGTGATCGCCTGGTCGCGCCATGCGCGCACACCCTCACCGAGAGCGGCCATATCCGTGTGCGGAACCGTGTCGGTCTCGATCTGCTGCTGCTGGAGCTCGTGCTCGATCGACCCTCCCGGCACCTCATCGGGGGCGAATTCGCCGGATGCCGCAATAGACGCATCTCCGGCATCCTCAGCGGGTTCCGCGGCTTCAGCCGCGTACTGCAGGGTGCGCGCGGCGACGGACAGCGGCCGCCCGCTTTCGGCATCGACGAGCAGCAGTTCTTCTTCCACACCGACGGTACGCATGGCCTCAGTGTGCCAGCCGACCATGAAGCGCAGAGGGGGGTTGCGTGCAGGACGGACGACAGCATAAGGAGGTTGTCAGCACGCGCAGAAAGGAGAAGGCTCGACCATGACCGGAAGGGAGAACCCACTTTGTGCCGCTTGCTTGGCTACGTCACTGACCACCCGACCTCCGTCGTCGACGTTCTCGGACGCGACGACTTCGATACCTTCACCGCACTCACCGAAGTGCACAGCGACGGCTGGGGAATGGCATGGCACCGCTCACTCGGCGACGAGACAGAAGCGATCTCGTCGGTGCGAACCGCCTCGATCGACCCCCAGTACGACGCGCTCGCGAATCAGCCCCTCGGATGCTGCGGACTCGTGCACCTGCGCTGGGCGACCGGTGGTCTACCCGTCTCGCCGGCGAACACCCATCCCTTCACCGATGACGGATACGCCTTCGCGCACAACGGTCATATCGCACCGATCGACCACCTCGAAGCACAGCTCAGCGCGCACTCTCGAGCGAAACTCGTCGGCGATACGGACAGCGAGCGCTACTTCCGCCTGATCATGCAATGCATCGGCGAGGCCGACGGAGACGAGGTGGCAGGCGTCACTCGTGCGCTCGAGATCCTCGTGCGGGAGTTTCCGAACTCGAGCCTCAATGCTCTTCTTCTGACCCCTGCGAAACTCTTCGCCATCCACATCAACAGTCGAGTGGATTCGCCCGTCGAAGCCCTGCGCGAGCTCTTCGAATCGGTAGAGGCGATGCCGGCCAGCCACGCCACCGAGTACTACGCCATGGACTACCGCGTCACCGACAAGGCCGTGCATGTCATCTCCAGCGGCGTCGACGCGGAGGGGTGGACTCGTGTTCCCGAAGACGCCGCAGTCGTCATCAATCTTGCGACGCGCGAGGTGACACGACTGCATCCGGTCCCTCTCGCATAGCGCGCGAGACCCGGCGGCTTGTGCGCGCCCTCCACATGTGATCACCTAGCGACCATGACCAACACGTTCGACGACTGGACTCGCCTCTGCAATCTGCTCGACGAGGATCCCGAGGTCACGCCTGCCGCCCTCGAGGCGGTCGAAGCAGGTGAATCGCCCTGGGATGCTCTGATCGAGGCCCTCGACGATTCAGGCGCGCTCGCGTATCTCGACAAGAGCGACACCGGCGCCGAACTCGCCGATGCGCTGCCCGCTCTCCCCCGCATCGTCCGCACCGGCATCGACCTCGAAGAAGTGGCCGACATCGGCGACCTCAGTGCTGCGATCATCAGCGCGAACGAGCTTCTCGCCGCGCATGGGCTCACTCTCATATACCTCGCAGACCCCGAGGACGAAGACGCCCATCCCCTCGTCGCCGTGCCGACCGCGGATCTCGATGAGATCAACGCGCTGATCGAGAAACTGTACGGCTGACATCCGCTCCCGGATACCCTCCTGCCCGCCGCGACTCGAGACAATGGAGACATGGCCACTGAACGACGCTTCCGCATTCTGAACTCGGTGGGCCGAGTCATCCGCACCGACCCCGACAAGGTCGCTCTGACCGAGGCGTATACGGTCTTGACCGACACCATCGTCGTGAAGATCCTCGATCTCGCGATGCGGATCGGCGAATCGATGTTCGCGGTCGGGGCATCAGCGCACGATGTGACATTCGCGATCATCCGCGTCGCCCGCGTTTATGGGCTCACCGGGGTGCACGTCGATGTCACTTTCAGCGCGGTCAGCGTCTCGTACCACCGCGGCGAGGACGACTGGCCGACCACGCTGATCCGGGTCGTACGCGCCGCCTCCCCCGACCACGCCAAGCTGCAGCGCCTGCAGGCGCTCGTCGTCGACATCACTGACGGAATGGACCTCGATGAGGCGCGCCTCGCTTTCCGCATAATCCGGCGGACGCCATTCCTCTACCGCCCCATCGTCGTCCTCTTCGCCCGCGCCCTGCTCGCCGTCGGCGTCGCGATCCTCTACGGCGCCTCGCCGATCATCATCGGACTGAGCTTCCTCGCCGCCCTCGCCGCAGCATTCACTCAGGCGGGTCTCGCCCGGCTTCAGGTTCCGCTGTTCTTCAGCCAGATCGCCGGCGGATTCGTCATCACCGCAGTCACAGCCGTGGTCGCGGCCCTCGGCCATGCCGAGGTCGCCCCCTTCGTCGATGTGCAGCCGTCGATCATCGTCGCGTCGGGAATCGTGCTCATGCTCTCGGGGCTCACCGTCGTCGGCGCCGCACAGGACGCCATCGACGGATTCGCCCTCACGGCCGGCGGGCGCATCCTGGATCTGACGATGCAGACCCTCGGGGTGGTCCTCGGCATCCTGATCGGCCTCGAGGCTGCCCGAATCTTCGGCGTCAGCATCCCGCTGCCGACCGATGCGATCCCCTTCGGGTCGTTGGTCGCGCAGGTCGGCGGCGCGATCATCATCGCGGTCGCGGTCGCGCTGTTCAATGGCGCGGGAATGCGCATCATCCTCGTCAGCGCTTTCCTCAGCACGATCGCGATCCTCGGCTACAGCGCGACGATCGCGCTCGGCGTGCAGCCGCCCGGGGCCAGTGCGATCGGCGCGCTGCTGGCGAGCTTCATCGGCATCCTCACCGCCCGCGGAGTGCACGTGCCATCGGTCGCGGTGACGACAGCGGCGATCGTGCCGCTCGTGCCCGGAACCGCCGTCTTCCGCGGCCTTCTCGGCATCGTCGACTCCGATGGAACCGCCGAAGGGATGCTGGACGGCGTCGGTCCGCTCGTGCTCGCCGCATCGATCGGGATCGGACTCGCCGCTGGCGCATCCCTCGGTCTGTATCTCGGAACGCCGCTGCGAGCCACGCTCGCCAGTGTCTCGAAGTCGCGCGCTCGCCTCAGGCGCTGAGCTCCCACACCGGCGGGTGCGGCAGCACGCCCACGCGACGCTCCAGCGTCGCGGCCAGTGCGATGATCGCGGCCTCGCCGCCAGGGCGCCCGATCAACTGCACGCTCACCGGGTGCCCAGAGACATCTCGCGTCACGGGCACGACGATCGCCGGGAGCCCTGCCACATTGACGAAGCTCGAGTACGGCGCGTAGCGCACCTGCTGTGAGAAATTGTGCGCGGCATCGGATGCGTCGAACCACCCGACCGGCTGCGGCGGCAACGCCAGCGCGGGGGTGAGCACCGCGTCGAAGGGTGCGAAAGCCGTGATCGTCTCGCGCTCGAAGACCGTCGCCGTCGCGAGCGCGTCCAGCACCTGCGGTCCGGTGAGCTTGCGCCCCTCGCGCACCAGCCAGGCGGTGATCGGCTCGACGAGTTCTAGCTGCGCATCCGAGAGCGTCATACGCGCGGCGCTCGTGCGCCAGATCGTCGTGAACATCTCGGCGTACCCGTGCGGGCGCCAATCGAACGCGTCGACGTTTCCTCCCGCATCCGAGAGCAGGGCGGCGGCGATCGCCACCGCGCGCGCCGCATCAGGGTCGAGCCGAATGTCATCAGCGTCATCCCATGGCGAGACTGTCGTCACGCCGATGCGAGCGGATGCTCCAAGCCCTCTGGCCGCGGCGAGGAAAGAGCCAGAACCGGGCGCGGCCGTCGCATACGGGTGGGGACGGCCGGCGACCTGCACATCGAGCAGCAGCGCGGCATCGGCAACGGTGCGGGCGATGGGACCGGCGACTGGAAGGCCCCCAGGGCTGTCCAGGCCGGATGCGAACGGTACTCGTCCGCGCGATGGCTTGATGCCGACCACACCGACGGTCGCCGCGGGAATGCGGATCGACCCTCCGCCATCAGATGCGGGAGCCAGCGGGAGCAGGCCCGCAGCGACGGCGGTCGCCGCTCCTCCGCTCGAGCCCCCTGCGCCGTTGGCCGGGTTCCACGGGTCACGCGCGGGCGGCGCGATCTGCGTCTCGGTATAACCGGTGAGCCCGAACTCCGGCGTATTGGTCTTGCCGAGGCTAATACCGCCGGCCTCGTCGAGCACCGCGGCCTGGTCGCCCGTGGCATCCGGAACGAAGTCGCGATGCAGGCGCGAGCCGAACCGGGTCGGAACACCGGCGCGCGGAACGAGGTCCTTGTCGCCGAACGGCAAGCCCCAGAGGGCTCCGCTCGGTTCGCCGGCCGTAAGCGCTGCTGCGCGTTCGAGCGCAGCATCCGCTGTCACCTCGACGAAGGCGCCGAGTCCGTCATCGAACCGTGCGATGCGATCGAGATAGTGCTGAGTCAGATCGGCAGGGCTCACTTCGCGAGCGCGGAGCGCCGCCAGCTGATCGATCGCGGTCAGTTCGTGCAGCTCGGCCATGCTTCGAGCCTACGGCTCGATGCACTGCTCCGGCTGCGCGGGCTACGCCCGCTGGAACTGCGTCACTGCCGGGCAGTCGAACGGGTCACTGGCTGCGAGTCCCACGCGGTTCAGGTACTGCACGACGATCGCGTACGAGCGCAACAGGGTGGTCTCGGTGTACGGCACGTCGTTGGAAATGCAGTAGTCGCGCACGATGCTGCGAGCCTTGGCCAGGTGCAGGCGCGACATGCTGGGGAACAGGTGGTGCTCGACCTGGTAGTTGAGCCCGCCCAGCAGCCACGTGACCCACCAGCCGCCAGAGACGTTGCGCGAAGTGCGAACCTGTTTGGTGAAGAAGTCCAGGCGAGCACCGGGGTCGATGATCGGCATGCCCTTGTGGTTCGGAGCGAACGCGATGCCCATGTAGACGCCGAAGACCGCGAACTGCACACCGGCGAACGCAAACGCCATGCCCAGGGGGAGCAGCAGGAAGACCGGCACCAGCACGAGCGCAAGGCGCCCCACGATGAGCGCCAGTTCGAGCCAGCGACCCTTGACGCCCTTCTTCGTGACGAGGTACTTGAGTCCCTGGAGATGCAGGTTCAGCCCGAGCAACGTGAGCAGTGGGAAGAACAGCCACCCCTGCTTGCGGGTGATCAGGCGGATGAGACCGCGCGACTTCGCGGCATCCTCTTCAACGAATGAGATGGTATCGACCGCGATGTCCGGGTCCTTGCCGACCTGGTTCGGGTTCCCGTGATGCTTGGTGTGCTTGTTATCCCACCAGGAATAACTCATCCCGATGGAACCGATCAGAATCCGGGCAAGCCGGAAGTTCGCCGGTCCCGAAGACAGGACCTGACGGTGCGCGGCCTCATGGCCGAGGAACCCGATCTGCGTGAAGATGATGCCGAGGGCTGCGGCGATGAGGAGCTGGAACCAGCTGTCCCCGAGGAGGATGAACCCAGTGATCGCACCGCCGAGCGCGAGCGCGATGCCCGCGGCGACGAAACTGTAGAAGCGCGGAGTCCTCTGCAGAAGACCCATCTCCTTCACTACCTGTGAAACGCTCCGGTACGCCTTGGCCATCGGGGGGAAATCCGCGTTCCCGGAGTACGTCTGGCGCACACGTCCGAGAGTGCTGGTCGGTTCGGTGACGGTGGAAGTGGAAATAGGGTCCTCCTGCCGATCGGAGCCCTTGAGCTGCGGAAGCCAAGGGCAGTTGCCGATCGCTGGTGCCAGGCTAACGCTGTCCGTATGCGTCACTGCGTATACGTTGCATCCTCCTGGCGGTCTCTCAGGAGCGCGCCTTACTCAGATGGCGCCGCAGAGTCTGTCGGATCGAACGCCCGCGAAGCTTGGCCGCGCCTTCCAGCGCGCGTCGTGCGTCTTCCAGCGTCTCGAAGGATCCGAGGTCAGCGCCCCGACTGTCGTGCACAACGTGCGCGGAGCCGTCGTTCTCGACGAAACCGGCGAATTCGCCGTCGCGCGTTGCGACGTACACGTCCTCGTCGGCCTGCTTCCAGAACAGGGGTTGAGGTGGATGGGTGGTGGTGGTGTTACTCATGGTGATACTCATTGCTGTGGACGGGCGCGCGCAGGCGCACCCGAAATTCTTGTGATCAAGAGCGGATGCCGCGCGCGTCGGTGCGAGCGGTCCTTTACGGCCCTGATCAGTGGCAGCACGAGCGCCGGAATTGCGGCAAGAACTCGGTGTTGCAGAACCAGTCTAACCGATCACGACCGGGGAAGCCCGGATAACCTGTGAATCATGTCTGGCGACACCACTCTTCTGATCACCGGCGTACGCGTTCGAGGCACCGCTTCGGCCGGTGCGTCAGCGCTTCTCGTCGAGGGAGGGACCATTCGCGCGGTCGGCGATGGCGACCTCGTCGAGGCGTCAGGAGGCACACGTCGCATCGATCTGGACGGGCGTGTCATCACGCCGGGCTTCATCGACGCTCATGTGCACCCGCTGGCCGCCGAACTCGCGCTCGGTGGAGTCTCCGTCACTCCCGACTCCACAGTCGAGGAGTGCTGGCAGCAAGTGAGGACAGCGGCAGCATCCGCGTCCGCCGGGTCGTGGGTCGTCGTGGCGGGGTACTCCGCCATCCGCTTCTCCGCCGAGCGGATCACCCGGCGCGAATTGGATGCGGTGGAAGCGGAGCATCCGGTCGTCCTCATCAACAGCGACCGACACGGCGCGCTCGCGAACACTGCGGCACTGCACGCCTCGGGCCTCCTCGATGCGGAGTCCGGCTTTCTCGAGCGCTCCGACGACGGCGCACCGACCGGAATCGTCAACGAGAGCACTCTGAATGCGCTGTTCGCAGCCGTCGCGCCACCAGACGCCGCCACCCAGCAGCGTGTGATGCGTGCGGCCCAGCGCCGGCTGCACGCGCTGGGGATCGTCGGCTGGCAGGACGCATTCATCGGCGAGATCCAGGGATCACCGGATGCCTCGGCCGCTTACCGCTCTCTCGCCGAAGGCGGTCTCCTCACCGCGCGCGTCTCGGGTGCGCTGGGCTGGGATCGCAATCGTGGGCTCGATCAGATCGACGAGCTCGTCGCGCGCCGTGCGGAACTGCCGCTCGGGCGGTTCTCTGCGCCCGCCGTCAAGATCTTCGTCGACGGCGTGCATGAGTCCGGCACCGCCGCCATGCGAGCGGACTACTTCGATGCGTCGGGTGCGCCCCTCGGACACAACGGAGTGCTCGCGATCGAACCCGAGCTCCTCAAGACAGCGGTCTGCCGACTCGACGCCCTCGACTTCGATGTGCACCTGCACGCCCTCGGCGATCGCGCGGTGCATGAGGGACTGGACACCCTCGCTGCCGCACGGCGGTCGAACGGCCACCGCGGCACCCGGCACCAGATCGCGCACGTGACGTTCTTGGAGAACGGCGACGCCGAGCGCTTCCGCGCCCTGGATGTGACGTTGAATCTCCAACCGGTGTGGACTGCCGACGACTTCCTCGACTTCGACCAGTACCTCCGTTACGTGGGCCCCGAGCCGATGGGGCGGATGTCGCGCCTTGCCGATTGGACCCGCGCTGGCGTGCGCTTCGCAATGGGAAGCGACTGGCCGGTCTCGACGCCCGACCCGCTGCTCGGCATCCATGCCGCCGTGCACCGCTCACTCACCCGCGACAGTACGGCCCGTTTCGCCGAGCAGGCACTCACTCGGGATGCCGCGTGGCAGGCCTACACGGCCGGGTCCGCGTGGTCATCGCGACTGGACGGATCGGGGCGGCTCGAGGCGGGAAGCCTCGCCGACTTCGTGGTCTGGGACGGCGATCCCTTCGATGACGAAGTCGAGTCGTCAGTGGCTCAGACCTGGATCAGCGGCGAAGTCGTCCACGGCTGAGCGCACAGAGGTCGACGTGCTCGCGGAGTCACAGCTCGCCTGGCCGCATCGCCTCGGCGTCGATCGCCGCGATGATGCGGGTCGCCGCGGTGTCGGTCTTCACCGCGGCATCCGCCCCTCGCACGCGCTCGCGACGCGGCGCGTAGACGAACAGCGCGTGGAACAGGAAGCGCGCGAAGAAAGCGACCACGAGTGAGATGGCGGTCGCGAGCACACTCGAGATGTGCCAGGTCTCGACCATGAGCACCATGATCGGGATGCGCAGCGCCGCCTCGATGTTGTTGAACGTGAAGGATGCTCCGAACCGCGCCCAGACACCCCGAGCGTCGCCCCGCATGTCTCCGAAAACGAACCGCTCCTGCAGCAGGAAGTTGCCGACGATCGTGACCTCGGCGCCGATGATCGCCGCCCACACATAAGGCATGCCCGCGGTCGTCAGCAGCCACATGATGCCGAGGTTCGCGACCGCCCCGATTGCTCCGATGAGTGCGAACAGTGACATTTTGCCGAAGCGCAGCCTGGTCAGATGGGCGATGAACGTCGCGCCCTGGCGAAAGGATGCCTTCGAGGTGCCGCTGTGCCGCGCGGAGAACTCCATCGGCACCTCGGCAACGCGCACATCGCTGCGAGCGAGGATCTCCAGCAGAATCTTGAATCCATGCGGACGCAGGGCCTGCAGATCGACCCGAGTCCGCTCGACGAGGAAGAAGCCCGTCATCGGATCGGTGCTGTGCGCCAGCCTCCGCGGGAACATCGCCTTGGTGAGCCATGTCGACGCCCGAGAGACGCTGAGCCGCAGCGCGGTGCCGAGACCAGCCGAGTCGCCGCCGCCGACATACCGGGAGGCCGCGACGACGTCCGCGTCGCCCTTCTCGAACCGGGCGAGCAGCGTTGAGATGAGCTCGGGCGGATGCTGCAGATCGCCGTCCATCACGATGCAGACGTCTCCGGATGCTTCGCGAAGACCGACGACGACCGCACCACCGAGGCCACCCGTGTTCGCCGCCCGGTGAATGACACGCACGGGAATCGACGCATCCTGAGCGATCCGCTCGATCTCTGCCGCAGTGTCATCGGTGCTGTCGTCGACGAAGAGAATCTCGCCATTGCGACCGGCCAGCGCAGCCGTCGTCCGCTCGACGAGCTCGGCGACGTTGTCGCGCTCGTTGAATGTGGGGACGATGACGGTGACGTCGATGCTCACGCCTTGCCCCTTCGTACTCGCTGATATGACGGCATCCATCGTCCCACGCGCGCGCTGCACGCAGGAACGGAGCCCGTTCAGGTGTGGACGAATATCCTGGAAATATGACTTCGATCAGCCCAGACACCATCACCATGTTCGGCGCCGAGTGGTGCGGCGACTGCCGTCGCACCAAGAAGCAGCTCGATGAGCTCGGTGTCGAGTACACCTACATCGACCTCGAGGCCGACCCGGCTGCCGCAGACGTCGCCAAGGACATCTCCGGACGCATGAACATCCCCGTCGTCGTGTACCCCGATGCTTCGCACCACGTCGAGCCGTCCAACGACGACGTCGCCGCCAAGCTCCGCGAGCTCTCGCTGATCTGATGCGCTCGCGCCGATACACTGGCGCGATGAGCACCGAGGCGCGACCCGAACGAGCATCCTCTCGCCTGTCCGCACGCACGATCGTCACGTACGCGATCGGCTCGCTCGGCACAGGCGGTTACGCGACCCTGCCAGGGCTCGTCCTGACCTACTTCCTCACCGACAACCTCGGTGTCGCCGCCCTCGCCGCCGGCCTCATCGTCGCTGCGGCGAAGATCTGGGACGTCATCATCGATCCGCTGATCGGTGCGGCATCGGACCGTCAGCTGGCCCGCACCGGCTCGCGCCGCGGGTTCATGCTGACCGGCGCGCTGATGCTGCCGGTGTTCTTCGCACTGACGTTCGCGGTGCCGCCGTCGTGGGGGCCTGCGGCGAGCGCAACCTGCGTGCTGCTCGCGTTCCTGGGCACTGCGACGGCGTTCAGCCTGTTCCAGGTGCCGTACGTCGCCCTCCCTGCCGAGCTCACGAAGTCGTACGACGAGCGCACGCGACTGCTGGGCTGGCGTGTGGTCGTCCTCACCGCGGCGATTCTGCTGTTCGGTGCGGGCGGGCCGATGCTCCGTCGCGCCACCGGCGACCCGGTGACCGGATACCTGCTGATGGGCATCGTCGCCGGTGTCGTCCTCGGCATCGGGATGCTCATCGCGACCCGTTCCGCACACGATGCCACCGCAGCCTCACCAGCATCAGCATCCGCATCTGGATCTGTGCCCGCGCGTGTGAAGCTCCGGGAGGAGTACCTCTCCGGATTCCGTGCGCTGCGGCGCAGCATCCCTTTCCGCGCCCTGCTCAGCACCTTCCTGCTGCAGGCTCTCGCGACCGGCACGATGCTCGCCGGAGCGCAGTATGTCGCCCGATGGGTGCTCGGCGACGAGGCGGCGGTCGAGATCCTGTTCGTCGCACTCGTGGGGCCGGCACTGATCGCGACCCCGGGGTGGACCGTGGTGTCGAACCGCATCGGCAAGGAACGGGCATTCCTCGCCGCCAGCATCCTGTTCCTGCTCGCCGCCACGTCCATCGTCGTCGCGATCTGGACGCCGGGTGCATGGATCTACGCCTCGGTCGCTGTGGCGGGCGTTGCGTACGCGGGACTCCAGTCGCTGCCGATGGCGATGCTCCCCGACGTCATCTCGCACGATGAGCGCACGAGTGGCCCAGGGCAGGCGGGCACCTTCACCGGAATCTGGACCGCTGGCGAGACGATCGGCTTCGCGCTCGGCGCGACGGCCGTCTCACTCACGTTGGCCGCCACCGGATACATCTCCAGCGTCGCCGGGGCCCAGACCACGCAACCGGATGCCGCGGTGATGGGCATCGTGGTCAGCTTCAGCATCCTGCCTGCCGCGCTCATGGCACTCAGCCTCATTCCGCTCTCGCGCTACCGCCTGCGTCGGAGCGACATCGACGCTCCCGGCGCGGCTCTTCCCTGACTCGCGCGACTGGTGACCGAGAGCACGTGCCCGCATAAGCTGGATACACCCGAACTTGTGCTTCACGCACGAAGGAGATGCCGATGACGTCAGCAACCACTTCGACCGATGCCCCGTCCGTTCCCGCCGCTGGCGGAATCGACGAGGACGAGCGCGCACGATTGGATGCCGCGATCGACGACCTCGAGACAGGGGCTCGCACGTGGTCAGCGCTGAGCGTCGGCCAGCGTGCGACGCTGCTACGAGCTGTGCGCACCGCGGTCGCGGCATCGGCGGAAGAGTGGGCGCATACCGCGGCCGCTTCCAAGGGACTCAGCGGCAGCCACCCGCTACGCGGTGAGGAATGGCTCGCCGGGCCCTACAGTGTGCTCGGCGCGCTCGACGCGTACGCCGAGACGCTCTCGCGGTTGGCGGATGGACGCAACCCGCTCGAAGGCATCCGCATCGATCGCGCCCCCGGCGGGAGGGCGCGCGTACATGCCTTCCCGCTCACCGGACTCGACAGGGTTCTGCTCTCCGGCTTCAGCGGCGAGGTCTGGCTCGAGCCGGGCACGACTCCTCGCACAGCCCGCGCAGCTGCTGGCCTCGCCCAGCGCACCCCGCAGGAGTCCGGCGGTGTGGGTCTCGTGCTCGGAGCGGGCAACGTCACCTCGATCCCCGTGCTGGATGTTCTCTACGAGCTCCTCGCCCACAACCGCACCGCGCTGCTCAAGGTCAACCCCACTCAGGACGCACTCGTGCCGGTGTTCGAGCATGCCTTCGCGGCGCTGATCGAGCCCGGGTTCCTGCGAATCGTCCGCGGTGGCGGCGACGTCGGCGCGTACCTCACCGGGCATAAGCGGCTGGATCACGTGCATATCACGGGGTCGGCGGCGACGTTCGACGCGATCACCTGGGGCCCGCGCGATGCGGCAGCGACCAAGCGCCGGCGACGCGAGGACCGTCCGCTTCTGAAGAAGCCGATCACCGCTGAGCTCGGCGGTGTCTCGCCGATCATCGTTGTGCCGGGCGAGTGGACCCCAGCTGATCTGCGCTTCCACGCCGAGCACATCGCGACGATGCGCCTGCAGAACTGCGGGCACAACTGCATCGCGGGGCAGGTCGTGATCATGTCGTCCGAGTGGGCGCAGGCGGATGCGTTCCGCGCCGCGCTGCGTCGCGCGTACGCCAAGGCTCCAGAGCGCCCGATCTGGTACCCGGGCTCGACGAGCCGGATGCAGCAGGCGAACGACGACTATCCGGATGCGCTCGTGCTCGGCGACCGACTCCTCGTGGAGATCGGCGCAGATGATGATGCCACAGCACTCGAGAACACCGAGTACTTCGCGCCCGTGCTCGGAGTCGTCTCGCTGTCGGGACAGGGGCAGGAATTCCTCGATGCCGCGGTCGCGCACGCCAACGACAAGCTGCAGGGAACGCTCGGTGCGAACCTGCTGATCGATCCGGCGACGCAGCGCTCGCTCGGCACCGGGTTCGAGCGATCGATCACCGAGCTCCGCTACGGCTCGATCGCCATCAACGCCTGGACAGCTTTCGGCTTCATCACCCCGACGCTCACCTGGGGCGCGTTCCCGGGCAACACGCTGCAGGACGTCGGCAGCGGTCTCGGCGTCGTCCACAACGCGCTGCTGCTCGACCGCGTCGAGCGCTCGGTGCTGCGCGGCCCGTTCCGCCCGTTCCCCCGGTCGCTTCCGGTCGCGAACGGCGGGGGCCGTTTTACGATCTTGCCGAAGCCGCCGTGGTTCGTCACCGCGCGCACCGGCGCCGTAGTGAGCGAGGGGCTCACGCGCTTCCGTGCGAACGGTGGCGTGGTCGGACTCGCGAAGACGCTGCTGCAGGCGCTGCGCGCCTGAGCTGTCAGGAGGGGCGGGGGATCAGTCGTCCGCGAAGAGGTCGGCGGCGTCCCGGAGCGCCTGCTTGATGCCGGGCTCGGATGCCGAGTGGCCCGCGTCATCGATCACCACGAACTCCGCCTCCGGCCATGCCCGGTGCAGGTCCCACGCGGTCATCATCGGAGTGCACACGTCGTAGCGCCCTTGAACGATCACCGCGGGGATGTGCCGGATCGCGTCCACGCCGGCGATGAGCTGACCCTCGGTCCACCAGCCGCGGTTGAGGAAGAAGTGGTTCTCGATCCGCGCGAACGCCACTGCCGTGGCATCCTCCGTCATTCTCTCGACGGTGTCGGGATCCGGCTTCAGCGAGATCGTCGACCCCTCCCACTTCGACCAGGCCCGCGCGGCCGGAATGTGCACCTGGGGGTCGGGATCGAACAGGCGTCGGTGATACGCCTCGATCATCCGGTTGCGCTCGAGCACAGGGATCTGCGCGATGAAGCCCTCCCACAGATCGGGGAACAGCGCCGCAGCCCCGCCCTCGTAGAACCATTCGATCTCCAGACGGCGCAGGGTGAAGATGCCGCGGAGAATGAGCTCGGTGACCGCCTCTGGGTATGCCTGCGCGTAGGCGAGGGCCAGTGCGCTCCCCCACGAGCCGCCGAACACCTGCCACTTCTCGATGCCGAGGTTCTTGCGCAGCAGTTCGATATCGGCGACCAGATGAGCCGAGGTGTTGAACCGCAGGTCGGCGTCCGGGGCGCTCGCGTGCGGTGTGCTCCGCCCGCAGCCGCGCTGGTCGAACAGCACGATCCGGTACTTCTCGGGATCGAAGAACCGCCGATGCCACGGAGCTGTTCCCCCGCCAGGTCCGCCGTGCAGGAAGACGACGGGCTTGCCCTTCGGGTTGCCGCTGACTTCCCAGGCGATGCGGTGTCCGTCTCCGACGAGCAGCATGCCGCTCTCATGTGGTTCGATCGGCGGATACAGGGCATCCGTGTTCATGGTCTTCCCCCGGTGAATCGATATAAGTCGCCATCGGCGACCTTCTCACCGTATCGCGCGACCCGTGTTCTCCCGCGGAACCACGGCGTACCCGCCGCGATCACCTCGCCCTGATCGAGTCAGAGCTGGTCGCCCGCGACCGCGAAGGTGTCGCAGCTGCCCAGACCATTCTGATAGCCGTTCGCGAACCAGAACTGACGCTGCTCGCTGGATCCATGCGTCCAGGATTCCGGGTTGCTGAATCCGGACTGCTCCTGGATGTGATCGTCACCCACGGTGAATGCCGCGTTCAGCGCGTCGGTGATCTGCGCGTCCGTGGGCGGTTCGAGGTAGTGGACGCCGTTCTCATCCGTCTCGTCTGCGGCCGACGCGAGCCATGCGCCCGCGTAGCAGTCCGCCTGCAGCTCGGTGCGCACGCTGTTGCTGTCAGGGCCCGTTCCGTTATTGGGATATGCGTCCATCGTGCCGGTGATGTTCTGGATGTGGTGGCCCCACTCGTGCCCGACGATGTAGAGCTGCGCGAGCTCACCGGCGGATGCATCGAACTGCTGACGCATGATCTGGAAGAACGCGGGATCGATGTAGACGCCCTGCTCCGGCGGGCAGTAGAACGGACCCACCGAGTTGGATGCGGTGCCGCACTGCGTAGACGTCTGCCCCTGAAACACGTACAGCTGTGGCGGCGTATACCCCTCGACGTGCTGACCCCAGTACTCGTCGAGCAGCACCTGTGCGCCGGCCATTCGGCAATCGTCCTGGGTGTTGGCGTCTTCACCGGTCTCGCAGGCCAGCACGGAGCTGCCGGAGTCAGAATTGCCACCCTGCTGCTGCCCCATGCCGACCAGGCCCGACAGATCGATGCCGAGCAGAGGACCTGCGATCAGCGCGACGATGGCGAGCAGGCCGACGCCGCCGCCGGCGATTGCGGCTGTTCGCCCTGGTCGTCGTGTGCGGTGACCCGAGATGTCGGCATCCGGATTGAACGTCATGAGATGAGATTACCCCGCTGCACGCCGCGCGCACGTAGGCTCATCCCATGGCGACGACGATCACGATCACAGGTGCTGGCGGACAGATCGGATACGCACTTCTGTTCCGCATCGCGGCCGGCGACATGCTCGGTCAGGGCGAGAAGGTGCGGTTGCGGCTTCTCGAGATTCCGCAGGGGATCCGAGCCGCAGAAGGCGCAGCGCTCGAGCTGCACGACGGCGCATTCGACCTTCTGGAGAGCGTCGAGGTCACCGATGACGCCAAGACCGGGTTCGACGGATGCAACATCGCCCTGCTCGTGGGCGCCCGCCCGCGTGGACCCGGCATGGAGCGGGGCGACCTGCTTGCAGCCAACGCGGGCATCTTCGGACCCCAGGGCACCGCGATCGCGGACCGTGCCGCCGCAGATGTGCGCGTCACCGTCGTCGGCAACCCCGCCAATACGAACGCGCTGATCGCCGCGGCATCCGCTGACGGTGTGCCGGCTGACCGCTTCACCGCGCTCACGCGTCTCGACGAGAACCGCGCCAGAGCGCAGCTCGCTGCCGCGCTGGACGCCCCGGTCTCGAGCATCCGTCGCGTATCGATCTGGGGGAACCATTCCGCGACGCAGTTCCCCGACATCACCCACGCGACCATTGATGGGCGGCCGCTCCGCGATGCTCTCGCGGAGCGCGTGGATGATGTGCAGGGCTGGCTCGAAGACACCTTCATCCCTCGGGTGGCGAAGCGCGGAGCCGAGATCATCGAGGTGCGCGGATCGTCATCGGTGGCGTCCGCCGCGAATGCGGCGATCGAGCACACCCGCGACTGGGTCCGAGGAACGGACGACTGGACCAGCGCCGGCGTCGTCTCACGCGGCGAGTACGGGGTGCCGGCAGGTCTCGTGTCGTCCTTCCCGGTCAGATCGGTCGATGGCGCGTGGCAGATCGTCGACAGACTCGAGCTGAATGAGTGGGCGCGAGCGCGCATCGACGCATCGGTTGCAGAACTCGCCTCCGAGCGCGACGCGGTGCGCGCGCTCGGTGCGCTCTGATCCGCTGCGCAGGTTCACCACGACAGGGCAGAATGGATGCCGGAGGTCTCAGATGAGTGACATGAATGACACAGCAGATGCTGCTCTTACGAGCCCACTGCATCTGCCGCATGCTGCGGCCGAGTGCCCGAAGTGCCTTGCCGACGACGATCATGACTGGTGGTCGGCGCGTCCAGAGGGCGCACGATTGGTCGGACTGGTCGTCTCTCGCGAGGGGATGCCGTCAGTCACGCAGCAGCGAGAGGACCTCACCCGGTTCGGCGTGCCGATCGAAGGGTTCCGGCATCCGGCTCCCGACATCCTCGAGAGCTGGGAAGATCGCGTCACTCGACTTCTCGATACTCTCCAGCGCGGCGACGTGGTCGTCGTCGCCAACGTGCACGCACTCGGCCGTGACCGCGATGAGGAGACGCGCACGGCGAGTGCCCTGCGCAGCCGCGGGATCATGGTGAAGGTGCTCGGACACCACGCCCGCCATCTCACCGACGTCGCGCGCTGACCTCAGTCGTCGGAGTCGCCGTGGTTGCGCAGCGCGTCCTCGTCGAGGAGCGGCAGATCCGCGCGGGTCACGACCTGCGAGGTGACCGCATATTCCACCAGTCGCGCTCGGCGATTCGTGGCGAGCTTGCCCGGACCGCCGCGCAGACCCTGCACACCCATGCGGTCGAGCTTGTCGCAGACGTTGTCGAGCTTGCGGTTGAACTTGCTCATCGTCCATCCGAGGCGTTCGGCCGCGGCGCTGGATGACGGAAGCTCATTCATGCTCACGCCCTCGCGGCGCAGCATCGGCTCGGCGAGTGCGACGATCAGCTGCTTCTGCAAGGTGGTGAAGCTGACCGGCATGACCGTCGTCTCACCGCTCATCACCGCATCGACAGCGCGCGAAACCTCGTAGGGGGCCTCGTCCGTCAACAGATTCACCTCGTACGTGACCGGGCCGGCGGTGAAGACGATGACGTTGCGCTCGAAGACGAGCGGCATCCGCGCACCTGGCGACAGCCAGGATTGCACCGCGCCTCCGGCACTGGAGATCGTGGCCGCCAGACGCACCCCGACGTTGGCCAGCCACCAGAGTCCGTCGCGGTGCCGCAGCTCGAGGAAGTGTCGGTGCAGGTAAGGATTGTCATCGACTTCGAGGTCGCCCTCGCGACCGATGATGAACGGCTCCCCCGGATTCAGGTCATACCATTCACCGGCGAACTCCAGGCGAAGCGGCGCTACAGCGCTCGCCCCGTCCCGTTCCGCGTTCTGGACGAGCTCAGCAGGATTCACCTCAGTCACGTATCGACCCCCTGGCGAATATCCTGCCACGTGGGAGCGTTCAGCGTATGATCTGCGACTCTCTGGCGCCTTCAGATCGTCATCGGACGCAGGGATGTCATCCCACGCAACCCCGCACCGGCTCAGAAGCGCGGCCGTCACCGCGGCGGAGCATGACGTCGACGCAGACCTGTCCGGCGGCAGCGCCTTCGACTGTCACCGAGGTGTTCTCGGTCGTCTCGGTCTTTCCCGCCCCGGCCAGGTCTACCGTGTGCCACAGGTACATGTCACCGTCTTCGGGCGAAGGATTCGTCCAGCTGAAGGTGACGGCTGTGCCGTTCCTGGCACCGGTGAGACCTTCCACGATCGGAACAGCATCCGACACCGGATCCTGCGGGATCACCTCATCCTGTGTGGCGACCGGCGCTGGTTCCTCGCCGCTGTTCATCAGGTTGACCCCGACGATCGCACCGCCGACGAGCACCACCGCGGCCGCGGCGATCGCGATCCACATGCCGACGCGCGGCTTGCCGGGAGCCTCCTGAGCCGGCGCGGCGGCCGGCGAGACAGGCGCAGCCGGAGCGAGATCCAGCGGAGCATCCGGAGAAACGGTGCGCGGGCCGCGGACAGTGCGGTCGTCGTCATCATCGTCAGCAAACGGCACGACACCAGCCGAAGCCACGCGCACCACCGTGTCGTCGGGCACCTGATCCGCGACGGCTGGCGCGAAGCGCGGTCCAGCATCGGCAACCGGCTCAGGAGCCGGTTTGCCGAACTGGCGCGTCGTCGCAGAGGGTCGGGTGCTTCCGGCATCCGGTTCGATGTTGACGATGTCGCGGACGCGAGTCAGGCCCTCGCCATCGTCGTCGAGGTCCTCCGGCATGGGGTGATCGTCGACGATATCGATCGACGTGACCGAGTGGGAGAGCTCGATCTGCACTTTCTGCAGCGCCCGCGCGAATGCCACCGCGCTGGGGTAGCGTGCGTCCGGGTTCTTGGCCATCGCGCGCTCGAGCACCTGCTGCAGGCTGCCAGGAGAGTCGGGCCTCGACAGCGCAGGCAGCGGCATCCGCTCGATGCGCTCGATCAGATCAACACTAGTGTTGCGCTCACCTGGCCGCTCGAACGGCGAGCGCCCCGCAAGGAGGGTGTACAGGGTCGCACCGAGTGCGAACACGTCAGAGCGTGCACCGCTCTGCGGATTCTCGGCGAAGAACTCCGGCGGCGACCACGGAATCGACATTCCGGTCGCCTCGCCCACCGATCCCGTTGTCGAGGCAATACCGAAGTCGGTGAGGGCAGGTCGGTTGTATTCCGTGACGAGAATGTTGGCCGGCTTGATGTCGCGATGCAGCACGCCCGCACGATGTGCGGTCTCGACCGCCCCTGCAACCTGGATGCCGACGCGCAGAGCCTCTGCGACCGAGAACGGCTCCTTGCGGGCGCGGGTCTGCAAGTTCGGCCTCGGGCAGTACTCCATCACCAGGTAGGGACGACCGTCGCCGGCGACCCCCGCCTGATAGATCGTGACGATCGCGGGATGCGTCGAGAGCATCGCCATCACGTTCGCCTCATCGGCGAACTCCTTCGCGGCACCGCTGGAGATGCGGTCAGCGAGCAGCACCTTCACCGCGACGCGGCGCTTGGGCATCTGCTGTTCGTAGAGGAAGACGTCGGCGAAACCGCCCGTCCCCAGCGCCTGCACATAGGTGAAGCCGGGAAGCTCCGGCGGCGCGGAAGGAGGTCTGCTCACGGCAGGTCCTCGAACGTGACCGTCACCCCGTCGCCGAGGTCGACCACATCGCCGGAGAGCACGAGGGTGGGCTCCCCCGGGTGCAGACGCAGTGGATCTGATCCCGGACGCAGCAACGTCGATCCGTTCGTGGTGCGCAGGTCGACGACGACGACGGTGTCGCCTTCCGGACGGATCTCGAGGTGGCTGCGCGAGATGTCGTGCTGGGGGCTCTCAACGGCGATCAAGTGCGGCAGGTCCGCGCCGGACGCGCGCGTGGAGCGGGGTCGGCGGCCGATGATCACGGTGCGGTCGAGCGTCACCACCTGACCCGTGGATACGCGCACTCGCCCGGTGGTACCTCCTGAGACCACGGGAAGAACAGCGGTCGGGGCATCCGGACCCGCGGTGGGAATGTTCTGCCGCAGAGCACGCGCCTCGGCGACCGAGATCGTCGCGCCGTCGTGATCGCCCTCGACCGCAGCGATCGGTGACGGAGGAACCGGCGGTGCGGGCGGAGCGCCAGGCGCGACGACCGTCGCACCGAACAGCTGGTCGAACTCGTCGGTGTCCGAAGAGTACGTCACGTCGGTGGGCAGCAGCGTGATGCCTTCAACAGCATCGTCGACGGGTTCGGGCTCTGGCTCGGGTTCCGGCGCTGGTTCCGGCGTGGGTTCGGGTTCGGGTTCGGGCTCCGCCAGGACAGCCGGTGCGTCCACTACGACATCCACATCATCGGCGGCATCCGCTGTCTCGACATCACCGGGCTCGACGTCACCGGGCTCGACGTCCGCGCTGACGTGGGCTGCTCGCACGACGCCGCCCGCGATCGGGAGCGAGAAACCATCCTCTTCGTCGCCGATGGCGATGGCGATTCGACTCGCATTGGCGACGAAGCGTTCGCTCCATGTCGTGACGTTCGCTCCGGTGAAGGCATCCTGTCCCTCGGGTCCCGTCACCTGGACGGTCGCGTCTCCGCGCACCGCGATCCGGGCGTTCTTCCCGTCGAGCACGACCGCGGCGAACGGGAGCATCGCCGCGAAAGAGCCAGCGGCCTGGTCGGTGAGCAGGTCGATCACGCTGCCGAGATCACCCGCTGCGCTCTCACGCTCCCAGAGTCGTGAGATGAGTTCTTCGGGAGCATCCGGTGCCACCGCGATCAATGCGCGGGGTGTCACCAGCATGAACCAGTCTCCGGGTCGGTAGGTCGTCTGCATCAGCTCATCCCTCCTACGGCGGCCGCGCGCGGCCGGGTGTCCTGGTCGATATCCTCATCTGCCCGCATGCGCACGCCGGGGCGGGATGCCACCGACACCGCATCGACCACGACGACGGTGATGTTGTCTCGTCCGCCGGCGTGCACTGCTTCACCCACGAGCACGGATGCCGCGGTCTGCGGATCGGATTCCATCATCAGGATCGCACCGATCTGGTCATCTGCAACCTCTGAGGAGAGCCCGTCAGAGCAGATCAGAATGCGATCGCCGAGCTCGGCGGGGAACATCCAGAAGTCGGCGTCGCCGGTGCTGCCTGCGCCGATGGCCCTGGTGATGATGTTTCGTCGATGGTCAGTCGCCGCTTCGAGTGCGGTGAGTTCACCGGACTCGATGAGTTCCTGCACGACCGAGTGATCAACGCTGATCTGCTCGAGTTCTCCCTCGCAGAGCCGGTAGGTGCGGGAGTCGCCGATGTTGAAGGTCAGCCAGTAGCCCATGCCGTCGACGTCTGCGAGCACGACACCGCTGAGCGTCGTCCCTGCCCGTCCGTTCGCCGATACCGAGAGCGCTTCGACCGACTCGCGTGCTCTGCTGAGCGCATCGAGCACGTCGTCGAGTTCGAGGCTCTGTCGGCCGATGTAGGGCGAGAACTCGGCGACGACGGCAGCGCTCGCGCGCTCACCCGCCTCGTGGCCGCCCATCCCGTCGGCGACGATGAAGACCGGCGCATTGGCCAGCGCCGAATCCTCATTCAGCGGGCGGCGCAGACCCGCATGAGTCGACGAACCGGCCGAGACGATCAGCGGCGCCGTCATGCGTATCCTCCGATGGTGACGATGCGGTCGCCGATCTCGATCGCATCTCCCAGCCGCACGCGCACCTGCTCCCCCGGAGGGCAGACGATGCGGTGACCGTCGCGCACGAGCGCCGTGCCGTTGGTCGAGTGCCGGTCCATGACCCATCCGCCGGATGCCTCTGCGGCCGCTTCGAAGTGCGTCTTCGACAGCGACAGCGTCTCATCACGTACCGAGACCGTCGCCGCGCCGTCTTCTGGGGCGGGGTTGCGACCGAACACCGTGCGCTGCGACACGGTGACCCTGGTGCCGTCATCCCAGGTGAACACGAGTCGATGGCCCGGGATGCTGATGCGGGTGTCCTCGATGTCTTCAGAGGACTGCGTGACGGGTTCAGCAGCGGCCGGCTCGGCGGCAGCCGCGGGAGCGGCCGGCTCCGTGGGAGCCGGTGCGGGAGCCGCGGCCGGCGCGGCGGGGACCTCTGGCGTCGGGGGCGCCGGTGTGCTGCGGGCGGGCGGCCCGTCCTGCGTGATGCCGGGGACGAACGCGATGAGCGACTCGTCACTCGGTGCCGGTACGGCGGGGTGCGCGATCGGCGCGGGCGGGGTCGCCGGTGCGGGCGGGAACGCCGGCGCGTGCGGAGCGGCGGGCTGCCGCAGCGCGTCGACCGAGCGCACGGTCTCGTCGAGGGCCGGTGCCTGTTCTGCGGGGGCGGCGAACTGCGGCGCGCCCTGTGGTGTTGCCAGCGTGCCAGCGAAGCCAGGGACGGACTGTGCTGGTCGCCCGTCCGGAACCGGCGGGGCGCCGTCCGGCAGAGCTGGGCGCGGCGGGACGGGCATCGCCTGCGTCGCCGGCGCGGCGACCGCGGCTCCCGCGCCACGAGCATCCAGCATCAGGGAATGCGCGACCTTGTCGTGCCAGCCCTGGAAGCGACCAGTGCCATCGAACAGCGGCGTGAAGTAGCCCACGACGATGCTGGCCGAAAGGCCGAAGATGATGTTGCGCAGCAGCGACTTCCCGAAACCGAGGGGAGCGCCGTCCGCCTCGCGGGCAAGGCGCAGTCCCTGCGCGCGCATGCCGATGGAGCCCTTGCCGCCCTGCATCCAGGTGTAGACGACGAACCAGCCGAGCATCAGCAGCCACGCCACGGGGGCACCGAGGCCGACGACGGCCAGCAGCCCATCTGGACCCGTCGCGAAGCCGATCACGACGAGGATGACGATCAGGACGATGCCGATGGCTGCGGCGATCAGGGCGTCGATGATGTAGGCCACGGCACGTCGGGATGTCGGGGCAACGGTGCCGAACGACAGTTGCGTCATGGTGTCTCGCTCTCGGGTGCGTCAGTCGGGCTGTTCTCGATGGTGCCAGGTTCTCGACGGATGCGCGCGGTCGCAGCCGTTTTCAGCCCCTGGAAGCCGGTCTGCAATGCCGACCCGCCCAGCAGCGAACGCAGACTCAGCCTGGCCTTCATCCGCTTCCAGAAGCCCGCCTCCGTGCCGAGGCCGACGACGATGCCGTCGACTTCCTTCCAGAATGCGTCCACGTCCTCAGCACTCGGGTCGTTCGGTCCGAAGACCTCGGCATCGGCACGGTCAGCAAGAGCCGTGAGCGCAGGAACGGCCATCGAGTCGGCGAGGAGGACCCCTTCTTCGCCGCGGGTGGCACCGGGGGTGATCCGCGCGCCGTAGTCCACCGCACGGTCGGTGAGCTCATCCCAGCCGCCGGCGATCCGGTCGGCCGTGCGCTCTGCAGAACGACGTGCCCGGCGCCGTGAGGCCTTCCAAGCTCCGATGATGATGAACGGCGAAGCCAGCAGCAGGAGCACCGCCAGCGAGATGCCGCCGATGAGGAGGATCGCTCCGATGACACCGAGGATGTTCAGCGACTCGTCCTCGGACTCGCGGTCGTCCGGCAGCGTCGGCGGAAGATCCACCGGCTCCTGCGGCGGGGGCGGCGGCTGCAGCACCTGCGGCTTCGGATCAGCGCGCGGCTTGGTGTTCTGGTCGTTGGGCACCTGGTCCTCAGGCGGCGTCGGGTCGAACGGCACCCACCCGAATCCGTCGAAGTTGACCTCGACCCACGCGTGGATGTTCTCGCCGTTGGCCGCGAAGTCGGCGGCTCCGGCATCCTTCTCGTCGGGGTAGAAGCCCATGACCACTCGGGCGGGCATGCCCAGCTCTCCTGCGAGCAGAGTCATCGCGACTGCGTACTGCTCGTCGTCGCCGATCATCTGGTCTCCGCCGATGAGCGTCGAGATGCGCTCAGAGGTGTGACCGGCCCGCGAGAGGACCTCCCCCTCGAGCCCGTGGCTGAAGAATCCGTCTTCAGAGAGGAAGGTCGAAAGCGCCCTCGCCTGCTCGACCGGCGTCTTCGCCTCAGTGACGACGTCGGCGGCGAGAGTGGTGAGCTCTTCCGGCACGTTCTCGTTCTTCGGCGGACGCACCTTGCCGAATTCGGCATCGCCGATCTGCTCGTCGGTCACCGTGGCGGGGATCACCGCCTGCACGGTGTAGCTGTCTCCCTTGTGGAGGCCGCTCGTGGTGACGGCGGTCGCAGCGCCGCTGCTGTAGTAGGTGCTGCGGCGGAACGCGTCAGCATCCTCGCCCGCGAATCGGATCTCGGAGGCGAGACCCGCCTGCGGAACCCACACGTCGGAGTACGTGTCGATGTCGATCTGAAGGGTGACCGGAACGCCCTCGGCATCGGGCGACATATTGGATCGGATCGGCGAGAACGCGCTCGACGTTCCCGGCCCGCCGTCGACGACGTTGATGACCTGGCCGTCGAACTCGTCCATGGCCGCGAGCCGGATGCGGGCGCCCTTGGGCAGACCGCGCACGGTGAACAGCGTGTTCTCCGCGTCATCGCGCACGTGGCCGCGGAACGACTGCAGCGCGCTCGGGTAGTCGCGCACGTTGAAGGGCGGGATGATCGTGTCGCGCAGCACATGCCGCGTCTGGGTCGGCGCAGTGAATGCGCTCGTCGCGACGCCGGCGCCCACAGCGACGACGAGCACGGCGGCCCCTGCGATGAGGCGGCGCATGCGCATGTGATTGGCGCGTGCGGAGTCACCGGCCTCCACCGAGACCGCGGCGCTCTGCGGCGCCCAGATCTGGCGAACGGCGAGCCAGGCGACGCTCGCGATCGCGAAGATCGCGCCCTGGATGACGGGCACAGCCGGTTGCGGGGTTCCGAAGGCGATCACGAGGCCGAGCAGCACCCCGGCAGGAATCAGCGCCCAGCCCGGCTGCGCAAGACGCAGGGCGAGGGATGCGGTGAGCACCGCAGTCACCAGCGTCAGAAGGAACGGCACGATGAAGTGCCCGTCGGCGCCGGAGACCGGTGCGACGGTCGTGAGCAGCTGCTTCCACGAGGTGACAGTGCCGACCGCGAGCTCTCGAAGAGTGTCGAGGGTCGGGATGAATCCGGCGATCGTCGTGTTCGGCAGCGCCAACGCGCCGCCGAAGAAGAAGTAGGCGACGATCGTGAGTCCGGCGACGATGAGGATTCCCCATCGTCGCCAGGCCGACACCGCGGCGATGACGATGCCGAGCACAGCACCCCCCACCGCGGCGGTCAGGTAGCTGGGACCGGCGAAGCTCGGCCAGAATCCGATGATCGACGCACCGATCAGCACGAGCACGATGACGATATCGAATGCCCAGCGGCGCACGGGGATGACGGGCACCTCAGTGGATGCGTCGGTTGTCATGCGAGGACCTTCTGCAGTGCAAGCGGAATCTGCGCCAGCGCACCGACGCTGACGATATCGGCGTCGGTGATACGCCGCAGGGCGGGTGTCTCGACGGTGGTATCGGCGATGACGACGATGACCTTCGCGCCGAACGGGAGGCGCGCGCAGGCCACGCGCAGGTCGTCATTCGCGACCTTCGGGCCGCAGACGAGGACGACGACGCTGGCCAACGGCATGGTGGCGGCGATCACACCGCTGAGCTCTGCGATGCCGCCGTCTCGCGGCTTGCTGTTCTCGACGGCCGAGAGCGAGTCGAGCAGCTGCTTGCCTGTGCCGGCGCGCAGCTCGCCGCCCTGCACGCGCACGTCGACGCGCTGCGAGTCACGCAGTGCGCGCAGACCGATGGAGCCGGCGATCGAGACCCCGAGTTCGAAGTCGGCCATGTTCGCGTAATCTCCGCTGGAGCGGGAGAGCGCGATGACGAAGTGCGAGCGGCGCGTCTCTTCGTACTGCCGCACCATCATCACGCCGGTGCGGGCGGTGGAGCGCCAGTGCACGTGCCGCAGGTCATCTCCCGGCTGATATTCATTGAGGGCGTGGAACGACACGTCGTCACGAGAGAGATCCGTCGCGGGGAGACCCTCGAGGTCACGAAGGAAGCCGAGCGACTGTCCGTCAAAGAGCACGGTCTGCGGGTGCACGAAGAGATCGACGGGGTCATCCCGTCGATGCGCGCGCTCGAACAACCCGAGCGGGTCGCCACGGACGACGCTGACAGGTCCGACTTTGACGACGCCTCGTCGCTGCGTGGGAATCGCGAACAGCTCTTCGGCCTTCTCGCCGGGGGCGAGACGCTGGATGCCGAACTCACCGCGCCCACCGCCGACAGGCAGCACGATGCGCGATGGCAGGATCGCCCTGGTGCTCGGGTTCGAAAGTGTGAGCGCGCCGACCGCGCGTTCGCCGACGACGACGCGCGTGCGAGCGAGATCGAGATCGACGTCGTATTCGGTGCGGCCGATGAGGAACAGCGCGCACAGCATCAGGATGATCGTGACGATCGCCGCTGTGACGGTCAGCTCCTTCCACCCCAACGAGGCGCCGACGATCCAGAACACGACGGCGAACGCCATGAGCACCCACGCGAGCGGGCGGATGACGGACACGATCTTGCGCAGACGCTCACCCGCACGCACGCCGAGCAGCGCCGCGACGTCACGCCATCCGGCGTCGCGAGCGTTGTCGGATGCGACGGGCAGCGTCTGCGACGTCATCACGCTGCCGTTCGGGCCTGCGGCGCTGCGACGCGATCGAGCACGCGGGTGATCACGACATCGGCAGTCGTACCGGCGAACTCAGCCTCTGCGTCGAGCATGAGGCGGTGCTGCCAGGCCGGAGCGATGAGCGTCTTGATGTCGTCGGGGAGCACATAGTGGCGCCCGCGCGCTGCCGCCCAGACCTTGGCGAGACGCACCATGGCGATCGCACCGCGCACCGAAACGCCCAGACGCACTCCGGCGTCGTCGCGCGTCGCCTCGGCGAGCTCGGCGACGTAACGCAGCACGGCCGGTTCGACGTGCACGCTGGCGCCGAGGTCTGCCATGTCGGCAACAGCACCCGTCGTGATGATCGCAGACAGTTTCGCAGAGGGGTTGCGGTCGGATGCTCCGGCCAGAATGCTCTCGGTGACCGCGAGGTCGGGGTAGCCGATCGACGTCTTGATCAGGAAGCGGTCGAGCTGGGCCTCGGGAAGCTTGTAGGTTCCGGCCTGCTCCACCGGGTTCTGCGTTGCGATCACAAGGAACGGGCGACCCGCCTCATGCGTGACACCGTCGACGGTGACCTTGGACTCTTCCATGACCTCGAGCAGTGCCGACTGCGTCTTGGGGGACGCGCGGTTGATCTCGTCGGCCAGCACGATCGACGCGAAGATCGGGCCCTTGTGGAACTCGAACCGGTGGTCCTTCTGGTCGTAGATCGTCACACCGGTGACGTCGGACGGCAGCAGGTCAGGGGTGAACTGGATGCGCGAGCTCGTGCCCTGCACTGTGGCGGCGAGCGCCTTGGCGAGGCTCGTCTTACCCGTACCCGGCGCATCTTCGAGCAGCACGTGGCCCTCGGCCAGCATGGCAGCCAGCACCAGACTGATCACCTCGTGCTTGCCCTGCACAGCCTTGTCGATGTTCTCGACGAGACGGTGGAAGGTGCCCTGGAACCAGGTCGCCTGTTCAGGAGTCATTGTCATTTCGCTTCGTTTCTCTTCGGTCCGAAAATTCGCGTGTGCGGTCCGGCTAGGGTCTCGCCCAGAACGCCTGCTCCGTGTCGACCCCGTCACCCCAGCCGACGATGTCAGCCCAGACGTTGACGCCATCACGGCCCTGGTAGCAGGGGAGCTGCTTCTGTCCAGCGCCGTCGAAGTTGACGCTGTACCGGTAGTTGCCGATCGCGCCCTTGCCCTCGACCATGCACTGCACGTCGTGCGTGCCGATGCTCAGGTTCTCCCAGTGCACGACGAACTGGCGGCATCCGTTGACGCAGTTTCCGGCTGCATCGCCCTGGGTCACCCAGACCCGCGGCTGCGGACGATTGTTCGTCGTCGCCGACGCCGTCTTCGAAGCCGACCAGCCGGCCTTGTTGTGCACACGGACCTCGATCGCCCAGTTCTGCTCGTAGTCGTTGCCGACCGTGCGCGTCCCGTTCCCGCCCACGCTTTCCCAGCCGCCCCAGTTTCCGTTGGCATTGCGGATACGGATCTGCGTGTCGTCAATCGCGGCGCCGTTGTTGCCGTTACTGCTCCAGCCGAGTGTGACACTCGTGCCGTTGTTCTGCGCCGTCGCGTTCGGCTGCGGCGGGATACCAAAGGGTGTCGCCGAGTTTGATGCTGCTGACTCCGCGCCGGTATAGCTACCGGTTCCCGTATTCGAGAGGGCTCTGATCTGCAGGGTGTAGCCAGAGCCGTTGTTGAGGCCGCCGATGGTGTTGCTGCCCAGGGTCTGCCATCCACCGCTGTTGAGACGGTACTGGTACGAGATTTCGCTCGCCTTGGCGCCGTTGCGCTGGTCCGCCGAAAGCGTGTACGACGACGTGATCGTGATCGACCGGTCCCCCGCCGAGATCGTTGGGGTGGCCGGAGCATCCGGTCTGATCGCGCCTCGGCGCTCGGCCGATGCCGGGCTCCACTGACCCCAGCCCGCCTTGTTGCGCGCCCTGACGACGTAGGAATAGCCGTCTTCAGATGTCGGGACGACGAGCGCCTGACTTGTCTGCGAGGCAGCTGCGGTGACGGTCTTCCACGTCGATCCACCCTTGAGCACCTGGATCTCGTAGCTGTCGATCGCCGCGCCGTTGTTGTTCGGTGCCGCCCAGATGACATTCATCTGTGCTTGGTCGCCCACCGGCGACAGCTCGGCGGTCGTCGGCGCCTTCTGCTGCAGAGGGGGACCTGCCGGAATCTCATCCAGCGACCAGCCGCTCCAGGTCGATGGCTCAGGAGCCCTGTTCACCGCCTGCACGCGCACCTGATATGAAGTCCCGTTCTCGAGCCCCTCCCAGGTCATCGAGTTGCCGGTGACGCTCTTCTCGGTGATGCCCGATGGCGGTGCCGGTGAGATCTGCAGGTTGAACGATTCGACGGGCGAACCAGGGGTGGAAGGCGTCTTCCAGGCGACCTTGAGCGACTTGTCGCCGAAGACCAGAGTCGGGGCGACCGGGGTGTCGGGGCGCGCATCCGGACGCGCGATCGCCGATGCCCCGGAGGGCTCGGAGTCACCGACGCGGTTGGTCGCTGTGACCTCGAAGGTGTACTCGACGTTGTTGGTGAGACCATCCAGCGTGCACGTGGTCGTCTGGCACTGCTTGGTGTAAGCGCCGCCGCTGGTGCTCTTGACCGTGTAATGGGTGATCTCCGCACCGTTGTTCGACGGAGCCGAGAACGACACGACGACCGTGCGGTCCTGCACACTCGTCACCTGCGGCCGACCCGGCGCCTCGGGAACGCCCTGCACGGTCACGACGATGCGACCGTCGACACGGCGGTCGGGGTCTTCTGTCGCATCCTCGACCGTGTAGCGGACGACGAGGGTTCCGACGAAGTCCTTGCTGGGGGTCACCTGCACTCCGGTGCCGTCGGGCTTCGCGGTTCCCGCGCCGGTCTCGGGCGACGCGGAGACGAGCTTCAGCGGCGCATCGGGGAACGGGTTGAAGTCGTTCTCGAGCACCGGAACGGTGATCGTCTTGCCCTGGTCTGCTTCGTCGATGGTGTCGGTGTTCGCCGTGGCGAGCGCGCGCGTAGACGCGGTCACCCGCACGGTGACTGTGCCCTCGATGGGCTCGCTCTCTCCGTCGGAGATGCGAATCGTGAGGGTCTGCGTCGTACCCTTCTTCGCGTTGGAAGCCGCTTCCACCGACAGCTGACCATCGGCGATCCGCGCGGTGACGCCCTGCCCGGCACTGCCCTGGAGCGAATAACTGTGCTTTCCGGCGTCCTCCGGATCCGGATCCGTCGTCAGCGCCTGCAGGTCGAGGGTGGTCGCATCCTCACCGGGCGCGACGTTCACCTCTCCTCGAGTGAAGGTGGGCGACTGGTTCTCCGGCGGCAGCACGGTGATCGGGATCGTCAGGGTCGCCTTGCGTCCCTCCGGGTCATCGGGGCCCGTGCCATCGGTGACCTCGAACGAGAGACCGTCTTCTCCGAAGTACCCGGGAGCCGAGGTGTAGACGAGCGTGCTGCCGTCCTTGACGAGGTCGGATCCGTCGGCGTGCGCTGCGCTGACCTTCGCGTGCTCGGTGATCATCACGCTTCCGCCGCCGGCGACTGTGACGTACTCAGAGAGCGGCAGTTCCTTGGTCTCACCGCTCTTGACCGTGAGCGGCTTCGTCGACGTCAGCGACGGGCGGAGCTCCTGCACCGCAGGGACGAAGATGAACGCCGAGGTCTGCAGGTCGTCGCGGTCAGTGAGCGTATACCGGATCAGCTGCATCTCTTCGCCGATGGTGACGCTGACCTTGCCGTCGTCCTGCAGGGTACCGCCTTCGCCGACCTCTACGCGGAGTCCGTCAGTGGTGCCGTCGGGGTCCTCGTCGTTGGCAAGGATCTCGACATCGACGTCCAACTCTCCGTCGGTGAGATCGGTGGGGAGGATCCGGTCGTCTCGAGCGATGGGCGCCAACAGCGGCACATCCTCGTCGACGGTGATCTGGAGCACGGCCTGCGCCGACGCACCGCGCGCGTCACGGATCGTGTACTGGAGCGAAGTCTCTGCCGCACGGTTCGGGGCCTCGACGAGCACACGATCACCGGAGACCCGGGCCGTCATTCCCTCGATCTCGGGAAGGACGAGCCCGTCCTTCACCAGAGCGATCTCATCGCCTTCGGGATCGGAGTCGTTCAGCATCACCGGAACGGCGATCTCGCGCCCAGGTCGCACGACGACAGCATCCTTGACCGCGAACGGGGCCTGGTTGACGTCTTCTGCCGGCGCGATCCCGATGCGGACGGTTGCCAAACCCTCCTTGCCGAGGCGGTCGCGCACACGGTAGGTGAAGTGGTCGACCCCAGCGGAGTCCGCGTACGCCTCGTAGACGAAGTAGTTCTGCGCCACCTCGACGATGCGTCCCTTGGTCGGGTTAGAGGCCGGTCCGATCAGCTCGACCGAGTCGCCGTCGGCATCCAGGCCGTCAAGCGGGATGGCGATATTCGCCACGCTGCCGCTGAGCACACGCGTGGTGATGTCGCGCGGACGCGGAGCCGCGTTCTCCTCCTGCTCGGGAAGGATCTGGATGGTGATGTATCCGCCGACCTTGTTGCCGCGGGTGTCAGAGACCTCGTACGTCGCGTAGACGGTCTTCGCCTCGGGGCCGGCCTTGAAGCGCACCACATCCTGCGAGACGAAGATCTCGCCGTCCTCGGGAGCGACGAACGGTTCGATGAGCTCGGATTCGAGCGTGAGGGCGTCACCGGTCGGACTGGTGTCGTTGTCGAGAACAGGGATCGTGACGACGTCGTTGACACGGACGACGGCTGTATCAGGGCTCGCTACCGGCGGAAGGATCTTCTCCGGCGCGGGGATCGGAATGACGACGACCTCGCCCTCCGCCGTCTGCGATCCGTTCGAGATGCGATATGTGATGCGCACCTGCTCATCGAGTGCACCCTGATCGCCGATGCGAAGGGACTCGTGGTTGAGGACGGACACCGAGATGCCGCTGCCGGGCTCGACGCTGACCGATTGGATGACCAGGATGCCCCCAGAGGGGTCAGAGTCATTGTTGAGCACTCCCAGCAGCACTTCGCCGCCGGAGGGCAGCAGCGCAACATCGCGCACGGCGACGGGAGGCAGGTTCTGTTCACTCGCGTCGGCGACGTCGATGCGCACGATTCCCTGCACGCCGTTCGGTCCTGCCGCCACCTCGTAGAGCACGTAGTAGACGCCCTTCGTCGGCGCGCTGAACGTGAATGTCTTGTTCGGGTAGTCCGGGGTGATGGTCGCACCCGGCGTCTCATCGCCGTTCACACGGGTCAGACGCAGCTGCTCACGACCGGAGCTGGAGTCGTTCGCGAGCGGCGACACGGTGACCTGTTCACCGACGCGGGTCATCACGTGGTCGGCGTTTGTCTTCGGCAACGTCGTGCCCGAGGGTCGCACATCGAGGATGAGCACTCCTCGCGCGATCTCGCCGAGCGCGTCGGAAACCGAGACCTGCACCTCTTTACGACCCTGCACGCTCGCGGTGGCACGGTAGGTGACCTGCCCGTCGGTGGTGAACTCGACCTCATCGCCCGGGGCTGCGATCACCTCGCGGAGGTAGATGTCATCCCCCTCCGGGTCGATCCAGTCCGGCAGCACGTTGTACGAGACGGTGCCGCCGGTCTCGATCGCGAGAGTCGTCGAGCGCTTCGGCTTGGGTGCGGTGTTGGTGTCCCAGCCCTTGACGGAAAGGCTGACCGTCGCGGTGTCCTTGCCTCCGCGACCGTCGTTCACCTCGTAGCTGAAGGAGGCAGCGCCGGATGCTTCTTCATCCACGGCGATCTGCAGCGACCCGCCGTCGTAGATGGGTTGTACGGTGCCGACGGCGGGCTGCTGCTCGGCGAGCGCCGCAACGAGAACGTCTCCGTCAGCGTCGTTGTCGTTGTCGAGCACGGGCAGAGCCGTGGTCTGGCCGGGACGCACACCGTACTCATCGTCCTCTGCGACGGGCGGGGTGTTGACGTCGGTGCGCACCGGGAGCGTCGTCTCGACGGTCTCTTCGGTGGTGTCCTCTTCGTCTTCGGTCTCGCCCTCGGGAGGTGTCAGGTCGTTCCAGTTGTCGACCTGCTGCAGGCTCTCATCTGCCAGCCAGGCTGCTCCCCCGACGGTGTCATTGAGGATGATGACGTCACGGTTCACGCGGAAGGTCAGCGACGAAGAGTTCTCGACACCCGGCACGTCGGCGTTCACATCGTTGTCTTCGCCGGGGCATTCGCGCACGAATGTTCCGGCCCCCGCCCAGGCGCCGTAGCTGCAACCGAGCAAAGACACCGGCGCGGCAGGCGTGCCACCGCCGCCGACGTTCGTCATCTGCGGTTCGCCACCGTCGAGCGGCACATCGATCAGATGGGATGCCGTCGCCACAGCAACCTCGTCTGTCGCAGCGGACGCGTACTGCAAGACCGCCGTGTCTGCCTCGGCGATCTCGGTGCGGACGCCGCCGGGAGCGATGAGGGCACTGTCTGCCGGAGACAGAACGACGGGCGTCGACCCGACGACCGTGATGGTCGGCGCAACCGAGGTGTCGATCTCACCCAACGAGGCGGAGGAGGGCTCGAGGGCTTCGCCCTCATTGTCTACGGGGATCGTGACGACCTCGCCGTCGTCGCCGGAGACGGCGTAGACCGTGCCGTCCTGGCCGACGACGACATCGGAGTTCTTGCCGAGTTTGGCGACCGGATCCGTGCCCTGGTGCTCGAAGTTGGAGATCGCCTTGATCGGGACGACCCACAGCTTTCCGGAATCGCCATCGAGGATCGCCGTCGTCTGAGCGCCGAGCACGACCTTCGCCGACCCGGGGATAGGAGCGCTGTCACCGAGCGAGACACGTGCGGGATCGACAGCGGTGAGCGTCGAATTCGAGCGATCGGTGACGAGGACCGTCGACTTGTCCTGCAGGATGTCGAAGCTCTCACCCGTCGTGCGCAGGCCACCGTCGAGAAGAGTCGATTCGTTGTTGAAGTGGCCGACCATGAGCGCCGAGGACTTCGTGATCCACACGCCGCCGTCGTTCAGATCGACCTTCGTGGTGGGATTTCCCTCATACGCGAACGCGAGCGTGCCGACGGTGAGAACCGCTGCAGTCACAGCTGCAACAGATGCCGCTGTCTTCGGTTTCGTGCGCAACCAAGACAGCGCCTTCATCTTCCGTTTCCCCCCGGGTGACTCGTCACTTGCGGTCCGACCCCTCACGGGCGGGACACACCGGTACATACTAACTGCCCGATCTGAAACCCTCGACGGGCAGAGATGCCCATGCGATCAGAGCGCGCGCCAGCATCCTTCGACGTGATCGTCGACCATCCCCGTCGACTGCATGAGCGCGTACATGGTCGTCGCACCGACGAAAAGGAACCCTCGCTTGCGCAGTTCTTTACTCATCGCCGTCGACTCCGCCGTCACCGCCGGCACGTCATCGAAGGACCGCGGGCGGGAGTGTCCCAAGGGAGCGAACGACCACATCAGCGCGTCGAGCTCGCCCTCAGACATCTCCCCGACCAGACGCGCGTTGCCGATCGTGGCGAGGATCTTGGCACGGTTGCGGATGATCCCGGCATCCGCCATCAGACGCTCGACATCGTCATCGCCGAAGGCCGCGATGCGGTCTGGATCGAACCCTTCGAAGACCTCACGGAACCTCGGTCTTTTGCGCAGAATGGTGATCCAGCTGAGCCCGGCCTGGAAACCCTCGAGCGCCATCTTCTCGAACAGTGCGCGGTCACCGTGCAGCGCAACGCCCCACTCCTCGTCGTGGTAGCGCCGATACTCGGCATCCTCTCCGGTCCATGCGCAGCGGGCGCGCCCATCGGGTCCGGCGATAAGCGAGGTCATGGATTCAGCGTACGCACCGCCGGTGGATCACTTCTTCGCGGCTCGCTTGAGCGCCTTCTCCGAGATCGGCGCCTTTCCGGATGCTTCGAGCTCGGCGTAGTACGCACGCGCATCGTCCTGGCGCTGCTGCTCGATCCCGCTCGCGATGGGTGCGCGCACGTGCTCGGGCTCGTAGCCGAAGGCGCCCACCAGATCGAGGGCGTGGGGGCGAAGCCGCAGGCAGAGCCGGTCGATGTAGCTCGACACCGCGGCTGCGCGTTGCGTCGACAGGCGACCGTTGATGATGTGCCAGGCGAGATGCTTCTCGATCAGCTGCAGCCCGAACAGGTCGCGCAGCCAGGTGAGTACCTGCTTCGTGTCTTCATCCGGAATGCTGTTCACCGCGTCGGTGAACGCCTCCCACTGCAGCAGCTCGCCGTGCGCGCGCGCGGCCTCGATGAGTTCGGCCTGGTTCTCGTTGAACAGCTTCTCGCCGAGCACCTTGTCTTTGCCAGCGGGACGCAGGCGGCCGGCGATGTCGGCCACCATCTGCTGCACGCGATCGGCGAGCAGCTCGTGCTGCTGATCGGCGCGCAGACCGTTCTCGACAGAGCGCGCAGTGGAGCCGAAGTCGGCGATGTTCTGCCCGAATCGGCGCAGGCCCGCGCCATGGAACACCTTGCCCGCTGTCTGTCCGACAGCGAACTTGGCGAGGGCCGCGGCATCCTTGTCCTTGAACTGCTTCGCGAAGTCGGTGAGCAAGCGCTTTCCGACCAGCTGCAGCAGGACGTTGTTGTCTCCCTCGAAGGTGACGTAGACATCGAGGTCGGCACGGAGCCCGACCAGGCGGTTCTCGAACATGTATCCCGCGCCACCGCAGGCCTCGCGCGCTTCCTGCAGCGTGTCCAGCGCCTGCCAGGTCGAGAGCGGCTTGAGCGCAGCCGCCAGCGTCTCGAGATCTTCGCGGTCATCGGGGGTGTCGGTGCGTCCGGAGAAGACGCCATCGAACTTCTGCGCGAACTCGTCGTGCGCGAAGATCTGCGCGTAGGCCGTGGCAAGGCGCGGCAGCAGGCGGCGCTGGTGCTTGCCGTAGTCGAGCAGTACGACTTCCTGTCCGTCGGCACCGTCGAACTGCCGACGCTGAGTCGCGTAGGTGATCGCGATGTGGAGGCCGAGGGCCGAAGCCCAGCAGGCCGCGCCGTCGAGAGAGACTCGTCCCTGCACAAGAGTGCCGAGCATCGTGAAGAAGCGGCGGCCGGGGCTGTCGATCGGGCTCGTGTACGTGCCGTCGGATGCCACGTCGCCGTACTTGTTCAACAGGTTCGTGCGCGGAATGCGCACGTGGTCGAACGAGAGGCGGCCGTTGTCGATGCCGTTCAGGCCACCCTTGAGCCCGTCGTCCTCACGGGTGATTCCCGGCAGGTCGTTGCCGTCCTCGCCGCGCAGCGGCACGTAGAAGCAGTGCACGCCGTGATTCACGCCGTTCGTGATGAGCTGCGCGAAAACGGTGGCGGCGATGCCGTGCAGTGCGGCATTGCCGAGGTACTCCTTGGTCGCCGCCCGGAACGGGGTGTTGATCACGAATTCCTCGGTCTCGGGATCGTAGGTCGCCGTCGTTGCGGCAGCGGCCACGTCGGAGCCGTGCCCGATCTCGGTCATCGCGAACGCGCCGGGGATGGAGAGGTCCATGACGCCGGGGAGCCACTTCTCGTGGTGCTCCTCGGTGCCGAGCTGCAGGATGGCCGAGCCGAACAGCCCCCACTGCACGCCGGCCTTGATCTGCAGGCTCGGGTCGGCGGCGACGAGCTCCTCGAAGCCCGAGATGTTCGCGCCGTTGTCTTCTGCGCCGCCGAACTTCTTCGGGAAGGCCCGGTGAACCGCGCCGTTCTGCACGAGCAGGTGCAGCTGGCCGAGAACGCGCTCGCGGTGCTCATCCTTGTTGAGGGAATCGTCGCGCCAGAACGCGGGATCCTTGATCATCTCGCGTGCTTCACGACGAGTGTCGGCCCAGGTGCCGAGCAGAAGATCGTTGACACGGTCGACATCTATGCGCGGAACGCTGTCTTCTGCGTTGTGTGTGCTGCGGGGCTTCGTACTGCGGGCGGCGGCGTCGACCATGGTGGTCCTCTCAAAGAGAAGTCAAGATTCTCCAACCGTAGGACTCCTCTAACCCTGAAGAAAGCCTCCTGTGCGATCTCTCCAATGAGTGTGGGCCCCCGTGCCTCACACGGTTGTTGTGAGGCGACAGGTTCGGCCACCGGGCCGCTTGACTCGACACCGGCGTACGGTGGAGGGATGAGCGAGAAGTATCGGACCGCAGCGAGCAACAGCACCAGTGAGCCCGGCGTCAGTCGAGTCGACGACGGCATGACCGTGCACGTCTCGTCGCCGCTGAACCCCGACCGGGATATGGATGCCACCAACCCTGAGCAGCTGCTCGCACTCGCCTGGGCGACCTGCTTGAACTCGACCGCTCAAGCAGTCACCGCGCGAAAGCACAGAACAGCCGTGCGCGTCGAGATCGTGCTGCGCGATGCCTCTGAAGGTTCCGGCTACGAGTTCGCCGTCGACGCCTACTTGTCGGTCGAGGGCGCATCTCCGGAGGAGACCGAACGGGTGCTCGAGCAGGCGCATGCGCGCTGCCCCATCTCGAAGCTGTTGCGCAGCGCGACGACGGTGGCCGTGCACGGCGAACCGTACGCCGTCGACTGACAGCGCAGCTAGTTCGCGGCGACCACCGCGAGCACCGCGTCACCGTATGCCTCGCGCTTCTTCTCACCGATCCCCGTGATTCCTTCGAGGTCACCCAGCGATGCCGGACGCACTTCGGCGAGCGCCCGAAGGGTCGCATCGCCGAAGACGATGTACGCCGGTTTGCCGATCTCCTTCGCCGTCGCCGCGCGCCAGACCCGCAGCGCTTCGAAGAGCGAGCGGTCGCCTTCTGAAACCGGCCCCTGAGCCTGTCGAAGGGCCGATGCGGCAGATGTCTTGCGGGCGCGACTGGCACTCACCCGCCCCATCGTGTCTTTGCGAAGCGGGACGGGCGTTTCACCTTTGAGGACCCCCGCGGCGGCATCGCCCGGGGCGAGGGTTCCGTAGTCGCCCTGGGCGACCAGGATGCCGCGGGCGAGCAGCTGCCGCACGACGCTGCGCCAGTCCTGATCGGAGAGGTCTGCGCCGATACCGTACGTCGCGAGCCCGTCGTGCTTCTGCTGGCGGATGCGCTCGTTCGATGATCCGCGCAGGATGTCGATGAGGTGACCGGCACCGAACGCCTGATTGCGTTCGCGCTTCAGGCGCACGATCGTCGACAGCAGCTTCTGCGCCGGCACGAGGCCGTCGAAGGTCTCGGGCTTCTCGAGGCACGTGTCGCAGTTGCCGCAGGGTGCGGATGCTTGACCGAAGTAGTTGAGCAGATTCTGTCTGCGGCACTGAACCGTCTCGCACAGACCGAGCATGGCGTCGAGGTGGTGGCCCATCCGCATCTTGAAGGTGCGGTCGCCCGGGCTCTGATCGATCATGCGGCGCTGCTGCACGACATCACCGAGGCCGTACGCCATCCACGCCACCGCCGGCTCGCCGTCGCGTCCGGCGCGGCCGGTCTCCTGGTAGTAGCCCTCAACCGATTTCGGCAGATCGATATGCGCGACGAAGCGCACGTCGGGCTTGTCGATTCCCATGCCGAACGCGATCGTCGCGACCATCACGACGCCGTCCTCGCGCAGGAACCGCGACTGGTTCGCCGCACGGACCTCGGCGGGAAGTCCCGCGTGATACGGCAGCGCGTCGAGCCCCTGGGCTGCGAGGTAGGTGGCCGTCTGCTCGACGGACTTGCGACTGAGGGCGTAGACGATGCCCGCGGGGGGAAGGTCCGATCCCTGAGCCTGTCGAAGGGTCGAGATGAATGACACGAGCTGCTTGCGCGGATCGACCTTCGGGACGATCCGGTACTGGATGTTCGGTCGGTCGAAGCTCGCCACGAAGTGCTTGGCGGTGTCGAGCTGGAGGCGCTCGGTGAGCTCCTTGTGCGTGGCACGGGTCGCGGTGGCGGTGAGCGCCATGCGCGGAACACCGGGGAACCTCTCACCGAGGTCGCCGAGCGCGAGGTAGTCGGGGCGGAAGTCGTGGCCCCACTGCGACACGCAGTGCGCCTCGTCAATCGCGATGACACTGAGGATGCCGCGCTGCAGCAGTCGGGTCGTCGCTGTGGACGACAGGCGCTCTGGCGCGACATAGATGAGGTCGAGTTCGCCGGCGACATACGCGCGCTCGACTTCGGAGCGCTCGGATGCCGACTGCGTGGAGTTCAGGTACGCGGCGTTGACGCCGTTGGCGCGCAGCGCATCGACCTGGTCGTGCATAAGGGCGATCAGCGGGCTGATCACCAGTCCTGTTCCTTCGCGGACGAGCGCCGGCACCTGGTAGGTGACGCTCTTGCCTGCACCGGTCGGCATCAGCACGACGGCATCCCCGCCGGCGATCACCTGGTCGACGATCGCCGCCTGATCGCCGCGGAACGCGTCGTAGCCGAAGACAGTGTGCAGCGCTTCGCCCGCGGTCGGGAAGCGCGACGGGGTCGCCTGCCGGTTAGTCCCTGAGCCCGTCGAAGGGGCCGACACGATATCCGCGACGGGAGTGAAGGGACTATCTCCCCAGTCGAGCGCCGGTTCGTAGCCGTCGCCCTGCGGCTCCCAGTCCATGTCCTCGGGCGGCGGAGTGTCGTCCCACGGCAGATCCGCGTAGGGGTCGCCGGGGAACGTGGCTCCAGGATTCTGCGGCATCCCTTCAGCGTAACGACCCACGGCGACACGAGCCGTCCTAGGGTGGGGTAAACGTACGCAAGGGAGCAGCCATGACTGACGAACCCACCGTCACGCGCAACGCGGAACTTTCGCGCTATGAGATCCGTACCGGCGACGTCCTCGCGGGATTCGCCGAATACAAGGAACGCGACGAGGAGATCCTGTTCACGCATACCGAGGTCGACCCGGCCTTCCAAGGCATGGGCCTGGCACCGGTTCTCGCCGGTGAAGCGCTGGCGGATGCCGTGGCAACCGGCAAGACGCTCGTCCCCTACTGCCCGTACATCGCCCGCTACCTCAAGCGCAATCAGATCGAGGGGGCAGAGATCCGCTGGCCGCAGCTGCCGGAGGACCCCGCCGGGAACGACAAGAAGTAGTCATCGCGGCGCGGTCGATTTCTCGCACTTTTCATTGCATTATTCGAAACTTTGTTCTATTTTGGATACACGACCCCGCTCAGCCCCACGCTCCAGAAAATCGAGGAATCCCTCGTTCTGCGCGGTGGACTGCTCGATGAATGGGTCGATCTGGGTCAACAGGTCGCCGCGCTCGAGGCTCGACGGGCCGAGCTTCTCGCCACGCGGCTCGATCTGCTCGCACAGGAGCGCTCGCTCGACCCGGGTTCCGACGAAATGGCGCTCCGTTCGATGTGCGCCGAGTACGAGCAGCAGATCCTGCCGTTCGCCGAGAACGACACCGCCGCCCGCCCGCACGCGCACGCACGCCCGCGGCATTGCCGCCCGGGTGCATCCCGAAGGGATGGCAGAGCAGCATCGCCGCGGCCGTTCCGAGCGCGCTGTCACAGTGAAGCCCGACGGAGACGGAATGGCCGTGCTGACGGCAATCCTTCCCGAGCTTCTCGCGTATGCGACCCACGATCGCATCACGTCGATGGCAGATGAGGTCACTCGAGCCCGCCCAGAGGGTCAGCGCCGGCCCCGACGGTCCACGCTCGCGAAGATCCGTGCTGAGCGCGAGGCTGCCCTCGGCATGCAGACACCGCACGACCCCGAGCCTCCCGCTCACCCTGGGGCAGCGTTCCTCGACGCACTCGACGACCCCGCTCCGTGGGAAGACGACTCCGTGTCCTGCGATGAGCGAGAAGCAGAAGCCGCCGAGCAGATGGCGGAGCGTGAGCACGCCGCGCACGCTGCGGCAGAGTCCTTCAACCTCGCACCCTCATCGATGAGTCGGACCTCCTCGATGAATCAGATATCCTCGGCGAAGCGGGCTCCCTCGACCAGCTGCGTGCGGACATCTTCGCTGATCTGCTGCTGACGACATCGCCGACCAGCATCACGTCGACGTCTCTCGAATCGGTGAAGGCCACCGTGCAGGTCACGATCGGCGCATCCACACTCATGGGAGCAGACGATGCGATGGGCGAACTCAACGGTCACGGACCGATCGCCCCTGACGCGGTTCGGCTACTCGCAGGACAAGCGGGCAGCTGGGACCGAGCGTTCCTCGACGCCCGCGGAATGGTCGTCGAAACAGATAACTACGTTCCCACCGCCGGCATGAAACGCTATCTGCGCGCACGTGATCAGCACTGTCGATTCCCCGGATGCCGCACACCCGCCCACCGGTGCCAGATCGACCATAATCATGACCATGCGAAAGGCGGGCCGACGGCTCTGAGCAATCTCAGTCTGTTCTGCACGAGTCATCATCCGCTGAAGCATCCGGATGTCGATGACCGCGATCGGTGGACGGCGAAGCAACTCGATGACGGGGTGGTCTTGTGGACCAGCCCGCTCGGGCGCACCTACACCGATGAACCTCCACTGCGCGTGATGTTCACGTGAGTCCGCGTATCGTCAGATATGTCATAGCTACGGAGGATCCATGTCAGACATGCCGATGCAACCGCACCTCGTGGTGATGGGCGTATCCGGGAGCGGAAAGTCGACAGTCGGCAGACAGATCGCCGATGAGATCGGGGCGGACTTCGTCGATGCCGACGATCTGCATCCCCTCGAGAACAAGGAGCGCATGGCTGCGGGCCTGCCGTTGCGCGACAGCGACCGCTGGCCATGGCTGCGCACGGTGGGCGAGCATCTTGCCGCCGCTCCCGCGGGGGTGGTCGTCGCCTGTTCCGCGCTGCGTCGCAGCCACCGCGATGCCCTGCGTGCAAGTGACCCCTCGGTGATCTTCGTGCACCTGGCAGGGCCCCAAGGACTCGTCGCCCAGCGCATGGCCGGCCGCGATCATGAGTTCATGCCCGACTCGCTGCTCGCCTCTCAGTACGAGACCCTCGAAGGTCTCGAAAGCGATGAACCGCATCTCGAAGTCGACCTCCGCTCGACGCCACAAGAGATCGCCCGCGAAGTGCGCGCGTGGCTCGAGAGCACCGAGTCCCAGAGCACCGAGCCCCAGGCCCGGAGATAAGCTGATCTCGTGCAGAAGACCCGTGTGCTCTCGACCCGCGTACTGCTGATCTGCGCGGCGATCGGCGTGGCCACAGGCCTCGTCTCGGCCGGTTGGGCGGGGCTCCACATCATCGCCGCGGCCGGCGCGGTGCCTCTCTACGGGCTGGTGCTCGGATTCCACGCCCTCCCCGGCGTCATCGCTCAGCAGGTTCTCCGTGCCCCGTGGGTCGCCCTCATCACCCATGCGATCGCCGCTCTCATCGGGCTGGCGTTCGTCCCAGCCATGGCAGGACGCTACATTCTCGCCGCTGTTGTCTTCGGCGGCGTGCAAGAAGGAGTCTCCGCGCTCACCCGCTACCGACACTGGGAGCCCTGGCGCTTCCTGCTCTCGGCAGCGATCACCGGCATCGTGATCGCCGTGCCGCTGTGGTTCGCGTTCCACGTTTCGAGCCTCCCCACCTGGGGCGCGATCGGCTTCGCCGTGCTCTTCATCGCCGGACCCGTGGCATGGACCCTGGTCGGTCTCGCCATCGGCAGTGCCCTCCGCCGAGCGGGCGTCATCCGGAACTGACGGACGTCATCCGGGACTGATCGCGCAGTTTCACAACAGGTAAGGCTCAGCTAACCTGGAGGCATGCCCCCTTCCGCGCCTCTCCTCCGTGTGCGCGGGCTCTCACTCACCCATGCGGGCTCTACCAGCCCGTCGCCCATCGACGTGAGCTTCGAGGTACACCCCGGTGAAGTCGTGCTCCTTCTCGGGCCGAGCGGATCGGGAAAATCCACACTCACCCTCGCACTGAACGGCCTGATCCCGCAGTCGGTTCCCGCCACGATCACCGGCTCCGTCGAGGTGAACGGACGCGACACCGTGGGCACTCCTGTCGCCGAGCTCAGCGTCGATATTGCGATGGTCTTCCAGGACCCGGATGCCCAGCTGGTCACCGGAACGCTGCTCGACGAGGTCGCGTTCGCGCTCGAGAATCTGCTGCTGCCGGTCAACGAAGTGCTCTCGAGATCAGAGCGCGCACTGCGCCAGGTCGGGCTGTGGGAGCGCCGGAATCAGAACCCTGACCTACTCTCCGGTGGGGGCCGACAGCGCCTTGCGATCGCCTGCGCTCTGGCGATGGGGTCGCCCGTGATCGTGCTCGATGAGCCGACGGCGAACCTCGATCCGCAGGGCATCGACGATGTCTACGACGCGCTGTCGACCCTCATCGAATCCGGCGATCGGGCAGTGATCCTCGTCGAGCACAATCTCGATGCCGCGATGCGCTTCGCGACCCGCGTTCTGGTCCTCGACCAGCAGGGTCGCCTCGCGTTCGACGGCCCCGCAGAAGAGATCATGCGCACGCACACGGACGAGCTCATCGCGATGGGAGTGTGGCTTCCTGCCGCAGCTCTCGCGGGACGGATGCTGCGCGAACGCGGCATCCTGCCCGCCGAGGTGCCGCTCCCGCTCACTCCGGAAGCGCTCGCGAGTGCGTTGGAGGGGGCGCCTTCCCCTGGCCGAGCCGAACGCGAGCCTTTCACGGAGCGGGCGAAGCGAGACAACGCACCGGAATCGTTTCTCCCGCCGATCGTCCGCGCGCGCGGTCTCACCGTGAAGCGCGGACGTGCCGAGATCCTGCACGGCATCGACCTCGATATCTCGGCCGCATCGTTGACCGCGATCGTCGGGGCCAATGGCGCGGGAAAGACGACACTCATCCAGTCGCTCGCGGGCGTCATCCTTCCGCCCAGGCATCAGGTCTCGATCGATGGAATGGATCCGGGGCGAGCATCGCCCAGGGATCTCACCGCGCGCATCGGGTTCGTGTTCCAGAACCCCGAGCACCAGTTCATCACGCACACCGTCTTCGAGGAGCTCGCCTACGGACTGCGCCTGCGCAAGACCAGCGATGCAGAGATCACCGACCGCGTCGACGAGATGCTCCGCCGGTTCGGGCTCGAGCACAAGGCCGATGTGCACCCGTTCCTGCTCTCCGGCGGCGAGAAGCGACGCCTTTCCGTCGGCACCGCCCTCATCACCAGACCCGAAGTGCTGGCTCTGGACGAACCGACCTTCGGCCAGGACCGCAGCCGCGCCGACGAGCTCCTGCATCTGCTCGCTGACCTCCGCACCGCCGGAACCACGATCATCATCGTCACCCATGACCTGCAGCTGGTCGCAGATCACGCCACCCACACAGTGATCCTCGACGACGGCCGCGTGCATGCCTCGGGGCGCACCGCCGAACTGTTCGCGACGCCCGGACTCTTCGAAGCTGCCGGGCTCCGACTGCCTGCGCTTCATCGTGCGCTCAGCCCCGAGCTGCGCGGCATCGTCGCGGAGGCCGCACTGTGACGACGATCACTTCGCCCACTGCCACGATCGATCCGTTCGCACCGGGAGTCCCGGCATCCGCCTGGCGATTCCTGAACCATCTCAATCCGCTGACGAAGATCGCAGCCGTCCTGCCTGCCATCGTCCTGCTGGTCTTCGTGCGCGACATGGTGACACCGCTGATCTTCATCGTGCTCGCCTACGTGCTGATCCTCACCGGCACGCGCATCACTGCGAAAATCGCGGCGCTGCTCTTCCTCGCCGTTCCGATCGGCATCGTCGCGGTCGGTTTCGGCTTCTCGCTCTGGGTGGATGCCGCGAGCGTCGATCACACCGCGCCATTCCTGCAGATCGGCGGTTGGACGCTCTTCACCGGGGCGCTGCAGGTCGGCTGCGCAAGCGCCCTGAGGATCGCGGCGATCCTCGCGCTCGCGCTGATCGGCGGACTCACCACGACGGGTCCCGACCTTGCCCGTGCGGGCATCCAGCAACTGCACATCCCCTACCGAATCGGGTACACCGCACTGGCGGCGTACCGATTCGTTCCACGGTTCAACTACGAACTCAGCGTGATCCGCGCAGCTCATCGCGTGCGAGGGCACCATCGCGGCCGCGGTCCGTTCGCAGCGATGGCGCGCGGGTGGGGCTACATCGTGCCGCTGCTCGCCAGCGCCATCCGACATGCCGAACGCGTCGCCCTCGCGATGGATGCTCGCGCTTTCGGCGCCTATCCCACACGCACGGAACGGCATATCGTCCCGTTCCGCATGCGCGACGTCGTGTTCATCGTCGCGTTCATCGCAGCATCCGCGGTGATCTTCGCGCTCACGTATCCGTGGCTCGCGGTCTGAGGCCCGTAAACACGTTCAGGTCGCAGTTTCTGCCGCTCTGGGAGCCCCCAAAGCGGCAGAAACTGCGACCTGAACTGAGTGTCAGCGCTTGCCGACGATCTGGCGACCGATGAGGTCACGCATGATCTCGTTGGTGCCGCCGTAGATGCGGTGCACACGGGCATCCGTGAAGGCGCGCGCGATCGGGTACTCCATGATGTAGCCGTAGCCGCCGTGCAGCTGTACACCCATGTCGAGCACCTCCCACTCGCGCTCGGTCGCCCAGAACTTGACCTTCGCGGCGTCTTCCGCCGTCAGCTTCTTGTCCTTGTACGCAAGCATTGCGCGGTCGACGTACGCCCACATGACCTCGGTCGTGGTGACCATGTCAGCCAGACGGAACCGCGTGTTCTGGAAGTCGGCGATGCGCTCACCGAACGCCTCGCGGTCCTTCGTGTAGGCAACGGTCCATTCGACGGCGGCCTCCGCCGCAGCCGCAGCGGCCACACCGATCGACAGACGCTCGAGAGGCAGGTTCATCATCAGCTGGATGAAGCCCTGACCCTCCTTGCCGCTGATCAGGTTCTCGTCGGGAATGAAGACATCGGTGAAGCTGAGCTCAGCGGTGTCCCAACCGTGGAAGCCCATCTTGCGGAGCTTCTTGCCCTGGTCGAAGCCCTCCATGCCCTTCTCGACGATCAGCAGGCTGAACGCGTCAGGACGGTTGCCCTCGCCGGTCTTCACGAAGGTCACGACGATGTCCGCGGTCGTGCCCGAAGAGATGAACGTCTTCGCGCCGTTGAGGATGTAGCCGCCATCGACCTTCTTGGCGTTGGTCTTGATGCCGCGCAGGTCAGAGCCCGCACCCGGGTCGGTCATCGCGAGAGCGCCGAGCACCTCGCCGGTCGCCATGCGGGGAAGCCACTTCTCCTTCTGCTCCTGCGTGCCCATGTGCACGAGGTACGGAACGGCGAGGTCGTCCTGAATGCCCAGGGCACCGGCGAGCGAACCTGCTCCAGAACCGATGACCTCTTCGTTGACGATCGCGCGGAAGCGGTAGTCCTGCAGCATGCCCGCACCGCCGAACTCCTCGGGGACGGAGAGACCGATGATCCCTGCTTCACCCGCAGCGAGCAGCGTCTCACGGTCGACTTCACCGGCAGCATCCCACCTGTCGATGCTCTCGGTGCTCACGTGTCGCTTGACGAAGTCCTTGACCAGGTCGCGGAATGCCTCGTGGTCTTCATCGTAGATGTCGCGTTCCATGCCGTCCTCCCGAACGTATTGGCGTCCTTGCACCGCCGAGTCTATGTCTGAGAGCTGATGCTGCGGGAGGGGATTGTGAGAATGCATCCCACCATGTGTGAGACCGGGTATCGCGTTTGCGGAAAGCTACAGAACGCCCGCTTCCCGGCCCTTCAGCAGCCGGCAGCTCAGTGCGCGTAGTCGGGCGCGGCCGGCAGACCGAAGAACTCCTCAAGGGTGTGGAAACCGCCCTCGTGATAGGCGCTCGCGAGCCCTGGGCCGATATAGCGCAGATGCCAGGGCTCGGGCTCGTACCCGGTCACCGAGGTCGCTCCTGCCTCATAACGGACGATGAATCCGTACTCCCACGCGTGCGCGGCGATCCAATCGCTCTCGGCAGTCCCCCCGAATGCACCGATCTCGCCGCACCCGCTGCCGCACGCGACGACATCGACGGCGAAGCCGGTCTGGTGCTCGCTGAAGCCGGGCCTGGCAGAACTGAGATCTGCCTCGGCCTGCCCCGCCGCACTCACCTGACTGGAGTAGTTCGCCACCTGCAGCCGGTAAGAGCGATAGGCGTTGTTCATGCCGAGCTCTCCCGCCCCGGAATTCTGCAGGGCAGCAGTCATGTTGCCGAGCGCAGCGGCGGCATCCGCGTCGATCAAACGTGACGCCGTCGTCATCTGGATCGGTGCTTCGGTCATCGCGGCCGGCTCGTAGTCGACAGGGGCGAGCGCTTGCAACTTGTTCACGACCACCCAATGATGCATAGGGTCAGTCAATGAGATGCACGGTGCGTTCCCGACCAAGACGGCGTCGCGGAATGCCACTCCGCCGCCGAACCCGGCGACGACGGCCTCATCATCACCAGCGGCGAGCGCATCACTCACCTCTGGGGTGGCGCAGGGGGCTGCGGCATCGACGGATGCGAACTCGATACCGGGCAGATGAGCGACCACGGCGGGAGAAGGCGGTACCACTTCTTCAGCAACTTCAGCGACCGACGGCACCTCAGTGAACGCCCACAGTGCCCCGAGGGCGGTCACCGCAAGACCGATGGGAAGTGCGATCGTCAGCACACGAGACCGAGGCGACGCGTACCGGGGGTGCATGGCGTGTCTCATCGCTTCCATTATTGCTGAACGATGGGCACCCGTTACTTCCTGCCCTGCCGCAGCCTCGCGACTTCCGCGACATCGGGAACGGCATCCTGCGCACCGGGACGACTCACGGAGATCGCCGACGCGGCAGCGCCCCACATCGCGGCATCGACCAGGAGATCGAGATCGACATCGGCAGGCAACCTGCCGGATGCCGCGAGACGCGCCGCGAACACACCGCAGAAGGTGTCGCCCGCGCCGGTCGTATCAATCGCCCGCGCGGTACGTCGATTCCAGGCAACAGCCGCTCAGCCGCTCAGCCGCTGCGACGAACGGCCCAGAGGGCGCAGCGTTGTGCACATGCCAGGCGCCGTCGGGGCGGCGCGCTGCAGCATCCTCGACGAGCGAGATGGGAACCTCGAGCTGTGTGAGCAGAACCCGCGATCGCGCCACCACCTCGCGCTGGGCTTCGGTCAGCTGCGGAAGAACCGCGTTCGCGCCGGGCACGACGACGATCGTGTTCTCTGCATTGCGATCGACCGAGATGAGAGCCGTTCCGCTGGGACCGTCGACCTCGGCAAGACCCGAGACGTCGATCCCATCACTCTCCAGCGCGGCGCGAAGCGCCACCCCATCAGAGTCCTTGCCGATGGCTCCGACGAAGGCGACCTCTGCCCCTCCTGCCCGTCGTGCTGCGACAGCCTGGTTGGCGCCCTTGCCGCCGCCCGAGCGCGTAAGCGTCGTGCCCAGCACGGTCTCGCCAGGGCCGGCGATCCGATCGACTTGGGCTACGACATCCTGGTTCACGCTGCCGACGATGACGACGCTCATGCGCACACCTCTCTGCCGAGCATCCACGATATCGCGATGCGGATCAGGACCGTATTGATTCTTATGCACGAACAAAATAGATAACTACTTGATAGTCACTCGTTCATATGTTCTACTTTCATCATGCGCTGGCAGGGACAATCGATCACCGACGTCGACTCCGCGGCCCTCCCCGGTCTCGAGAATCGCAGTGGAATCGTGCGCTCGGTCACCACTCCCGAGTTCGCGGGAATGACGTTCCACGAGGTGCTCGCGAAGTCCGCGCTCAACCACGTTCCTGGCGGGTCGAAGATGCCGTTCAGCTGGACGATCAATCCGTACCGCGGGTGCAGCCATGCCTGTCTCTACTGCTTCGCCCGCGGCACTCACCAGTACCTCGACCTCGACGGCGGCGCAGATTTCGACTCGCAGATCGTCGTGAAGACGAACATCGCCGAAGTGCTGCGGAACGAACTGAGACGCGGCAGCTGGCAGCACGAGACGGTGGCTCTCGGAACCAACACCGATCCCTATCAGCGGGCCGAGGGGCGGTACCGGCTGATGCCAGAGATCATTCGCACCCTGGCGGAATCCGGCACTCCGATGTCGATCCTCACCAAGGGCACGCTCATCCGGCGCGATATCGGGGTGCTCATCGAAGCCGCGGCATCCGTTCCGGTCGACATCTCGATGTCTATTGCGATGTACGACGACGAGCTGCAGCACTCGATCGAGCCCGGCACGCCCTCGACGCAAGCGCGCCTCGACACAGTGCGTGCGCTCGCCGATGCCGGGTTCCGGGTCGGAGTGTTCCTCATGCCGGTGATGCCGCATCTCACTGATTCGGTGGAGCACATCGACCATGCGCTGCGGCGGATCACGGCGTCCGGCGCTGACCATGCCATCTACGGCGCATTGCACCTGCGGGCCGGGGTGAAGCCCTGGTTCATGCAATGGCTTCAACGCGAGCACCCGGAGTTGATGGCCTCGTATCGCGGGCTGTACCCGGGCGCAGCAGCCGATGCGCCGGGAGCATACCGGCAGTGGCTGGCGAAACGGATCAGGCCACTCATCCACGCGCACGGTCTCGAGGCGCGGCACTCCGACGACGCGTACCCCACCCGCCGGCTCACCCGTCCGGCGGTGCTCACACCGACCATCCCGGCACCAGCCCCGCAACCGATGCTGTTCTGACGGGTCTGCTGTGCACCGTAGGCTCGGGAGCTATGGCAATCGGCTCGACGATCTACACGTTCACGGTGCAACTGGCAGACATGGACCGGGGTGTGTACGACGACTTCACGCTGCGCGTGGCCAGGCATCCGTCCGAGACGGATGCATACATGGTGACCAGGCTGCTCGCGTACTGCCTGGAGTACACCGAAGGGATCGCCTTCGGTGAAGGAATCTCGTCGACCGATGAGCCGACGGTCATCGTGCGCGACCTCACCGGTGCCGTGATGGCCTGGATCGAGGTCGGCGCGCCCGATGCCGAGCGCCTGCACCACGGCAGCCGGATCGCCGAACGCGTCGCCGTCTACACGCATCGCGACCCGGCGAAGGTGATCGCCGCGTGGTCGGGCAAGCGCATCCACAACGTCGACGCGATCGAGGTGTTCAGCTTCGAATCCGCCTTCATCGCCGACGCCGTCGAACTGCTCGAGCGGCGAAGCACCGTGACCCTCACCGTCACCGAAGGCCAGCTGTATCTCGACCTGAACGGCACGACGCTGAGCACTACCGTGCACGCGCACTCCGCCATCTGAGGGGCCCGGAAGGACGCGAAAGGGGCCCGGAATCAGATTCCGAGCCCCTACCCGCAGCTGACTGCGGAGATCGAATGATCAGGCCGTCAGTTCAGCCTCAGTGGGCATGCGCCCCGCGATCTCTTCGATGATGTCGTCGCCGACGCGCGCCTTCTCGAACGGTGCGTCGATCTCTGCGCGCCCGAGCAGCTCGCTCATCCGCCGCTCGCGCTGGCGGGTGATCAGCGTGACGACGCGACCGGAGTTTCCGGCGCGGCCCGTGCGACCAGAACGGTGCATGTACGTCTTGTACTCGTCGGGCGCATCGGCCTGGATCACCAGATCGATGTCATCGACGTGGATGCCGCGAGCCGCGACATCCGTCGCAACCAGCACGCTCACGCGGCCAGAGGTCATGCGCTGCAGGTTGCGCGTGCGCTTGGCCTGGTTGAGGTCACCGTGCAGCGACACCGCAGGGATGCCGGCATCGTCGAACTGCTCGGCGAGCATCTCGGCATAGGCGCGAGTGCGGGCGAACACGAGGGTCTTTCCCGCGCGGTCGACCATCGAGGTCAGGATCTCAGCCTTGTCGCGGTGGTCGATGACGAGCACGCGGTGGTCGATGGTGCCGGAGTCCTGATCCTCACCGGCGACCTCGTACACGGCGGGGTCTACGAGGAACTCTTCGACGAGCGCCGCAACCTCACGGTCGAGCGTCGCCGAGAACAGCAGCTTCTGACTGCCCTCTGCCGTGTGACGCAGGATGCGCTGCACGGGCTCGACGAAACCGAGCTCGCACATGTGGTCGGCCTCATCGAGCACCGCGATGCGGCAGTCCGACAGGTCGAGCTTGCCCTGGTTGATGAGGTCTTCGATACGACCCGGGGTGCCGATCACGATGTCGACGCCCTTCTTCAGCGCACCGACCTGGCGCGCCTGCGGGACACCGCCGTAGATCTGGGTGGTGAACAGGCCGACGCTGCGAGCGATCGGCTGCACCGTGCGGTCGATCTGCAGCGCGAGTTCCCGCGTCGGAGCGAGGATGATCGCCTGCGGATTGCGACCGAACTCACGTCGCTTTCCGGCCTGGCCCTTCAGGATGCTCTCGACGAGCGGAGCGCCGAAGGCGATCGTCTTGCCGGAGCCAGTGCGCCCTCGGCCGAGCACGTCGCGGCCCTGCAGGATCGCAGGGATCGTCGCCGCCTGGATCGGGAACGGCGCTGCCGCACCCATACCGCTCAGTGTCTCGACGATGTTCGAACCGAGTCCGAGGTCAGCGAACGTCGTGCCCTCGACCTCGGGAGCGGCGACGACCTTGGCCTCGAGACGCTCGTGGACGACATCCTCGGTCGGCTCGAACTTCGCGCTCTTCGCGGGCGCACCGTTCCAGTTGTCACGGGTCGGACGCTGCTCGCGGTCATCGCGACGCGGGCGCTCGCTGCGCTCGTTGTTGAAGCGAGGACGCTCATTGCGATCGTTGCGATCGTTGTTGAAGCGGGGGCGGTCGTCGCGGTTCGGACGCTCGTCCCGATTGAAGCGGGGACGCTCATTGCGATGGTTGCGATCGTTGCGATCGTTGCGATCGTTGTTGAACCGAGGACGCTCGTCGCGGTTCGGACGCTCGGATCCGCGGTCGTTGTTGAACCGGGGACGCTCGTTGCGGTCGTTGTTGTAGCGCGGACGCTCGTCACGGTTGTCGTAGCGAGGACGCTCACCACCGCGATCGTTGCGATCGTTGTTGAAGCGGGGACGGTCGTCGCGGTTCGGACGCTCGTCACGGTTGAAACGGGGGCGCTCAGATCCGCGATCGTTGTTGAAACGAGGACGCTCGCCACCACGGTCATCGCGATTCGGGCGGTCGTTGTTGAACCGAGGACGCTCGCCACCGCGGTCGTCGCGATTCGGGCGGTCGTTGTAACGACGCTCCCCCGAAGGGCGCTCGTTGTTGTAGCCAGGACGATCGTTGTTGAAACGCGGACGCTCGCCGTTGAAGCGCGGACGCTCACTGTTGTACCGCGGGCGCTCGCCCTGGTGGTTCGGCGATTCGCGGCGTCCGGACTCGGCGCGGCCGCGGATGCCACGGGCCTCATCGCGACCGGCACGGTCCTGGTCGCTCCAGCGACGCTTCGGGGCGCCGCCCTCTGCTTCCGCAGGGCGGTAGCCGCGATGGCTGGGGCTCTTGCTGCCGGGCCGACGATCGAAGCGGTCGCCGCCGGTTGCACGCGGGGCCGGCGAACGACGGTCCGAAGCATCCGGCCGCGCACCGCGGAAGTCACGCGAGTCGCGGGAATCACGCGACTCACGAGACTCGGAAGAGTCGCGCGAATCGTGAGCGGGCCGGCCACCGGCGTGACGATCGTGGAACGGCGTCTTCTTCGCGTAGCGGGGCTCGAAATTACGAGCGGGGCGACCGCCCTTGGGCTTGCCATTCTTGGGCATGGTGTTTCCTGACTGTCTCTGACACGAGAACAGCATCCGCGGAAAGCGCACAGAGATCAGCGCAGAGCGGACATACCCGAGCATTCATCGGCCGGGGCCATTCATGTGATGGTTAGTAACCATCGGCCCCTGGGCTCACACTTGATTCAGAATTCTCCCGCGCAGTCGCGGGTGCCTGAAGCCGACCGCACAAGTTTACCGGATCCACCTGTGAAGGTGCCCGTACGATAGTCGGAGTGAACTCCCTTTCTCCCACCGGCACTCAGATCCACCTCACGCGCGGCGCAGTCACTGCGCAGATCGCTCAGGTCGGAGCATCCCTTCGCGGACTGACCGTCGGCGGTGTCGATCTCGTCTCGCGCTACCCCGAAGACATCCCGACCCCCTCCTGCTCGGGCGTCGTCCTCGCTCCGTGGCCGAACCGCGTGCGCGACGGCGTGTGGAAGGACGCCGGAACGGTCCGGCAGCTCTCGATCTCAGAACCGAAGCTGAACAACGCCATCCACGGACTGCTCCGCTACACCGCGTACGCGATCGAGCAAACGGATGCTGCCACCACCCTTCGGGCGACGATTCACCCGCAGACCGGCTACCCGTACGAGATCGCGACTTCAGTGACGTACGCACTGACCGAGGCCGGCATCAAAGTCACCCACACGCTGACGAACCGCTCGACCGAGAAAGCCCCCGTCGCTCTCGGCACGCATCCCTTCGTGACGATCGGCGACGTCGATCCCCGCAACCTCGTGCTGCGCGTGCCAGCGAAGACCCAGCTCGAAACCGACGAGCGGATGCTTCCGCTCAAGGCCACTCCGGCGTCAGATGAGATGCGCACGGGAGTGCGCCTCGGCGGCATCACTCTCGACACCGGCTTCGCCGATCTGGTCCCCGACAAAGACGGCCTGATTCGGCATTCGCTGACTGCGTCAGACGGCCGGCGCGTGACGGTGTGGCAGGAACCGGATTTCGAGTTCGTCCAGGTGTTCACGACCACGAATTATCCCGGCCACGACCTCGCCGTCGCGATCGAGCCGATGACCGCCCCGGTCGACGGGCTCAACAGCGGTCTCGGTATCCGCCGGCTCGCATCCGGTGAGACCTGGACGCTCAGCTGGGGCATCGAGTTCAGCTGACGGGATCGCGCGGGCGCTACGCCCTCTGCCCGCGCAGTTCGCGACGCGTGAGCGGGTGCTCGGCAGCATCCTCCGAAGCATCCGGCCCCTCGGGCGCAGGCCCGTCCCCAGCGCCGCCCTCGTCAGGCCCCGCCCCGCCCTCGTCAGGCCCCGCCCCGCCCTCGTCAGGCCCGGCCTTGCGGGCAGCGCGACGCTCGCGCGCGCCCTCGACGAGGTTGTAGAGCGTAGGCAGAACGACCAGCGTCAGCACGGTCGACGAGACGAGTCCGCCGATCACGACGATCGCGAGCGGCTGCGAGATGAAGCCGCCGTGACCGGTGATTCCCAGCGCCATCGGCGTGAGCGCGAAGATCGTTGCGAGAGCGGTCATCAGAATCGGACGCAGACGCTTCTCGCCACCGGCCATCACCGCATCGTGCGCGGACAGGCCCTTCTCGCGGTACTGGTTCACGAGGTCGACGAGCACGATCGCGTTCGTCACCACGATGCCGATCAGCATCAGCACACCGATGAGGGATGCCACGCCCAGCGGCACGCCCGTCGCGATCTGCAGCAGGATCGCACCGGTCGCCGCGAACGGCACCGAGATCAGCAGCAGCAGCGGCTGGCGCAGCGACTTGAAGGTCGCCACCATCACCACGTAGACGATCAGGATCGCCGCGAGCATCGCGAGCCCGAGCTGCGAGAACGAATCAGCCTGCTGCGATGCGACGCCGCCGACCTCTGCGGAGGCGCCATCGGGCAGCTCCACCGCCTCGAGAGCGGCAGTGACAGATGCGGTCGCGGTCGCGAGGTTGTCGGATGCCGGGGGCACCGTGATCGTGGCGGTCCGGCGCCCCTGCTGAGTCGTGATCGACGTCGGCCCCTCGGCCTCATCGACGCTCGCGATCTCATCGAGGCGCACGAGCCCTGCCATCGTCGGAATGGTCAGCGCACGGAGGTCCTCGATGGTCGCCGGAGGCTCTGCCGCGGCGAGGTACACCGTGAGGGCAGTGTCATCGAGCTCGACCGAGCCGATCTGCTGCGGGCGCATCGTGTTCGAGACGAGCGCGCCGACCGCGACTTCTGAAAGGCCGCGCTGGGCTGCCGCATCCCGATCGACGACCACTGCGATGTACGGCAGGGATGCCGCGAGGTTGTTCGTGATCTGGCCGATGCCGTCACGACCGCTGAGCTCTTCGGTCACCGCATCCGTCGCCTCGGCGAGCACCTCGCCGCTCGGCGCGGTGATGTTGACCTCGATATCGCTGGATCCGAAACTGGCTGCGGCGTTGACGCTGATCTCGCCGACGCCCTCGAGCCCATCAACGGCATCCAGCACATCGGCGCGGAGCTTCTCCTGGTCAGCACCCGATTCAGTCATGATCGAGTACGTCACACCGGCGCCGCCCGAGAAGGCATCCATCAGCGGCGAACCGCTGGAGCCGACCGAGATCTGCACATTCTCGATGCCGTCGATGCCGTTCAGCGCCTCTTCGACCACGAGCGAGGCGTCGTTCTTCGCCTCGAGGCTCGCGGTCGGGCCGAGGTCCTGCGACACCGTCATCGTGTTCTGTCCGGAGTCGCTGAGGAAGTTGATCTTCATCAGCGGGGCAGCCGCCAGCGTTCCACCGAGCACGACGATCGCGAGGATCACGGTGAGACCGGAGTGCGCGAGCGTCCAGTGCAGGATCGGACGGTATGCGCGTTGCAGCTTGGTGGGCGGAGCATCCTGATGCTCCGGGTCGATGACCTGCCCGTTCTCGTCGGTGAGCTCCTTGCCGGGCCTCAGGAACCAGTACGCCAGCACCGGAACGATCGTGAGCGAGACCAGGAGTGATGCCACCATCGCGATCGTCACGGTCATCGCGAACGGCCGGAACAGCTCACCGACCATGTCGCCGACGAACACGATCGGCAGGAAAACCGCGACGGTCGTGATGGTCGATGCGGTGATCGCCGCGGCGACCTCGCGCACTGCGAGCCGGATCGCATCACCCTTATTCGCGTCACCGACGTAGTGCCGCTTGATGTTCTCGATCACGACGATGGAGTCGTCGACCACGCGGCCGATCGCGATCGTGAGCGCGCCGAGGGTGAGGATGTTCAGCGAGTACCCGAACGCCTGCAACCCGATGAAGGTGATCAGCACGCTGGTCGGGATCGAGATCGCGGTGACCAGCGTCGAACGGATCGACATCAAGAACACCAGGATGACGATCACCGCGAAGACGAGTCCGAGCAGGCCCTCGGTGGCGAGCGTCTCGATGGACTGCACGATGAACGGCGCCTGGTCGAACACGATCGTGAACTCGGCGTCGGGGAACGTCTTCTTCAAGTCATCGATCGCGGCGATCACCCCGCTCGACACCTCGACGGTGTTCGCGGCGGGAAGCTTGGTGATCGAGATCGACAGCGCGTCTTCGCCGTTGACGCGCGAGATCGATGAGACAGGCTCTGTCTCGAGTGCGACGGTCGCGACGTCGGCGATCGTGGCATCCGATCCGACGAGCGGGAGGGCGGCGATCTCCTCGACCGAGGTGATCTTCGCTCCGGTCTGCACCGTGAGCGTCTGACCGTCTTGGGTGATGTCGCCACCGGGGAACAGGGTGCCGTTCTGCTCCAGTGCATCGCGGATCGCCTGGGTGCTGAGGCCGGCCGCTGCGAGCGCCGCCTGATCAGGGGTGATCGTGATCTGCTGTCCGAGCCCGCCGACGATCTGCGCCGCGTTGACGCCATCGACATCTTCGAGGGCCGGGATCGCCACGTTCTCGAGATCTGCCTGCGCAGTCTCGGCGTCGTCGAAGCCGGTCACTGCGACCTGGATTACAGGGAAGTCATCGAGCGAGAGCGACAGCACCTGGGGCTCGACGTCGGCCGGAAGCTGGTTGGAGATGCGGTTGATCGCCTGCTGCATCTTCTGCTCTGCCGTGGCGAGGTTCTCGCCGTAGGTGAACGTCGCCTGGATGATCGAGGCGTTGGTCGTACTCGTCGCGCTCGTCGATTCGAGCCCGGGGACACCCTGGATGGCGGTCTCGATCGGCGTCGACACGTCGTTCTCGACGACCTCGGGAGAAGCGCCGGGGTACGTCGTCATGACGATGAGCGCGGGCAGCTCGAGGGAAGGAATGAGCTCCTGCTTCAGGTTCGTCAGTGCAAGCCCGCCGAAGACGGCGGCGACGATCGTGATGAGGGCGATCAGCGCGCGATTGCGCAGGCTGAGAACGGCGAGGTTCGACAAGGCGTGTGTCTCTCGATTGTGAAGTTACGGCGCGAGGGTGCGCGGCCAGTCTTTCACAGGGATCGGGCTATCACCTGTGTCAGAGCGCGAATCCGATCCAGAGTCCGACGAGCGCCGCAAGAACGGATGCCGCGAAGGTTCCCAGAAGGTGCAGAACGGATGCGGGGCGCTCGCCGTCGCGCCAGAGCGCGAAAGTGTCGAGCATTGCTGTGCTGAACGTCGTGTAGCCACCGAGAAGGCCCGCTCCGACGATGAACGCCGCATCGGGGATGGCCGAGGTGACCACACCGAGGGCGAAGGCTCCGGTGATGTTCACCACGACGATCCCCCACGGGAAGCGCCCCCGTGTGAGGGACATGACGCCGAGATCGACGAGGTACCGAAGGCCCGCGCCCACGCCACCGGCGACGGATGCCAGGAGGAAGAGCAGCGGCGTCATTCGATGCCCCTCACCCGCGGCCGGCCCCGATTGAGACCGCATGCGGCCGCGCCGATTCCGAGCCCCAGCGTCAGCATGACGTAGACGACGGCGGCGAACGGAGATTCCGTCCACAGTCCGACCGAGCCGACCGCGAACGCGCTGTAAGTGGTGAATCCGCCGAGGATGCCGGTGCCGAGGAACAGCCTGGTGTCCTGCCCTCGGCCCCTGAGCTTGTCGCCTCGGTCCCTGAGCCTGTCGAAGGGCCGCGAGGCGAGAATCCCGATCAGCAGCGCTCCGAGCACGTTGGCGATGAGCGTCGCGAACGGGAAGCCGCCAGAGTGCGGAAGCAGCAGCTCGATTCCGAGCCGGCCCGCCGTGCCCAGCATCCCGCCGAGCATGACGAGGAGAAGCCGGCGCAGGTTCACGTCGGCAACTCTAGTCGCGGCATCCGCGCTTCATGACGCGTGCCAGCGCACGCGGCAGATGTCAAGGCTGTGGGAACGATGCCGCAGAAGACGTTGACTGATGCCATGACATCCCTGTGGAAGATCACCCCGGCATTTCCCGCTGGCGCTCCGTTCGAGCCCGGAGCACAGCACGACGTGGTCATCGTCGGCGCGGGGCTCACCGGCCTCTCGACCGCGCTGATGCTCACCCGCAGGGGACTCGACGTCGCGGTAGTGGATTCCGGCGGTGTCGCCGAGCTCGCCTCCGGCGGCAACACCGGCAAGCTCTCGCTCTTGCAGGGGCAGACCTTGGCGAAGATCCGACGGCACCATCCCGCATCGCTCGTGAAGGCGTATGTCGACGCGAATCGGGCGGGAATGCAGTGGCTGACGGATTTCGCCGACGAGGTGGGCGTCTCCTACCGGCGGCGCACCGATCATTCCTATGCGACCGGTCCCGAGGGGCTCGACTCTGCGGCGTCCGTTCATGCAGCCGCCCAAGAGGCGGGCCTGCGCGTTCGGATGCTGGCCGCGGGAGACTTCTCGACGCTGCCTTTCCCCGCGGTCGGCGGCGTCGCCCTCGACGATCAGGTCACGATCGATCCCGTGCAGGTGGTCCGGGCTCTGGCGGATGCCTTCATCGCCGCGGGCGGGACGCTGAACACCGGCATCCGAGCGACCGGTGCGCGCGCGTTGCCCCATCCGCACATCGACACCGCCGCCGGCCCACTGTTCGCCGACCACATCGTGCTCGCGACCGGCACCCCGATCCTCGACCGCGGCCTCTACTTCGCCAAGGTGCGCGGGATGCGCTCGTACTGCGTCTCGTTCCGGGTGCCGGAAGAACTGCCCGCGGGAACCTTCATCTCCGTGGACGGACCTACCCGATCGATTCGTCCGGTGTCCGAGGCGGATGGCCCCGCAGGCGCCGCGCAGCTCGTCGTCGGCGGCAACGGTCACCCGGTCGGCCGCCACGACGACGAGAGGGCAGCCGTCGAGGACCTCATCGAATGGACCCGTGAGTATTTCCCGGGTGCCGAGGAGACCCACCGCTGGTCAGCGCAGGACTATGAATCGCACAACCGCATTCCGTTCGTCGGTGCGATGCCGAGAGGGCTCGGACGCATCCGCTTCGCCACTGGGTACGCGAAGTGGGGACTGTCGAACGCACCGGCTGCGGCCCTGCGCCTGACGAGCGAGATCACCGGCACCCCCAGATCCGACCGACCGAAGTGGATGACCACGATCGGAACCCGCCTGACCGTGCCGGCCGATATCGGTCGAGGGGCGGCCGAGGGCGGTCGCGTCGCGGCACTCCTGGCGCGTGGATGGACCGACGCCGAGAAGCGCGCGGTCCCGGTCCCGCGTCCTGCCGAGGGCGCCGGAGTCGTCGCCAACCGAGCCGGCTGTCCGGTCGGCGTCTCGACGGTCGATGGCGTCACGCAGGCTATCAGCGCGGCGTGCACGCATCTCGGCGGCGTCCTGAACTGGAACGACGCCGAGCGCACGTGGGATTGCCCGTTGCACGCGTCGCGCTTCGCCCCCGACGGCACGCGCATCGAGGGACCGGCGCTGCGCGATCTGAAGCAGCAGCGCTGATCGCGCGCAGTCACACGGTGGGCGGCGAGTCCCATCCCTGCTGCGGCGTCTCGCAGTCCTCTCGAAAAACGTATTGCGAGACGAGCTTGCGCTGGCTGCTGGACCAGTCGATCGACGGGCGGCGCTGCTCGGGCGGCAGATAACCGAGGCGGTACACGGCCATCAGCTCGAGATCGTCGGGAACGCGCAGCAGCCGGACGATCTCGTCCCAGCGGCCGGGGACCTCCATCGGGAACGAGACGAACTGGATCCCCATGCCGAGCTCGAGAGTCGTGAGCCATACGTTCTCCATCGCGGCCCCCATGCTGAACACCGAGTAGAACGACGACAGCTGTCCCGGACGATTCTCGCTGCGGTCGAGCATGACCCCAAGCAGCAGCGGCGAGCCTCCCACGAGTCTGCGGTTGTCGGCGCCGAGCGTCTTGGGCACCCCGAAAGCGTTCATGAGCGCCTGTCCGCGCTTCGTGAACACCTGACTGGTGAAGGGTCGAAGCGCCGCGGGCAGCCTGTCGAACAGCATCCCGCTGCGTGTGGCGTCCATCTCAGCCTGGCTGAAGCGGAAGTAGGGCTTGTACCGTTCGAAGAACGTGCCATTGGACATCGCTTGGGTCATGCTCTCGCCGGAGATCCGAGCGATCTCGTCGATCGTCTCGCGGTTCTCGATCACGACGAAACGCCACGGCTGGCTGTTCAGCTGAGAGGGAGCGCGCCCGGCCGCTTCCAACAGCACGCGCTGGTGCTCCTCGGAGACGGGGTCGGGCAGGAATGCCCCATTGGTGGTCTTGCGGCGGCGAATGGCATCGAGCAGTTCCATACGTTCACTTTCGATGAGAGTCCTGCCGAGAGCCGACGAGGCCCGCGGCGATGAAGGGGGCGGCGGACAGCGCGATGAGAGGATGCCGCCGGGTGCGCGCTCTCACGAAGGCGATCGCCGTCAGCGGCACGGCCGCCGGCATCAGCGCCAGGGCTGCGCGGCGACCTGCCTCCCGGGCGCCCTTACCGACCAGGCCCGTGCAGACCGCTGCGGCGACCGAGACGCACGTGGCGATGTACAGCGCGTGGTGCAGCCAGCGAAAGCCGCTGCTATCGACGAGCCGTGCGGCGACCGCGGCTCCAAGAGCGCAGTTCGTCGCATAGCTGACCGCCGCCACTGCGAACAGCGGCGCTGCAGTCGACTCCGAGCGACGGCTCATGTCACGACCCTACGTCGCAGTCGCGGCCGAAGCGCCGGTCACGGCCCAATTGGAGGAGAACACCCGAACTCTCTTGACAAACTCACGATATATCGTGTTATCGTTCTTTAACGCGATATATCGCGATCAACCATCGAGGAGAATCCCATGACCGAGAAGTGGCTCATCGCCCCCGGCGAAGAACGCGTCATCGACATCGCTCACGCCTCCCGGCTCAAGGTCGGTCTGGTCGGCGGGCAGGTCGACATCATCGCCCACGACGAACCGGGCATCCGCATCGAGGTGAGCGGCGTGACCGTGAAAGACCTCCGCATCGAATCCGACGGAACACAGATCGAGATCGACCACCCGCAGCTCGGGTGGGACAACTTCCTCGAGGTGTTCCGCAACTTCGGCTCCGGCGGCCCTCGCGCAGAGGTCAGCGTCGCCGTCCCCCGCAGCATCGCCCTGAACCTCGGCGTCGTCAGCGCCGGCGCGCTGGTCTCGGGCCTCACCAACGACGCGCGCCTCAATACCGTCTCCGGCGACATCATCGTCGACACTCACACCGGCGACCTGACGCTCAACTCCGTCTCGGGCGACGTGCAGGTGCGCGCTCTCACCGGAACCGCGAACGCGAACAGCGTCTCGGGAGACGTCGCCCTCACCGGCTCCGTCCGCAAGGCGACCGTCGACACGGTCTCCGGCTCCATCTGGGTCGATGCCACCGGCGCTGTGAACACGATCAACCTGAATACCGTCTCGGGCAACAGCACGATCCGCCTCGAAGAGACGCTCCCGGCGAACTATGTCGTGCGCTCGATGAGCGGTGGCATGCTGATCGACGGCGTCGACCGAGGCGGCTCCGGCCCGAGCAGCTACACCGGGTCCACCGGCGAGCTCGCCGGAACGTTCGTCGACATCCGCAGCAACTCCGTCTCGGGAGATACGACAGTGCTCCGCCAGCCTCTGACCACCGTGGCAGATGACGAGGAGTGGGACTCATGACTCCCCCCGTCTTCTCGCACGGCGACCTGAGGCTGTATCTGCTCTCGCTCCTCGCCGAGGCACCGCAGCACGGCTACGGCATCATCCAAGCGCTCACCGACCGCACGGGCGGCACCTACACGCCGAGCGCGGGAACCATCTATCCGCGGCTCGCGAAGCTCGAAGAAGAAGGACTGGTCACCAAGACGGTCGAGGGACGCACGACGATCTATGCGATCACGGATGCTGGCCGCACCGAACTCGCTGATCGCGAAGGCGACCTCGCAGGCATCGAGTCCGGTCTCGCCGACTCCGTGCGCCTCATCGCCAGCGAGGTGCGCCAGAGCGTGCAGCAGGCCATGAAGAGCCTGCGCGCCGACCTTGCAGCGGCGGCGAACGACGAGCGGACAGCAGCCAAAGCGCGCCCCTCGACGGCGGCACCGATGAGCGATGAGCGGATCATCAGTCGTGAGCAGCTGCACCGCGCCGATGCATCCATCAACGCCTTCCGCGCCCGCGTGCGCACCGATCTGCGCACGCACGTCGCCCGCGGCGGCGTGCTCGCCGAGTCGGTCGTGACCGACCTCGAGAACGCAATGGATGCCGCGGCTCGCGCCCTCACCCAGTCGTTGGGGTCGGCCGGGCGCTGAGGCGGTCTACTCCGACCAGATCTCGGCCTGGTCGTCGGGGACCTCTTCTTCCAGCGGAACCACGAGGATGGGACGGTGCTGACGGTGGGCGAGGCGCGCGGCCACCGAGCCGGTGAAGAACTCACGGATCGATTCGCCGAGTCCGCGGTTGCGGGTGCCGACGACGATCAGCTGGGCATCGATCTTGTTCGCCAGCTGCTTGATCGCCAGCGCGGGGTCGCCGACCAGCTGACGAGCCGTCCACGTGATGCCGCCGTCCCCGAGCACGGATGCCGCCGCCGCCTGCACATCTTCGAACTCAGCAGCCCCGGCGTCGGCGTTCAGGTCGATGGGCGCGGAGTGCACATAGCCGTCCGGGTCCTCATAGGTCACGAACCGCGTGACGTCGACGTGGGCGACCACGAGGGGCACGCCGAGCAGCTTCGCGTATCGTGCGGCCTCTTCGAGGACATGCGGCGACTGGCCGGGCTGCATGCCGACGATCACGGCCTTCTGAAGCGCGGAATTCTGGCCTGCTTCGTCGGACGGGGAGGAGGTCTGGTCAGTCATGAGAATCGTTCCCTTCACCTGCCGGCGAAGGCCAGATGCCCTGGCCCTCGTGCTATTCTGAATGCTACTCTTACCGGCTGCACGCCGGTGTCGTGAAATGCTGTGGGCCAAACGCCTGCAGCCTAACTCGTAAGGGGGTCTCGCGCATGGGCCGTGGCCGTCAAAAAGCGAAACACACCAAGATCGCCCGCGAACTCAAGGCGTACAGTCCGTCCTTGAACACTTCTGCGCTTGAGCGTGAGCTTGCTCATCCGTCAGACGACGAGAACGCCTACGTCGACAAGTGGGCCGATGAGTATGCCGACGAAGACGAAGACGAACTCGAAAAGGCCTGACCCCGAGTTCGCACTTCGCTGACTGCAAGACGCTGACCCGCACGCCGCCGGTATCCGGCGCGCGTGGCGGGGTCCGTCGTCGCCCGTACCTGCGAGAATGACGATCATGCCTCGTGTCGTCGCTCTCTTCCGACACCCGATCAAGGGCTTCACTCCCGAGCGCCTCAACGAGCTGACGATCCAGCCCGACGGGCGCGTGGCGGGCGATCGTGTGCTGGCGTTCCGATTCGCGGATGCCGCGACTCCAGACCTGCGCGATGGGCTCGACTACTGGCCGAAGTCCAAGGGTCTGGCCCTGCAGGACTTCCCCGCTCTCGCCGCGCTCCGCCTTCAATACGATCAGTCCGCGCTGCGCGTGCGCCTGTCCCACGACGAGAAGCTCCTCGTCGATGCCTCGCTCGATGCCGACGGTCGCGCCCAGCTCGAGGCCGTGGTCACGGAGTACGTGCAGGACACCGCGGATGCGCGCCGTCTGCAGCGCACAGGAAGACTACCGCTGCGTCTGGTCGGCGATGGCGAGCGCTCGCGCTTCCAGGACCGATCGCGCGGCTACGTCACCGTGCACAGCACGGCCAGCGTCAGCGCGCTCGGGGATGCGCTTCAGCTTCCGATCGATGATCGACGATTCCGCTCGAACGTCGTGATCGACGGAATCGGAGCCGGCGAAGAGCTCGAGTGGACCGGCAGCATCCGGATCGGCGAGGTGACGTTCGAAGCGGCGGGTCCGATCATCCGGTGTCTGGCGACCCATGCGAATCCCGACACCGGCGTTCGGGATGCTCCGGTGCTGACCACGCTCACCGGTGCCATGGGGCTCGCAGAGCCCGCGCTCGGCCGCCTGCTGCTGCTCTCGGGCGTGAGCGGCGACGTCGACGATCGCTCAGGGCACGGCGGCGTCATCCGCGTCGGCGATGAAGTCGTCGCCGTCTGAGCCCAGCATTCACCAGCGCCCGTGGCGCCGTTCCCACTCGTCTTCGACGGTGCGCCGTCTGCCCGCGATGTACCCGAAGGGGGTTGCGATGACGAGCACCGCGGCCATGACGAGCAGCGGAACTGTCCAACTCTCAGTGGCCTCATGCAGCACGCCGATCAGCACCGGGAACGCGGCGGCGATCACGTAGCCGGTGCTCTGTACGAAACTGCTCAGAGCAACGGCGCTCTCGGGGGTGCGCGAGCGGATGCTGATGAGCACGAGTGCCAGCGGGAACATCACACCGACGATGCCGAACAGCCCTACCCACAGCCAGATCGTGACCGGGTTCGCCCAGAACAGCAGCCCCGCAATTCCCAGCAACCCCGTGGCGGCCCCGACCGCGTACAGCCCGCGAGTTGCTTGGAAGCGCACCACCAGCACGGGCACGAGCAGGGATGCCGGCAGCCCCATCACCGCGAACAGCGACAGCAGCAGCCCGGCCTCCGCTGCAGAGACCCCCGCGACGTCGACGACGATGGTCGGCAGCCAGGCGAAGGACACGTAGGCCATGATCGATGAGGTGCTGAACACCACGGCGAGCGACCACGCCAGAGGCAGGCGCATGAGCCGCCCGAACAACCGCGCACTGCTCGGCGCGACTGCGATGGGTCCGGTCGACAGGGTTACGGGGTCGTCGATGGATGCTTCGCGCCCTTCGACAGGCTCAGGGAGCGAAGTCACGGGGGATTCGACGGACGAAGTGCGACCGGTCATCAGCATCATGATCCACGGCACCGCGCCAGCGATGGCGAACACGCCCCACAGTCCGAGCGAGACGCGCCAGCCCGCGGCATCCGCCACCGGAACCGCGACCAGCGGCGGCACGAACGTCGAGAATGCCATCGCCGTCGTGTACAGCGTCAGCATCAGCCCAATGCGATCGGTGAAGTACTTCTTCACCAGCGGGGGCACGAGAATGTTCCCCATCCCCACACCCGCGAAGATCAGTGCGGTGGTGAGCAGAAGCGAGACCGAGCCACCAGCGAAAAAACCGCGCAATACGAGGCCGATAGCGATCGCGGCAAGCGCGATGACAGTAACGCGTTCGATGCCCAACCGGCGCACCAACAGGGGTGTCGCAAGCCCGAAGATCGCGAAGCACACCGGTGGTGCCGTGCCGATGAGACCGATCACCGCGGTTGGCACCGTGAAGTCAGCAGCGATGTAGTCGAGCAGCGGCGAGAGCGACGCAACCGCAGATCGCAGCGAGAACGCGCACAGCAGGATGCCGAGCAGTGCGAGCAGCCGTCCTCTCGCGAGCGGACGCCCCTTCGAGGGACTCACGAGGACTGCGAGCTCTCCACCCAGTCGAGATACTCCTCGGTGACAGTGCCGGTGACGTAGCGACCGTCGAAGCAGCTCATGTCGAGATCGGTCAGCTCAGAACCCTCGATGATCGCCGTCTTCAGATCTTCGACCTCCTGATAGACGAGGTGATCGGCGCCCAGTTCTTCGGCGATCTGCGGGATCGTGCGACCATACGCGATGAGCTCATGCTTCGAGGGCATGTTGATTCCGTACACGTGCGGGTAGCGCACGGGGGGAGCGGCAGAGGCGAACGTGACCGAGAGCGCCCCGGCATCCCGCGCCATCTGGATGATCTGCTTGCTCGTCGTGCCGCGCACGATCGAGTCGTCGATCAGCAGCACGTTCTTGCCCTGGAACTCAGTGGACATCGCGTTGAGCTTCTGGCGCACGCTCTTCTTGCGCACCGCCTGCCCCGGCATGATGAAGGTTCGCCCGACGTAACGGTTCTTGTAGAAGCCCTCGCGGTACTCGATGCCGAGCTTGCGCGCGACCTCCATCGCAGACGGGCGCGCGGAGTCCGGGATCGGCATGACGACGTCGATCTTGTCGCGCGGCACGTGCTTGGCGATCGTGTCGGCGAGGCGCTCGCCCATCCGCAGCCGCGACTCGTACACGGCGATGCCGTTCATCGTCGAGTCAGGACGAGCGAGGTAGACGTACTCGAAGGCGCACGGGAAGAGCTCGGCATCGGCAGCGCACTGCCGCGAGTGCAGCTCGCCCTCGTCGGTGATGAAGATGGCCTCGCCGGGTGCGACCTCGCGGACGACCTCGTAGTCGCCGTTCTCGAGCACCAGCGACTCGCTCGCGACGATCCACTCGTCATGCTTCTTGCCTTCGCGGCGCCCGAGGATGAGAGGCCGGATGCCGAAGGGATCACGGAACGCCAGCAGACCGTAGCCGGCGATCACCGCGATCACCGCGTACGCACCCTCGATCCGCTCATGCGTGCGGGCGACTGCTTCGAAGATGCGCTCCGGGTCGAGATCGACATCGGATGTCGTGGCCTGCAACTCGCCGGCGAGCACGTTCAGCAGCAGCTCGGTGTCGCTGGAGGAGTTCAGGTGGCGGCGGTCGCGCTTGGCCATGTCGGCGGTGAGCTCACGGGTGTTGGTGAGGTTGCCGTTGTGGATGAGGACGATGCCGTAGGGAGCGTTCACGTAGAACGGCTGCATCTCTTCTTCGCTGGATGCTGTGCCCTTGGTGGCGTACCGGACGTGACCGAGCCCGACGTTGCCGAGAAGCGAGCGCATGTCACGGGTGCGGAACGCCTCGCGCACCATCCCCTCAGCCTTGGCCATGTGCATGATGCCGCTGGGCTCAGCAGTAGCGATACCGGTGGCATCCTGACCGCGGTGCTGCAGAAGCAGCAGAGCGTCGTAGATGTCCTGGTTGACCTGGCCGCCTGCGACCACTCCGACGATTCCGCACATGGGGTGTTACTTCGCTCCGTCCGCGTATGCGCCCACCAGGCGCACTGCTCCGCCGTCGACGCCCTTGGCGCCTTCTTCGAATTCTCCGGCCGGGCGCTGGCCCATGCCGACTGTGGCGACCTGCCAGGCATCGATGCCTTCTGCGGCGAGCGCGGCGATCGCGGCGTCCTTCTGACGCTGGTCGATGACCGCGAGGAAGCCGATGCCGAGGTTCCAGGTGCCCTCGGTCGATTCGAGGCTGGTGCCGGAGATCTCGCTGAGCACCCGGAACACGGGACTCGGCGACCACGTCGAGCGATCGATCTCGGCCCAGCTGCCGACCGGCAGCACACGAGCGAGATTAGCGGCGATGCCACCCCCGGTGACATGGCTGAGCGAGTGGATGCTGTCGCCGGGGAGTGCGTCGATCAGGCGCAGCAGCGGCAGCGTGTACAGGCGGGTCGGCTCGAGAAGCGTCTCGCCCCAGGTCTTGCCGAACTCTGCTGCCTGATCGCTGTAGCCGATGCCCGCGCCGGTGATGATGTGCCGCACGAGCGAGTAGCCGTTGGAGTGCAGACCGCTCGATGCCAGCGCCAGAACGACATCGCCGTCCTGCACGCGCTCAGCGCCCAGCACGGCGTCGGCCTCGACAATGCCCGTCGCTGCACCGGCGACGTCGTAGTCGTCCGGGCCGAGAAGACCCGGGTGCTCAGCGGTCTCGCCGCCGACGAGCGCGGTGCCGGTTGCGGTGCACGCGTCGGCGATGCCGCGCACGATGTCGGCGATGCGCTCGGGGACGACCTTGCCGCACGCGATGTAGTCGGTCATGAACAGGGGCTTCGCCCCCACCACGACGATGTCGTCGACGACCATCCCGACCAGGTCCTGCCCGATCGTGTCGTGCTTATCGATCGCCTGCGCGATCGCGACCTTCGTGCCGACACCATCAGTACTGGTCGCCAGCAGAGGCTTGGTGTAGCCGAGCAGAGCCGAGGCATCGAACAGGCCGGCGAAACCGCCGACACCGCCGAGCACTTCGGGTCCGTGCGTCGCGCGCACGGAAGTCTTCATCAGCTCTACCGCGCGGTCACCCGCAGCAGTGTCAACGCCGGCTTCGGAATAGGGATTGGTGGAGGAGGCAGCCACGACACAAGACTACAGTCGCGCGAGCAGTCTGAATTCCGAGAAGCCAGCTTCTGCTCGGCGATCTCCATAGGATGGGGCCATGGCCGACAAGCCGCAGTGGTTGATTCGTGAGGACGCCGGTGTTCCGGTGCTCATCGCGCTGGCCCTGCGACAGATGCTCGGCATCCGCGAGCCCGACGATCTGCCGTCGCTGCGCGACCTGCAGTTTCGCGCGCCGGATGCCGTCGACGCGACGCCGGAACTCGAGAAGCAGTGGCGCGAGTACTGGAACATGACCATCGAACCGCGTGCGCATCCCTCCGAGGGGCCTCTCGAACTCGTGGAGGGATTCGACACTCTCGTCGCACTGCCGGCTAAGGGAGCCGAAGAGCTTCGCGCGGCGATCGAGCCGCTCAAGGCTTCCGCGCTGCAGTACGCGAAGGATGCGCGCAACCGCTATTTCCAGACGATGAAGACCGCATCGGGCGCGAACGCCTATCGGGCGTACGCCAGCGCGATCGCCGAGTTCGAGCGGGAAGTCGGTCGGCGCGCCCACTCCTTCGAACTCAACGTGCAGGTGCTGCCTTTCTCGCAGCGCGGAGTCTGGTGGATCGGCGCACTCACTGTCGCCGTCACCGACGGACTCCGACGTGACGTCGTGGCCTTCGATGCGGCCATTCGCCCGGTGATCGGCGAACTCGCCTAACGCTCAGTCGGAGGCGACGATCGTCTCTCGGTCGACCCGCACGACGCGATCGTGCCTGCGTGCGATGCGCTCGAGCAGGATCGCGACGAGGCCGCCGAGTGCGAGTCCGATCGGGACCGTCCACAGCAGGGTAAACCCGAAGACCTGGTTCGGCGTGTAGATGACATCGAGCGTCTCGGACGGCTCGTAGCTGCCCACCATCGTCAGGATGCCGGCGGCGATGATGCCGAGCACCACACCGATCGCCATGAAGACGCCGTAGCGCGGCACGCGCCGCACGGTAGCCTCGACGGTCTCGGTGAAATCGGTGGAAGACATGCATCCATTGTCCCACTGTTCCCGCAGCACCGCCGCTCGACAACGACCGGGCCTAAGCGGGGAACGCCGCCCCCCGGGGCGTTCCCCGCTCAGAGCGTTCAGGCGTCGGGCGTCGAGGCGTCAATGACCTCCGTTGCAGCGCCCCTGCGACGCGCGAACAGGATGCCGCCGCTGACCAGAAGCAGCAGCACCACGCCGCCCCCTGCGAGCCACGGCCAGAGGGGCCCGTCCGTCGAGATCGGCTCGATCGCCGCCGCGACAGCGTTGGTCTCGACAGCCTCATCCTCGCCACCGGCAATCGGAGCGACACCGCAGTCCGTGCCGACCGGGATCGCGACCGACACCGGATCGAACGGCTCCCCCGCGGGGTACGTGCCGAAAGCCGCGGAGCCGGCCTCGGTCAACATCGTTGCCGCAGCGTCGATCGTCAGCACGCCGCCTGAAGTGTCGGCATCCGCGAGCGCGAACTCCACGAATCGCACACCCTTCGCGTCGATCGCTTCGCCGCTCTGAGTGGTGCCGCTGATGTCGAAGACGATGTACCCGGTGTCTCCGGCGAGTTCGACGCGGGCATCGTTGAGTGTCGTGTCGAGGGCTCCATCGTGCCCGTGGAACGCGATCATGCCGCCGAACCCGACGAGGCCGGACCGGGACTTCGGGTCGTAGGACCCGGCGCCGCCCGACCACACGTAGTCAGGGAAGACGTACTCGACGCCGGTGAGATCCCAACCGCCATGAGCGATGCCCTCGATGTAGTTGCGGAAGCTCTCCTTGTATCCCCAGTTCAGCGTCGCCCCCTCCACTGTGCACTGGCCGATCACCGTTTCCGACGCGCGTGCGAGGGTGAATGCGAGGCCTCGGTCGACCGAGCCCTGGAAGGTGAGCGTATGCGCACCGTCTTCGAGGGTGGCAGGCAGCGCCCCCGTCCAGGTCGCGATGCCATCGGCATCCGCCTCGATCGTCCCGAGCAGCACGGGCGTCGAGTACACCACCACCTTGATGTCCTGCTCATTCGGCTGGAACCCGGAGGCGGTGACTGTGGCGGATGCTCCGGACTGCAAGGCCTTCAGATTCGCCGCATCAGCGCGCGCCCCCTCCGCCGTCGGCGGGGCGGCGGGGAGTTCGCTCTTCGACTGGACGGATGCCGCGGCCACCGTGCCCACCGTGCCGTTGGGGGCCGCAGCTGTGGTCCCGATCGTGAAGGTGACAGGGTTCAGCGTCGTGGCGAACCCGCTGAGCACCCGGTCTCGGCCGGTGGCGGTGAGCGCGGCCGGAACAGCGGTATAGGTGACGGCGCCGTTTGCTGTGGTCTTCGTTCCGCCTGCGAGATCGAGCGTCGCGAACGGCACGCGCGAGCCGCCGTAGTTGACGTAGAGCGTGCTTGTCGTGGCCGACACGAGCTCGACGCGCGGGTTCGACACCGCCACGCTGAGGACGCCGCCGTGGCCGGTGAATCGTACGGATCCGGTGTAGCCGGTGCTGCCGATTCCGGTCGACGGGTCGTACGTGCTGCCGGCGGCCTGTCCGAACTGGAACTGCCCTCCGGAGCGCGTCGCACCGCCGGAGACGAAGACCTCACCGCCTGCGATCGGGCCGGTCACATAGTCCACGAAGCTCGAGGAGATGGCCCATCTCAGTGAGCCGCCAGCCACGGGTGCCGACGGTGGCGTCGGAGGTGCCGGCGGACTCGTCGGATCGGTCGGAGGGGTCGGCTCGTCTCGCTCGAGCTGCGCCCACTGCGCAGCCGTGATCGCGACGTCGCCGCGTGCGTAGATCGTGTCGGCTTTCGGAGTCGTGTGCTGCCGCCAGGTGATCACCTCGTACGCCGCCGACTGATCGAGTGCGTCGCCTGGAGTGGTCAGTGCGGTCGTGAATGCGCCATCAGTGATCGTTCGCACGTACTGCATGGCGAGATAGCCATCGGATGCCGTGACGTCGGCCTCAGTGCCCTTCTCGATCAGAGCCGCGTACACGCCGGGGACGTCGACGAACCCCTCACCGCTCACGTTGACGACGAGGTCGGTACCGCTGACGGATGCCGCGTTCGCGACGGTCATCTCGGGCTCCGGTTCGGGCTCGGGCTCAGTGGAGTAGTCGAGCAGCACGCTCTGCTCCTGTGCGGCGTTCGCGACGCCTCCCGCACCGTACGTGTACACACCGTACGAGCCGCCCTCCGGAGCTGCCGGAGCGTTCGCGAGGGTGAGGTGCGCGCGGAACGTGCCGTCGTCGGCGATGTTCACCCACTGCGCGCGAATGGCGTCCTGATACCGCTCGGGCACCTGATCGAGGACGCCCTCCGCAAGCGCCCACAACTGCGTGCCGACAGAACGAGTGCTGGATGCTGCGCCGGATGACGGCTGCCAGCTCGCGGCGAAGTCGCCGAAGACGATATAGGTGCCCTGGGGCAGCGTGTTCGGAATCGGTACACCTCGTCCGCCGATGTTCGCGGCCGGGTCATAGCCGCTGCCCACGATGACGATCTCGTCGCCGGCGTGCAGGGCGGTGTCACCGGCGGGAGTCACGCCATCGGCGAGGAATACGTCGAGCGCCGGCTCGAACACCGGCTCGGGCTCGGGTTCCGGCTCGGGTTCCGGCTCTGGTTCCGGCTCAGGCTCAGGCTCTGGCTCGGGAGCAGGCGGGAAGACCGCGTCCCACTGCGGCGCCGATACCGACACGACCGAACGCCCGTAGAGAGTCTCCGGTGTGAAGGCGCTGTGCTGTTTCCACAGCACCACCTCGTACGTCAGCGAAGGATCGAGAGCCGCAGCCGGTGCGTTCAGCGTGAACGATGTCGCTCCCGCATTCACTGCGGGGAAGGGCAGAGCGAACGCGACGTACTGCATGTTGTTCAGCCCCTTGTCGTCGCCCTGCACGATGAGCGCGGCATACGCCCCGGTCACGCCATCCGGCAGCCCAGCGGCATCGACCTGGATGGTCAGGCCGGATTCGGATGCTGCCGTCGTCTGCGGCGCGACCGTTGCGCGCTCAGCCGCGAACGCCACCGGCGCGGCGATCGTGCCGAACAATGTCATGAGCACGGCGAGCACCGCGGCCAGCGCTGTGCGCGTGCGGCGGGTCGTCGCGAGGGACTCAGGGTGAATCACGGGTGCCTCCAGGCAGGGCAGAGCGCGCGGAAGGCGTCTGCCGTGGGTGTGTGGTGGGAGATTTGGTTAGGCTTAGCTAACCTACGATTCAGACCATAGACTGCTTTGCGTCACCACGTCAAAAATTAGGACAGGCTTACCTAAATGCGCTTGCGTCTTCCCTCGCTCATCGCGATCATGCTCGCCGTCACCCTCGTCGGTTGCTCAGCCCCTGCTGCCACGGCAGGATCCGAGGCGGGAGCAGCTGATCCATGCCCCGCGGCAGGGCGGCAGCTCTCGGAACTCGACCTGGCCGACGACGTCCGCGCGACCACGGGTGGCTCGACCGCCTGCCTGCCCGCTCACGCCATTGAGGCCGTGTCCGATACCAGTGCCCCGAACCTGCCCGTCACCGTGACCGACGCCGAAGGACGCGAGGTCGAGGTGACTGACGTCGAGCGCATTCTCGCCGTAGACATCTCCGGCACCATCGCCTCGACGGTGTTCGCGCTGGGCATGGGCGACAACGTCGTCGGGCGCGACTCGTCGACCACGTTCGCCGGCACCGAGGATCTGCCCGTGGTGACCAAGGCAGGCCACTCGCTGAATCCCGAGGCCATTCTCGAGCTCGCCCCCACCGTGATCCTCACCGACACCACGATCGGCCCCAAAGAGGTGCGTCAACAGCTGCGCGAAGCGGGCATCCCGGTCGTCGTGGTCTCCGATGAACGGCGTCTTGACAGCACCGACAGTCTGGTGACCGAGATCGCTTCGGCTCTCGGCATCCCGACCCGGGGTGAAGAGCTGATCACTCAGGTCGACACCGACCTCGACGCGGCGCTCGACGAAATCGCACCACTGATCCCTGCCGACCCCGCGGACCGGGCACGGATGCTGTTCCTCTACGTGCGCGGCGGCGCCAACGTGTATTACATCTTCGGCAAGGACTCCGGAGCGGACTCGCTCATCGATTCCGTCGGCGGCATCGATGTCGCCAGTGAGATCGGCTGGGAGGGCAGCAAGCCCATGACCGCCGAAGCGCTCGTGGGCGCGCAGCCAGATGTGCTGGTGATGATGACCGACGGCCTGGAATCGGTCGGCGGTATCGACGGCCTGATCGAGCGCGTGCCCGCCGTCGCCGAGACTCCCGCAGGTGCGAACCGTCGGGTGATCGATATGGCGGATGCCGAGATCCTCAGTTTCGGACCACGGTCACCCGAGGTCGTCCGCGCGATTGCGCGGGCCCTCTACGCGCCCGGATCCGGCGCATCCGGCGAGACCGCCGAATGACCGGCGAGGTCATCACCACGACGCCGACCAGACACCGTGGAACGCGATTCGCAGTGGTCACGTCGGCGCTCGCGATCACACTGATCCTCACGTGTCTGGTGTCGCTCGGGAGCGGGCAGTACCTGCTGTCGCCAGCCGAGATCGTCGGCATCCTGCTGCGTGCCACCGGACTCGACTCCGGGTGGGCGCCCGACAACGCATCCGCGAGCGGGGTGATCCTCACCATCCGCCTCCCCCGCCTCGTTCTCGGGGTGCTGGTCGGTGCAGCCCTCGCCGTCTCCGGAGTGCTCATGCAGGCGATCTTCGGCAATCCGCTGGCCGACGCCGGCGTCGTCGGCGTCTCGTCGGGAGCAGCGCTCGGCGCCGCAGCGAGCCTGACGTTCGGCCTGGCCGCCTTCGGAATGTGGATGACACCAGCAATGGCGTTCGTCGGCGGGCTCGTCGCAGTGCTGGCGGTGTACTTCATCAGCCGATCCGGCGGCCGCACCGAGGTGGTGACACTGCTGCTGACCGGCATCGCCATCAACGCGATCGGAGGAGCGGGTATGGCGTTCCTGACATTCCTCGGCACGACGTCGACGCGCGAGCAGATCGTCTTCTGGCAGCTCGGCTCGCTCAACGGTGCCCTGTGGCAGAACATCGCACTCGTCGCGCCGCTGACCGCGATGGGGCTCGTCGTGGCGCTCGTCGTCGGCCAACGGCTCGATCTGTTCGCCCTCGGCGAGCGCACGGCCCGCCACCTCGGCCTCAACGTCGAGCTGCTGCGGATCACCGTGATCATCACCGTTGCCGTGCTCGTGTGTGCGGCAGTCGCATTCGCGGGGATCATCGGTTTCGTCGGACTCGTCGTCCCGCACCTGATGCGCATGCTCATCGGACCGGCGCACCGGCCGCTCATCATCGCGTCGGCCGTCGGCGGCGCTCTCCTCGTCGCTCTCGCTGACCTCGTCGCGCGAACCGCGGTGCCACTGGCCGACATGCCGATCGGCATGATCACCGCGCTGGTGGGCGGACCGTTCTTCCTCTGGTTGCTTGTGCGGACGCGCCGACGATCAGGAGGTTGGGCATGAGCGTACTGACAGCATCCGGGATCACGGTACGGCCGGTCACCGGGGGGCGAGCGATCCTCGAAGACGCCGCGATAGAGGTGCGCCCCGGCGAGGTCCATGCATTGGTCGGGCCGAACGGGGCGGGCAAGTCGACGATGTTCGCGGTGCTCGCGGGCGACGTCTCACCGGAGTCCGGGTTTGTATCGATCGACGGTCGTCCGCTGGACGCGATGCGCCCTCGGGATCTCGCACGCATCCGCACCGTACTGCTCCAGGAGAACACGGTGTCGTTCCCGTTCTCTGCCGAAGAGGTCGTACGGATGGGACGCGCACCATGGGCCCGCACGCCGCTCGAGGCCGACGATGATGCGGTCGTCACCGCATCCATGCGAGCGACCGAGGTGGCCGAACTCGCCCATCGGTCGGTGTCATCGCTCTCGGGCGGCGAGCGCGCACGGGTTGCGCTGGCGCGTGCGCTCGCGCAGTCGACGCCGATCCTGCTCCTGGACGAGCCGACCGCGGCGCTCGATCTCAGACATCACGAGGATGTCATGCGACTGCTGCGTGCGAGTGCGGATGCCGGCACCGCCGTCGCCGTGGTGCTGCACGATCTGAATGCCGCCTTGGCCCACGCCGATCGGCTGACGCTGCTCGCCTCCGGGCGGGTGATCGCGACCGGATCTCCGGCGCAGGTGCTCACTGCCGAGCGGATCGCGCAGGTGTACGGGCAGAGAGTGGAGGTGTTCCCCCACCCCACCACCGGGGTCCCGCTGGTCGTCGCGCAGAGGTGAGCTGACCGCCTCACGGGCGAAGCGGCAGCAACCCGTTCAGGTCAGCGCGCGTGCCGGAGGCATGCACGCGGCCGGCCGCGACAGCATCCGCCCATGGTTCTGCTCCGGTCGCGAGTGCGACCCAGGTCGCGGCATCCATTTCGATCACATTCGGAGGAGTGCCGCGCGTGTGGCGGGGGCCCTGCACGACCTGCACTGCCCCGAAGGGCGGCACCCGCACTTCGACGCTGTTCCCCGGCGCCTTCTCATCGAGCAGCTGCAGCAGATACCGGACCGCGGTGGCCGATGCCGTGCGCGCGGGCTTCTCCCCGGCAGCCATCGCTGTGCGCACAGCATCCAGAGCCGTGCGCCCTTCAGCGGTGTCGATCTTGCGGGCCATCCCCTCAGCCTATGGCGGGGTTAGGCTCGAATGGTGACCGACAACCAGCGACCGGAAGGTGCGCGCGCCCAGCTTCTCGCCGCCGCGCACGGCAACGGCTGGGACCGCCGTGTGCTTCCGCCGCTGCCCGAAGGCGCCAAGGCCCGCGCCTCAGCCGTGCTGATCCTGTTCGGCGTGCTCGACAGCATCCCCGCCCGCACAACGGATGCCGCTGTTGCGAGAGACCTCGACGTCCTGCTGCAGCGGCGGGCGTCCACGCTGTCATCTCACCCGGGGCAGGTGTCGTTCCCGGGAGGCGGGCGCGACCCCGAGGACCGCGACTTCATCGACACCGCTCTGCGCGAGGCCGAAGAGGAGACGGGGCTGGATCCGACCGGGGTCGAGGTGCTCGCCACCCTGCCCGAACTGCCGCTGGCCGCCAGCAACCACAACGTCACCCCCGTGCTCGGCTGGTGGACGAAACCCTCGAAGGTCGCCGCTGTCGACCATGCCGAGACCGTCGAGGTGTTCCGGGTTCCGGTCGCACAGCTGCTCGATCCTGCCACGCGCTACACATCGACCATCGCTCGCGGGTCAGATGTGTTCAAGGGCCCGGCGTTCGACGTCGACGGCACGATCGTGTGGGGATTCACCGCGATGGTGCTCGATCGCCTCTTCGACACCTGCGGGTGGACCGTGCCCTGGGATGCCTCGGACGAACGCCCCGTCGTGCTCTGAGCAGTCCGTCTTGCTCTGAAGCGACCTCGGTCAGCGCCGGTCGAAGCGCTGTCCCTGCGGGTTCGACGGCAGGATCGTGAAGACCAGCACGACGAGCGAACCGACGTAGGTGAACGACAGGAACCAGAAGGGACCGGCGAAGTTCGCATCGTGCAGACGGCGCCAGCTGATCGCGAGCGTTGGGACGATGATGCCGAGGCCGAAGATCGCCAAGGCGACGCCCACGACAGCGGTGATGGCAACGGCCCAGCCGGCATCTCCTGTCTCATACGACTGCGCGGCGCTGATTCCCGCGCTCACAGCGATCAGCACGATGGCGACGAACGCGACCAGAGCGATGAACAGCTGCACCCACCAGTACTCGCTGCGCGAGGCGCGTCCGGTGAAGGTCGCGTAGCTCTTGAAGAAGCGAGTGATGGCCTGGCCGAACGTCGCGCCATACAGAGGCAGCGTCAGGTCATCGGGGCTGCTCGCGCCGCGCGGCACGGCCGGGTACACCGGGAGAGCGGCTGCGCCGTAGGCCGGTGCCGGGTAGCCGGGCTGGGCCGGGTAGCCAGGCTGTGCGTAACCGGGCTGGGCCGGGTAGCCGGGCTGGGCATAACCGGGCTGGGCATAACCGGGCTGGGCCGGGTAGCCCGGCTGGGCCGGAGGGGCGGGATAGTTCTGGGGCGCAGCGGGAGCGCCCGGATACGGTGCCGGAGGCTGCGGCGGCACGGGCTGCTGCGGGGTCTGCCACGTGGGTTCCTGCGGCTGCTGGTCAGTCATGATGCTCCCTCCGATGAAGCATCCGACTGACGCTCCCCTCGGCTGGTGAGCTTAGCAAGGGGCGGAACACCGCATCCGTGGTCTCTTGCCGCGCGGGCCTCGATAGTCTGGTGTCGTGAAGATTCTCGTCCTCGGTTCCGGTGCCCGTGAGCACGCGATCATTCTCGCCCTGAAGTCCGAAGGCGCAGGGCACGAGCTTTTCGTCTCGCCCGGCAACGCCGGTATCGCCGCCGATGCGAACCTCGTCACCCTCGATCAGCTCGATGGCGGTGCCGTGGCATCCTTCGCGAACGAGCATTCGATCGACCTCGTCGTCATCGGCCCCGAAGCACCCCTCGTCGCAGGCGTCGCCGACACGCTCCGCGAGCGCGGCATCCCGGTGTTCGGGCCCAGCAAGGCCGCCGCGCAGCTCGAGGGCTCGAAGGCGTTCGCGAAGCGCATCATGGATGCCGCAGGAGTGCCCACCGGACGCGCGGTCCGCGCAGCATCCATCACCGACGTCGAGCAGGCCTTCGACGATCTCGGCGCTCCCTATGTCGTCAAGGCCGACGGTCTTGCGGCCGGCAAGGGCGTCATCGTCACCTCCGACCGCGCGGAGGCACTCGCGCACGCCGAGCACTATCTGCCGGCAGGCCCCGTGCTCATCGAGGAGTTCCTCGCCGGCCCCGAAGTCTCGCTCTTCTTCCTCTCTGACGGCGACACCGTGCGGGCGCTCAGCCCCGCACAGGACTTCAAGCGCGCCTTCGATGGCGACGCGGGCCCGAACACGGGAGGCATGGGTGCGTACTCTCCCCTCCCCTGGCTCGACGAGCAGTTCGGCAGCGAAGCATCGTTCGTCGATCTCGTGACCGAGCAGGTCGCACTGCCGGTGATCCGCCAGTTGGATGCGGAAGGCACCCCGTTTATCGGTCTTCTCTACGCCGGTCTCATTCTGACCACGGCAGGCGTCAAAGTCATCGAGTTCAATGCGCGCTTCGGCGACCCCGAAACCCAGGTCGTGCTGCCCCGCCTGCGCACTCCGCTGTCGCAGCTGCTGCTCGCCGCGGCATCCGGAACTCTTGAAGACCAGCCCGCTCCCGTCTTCTCGGACGACGTCGCGATCACGGTCGTGCTCGCGAGCGAGGGGTACCCCGAAGCTCCGCAGACCGGCCGCCAGATCTCAGGTCTTGCGTCAGCAGGCGCGGTCGAAGGCGTGCGGATCATCCATGCCGCCACGGCAGGACCGGATGCTCCCGGCGGCGACCTCGTCGCCACGGGAGGCCGCGTGCTCAACGTCGTCGCGGTCGGTTCGGACTTCACCGATGCCAGGGCGCGCGCGTACGACGCCATCGGGCGCATCGGCCTTGACGGCTCGCACTACCGCCGCGACATCGCCGCCAGCGTCAGCGAGTGACTCGGGCCGCCGCGGCGGCGCGCGGTTCGCGCGGCTGATTCCTGGTTCGCGCGGCTCTTCGCTGTTCGCGCGGCTACTACTTCTGCAGCGCGAGCAGGTTTGAGCAGCGCGTAGCCGCGCTCCCCCTGTCGAACCGGCGAATCGCGCGGCTTTCAGCTGTCGAAGCCGAAGCTCTGCGGCAGGATCTGCGGCGAGAGAGCGTACTCGACCGCCAGTATGCTCGCCCCGCGCACCGCCGCTTCGCCGGCTGTACCCGACTGCACGATCGCGAGGCCCTCCGTCGCGAGGGGCATCGAGCGCGTGTACACGACCTCGCGGACTCCGGCGATGAGGTGTTCGCCGACTCGCGCCATGGCCCCACCGATCACGATCACTGACGGATTGAGCAGACTGACCGATGCTGTGAGCACCTCGCCGAGATCACGCCCCGCCTGACGCACCGCCTGGATCGCATCGAGATTGCCGGCCTTGACGAGCTCGACGACGTCGTTGCCGTCCTTCGCCTCGATTCCGAGCGCCGCCAGAGACCGCGCGATCGCAGGACCTGAGGCGAGCGCTTCGAGGCATCCGGTGTTCCCGCAGTGGCACGGAATCTCTGCGCCCCGGGCAATGCGAACGTGCCCGAAGTCGCCGGCGATGCCCTGCGCTCCCCTGAGCAGCCGACCATCCGAGATGATGCCGGCGCCGATACCGGTCGCTACCTTCACGAAGATGAGGTGATCGGTTCCCGGCCATCCCACCCCGCGTTCGCCGAGCGCCGAGATGTTCACGTCGTTGTCGACGAGCACGGGGACCTCGAGGTGCTGCTGCACCCAGCCCGGAATATCGAAGCCGTCCCAGCCCGGCATGATCGGTGGCCGTGCCGGGCGACCGGTCGAGTGCTCCACCGGTCCCGGCACGCCGATTCCAACCGCAGCGATCCGGTCGCGGCTGAGTCCTGCCTCGCCCATGAGCTCGTTCGCCGTATCGACCACCCAGGAAAGCACCGGCTCCGGTCCGAGCGACACCGCGATCGTGTTGCTGCGCTCCGCGAGGATGGTGCCGGCGAGATCCGTCACGGCAACCGTCGTGTGCGAGGCGCCGATGTCGGCGGCGATGACGACTTTCGCCGCGGGGTTCAGCGCGAACTGCGAGGGCGGGCGGCCACCGGTCGACGCGGCATCCGCGACGGGGGCGATGAGCCCCATTCGCATGAGCTCGTCAACCCTGGCAGCGACCGTCGATCGGGCAAGTCCCGACGACTTCGCCAGCTCCGCGCGCGTGCGGGGCACACCGTCACGCAGCAGCTGGAAGAGCTCGCCCACTCCCACAGCGCTGAGATTGCCTGTCATTCTTCCCCTGTGCTGCTCGTGCGCCGTGTCTGCTGACGCTCCCCCGGAGCGTCAGCTCACTTCTGTGTCGGTACGGAGAAGTTTACGCCGCCGACTGTGACGCCCTTGCCCTGGCTCTTGCGTCCCTTGCCTGAGCGACCCACCGCGAAACGCTGCTGCAGCAGGACTGCGACGACGATGATCACGCCCTTCGCCACGGCCTGCGCCGAGGAGGTGAGGTTGTTCTGCACGAACACGTTCGACAGCGTGGCGAAGATCAACACGCCGAACACCGTTCCGGTGATCGTGCCTCGTCCGCCGACCAGCAGCGTGCCGCCGACGACGACCGCAGCGATCACGTCCAACTCGAGCAGAGTGCCGTGCGTCGACGTGCCCGCCGTCGTGCGGCCGAGGTACATCACAGCCGCGATGCCGGCCGTCAGCCCGACCAGCGCGTACAGCCACATCGTGTGCTGCTTCACCTTGATGCCGGCCAGGCGTGCGGCCTCTGGGTTACCGCCGATCGCCACGGTGCGGCGTCCGAACGTCGTGCGGTTCAGCAGGAACCAGCCGACGAGCGCGACGACGATGAAGATCCAGATGAGGATGTCGATGCCGAGCAGGTCGACGTTCATCGCAGTGACGAAGTCCCGGTCGTTCAGCACGAGCGTGCGGTTGTTCGCGAGGATCTCCGCGAGACCGCGCGCGCCCACCATCATCGCCAAGGTCGCCATGAAGGCCGCGACGTTGCCGTACGCGATCACGACACCGTTTATCAGTCCGGCGCCCGTGCCGACCGCAAGTGCCACGATGACGATCACGATCCAGTGACTCGATTTGGCGATGTCCTGGATCGCGGCCAGCGAGCCGACGACCGATGCCAGCGCCAGCACTGCTCCGACCGAGAGGTCGATGCCACCGGCGATGATGACGAACGTCATGCCGACGCTGACGACGCCGACGATCGACGCCTGACGCAGGATCACGAGCGCGTTGTCGAAGTTCAAGAAGTTCGATGAGGTCACCGCCCCCACGATGACGATGACGAGAAGCGCCAGGACCAGGCCGAGGTTGCGACCGACGGAGCCGGAGAGCAGTCGGCGCAGCTGCGAGGTCTTCTCAGCCGAGTCCAGCGGGGCTGTGGGTGTGGTCTGCACGCTCACGCGGCGACTCCTTTCATGACGAGGTCGAGCACGCCTGGCTCGTCGATCTCAGATGCGGGAAGAGTGGTGAGGACGCGGCCATCGCCGACGACGAGTACGGAGTCGGCGAGACCGAGGACTTCCTCGATCTCGCTCGAGATGACGACGATCGCGTGGCCGGATGCTGCGAGCCTCCGGATCAGCGCGTAGATCTCCGCGCGCGCACCGATGTCCACGCCGCGGGTCGGCTCATCGAGCAGCAGCACCGAGCTGCCGTGGACCAGCCAGCGCGCGAGCAGGATCTTCTGCTGGTTGCCGCCGGAGAGCGTTGCGGCCGCCCGGTCGGGATCGGCGGGTCGCAGCTCGAGGGCTGCGATCTGCTCTTTCGCGATCCGGCGCTCGTTGCGCTCATCGAGCAGTCCGCCCTTGGCCAGGCGCGTGAACGAGGAGAGTGTGACGTTCTTGAAGATCGGCTCGCCCAGCACCAGCCCCTGCGACTTGCGCTCTTCAGGACTCAGGCCCATACCGGCGGCGACCGCTGCGGATACGGAGCCGCGCGGGATCTCCTTGCCGCCGATTCGGACGGTTCCGGCTGAGGCTTTGCGCGCGCCGTAGATCGTCTCGATGATCTCGCTGCGTCCCGAGCCGACCAGCCCCGCGAGACCGACGATCTCACCGGCCCGCACAGAGAACGAGACATCGTCGAACACCCCGTCCAGCGCGAGCCCTTCGACCTCGAGCAACACCGGGGCGTCGGGAGCGATCGGCTCTGCCGGAGGGAAGACGTTCGCGACGGTACGACCGGTCATGTGCTTGATGAGCACAGCGGTCGGTGTATCGGCGACTGAGAGGTTGCTCGCGACCGTCGAGCCGTCTTTGAGGACCGTGATGCGATCACCGATCTCGCGGATCTCTTCGAGGCGATGGGTGATGTAGACGACGGCGATCCCCTGCGCGGTCAGCTCGCGCACCACCGCGAACAGGTTGCGCACCTCTTCGGAGTCGAGCACCGCCGATGGCTCATCCATGATGATGAGCTTGGTGTCGTGCGAGAGCGCGCGAGCCATGCTGACGATCTGCTTGCCCGCAGCGCTGAGGGATCCGACCTCGGTGTGCGGCGACATCGATCCGTGGCCGAGGCGCTCCAAGAGCTTCCTGGTCTCTCGGACGAGATGGCTGCGACGGGTGAATCCGAAGCGATCGAACTCGTGGCCGAGGAAGACGTTCTCGGCCACCGTGAGTCCGTCGACGACGTCGAGCTCCTGATACATGGTCGAGATGCCGAGGTCGATCGCCGCCTGAGGGTTCGCGATGTCGACGGCCTCGCCCATCCAGCGGATCTCACCCGCATCCGGGGTATGCACCCCCGCCAGAGTCTTGATCAGCGTCGACTTGCCTGCACCGTTCTGGCCGAGCAGGCAGTGCACTTCGCCCGGTCGCACCTCGAGGTCGACGCCGCGCAGCGCGCGCACACCGATGAAGCTCTTCTCGACGCCGCGCATCTCCAGTAATGCCGTCACCTGGTCATCTTTGATCACAGCAGTGAAGATAACACGCCAGATCGATGAATGCGAGCGGTCCCATTCGCTGGCCGAGTCACAGAAGGCCAGAACCAGCGCGCTGCAACTCCCCTGTGTTTCCGGCGCACATCGGACTTCTGCCTCTCGGTCAACAAAAGCTGGGCAGTCTGTGACATCTTCTGCTAGCCTCACCTTGTCGGTGCTGGTGCGCACGAAATCGAATCCCGATCGCCCGTGTTCGCGCCGCACGCATCTGCATCACATTTCAAGGAGGAAAGACATGCACAGCATGCGCACACGCGGGCTTCGCCCGTTGATGGCCGGAGCGGCCGCACTGTTCGCCGTCACACTGCTGGCCGGTTGTACCAGCGACGGGACAGAGAGCGAAGCCGACTCGGGCAACCAGGGCACCACCAGCGAAGAGAACACCGCCTCGGGCGACACCGTCGTCATCGGCTGGTCGGGTCCTGAAGCCGACCACGGCTGGCTCGGCGCGATCAACGCCGGCGCCATCGCCGCTGCAGAGAGCTACGACGACGTCGAGCTGCGCCAGGCAGAGGGCACCAACGACGCCAACCAGCAGATCGCCGCCATCGAGCAGTTCATCAACGATGACGTCGACGCGATCGTGCTCCTCCCCACCGATGGCGCCGCCCTCACGCAGGCTGCGCAGAAGGCGATGGATGCCGGTATTCCGGTCGTCAACGTCGACCGCGAGTTCTCCAGCCCGTTTGCCTCGCGCATCACGATCCTCGGCGACAACTACGGCATGGGCGTCAGCGCTGGCACCTACATCTGCGAGCAGCTCGACGGCCAGAGCGATGCCGTCGTCGCTGAGATCGCCGGCATCGACTCGCTGCCGCTCACACAGGACCGCTCGCAGGGCTTCGCCGATGCTCTCGACGCTTGCGGCCTCGAGGTCTCGGCCCGAGTCGCAGCCGACTTCACGGTCGCCGGCGGTGAGAGCGCGGCATCCCAGCTGCTCTCGGCCAACCCGAAGATCGACGCGATCTGGAACCACGATGACGACCAGGGCATCGGCGTCATGGCCGCGATCGACGCGGCAGGTCGCGATGACTTCTTCATGGTCGGCGGCGCAGGCAGCGTCAACATGATGGACCGCATCAAGGCTGACGACAGCGTGATGAAGGCCACCGTCATCTACCCGTCGACGCAGGCTGCCGACGGAATCGCCATGGCGCGTCTCATCGCGCAGGGCAAGACGATGAGCGACCTGATCACACCGAGCGTCCCCTACCGCATCGTTCTGGATGCGCCGGTGGTGACCAAGGACAACGTCGACGAGTTCATCAAGCTCGCCTTCGAGTCCTGATCCACGCAAGCGGGGCGGGCGCCTTCGTGCGCCCGCCCCGCACCATTTCCCGGGAGTAAAGATGACAACTCAGCTGCGAGTGGCCATGATCGGCCACGGATTCATGGGAGCCGCGCACTCCGTCGGCTGGCGGCAGGCTCCGGCAGCGTTCGACCTGCCGCTCGCACCGCAGATGGCGGTGCTGGTGGGGCGCGATGCCGAGAAGACGGCGAGTGCCGCCCGTAAGTGGGGCTGGGACGAGACCTCCACCGATTGGCGAGAGGTCATCGCACGCGACGACATCGACCTGGTCGACATCGTCACCCCTGGTGACTCCCACGCCGAGATCGCCATCGCGGCACTCGCCGCTGGCAAGCACGTACTGTGCGAGAAGCCGCTGGCCAACTCGGTCGAAGAGGCAGAGGCCATGGAGCAGGCGGCACGGGATGCTGCGGCACGCGGCATCCGCGCCATGGTGGGTTTCACCTACCGCAGGGTTCCCGCCGTCACCCTCATGCGCGACATGATCGCGAGCGGTCGCATCGGCACCGTGCGCCAGGTGCGCGCCAGCTACCGGCAGGACTGGCTGGCTGATCCTGAATCGCCGATGACCTGGCGACTCGACAAGAGCCTCGCGGGCTCCGGAGCGCTGGGCGATATCGGCGCCCACATCGTCGACATGACGCAGTTCGTCACCGGGCAGTCGCTCTCGCAGGTGTCAGGGGTCATCGAGACGCTGATCGACGAGCGTCCCGTGATGGCCGAGTCCAAAGGCCTCAGCGGCACCGCCGGAACCGAACGCGGTCAGGTCACCGTCGATGACGTCGCGCTGTTCACCGGCCGGCTCGATTCGGGGGCGCTGGCAACCTTCGAGGCTTCGCGCTTCGCGACCGGACGCAAGAACGCACTCGACATCGAGATCTCGGGTGATGCCGGCGCACTGCACTGGAACCTCGAAGACATGAACGTGCTCGACTTCTACGACGCCACGGCTCCGGCGGGCGAGCAGGGCTTCACCCGCATCCTGGTCACCGAACCCGAGCATCCGTACGTCTCCGGCTGGTGGCCGACCGGGCATATGCTCGGCTACGAGCACGGCTTCTCGCACCAGGTCAAGGACCTCACCGAGGCGATCTCCGCCGGGGCAGATCCGCAACCGAGTTTCGCCGATGGCCTGCTCGTGCAGCGCGTACTGGATGCTGTCGAGCGCAGCTCGCAGAACGGCTCCGCCTGGACGAGCATCTGAACTACCACCGAACAAATCTCATGAGAAGAGGACGATGATGTCACGACCTGTCACCCTGTTCACCGGCCAGTGGGCCGATCTGCCGTTCGAAGAGGTCGCCCGACTCGCGGGCGAATGGGGCTATGACGGCCTCGAGATCGCTTGCTGGGGCGACCACCTCGACCCCTGGCGCTGGGATGACGCGGACTACATCAAGGACCGCCTCGACATCCTCGAGCGCAATGGGCTGAAGGTGTGGACGATCTCGAACCACCTCAAGGGCCAGGTCGTCTGCGACGACCCCATCGACGAGCGGCACCGCAACATCGTCTCGGACCAGGTCTGGGGCGACGGCGATCCTGAGGGTGTGCGCCAGCGCGCCGCCGAAGAGATGAAGAACACCGCACGCCTGGCCGCTGCGCTGGGAGTCAAGACGGTCACCGGATTCACTGGATCGTCGATCTGGAAGTACGTCGCGATGTTCCCGCCCGCCACCGACGAGATGGTTGAGGCCGGATACCAGGACTTCGCAGACCGCTGGAACCCGATCCTCGACGTGTTCGACGAGGTCGGCGTGCGCTTCGCTCACGAGGTGCACCCGTCCGAGATCGCGTATGACTACTGGACCACCAAGCGCGCGCTCGAGGCGATCGGGCACCGCGAGGCGTTCGGGCTGAACTGGGACCCGTCGCACATGGTGTGGCAGGACATCGACCCGGTCGGGTTCCTCTGGGACTTCCAGGACCGCATCTATCACGTGCACTGCAAGGACACGAAGAAGCGCCTGGGCAACGGCCGCAACGGCCGGCTGTCATCGCACCTGCCGTGGGCCGACCCGCGGCGCGGCTGGGACTTCATCTCGACCGGTCACGGCGATGTGCCATGGGAAGACGCGTTCCGCATGATGAACGCGATCGGCTACGAGGGCCCGTTGTCTGTCGAGTGGGAGGACGCCGGGATGGACCGCCTCGTCGGTGCACCGGAGGCTCTCGAGTTCGTGCGGAAGCTGTCGACGTACAAGCCATCGGATGCCGCATTCGACAGCGCCTTCTCGACGAAGTGACCGCGGTCCAGGGTCGCTGAAGCACGCGCTGCTGCTCTCTGGTTCGCGCTGCTGCTGCTCCTGCAGCTACAGCGCGATCCAGTAGCGGCGCACCCGCGGGTGGCCCTGCTCAGCGGCATCGATCACGTCTTCGAGCTCGCCACCCGCGCCCTCGATCGTGCGGAACGATCCGGCGTTGTCGTCGTCGCAGGTGAGCATGACCCGGTCGAGGCCGAGTTCCCGCGAGCGTTTCAACGCGAGGTCGAGCCCGGCGCGGGCATACCCCCTGCGCCGGTGCGAGGGGCGCACGGCATAGCCGATGTGTCCGCCGAATTGACGGAGCCAGTCGTTCAGCTCGTGCCGGAGCGATACGAAGCCGACGACCTCACCGGCGTCGGTGATCCAGTACAGATCGTTGTGCACCCGTCCGTCGGGTGCGGGGACGCTCGTGTCGGAGATGAGCTCGGCCTTGGCGATCAGCGCGTCGAGTGTTTCACGATCGCCGCTGGTCGGAGCGGTCATCCCCGAACCATCGATGTGCGCGCCACCGAACTCCGCGACGGCCGCCGCCCAGGAGTCGAAGAGAGCGGTCGTGGGGCGGGTGAGTGCGATCGTCATCGCAATAGCCCATCACGACCGATCAGATGCCCGCAAACCGGCGCCTACTTGTTTCGCACGCCCTTGTTGCGCACACCCAGGTGCGCAGGCCGGCGCAGGAACAACACGGCGGCAACGCCGAGAAGAATGACCGCCGCCGGCATCAGCATGGTCTGCGCCATCGCCTCGGCGAAGGGTCCTGCGACAGCATCCGGCATCTGACCCTCGCCGAACCCGCCCGACGCCTCCTCTGCGCCGGGCAGATTCGCGACGAGCCTGCTCTGCATGAACACGGCGATCGCGGCCGACCCCAGCACGGACCCGATCGTACGCATCGTGTTGTAGATGCCGGCACCAGCACCAGCCTGATGCATCGGAAGGTCGCGGGTCGCCGTGGTCGCCAGCGGACCCCACATGCCGGCGTTCCCGAAACCGAGGATCGCAGAGGGGATCAGCAACCAGCCGATCGGAGTATCGACGTTCATCATCGCCGCGAACAGGAACAGCGAGAGCGACACGAGCAGCAGTCCGGGTACGAGCATGACGCGCGGATCGATGCGGTCGAGCAGTTGGCCGGCGAACGGCGAGACGACGCCAGCGGCGATCGCCATCGGAATCAGCAGCAGGGCAGCCTCGGTCGGGCTCAGCCCACGGGCGGTCTGCAGGAAGAACATCAACGGCAGACCCTGTGCGGTCACCGTGAACCCGACCGTGACGATCGTGATGTTCGACCAGGCGAAGTTGCGATTGCGGAACAGCTCCATCGGCACGAGCGGCTCGTTCTTGGTGCGCGACTGATACCAGAGGAACAGCCCCAGCACCACGACACCGGCGATGATCAGGCCCCACACCGAGATCGGCCCCCAGATGACACCCCAGTCGTAAGCTTCGGCCTCTTGCAGCCCGAACACGATGAGGAACATCGCGATGGCGCTGAGGAAGACACCAGGGATGTCGAAGCGGTGTTTGTGCGTCTCGAGCTTCGGTACGAGGATGCATGCCAGCACGAAACCCACCACACCGACCGGCAGGTTGATGAAGAAAATCCATTCCCAGCCGAGACCGTCGACGAGGAATCCACCGGCGAGCGGGCCGACGAGCATCGCGACACCGGATGCTCCGCCCCACAGCCCCATCGCCGCGCCGCGGTGCTCGGGCGGGAAGGTGCGGGTGATGACGGCCATGGTCTGCGGTGTCAGCAGCGCGGCACCGATGCCCTGCGCGGCGCGCGCCCAGATGAGCCCGTCCAGTGTCGTGGACAGCCCGCACCACAGCGAGGCAAGCGTGAAGATCGCGAGACCTACGAGATAGATGTTCTTCGGTCCGAACCGGTCGCCGAGGCGTCCGGTGATCAGCAGCGGCACCGCATACGCGAGCAGATAGGCGCTGGTGACCCACACCACGCGGTCGAGATTGTTGGAGTTCGGGTCGAGCGCCTCTTTGATCGCCGGATTCGCGACACTGACGATGGTGGTGTCGACGAGGATCATGAAGAATCCGATTACCAGCGCCCACAGTGCGGGCCAAGGGCTGCGCTCGGGCGTCTGGTCGGCTCCCGCTCGGGATGCAGTGGCGTCGCTCACCCCGGCAACGGTACACCCGAGTCCCGACACCGCCGTCGGGACGGGGATAATGGGCGCATGAGCACTCCTACGAGCGAAGCGAACAGCATCCCCGGCTGGCGTCATCTCTACTCCGGCAAAGTCCGTGATCTGTACGCCTCAGCGGATCCCGCCGACACTCGCATCCTCGTCGTGGCATCCGATCGGGTCAGCGCATTCGACTTCGTGCTCTCCCCCGGCATCCCCGAGAAGGGAGCCCTGCTCACGCAGCTCAGCCGCTGGTGGTTCGCGCAGCTCGACTTCCCGAACCATCTCGCACAGGGGGAGATCCCCGCTGAGGTCTCTGACCGGGCGATGCTCGCACAATCGCTGGAGATGCTGCCGATCGAGTGCGTCGTGCGCGGGTACATCACCGGCAGCGGCTGGATCGAGTACCGGGAGAGCGGCACGGTCTGCGGCATCCCGCTTCCGGCAGGGCTTCAGAACGGCGACCGTCTGCCCGAGCCGATCTTCACCCCGGCCTATAAGGCGCCGATGGGTGAGCACGACGAGAACATCACCTTCGAGAAGACGATCGAGCTCGTCGGTGCGGAGCGCGCGGCGGAGCTGCGCGCCGCATCGCTCGCGATCTACGCGCGCGCCGCGTCGATCGCCGGGGAGCACGGCCTCATCCTCGCCGACACCAAGTTCGAGTTCGGAACGGATGCGGAAGGCACGCTGCGCCTGGCCGACGAGGTGCTCACGAGCGACTCCTCGAGGTATTGGGATGCCGCGGCCTGGGAGTCCGGACAGACCCCGTCCGAGCGGATGGCGAGCTTCGACAAGCAGATCGTCCGCAACTGGCTGGCCGCGAACTGGGACAAGCAGGGTGAGCCGCCCGCACTCCCCGAAGAGGTCGTCGAGCGCACCGCCGCACGATATCGCGAGCTCATCAAGCGCCTGACCGCGTAGGGCTGGACGGCGGGACCCGTTTCTGTCACGCTGGCCCCTTTCTGTCACGCCCGGACCGCGCCATGCACAGCGAACGCTCAGCAATCGCTAATGTTGCTCCGAACCCGAAAACTGAGGAGCACGCATGCCCGTGTGGAAGATTCATGGCGATGGTCGTAACGTCGCCCCCGACCAGGTCGTCAAGCCCGAAGAGCGCCTGAACTGGCCCGCAACCTTCGCCATCGGCGCACAGCACATCGTCGCGATGTTCGGTGCGACCTTCCTGGTCCCGATCATCACCGGTTTCCCGGTCTCGACGACGCTGCTGTTCTCGGGAATCGGCACGCTGCTGTTCTTGATCATCACGCGCAACCGGCTCCCCAGCTACCTGGGCTCATCGTTTGCCTTCCTCGCCCCGATCACGGCGATCAACGGCGGCGGCGCCCTCGAGACCCCGCAGCAGATCGGCCAGGCTCTGGTCGGCGTACTCGTGGTGGGAGTCCTGCTCGCAGGAGTCGGGTTCCTTGTGCAGGCGGTCGGCATCAGCTTCGTCGACCGCTTCATGCCGCCAGTCGTGGCGGGATCGATCGTCGCATTGATCGGCTTCAACCTCGCCCCCGCGGCGTGGAACAACTTCACGCTGCAGCCTGAGCTCGCCTCGGTCACCCTGATCGCCGTCGTGCTGTTCAGCGTGTTCTTCCGCGGATTCCTCGGCCGCATCTCGATCTTCCTCGGCGTGATCGTCGGCTACATCGTCGCGATCTTCACCGGACAGGTGACGTTCGACGGCGTCGCAGAAGCGGCCTGGATCGGGCTGCCCGACTTCCACCTCGCCGCGGTCGCCGACCCCGGAGCGTGGGCGTTCGCGCCGATGTTCCTCCCGGTCGTCCTCGTGCTCATCGCCGAGAACGTCGGCCACGTCCGCGGTGTCGCGACGATGACCAACGACCCGTCGATCAACAAGCACACCGGCCGTGCCCTCATCGCCGACGGTGTCGCCACGACCCTCGCGGGTGGCTTCGGCGGATCAGCGACCACCACCTACGGCGAGAACATCGGGGTCATGGCCGCGACCCGCGTCTACTCGACGGCCGCGTACTGGGTGGCAGGTTTCGCCGCGATCCTGCTGGCGTTCTCGCCGAAGATCGGCGTGATCTTCAACACGATCCCCGCGGGAGTCCTCGGAGGGGTGACCACCGCCCTGTATGGCCTCATCGGCGTCATCGGCATCAAGATCTGGGTCGACAACCGCGTGGACTTCTCGCGTCCGGTCAACCAGTACACGGTGGCGGTGTCATTCGTGATCGCCGTCGGTGGTTTCGCAATGTCGTGGGGTGCATTCCAGCTCGGTGCGATCGTCGTCGGCACGGTCGCCGCCCTGCTCATCTACCACCTGGGCAACGCGATCGCCCGCTGGCGCCGCTCGGGTGCGGACGATGGCGGCCCGATCCCCGCGGTCGGCCCGCTCGGCGGCGACCCGGAGTAGGCAGCATCCGGCACAGCAGATGTTGCGCACGGCGGAGCATGTTGCGCACGGCGGAGGAATCCGGCCACAACCTCCGGTGGGCGTAACACGCTCCGGCAAGTGCAACGCCGGAGGGGACGGATGCCGCGACCTCAGCCGACGCGGAATCGCACCCGCGCGCCCGGCGGCAGCTGCCCCGCGAGGTCGAGGCAGGAATCGGTGAGCGCGCCGATGATCGGGTAGCCGCCGGTGAGCGGGTGATCGGGCAGGAACAGCACCGGCTGCCCGTCACCGGGCACCTGAATCGCGCCGGTCACCGCACCCTCGCTCGGCAGCTCTCCGGCCACGGCGCGCTCGAGCGGCACCTCACCCTGCAGACGAATGCCGACGCGATCGGCCCGTGGCGTGACGAGCCATTCCTGCGTCGTCAGTGTGTGAAGAGCGGATGCTGTGAACCAGTCATCCCGCGGACCCAGGGTGATGCTGAGCTCGACGAGGTCACCCGGCGCCGGCAGCTCGCGCGTCACCACCGTGGGATCGACAGCCCGCCTGGGCGGCGCTCCCACACCGACGACATCGCCGGCTGCGAGCGGCGGCGGGCCGAGCCCGGAAAGGGTGTCGCTAGAGCGACTGCCCAGAGCGGATGCCACCCGCACCCCGCCGCGGATTCCGATGACGCAGCGCAGACCCCGCGTCGGATACCCCAGCTCGAGCTCATCACCGTCGGCTGTGGCGAACGGGCTGCCGTGCACGATGTCACGCACCTCACCCACGCGGTTCGTCACTGCCAGCTCGCCCACGGCTCCCGTCACCACGGCGACCCCCTCACCGTGAAAACGCAGCACTGCTCCCCCGACGCTCTCCAGCACCGCGGCGCCTCGATCATTGCCGACGGCGCGGTTCGCATCGCGCATGGCCGTGCGATCCGCCACGCCGAATGCCGAGACTCCGAGGCTCGCGCGTCCAGGACGGCCGGCATCCTGGACCAGCAGCTGCAGGGAGGTGCGGATGACCTCCACCCGATTGCCGGACGCTTCGACAGGCTCAGCGGCCGGGGAAAGCTGCACGTGATCGGCGCTCAGCCTCTGGAACCGCACCGCGATTCCCGGCACGAGCAGGGCAGGCGGCTCACGATCGAGGTCCCACATCACGGCATCCGTGCGTCCGATGAGCTGCCAACCGCCAGGGCTCTCTCGCGGATACACCCCGGTGAACGGCCCGGCGAGCGCCACCGCTCCCGCAGGCACTCGCGTACGAGGTGAGAGGCGCCGGGGCACATCGAACAGCGGATCGCTACCGATGATGTACCCGAATCCTGGTGCGAACCCGGAGAACGCCACTCGCCAGTGCGCAGCGAGGTGCCGGCTCACGAGCGCATCCGTCGAGACGCCGAGAAGAGAGGCGGTCTCAGCGAGGTCGTCTCCGTCGTACTGCACGGGGATCGTCACCTCGCCCGTGGGTCGTGCGTGCTCGTCCTGCGGCTCGGTCGCCTCCAGCAGCTCTGCCAGCGCGGCCGCCGACGTTCGCGCCGGGTCGAAGTGCACGAGCACGGTCCGCGCGCCGGGAATCTGCTCGATGATGCCAGGCAGCCCGCGCCAGGCGAGGTTCCATCGCATCGCCTCGTCGAGGTCGGCCGCTTCGACAAGGAGGGCGCGATCGGATGCCGTGAGAATACGCATCCGGTCACCCGCCGGCGAAGGCGGCGATCGTGATGCCGTTCTGCTGCAGCATCCGCTTCGTCTCTGCGGCCATGGCGACCGACCCCGCGCTGTCGCCATGCACGCAGATCGACTGCGCGTGAACGCGTACGTCGGTGCCGTCGATCGCGCGGATCACTCCTTCGTGCGCCAACCGCGCCATGCGCTGTGCCACCACGGCAGGGTCGTGCAGCACGGCGCCCTCGTGCGAGCGAGAGACGAGCTGCCCGTCCGGGCGATAGGCGCGGTCGGCGAATGCTTCGGATGCCACGGTAAGCCCTGCCCTCGACGCGATGTCGAGGACGACGCCGCCGGAGAGCCCTAGCAGAACGAGAGTCTGGTCGATCGCGCGGATCGCGGCGACGACGTCGGCCGCCTGTCGCGGATCGTGGGCAATGGCGTTGTACAGCGCACCGTGCGGCTTGACATACTGCACTCTGCCGCCGACGGCAGAGGCGAGCCCCATCAGCGCGCCGAGCTGATACTCGACATCGGCCTGCAGGGTTGCGGAGTCCACATCCATCTCGGTGCGGCCGAAGTTCTCGTAGTCGCGATACCCGGGGTGAGCGCCGATCACGACGCCGTGGCGGACAGCGGTCGCGAGCGTCTCGCGGATGCCCGTAGTGCTCCCGGCGTGAAAGCCGCACGACACGTTCGCGCTGCTGACGATCTCGAGCATCGCGGCGTCGTCGCTGATGACACGACTCGGAACGTTCTCGCCGAGATCCGAGTTCAGATCGATCATGGGCATGATCCAGACGATACTCGGAATACTTTCGTGCCTGTCGCCGTTTCACCTGTCATGACGAAAAAACTTGCCGAGGCAACAACAATGGGTGCGGTCACCCTGTTCGTCGCCGACCTCGACGCGATGACGGCCTTCTACCGTGACATCATCACTCTTCAGGTGCTGGGCGCCGAGGGCGACACCGTCACCCTCGGGCGAGCGGGTGTGCCGATCGTGATCCTGCAGCACTCGCCGAGCCTGAAGCACGCCACCCGTGGGTCGGCAGGCCTTTACCACACCGCGATCGTCTTCGAGTCGCAGGCGGCACTGGCATCCGCCCTTCTCTCGGTCGCCCAGCGCGCACCGCAGACCTTCACCGGCAGCGCCGACCACCTCGTAAGCCAGGCGTTCTACCTCACCGATCCCGAGGGCAACGGAATCGAGCTGTACTGGGACCGCGACCGCTCGGAGTGGTCGTGGACACACGGCCAGGTCGAGATGGCCACGCTGTACCTCGACCCGAATGCCTTCCTCCAGGAGCACCTCGGCGAGGACCCGGCCGACACGGCGCCCGCCCGCGTCGGGCACGTGCACCTCTCGGTCGGCGATGTCGCCACCGCACGCGATTTCTACGTACAGCGCCTGGGATTCGATGCGACCCTCTCCATGGGAGAGCAGGCCCTGTTCGTCAGTGCCGGCGGCTATCACCACCACATGGCGATGAACGTGTGGAACTCCCGGGGCGCAGGACCCCGGATGCCGGCACTCGGGCTCGGTCAGGTCGACCTCGCTCTGCCGGATGCCGACAGCCTCGGAGCCCTCGGCGAACGGCTGAAGCACTTCGGCACCCAGGTCGCCGACGACGGGCGCACGCTGACGTTCAGCGACCCGTGGAACAACACTCTCAAGGCGCAGCTGGTCGCGTGACGGGGCGCCTGCCCCCTCACGCCGAGGCGCGCACCACCAGCTCAGTCGGCAGAATCGTCACAGGCGGCGGCTCTTCGCCACGGAGCCTCGACAGCAGCACGGCCGCCATCTTCTCGCCCATGGCGTACATCGGCTGTCGCACGGTCGTCAGCGGTGGGTCTGCGTTCAGAGCGACAGGCGAGTCGTCGAAGCCGACCACGGCCACATCCTCCGGAACCCGCAGGCCCGCCCCGCGCAGGGCCGTGATGGCTCCGCGCGCCATGAGGTCGCTGGCGACGAAGATCGCATCAGGCTGACCGTCTGCGAGGATGCGCCGAGCAGCCTGCGCACCGCTGCCCTCGCTGTAGTCGCCTGCGACCTCAGCGACGGGAGCGAGCCCGGCATCCGCGAGCGCCGCCCGAAAACCCTCACTTCGATCGACAGAGGCGAGCATCGTCGCCGGACCCGCGATCGTCGCGATCCGCGTGCGGCCGAGGTCGATCAGATACTGAGTCGCCATGCGTCCTGCAGCGATGTTGTCGACGTCAACGACATACTCGCTCGCTCGCTGACGCTGCGGCCGGCCACCCCAGACCACGGGCAGCGCGTCTGACATGCGCTCGACGAACGCGTCACTCGTGTGGTGCGAGACGATCAGTGCGCCGTCGACGCCGCCATTGCGCACGAAGCTCGTCATCTTGTCGCCGGGGTCGTCGCTGGCGATGAGCAGGTTCAGCAGATAGTCCGAACCGCCCAGCGCCGCAGTGATCCCGGCGACGATGGACGCGAAGAACGGGTCGCCGAAGAAGCGCGTGGTGTCTTCAGGGACGATCAGCGCAATCGCGTTCGTCTGCCGCGAAGCCAGCGAACGGGCAGCACGATTGGGCACGTAGCTGAGCTCGGCGATCGCCGACTGCACAGCGTGGAGTGCCGCCGGGCTCACAGACGTTGACCCGTTCACGACACGGGACACCGTCGACCGGGACACCCCAGCGGCAGTCGCCACCTCTTCAATCGTCGCGCGCGAGACCACGGCTCTCCCTTCTGCCGCCTCTCCGACAGTCAGAGCGAGCGTGCGGCGATGATCCGAGCGTACTCGCGACCGCTGTCTTTCACCGTGCGCTGCTGAGTGTCGTAGTCGACGCGCACGATCCCGAAGCGCTTGTCATATCCCCAGGCCCACTCATAGTTGTCCATGAGCGACCAGTAGAAGAACCCTCGCACGTCGACGCCGGCGTCTGCGGCATCCAGCACTGCCGACAGGTGAGCGCGCACGTACGCGACACGATCAGCATCGTGGACCTGGCCGTCCTCAGCGACGACGTCGTTGAAGGCCGCGCCGTTCTCGGTGACGTAGAGCGTCACGTCGCGCTCGGCGGCGTACTCGTCCGAGAGACGGTGCAGCAGGCGCGTGAGGCCCTCCGGCTGGATCTCCCAGTTCTGCGCCGTGCGCTCAAGACCCCGCTCGACCGCATGGATGCCGGCATCAGAGGGGTACGGGCTGCGTCCCTTGCGCTCGGTGGCCGGACCGCCGGGCAGCGGCGGGTTCTCCTGCGCGGTGCCCGAGAGGAAATCACCGTGGTAGTAGTTGACGCCCTGCGTATCGATCGGCTGAGAGATCGTCTCGAGGTCGCCCTCGTGGATCGCGGCCTCGAACTGCGCAACGGCATCCGCGTCGACCGCACGGAAATCCTCGATGATGTCGGCGGGGTACTCTCCGCGATAGATCGGGTCGAGGAACCAGCGGTTGAACTGTCCGTCGACTCTGCGCGCAGCATCCACGTCACCCGCGTTATTCGGGTCGGCGGGGTCGGCGACTGTGTGGTTCAGCGTGATGCCGAGGTTGAGCGATGCATCGCGCGAGCGCAGCTCGCGGATCGTCTCACCGTGCGCGAGCAGCTGATGGTGCGCTGCCAGCAGCCCCTCGCTGATGCTCGTGTGACCGGGGGCGTGCTCGCCACCCGTATAAGAGAGGAACGACGAGCACCACGGCTCGTTGAGCGTCGTCCACACCTTCACGCGGTCGCCGAGCGCATCATGCATGGTTCCGGCGTAGTCGAGGAAGCGCGAGACGACGTCGCGGTTCGTCCAGCCGCCGTTCTCCTGCAGCGCCTGTGGCATGTCCCAGTGGTACAGCGTCAGCCACGGCATGATGTCCGCGCTGAGCAGCTCGTCGACGAGGCGCTTGTAGAAGTCGACGCCCTTCTCGTTGACGGCGCCACCGTCTGGGCGCACTCGTGCCCACGACGTCGAGAAGCGGTAGGTCTGAAGCCCCAGCTCCTTCATCATCGCGACGTCGCTCTCGTAGCGGTGGTAGTGATCACACGCCACGTCGCCGTTGTCGCCGCCGATGACCGTTCCCGGCACACGGGAGAACTCGTCCCAGATCGAGGCGGTGCGGCCGTCTTCGAACGCCGCACCCTCGATCTGATAGGCGGCAGTGGCCGCACCGAAGAGGAAGTTCTCGGGGAAATGCCTGGTCATAAAGGTCATCCTTTCACCGCGCCAGCCATGATGCCACTGACCAGCTGCTTGCCCGCGACCACGAAGAGGATCAGCAGGGGCAGGGTCGCGAGCACCGCACCGGTGAGCACGATTGAGTAGTCGATGTAGTAACCGGACTGCAGCTGGCTGAGCGCTGTCTGCAGCGTCGGGTTCTGGGGAGAGAGAACGATGAGCGGCCACAGGTAGTCGGTCCACGCCGTCATGAAGGTGAACAGGCCGAGGATCGCCATGGCGGGGCGCGCGGCCGGGATTCCGACCGTGAGGAAGGTGCGGAACTGGTTCGCACCGTCCATGCGTGCCGCCTCGATGAGCTCGTCAGGGATGACATCGACGAGGTACTGGCGCATGAAGAACACCCCGAAGGCGGTGACCAGCGTCGGCACGATCACGGCGCCGATCGATCCGGTCCAGCCCATCTCGCGCATCACCATGAACAAGGGGATGATGCCGAGCTGCGTGGGAATGGCCATCGTGGCGACGACGAAGATCATCAGTCCCTCGCGACCGCGGAAGCGCAGCTTCGCGAAGGCGTATCCGGCGAGAGTAGAGAAGGTCACGACCGAGAGCGTGATCACCGTCGAGATGATGACCGAGTTGCCCAGGGCCAGCCAGAACGGGATGGCGTCGAAGACCTTGGCGGCGTTCGCGAAGAAATTGCCGCCGGGGATCAGCGGCAGCGTCTCGCCGCGGGTGGAGTTGGTGCCGCTGGCGACGACCACCGACCACCACAGCGGGTAGACGCTGCCGATGATGAAGGCTGCCAGCAGCCCGTAGGTGAGGAAGCCAGGACGGCTGCCGACGCCTGCGACACCACCGCTGCTGCTGCTGCGACGACGGATCTTCTCCGGCACGCTGAGGGCCTGTGTCGCGGTCATCGCTGTGCTCCTGTCTTGGCCTGGCTCTTTCGGGCGCGGCGCCTGGCCGCGCGGCTCTTCGGTGCGTCACCGGTGGATATCCCGCGGGTGAGCAGGAAGTTGATCACACCGATCGCCACGATGAGCACGAACAGCAGGATCGCAACGGCGGATGCTTCGCCGAGATTGCGGCGGAAGAATGCCATCTCCCACAGGAACAGCACCGTGGTCTGGAACTGCCGGTCGCTGCCGCCGATGCCGCCGGCGGTGGATACGTCGAACAACCGAGGCTCGGCGAAGACCTGCAGGCCACCGATCGTCGCGGTGATGATCACGAAGATGAGGGTCGGTCGGATGGTGGGAATGGTGATCGAGAAGAAGCGGCGGATGGGGCCGGCGCCGTCGATCGCGGCGGACTCGTAGAGGTCGCGCGGCACGGCCTGCATCGCGGCGAGCAGGATGAGCGCGTTATAGCCGGTCCAGCGGAAGTTGACCATCGTGGCGATCGCGATGTGCGAGAGGAAGGTGTTGTGCTTCCACTCCTGGTCGACGATTCCGATGAGGTTCAGAAGATTGTTGGCGAGGCCGTCGGCCTCATTGAAGATGCTCGAGAAGATGATCGCCACCGCGACAGGGGTGACGACGAAGGGGATGAGGATGCTCATCCGCCAGAACGTGGGGGCCCGAAGGCCACGGTCGAGCAGGTAGGCCACGATCAGCGCGACCGCGAGCTGCGGGATGGCTGAGAGCAGGAAGATGCTCAACGTGTTGAAGATCGAGTTCCAGAACATCGCGTCGCCGAGAACCTCGATGAAGTTCCCTGCCCCGACGAAGTCGCCCTGGCCCTTGAGCAGGTCCCAGTCGAAGACTGCGACGTACACCGTGTAGAGCAGCGGGAACAGTCCGACGAGGCCGAACAGCAGGAAGAACGGCGAAATGTAGAGGTAGGGCGAGGCGTTCTGGTCGAACCGGGATACGCGATGACGCCAAGAACGTCGTTTACCGGCAACCGCCGGATCGGCGGTGGCGACCACACGATCCTTGGGTGGGGCAGTGAGAGTCATGATTGTGTCCTTGACGTCGAAGATGTGATTCGTCCCGGCCCCGGCCGCCGGGCGAGCCGGGGCCGAGACGAGATCACGAACAGTGGATGCTTCGGTATCAGCCGACGAGTTCGTTCAGCAGCGAGATGGCCTCATCCCACGACTGCTGCGTGTTCACTTCACCGCGGTCGAGCTTGCTGAGTGCCGGTCCGAAGACGTTCTCCTGGATGATCGAGTCATCTGCGCCCTTGAACTGCGCGACAACGCCCTTGGCACGCTCGGCCAGGATCGCACCGGTGGGTGCGTCGTTGAAGAACGCGTTCGGGGTGGCGTCGGCCGCGAGGGACTCCTGCGCCTTGATGGTCGAGGGGAAGTTGCCAGCGGCAACCGACTGCTTCACCTGCTGCTCGGGCTGCGTCAGCCAGTCAGCGAGCTCAGCGGCTGCTTCCTTGTGCTCCGAGGTCTCCGGGATCGTGAGCCATGCTCCACCCCAGTTGACCGCTCCGCCGGGGAAGACGTCTGCGAAGTCCCAGCCGGTCGATGCGTCGCCGCCGCCAGCCTCGACCTGACCCTGAACGACACCCAGCATCCAGCCGGGGCAGACGAAGGTCGCGAACGTGCCGTCGACGAACGACTTTCCGCCGTTCCAGTCCCATGCCGCCTGAGCAGCCGACTGGCCGCCCTCGGTTGCAGCACCCAGGAGCTCGAAGCGCTCCTTGAGCTCCTTGTTGCCCTCGACGTTCAGCTCACCGTCAGCGGTGTAGTAACCCTCGTCGAGCTGGTTGACCATCGAGTTCCAGACGAAGCCGGAGTGGTCGTACCAGGCCTTGCCGGTCTTGTCGGTGTACTCCTGGCCGACCTTGAAGAAGTTCTCCCAGTCGCCGTCGAGCAGCGTGGCAACCGACTCGCGGTCGCTCGGGAGGCCGGCGGCCTCGAAGGCCGCGCCGTTGTAGCAGATGCCCGAAGGGCCGATGTCGGTGCCGTAGCCGATCACGCGGCCGTCGGCGTCGGTGCCCTGAGCGTACTTCCAGTCGACCCAGTCGCCCTTGCGGTCCTCGATGCCGTAGTCCTTCAGGTCGACGAAGGTGTCGGAGACGTCCATGATGGCTCCGAGCCAGCCCTCTTCGACCGCGACGATGTCGCTGAGGCCAGAGCCTGCGGCGATCTTGGTGAAAGCGTCGGTACGAGCGTTTCCACCCGTGTCGATGTTCGTCGCCTCGATGGTGACGTTCGGGTGCAGGTCCTCGTACTCCTTGTACAGGTCGTCGTAGCCGAAGGTGCCGAAGGTCGTCACGGTCAGCGTGACGTCTGCGTCGGCATCTCCCTCAGCGCCGGAGTCGGTGCCGCCTGAGGCGCAACCGGCCAGGGCGAGAGCTGCTACGGATGCGACGGACGCTGCTGTCAGCACGCGTCGACGGATGGATGTGTTCACGATTCACTCCTTTGTGCGGGTGGGGTTTCACTGCTTGGCTCTGTGACGTGGGAGCGCTCCCACGATCGTTGAGTAACTGTATGGGAGCGCTCCCAAGGTTGTCAAGTGCCACCTCAGGAGAGGCCGGTAGCCTTGACCGGTGCCGTCCCGTGAACTTTCTTCTGCCCTCGCCCGCGCCGAATCTCTGATCCGCAGCATCCCGGACTACCCGGAGCCGGGGATCCTCTTCCGCGACATCACGCCACTGCTGGCCGATCACGATGCGCTGCGCGCGACCACAGAAGCGCTGATCGAGCCCTTCGCGGGAACCTTCGACTACGTGGCCGGAATCGAAGCACGAGGATTCCTGATCGCCGGCACCGCGGCGATCGCAGCGGGTGTCGGCCTCATCCCGATCCGCAAGGCGGGCAAGCTGCCTCGCCCCGCGGCATCCGTCGATTACTCACTCGAATACGGCACCGCCACCATCGAGATGCACGACGACCTGCCCCAGGGCTCGCGTGTTCTGCTCATCGACGACGTGCTCGCCACTGGTGGCACGCTCGCCGCCGGTCGTCACCTCATCGAACGGTTGGGATCCCACGTCGCAGGCATCTCGGTGCTCTTCGAGATCGACGGGCTCGGCGGCCGCGAGGCCGTCGGCGATCTACACACCGTCTTCCACTCCTGACGCGCACTCGCACGCACACTAGACTGGGCGTGCCCGCCTTCCCGCGACTTCCGGAGCCGTTCATGCCCACCATCGTCGTCGACGTCATGCCCAAGTCCGAACTGCTCGACCCCCAGGGGAAGGCCGTCTCCGGCGCATTCTCACGCCAGGGTGTGACGAGCTTCAGCGATGTGCGCATCGGCAAGCGCTTCGAGCTCACTGTCGACGGCGAGGTCACCGACGCTGTGCTGGCAGAGGCGAAGAAGATCGCCGAAGACGTGCTGTCGAACTCCGTGATCGAGGACGTCGTCGGCATCGAGGTGGTCGAGTGAGCGTCCGCATCGGCGTCATCACTTGGCCTGGATCGCTCGACGACCGCGACGCGCAGCGCGCTGTCCGCCTTGCCGGCGCCGAGCCCGTCGCCCTCTGGCACGGATCGCACGACCTCGAAGGCGTCGACGCGCTCGTCCTTCCCGGTGGCTTCAGCTACGGCGACTACCTGCGAAGCGGCGCGATCGCCGCGCTCTCGCCGATCATGTCCGAGGTGAAGGATGCCGCGGCATCCGGAATGCCGGTGCTCGGAATCTGCAACGGTTTCCAGATGCTCGTCGAGGCGCACCTGCTGCCCGGCGGGCTCATCCGCAACGACCACCAGCACTTCGTGCGTCGCGACCAGAAGCTCACGGTCGAGAACTCCGACACCGCCTGGACCAACACCTTCCGCCGGGGCCAGGAGATCGTCATCCCGCTGAAGAACGGCGAGGGCGGCTACATCGCCTCCGATGAGACTCTCGATCGCCTCGAGGGCGAGGGCCTGGTGGCCTTCCGCTACGCGGGCGTCAACCCCAACGGATCACTGCGCGATATCGCCGGCGTCACGAACGAAGCCGGAAATGTCGTGGGCCTCATGCCGCACCCCGAGCACGCGACAGAGGCGGGCTTCGGCCCCGACACCGACGCCGCCATGCGATCGGGCACAGACGGCCTCGGCTTCTTCGCGAGCGCCGTCGCTGCGGTCGCCCGCGTCGCCGCGTAGGCTTCGGCGCCGGCTGGTGACTTGGGCCGAGCGTACTCCGGTGATGCGGCGGCCGATAGGTTCGCCGCCTCGCTAGGCTCGAAGCGTGAGTCTCTTCGTCACCGTTCCCACCGCTCGACTGGCCGAGAACCTCGGCGCCCTGCCCGAGGGAGTGGAGCTGGAGGTCTGGGACCTGCAGTCCCCACCCCCGCGCGAGAAGATCGACCTGGTGGTTGCGCCCTACTTGAGCGACAGCACGGTGCTCGGTGCACTCCAAGGGCTCGACATCGGCCTCGTACAGAGCCAATCCATCGGGTACGACGGTGTCACTGACCAGCTACCCGAAGGTCTGCGCTACGCGAATGCCGCGAGCGTGCACGAGGCGTCCACGGCCGAGATCGCGCTTGCGCTGACGCTTGCCGCACAGCGACAGCTCCCTCGGTTCATCCTCGCGCAGCAGAACAGCGAGTGGTCGCCGGTGTTCGCCGAGAGTCTCGCTGATCGCCGGGTGCTGCTGGTCGGCTTCGGCGGCGTGGGCGAGGCGATCGCCATGCGCCTGGAGCCCTTCGAGATCGATCTCACCGTCGTCGCGCGCACCGCGCGTCCGGTCTGGCATGAGCGGCTCGGACGCGTGCAGGTGCATGCGATCGACGAGCTGCCTGCTCTGCTGCCGAATGCCGAGATCGTCATCCTCGCGCTCCCCGGGGGCGACGCCACGCACCACCTCTTCGACGACGCGCTGCTGGAGAAGATGACCGACGGTGCGCTGCTGGTCAACGTCGGCCGCGGCACCCTGATCGACAGCGACGCGCTCGTGCGCCAGCAGGGACGCATCCGCGCGGCACTCGACGTCGTCGACCCCGAGCCCCTGCCCCCCGAGCATGACTTGTGGAAGACGCCTGGCGTGCTTCTCTCACCGCACATCGGCGGAGCGTCCACCGCGATGAACCCACGGATCGCTCGTCTCGTCCGCGGGCAGATCGACCGGATGCTGCGCGGTGAAACCCCGGTGAATGTCGTCATCGGCGAATAGCCTTCGAACCGTTTCGATCCGCGCCCTAGCGGGCCTGTAAGCGTTTGCACTATGCTGTTGCCATGACAGAGCTTGAGCAGTTCGCAGCGCCCGGTTCCGAGTGGTGGCGAAGCGCCGTTATCTACCAGATCTACCCGCGTTCCTTTGCTGACGCCTCTGGTGATGGAATCGGCGATCTGCCCGGTGTGACCAGCAGACTCGATTCCCTCCAGGATCTCGGCATCGATGCGATCTGGCTGAGCCCGTTCATGACGAGCCCCCAGAAGGATGCTGGTTACGACGTCGCCGACTACCGCGATGTCGACCCGCTGTTCGGCACACTCGCCGATTTCGACACGATGCTCGCGGCAGCTCACGCCCGCGGCATCCGGGTGATCGTCGACCTCGTTCCGAACCACTCCAGCGATCAGCACGTGTGGTTCCAGCAGGCACTGAAGGCGGCCCCCGGCAGCCCCGAGCGCGCTCGTTACATCTTCCGTGACGGCAAGGGCGAGAACGGCGAGATTCCGCCGAACAACTGGGAGAGCGTGTTCGGCGGCGGCCAGTGGACTCGCATCACCGAGCCCGACGGCACCCCTGGCCAGTGGTACCTGCACATCTTCGACCCCTCGCAGCCCGACTTCGACTGGACCAATGAAGAGGTTCGCGAAGAGTTCCGCGGCGTCCTGCGCTTCTGGCTCGACCGCGGCGTCGACGGATTCCGCGTGGATGTCGCCCACGGCATGATCAAGGCCGACGGCCTCCCCGACTACACGCCCCCGTCCGAGTCCGACTCGATGGGCGGCGGCGAGGACGACGTGCCCTACTGGGGCCAGGAGGGTGTCCACGACATCTACCGCGACTGGCACAAGGTCCTCGCGGAGTACGATGGCGATCGCGCACTGTGCGGTGAGGCCTGGCTGCCCACTCTGAAGAAGACGGCACTCTGGGTTCGTCCCGACGAGATGCACCAGACGTTCAACTTCCCGTACATGATGACCGAGTGGGACGCCGAGAAGGTCCGCGGCGTCATCCGCGACTCCCTCGAGGAGTTCGGCAAGGTCGGCGCTCCCAGCACCTGGGTGCTCTCGAATCACGACGTGATCCGGCACGCTTCTCGCCTGGCTCTCACCGCTGACAGCCCGCAGGGCGACGGAATCGGACCGAAGTCCGCTGGCAAGCCCGACGAAGCGACCGGTCTCGCACGCGCTCGCGCGGCGACCACGATCATGCTCGCGCTGCCCGGTTCCTCGTACCTGTACCAGGGCGAAGAGCTCGGCCTTCCTGAGGCGATGGAGATCCCCGACGAGTTCCGTCAGGACCCGACGTGGTTCCGCACGAACGGCGAGCGCTACGGCCGCGACGGCTGCCGCGTGCCGATCCCGTGGGAAGCGGATGCTGCGGCGTACGGCTTCAACACGACCGGTGACTCCTGGCTGCCGCAGCCGGAGGAGTGGTCGCGTTTCGCTCGCGATGTCGAGGAGGCCGACCCCGCCTCCACCCTGCACATGTACAAGACGCTGCTGGGCATGCGCCGCGAGTTCGAGCTCGGCAACGGCTCGCTGGTGTGGGAGGACCTCGGCGAGAGCGCCATCGCCTTCCGCCGAGGAGACGTGTATGTGGTCGCGAACCTCGGTGCAGAGCCGTTGGAGCTCGGCGACGATGTGACCTTCATCACGCAGAGCCAGAGGTTCGACGGCACTGCCGTGCCGACTGATCACGCAGCCTGGTACACGAAGAACTGAGCCACCGTGGTCAGCATCGATGAGGTCGCGCGAAAGGCCGGGCTGTCAACCGCCACGGTCTCGCGCGCCCTCAGCGGTCGCGGCTACGTCTCCACCTCTTCTCGCGAGAAGGTTCACCTGGCCGCCGAGGAGCTCGGTTACGTCGTCTCTTCGCGGGCTTCGAGCCTGGCGTCAGGGCGCACGAGGAACATCGGCGTCGTGGTGCCGTTCCTCGATCGGTGGTTCTTCAGCACGGTGCTCTCTGGAGTGTCCAGCGCGCTGATGCGCCACGGCTACGACATCACGCTCTACAACATCACGGCCGATCAGGACGTGCGAAAGGACGTGTTCGAGACGGCTCTGCGACGACAGCGCGTGGATGCTGTCATCGCCGTCTCCATCGAGCTGAACGAACACGAGACCGCGCGACTGCTCGCGCTCGGTCTGCCGGTGATCGCCATCGGTGGCCCGAACCCCCGGCTCGACACGCTCACCGCCGATGATGGTGCGCTCGCGCAGCTCGCCACGGAACATCTGCTGACCCTCGGCCACACCGAGATCGCGCACATCGGCGCAAGCCCCGAATTCGATCTGGACTTCCACATCCCGACCAATCGCCGGCTCGGTTTCGAGACGGCGCTGGCTGGTGCGGGGATCACTCCGAATCCCGCGTTCCTGGCGCCTTCGGACTTCACGGTCGAAGGCGGGTATCGGGCAGCGAAGCAGCTCCTGGGGCGCCCCGGACCTCGCCCGACCGCGGTCTTCGCGGCATCCGATGAGATGGCGATCGGTGCCGTCATGGCGGCGCGTGATCTCGGGTACCGGGTGCCCGAGGACATTTCGGTGATCGGCATCGACGGTCACGAACTCGGCGAGTTCTTCCAGCTCACGACCGTCGATCAGTTTCCGCTCGCGCAGGGCGAGCGGGCGGCCGAGGCTGTGCTCGCGAAGCTCGAGGCGACGAACGAGCCTGCCGCGCATGCGGCGCTGCCGTTCGAACTCATCGTGCGCGGAACGACGGCGCGGCCTCAGGAGAAGTGACCGGGTACGCGCTCACGCCGGCGGAAAGCCCCCGCTCAACCGCCCGTGGAACACTCCGCTGGCGACGTTGAGCCCGACGAGCTCGACGGTCTTCTCGTGAGCGAGATACTTCGTCTGGATCGCGTCGAGTGCGGCAACTGTCGAGGCGTCCCAGATGTGCGACCGTGACAGGTCGATGACGATGCGCGCCGGATCATCGACGTACTCGAACTGCGTGGTGAGGTCGTTGCTGGAGGCGAAGAACAGCTCACCGTCGACGACGTAGTGCGCGGCATCCGCCGTCACCGTCCGGGTGACGGTCGCGAAATGCGCGACGCGACGGACGAAGAGCACGGATGCCACGACCACACCGGCCACCACCCCGATGGCGAGGTTCGAGGTGAGAACCACGAGCACGACGGTCGAGGCCATGACGAGGGTCTCGCTCTTCGGCATCCGCTTCAGGGTCGACGGGCGGATGCTGTGCCAGTCGAAGGTCGCTACGCACACCATGATCATGACCGCGACCAGGGCGGCCATCGGAATGATCGCGACGACATCGCCGAGAGTGACGACAAGGATGAGCAGGAAGACACCGGCGAAGAACGTGGAGATCCGCGTGCGTGCGCCGGACACCTTCACATTGATCATGGTCTGGCCGATCATGGCGCACCCGCCCATGCCGCCGAAGAACCCCGAGAGGATGTTCGCGACACCCTGCCCCCAGGCCTCGCGAGTCTTCCGGGAGTGCGTGTCGGTGATCTCGTCGACGAGCTTCGCGGTCATCAGCGACTCGAGCAGACCCACCAGTGCCATGCCGAGCGAGAAGGGCGCGATGATCGTGAAAGTCTCCCAGGTGAACGGGACGCTCGGGAAGAAGAGCTCGGGAAGGCTCTTGGGGAGCTCGCCCTCGTCTCCCACGGTAGGCACATTGAGCGCGAAGACGACCACGACCGCGGTGACCAGGACGATCGAGACGAGGGGCGCCGGGATCACCTTGGTGATGCGGGGCATCATCACCATGATCAGGATGCCGCCGGCGACGAGCGGATACACCAGCCAGGGCACACCGATCAGATGCGGCAGCTGTGCGATGAAAACGAGGATCGCGAGCGCGTTGACGAAGCCGACCATGACGCTGCGCGGGATGAAGCGCATGAGCTTCGCGACGCCGAAGAGGGCGAGGAGGATCTGGAAGATTCCGGCGAGGATGACCGTGGCGATGAAGTAGTCCATCCCGTGTTCGCGCATCACCGGCGCGATCACGAGTGCGACCGCTCCCGTCGCCGCGCTGATCATCGCGGGGCGTCCGCCGACGAACGCGATGGAGACCGCCATCACGAACGCGGAGAACAGCCCGACCTTGGGATCGACCCCCGCAATGATCGAGAAGGCGATGGCTTCGGGGATCAGCGCGAGACCCACCACCAGGCCCGCAAGGACTTCGCGCGTCAGCAGTCGAGGCGATTTCAGCGCAGTGAGCACGGAGGGGTTCGGCCGGTAGCGGGCGCGATCGTCGACGGTTGTCATGCGGGTGCTCCTGGGATGTGCGCCCGAGCGGGCGTATCAACTGTAGTGCGGGGCCCGTCTCGCCTGCCACGCAGTGACTGATGCGCGCGCCCTTTCATCGACGCCCCCTCTGATCATCGACGCCCCCTCTGATCCGCGCGTTTGAGCGGGGGCCTCGGCGGCGCGAGGGGGCGCCGAGGCCGCTGGCGCGGGCGACCGGGCGGGTGACCGGCCGTCTAGAGTCGAGGTCATGGCCATCGACCTTGTGCACCTGTACACCGATCTCCACCGGCATCCGGAACTCTCCTTCCAAGAGACCCGGACTGCAGCAATCGCCGCCGGTCACCTGCGCGATCTCGGCCTCGAGGTCGAGGAGCGCGTCGGCATCACCGGTGTCGTCGGAGTGCTGCGCAACGGTGACGGCCCCGTCGTCTGGGCGCGGGCCGACATGGATGCGCTGCCCGTTCTGGAGACCACCGGTCTGCCGTACGCGAGTACCGTGACCGGCATCGATCCGGCAGGAAGCACCGTGCCGGTCATGCACGCCTGCGGTCACGACATGCACGTGACGGCGATGATCGGTGCCGTCGAGCGGCTCGTGAACACCCGCGGCGAGTGGTCAGGGACGCTCGTCGTGCTGATCCAGCCCGCCGAGGAGTACGGTGCCGGCTCGCGGGCGATGCTGGATGACGGCATCCTCGATCGCTACCCGAAGCCCGATGTCGTCCTCGGGCAGCACGTCACCCCCCTTCCGGCCGGCGTGGTGGGCATGCGACCAGGGCCGCAGATGGCGGCAGCGGACGGCATCACCGTCACACTTCACGGCCGCGGCGGACACGGCTCCCGGCCGCATACGACCATCGACCCGGTCGTGATGGCTGCGGCCACGGTGATGCGCCTGCAGACCATCGCATCGCGTGAAGTCGACCCGCGCGGCGTCGGCGTTGTCACGGTCGGTTCGATCCACGCCGGCACGAAGAACAACATCATCTCCTCGGAGGCCACGCTCGAGCTCAGCCTGCGCTATCCCGACGATGCGGCGCGCGAGCGGATCATCGCGAGCGTCGAGCGGATCGTGCGGGCAGAGGCGGCGGCATCGGGTGCGCTGCGCGATCCCGAGTTCCGCACGGAGCACCGGCTGCCGCCGACGATCAACGACCCGGAAGCGACAGCGCGCGTCTCAGCCGCCATCGACCGCGCACTCGGCGCCGGCACGGTGATGGACCCGGGCTTCTTCACCGGCAGCGAGGATGTCTCGTGGTTCGCCAGGGACTCCGGCGCACCGCTCGTCTTCTGGTTCTGGGGCGTGATCGACGCGGAAGCGTACGCTGCGGCCGTCGCCGATGGCACGGTGTCTGATGTGATCCCGACCACGCATTCGGCGCTGTTCGCACCGGTGATTACCCCCGGCATCGAAATCGGGGTGACCTCGATGACCGCCGCCGTGCGGGAGTTCATGGCCTGAGCCGCGCACACAACTCCTGAGAAACTGGACTCCGCCGTCTCACCCCGCCCCGAAACACCGGGATCGGGGAAAAGTTCAGGAGTTATGCGCGGCTCATGTCAGAGGAGTTCGCCGACCAGCTGCTCGATGCGCCCGCGGATCTCGTCGCGGATGGGCCGCACGGCTTCAATTCCCTGCCCTGCCGGGTCTTCGAGCTCCCAGTCCTCGTAGCGTTTGCCGGGGAAGATGGGGCACGCGTCTCCGCAGCCCATCGTGATCACCACATCAGACGCCTGTACAGCATCGGTGGTGAGCACTTTGGGACGCTCGGCCGTGATGTCGATCCCCAGCTCGCGCATGGCCTCGACAGCGGTCGGGTTGATCTGGTCGGCAGGCATCGAGCCCGCTGATCGGACCTCGATACGGTCTCCGGCGACCTGGCGCAGGAAACCAGCCGCCATCTGCGAGCGGCCCGCGTTGTGCACGCAGACGAAGAGCACGGAAGGGGTGGTGGTATCGGTCATGGTGTCTCCAGACAAGGGGTAGGTGGTCAGTTCAGAAGATCGTCGACGAGCGTGCGGACGCGGGCGGCAATGTCATCACGGATGGCTTCGACCCCTTCGCGCGACGCGAGTGCCGGGTCACCGACGGCCCAATCGTCGTAACGGATGCCGGGAATGACCGGGCAGACGTCACCGCATCCCATGGTGACGACGACGTCGGCCGCACGTACCGCATCGTCGGTCAGCGGTTTCGGAAAACGTTCAGATGACACGTCGCCCTCGATTCCGGCGAGCAGGGAGCGCACATGCGGATGGATGACGTCTGCGGGCGACGACCCGGCAGACCGGGCGACAACTCGTCCGGCCGCCATTTGGTTCACAAGCGCGGCAGCCAACTGCGAACGGCCGGCGTTCGCGACGCAGACGAACAGCACCTGCGGCACAGAGACTTCGCGGTCGCGGGTGAGATCCGCGAGACGTTGCCTGGCGAACCGTTCGGCGAGGGGGATCAGTGCTGATGTGACGCGTGCCGTTCGGGCCAGGGAAGTGTACGACTCCCGGACGATCGCCAGCACAGTCGACGCATGCAGCTCTGGCACCTCTGCAGCGAGCTCATCGGCCAGCCGCGTCACGCGTGCGTCGAAATCAGGGCGTCGATCCTCATCTGTGATCTCTTCGGCCCAGGATTCTGCGACAGAAGCCGGCGCAAATGAATCCAGGAGGGCGGTGACAGCGCCACGACGGCTCTGGTTGATCTTGTACCAGACCCACGTTCCGCGGCGCTCGGACGTCAGAACATGCACGTCCTTGAGGACCTTGAGATGGTGCGAGACCGTCGGTTGCGATACTTCAGCAAGCTCCGCGAGGTCGCACACGCAGGACTCGCCTCGAGGATCGGATGCGATGGCTGACAGCATCCGAAGCCGGAGCGGGTCAGCGAGCGCCTTGAGCGTGGCGGCGACAGACGCGGCCGCTTCCTGGCCGATGGCGTGCGACACAGCTGGGCGGCAGGCTGTATCCACGGACGTTGCGTCCTCGGACGCAAGAGACGCACTCATGACGGCATCCGCTCGTTCGTGTACGGGTCGGTGTGGAACCAGGCGCGGGCGGCCCAGAGCGAGACGTAGACGAGTCCGACGAGGATCGGTACCTCAATGAGCGGTCCGACGACACCGGCAAGTGCCTGACCGGATGCGGCACCGAAAGTGCCGATTGCGACGGCGATGGCGAGCTCGAAGTTGTTGCCCGCTGCGGTGAACGCGAGCGTCGAAGAGCGGGCGTAGCCGAGGCCGAGGGCTCTCCCCGTGAAGAGCCCGATGAACCACATCACGGCGAAGTAGACGAGCAGCGGCAGTGCGATGCGCACGACGTCGAGGGGGCGTGAGGTGACCTGTTCTCCTTGAAGGGCGAACAGCAGCACGATCGTGAACAGCAGCCCGTAAAGAGCCCATGGTCCGATCTTGGGCAGGAATCGCTCCTCGTACCAGTCCCGACCTTTTCGGCGTTCACCGATCCATCGCGAAGCGAAGCCGGTGAGGAGAGGGACACCGAGGAAGATGAGGACGTTGAGAGCGATCTGTCCGACCGAGATCTCCAGGCCCTGGGTATCGAACCCGAGCCAGGCAGGGAGCACGGTGAGGTAGAACCAGCCGAGCAGTGCGAAGGCGACGACCTGAAAGACCGAGTTGATCGCGACGAGCACTGCTGCCGCTTCTCGGTCGCCGCAGGCGAGGTCGTTCCAGATGATGACCATAGCGATGCAGCGTGCGAGACCGACGATGATGAGTCCCGTCCGGTACTCCGGCAGGTCGGGGAGGAACGTCCACGCCAGAACGAACATCAGCGCGGGGCCGATGAGCCAGTTCAGCACCAGGGAAGAGATGAGCAGCTTCTTGTCGCCGGTGACAGCAGCGACCCGGTCATAGCGAACCTTCGCGAGCACCGGGTACATCATCACCAGCAAGCCGAGCGCGATAGGCACGGAGATGCCGCCGACCTCGAGGTGGGCGAGCACGGTCGATACGCCCGGGATGAATCGACCGAGGAGGAGGCCCGCGATCATGGCAAGGCCGATCCACAGCGGGAGCCACCGGTCCAGTGTCGACATCCGGCGGGTTGCGGATCGAACAGGAGCAGCCGCGGTACTCATACGAAGACGTCTTCCTGCTCGATCACGACAGTGCTGTCGTCGAGGGCGGAGAGGTAGTGCTGGGCGTCTTGCGCGGCCGCGCACCCGGTGCCGGCTGCGGTGATCGCCTGCCGGTAGGTGTGGTCGACGAGATCCCCGGCGGCGAACACCCCAACGAGGTTCGTGCGCGTGGAGGGATGCTCGACGAGGACGTAACCGTCCGCATCCGTGTCGACGATTCCGGAGACGAGCTCCGAGCGCGGGTCGTGGCCGACCGCGACGAACACGCCTGTGACGGGAAGAACGCGGTCTGCACCGGTGACGACATTCCGAAGAGTGACGGCCTCGACCTTCTCCGCACCGAGGAGGGCGACGACCTCGCTGTTCCACGCGACGTCGATCTTCGGGTGGTCGAGTACACGCTGCGCCATGATCTTCGAGGCACGGAACTCGTCGCGACGGTGCACGACGGTCACCTTCGATGCGAAGCGGGTGAGGAACAGCGCTTCTTCCATCGCGGAATCTCCGCCGCCGACGACGACGATCTCCTGCTCACGGAAGAAGAACCCGTCACACGTGGCGCACCATGAGACTCCGTGTCCGGTGAGACGCTCCTCATCAGGCAGTCCGAGCGTGCGGTACGCGGATCCCATGCTGAGAATGACCGCGCGCGCATGGAATGTGTCACCCGCGCCGGTCTCGATGGTCTTGACCGGCCCCTCGAGTTCGACGCGGACGGCGTCGTCGAGCAGGATACGGGCACCGAAGCGCTCGGCCTGGGCGCGCATCGACTCCATCAACTCGGGACCCTGGATGCCGTCGCCGAAGCCGGGAAAGTTCTCCACCTCGGTGGTGGTCATCAACGCACCACCGGCGGTCACGGAACCAGCAAGAACCACCGGAGCAAGACCCGCACGCGCGGCATAGACCGCGGCTGTATACCCCGCCGGGCCAGAACCGATGATGATCAGCTCAACCTCTTGTATCGACATGCGTCTATATTGACATCAATCGATATGCATCCGCAAATGTGGCGGCGAATGTTCACCTCCTGGTCATCTACCGGATGCGGTCAGCCGACAGCGACCGGTCGCAGGCCGATCTGCAGGGTGGGCTGTGGGGCGCAGCATCCGCCCGCGCCCGTACCGTCGGCGGGGTCGAAATCGACTGCCCCACCGCACACACCCGTGTCAGGAAGGACGAGATCGTTGCGCGCTGCCGCTTCATAGTCGCCGGCGAGGTGCGCCACCACACTGCGCACCTGCTCGTAGCCGGTGAGTGCGAGGAAGGTCGGTGCGCGTCCGTACGATTTCGCTCCCACGATGAAGAAGTCCTTCTCGGGCTGTGCGAGCTGGCGCGCGCCGGTTGCCCCCACAGATCCACACGAGTGGATGTTGGGGTCGATCTCGTCAGCGATACCCGCAACAGCATCGAGCAGCGGGTCAAGGTCGAGGCGCAGTTCGCGCAGCATCTCGGTGTCGGGGCGGAAACCGGTCAGCGCGAACACCTGTGCGACCCCGCTGACCTCTCGGCCGCCTTCTGCGCGGAGCACCAGACCTTGGTCGCCGCTCGCGACCTCGGCGAGCCGGAATCCGGTCATCACTTCGACCGTTCCCTCATCGATGGCCTTCTGCGCGAGTTGCCCGAGCGCCGCGCGCTCTGGCAGTTCGTCTCCTGCTCCCCCACCGGCGATGCGGGCCGCATCGCCGCGACGCAGCAGCCAGGTGACCCGGGTCCCGGGCGTGCGCCGAGCGAGTGCTGCGACCTGGAGCACTGCATGAACGGCGGAGTGCCCTGCGCCGACGACCACGGCGTGGGCGCCTGCGAGCTCTGCGACATCATCGGGGATGCGGTACGAGACACGATCCGCGGCAGCCCGCTCACCCACGGCGGGGAAGCCGTCAGCTCCGGCTGGGTTCGGCAGGTTCCAGGTGCCGCTCGCATCGATCACCGCCCGAGCCAGGATGCGGCCGTCACGCCCACTCGAATCCTGCGTGTGCACGACGAACGGCTGCTGCGCCCGGCCTGTGCTCACGACCTTGTCACGCCCCTGGCGGCTGACGCCGGTGACCGTTTCGCCGTAGCGCACCCGCTCGCCGAATGAGGCGGCGAGCGGCTCGAGGTACTCACTCACCCACTGCGCACCCTTTGGGTACCCCTCGACCGGAGCCACCCATCCGAGCGCCTCGAGGAGACGGCGCGCGGCGGCATCGATCAGCTCTGGCCACGCCGAGAACAGCCGCACCTGCTGCCACTCGGCCACAGCCGCGCCGGCGCCAGCACCTTGCTCGATGACGACGAAGTCGACGCCCCGCTCATTCAGATGAGCCGCCGCGGCGAGGCCCTGCGGACCTGCGCCGATGACCACCACGGGAAGCTCACTCATCACGTCTCCTCAGATCGAAGAACTTCAATATGAAAACAGTGACGCACCTATCGAAGAATGTCAATACGTGCGAGACTGAGGACGTGAGCCTGCCCCTGACCATCGAAGCGACCGCGTGCTGCACGCCGCGGGTGACCTCCTCCCTTTCGGTCGAAGACGCTGAGAAGACGGCGCGCGTCTTCAAGGCGATCGGCGATCCGACTCGCGTCATGCTGCTCTCGCTCATCTCGCGCGGCGAGGGGGGCGAGGCCTGCATCTGCGACCTGACCGAGCCCGTCGGTCTGTCGCAGGGCACCGTGTCTCACCACATGAAGCTCCTCACCGAAGCGGGGCTCATCACCCGCGAGCAGCGCGGCAGATGGGCGTACTTCAGACTGAACGACGGTGCGCTCGACGCGGCCGCCGACGCGCTTCGGAGCGTCTGACGCGCTCAGACCTGCACGATGCGCGGCGCAGGTGGCGGCGGGTCGAGCTGACGCAGAGGCACCCCGTGAGCCTCGCGGTGCAGCCGCTCCATGCGGATGTCGAGTTCTGAGGCGGCTTCGGCGGCATCCGTCAGGCTCTCGACGATGTGCGAAGGCACCTGGTTGGAGAACTTGTAGTAGATCTTGTGCTCGAGGCTCGCCCAGAAGTCCATCGCAATGGTGCGGAACTGCACCTCCACTGGCACCAGCAATGGCCCAGTGGAGAGAAACACCGGCACATCGATGATCACGTGCAGGCTCTTGTAGCCGTTGTCCTTGGGATGAGCGATGTAGTCCTTGACGGCACGGACGGTGATGTCGTCCTGCTGAGTGAGCAGGTCGAACAGCAGGTAGACGTCCGCGACGAAGCTGCAGGTGACGCGAACGCCGGCGATGTCAGTGATGTTCTGACGGATCTGTTCGAAGTAGGGCTCCGCGATCCCCTTGCGGGCGATCTTCTCGACGATGCTGTCCGGCGTCTTGAGTCGGCTCTTGACGTGCTCGATCGGGTTGTACGAGTGGTCGTGCAGGAACTCGTCCCGAAGGATCGAGATCTTCGTCTCGACCTCGCGCATGCCGAACTCGTACTCGCGAAGGAACTTCTGGAACTCATCACGGAGCTCTCGTGTCTGGCGGATCGTTTCGTCGTTGACCTCGATGGTCGTCATGACATCGACGCTACGCGTCCGTGTTCAGAGCGGGCTGTGCGTTCGTCATGAGCGGACATCCCGCTGCCCGCGGAGGCTCATGATGCGGCGCTCGTCATCCGGGGACGGGTTCTCGCGGGTGCGGACTTCGAGCACGGCGCCAGTGCTGATGAGGGTCCCACCAGGCGGGACCTCGCACTTCGGGGATGCCGTGGTTCATGCGGATGACCCATTCGGTCGCGTGCAAGGTGCGGTGGTGGAACCAGCACAGCAGCACACCATTGTCTGTATGGGTGGGGCCGCCCTCAGCATGCTCTCGGACGTGATGCACTTCGCACCATGTCGGCGGAACGGTGCAGCCCGGAATGATGCATCCTCCGTCGCGGATCGTGATCGCGCGGCGTTGCAGCGCGTTGAAGACGCGGGAGCTGATGCCGAGCGACACGATCCGGCCATGCTCGTCGAACAGAATGCGCTGGATGCCGCCCGCGCACGCGGTTTGCAGCGCTGTGGCGACGGGGACGAGATCGCCGGTGCGTCCGATGGTCGCCCAGCCGTGACCAGCTGCGAGGTACCCCCATTCAACACAGGGGCACCGACATTCCGAGGCAGAATTCCGGCTGTTCAGGAGAGTTTTTCGAAGAACTTCCCACGCGCTGCACAAACTGGCACACGCTGCAGTTCTCGGCTCCTAGGATCGGAGGATGACCGATTCGCAACGACGCGCCCCATGGCCGCTGCGCACCGAACGACTCGAGATCAGGCCCGCCACGCCGGACGACCTCGGCGTCGTCTGGGGGTACCGGCAGCTTCCCGAGGTGAATCGCTGGCTCGGGAACGCGCCGCAGACCCGCGAGACGTTCGACGAGCTCTATCTCGAGCCCGATCGGTTGGCATCGACGCTGATCATCACCAGGATCGAAGACGGGCTGGTGATCGGCGACCTCATGCTGCGGGTCGGAGACGGCTGGGCGCAGCGGGAGGTCATCGAGCAGGCGAAGGGCACTGAGGCCGAACTCGGGTGGGCACTCGCGCCCGAGCATGCCGGGAACGGCTACGCGACCGAAGCCGTGCGTGCGGTCGTCGACGTGTGCTTCGGTCCGCTCGCGCTGCGCCGTGTGCACGCCGGATGCTTCGCCGACAACGAGCCGTCGTGGCGGCTGATGGAGCGGCTCGGAATGCGCCGCGAGGAGTTCAGCCGCAAGACCGCGTTGCACCGTTCAGGAGAGTGGCTGGACGGCATGAACTACGGTCTGCTCGCGGAGGAGTGGCCGGCGCGAACCGAGGCATGATGATTCCGTATGGGTACCGGATCGACCCGTAGGGATTCCGTACGGATTCCGTTCTGACGGCGTTCACGCGTGTACGGTCGTCATTCGTGACGCGACGCCGTCACGGGGTCGGGCGCGCGTCAGGCGCCGAGCGCTGCACATGGCTCCGCGCATGAGCGACGGCCGCGCCCAAGTCGTCGAAGAGGTGATTCTGATGGCGCAGCGAGGCGAGCACCCCGACCTTCGTCGCCAGCGCGAGGTGGTCGGGCTGAATACCCTTCACCAGCACCGTGATCCCCCGCCGCTCGAGGCTCGTGATGAGGTCGGTGATGACCTGCGCCCCGGTCGCATCCAGGATCTGCAGCTGCGACATCCGGATCACGACCACTTCGACGTCCCGCAGCTCGCTGATGCGTTCCAGCATCCGCTCTGCGACGCCGAAGAAGAGCGCGCCCTCCAGACGGAAGACGGCGATCCGCTCGTCGCCGGAGACGGCGACGCCGGGGAGTTCTTCGCGGTGCACTCCGCTCGCACGCGCCAGCTGGCGCAACGCGAAGAACGCGGCCACGGCGATGCCGATCAGCACCGCGTAGATGAGGTCGACGCTGATCGTGACGATCGCGGTGATTCCGAAGACGATCGCGTCAGCTCTGGTCGATCCGACGATCGTGCGCACGGTCGCAACCGAGATCATCCGGCAGGCGGTCACCATCAGCACTCCTGCGAGCGCCGCCAGCGGAATGCGTGCGACGACGGATGCTCCGACCAGAACGATCACGAACAGCAGCACGCCGTGCGAGATGGCTGCGATCCGTGAGCGTCCACCCGCCCGCACGTTCACCGCGGTGCGCGCGATCGCACCGGTGGCCGGCATGCCGCCGAAGAGCCCGGCGGCGATCGAGGCGAGTCCTTGCCCTACGAGCTCACGGTCCGCGTCGTAGGGACCCGTGTCGGCCATGGATGCTGCCACTCGAGCCGACAGGAGCGACTCGATCGCGGCCAGCGCTGCCACGGCGATAGCGGGTCCGGCAAGCGACAGCAGTACCTGCGCATCGAGGATCGGGATCGTCGGGGCCGGGAGGCCTGCGGGCAACTCGCCGATCGCATCGACCGGGAGGTCGAACGCCCACGTCGCCACGGCGGCGATGACGATCGCGACGAGCGAGCCGGGAAAGCGCGGGTGGATGCGGGGAGAGACGACCATCACGATCACGACGAGAATCACGAGCATCAGCGACCAGCCGAGCTTCGGCCACGTGACCGTCTGCAGTGACTGGAGCGCGGCGAGCACCGCGTTCGTGCTCTCGCCGACCTCGGTGCCGGTGGCCGTGGGTACCTGCTGCAGGAAGATGATCACCGCGATACCGAGTGTGAAGCCCTCAATCACCGGCCACGGAATGTACGAGATGGTGCGGCCGAGTCGCAGCACGCCGGCGAGGAGCACGATGAGCCCTGCGAGCAGGCACACGGCAGCGAGTGCGCCGAGTCCGTGGACGGCGATGATCGGTGCGAGCACGACGACCATGGCTCCGGTGGGTCCGGAGACCTGCACGTGCGAACCGCCGAAGATCGCCGCGACGATCCCCGCGATGATCGCCGTGACCAGGCCGCTCTCGGCGCCGGCGCCCGAGCTCACTCCGAAGGCGAGGGCGAGGGGCAGCGCGACGATGCCGACCGTGACTCCGGCGAGCAGGTCGCCGCGCCAGGTGCGCCTGGCGCCGCGGTAGTCGTTCGCGGATGGAAGAAGCTGACGCAGAGCAACGCCCACTGACCGTGCGCGCGAGGAGGCAGTCACTGTGAGGATTCCGGTAGCTGCGGCAGCCCGTCGCGCTCGATCAGCTGCTGCTGCGTCGACTGAAGGATTTCGCCGAGCAGCGCACGCGCCACCCGCAGCAGGTCGGCGACCTGCGGGTAGGCGAGGCGGTAATAGACGAGGCTCCCGCGGCGCTCAGAGGTCACCAGCCGGTTGCGGCGCAGCACAGCGAGATGCTGCGACAGATGCGAGGCCTCGAGATCGGTGACGGCGAGGATCTCGGATACGGATGCTTCCGGCGCAGCCGAGAGCACCTCGAGGATGTGGATGCGCAACGGATGCGCGAGCCCCTTGAACAGCCCGGCCTTGACCTCGTAGAGCGGACGATTCGGTTCCGTCAGCAAAGCGCCCCCTGACATGATGATGTGATCAATTCATCATATCGCGGTATTGCGACCTCGGGTCAGGGTGCCGACGTTCGGGTCAGGGCGTCATGCGGTCGGTGCGTGCACCGCGTCCTACGCCGTTGACCGTCAGCAGCGTTCCGGTGTCGGTGAACTCCTGGAGGATCTCATTCTGACGCTCGGTGCCCTGCTTGTACGTGATGAGGCTCACCACGTACGCGACGACCAGAGCACAGATGAACGAGGGCAGCAGTTCGTACATCTCAGGCCAGGCGATGTCCCAGACGAAGACGCCAGCTGCCCCCACGAACATGCCTGCCAGCGCCCCCCAGTTCGTGAGCTTGCGCCAGAAGAGGCTGAGCAGGATCAGCGGACCGAAGGCCGCACCGAAGCCGGCCCACGCGAACGACACGAGTCCCAGGATCGTGTCATCCGGGATGAGCGCGAGCAGTGCGGCGATGATGCCGACGAAGAGCACGGTCGCCCGTCCGAGCATCACCAGCAGCTTGGGAGATGCCTCTTTCTTGACCAGCCGGAAGAGGTCTTCGACGAACGCGGACGACGCGACGATCAGCTGGCTCGAGATCGTGCTCATGATCGCGGCGAGCACTGCCGCGAGGACGAGGCCTGCGACGAACGGGTGCAACAGGGTCTGCGACATCACCAGCACCACTGTTTCAGCGTTGGTGAGGTCGATGCCCTTCTGCGACATGTACGCGATGCCGACGATGCCCGAGAACACCGCGCCGATGAGGGAGATGATCATCCAGGTCATGCCGATGCAGCGAGCGGTCTTCGCCTCACGGGGGCTGCGCAGTGCCATGAACCGCACGATGATGTGCGGCTGCCCGAAGTAGCCCAGGCCCCAGGCGAGACCCGAGACGATGGTCAGCACGACACCGCCGGTGAGTGCGCTCCCGCCGATGAGCGAGAGATGGTTCGGTGCGAGCGCATCGAGCGATGCCCCCACCTCACCGAATCCGCCGACCGCGATGATCGCGGCAACCGGGACGACGATGAGCGCGATCACCATCATCAGCCCCTGCACGACGTCAGTGAACGACGCCCCGAGGAAGCCGCCGAACAGCGTGTACAGCAGCGTGACACCGGCGACGAGCAGCATGCCGAACAGGTAGTCGGAGTTGAAAGAGCTCTCGAAGAAGAACCCGCCAGCGACCATTCCGCTGGAGATGTACAGCGTGAAGAACACCAGGATCACGATGCCGGCGAGAATACGCAAGAGCCTCGAGGAGTCACGCAGGCGGTTCTCGAAGAAGCTCGGGATCGTGATCGAGTTGCGCGACACCTGCGTGTACGCGCGCAGGCGCGGTGCAACGAGCAGCCAGTTCAGGTAGGCGCCTATCGTGAGCCCGACGGCGATCCACGCCTCGATCAGGCCCGACAGATAGATGGCACCAGGAAGACCCATGACCAGCCAGCCGGACATATCGGATGCTCCGGCGCTCAGGGCAGCGACCCACGGCGGCAGGTCCCTCCCGCCGAGCATGTAGTCCTCGTGGTTCTTCGTCCGGCGAAAAGCCAGATACCCGATGACGAGCATTGCGGCGAAGTACAGCCCCAACGCGATGAAGATGAATACTTGGTCGGACATCGTTGTCCTCTCTTTGCAAATCGGTGCGTTGCTGTTCCATCGATACTGACAGGGACGGATGCCTGTGGCCAGGCCCCTCCCGGCACAGCTCGGATGCCACGGAAGGGTGCCCCTCAGGCGCGTACGAGCGTCTGCCGCGCGGAGGGGCGGGTGCCGGCCGGCGTGAGCACCGCGAGAATCCGCACGAGCGTCGTGAGCCAGAGCAGACCGATGCCGATTGCAATGACCTCGAGCACGGTGACCGAGAACAGGTCGAACACGTCCGCAAGGATGAATGCGATGACGATCAGCAGCGCCGCGCCGATCGAGATCAATACGAGCGGATGCGGCGGCCCGGGCATCGCGACAGTCGTCACTGCACCTGCGACGACGAACAGAACCAGCGTCCCCACCGCCGCGATGTTGTGCACGGCCACGATTCCAGATAGCGGGAAGAGTCCGACTGCGGCGAGGGCGACTCCGGTCGCAGACCACAGCGCGACCACCCAGACGATCCGTCCGAGTGCCGCATCTCCGAGAATGCGGTGCAGATCACGCCCGATATACGAACCGACGGTGGCGATGAGGAGCCCCGCGACCACGAGCGTGCCGTTGAACGCCCAGGCGCCGGACCCGATGCCCAGCTGTGAGAAGTTCTGCTCCCACCAGCGCGGGTCCGCTGCGGTCAGCATCGCGAACAGGGTCCCTATGATCAGGTAGCCGAACAGGAGGTCGGCGATGTCGGAGGTGCGCAGGCCCACGCCCGCTCCGAAGGCGAGCCGTCCCGCCACAGCACTGGCAACGCCCGTGACGATACCGCCGCCGATGGGCGGAAGTTCGACGCCCTGAAGCCCGACACCGAGCACCTCCGTCGCCAAGAGGACACCGAGCGCAGTGACCCCGGCGAACGCGAGGGTGAGCGCGACTGCGGACAGCGACGAGATCACCGCCTGCCACCTCGGCATGCCATCGTGGTCGCCCCGGCGGTAGATCTGCGTGCTCGCCACGAACGATGCGGCGGCGATCACCGCGGCGACCATCGCCATCGGCATCCCGACCGACCCATCGCCGGCGACCGGCCGGGGACTCCCCCACAGCTCCCACGTGCCCAGAAGCGCGCCCACGCAGAAGCAGATGACGGTCGCCCAGATCGCTCTGACCTCGCGCTGCATCCGCTCTTCTGCGTTCATAGACTCATCGAACCACGCGGGACCGACGTCAGCACGGCGGCCTCAGCCGCGCATGGCGACGCCGCGACGCCAGTAGCCCATGAAGGCCACCTGCGCGCGGTCGATGCCCAGGTCCTTGACGAGATGGCGGCGGAGCGTCGTGACGACACCGCTCTCGCCGGCGATCCAGAAGTAGCGGTCGACGTCTGCCGCAGCCTGACCGATCGATTCGCCGCTGCCGGAGTAGACCGGCGTCTCCCAGACGAGGTCTTCGCCCTCGGCATCCTGCACGGTGATCTCGGAGTGGCCGGTGTCGCCGAGATAGTCGAGCACGGTCGGGATCACGCGCAGTCCGTGCACAGCATCGCCGCGCGGCAGCCAGTGCACCGTGACTCCCGCGGGAGCCGCGATCGGCAGGACGTCGTCGGCAGAGGGCACCTCGATGAACGCGATCCCGCGCGCATCGCGCGGGGAATCCTCGAGAATGCGCGCGATAGCGGGCGCGGCCGTCTCGTCGCCGACCAGGACGACCGAGGACGCCGCTCCCGGCGAGAATTCGATCCCACTGCGATCCTCACGGCCCCGCCTGGGACCCACGATCCACAGCTCGTCGCCGACGGCGGCGTTGCTCGCCCAGAGAGAAGCGGGACCGGTGAGCCCTGGCGCCAGGTGCAGCACGAAGTCGACGACGACCTCGGTCTCAGCATCCGCCACGTGCAGAGAGCGCACCGAATAGGTGCGCATCGATCCGCGCTCGTCCTCGGGAACCGCGAGGTATGCCCCCCACCAGTCGTCGGTATCGCGATCGATGTCGGCAAGAATTCCGGATGCCGGCGGGAAGACGAGCTTGATCCGCGCGTCGAACACGTCCCCGGGGGTGCCGAAGTCATCGAGGTCTGCGCCCCCGAAGGTGACTCGCACGAAGTTCGGCGACACCCGTTCCACCGCGCGCACGACGGCGCGCGCAAGGACGTAGGAGGGACGAGTGCGGGTCTCAGCGGACATGATGCCTTCCGATCGGGGTGACCATCGGTTTTCCGGAGACCGGATCCGTGGTGATCTGATTCGCCATGCCGAAGACCTCTTCGACAAGGCTGTTGGTGAGCACGTCTTCGGGAGCGCCGATGGCGTGCACTTTTCCGCCGCGCATCGCGACGAGCTCGTCGCTGTAGCGGGCGGCGAGGTTGAGGTCGTGCAGCACCATGACGATCGTCGTACCGCGCGAGACGCTGAGGTCGGTGAGCAGGTCGAGCACCTCGACCTGGTGGGCGACGTCGAGGAAGGTCGTCGGCTCGTCGAGCAGCAGGATGTCGGTCTCCTGCGCGAGCGCCATCGCGATCCAGACTCGCTGGCGCTGGCCGCCGGAGAGCTCATCGACGCTGCGGTCGGCAAGGTCGGTGATGCCGGTCGCCGCGAGCGCGTCGGCGACGACCTCGTAGTCATGCGCCGTCCAGCGCGCGAGAGTCTTCTGATGCGGGTGCCGCCCTCGGCCGACGAGATCGGCGACGACGATGCCCTCCGGAGCGATCGGCGACTGCGGCAGAAGGCCGAGCACCCGCGCGACCTCTTTCGTGGGTCGGGAATGCACCGACTTGCCGTCGAGGACGACCTGTCCGGATGCCGGCGACAAGAGGCGTGCGAGAGCGCGAAGCAGCGTCGACTTGCCGCATCCGTTGGCACCGACGATCGCGGTGATCTTCCCCGGCGCGATGGCGAGGTCGAGCCCTTCGACCACGGTGCGATCGCCGTAGCCGAGGGTGACGGCTTCGGCGGTCAGGGTGTGCGCTTCGGTCACAGCGATCCTCCCGAGCGGTTCGTGCGGATGAGCAGGTAGATCAGGTACGGCGCACCGAGCACGCCGGTGATGACGCCCACCGGGTAGCGGCCCTCGAACGCGAACTGCCCGATCAGATCGCCGCCGAGCACGAGCACGGCGCCGACGCAGGCAGAAGGCAGCAGCAGATTCGCACCCGGCCCGGTGATGCGGGCGGCGATGGGACCCGCCATGAACGCGACGAACGCGATAGGCCCTGTGGCGGCGGTGGCGAAAGCGAGCAGGATCACCGCACCGACGATGAAAACCAACCGCGTGCGGTTCACCCGCACGCCCAGGCCCGCGGCCGAATCGTCGCCGAGCTGCAGCATCCCGAGCGCTTTCGCCTGCGAGAACAGGAACGGCCAGATAACGAGGCTCGCGAGAGCGAGAGGGGTGATGTCGTCCCACGAGGCGTTGTTCAGGCTGCCGGTGATCCAGCGCATCGCGGTCTGGATGTCCCACTGCGCGGCCCGTGACAGCACATACGAGACGACGCTCTGCAGCATGGCGCCGACGCCGATTCCGATGAGGATCAGACGGATGCCGGAGAACCCGCCCTTGTTCGAGAGGAAGTAGATCGCGATCGCCGTGATCAGCGCACCTGCGACCGCGAACCCTGCGACGGCCAGGCCGCTGAGCCCGAGCGTGACGATGGCGACGACCGCCGCCGCACTCGCGCCCTGCGTGATGCCGATGATGTCGGGGGAGGCGAGCGGGTTGCGCAGCAGCGTCTGGAACGAGACGCCGGCGATGCCGAACGCGAAGCCCGCGAGAATCGCGAGAGCGGTGCGGGGCAGCCGCAGCTCCCCCACCGTGAAGGACGCCCCCGGCACGCTCTCGCCGAGGATGACGCGGATGACCTCGCCCGGCGTATAGAAGGTGTTGCCCACCATGAGGGCGACAGCGGCGAGAGCGAGAAGCAGGATGCCGAGGACCACAGTCGCGGTCGCGTGACGACGGTGGCGGGCACGGCGTCCTGATGCGATGGTCTCGGCCGCAGTGCCCTGAGCTGCGACCGACCCCTGAGCTGCGACCGACCCCTGAGCTTCGCCCGACCCCTGAGCCTGTCGAAGGGTCACAGCTCTCTCACCTTCTGGCGGCGAACGATCCAGATGAAGAACGGGGCGCCGATGACAGCGGTGATGATGCCCACCTGGATCTCTTCGCCCGACGGTGAGATCACCCGTCCGGCGATGTCGCTGGCCAGCAGCAGCGCGGCTCCGGCGAGCGCCGAGAACGGCAGCAGCCAACGATGGTCTGTGCCCACCAGCATCCGACAGAAATGCGGGATGACGAGACCGACGAATCCGATCGGTCCCGCGATCGCCGTGGCGGCGCCGGCGAGGATGACGGCACCGACCGCGGAGATCAGTCGTGTGCGGAACACGTTCTCGCCGAGGCCGGTTGCCACGTCATCGCCGAGGGCGAGCGAGTTCATTCCGCGTGCACACGCGAAGCAGACGAGCGCGCCGACGGCGAGCACGGGAGCGGTGACCGCGATGCGCGGCCATTCCGCCCCGCCCACACCGCCGATCTGCCACGCCTGGAACGCTTGCAGCAGGTCGACGCGCGGCAGCAGGATGGCGCTGATGAGCGAGGCGAGCGCCGCACTCGTCGCGGCGCCGGCGAGCGCGAGTTTGAGCGGAGTGGCCCCGCCGCGCCCCAGAGACCCCACCGTATAGACGAAGACGGCGGTCACGGCGGCGCCGATGATGGCGACGAGCATCTGGGTGAAGGCTCCGGTCGCACCGAAGGCGGCGAGCACGATCACGACGGCGAACGACGCGCCGTTGTTGATGCCCAGGATGCCGGGGTCGGCGATCGGGTTGCGGGTCACCGCCTGCATCGCGGCGCCCGACAGGGCGAGCGCAGCGCCGACGAGCAGCGCGAGCACGGTGCGTGGGATGCGCTTGATTATCGCGGCCTGGGCGATGGTGTCGTCCTGACCGGCGAGGGCCGTGGAGATGTCTTGCAGCGAGACGGCACGGACGCCGAAAGCCACCGAGAGGATGCTGAGCACGACAAGCACCCCGACCCCGACGAGCAGCCACATGGTGCGCGCCGAAGCCGGGCGCCGCAGGTTCGCGGTGCCCGGCTTCGATGCGGTGGCGGTCGAGGTCACGCGCCGGTCACTGTGCGAGGAGCGGCGCCTCGAGCAGCGCGAAGTAGTCGTCGAGTCCCCAGCCGATCGACAGTGGCGAAGGGTTCGCCGATGCGGCCAGCGGTGTGGCGTCGGGGAGGATGGCGATGCGGCCCTCGGCGATCGCCGGGATCTTCGACAGCAGCGGATCGGCCTGCAGAGTCTCGATCAGCGAATCGTCGCCGTAGGTGATGAAGACGTCGACATCGTCGAAGACATCAGCGTTCTCCGCGCTCACGGTCAGGTAGAACTCGGTGCTGTCGGTGTCGGCGAGAACGGCTGGCTCCGGGAGCCCGAGCTTGGTGAGGAATCCGGGACGAGTGTCGACCGGCGTGTAGTACATGATCTGGCTGAGGTCGCTCGGGTCGAGGTAGGCGAACAGGAGCTTCGCCTCTTTGAGGGCCGCGTGCTCTTCGAGCGCAGCATCCGTCTGGGCATGGATCTCATCGATAAGAGCGTCGCCCTCGTCGGCGAGACCGAGAGCGGCGGAGTTCATCTCGATCATCGTCTCGACCGGGGTTCCCCAGGCGACCTCGGGGTACGCGACGACGGGGGCGATCTTGGAGAGCGTGTCGTAGTCTTCCTGCGTGAGGCCGGAGTATGAGGCGAGGATCACGTCGGGTTCGGTGTCAGCAACGGCCTCGAAGTCGATGCCGTCGGACTCGTCGAAGAGCACGGGAGTGTCGGCGCCGAGCTCGTCGAGGCGGTCCTCGACCCACGGCAGCACGCCGTTGTCGTCGTCGTCGCCCCACGTGGCCTTGCTCATACCGACGGGGACGATGCCGAGCGCCAGCGGAACCTCGTGGTTCGCCCACGCGACGGTGGCGACGCGTTCGGGCTTCTCGGTGATCGTGGTCTCGCCGTAGACGTGCTCGATCGTGACGGGGAAAGCACCGTCGGATGCCGGGTTCGCGCCCGCTGCGCTGTCGTCGGTGCTTGCGGGAGCGGTGGAGCAGGCGGTGAGGCTTGCGGCGAGAAGCACGGCAGTGCCGAGGCCGAGGATGCGGGAGATGCGCACAGGCGTTCCTTCAGATCGGGGTGGGTGAGGCGTGAGCCGGGGAGCTTTGGTAAGCCTCCCCTAACGTAACACGAGGTTAGGGTGCCCTCAGTTCGCTGTTACCCGATCGGTACGGCGATAACGTGGTCACATGCGTGTGACGGCGGCAATGCGAAGCGCGAAGCGCAGCCCTCTGCTGCAGGTCGTGAAATCGGCCGTCGCGACCATCGGTGCGTGGCTGATCGCCGGATGGCTCGTTCCCGGGCCCCTGCCGGTGTTCGCCGCCATCGCGGCGCTTCTGGTCGTGCTGCCGAGCGTGAACCAGTCATTCACCAAAGCCATCGAGCGCAGCGCCGGTGTGATCGGCGGTGTGCTGATCGCGACCGGTCTGAGCCTGCTGCTCGGTCCGCAGAGCTGGGTGGTGCTGCTGGCGATCGTCGTCGCCATGCTCGTGGCCTGGATTTTCCGCGCCACACCCGGCATGGGCAATCAGGTGGCGATCTCGGCGATGCTCGTGCTCGCACTGGGGTCGTCGAGTCCGCAGTACGCGCTCGATCGGATCATCGAGACCCTGATCGGTGTCGTGATCGGCATCATCGTCAACGCGCTGATCGTGCCGCCTGTTCTCACCGCTCCGGCCCGACGCGACCTGGGGCTGCTCGGAACCGAGCTCGCTGCGAGCATGGACCGGCTCGCGGCCGCCCTCATGACGGTGCAGAGTCCCGCCGACCTTCAGACGCTCATGGTCGAGGCTCGCCTGCTTCGTCCGATGCAGGTCGCTGCCGCGGCATCCGTCACCGCCGGCGAGGAATCCCTGACCCTCAATCCGCGTCGCCGCTCGCGCGGCGAAGTCGCCGAGATGCGGACGCTCCTCGACACGCTCTCCCCGATCGTGACGCAGGTGATCGGCATGACGCGCGCATACTTCGACCACTATGACGAGACTCTCGCCGATGAGCCTTCTGTGCATGCCATCGCCGAGCAGCTGCGCCGGGCAGGGCACGATGTGCGCTTGGCAGTGCAGGTCGCCGATGTGGCCCCAGAGGCGTCGACAGAGACCTCAGCCATTCCGGCCTTGACCGCCCCGCTGTATCTGACACCCCCGGCATCCGGTCATTGGATCCTGGTCGGCTCGCTCATGGAGGACCTGCGCCGCATCCGCGGCGAGCTGCTCGGTGACGAGTGAGGGATGCCGACGAGCTCACCGCGAATGAGGAGAGTTTGAGCGTCAGATGACTCCGCCGCTCAACGCGAGCACTTCCCGCGCGCGCTCCTTGGCAATGCGCGAGTACTCGCGAGCAGCATCCTGCGCGCCTGATTTGTCACCGCCGCGCAGCGCTTCGAGCAGCCGACGCTGTTCTTCGACGAACTGCTGCGATGTCTCTGCGGTTGCCCCGAAACTGCGAGTCATGACCGACTTGATCGCCAGGCCTTCGAACATCGACGTCAGGATCGAACTGCCCGCCAGCGCGACGATCCCCTCGTGAAAGCGGTAGTTCGCCTCCAGATAGGCGTCAAAGTCGACGAAACGATCGTCGATGAGCAGTGCCGCCATCTCGTTGAAGGTTTCCTCGAGCTTGATGATTGTCACGGGTGAAACCTCATCGCCGATCGTCTCGATCACTCCGAGTTCGATGACCAGTCGTGCATCGAACGTCGCGTCCGATGCACGCACGTCGAATGGCAAGACGCAATAGTCTCCGTCCGCTGCACGGCGCACCAGGCCGTCACCCACCAAACGCGTCAGCGCGAAGAATGCCGAAGCCTCGTCCGCTTCCAGAGTCGCGGCAACATCGACAACCTTCAACACCGCGCCGGGGTCGTACGCACGCGTCAGAACCTTTTGACGCACCGCACGGTACGCTGCCTCATCACGCTCGTGCGCGAACTTGCCGAACCCACCACGAAAGTACGTCAGCGGTTGACCGGGTTCATACTCAGCATTGATCACGCGACCGATGTAGATCGTGTGAGTGCCACCGACGACCGATTCGACAACCTCGCATTCGATTCGCGCCAGTGCGTCCTCCAGTAGCGGCGCGCCGAGAAGGCCATACTTGACGGCGACGCCTGCGAACTTATCGTCGCTCGGAACCGCGAACTTGTGCGCTAGCACGCCGCCCCGCTCCGCGAGCACGTTGACCGCATAGTGTCCGGTCTCCGCGATTGCAGCAGCCGTCGGCACGGAATTGTTGATGCACGCGAGCATCATGGGAGGATCGGCCGACAGCGAGGTGACCGAACTTGCCGTCATCCCGTACCTACTGTCGCCAGAACCGGTCGTGATGACTGTGACTCCGGACGCCAAGTGTCCGACGACATCTCGAAACTGCCGCCCGTCCACTGTCGGCAGGGCCTGCTTCTCAACGGCCATCGCTGGTCTCCTTGTCTAGATTCGATGAGTCGTCGAGAAAATCGACGACCAGGCGGGTGAACGTTCCGGGACGTTCCAGGACCACCGCATGGCCCCCCGATAGCCATTCCAGCCGAGCGTTAGGAATCTGCGTAGCCAGCTCGGGAGCAGCAGCGACGAAAGCCGGACCATCGTGCTCACCGCACACCACCAGCGTCGACGATGCGATCCTTGAGATGTCCTCTCTCAGATCAATGTCGCGCAGCAATTCGCACGCACGGGCGTATGCCTCGGCGGGCATCGCGCGAAGCGTCTGCTCGGTGCGCTCTTTCACCACCTGGTCAGAGAAACCGTCCGTGAACCACAGCGTGAATGTCGGCTCGATGAACTGGGCCGTTCCTTCCGCGCGCGCCGCGTCAGCGCGATCGCCCCACATCTTGCGCATCGCCTCGGGATAATGTGCCACGGTATCGGCGAGCACCAGTCTGCGCACGAGCTGCGGGTGGGTCACGGCGAGCCGCTGGGCAAGAATGCCACCCAGCGAAACACCGACCACATCCGCGCTTGTTGCATTGAACTGCGCCAGTGCCGAAGTGATCTGCGTGGCGAGCCGATCAGTGGGCTCGTCAATATGAGCATTCGGCGAGATCTCAGCGGCCGTGCCGTGGCCGGCGATATCGATCGTTATCACGGAGCGATCGCCGAAGCGGTCGCGCACGGGTTCCCAGAATTCCTGATCCGCGCCTAGCGGATGCAGCAGAACAACAGGAGTATCAGCCATCACAGCACCTCCGGGATCAGCCGCGGCGCATCCGCAGGTGCCGGGCTCTGATCAACATTCATGATCAGGGCCAACGTTGTGTAATAGCCAATCGTCGTCGTCAGCTCTACGAGCGTCTCGTCACCGAGGGGGCGCACGTGCGCGAACGTCTCGTCAGAGACCTTCCCCGTCGACAGCAGCTCACGGGTCATCTCCCACACATCCGCCAACTCCTGGCGTCCGCTGCGTGGCCGTCGACCGGCAGCAATGTCTTCAATCACCGACTCCGGCACACCCGCTTTGAGCGCGATCGGCTGGTGGTGGCCCCATTCGAACTGCTGGTTCCAGTGCCGAGCGACCGTCAAGATGGTCAACTCAAACAGATCGCGATCAAGCCTGCCCTCGAACCGAAGAAACTCGCCAACCTGCTGAACGCGCGTCATGAGCTCTGGCGCGTGCATCAGAGGAACGAAGGGCCCAAACAGTGCGCCGCGCGGACCTGAGCTGATGCGCGCTGCGGCCTCATCCTGTACTGCGGTCCATTCAGCTTTCGCAGGCAGCGGCAGCCGCGTGCTCACAGCCGTTCCAGTTCGGCATTCACCAACGGCATGACTTCGTTCGCCATAAGCTCCATCGAACGGCGGCCGAGCGTCTCATCGGCCCAGTCCATGCCCGCATAGACGATCTCGCCGAAGTCACCGACTTCGCTTCGCAGTTCAAGAATGCTCGCCGCCACCTGCTCGGGTGTGCCCGCGATGACAAGATCGCTCATGATCTGATCGAGAGTGACGTCCTCATCAGGCGCTGCCTGGTCTTCCTTGAAGAGCCCGAGCCTGCCGAGCAGAGACATCTTCTTGTGCATCTGGGAATAGTAGAAGCGGTACGGGCTATCCTCACGCGTCAGGGCGTATTCTTCGGCAATCTCCGGAGTATCGGCGACGAAGATCGTCCGTGCAATCCGCCAGTCGGCGGGATCGGCGACGGCACCGATGCTTTCCTTTCCCTGCACGTAGTTTGGCCAGTGCGTCTTGACCCACTTCGGCAGGAGGAAGTTCGCCGAAAGCGGGTGGAAATCCTTCTGTCCCATCACGATGACGCCCTTCGAGAAGGGCGCAACCACTGTTCCCACGATCTCGGGACGCGGCTGTTGCAGCGGCTTGGGCAAGATGCCCATCGACAGTTCGCGATTGATCGTCCGCGAAGTCGACACCTCAAACTGGTTGCCGGGAAAGCTCAGGTCGTAGGGCGCCTCAGACTCCCAGATCGCAGTGATCATATCGATCGAGTCCGCGAAGATCTTGTTGCGGTCCTCGTCGAGAATGCCGAGAACCTCGGCATCGGATGCGAGTGCTCCGGGGCTGACACCCAAGATGAATCGCCCGTTGGCGATATGGTCGAACATCGCTGAGTTCGCCGCGACCAGAGCCGGGTGCTGGTGTGACAGGTTGGTGGTACCAGTGGCCAGCTTTATCTGCTTGGTGTCAGAGATCAGTGTCGCCAGGAACAACAGGCTGTTCGTGACGTTCTCGTGCTCATCGGTCAGGTGCTCACCGATGAATGCATCATTGAAGCCCAACTGGTCGGCGAGGATGACAGCCTCGCGGTCTTCTGTCAGGGTCTCCTGCCAGGTGCGCCCGAGTGGGTGCAACGGCATCGCGAAGTATCCGAGTTTCATTTGTCTGCACTTTCTTGTTGAGCGGGAGTTTTGTCGACGGGGAGGCCGCGCAGTACTTCCATGACAGAGGCCGCGTCCTCGACGCCGCGCCCCTGCGCGGCTGCCTCGTCATAGATGACTGAGGTCGTCTCGATCAACGGCATCGGCGTACCGGACACCGCCGCGAGGTTTCTGATGGCACCGAGATCCTTCACGAAGATGTCAACGCTTGCCATTGCCGGCTCGTAGGTGCTCGAAAGCATCAGCGGACCGCGCACCTGTAGCATTTTCGAACCACCGGCACCGTCTTGCAGAGCGGCGAGCGCCGCCGCCGCGTCAAGGCCGGAGCGCTGCGCGAGTAGCAATGCCTCAGCTGCGGCAAGATTGTGAATCGCCACCAGGGTGTTCGCGACGAGTTTCATCTTCGTGCCGTTTCCGAATGCGCCAACCTCGTAGACGGCTCGCGTGAACGCAGCGACAATTTGCCTAACCTCGTTGAGGACAGTGTCGCCGTCGGCGCTCAGGTAGGCGACGAGATCACCCTTGGCCGCCTGGGCGCTTGTGCCACTCAACGGACAGTCGATCAGGACGATCCCGCTCGAAGCCGCGATGTCGCGCGCTGTGTGCTTCTCACCGATAGTGAGGGTGCTGGTCTCGATGATGACCGGGGGCCGGCCAACAGTCGAGAGTTCGTGAAGCACTGCGTCCAGCGCTGCCACATGTGGCAACGACGTGATGATCACTTTCGCGACATCTGCAATGGCGCCTGCACTCAAGGCAATCTCACCACCGGCGGCCGAGTGGGCGCTGCGTGCCGGTTCCGAGAGGTCGAAGCCGACCACTCGATACCCGGCTCGCAGCAGATGATCAGCGATTGGGCGCCCCATGGCGCCCAATCCGATTAATCCAACAGGCAATGCGGTGCTCATACCGTCTCTCGGCTGACCTTGTGGATGCCCGGAGTCCAAGAGCCGCCCAGGCGTGCATCCGCAATCGACGGGCGATCAAGCGCTGCACGGAACAGGTAGTCGCGTGACGCGATGGCGCGACGCTTGACGTCATCGAGGTCGCCGCGCAAGAGCTTGCCTTCGCGCTTGACTGTCTTGCCGCGCACGAGCACGGTGTCAACGAGTCCGGGGTGGCCCGAGTAGACCAGCGCTCCAGAGGGGTTGTTCAAGGGCGTCATCGCCAGACCATCGGCGCGCACGATGATGATGTCAGCGTCTTTACCGGGGGTGAGCGATCCGGTGATGTGGTCAAGGCCGAGGGCGCGCGCACCTTCGATGGTTGCGAACTCGATGACGTCCATGCATCTGAGGCGAACGGCCTCCTGCTCGCCGGGTACCGCTTCAGCTTCACTGTCGAGCAGACGCTGCAGAGCGATGGTCGACTTCATCGCGTTGAACATGTCGCCACCGTTGGAGACGCATACGTCAATCGAAAGGCTCGGACGCACGCCGGCGTCGAGGAGCCTGCCGGTGGCGGGAACGCCCATGCCCATCTGCGCTTCGACGTCCACCGACACCGATGCCGTCCCGCCCGAATCGGCGATCATCTTAAGTTCGTCGTCTGCGAGAGTGCAGCAGTGCACATGGGTGACGCGATCATTGAGCATGCCGTGATCGCGCATCCACGCAACTGGGCGCTGCTTACCCCATTCGCCATCGCCGTTGTGAACAGTGACGCGAGTATCAAGTTCCTGAATGAGCTTCCAGTCGGCGGCAGCAACCTCGGGGGTGCTGAACTGCGGGCCACGCAGAGCAAACGCCATCGTAGACAGCTGGTCATTCGAGGAGAAGTACTGATCGCGGATACGCAGCACGTCGCGGGTGTGCGGCACATTGCTCGGAAGGTTCCACATCGTCGCACCGCCGCCGTGTGCGAATACGGATCGCATTCCTGTGCTCTGCAGCGCCTCAACGGCCGCATCTGCGTGCTGGGGGGTATCGATGTTGTGCGACCAGTCCAGCAGGGTCGTGATTCCGCTGTCGAGTGCTTCGAGGCCACCGAGCAGGTTTCCGTTATAGGTGTCCTCTGGGCGGAAGTCGCCGCTGAGGCCAAGGTGCACACCCATCAGATACTGCCCGTGGGTCCAGTTGGAGCCGATGTGACGGACGACGGCCTGCCAGAGGTGGCGATGGGAATCGACGAAACCGGGCATGACGATGGCTCCGGATGCATCGATGATCTCGGCGTTGTCGGCTTCGAGGTTCGGAGCGATCGCGACGATCTTTCCGTCCTCGATGAGTACATCACCCGAGTCCAGTTGCCCGATCTTCGGGTCAACGCTGATTATCGTGCCGTTCTTGATCAGGGTGCGTGAGGCAGCCATTGAGTCACTCCTTTGTCGTCCAACCGGGCCTTCGAATGCAAGTCAAGCTTTTGAGCGGGGCTGATGCAGTGTGAGAAGGCATGAAAACTGCGTGCCGCCGATGACAGGTTGTGTGATTTCTGCCGCAGCAATCCTCACGAAGCATCCGGAAATGCGCGTGATCACACGTCGACCCCGTCATGGAGCGCCCGAAAATGGGGGTCAGTCGGCGCCGAAGGTCCGCCACAGTCGCAGCGCAACCTGCAGTTCTGTACGGCGATCCTGAAGCGGACCGAGAAGCTCTTGCGCGCGCTGCAGGCGGTTTCGCACGGTGTGCTCGTGCAGTCCGAGACTGTTCGCAGCCGCGACGTGTGAGCCATACAGAAACGACGCAGCGATCGTCTCGCGCAGACGCGCCGCCTCTGGTGTGTGGTTGGCGAGCAGGCCAAGCTCTTGACGCACGAATTCGCGAGCCAGTTGAGGGTTCTGCGTCAGGAGGATCTCCAAGCGAACATCCGAGAATTTCAGCACACGGATCGCCGCCGCGGGCTCGGATGCCTTCAGGCTCTGGCGGACCGTTTCAATGCGCTCGACCTGGTCCAGGGAAGTGCGCAGCCCCGCGCGGCCGAATGCCGGGGCGCTCACCGACGCCGCGTAATCATTGTCACGCAGCAGTTGTGCAAGCTGTGTCAGACGGTCCTCGGTCCACGGCGATGCAGCGCCCAACCAGAGCAACGAAGAGCTCATGCGTCTGCCGTACAGGAGTGAGCCCTCAAACAGCCCAGAGCGGCGAAGCGTGTCTGCCAGCCGTCCGGCGATCTCGGCTGGGACCTCAGGGAAGAGAACGGCGACGTGGTGGTTCTCCAGAATATAGTCGAGCGTCACCAGATCTGCCGGGTCCATCGGATCGTCTTTATCTTCCAGGAGAGCTTCGATCAGTCGCTGACGCACATGGTGACGTGAACTGTTCAGCGCCTCTTCTGATGCGGCCAGATTCGCCGACAGTTTGGAGACGACAGCGTCGTGGTAAACCATCACGGTTGCCGCCAGTGACTGCTGCGCGCGGGTCTGCTCTGTCGCGCCCACTTTCAACCGCTCGGAGACCGAGGCGACCAGTGTCGACCATTCATGCCACTGCATGAAGAAGCTCAAACGGTACGAACGCTGCATCGCCACTTGCGTGACGCGCATCTGCGCTTCGACGTTGGTGAAGCGCAGCCTGTTCTCCAACGGAACATCGTCGAGTGTGATGGCGCCGATCAGCACATCCCGCAGAGCTTGCACGTTCTCGTCGACGCTTCGAAATAGAGAATCGATGAACACCGTGTCCCCGCGAAGCGCGGGGAAGGCATCTTCTGCGCAGCGGGCGACGATGCGATCGCGCAATCCAGGCAGAGGATGGGAGAGCACATGGGTGAGCGACCAGCGAGGCAAGACGAGCGGAAAGCCGGCTTCAGATTGCAAAAGTCGCTCGGTCAACTATGTTTCTCGCACTTTCTCGATGCCCCCGCTGATTGCGGAGCGCACAATCGCTTCAAAGGCGTTGACGTTGCGCTGGATTGCCGCTTCGTCGATAGGATACTCCGTCTTATTCACGATGGCCTGAGCGAATCGCTCGAGGTTCTCCAGCACCCCAGAGAACGGCGGATAATAGGTTTCTTCCACCGAAGAGCCGTCACGCGTGTAGCGCACGTCCCACCCCGATGGATCCTCCGGATGGCTGCGATCACGGATCTCATACCATCCGTCCGAGCCCATCAGACAGACCCGTCCGATGAACGGTGTCGCCAGAACTGCGGAGATGTTTGCCGTCGCACCCGAAGCGAAGCCCAGGGTCACGGTGAGCGTATCGCCGTTGCCGAACGATGTCGCCAGCGTGCCCAGTCGCGCCCATACCTCTTTCGGCTCGCCCAGTACGCTGATCGCCAGATCTACCAGATGGATGCCGGTTGCCGACAACGGGCCGACCGGCGCCAGTGTCGCCGAAAGCCTCCAGTTATCAGGCGGAAGACTGAGGAACTTGTTCTGGCTGAAGTTTCCTTCGAACACTAACGGTGTGCCCAGCTCCCCCTCGCTGACGAGGCGCTGCATGCGCTGCACTGCGGGCTCGAAGCGGCGCTCGTGACCCAGCCCCACCTGTACTCCCGCTGCGCGTGCCGCTGCGAGTGCCTCCGCCGCCTCCGCAGAGGTCACCGTGAACGGCTTCTCACAAAACACATGCTTACCTGCTCTGGCGGCAGCGATGACCTGTTCTGCATGGAACGCGTGCGGCGTGCACAGGATCACCGCGTCGACGGACGGGTCAGCCAGTGCCTCCTCGAATGCTGAGGCGGTCGGCACTCCCATGCTCGCGAACTCCGCGCGGCTCTGTGCAGATGGATCCACCCCGAGCACGGGCCGGATTACATCGCTCTTCGACAGCAGTCGAGTGATCGTCATTCCCCACCAGCCGAGGCCGACGACGGCGACCCTAAGCGGCAGGGGCAGCTCGAGGTCATTCACAGGCTCATGTTCCGGACGGCGGTCTCTTCCATCGAGATGAGAGACATGCTCTCTTCAGGCGGTAGCACCACTCCGGTCGTGCGCCGGACCGCGTCGAGGATGGCGTCGCGGGATTCTTCGGCGACTCGTCGTGCGCCGGCATAGTCCACGCCGACGAGGCGCCCGTCGCGTTTTACGATCTTGCCTGCGACCATGACGATGTCGATGTCAGCCGGATGCGAATGGAAGATCACCGTTCCCGGCTCCTCCAGCATCGGCCACATGTTCGGTTCGCGGGCGCTGATCACGATGATGTCGGCTTGTTTTCCCTTCTCCAGGCTGCCGATCTGAGACCCGAGGCCGAGCGCCTCAGCCCCGTTGATCGTTCCCCATGCCAATGCATCCATCGAGCTGGTCTCGAGCACGAGTGGCATCTCTTTGCGGGCGTTGAAGCCATCATTGACCCGCACGCGCGAATCTTGTAGGCCCAGACGCAGCTGTCCTACGACGTCGCCACCATTGAGCGTGATGATGTCGCACCCCACCGTCGAGCGAATACCGTACTTCCTCGCTTCGTTGAAGATCGGATGCCCCATGCCCATCTGGATCTCAGTGTCGGGCGTCGAAACCACGGTGCAGCCAGCGCCGGCCAGCATGCGAAACTGCTCGGGCGTGCTGGTGTTGCAGTGCACATGAATCTGACTCTCGTGAAGGAGCCCGGCGCGGTGCATCGGTTCCACTCCCTGCGAGACCGTGACACCGAAATAGTTGTTGTTGTGGATCGACTGCGGCACCTGCATCTCCAGTGCGGCCTCGATCTCTTTGACGCTGTCGCTCCACGGGATCAGTCCGGTCTCGGTCAGAGCCATGCCCATCGTGACGAGGCTGTCCGACGACGGCAGCAGGTCGTCGTGGATGCGGTGCGCGTCTGCGATGCGGTCTTCGACAGTCTTGAATGCCGCATGCTCGACGGGAGCGGGCACGAGTCCGTACCCGTAGACCGCTCGCAACCCACTCTTGAGAAGTGCCTCAACGCCCGCTGTGGCGTGGTCGGGGCTGTTATTGCTGTGCGAATAGTCAAACACCGTCGTCACACCTGCGTTGAGCGCTTCGAGCGCACCGACGTAGTTTCCTGCCCCGACGTCTTCCGGTCGCATCACCGGTGAGATGCTGAACCGGATTCCGCGCATGTACTCGTGCAGCGTCCAGTCTGCCAGCATTGCGCGCATGTTGGTCTGCCACATATGACGGTGGTTATCGACGAATCCCGGCATGACGATGCCGCCGTCGGCGTCGATAATCTCGGCGTCGTCCTCGGGCAGATCGTGCCCTACCTCGAGGATCTTGTCGTCGCCGATCAGCACCTGTCCACGAGACAGAGTTCGGCGCTGACGGTCCATCGTGATCACATAGGCGTTCTTGATGAGCTTCTTGTGCATTACCTTGCTCCTCAGCGGTGTGAGCGAGAGTCAACAGACCGCGCGCGGCCAGAACCCTCTCGAAGTCGGCGGATGTAGCGGATTATTACCGGAGTGGCGAACACAGTCACGATTACCAGGAGTGAGCCCCTGACGAGGCTGGAGACAAACTGCGGGCTCGCCATGTCGGTGAACATTTGCGACAAAAAGCTGAGTCCGAGTGCGCCAGCGGCGATTCCGACGGGTGTGCCGCGCCCACCGGTCAGCGCGATGCCGCCCAGCAGCGCAGCGGTGACCGCAAAGATCAGCGGGGAGAGCCCGGGGTTCGAGGTCGCGGTCGCGACACCATAGCTCTGCAGCGTTCCACCCAGAGCCGCCAACGTTCCAGATATCGCGAACGTGCCGATGACGATGGGATTCACGCGCACTCCGGCAGTGCGGCTCGCACGGCGACCGCCACCTGTTGCGCGCATATCACGACCCAACGGCGTCGCAAGGAACAGAACCGAGATCACGATTATCACCAGGATGGCAATACCACTGCGCACCGAGAAGATACCGGCGATAGGCAAGTTCAAGAAAGCGGTCAGGTCGAAGTTCGCGTACGGCTGACTGCGGTCGTCTCCGATCGTGCCGGTGGCTCCGAGCGTGACCAAGTATCCGGCGAGTGTCACAGCCATCGAATTCACCGCGAATCGTGCGATGACGAATCCTTGCAGCGCACCGAACACTCCGCAGAAGACCATCGCAGCAAGTGCCCCGACCAGCGGATTCTCTCCGCCGAGCTTCACCGCGATCATGCCGCCGAGAGCATATGTGCCCAGCACCGACAGGTCGAACTCACCGATTATCATGGTGAGGCCGATCGCGAGCGCGACCAGAGAAAGCCCGGCGAAGCTCTGCAGAGCGTTGTACGTGCTGAAGAGTGTCGGTGTGCGGCCGTTCAACAGAGGAACGATATACAGGACGATCAGCATCGCGAGCGCAAAAGCGAGCGGCCACAGCGAGATCGCACGATTGGCGCGGCTTGTCAAAGAGGACACCGTCATCATGGTGGTGGTCGTCGTGAGCCTCATCGGGTCTCTCCGTCCTTGGAGTTCACGTGGTTGAGAATGACGACCGCGCCGACGATGAGTCCGAGCACGAGCATCTCAAGCGGGGGCGAGAAGCCGCGCAGTAACAGCATCGAGGACACTGCCGCGATGAGGACAGCGCCGCCAGCGGCCTGCAGCACAGACCCGCGGCCACCGGAGACGGCAAGCCCGCCCACCAGGACCGCAGCGATCGCGTCGTAGGTGAGTGTGCCCGCAGTGGTCAGCGTTCCGCTCTGGTTGAACGCGCCCAGAAGCACGCCTGCAATGCCGGCGGTAACGCCAGCGATGGCGAACGCACCGGTCGTCAGGCGCGTCACCGGAAGAGCCGCTGCTCGTGCGGCCTTCGGGCTAGAGCCCATCAGTATCAGCTGCCGGCCGAATACGCTGCGGCGCAATCCGATCTCGCCGAGGATCACGACGACGACGAAAACGTACACAGGGAAAGGGATCCCGAACAGCGGTGCGGCGAGAAAAGCGAAGTCGGGGGAACCTGCCGGAGGGTGCACCGACGTTCCGCCCGACATCCAGGTCGCGCCGCCTTCGAGCAGTGCACCGGCGCCGATCGTGATGATGATCGGGTTAGCGCCGAAGCGGCCGACCAGATATCCCTGGGCTCCGACGATCAGTGCACCGACCAGCATGGTGCCCAGGATCGCGATGACGAGCCCGAATCCCAGCAGACTGAGAAACACCATCGCGCAAACGGCGACGGTGGCGCCCAACGACATCGAGAACAGATGCCCGCCGATCACGATCGCGGCCGCGCCCACGGCAATGATGCCGACGACTGCGGCGGAGTTGAGAATGGCGCGCATATTCGACAGCGTGTAGAAGCCATCTGTCATGAACGTCGCGATCAACAGGAACACGATGAAGACAATCGCCACGATCCGTGCGACGGGGAGGTATCGGTTGAACCGAGAAGTGGCATGCGTCCTCGGACGCGCGGTCATTGTGGAGTTCATGCTGCGTGCTCCTGCATTCCGTGGGTCATATCGGTCAGCACCTGTGCCGCGCTGACATCAGCTCGCGAATATACGGCTACGACACGCCCCCCGAACATGGTGACCACAGTGTCTGACAGCTCCAGAACCTCGTCGAGCTCCGTCGAGGAGAAGAGCACTGCCGAGCCTTCGTCGGCTGCGCTACGGACCAGATCGTGGATGTCGGCACGCCCACCGACATCGACCCCACGCGTCGGCTCATCGAGCACGAGCAACCGGCAGCCCTCTTTATCGAGCGATCGGGCAACGAGTACTTTTTGCTGATTTCCGCCACTGAGGGCCCCTACTGGCGTGCGACGCCGATCCGGGGCGATGCCGGTCAGTTCCAACAGCCGCCGGATAGAGCGGCGTTCCTTGAGGGAATTGAGAAAACCTGCCCCACTCACGCGGGGCAGCCGGGTCGCCACGAGATTTCGGGCAATGGAATGGCCCAAGAACAGACCGTCGATCTTGCGATCGCTGGTCGTATATAGAATGCCGGCGCGCGCGCTGCGCAGAGGATTGCCGAGCTTGAGCTGCTTGTTATCGATCGACACCGTTCCGCCGACATACGGCACAAGGCCGCCGAGCGCACGGAGCACATCGCTGGCACCGCATCCGACCTGGCCTGCGAGGCCGACGATCTCGCCGGGTGCGATCTTGAGATCGAAATCGACGAGGCGCGGTTCCACGGCGAGATCCTGGATCTCGACGACGACTCCCTCGCTCACTGTGCCGCGTGCTTGCGTGTCGACTTCGGGGAGGTGCCCAAGCATCATGTGCACGATCGACTCTCTCGATAGATTACTGACCTCTTCGGTACCCACGCACTTGCCATCGCGGAACACGGTGGCCCGCTGGCACAGTTCGAGAATCTCGCCCAGCCTGTGCGAGACATAGATAATCGAGCGTCCGTCGGCCGCCATCCGCCGCACTGCACGGAACACCATTTCAATCTCGTGCTCGCTGAGCGTCGCCGTCGGCTCGTCCAGGATCAGGATCTGCGCATCACGGCTGAGTGCGCGAGCGATCTCAATCAGCTGTTGCTCTCCCAGCGGGAGCGACCCCACCTGATCCTTCAGTTCGACACGCGAAAGGCCGAGGGAATCGAGGATCTCACGGAGCACTGAGGCGTGAGGCACATAACCGCGCGTAGCTCCGAGGGTCAGGTTCTCGCGCACCGACAGCGTCGGTACCAGAGAGAGTTCCTGGTCAACAAGTGCGACGCCGTTAGCTTGTGCCTGGCGCGGCGAGCGCGGATCAACCAGCTGTCCGTTGATGAGCACCTCGCCGCCATCGGGCTGCACGAGCCCCGACAGCACCTTGACCAGCGTGCTCTTGCCTGCGCCGTTGTGGCCGAGCAGCGCGTGCACTTCACCGGGTGCGACGTCAAAGCTGACTCCGGCGAGGGCCTTCACCGCCCCGTATGACTTGGAGATGTCTCGCACTTCGAGACGGGAACCTGTACTGCTCATAACTCATTCCTCCGGGGGCGGCCCATACCTGTAGCCGCCCCCCTCAAGGGTTGATAGGTGGTCGCCTCCGGTCAGGAGGTGCTGCACTCTTCGGCGAACTCCTCGACGTTGTCTGCCGTTACACGGTTCGCGGTGTTGAGGTTGACCGGTGGGATCTCACCCGTCTCGAGGTACTCGAGGGTCCACTTGACGAGCCATTCGCCTTCGGCAACCGGCGTCTGGGTGCCGGTGCCATACTGCAAACCGGCGCGGATGTTATCGATTCCTACCTTGAAGCAGTTGCTTCCCGTGACGATCAATCCGTCATTTTCCACTCCCACCGGAATGCCCGATTGCACTGCGCTCTGAATCACTGCGTTGGCAAGATAATCAGCCATGCCGTAGGCCGCCTGGATACCGCCCTTGTTCTCATACTCCGCGAAGAGCTGGGTAGCGATCTGGCCAGCAGCGGCAGGATCCCAGTCGGTGTTTCGCTCGTCGACGATCTTGTACTCGGGGTACTTCGCCATCTCTTTATGGAACTCTTCCATTCGCAGGCCACTGGTGGCGGTCGTGTCGGAGCCAGCCAGCGCGATGACGTTGCCTTCTTCGATGCCGAGCTCTTGTAGACCCTCCACGATGTTCATGGCTGCGAACTTTCCGAGTGAACCGTGGTCGGCGTCAACCGTCATTGCGAGGTCTTCGGCCCCAGGAGCGGGCCGTGTGTTGCTGATGATGACCGGAACACCGGCCGCTTTCGCCTGCTGCAGCGACGGAACGACGGAGTTGTCATCAGTGGGCGTGAGCAGGATCAGGTCCGGTTGCTGCGCGATCGCAGACTGAAGGTTCTGAATCTGCAGAGCGACATCGAACGGATCCTGCAGGTATTCGACCTCAACACCTTCGGCCTCGAGCCCCTCGATGACCGTCTCATTGTAGACAGCGCACCACGGGTTGATATCCCCACAGTGAACCATCACCACGCGCTTGCCTGCGACACCGCTATCCGCGTTGCCTTCTCCTCCAGCGTCCGGACTTGGGGCGCCACCACTAGAGCACGCAGCCAGCGCGACGACGGCGCCGGCTGAGATCACGCCCGCCAGCGCACGCAGACCGCGTCGGGCTTTCGTCCCCGGCGCAAATTGTGCGCCGAGTCGTGCCAGAGCATTTTCAATGCTTTCAACCGTCATGTGATTTCCTCTTTCTCGGTGGGCCACGTTGCCTCCGGACGGAGCGCCTTCGCTCAAACTGAAGTTCACCGCATCATTCACCCCCGTGCAGTGTCGCCTGACGTGAAATAGGAACGCTCAAATCACGGGTTCCGTGATCCTCCCGCGCCGTGGCAAAACGTGTTGTGTGGAAGACAGCCATCCGGTCTCACGTACCGGCTACCGGTGGAGCAACCGAGAGTCTCTATATGTCCCCGATGCCACAGCTCGGCAAACGCTCTTCTTTCGGCGTCATCGCTGCGACCTTCGCACTCCTCACGGTCGGCGGAACGATACTGACGCCGCTTTATACGCTGTGGGCGGAGCAACTCGCGTTCGATACCGCCACCACGACGTGGATCGTCGCGGTGTACGTTGCCGGTGTGCTGATCGCGCTCGTGTGCTTCGGCGAGCTCTCCGACCAGGTAGGCCGACGACCTCTCCCGATCGGGCTCTGATCGCAGCCATCCTCTCGACCGTTTTTTCATCATGGCCGTCGACGTTGCCGCGCTGTTCGTCCGGCGGTTCTTCAGCGGCGTGAGCGTCGGACTGATCACCTCAGCAGCCACGGTCGCGCTGGCTGATCTGCACCCAGGACGCCGCGCCTCGGTACCTGCGATGGTCGCCACGAGCGGCAACACGGGCGGGCTCGGACTCGGTCCGCTCCTGGCCGGATTCTTCGCACAGTACCTTCCCGCCCCGACCGTGCTGGCCTTCTGGGTATTCCTCTCCTTCGTGATCGCCGCGGGCATCGCCACGGTGTTCGTACGTGAAACGCACCGCCGCCGGGCGGGGCCCATCGACTGAGCACCGCAGATCGGCGTGCCCGCCGCCATCCGATCCGCCTACTGGCGGATCGCCATCATGATCTTCCCGGCGTTCGCCATCCTCGGTCTATTCACAAGTCTTTCTCCGCAGTTCATAATCAGCACGCTGGGAGTGGACAATCTGCTTCTCGTGGGCGCGGCGACATTCGTCCTCTTCGAAGCGGGAGTGATCGCTCAGCTACTCCTGCTCAATCGTCCGTATCGCTGGGCGATCCTGTACGGCCTGGGACTGCTGATAGCTTCGCTGCTGCTGATCGCGGTCGGATTGGTTCTGACCAGCTTCATCGTGCTCGCCGCAGGAGCGATCATCGGCGGTTTCGGCGCCGGTCTCGGTTTCATGGGCGGGCTGGGGATGCTCAGTGATGGTATCGCCAGTGACAGCCGGGCCGGCACAACCGCTGCGTACTTCGTCGCCGCGCAGAGTGGGGTCGCCGTTCCCGTCCTGATGATCGGAGCCCTGAGCCCCCCTGGGACTCACGGTCGCGACGATGACGGGGATTATGGCGACTGCTGTGCTGGCAGGTATCGCCTTTGTCATCAACCTGCGCGTGAGGCACTGATCTGACAGCACCTCCCACAGCTCGGTCGGTAGGCTGAGGCGGATATGGGTGGTGCGACGGCGGCTCCCCGACGTGTGGTCAGAACCCCCGGAATCCAAGCGCTATGGTGCTGTCGGCGCTCAGTTTCGCCGGCTTGAGCGCGCTGGTGTAGATCGTGCCGCTGTGGGCGGTGCGCGGCGGCGCCGACGAAGTGGGCGTCAGGCTCGTCAACGCCGTGGCCGCCACCGTCACTCGTGCTGCTTGCAACAGATGCGCTGCCAGTGATCCTTGCTCTCTCAGCCGTGCGCGGCGCAGGCTTCGCCGTGGTCACGGTATGCGGCTCGTCAACTGTCGCACGGCTCGTCCTCGCGCGGCGACGTCGCCGAGATGCGGGCGCTGCTCGACACGCTCTCCCCGATCATGACGCGGGTTGATGCATGCATACTGTAAGCATGCCCAATGTCCTGATTCGAGACCTTCCTCCGCAGGTGCACGCCGTGCTGGTTCGGCGCGCGGAGCAGAACGGACAGTCGCTGCAGCAATACCTCACACACGAGCTGACGAAGCTGGCGAGCGTGCGGACGAACGCCGAACTCATGGATGAGATCACTGCGCGCGGCAACCGGATGCATCTGACCGCCGACGAGATCGTGGAAGCCATTCGACGCGGGCGGTCAGAGTGATCGTCGTCGATGCCTCTGTCGTCGTTAACAGTCTCTTGGGCGTCCTCGAACCCGAAACGCTATCGACGATCAAGCAGTCACAACTCGGCGCGCCCGACATACTCGATGTTGAAGTGGCATCAGCCCTGCGCGGCCTATGGCTTGGACACAAGCTCAATGACGCTGCACTTCACGAAGCTGTGGAAGATCTCGGCGAGTTCGCCGCGACGCGCTTCACCTCGACTCTTCTTGTTCCACGGGCAATACGCCTCAGAGCAAACCTCAGCGTCTACGACGCGACCTACGTCGCACTTGCCGAGGCGCTCGAGTGCACACTGCTCACGCGCGATCGCCGCATCGCCGAGGCCCCCGGCATCCAGTGCGCTGTCGAAGTGATCTGATCTGCATCTGCTGACCCCATGACCGCCACGATGACCGTCCCAGAGGAGTGGTGCCGCCCGGCACCGCGGGTGCATGATGTTCAGAGGATCGCGACCTCTGGGGACGGGCCATGCGCGAAAGCGGCACGGGCGACAAACAGCACACGTCCCGGCACCGCGCCCTGATCGTCGTCGTCGTCGTCCTCGCAGCACTCGTGATCGCGGCGCTCCCGAGCCTTCTGAAACTCGGCAACTTCGCCGAGCGCGTGGAAGAGGGAATGATCGCCGAGCCGGAGGTGCAGGCGTTCTATACGGTTCCGAGTCCTGCGCCGTCTGGAGATCCCGGCGATGTCGTCCGCGTCGAAAAGGCTGTCGGTGCGCCGTCCGGCGCTGAAGCGTGGCGCATCCTGTACCACTCGACCGATGAGACCGGTGCGGACGCGCTCGTGTCCGGCATGATCATCACCCCGACCGCAGCCACAGCGAAGCCTCGGACTCTCGTGCTCTGGGGGCATCCGACCACGGGTATCGCACCACGGTGCGCCCCATCGATCGGGGTCGCGCCCTTCGCCCTGATCGAGGGACTCGAGGCGCTGCTCGATGCCGGCTTCGTGGTCGCAGCGCCCGACTACTCCGGGATGGGGATGCCCGGTCCGCCATCCTTCTTACTCGGCGACACCGAGGCCGCGAACCTGCTCGATATCGCCAGGGCGACCCAGAAAATCCCCGAGGTTCAGATCAGTGCCGATCTGCTGCTGTGGGGACACTCTCAGGGCGGCCACGCCGCGCTCTTCGCGGCGCAGAACGCCGCCGACTACGCCCCCGAACTCACGGTCCTGGGAGTCGCGGTCGCCGCTCCCGCGACAGATCTCGGCGAGCTGCTCAAAGCCGACATCGGCGATGTCTCTGGAGTCACGATCGGCGCGTACGCCTTCTCGGCCTACGCCGCCGCGTATGCGGATTCTCTGCCGCCCGATCCTCTGGATCTCATCCTCACCGAGGCGGGCGCGGCGGCGGTGCCGAGCATGAGCGAGCTCTGCCTCCTCGGCCAGAACGCGAAGCTGCACGACATCGCGACTCCGCTCATCGGCGGGTTCATCTCGCACCCGCCCGAGAGCACGAGCCCCTGGGACGACTTGCTCACCGCGAACACCCCGCAGCAGACCGCGCTGCCGATGCCGCTGTTCGTCGCGCAGGGAGAGTCCGATACGCTCGTGCGCCCGGACACCACGGCGGCCTATGTCCGCACACAGCAGGCCGCCGGAACCGCCGTCACCTCGCACACCTACCCCGGCGTCGGCCACGGTGGCGTCGCGCTCAAAGCCATCGACGAACTCATCCCGTGGATGACCGCGCTCCGGGATGCACCGCGGGCGTGAACTCGCCGCCGAGATACGCTGATCACATGGCTGATTCGCTTCCTCTGTGCCCCGAGTGCTCCAGTGAGCACGCCTACGAAATGGGCGCCCTGCTGGTGTGCCCGATGTGCGGTCACGAATGGTCGCCAAGCGAAGCATCCTCCGACTCGGCAGACGAGCCGGCTGAGAAGGTCGTGAAGGATGCCGTCGGCAACGTCCTCTCCGACGGAGACACCGTCACCCTCGTCACGAGCGTCAAGGTCAAGGGCTCGACAGGTATCAAGGCGGGCACCAAGGTGCGCGGCATCCGCCTCATCGATCCCGTCAACGGTCACGACATCGACTGCAAGATCGATGGGTTCGGCGCGATGCTGCTCAAGTCCAGCGTCGTCAAGAAGGCCTGAGCCGGCCGTTTTTCATGTCTTCTCTTCTCGATCCCACGACTCTTCCCGACGGCTCCGATGCGGATGCCGTCTACATGGCGTTCGTGGAATGGGCAGAGGCCACCGGCATCCAGCTGTATCCCGCGCAGGATGAAGCGGTCATCGAGATCGCCTGCGGCAACAATCTGATCCTGTCGACGCCGACGGGCACCGGAAAGTCACTCGTCGCGATCGGCGCCCATTTCGCGGCGCTCGTCGAAGGCCGACGCAGCTACTACACCGCGCCGATCAAGGCGCTGGTCAGCGAGAAGTTCTTCTCACTCGTCGACATCTTCGGCCCCGACAACGTCGGCATGATCACCGGAGATTCGTCGGTGAATGCGGATGCTCCGATCATCTGCTGCACGGCTGAGATCCTCGCGAATCTCGCACTGCGCCAGGGCCCTTCGGCCGACGTCGGCCAGGTCGTGATGGACGAGTTCCACTTTTACGCCGACCCCGATCGCGGCTGGGCATGGCAGGTGCCGCTGCTGACGCTTCCGCAGGCGCAGTTCGTGCTGATGTCGGCGACGCTCGGCGATGTCACCGAACTCGCCGAAGACCTCACCCGGCGCACTCGCCGTGAGACCGCAGTGGTGACCGGGGTCGAGCGTCCCGTCCCGCTGCACTTCTTCTACGAGCTCACGCCGATCCACGAGACGGTCGAAGACCTGCTGGGCACCAGCCAGTCGCCGATCTACGTCGTGCACTTCTCGCAGGCGGCCGCGATGGAGCGGGCGCAGGCGCTGTCGAGCACGAAGATCGCAACGCGTGAGCAGCGCGACGAGATCGCCGCTCTGATCGGAGAGTTCCGGTTCACGACGGCGTTCGGAAAGACGCTGTCGAAGTTCCTGCGCGCGGGCATCGGTGTGCATCACGCGGGGATGCTGCCGAAGTACCGCAGGCTCGTCGAGCAACTCGCCCAGCGCGGGATGCTGCGCGTCATCTGCGGCACCGACACGCTCGGCGTCGGCATCAACGTGCCGATCCGCACGGTGCTTCTGACCGCGCTGACGAAGTTCGACGGCACGCGGATGCGGCAGCTGAACGCCCGCGAGTTCCATCAGATCGCCGGTCGCGCAGGGCGCGCGGGATACGACACGGCGGGCACCGTGGTCTGCCAGGCCCCGGAGCACGAGTCGGAGAACGCCGCGGCGATCAAGAAGGCCGGCGACGACCCGAAGAAGAAGCGCAAGCTGATCCGCAAAAAGGCGCCGGACGGATTCGTGTCGTGGGGCGAGCCGTCATTCCGCAAACTCGTGGATGCTGAGCCTGAGACGCTCACCTCGCACATGCAAATCACCAGCGCGATGATGCTCAATGTGATCGGCCGCGGCGGTGACGTGTTCGGGAATATACGCGCACTGGTATATGACAACCACGAGCCCCGCAACAGGCAACGCCTGCTCGCGCTACGGGCGCTCGGGATCTACCGGACGCTGCGCGAATCAGGAATCGTCGAGCAGTCCGAGCCTCGCTCCCTGAGCCTGTCGAAGGGGCGAGAGCCGGAGATCCGCCTCACGGTCGACCTACAGCCGAACTTCGCACTCAACCAGCCGTTGTCACCGTTCGCTCTCGCCGCATTCGAGTTGCTCGATCCGGAAGCGGCTTCGTTCGCCCTCGATATGATCTCGATCGTCGAATCGACGCTGGACGATCCGCGTGCGGTACTGAGTCAGCAGGAATTCCTTGCTCGCGGTGATGCCGTGGCAGAGATGAAGCGCGAGGGCATCGAGTATGACGAGCGGATGGAGCTGCTCGAGCAGATCACGTACCCGAAGCCTCTGGAGCAGCTGCTCGGTGCAGCGTTCGAGACGTACAGCGCTGCGCAGCCGTGGATCCGCGACTTCGAACTGCATCCGAAGGCCGTCGTGCGCGACATGTACGAGCGAGCCATGTCATTCGGGGAATATGTCGCCTATTACAAGATCGCACGCTCTGAAGGAGTGGTGCTTCGCTATCTGTCGGATGCGTATCGCGCAGCATCCCAGACCATCCCAGAAGAGCTGAAGAACGAAGACCTGCGCGACCTCATCGAGTGGCTCGGCGAGCTCGTGCGCCAGGTCGACTCTTCACTTCTGGATGAGTGGGAGGAGCTGCGCGCCGGCACCGACAACGGCATCGTCGATCTGCATCGTCCCGACGAAGAGCCGATTGTCCCGCCGGCTCCGAAGCGCCTCACCAGCAACGTGCGCGCGTTCCGCACCCTCGTACGAAATGAGCTTTTCCGGCGAGTGCAGCTGGCAGCCCTCGAAGATGTCGACGGGCTCGCGCTGTTGGATGCGGACTTCGGTGCGAATGCGTGGGATGACGCGCTCGACGGCTACTTCGCGGAGCATGATGAGATCCTCACTGGTCCGGATGCCCGCAGCTCGAAGCTCTTGATCCTCACCGAGGGCGCGGCACAGTGGACCGCACGGCAGATCTTCGACGATCCGGCTGGGGATCACGACTGGGGGATCTCCGCGACCATCGACCTTGCAGCATCCGATGAAGCGGGTGAGGCCGTCGTGACGGTGACCGGGGTGGATCGGCTCTAGGCCGGGCGCTACGGGGTTGTATCCATCGGAGCTTGTTACGGGCGTCGGAGAGATGACCCGAAAAGGTCCGTCAGGTGCAACACCCTCCGACAGGCGCAACAGAGCGGACGACGCTCACCCGCACTCACCAGGGGCTGGGCTTGTAGTCCTTCAGGAACACCCCGTGCTGATCGACGCCGGCCTCGCCCTGCACGATCGGGTCGTACACGCGTGCGGCGCCGTCGACGAGATCGAGCGGCGCGTGGAAGCCCTCTTCGGCGAGTCGCACCTTGGTGTGATGCGGCCGCTCATCGGTGATCCACCCGGTGTCGACGGCGGTCATCAGGATGCCGTCGGTTTCGAGCATCTCGCCCGCACTGGTGCGCGTGAGCATGTTGAGGGCGGCCTTGGCCATGTTCGTGTGCGGGTGACCTGGGCCCTTGTAGCGGCGCGAGAACTGTCCCTCCATCGCAGAGACGTTCACGACGTACTTGCGGTGCGCGCTGGACGAAGCCATCGACGCCCGAAGCCTGCTGATCAGCAGGAAGGGAGCGGTCGTGTTCGCCAGCTGCACCTCGAGCATCTCGAGCGGGTCGACCTGTTCGATCGACTGCACCCAGCTGTTCACGTGGTCGATGTCGGGCACGAGACCGCCGGCATCGATCGCCGAGCCGTCGCTGTGCTTTGCAAGCGACGACGAACCGGGAGCCATCGCGAGGCGCGCGAGATCCTCAGCGGTCAGCGCTTGACCGCCCTGCTCCGCGACGGTTCCGCCGAGCGCCGCAACAGACAGCAAGGGATTCGCATCGACGGATGCCTGCAGCGCCTGCGGGTGCGGGTCTGCGGTGTGCCCGAACGTCTCCATCTCAGGCAGCTTTCCCGAAGGAAGGGGCTGCATCTCAGCATCCGCCAGCAGGGAGTAGGCACCCGGCGAGCGCCGGACGGTCTGGGCCGCATTGTTGATGAGGATGTCCAGCGGCCCTTGGGCTGCAACGGAGTCGGCCAGCGCGACCACCTGGGCGGGGTCGCGCAGATCGATGCCGACGATGCGGAGGCGGTCGATCCAGTCCGCGGCATCCGGAAGCGAAGCGAACCGACGCACGGCGTCCCGCGGGAAACGCGTCGTGATCGTCAGGTGCGCGCCGTCGCGAAGCAGACGCAGCGCGATGTGCATGCCGATCTTCGCGCGTCCGCCGGTGAGCAGCGCGCGACGGCCGGTGAGGTCGGTGCGCGCGTTGCGCTTGCCGTGGCTGAACCGCGCGCAGTCCGGGCAGAGCTGGTGGTAGAACGCGTCGACGAGCGTGTACGGCTGCTTGCAGATGTAGCAGTTGCGGGGCTTGATGAGCTCGCCTGCGACCGGAGCCTGCGCGCTGGTGGCCAGATCGATGCCGCGCGTCTCATCGTCGATGCGATCGGGAGCGCCGGTCGCGGTCTTCGCGACGACCGCTCTGTCGGCTTCGGCGACCGCCTCGCGGATCTCCTTGCGGCGCGCGCGCTTGACGGCCTTGAACATCTGCGCGGTCGCGCGGCGGACGGCGATGTAATCGGGATGCTGCTCGCTCATCGAATCGAGCGAAGCGAGCACCCGGAGAGTGATCGCGAGCTCATCGGGATCGAGGCCGTCGCCGAGGTCCCTGAGCCTGTCGGGTCGGTCCCTGAGCCTGTCGAAGGGTGCGTCGGTCATTGGGCCGATTTTACGCGAGCGAGCTGGGAGAAGACGCCGCCGGGAGGTGTCGGACGAGAGTCCCCATGACACGTGTCGGCTCCCCCGCGTATCGTCGATCGCATGGACGGCGTACACGGCATCATTCCGGCATACCTGCTCGCCCGCCTCGCGCAGTCGAGTCGGTTCCCGAAGGCCGCCGATGCCGCGCGCCAGACTCTGTTGGCGGGTCGTCCGCAGTTCCGCGCGCGCATCACCCTGTCGATCGATGAGAACGGCGACCTCGTCGCCGAGCTGACGGATGCTCCGAACCGCACGATCAACGATGCCGGCGGCACCGAGAAGCTGCCTGGTGTCGTCGTGCGCACCGAGGACGAAGGGCCGGTCGCAGACGTCTCTGTCAACGAGGCGTTCGACGGGCTCGGGGCGACATTCGAGATGCTGCTCGGGGCGTTTCAGCGCAACTCGCTCGACGGAGCAGGGGCGCCGCTCGACGCCACAGTGCACTACAGCACCGACTACGACAATGCCTTCTGGGACGGCGAGCGCATGGTGTTCGGCGACGGCGACGGCGAGGTGTTCCGCGGCTTCACCGGCTCGCTCACCGTGATCGGCCACGAGCTGGCGCACGGCGTCATCCAGCACACCGCGAACCTCGAGTATCAGGGGCAGCCCGGCGCGCTCAACGAATCGATCGCCGATGTGTTCGGGGCACTCGCCGAGCAGTACGCACTCGGGCAGACGGCGGCAGATGCGAGCTGGCTGATCGGAGCCGGTATCTTCACCGATGCGGTGCAGGGGAAGGCGCTGCGATCGATGCTCGAACCCGGCACGGCATACGACGACGATGAACTCGGCAAAGACCCGCAGCCCGCGCACATGACCGGTTTCGTGCAGACCACAGAAGACAACGGCGGCGTGCACATCAACTCCGGCATCCCGAATCGCGCCTTCGCGCTCACCGCCCGTGCGCTCGGCGGCAAGGCCTGGGAACACGCAGGCACCGTCTGGTACCGCGCGCTGACCGGAGGGCTCTCCTCGACCGCGACGTTCCGTGAATTCGCGGACGCCACGGTGTCAGCTGCCGACCACGAGTACGGTGAAGAGGTGACCGCCGCAGTACGCGACGCATGGATGACCGTGGGAGTGCTCGATGCTGAAGGAACCCGCCGCACCGGATGACGACGACCGGTTCATCGTCACAGTCGTGCGCACCGGCGGCATCGCTGGGCTCCGTCGTCAGTGGGAGGTCGTGCCGCCCCGCGATGAAGAGCCGCACTGGATCGAGCTGATCTATCGCTGCCCCTGGCAGGATCCCGCGCCGACGGAGTCGGGAGCAGACCGGTATGTCTGGAGAATCCAGGCGCGCCCGCCCGGCGCCCGGCTCGAGCAGACCCTTCCGGAGTCGGCGCTCGAGGGCGCCTGGAGACAGCTCGTCGAGGCAGTGCGTGCAGCGGCGGCATCCTGACCGCACTTGCCTGACCGCACTTGCCTGACCGCACTTGCCTGACCGCACACCCGTCAGTGCGGATCACACCTGTCAGCGCGGAGCGCCCGATCCGGGCTGACGCCCGTGAAATCCACTGACGGGTGTCGCGCGCTCACCCAGTGGGGCGATCCTCCATCGCCACGCGCGTGACCGGCAGCGCCTCGGGATGCTCCTGCTGCAGCCAGGTCACGATCTTCTCGCGCACAAGGCACCGCAGATCCCACTGGTCATCAGAGTTCGCTGCCGAGATCTTGAACCGCACGGTCACGTAGCCACCTTCGGACCCGGTGACGAGCACGTTCGCCGAACGCTGGTCCCAGAGCGGTGAGGCGGTGACGATCTCCATGAACTTCTCACGCACAGCATCCACCGGCACCCGCCAGTCGAGGTCCATGTAGACGGTGCCGATGATGCGCTCAGAGTTCCTCGTCCACGTCTCGACGGGCGTCGTCGTGAAGTATGTGCAGGGCAGAATCAGACGCCGCTCGTCCCAGATGTAGACGACGACGTACGAGAGGTTGATCTCGCCGATCGTGCCCCACTCGCCCTCGATGACGACGACGTCGCCGACGCGGATCGAGTTCGTGAAGGCGATCTGCACTCCCGCGATGAGGTTGCCCAGGGTCGACTGCGCGGCAAGACCGGCGATGACGCTGATGACACCGGCAGATGCCAGGATGCTCGTGCCGACCGCTCGCACCTCGGGGAACGAGAACAGCACGACGCCGACGGCGATGACCGCGATCAGCACGACGACGAGTCGGTTCATGATGGTCAGCTGCGTCTTGCGGCGGCGGGCCTCAGGACTCGTGGCGTCTTTGCGGCTGTCGTACTGCATGAGCCGTTCCATGCCGAACGTGACGACGGTCGACAGCAGCCAGGCGCCCACCAGTACTGCCGCGATGAGCAGCACCCGTTGCAGGACCGGCCACCAGGGCAGCGTCGCGGGCGCATACGCCGCGCACACGATCCATACGGCGATCACGAACGCCAGGGTCATGCCCGGTATGCGGATGCGACGTTCGAAATCAGCGATCCACGCGGAGCGTCCGCGCGCCCGGCCCGCGATGAAGCGCGCACTGATCACGATCGCCGCTACGATCGCGATCGCCACGACCGCGGCGATGAACGTCCCGATCCAGGCGTTCCATTCGAGCTCGAACTCCGTGACAGATGCCATCACCCCAGGCTAGACAGATTCACCGCACGGGGCACATCCCTCTTGAATACGCGGCGCGTCCGGAGCACTCTTTATTCACAGGCTGCGTTTCGCGGTCACGACAAAGGAGTCGAGATGTCTCAGAAGATCATTCCGAACATCTGGTTCGATCAGAACGCCGATGAGGCGGGCAAGTTCTATGCCGGCATCCTGCCCGACACGACAGCGACGGTCGGCGCGAGGTATCCCGATGAGGTGGCAGAGTGGCAGGCTGACTTCGCCGGCAAGACGCTCACGGTCGATGTCGACGTTGGGGGGTATCAGCTGACGCTGATCAACGCGGGGTCGGAGTTCCGCCCGAACCCCTCGGTGTCGTTCATGCTGAACTTCGACCCCACGCGTTTCGGTGATGATCGGGATGCCGCGCGCGCCAGCCTCGACGCCGTGTGGGCTGGTCTCTCCGAGGGTGGGGAGGTGCGGATGGAACTTGGCGAGTACCCGTTCAGCCCGCGGTACGGGTGGGTGGAAGACCGGTACGGGGTGAACTGGCAGCTGATCCTCACGAGCCCCGAAGGTGAACCGCGACCGTTCCTCATTCCGCAGCTGATGTTCACCGAGTCCGTCGACGGCAAGGCACGTGAAGCGGCACAGTTCTACTGCTCGCTGTTCCCGGACGCGGGCGTGGGCTACATCGCCGTGCACCCACCGCAGTCCGCACAAGAGGTGCCGTCCGCGCATGCGTCACCGGGGACGATCATGTTCGGCGAGTTCCGGCTGGCGGATCAGTGGTTCTCGATGATGGATGGCGGACCAGCCCACGACTTCACGTTCGACTGCGGGGTTTCGTTCGAGGTGCGCGTGGCGGATCAGGAAGAGCTCGACCACTACTGGGATGCCCTGACCGCAGTGCCCGAAGCGGAAGTCTGCGGCTGGCTCGCTGACAAGTACGGGCTCAGCTGGCAGATCGTTCCCGAGAACATGGGCGAACTCATGGAACGTCCGGGTGCATACGCGAAGATGATGGAGATGAGCAAGCTCATCATCGACGACTTCTAGATCATCCGAGGAGATCATGGGACTTTTCTCGCAGAACCCCGCAGACAAGGATGCGTGGGCCGCCCTCCCCGGCGAACCACTCGATCGGAACGGCTCGGTCGACGATCTTCCCGAGGTCCCCGTCGATCCGCTCGAGATCGGCCTGGGGCTCGAAGCCGGCACGAGCGTCTCGTCGATCAGCATCCCGGTCGCGCTTCCCGCACCCGAACACCACAACGCATCCGAAGAGCACGACGCACCCGAAGAGCACGCCTGACCCAACCGGTTACGGTTGAAGGATGACGATCACCGCCGCCGCAGACGGCTCCGCCCTCGGCAATCCAGGACCGAACGGCTGGGCCTGGTACATCGACGACGACAACTGGGCGGCGGGCGGTTCTCCGCACGGAACGAACAACCAGGGCGAGCTGCGGGCGGTCCTCGAGCTGCTGCGCGCGACGGCAGGGTCGGACGAGTCGCTGCTGATCATGTGCGACAGCAAGTACGTGATCGATTCGATCACCAAATGGATGCCGGGATGGAAGCGCCGCGGCTGGCGCAAAGCCGATGGCGCCCCTGTGCTGAACCGCGACCTCATGGAATCGCTGGATGAGGCGATGCAGGGAAGAGATGTGAAGTTCGCCTGGGTGAAGGGTCACGCAGGACACGATCTGAACGAAGCAGCTGACGAGCGGGCGAACGCGGCTGCGAAGGCGTACCAGGCGAAGCAGGAACCGCGCCGCGGCCCCGGCTTCACGCTCGGTGGCGACGCTTCGACAGGCTCAGCGAGCGCGCAGAAGTCGCAGCCGATGTGGGCCGAAGCATCCTCACTGCTCGACGTCTTCGAGGTCCCTGAAGGGTCCGCGGCATCTGCAATCGATCTGCACGTGACGCTCACGCCCGACGAGCACGCGCGGCTGCGCGATCGTGCGCAGGCGCAGGGCATCTCTCTTGAGCAGGCCCTGCGCCGCCTGATCTGAGGCGCGTCAGGCCGACGTCGGTGCGGTCATCCACGCCACGACGACATCGCCGATCATCGATCGCAGGTGTTCGCGCCGCTCTTCTGCGAGCAGGTCGCGGTCGAACAGGTACCCGAAGGTGTATTGGTTGGCGACCTGAAAGAAGCAGTAGGAGCTGATCAGCAGGTGCACGTCGAGCGCGTCGACATCGGCGCGCACCGACCCCTCGGCTCGACCGCGCTCGAGCACCGCTTCCAGAACATCGACGGCCGGCTGGTTCAGCGTGCGCAGTCCGTCGAGACGCTTGATGAACTCGCCATGGTGGATGTTCTCGATCGACACCAGCCGGATGAACGAACTGTGGTTGAGGTGGTGGTCGTAGGTGAGCTCAGCGATCTGGCGGAGCGCTTCCACGGGCGGCAGATCACCGGCATGGATCGACTGCTCGGTCTCGCGAATGCCGCGATACGCATTCTCGAGCACGGCGAGGTAGAGCTGCTCTTTGCCGCCGAAGTAGTAATAGATCATGCGCTTCGTCGTCTGCGTGCGCTCGGCGATCTCATCGACCCGCGTTCCCGCGTAACCTGACTCGGCGAATGCCTCGGTGGCTACCTCGAGGAGCTCCGAGCGCGTGCGCTCAGCATCGCGCTTGCGCACCACCGGCGCAGCCTTTTCGCTCATCGCGTCCACCCCCACATCATGCCCTACCCCGCAGCTCATACCGCTCGATCAAAACGTCGCCACCGGACTCACCGGCGATCCGACCCCACCGGTGACTCGGAGCCCCGCGCATGAGAGGTGGAACACGGATCGGCCCAACGTGGCAGCGGCCGCTGCAAGCTCCTCCATCACGAACATCTCCCCCAGCGGCATCCCGATGTCGCGCACGAGAACGCAGTGCAACGGCATCGCGGCGCCGGATTGCGATGGCGCGACTTCCACGCCCCAGTTGTCCGAGGCGACGAAGGCGACGTCTCGTTCACGCAACCAACGAGCTGTGGACAGGTCCAAACCGGGTTCGGTGGCGAAATACTCTTGCGCATCGCCCTCGAGCAGCAGTTGCATCCATCCCGTGCGCACGAGGACGATGTCCCCCGGCTCCACCCGCACTCCGGCACGGGCCTCCGCCATCAGCAGGTCTTCCGTTGTCACCGGTTCGCCCGAGTCCAGTCGCGCGCGACCAGTCAGCGCAGGAATGTCGAGCAGCACTGCCCGGCCGTTGATGCGGCCGACGTAGTTCTCCATGCCGAGGCGCGACGCGCCCGCCGCGGTCACGGCTGACGCCGCGGACACGCCGTTGTACAGTGCCCCGTCGTACGAGACGTGGGCGAGCGCATCCACCTGCGTCGCTCCTTGCAGGTGCAGGAACATCGCATCGTCGAAGTAGTGGAAGCCGCCTTCTTCGACCGGCGCATCCGGAAGCCGGGTCATGATGTGCACCGGATTGGTGCGACGGCTCCCGGCGGGTTGCGGACCATCGCCGCCCAGCGGCAGCGACAGTTCGAGCACGTGGCCGGTACGGATGCTGTCCGCACCGGCGCGCACGCGTTCCGGGGTCAGGAGGTTCAACGTGCCGAGTTGGTCATCGTCACCCCAGCGACCCCAGTTCGACAGCTCCCTGCCGAGAACTCGATGGTCCGTCGTCACTGCATGCTCACGATCGTGACTGCCGCGAGCGTCGACGAGTGCTGACGGAGTCGAGCAGCACGGCGAGGAAGATCAGAGCACCCTGCACGAACTGCACCCAGAACGACGACACATTCAACAGGGTGAGCCCGTTGTTGATGACGCCGATCAGCAGCACACCGACGAACGTTCCGATCATGCTGCCCTTGCCGCCGAACAGGCTCGTCCCACCGATGACGACGGCCGCGATCACCTGCAGTTCGGTGCCCGTCGCGGCGTTCGGCGTCGCGGAGTCGAGTCGCCCGAGCAGGATCAGCGCGGCAATGCCGGCCGCGATACCCGCGATCACGTATGCGGAGAAGACCACACGGCGCACGTTGATGCCAGCGAGCCTCGCCGCTTCCGCGTTGCCGCCGACAGCGTAGATCCGGTGGCCGAAGGTTGTGCGCGAGAGCACGAAGTGCGCAACGACGAACAGTAGCACCGTCGTGAGGGCGGAGGTCTTCACATCGAACACGGCTGAGGCACCCAGCCAGTTCAGCGATTCTGGAAGGCTGTACACCGACTGCCCCTGGCTGATCTGCAGCGTGAGACCGCGCGCCATTCCCATGGTCGCGAGCGTCACGATGAACGGCGCGAGACGCAGCCAGGAGACGGATGCTCCGTTGAAGGCGCCGACCGCGGCCGCCACCACGATGACAGCGGCGATGCCGAAGAAGCCGTTGCCGGTCGCCTGCGCGACGATCGCGCCGATCATGCCGGACAGCGCGATATTCGCGCCGACGGAGAGGTCGATGCCGCTGGTGATGATGACGAACGTGGCGCCGATAGCGGCGATGCCAACCACAGCGCTCTGCGTCACGATGTTCGTCAGATTGCTCGCGGTCAAGAACGTCGGCGTCATCACCGAGAGCGCGACCGACACGATGATCAGCGCGGCGATGATCGGGAGAAGATTACTGTTGAGGACCGTGCGCGATGCGTCTTTCCAACGCGTCTGAGCGCCGGGGGCCACAGCGGAGTTCGTCATAGGGGGAGCGTTCCGTTCATTGCGTTTCCACTCATTGCGTTTCCACCCGCGGAGAGGTGGAGAATGTGCTCTCGTTCGAAGTCATCACGGGAGATCTCCGCGACGATGCTGCCGCTGACCAGCACATAGATTCGGTCAGCGACGGCCAGTACCTCGTCGGTGTCGCTCGAACAGACAAGGACAGCGGTCCCGCGTTCAGCGAGGTCGAAGATGCGCTCGTAGATGCCGGCTTTCGCGCCGACGTCGACACCTCGCGTCGGGTCGTCGAAGAGCGCGACACTCGGGTCTCGCTCCGAGATCCGAGCGACGACGACTTTCTGCTGATTCCCACCAGAGAGCTCGCCGACGGCTTGAGCCGTCGAGCTCATCCGAACCTGGTATCGCTTGGCGACATCGCGTGCGTTCCGGGCGAGGGCTCGGAAGTCGAGGAACCCCCAGCGCGAGACGCCTCGGTAGTCGCCGTAGACAAGGTTGGATTCGATGCTGCCGTCGAGGACCAGTCCGTCTCGTTTGCGGTCCTCGGGTGCGTACAGGATTCCAGCTCGTGATGCCCTGGCCAGCGAGCCAGTGCGTACGGCTTCGTCGTTGATCGAGATCGAACCGGAGGAGACATTGTTCGCGCCGGAGATCGCACGCATCAGCTCGGTCCGGCCGGCACCGGCGAGACCGACGAGCCCTACGACTTCGCCCGCCCGCGCGACGATCGAGTTGCCGTTGGACCCGGCGGCGACCAGATCATCGACCTGCAGGACGATCGACCCGACAGCGCGAGCGCGATACGGGTACGCCTGCTCGAGGTCTTTTGCGAGCATGGCGCGGACCAAGGACTTCTCATCGAAGTCTGAGGTCTCGCCCTCGGCGACCTTGCGGCCGTCACGCAGCACGACCAGCCGATCCGAGATCCGGAAGAGCTCGTCGAGATGATGGGTCACGTAGAGGATCGCGATTCCCTCTGCCCGCAGTGCTGTGACCACGTTCAGTAGAGTCTCGACGTCTGCCTCCGGCAGCGACGATGTCGGTTCGTCGAGGATCAGTACCCGAGCATCCCGAACGAGGCAGCGCGCGATCTCGGCGAGCTGGCGCTGCGCGATGGTGAGATCCCGGATAGGCGTACCGAGGTCGATCCCGCCCAGGCCGACGCGCTCGAGGCCGGCTTGCGCCCGCCGCCTGTTCGCCGCCCGGCTCTTCACGCCAGCACGGGACTCGAGGTTTCCCAGCAGTACGTTCTCGAGCAACGACATGTCCGGGATGTCGGTGAGCTCCTGGTAGATGACGCTGATCCCCGCATCGATCACGGCCTTCGCCGAGCGCGGAAGCGGCGCTCCGTCGATCGTGATCTCACCCGCTGTGGGTTCGATGGCGCCGGAGAGCGTACGTATCAGCGTCGACTTACCAGCGCCGTTCTCGCCCACCAGGCCGGTGATCTGGCCCCCCTCGAGGACGAACCCCACGTCCTCCAGCACCGTGTTGGTGCCGAAGGTCTTGGAGACGCCCTCGAGAGAGAGTCGAGTGATGCTATTTGACTTCATCCGCCCAGATTCCGTATTCCTTGACCTCTGCGGAATCGATGTTCGCAGGGGTGATGATCTGACCGGGCCACTCGATGAATCCGGTGATCTTCTCACCCTTCTCCACATCGGCGATGTTCTTCATCACGAGCTTGGCGAGCTCGATCGGGTTCGATGCCACAGTCATATCCTGGCGGTTCGCGCGGATGTCCGCGATTGCAGGAGCGGGTGCGTCGTTGCCGGTGACGAAGATGTGGTCGGGGTCACCCACGGGCTTGAAGAGCCCCGCCGCTTCGATCGCCTTGGTGCTTCCCTGCGCTTCGCTGTCGTTGGCGTTCATCACGGCATCGATGTCGGAGTGGGCCTGCAAGATGGTCGACATCTGCTGGAACGTCTTGTCCGTGTCGAACCCGCCATCGACGCGCGCCACGACCTCGATGCCGGGGTACTCGCTGATGATGTTGTCGAATCCAGCGGTCCGATCCGAGCCCGCAGCGCTCCCGGCGATGCCCTGCATCTCGACGACCTTGCCCTTGGGCTCCCCGTACTTCTCGGTGAGGAAGTCGACGATGCCCTGAGCGCTCTGCTCGCCGATGGTCACGTGGTCCATTGCGACCGTGAAAGTGACAGCATCCGAATCGATCGTGTCGGAGATGCCGACGACCGTAACGCCGGCGTCGGCCGCCGCGTTCACGGCGGGGACGATGGCGGATGCATCGGCGGGGCTGACGATGATGTAATCGGCGCCCTGGCTCACGAGGTTCTGGATGTCGCTGGTCTGGGTGTTGTTGTCACCGTTCGAGTTGGTCTGAAGCAGGCGGAAGCCGTACTCATCGGCACCCTCTTCAAGGCCTCGGACGAGTCCCGCGAAGTACGGGTTGGTGAGCGTGTAGCCGGAGTAGCCGACGACGATCTCGTCGGAGTCGCCTCCGGCGTTCTCGTTCTGCTCAGCCGATGCGCACCCGGCCGCCGCAAGGGTGAGGCTGGCTACGAGGGTAAGGCCGAGGATGGCACGACGTACGGTTGTGATTCGAGGATTCACCGTTGAGTCCCTTTCTGGGATGTTGTTGCTGTGTGAGTGGGGGTTGTGGCTTCCTCATCGACGAGTGCGAGGAAGTGCTGCCGCATCCGGATTCCATCGGGCTCGTGACCCGTGATGATCCGGATGCTGTCGATCGCCTGCCCGACGGCCATCAAGCCGCCATCGAGTACGCGGTGTCCGCGGGAACGCGCTGTTCGCACGAGCTGAGTCGCCAGGGGAAGGTAGACCACATCAGCGACCCAGGCCTCAGGGCGCAGCCCGTCGAGCTCGAAAGCGAGCCCTGGGTTGTGCAGCATCCCGGTGGGCGTCGCATGCACCACGCCGTCGGCGTTCGCGAGAGCGGGGGACATATCCGCGAGAGCACAGCTTCTGATCGTGGCCTGCGGGAAGAGCTCCCGCATTCGGCCGACGAGCCTGTCCGCTGCGTCGGGGAACAAGTCGGCGATCGTCATCTCGGTCGCCCCTGACTTCAATGCGGCGAAGCAGGTGGCCGCGCCGGCGCCGCCGGCGCCGACCTGCACGACGTTCTCGCCCTCGATCGAGGTGAGGCCCGCGCGCAGCGCGTACTGAAAGCCCGTCCAGTCGGTGTTGTGCCCGATCACGCGACCGTCGCGGTACAGCACGAGGTTCACAGCACCGAGCTCGGCGGCGTCAGCGGTGAGCTCATCCAGGTACGGAATGATGCCCTGTTTGAACGGATGCGTGACGTTGATCGCGTCGAAGCCGTCCGCAACGATCTCGTCGAGGATCTGCGGCAGATCGCTGACGCCCCGGCCCGTCGAGGCGGTGTCGAGCACTCGATACTCGTAGTCGAGCCCCAAGCGGAGCGCCTCTTCACGATGCATCGGAGGAGTGAGAGAAGTGGCGATTCCCTCTCCGAGCAGACCGACGAGCGTCATGCAGAAATCCCTCTCGTGGCGCGACGAATCATCGTCTCCTGCGGGGGTAGCTGCTGGTGCATGTCGTCGTTGACCTTCATCTGGGGATCGGTGCTGGAATTGAATGTACCGGTTAGTACATTGATCGGCAACACCTCTGGGAAATTAATGTACAAACTGGTACGTTCACAGCCATGCGTACTTCAATCGCCTCCGTCTGCATCTCCGGAGGGCTCGTCGAAAAGCTCCACGCCTGCGCCGAAGCGGGTTTCGATGGAGTCGAGATCATGGATGCGGATCTCATTGCCGCACCGGAGTCCCCCGAAGAGATCCGCGCGCTCTGCGACCGACTCGGGCTCACGATCGAGATGTTCCAGCCCTTCCGCGATGCAGAGGGAGTCGCCGACGATGTGTTCGTCGACAACATGCGCCGCGCAGAGGCGAAGTTCGAGGTCATGAGACGCCTCGGCACCGATCTGATGCTCGTCTGCAGCAACGTCGGAACTGCGACCGTCGATGATGACGACGTCTTTGCACGTCAGCTCGGCGAGCTGGCGGACAGGGCTGCGGCGCACGGCATCCGTCTCGCGTATGAGGCGCTCGCCTGGGGACGGTATGTCGACGACTACCGTCGCACGTGGGAGATCGTGAAGCGGGCCGATCGACCGAACCTCGGCGTCTGCCTGGACAGCTTCCACATCCTTTCGCTCGGCCACGACCCGGCCGCGATCGAGCAGATCGACGCGGAGAAGATCTTCTTCCTTCAGCTCGCCGATGCCCCGGCGCTCGACATGGACGTGCTGTCCTGGAGTCGGCATCACAGGCTGTTCCCCGGTGAAGGGTCATTCGATCTGGTCGGGTTCATGACACACGTCGTGCAGGCGGGATACGCGGGGCCGTGGTCGCTGGAAGTCTTCAACGACACATACCGGCAGACCGACACGGTACGCACCGCGGCCCACGCGCATCGATCACTGGTGTGGCTGGCTGACCGCACGGCAGCTGCGAACGGGTGGTCGCAGGGGCAGATCGGTGAGGCACCCGCAACGACCGGGTTGGATTTCATCGAAGTGGCCGGAGCCGATCTCGCCGAGGTGGACGAACTGCTCGAGCAGCTCGGCTTCGCATTCGAGGGACAGCACAGGTCGAAGCCGGTGCGCCTGTGGAGTGCGGGGTCCGCGCGAGTCATCCTGAACGAGCAGGTGCGAAGCGGTGAGCCGGTCCTCGCGGGAATCGGCTTGCAGACGGCGGATGCTGAGGCCGCCGTGTCGCGGGCCCTCGCACTCGGGTCCCCCTCGGTTTTCCGGCGCACGTATGAGGGCGAGCAGCACCTGCGGGGTGTGGCCGCACCCGACGGCACGCAAGTGTTCTGGAGCTCCCGGCCGGTGGAGCGATCGTGGCTCCAGGAGTTCGAGGGCGGCAGACAGATCGCCGGAGGACTCGTGGGAGAGATAGATCACATCAACCTCGCGTACGCGTGGCAGGACTTCGACGAGGCGGTGCTGTTCATGTCGAGCGCCCTGTCACTGCAGGCGGATGCTCCGGCCGATGTGCCGGGGCCGCACGGGTTGATCCGCAGTCAGGTGATGCGCACCCCGGACGGAATCATCCGGGTGCCGATCAACCTCGCCCCGCCCACCGCGAAACCCCCGGCTCGGCACGTCGCGGTGCGGACCTCGGACGTGTTCGCTGTGGCTCGGCGAGCGCGAGAGCGCGGTATCGACCATCTGCGGATTCCCGCGAACTATTACGACGACCTCGCGGCGCGATTCGACCTGCCCGCCGACATGCTGGCGTCGCTGCAGGAACTCGATCTGTTGTACGACCGCGATGCCGACGGCGAGTTCATCCACTTCTACACTCGCACCATCGGCGACGTCTTCTTCGAGGTGGTTGAACGTCGCGGCGGCTACGACGGGTACGGCGGCGCGAACGCGCCGATCAGACTCGCGGCGCAGCGGTAGGTTCGGCGCGTTCGGGCCTGGTTTGTCCGGAGTTATGAACTCGTGAAGCCCAGCACCTCGCGCTCGAGACGGGCGAAGGATGCTTCCATGCCGTCGGCCATGCCGGTGGCGAGGATCATGTCGCGCGTCTCCTTGTCGGGGTACTCGATGAGCACCGTGACGAGGGTGGCGCCGTCCTCCTCGTAGAGGTTCAGGTCGTTCAGCGTCTGGGTCGGCATGCCCTGCATCCGCTCGGTGGTCACGGCACGGCGCGGGGCATCGATGAGCAGCACCTCGCCCTCGAATCCGAAGGGCTCGCCCTCGGTGTCGCCGATCGGCGCCCAGGAGTTGCGGTACGTGTCACCCGGAGCCATGCCGACGACGGACTCCGTCATTTCCCAGCCGTCCGGTCCCAGCATCCACTTCTTCACGAGCTCGGCGTCGTGATGCGCGCGCCAGACCAGCTCACGCGGACCGTTCACGAGGCGCGTGATGCGTACGTGCGTGTCGTCGAGCAGTTCGACGCGCGTGCCTTTGCCCTGCGCGTATTCGCGCAGGTCCTGCAGTACGGCATCCAGCTGCGCCATGGCCATGCGCGTTCCTTCGACGGCGCCCATCGCGACGACCTGCTCGAGCGCCTCGGCGGAGTCGAAGTGGCTGGTGTTGATCATGCGGCTGCCGGCATCCGTCGGCTCGAAGCCGAACGTCATCCGCATCGCCGGCATGCCCTCGAGCGGGTTGCCGTCGGAGTCTGCGAAGGAGTCGATGACGTCGAAGCCATGCGGTTCGAGGATGTTCAAGAATTCCCACGATCCGCCAGAGCGCTCGCCCTGCGGACTGGTCATGCAATAGAGCGCCTTGCCGCCGACCGTGAAGTCGAACTGGGTGAAGGTGGCGGGCCATCCGGGAGGACCCCAGAACCGCTCGAGCTGGGCCGGGTCGGTGAACACGTGCCAGAGCCGTTCGATCGGAGCCGCGAAGTCGGCGACGACGGTCATGGTGAGATTCTCAGCATCCGTGGTGATATCGGTGACAGGCATTTCAGTCTCCTTCGGTGTTTTCAGAGAGCAGATCATCGAGGCGAGCGACGCGGTCGCGCCACAGTTCTTCGTAGCGGGCGAGCAGCGCCCGAGCGCGCGCGATCATCTCGGGATTCGCGCGGACGAGCCGCTCGCGTCCCTCGGCACGCTTGATGATGAGGCCGGCGGCCTCAAGGACGGCGACGTGCTTCTGCACGGCGGCGAAGGACATGTCGTAGTCGCCCGCGAGGGACGACACGGATTGCTCTTCGCCACTCGTTCGGCGCAGAATGTCACGCCGAGTCGCGGCCGCCAGTGCGTGGAACACACGGTCGGTCTCCGCTTCGCTCAGTTCTCGTTGTGCAACCATTTGGTTGTACGTTACGCCCGAGCGGATGCTACGTCAAGACTTTTCTTGTCGGAACCGCGTTGAGGTGACACAAACCAGCTTTAGGTGACATGCGGCCCGGCTACGGTGACACCGTGTGTCAGGAAACGCCGACGACCTTCCTGTATCCGCTGTCGATGCGGAGGAGCATCAGCAGTGGATACAGGAGCGATGGGGCTCCGATTGCCCCCATCGTCTTCGCATCACCTGAACCACGGGTTCACTTGTGAAAGGGGCTGCAGTGCGGCCAGTCGATGAGGCCAGGCGGATCACCCCTCGGTGTCGAACATCATCTGCCGAGTTGCACTGGATCCCGCGCATGGGCAGCGGCCGCGCCACAGACAGAGAGCTCGAGTGGGCGGCTGTCGGTCGAGACCTCGGAGACAGAGACTGGCAGGCGATCGATCCCATGAGCGTTCGCAAGTCGAAAGGCGTTCGCCATCAATTCACGCCTGCGATGTACTTCTGGCAGCACACGCGATCGCATGTGTGGTGCGAGTCCCAGGAAGAACGCTGGGAAGTCCTGTGGCTGGACTATAGCGGGCAAGCTGAGCGACTGTGGGCGCAGCCGCTGGCGATCGCCTTCGGGCACGGTTCACAGTTGTCGGGGGACTCACACATCCCTGACTTATTAGCGCAGTTCACCGACGGCAGCTTTGGGCTATTCGATGTGCGCCCGGCAGAGCGCATCGACGACCTTGCCCGCGTCCAGTTCGGCGAGACGGCAACTATCTGCGGTCGACTCGGCTGGCGTTACGAGGTACTTACGGGACACGACAATCGCGCGACCGCGAATCTCGATTACCTGTCGGCGTCGCGCCACGATCGCTGCTTGCCCGCACGGGAGACGGAATCCCTAATCTTGGAGATGGCCGTCGGCGGTCGGCCCCGCGGGGAGCTGTGCCGGATCGTCTCTCCCGACTGCCCACCTCTGGCCTGCGCATGGATCGACAACATGGCCTGGCGACGACTACTCAACATAGACCTCGCCGCGGTCTTCAGCAGCGAAACCGTGTATACGACTGCAGAATCTGGCAGCGAAAGAAGGGCAGAGTGATGTCTGACGAGTACAAGGTTCGGCTCGGCGACACGGTGGAGATAGATGGTGAACTCTGGGTGTGGGAGTAGTGCCCCATAAAGTGGTGTAGCCCGCGGTGGCCGGCTCGTCGCTTCCGACGTAGGCGCGGTCACCGTGTGATCCTTCGAGGAAACTCTCACATCCCACTCGAAAGGCATCATCACGATGACCGCACTTCATATTGTCGACAGTGA
>NZ_JBLXHF010000002.1:0-569954 GCF_048259935.1 Microbacterium sp. | reverse complement strand
ACGCCGCTACCTCGGACTCGAGATCCTCGCCAAGAGCCGCCTCACTCTCCTCCCCGACACCGGAAGCGAGGTGACCTCCGAACACGTCCTCGAACTCAGCGCCTAACCAACAGAAGAAGGATCACCACCGGCTACACCACGCACTGGGGCTTGACTTGGCGCGCACCTGGCCGTACCAGCCTGACCGGACACCGAGACCAGTTGGCATTAACGGTCGGCAGTGGAAGTCACGCCACTTCCTGCATTCCAGATCAGATGTGCACGAGGTCCCGACTCAGGCTTCAGGCTCCCAGTGCTTCCGGGGCCCAGCCGCCCGCATCGGGTTCTCAGCGCTCGCGCCTCCGTCGATGACGACCGCAGCACCAGTAATGAACGATGCTTCATCGCTGAGCAGGAACGCTACTAGGTTCGCGATCTCCTCAGGTTTGCCGGCGCGCCCCAGCGGGATAGCACGCAGCAGCGGGTTCTCTTCGGGGGCGTTGGAAGTGGCGGCGAGCATCGACGGCATCAGCGCGGTTTCGATAATCCCGGGAACGACCGAGTTGACTCTGATCCCGTCCGGCCCGCCCTGCACCGCGGCGGTCCTCATAATCCCCAGCACCGCATGCTTGGAGGCGTTGTAGGCGGCGAGACGCTCACTGCCGAGGAGACCGGCGACCGATGACGTGATCACCACCGATCCCGGGGTGCGAGCGGAGGCGAGGTGGCGGAGTGCACACTGCGCGCCGAGGAATGTGCCACGGACGTTCACCGACATCACCCTGTCGAACTCGTCGAGCGTGACGTCGTGCATGAGCGTGCCGACACTGCCGCCGATGCCGGCGTTGAGGTGGAAGTGATCGATTCGCCCGAACCGTTCAACGCCACGCGCCATGTACTGGTCCACACCGTCGCGTGCACCGATGTCGGCGACGACTCCTATTGCATCACCGGGCAGCGACGACACCACAGCGTCCAAAGCGTCGCTGTTGATGTCGACGACGATGACCGCAGCGCCATCGCGGGACAGTCGCTCGGCGGTCGCGCGTCCGATGCCTGAAGCTCCGCCCGTGACGAGCGCCACTCTTCCTGAGAAGTCCGTCATACCGATCCCCTTCCTGGCCTCGCAGCCTGTGAATGCCTGAATCCCGTCCGCAGCAAACTGTCATACATGGTCGTCGTCGGGCTCGACCACGTGCGACCCAACGCCGTCCTCTCCGAGCAAGTGCCGGTCCGAAGTGCGCGTGCGATCGTGTTCGTCGTAGTTGGCGGCCAATGCCTGCATCGCGGACCGGATGACTGAATTGGTCAGGGCGGCGGCGAGGTCGCCGTCTCTCGCTTCGAACGCATCCTGCACGCGGCAGTGCGCCGCGAAGGACCGCTCGATCTGTCCCTCGATGGAGAAAGTCATGCGCCGCAGCCGAAGCACCCGGAGACCCAACGAGTCGAGCGTCTCGGCGAGCACCGGGTTCCGGGACAACTCCGCCGCCCGCTCGTTGTACGCGACGTTCGCCCAGAAGTACTCCCTCGCAGAGTTGGCCGCGGACGCCTCCTGCATCACCTCGAGAAGGCGTCGCAGGTCGCTCAGCTCTTCGTCCGTGGCGTTGGCGCAGACGAACCTCGAGACTAGCGAGGAGAGGACCGCCCGAACCTCGTAGATCTGCGCCATGGTCTCCGCCGGCACCACAGTAACCCGCGGCCGCCGGCGCGGCAGCGTCGTCACCATGCCGTGCCGCTCGAGCATCAGCATGGCCTCGCGAGCGGGGGTCCGGCTCGAATGGTACTGCCGAGCGATGGTCACGGAACTCACCATGTCGCCCGGCGCCACCTGGCCGTCGACGATCGCGAGCGCCACGTTGATCGCGATCCGCTCGACGAGAGAGGGGCTGTCCGGGTCCAGCTTCAACAGTCGAGCGACATACGAGCCTCCCGCTGCCAGCGGGACCGGCCCTGACTCGACGCTCACCGGTCTGCTCCGTCGCGCGCTGGGGAGGCTTCTCCGTGGAACCGACGACAAGTCATGTCAGCCGATCCCGAGCAGACGGGCTGCGTTCAGCTTCAGCAGCCCCGGCATGGTTGCCGGTCGGAAGTCACGGAATTCCGCATCAGCCAACCACCGGTCGGGTGTCAGGACGGGGAAATCCGACCCGAAGAGGACCTTGTCGGGGATAAGGGAATTCGCGTGTTGCACCAGTTGCTCCTCGAAATATTTGGGGGACCACCCGGACAGGTCGATGAAGACGTTCTGCTTGTGGCGGGCCACCGCCAACGCCTCCGATTGCCACGGGAAAGAGGGATGAGCGATTATCAGCCTGAGTTCCGGGAAGTCGACGGCGATGTCGTCGATGAGCATCGGATTCGAGTGCTTCAACCGCACTCCGCCGCCTCCGGGGAGATTGCGACCAATGCCTGTCTGCCCCGAATGGAACAGTGCGATGGAACGGTATTCCGCGAGCAGCTCGTACATGGCGTACGCGGCGGGCTCCTCCGTGGCGAAGCCCTGGATGCTGGGATGGAACTTGAATCCCTTCACCCCGTGGTTCTCGATGAGGTCGCGTGCCTCGTCGAGCGCGGTGGGGCGCCGCGGATCGATGCTGGCGAACGGGATTAGCGCATCGGGGTTGCGTGCCGCCGCGGCCGCGACATCCGTGTTGGGGACGGGAGAGTCGCCCATGTGCCGTTCGGAGTCGACCGGGAAGATGACGGCGAGCATCCGCCGTTCGCGGTAGTAGTCCGCCGTCTCGTCGAGGGTGATGTTGACGAGGTCGGTCTTCCACCGCCTCGCCTGGTCCTCACGCGTCTTGCGGCTCAGTTCGTTCTCGATGCCTAGAGTGTCCGGGCGCAACGCGTGCACGTGGACATCGATGGCGACGATGTTGTCGAGGTCGATGGCGCTCATTCCGATCTCCACCCCGGGACCACGACGCCCGCGTCGACAAGCCGGTCGATCGCAGCGTCGTCGAGGCCCGCCGCACGCAGCACGTCGGAGCCGTCCGCTCCGAGACGCGGCGGAAAGATGTGTCCCTCGCGGATCGCGGATTCGAACTTGATCGGATTGCCGGGCACCGAGACACTGGAGCCTTGGCCATCGTCGAGGTGCACCACCATCTCCCGATGCACGACCTGCGGGTCGACCAGCGCGTCCGGGACGCTCTTCACCAGAGCAGCCGGGATGCTCAGCTCATTGAACTTCCGCACCCACTCTGCAGCCGGGTGCGCGAGGAACGCCGGCTCGATGACGGCCCAGAGCGCTTCCTTGTTTTTCAGCCTATCCGTGTTGGTGGCGAAGCGCGGATCGGTCACCAATTCCTCGTGACCGAGCACCGTCGCCATGTCGGCCCACATCCGCTCGGTGTTCGCGGTGGTGACGACGTCCTGACCGTCGCCGCAGGTGAATGTGCGGTAAGTGGGTACCGAGTCATGCCCGGTGCCCTGCGGGCCGGGCAGCGTCCCGGAATGCAGGTAGTAACTCGCCTGGTAATTGAGCATCGAGACCAGGCAGTCGAGCATCGACACGTCGATGTAGTCGCCGACACCCGTCGAGCGCCTCTTCTCCAACGCTGCCAATACGCCGATCACGGCGTTCAAACCCGCTGCGAGATCTCCCACAGGCACCCCCGTGCGGAGCGGTCTGCCGCCTTCCTCGCCAGTGAGACTCATCGCGCCGGATGCGGCCTGCACGACCATGTCATATGCGGGAAGGTTGCGCGCGGGGCCGTCCTGGCCGAATCCCGTGATCGAGCACCAAATCAACGCAGGATTGCGTTCCATCTCCTTCTTGCGAGAGATGCCGAGTCGGTGGAGGACGCCTGGGCGGAAATTCTCCATCACGATATCGCTCTGGTCCAACAAGGTACGCACCAGCTCAACCGCACCCTCGGCTTTAAGGTTGACCGCCAGACTGCGCTTGTTGCGGTTGATCGTATGGAAGTAGACGCTATCGCCACGGACGAAGTTGGGGGCAACGGATCGGCTGAGGTCCCCCGCCGGCGACTCGATCTTGATCACTTCGGCACCGAGGTCGCCCAGGATCTGCGTTCCGTATGGACCCGACAGGAACTGGGTGAAGTCGAGGATTCGGACTCCAGCGAGGGGGCCGCGGGTTGACTCAGTCATCGGAGGAACTTCCTTTCGGGGAACTGCGTAAGTGCATACGACGGTGTGTCGGAACCACGTGTACAAGAAGATGCGCGCATCATGTCGATGTCCGCATCGACTCGCGCACCGCGTCGGATAGCGGTTTCGCGCCGCCTTGAGACGTCGTGCCGCCGTCGGCGCTAATCTCTGCTCCGTTGACCAGGCTGGCCGCGTCCGAGAGCAGGAACGCGACGACGGCCGCGATCTCGGCAGGTCGGCCGGGCCTGCCGAGCGGTGAGGCGGCCAGTGAAGCTGTGAGGAAGGCGGAACCGGCCGTCGCCACGCCGTCAGTCGCCGTGTAACCCGGGTGGACCATGTTCACCCGGATGCCGCGAGGACCGAGTTCCATGCTCGCAATCGAGCTGAGCGCTCTCAGAGCCCACTTGCTAAGCGTGTAGGGCACCGCGTGGTAGGGGATGAGGGCGGCGATGGATCCGATGTTCACGACGGACGCCCCGGCGCTCATCAGCGGCAGCGCCGCCTGCAGCCCTCGCAGCGCGCCCATGACCGTGACGGAGAACGCGCGCTCACACTGTGCTGGGTCGACGATCTCGAGGCGGTCACGCAGGACGAGACCGACATTGTTGACGAGACCGTCAAGACGCCCCGACTCCGCTGCCACTCGGTCCATGACTCGGCGCCAGGCCTCGTCGTTCGATACGTCGAGCGTCTCGAAGGTCACAGTCCCCGGAACATCAGTCAGAAGGTCCCACAGCTCTGGTGCCTCTTCCATCTTGTCTGTGGCGACGACCGTCGCTCCGCGCGACGCCAACTCATGCACGGTCGCAGCTCCGATACCGCGTGCCGCACCGGTGACAAGAATCACCTTGCTCTTTAGGTCTTGAGCAATCTCCATCGTTCCTTCTCCTCGTGTGCATTCCGCGCGGGTCACGTCCACGGGATCGCTACTTCATCGCCATCGGGCTGACCGGGGCACCGACGGCACCGGTGAAGGGCAACGGGGAAGCGACGAGCAGAAATTCGTAGACTCCGGTCTCCTCGCAGTCGATGGCAAGCTCTGCCGGGTTCCACATCTCGCCGATGATCATTCCCATGTTGGGGACGACGACCTGGTGGAGTGGAGAGAATGCGTCCGGCACCTCGTAGGGGCGCACTTCGAAGCCCCATGTGTCGATCGCGATGGCCGCGATCTCCGTACGGTGCAACCACCCCGCGGTCGAGAAGGAGAAGCCGGGCGCGTCTCCCCCCGTGTACCCCTTCCAGGCGTTCTTACGCGCACGCTCCATCTGTCCGGTCCGCACGACGACGATGTCCCCGCGGCCCACCTTCGACGTCGGCCCTTGCGCTTCGATCGTTGCGAGGAGGTGCTCCTCGGTGATAGCGAAGCCGTCCTCCAGTTCACCCCCGCCAATGGCGCGCCCGACATCGAGCAACACCCCACGGGAGATCGCGAGCGGCGTAGCGTGCTCGATGCCGGTGATGGCGTCACCAGCGGGAGTCACGACCTCGTTCGCCACGCGCCCATTGTAGGCGCGACCGCGGTCGTAGATATGCCCCAGACCGTCCCAATGCGTGGCGCATTGGAGTGCCATGAAGACCACGTCGTCGGAGCCCCCCACGCCGTGCGGGAACCCCTGCCGACCGTGGATGTGGTCGTCGGCAGTCTGCGTGAACGTGTGGATTGGATTTGTCCGTCCCATGAAGCCCGTCTGGGGGCCGCCGGGTCCGAGCTCGATCGAGAGCGAGAACGACGCTCCCCGCTTAACGAGGTTGGCTGCCTCCAGGCGCTTGGCTTCGTCGATGAAATTCAGGGTGCCGACTGCGTCCTCCTCACCCCACCGTCCCCAGTTCCGGTAATTCTCGGCGGCCTCGGCGATGACAACGGCAAATTCGTCAATCGACATGTCTTTATACATCAGTCAGGTTCTCCCTCGTGTCATTCGTCGACGGGCCTGCGGCCCCTTGCTGATTGGTTTCGCCCATGATCCAAGTCCTCAGGCGCTCTCGCGGTCGCGTTTCACGACCACGTGCGATCCCGGTCGGTCGGCGGATGAGCACGAACACAAGCACGACCGCAATCATCACGGTGGCAACGCCGTCGGGCACGTCGATCTGGAGCGGCCCGATCCCTCCACTCACCTGGATCCGGCGCATCCCGATGTCGAGGACCGCCAGCAGTGCGCCACCGACAACGGCGCCGGTAAGGCTGCCCATGCCTCCGATGACGAGGGAAGCCAGACAGAGGAAGGCGAGCGAGAGATAGTAGTCACCGGGAGTGAGCACGCCCACCGAATGCACGTAGAGAACACCGCCGACCGCGCTGATAGCCGCGCTGAGCGCGAAGGCTCGCCGTCGTTCGCGGCTCACTTTCACCCCGATGGAGCGGGCCGCTACCTGGTCGTCGCGACTCGCTCGCAGACGCGCCCCGGTCGACGAACGCTGGAAGAGCCAAGCAGCGAGGATCGCGATATCGACACCCACCAGCGCGATCGGCAAAGTAACGTCAACAGGGATCCCGGAGATCGTGCCGCCGCCCTTTGAGAGCACGTCCCAGTGGATGAGGACTACCTGCGAGATCATTAGGAGCGCAAGAGTGGCGACAGCTGCCGCCATGCCAGCGAGGCGAGCCAGCGGAAGCGCGACGATCCAGCCGATGACTGCCGCCACGAGGGCGGCGATCACAACCGTTGGCCAAAGTCCCGGAGCGAATGCCGACAGCCAATCTGGCAACCCGGGCACCAGGAAGGCCCGACGCACCGTCGGAATTGCGAGGATACCGCCGAGGTAAGCACCGAGCGCGATGAAGGCGGCATGCCCGAAGGAGATGACCCCAGAGTTCCCGACGAAGATGTAAAGGCCGACGACGAGCGTGATGACGATCAGTCCTTGGATGACGTCCGCGGTCAGCTTCGGCACCAGGGTAATCAAGAACGCGACGATGGTCACAACCAGGATGAGGACGACGGGCGTCCAGCTCGCGATTAGCGCGCGCCTGAATCTCGTGTTGCGTGCGTTTATGGTCACACTCGCTCCAATGCGTTCGACTTGATGAAGATCCCACCTGGCCGCACCAGGAGCACCAGGATCACGATGACGAAGAGGATCGCATCTCTGTAAACTGCGATACCCGCGGGCAGGAGCACCGTCAGCGCGACGGTGAGTCCGCCGAGCAGGAATCCGCCAGCGGCAGCTCCAGGGAGGCTACGCAGGCCGCCGAGAACCACGGCAACGAGTCCGAGCAATAGGGGTTGAACGCCCATCTCCGGGAGCACGGTGCCGCTGCGAGCCGTCAGCAGAATGCCCGTCAGCGCTGCGATCACGCCGCTGATCACGAAGGAGATGGTAACGACGCGCTGCGCGCGGACCCCGAGCAGCTGCGCCATAACGAAGTCCTCTGCGGACGCGCGGATCCACACGCCGGCTGCGGTGCTGCGGAGGAATACGGTGAGCAGCAGGAGCATCAGTAGCACGACGACGAAGGTGATGAGGTCGAGGAGTGAGACGGTGAGACCAAACAGTTCGACGCTGGCGCTCACTCCACTGCCGAAGCCGGTGCCCTTCGGCCGTGAGCCGAAGATGGCGACGGCTACCCCCTGCAACGCGAGCGAGACTCCAAAGGATGCCACCAGGAGGGTGGTCTCGTCCGCACCGCGTAGGAAAGAGAACGGCAACCACGACATCAACAGTGCGAAGAGCACTGAGACAATGACGGCTATCGGAATGGACAGGTACCAGAGGTCCGGCGAAAACAGATAGATCGTGTACGCGGCGACCATGATCAGCTCGCCCTGAGCGAGGTTCACGAGCCGGGCGACCCCGAAGGTCATAGCAAGGCCGACAGCGAGCAGGGCGTAGATGCCACCCACGGTCACCGCATCAACAAAATACTGGATGGGCATCTCAGGTCCGATCCTCAGGTGCGTCGGTCACGGTGACGTCGATGCCGAAGTATGCAGCGAGCATCTGCTGTCCGTCGTGCGTGTTATCGATGTCGGAGAGTTCGCCATTGCGCAGCAGCATCGCCCGCGACGAGATGTCGAGCGCCTGCAGGGCGCTCTGCTCAACGAGGAGGACCGACCGCTCATCATCGGCGAGTGACGAAATGAGACCCATCAGTTCCTCGACGACGATGGGGGCAAGACCCAGCGACGGCTCGTCGAGCAGCAGGACCTTCGCTCCCGTCAGCAAGGATCGGGCGAGGGCGAGCTGTTGCTGCTGTCCTCCGGAGAGGAGGCCGGCCCGGCGATCACGTGCGCTTGCGAGAGCGGGGAACCGCTCGTAGATCGCGGCGGTCTCCTGCCGGACGGCTGCCTTATCGCGACGCACAGCACCGGCGACCAACAGGTTGTCGGCGACCGTAAGGCCGGCGAAGATCCGGCGCTGCTCGGGTACGAGAGCGAGGCCACTGCGGACGATCTGGTCCGGTCGCTGCCCGAGAATTTCCGTGCCGTTCAGAAGAATACTCCCTTGGACGCGCACTTTTCCTCGCCTGATGGCACCACGCTTCTCTCCCGCAATGGTCATGAGGGCGGTCGACTTGCCAGCCCCGTTCGGCCCGACGAGGGCGAGGATCTTTCCTGCACCCAGAGTGAAGCTCACGTCTCGCACGGCATTGACTGGACCATAGGAAACCGAGAGATTTCGTACCTCAAGCATCGAGCTTCACACTCCTCGTACCCAGATAGGCCTGGATGACCTCAGGACTCTGCTGCACTTCCGCTGGCGTGCCGACGCAGATGGTCCGCCCCTCGGCGAGCACATGCACTCGATCACACAGTCGCATAACCAGGCCGACATCGTGCTCGATGATGATGACGGCGACGCCAGTGGCGTCCCGCATGGCGGCCAGGAACGAGACGAGCTCTTCACTTTCGGCGTCATTCAGACCAGCGGCGGGCTCGTCGACGGCCAGCACCTTCGGAGAGGTCGCGAGCGACCGCGCGAGCGCTGCCTTCCTCTCGAAACCGTACGGGAGGATCTCTGCACGCACATCCGCGACGGATCTCAAACCGCCGGTGCCGAGGAGCTCGTCCGCCTTGGCCCGCGCCGCGCCGGCCCGCATGCCTGAGCCGAGCGCAGCCACCTCGATGTTCTCGCGCACCGTCATTTTGCTGAAGAGCCGCCCTGCCTGGAAGGTCCGGTTGATCCCGAGCCGGACGCGCTTGTCGGGTGCCGCCCGGGTGACATCTGCGCCGCCCAGAAGGACGCTTCCCGATGTCACCCGGGTGAAGCCACTGATGACATTGACGAAGGTAGTCTTCCCCGCACCGTTGGCTCCGATGAGCCCCAGAATCTCGGCAGGATTCAGGGTCAGGTCGACATTCGAGAGTGCCGCGACCCCGGCGTAGGAAACGCTGACGTCCCGAGTCTCGAGGATGGCTTCGCTGGTGGTGGTGGGCCTCTTCGTCATTATTCGACTAGCCTTCGAGGTGGAGCTCGACCTCGCCCGCGGGTGCGAGCAACGTCACGAAGGTCGGCCACGCGTTCACGTACTCGATGAACACGAACTCGCGAAGCGGATCCGAGTGCAGCTCAGGCGAGAAGGTGACTGTTCCGAGGACCGTCTCGAACGTCCCCTTCTCATCGATCCAAGCGGAGAGTTCCAAACCGTCCGTCGTCCCTGTCGCCTCGATCGCTTCTGCCAGGATCTCCATCCCAACGTAACCCTCGAGGAAGTTCGTGCTGTCGGGGTTCGAGCCGAACGTGTCGATGTACTGCTGCACAAGCTCGTTGACCTCAGGTCGCGGGTCACCACCGGTCTCCTCCCCTTCGACATCGCCCCAGGTATGCGCCGAGGCGCTGACGAACACATTGTTGATACCGGGAAGACTCTCGGACCAGAAGCGGCCGTAGTTGGCGCTCGGCAAGAGGAGCGGGATGTCTACTCCGGCGCCGCGCAGCTGACGGACGATGGCAGCTGAAGTGGGTGGGCCGCCGGCAAGCAACACGAAATCGAGATCGGCCGTGTTGCGGATGTCGGTGATCAACGGCGCGACGTTCTCGTCCTGCATCGTGTTGATATTGGAGGTCCCGATGATGTTGATCCCGTACTCCTCGGCGGCATCCTGGAAGCCTTCGCAGACCTGGATGTTGTAGTCGAGCCAGGTATCACAGACGACGTAGGCGTTGGCGCCGAAGTTCTCCGAGGCGAAGCGCGCGTCGACATTGCCTTCGGAGTAGGTCAGCGGACCGCGAGTGTATGCAGTCTGGCCAACGCCCTCGACACCCCAAAGGGGGCTGCCTGCGCACAGTGACCAGGCGATGATGCCGGCCGAGCTCGCGGCCTGACCACCCGGTGCACCGAAGTCGTAGTTGCAGTTCTGGAACGTGACGTCGGCACCCTTGTCGATCACTTCGAGTGTCGCGGTGCGGCTGCCCTGCGGCGTCGACGTAGTGTCGGCCTCGACAATCTCGAGCATACGGCCGTGGATGCCGCCCGCCTGGTTCTGGTTGTCGACGAACAGCTTCACGCCGTTCCAAGTCGGGCTGTCGAAGGGTTGGAGCAGCCCCGACAGCCCTATGGCGCCGCCGATCACGATCGGGGCGTCCTCCGCGGCGGGCTCAGCCTCACCAGATTCCGCGCAGCCCGCGAGTGCCAGCATGGCTGCCATTGCCGTCGCTGCGGCTAGTAGTTTCGACGTTCTCATCGTTGAGCCTTCCTGTCGTTGCTATTCGTTGATGCATTGGGAAGTTGCGGCTGTACCGAGGACCGAACGATTCCGTCGGCAACTGCTTTAGCGCCTCGTGGGCTGTCTAGCCTGTGTCCTCAGGTCGTGCTCCGTACTGTCGACACTATCGTCCTTTTCGCACTTTGCCAAGAAACTGTCGACTCTTTTTCGCGCTAATCTGAAACCAACGCCATGAGGTCTGACACCGGTGCGTCTGGTTCTCCGAGAATCAGACCCGCGAGTCGGCTGACGTTGCCCGAACCGATGGACGGATTCGCGAGAGCGAAGAGTTTTGTAGTCAACTGCTCCTCCCGCACCTCGAGATCGCGCTCTGGCAAGCTCGCGTCCGCCTCGACGAAAACGCTCTCCCCAGCGCGCGGCGTGAGGCGCATCTTAGAGAAGAACGGGCGTCCGAGCATGGCCGGCTCGTACGACACAACGATCCGCTCCGCGAAGGCGGCCACATCCGGGGATTCTGCTCCGGCCTCATAGCTCGACTCGTCTGCGAGGTCCCAGCCGAGGAAAGCCATCGCCGTGGTAGCACGGAGGCTAAACTTGGCCTCCGTGCCCGTCCGTGGTTGCTCGATTCCGCAGACCGACTCGTTCTCCGGGCTGACCCAGACCTCCACTCGCGCCACGTCATCGACCCCGATTCCCGTGCGCCTCAACGCCGCGCGCGCATTCGCTACGGAGGCATGCGTTCCGGTGCACGCGGCTACAAGTTTGAACACAGTGTCGGTGATGGCCTCGTCTGATCGCAGTGGGGGCGGCCCCTGCTCCGGATCACTGAACATCGTCACGAAGCCGAGCGGACCAGTCAGGCCGTCCCGCGCCGCGGTGAATCGCTCAGCCGCGAGCATCCCGGCTAGGACGCCGGAGCTAGCGGCGCGACCGGCATGCAGCGGTTTCGCCATGGTCCCGAACATGGTTCGCAAGCCGCCGCCGAGCGTAGAGGCCAGGGCAGTAGCGGTTCGAAACTGTGCGGCGTCGAGATCGGTCAGGTGCGCAATTGCGGCTGCCGCGGCGATCGCCCCCACGCTCCCCGTCGTGTGCCATCCTTCCCTGTAATGGCGCGGGCTAATGAGTCGCCCCACCTCGGCTCCGAACTCGACCCCGGCCACAAGGGAAGTGAGGACCTGCTCAACCGATAGCACCCGGTCCTCCGCGACCGCGAGCAATGCCGGCACGATCGCGACACTCGCGTGCGTAGACATGTGTGGGTGAAGGTCGTCGAAGTCGAGGGCGTGCGCGGCAACCCCGTTGAGGAGCGCTGCGTCTTTAGTGGATCGGCGTCCCGAGTCACCCACCACGCCGGCACCACCCGCGGACAGCGCCGGGACGACGGCACGCATCGCGTGCGCCGCGTCACTGTTCGCGCCGGCAATCGCGCACGCGAACCAGTCCAGCAAACAGTGCTGTGCCGTTATAGTGGCGGCGGCGCTGAGCGTGCCCGGGTGCGTCGCTCGGGCACGCTCTGCTGCCGCCTCGAGGTGGGTCTCAGCGGACACGGCCAGCTCCTCAGGCGATCTTCATGCTGACGGTCTTGGTCTGCAGGTAGTGGTAGATCGCTTCCACACCTTTCTCACGACCGAAGCCGCTTTCCTTGAAGCCTCCGAAGGGCGCCTGGATACCTCCGGCGAAGTAGTCATTGACCGAGACCTGCCCAGCGTCGATGCTGGCGGCAACACGGTGGGCGCGGCCGAGGTCGTTAGTCCACACACCAGCGGTGAGGCCATACTTCGTGTCGTTGGCGATCCGGATAGCGTCTTCCTCCGTATTGAAGGGGATTACGCAGAGGACAGGGCCGAAAATCTCCTCTTGTGCGATCCGCATCGAGTTGTCTACACCCGTGAAGATCGTCGGGCGCACGAACTGGCCGCGATGCAGCTCCGCATTGAGGGGAAGGTCGCCACCGAGAGCGACGGACGCGCCCTCCGACACACCGAGACGCAGGTAGTCTTTCACCTTGGCGAACTGCGCGCTCGTTGTGATCGGCCCCATATCGGGGTTATCGAGCCCGTGTCCGAGGCGCACTTCCTGCTGGATCGCGACGAGTCGCTCCACCAGTTCGTCGTGCACGGATCGCTGCACAAGAAGCCGGCTGCCGGCGGCGCAGACCTGCCCCGCGTTAACGTTGATGGCCATCGCCGCCCCGGCGGCCGCCGCTTCCAAGTCCGCATCGCCGAAGACGATGTTCGGCGACTTACCTCCGAGCTCCAGGGTGACGGGGCTGAGATTCACGGCCGCCTGACGCATGACTTCTTGGCCGGTGGGTACGGACCCGGTGAAGGTAATACGGCGGACCTTGGGGTGTGCCACGAGCGCAGCGCCCGCTTCGTGCCCGAGCCCGGTGACCAGGTTCATCACGCCCGGCGGCAGTCCAGCTTCCGCGGCGATCAGCGCGAAGTGCACGCAAGCCAGCGAGGTGTCTTCGGCGGGCTTTACGACCGCAGTGTTGCCGGCGGCGAGCGCGGGGGCAACGCTTCGGGCAGCCTGCTGGAGCGCCGCGTTCCACGGAACGATGTGCGCCGTGACACCATAGGGCTCGAGGCGCGTATAGGAGTGGTGCTTGTCACCGATCGGGATGGTTTCCCCCTGCAGCTTGTCTGCCATTCCCGCGTAATACTCGAAGTAGCGCGCGGCCACCGCGATGTCCATGAGGGCACCGCTCAGCGGCTTGCCGTTATCGAGGGACTCGATCCTGGCCAGTTCCTGAGCGTTCTCTTGGAGCGCGGTCGCGACGCGCAGCATGATCCGTCCGCGCTCGACACCGGGCAGAGCCCTCCACTTGTACCACGCAGCCTCAGCGGATTGGACGGCCAAGTCGACCTCGGCTGAACCGCCGCGCTGGACGCGTGCCAACTGCTGGCCCGTGCCGGGGTCATAGGTGGTGAACCATTCGTCGACTCCGTGGACGACTTCTCCGTCGAGAACCGAACCATAGACGTCGAGCATGCCAGTCTGAGTCATGCGAGCGACCCGCCATCGACCGGGAGGTTGAGACCCGTGATCATCGCGGCCTCCGATGATGCAAGGAAGAGCGCGGCGTTGGCGATGTCCTCGGTCGTCGCCAGACGCTTCATCGGGATGCCAGACACGACCCTCTCGCGCGCGGCGTCGGGATCCGGCGCGGTTTTGGTGAACTCCGGAAGCATGGGTGTATCGGTGGCGACGGGACACACCGAGTTGACGCGAATAACGGGGGCAAACTCGATCGCGAGCGCCTTCGTCAGCATCGCGGCCGCACCCTTCGAGGACGCGTAGGCGCTGTTACCTGGACGCCCCTTGAGGCCAGACAAGGACGAGGTGATGACGATGGAGCCGCCTCCGGCCGCGCGAAAGGCCGACTCCGCCGCGCGTGCTGCCAACCAGGGACCGCGGGAATTCACGGAGAGGAGTCGATCGAAGGTCTCGGGCGAGGTTTCGCCGATGGGAGTCGCGGGCGCCGCGATCCCGGCATTCGCCCACAGGATCGTGAGCTTACCGAACTGCTTCACCGCTGCCTGGACCGCCGTGTCGTTATCGGCCTCGAGAGCGACGTCCGCAACGACAGCGATGGCCTCACCGCCCTGCTTAATGATGAGATCACGGGTCTGCTCAGCGGCCTGCTGATTGATGTCTACGACGACAACCTTGGCACCTTCGGCTGCAAAGCGAATTGCCCCAGCGCGACCCATCCCGGAGCCTCCTCCGGTAATCATGGCCACTTCGTTTTTCAGTCTCATCATGAACTCCTCCTCGAGCGACGATCGGTGCCCGGTAGCACCTCCGGAAACACTAGTAGAAGTGTCGACTGTTTACTAGCTCGTACGCCAATCTGTGCGAATGAGACGCTCTATTCTTGATAATCTGTCGACGATTTGTGAAATTTAGGGCCATTGAGTTACCGGTGTCCCCCACCGACCGGACTTAGAGTAGTCGTCGCTCGCAGCGTCCACGAGGGTGTCACGACGCCGCGTTCCGATCAACCACGCCCCAACCGGCGCCAGCATGCAGTAATACCGAGAAGGTCCCAGCCCGGCGACCTACGTCGTTCGGTCGCAGAACCGTCCTCGTTGGAGGCGTGGCAGCTCTAGCCGGCGTCGGTATCACCAAGGCAATCCAGGCCTCCCGTGAAGAATCCCGACGCAGGGATAGACCGCCCGAGTTCAACACACGGCTCACCCGGCACGACTTCATCGCCATGCCGGACCAGCTCGCCAACACGAGTCCTCGGGTCATCCGCGCCGAGACGGAAGATCTGGTCGTGACGATCTTTGTCCGGTCGAACAGCGGGCTGCCGATCTGGTCCGCTGTGCTCGACTTCAACGACTACGGTCAGCCCACAGGCAGGTACTGGATCCGCACCGACAACGACCAGTCATCGATCCCGGAGTTCATCGCCAGCTCGCTACAGGAGCAGATTCTTCAGCGCGTGAGTTGAGGACGCGATGCGCTCGTGCGCATCGGTCGTGAGCTCGCGCTCTGCCGAGCAGGAGTGTCGTCGAGTTCAGGGCGCACGAGGGCGCACCATGGTGAGCGCAATCATGAACTCCCGCGGAATTCCGGGGCACATGGGCGCACGAGAACCCATACTGACTACTACCAGGAATCACCAATTTACTACCAGGTGCTCGAAGTCTTACTTGCGTATGGTCGTGGTGGTTGCTGCACGGCTATCAAGAAAAACTGCTGATCAGACGCCTAAAAACAAAAAGACCCCGCCGAGGCGAGGTCTTCTTCACTGTCCTAAGAAACTGTGGAGCCTAGGAGATTCGAACTCCTGACATCCTGCTTGCAAAGCAGGCGCTCTACCAACTGAGCTAAGGCCCCTTGCGATATTCAATTTTAGTGTGAAACGTGGGGCTACCAGGACTTGAACCTGGGACCTCTTCATTATCAGTGAAGCGCTCTAACCGCCTGAGCTATAGCCCCGTCAACCTCCAAGACTTTACCTGAGATTTACAGAAAATCCGAATCGGCGCCGTTCAGTCTCCCGCGCGCAGGACGACACTCCCGGCCGACACCGACGCCTCGATCACGAACCGAGATTGGTTCGAAGTGTCGAGCCGGTTATCCAGCGATCCAGCGCTGACTTCCTGGTTCACCCGGTACGCGTCATCCGGCACCGTCAGATCGAGAGATCCGGCGCTGACATCGATCGACACCGAGCTCGGCGTCGTGTCGATCAGCTCGGCCACGATCTTGCCAGCGGAGACCGTGAAGTCGGCCTCGGTCACTCCGGCAAGCGTCACGTCTGCGCGTCCCGCACTGACGTCGGCATCGAGCGATTCCGCCGATCCATCGATCTTGAGCGCACCAGCACCCACCTCGATGTCGACTTCGCCGTACGCTCCGTCGATATCGAGGCTTCCCGCGCTGAGTGTGAACTCGGCATCCAGGCGCCCGTCATTCAGGCTCTCCGGCAGCGTCAAGATGACGGTCTCTTCGGAGAGCCAGTCGTCGCCGAACCAATCGATGTCGAACCACCCCCCGAATCCACGATCCGGGCTGCTGACCACGAGCTCGTCTTCATGCCGTTCCAGCTTCCAGTCGCTGCGGCCTTTGCCGTCGACCTCGAGCGTCGCCTCGTCGACATCACCGAACCGGGCGGTGACGTCGCTGCCGGCGACATCCACCCTCAGGCTTTCGACTCCGTCGACGCTGACACTCTGGCTCTGCGCACCCGTACCTCTCGGATGCGCGGCTTCGCGCAGGTCATGAGTCGCAGCGAAGGCGGCAGTTCCGCCCGCACCGAGCAGCACGACCCCGCCGAAGACCGCGAGTGCGATCGCTGTGGCGCGTCCGCCTGACCCGCGCGGCTCACGGGCCGGGGGTGTCGCGCGAACCTCGTGCCCACCCTGCAGATTCTGCTGGTCGTCGTTCATCGTCCTGATCCTGTCTGAATGTCATTTCCGGCAGGCGATCCGCCACCGGTGTTCTCGATGTGTGCGAGAGCTGCCAGCACTCGCCTGTTGCCTGATTCGTCCTGCTCGAAGCCGAGCTTCTGGAAGATCGCGGTGATGTTCTTCTCGACACTCGCGGCCGAGAGGAACAGCAGGCTCGCAATTGCCTGGTTCGATTTCCCCTCGGCGATGAGGGAGAGCACCGTGCGCTCTCGCTCGGTGAGCTGCAGCATCCGGTCATCACGATTGCGACGCGTGAGCAGCTGCGCCACGACCTCCGGGTCGAGCACTGACGCGCCCTCGGCGATCCGCTCCACCGACGCGAGGAACTCCGAGACATCTGCCACACGATCCTTCAGCAGATATCCGAGCGGCCCGCCCTGCGCAGCGATCAGATCGCTGGCGTACCGCTCCTCGACGTACTGCGAGAGCACGAGCAGCGGCAGGGAAGGATGAGTCTTGCGCAGGCCGAGCGCGGCACGGATCCCCTCATCGGTGAACGTCGGCGGGAGTCGAACGTCCAGAATGCAGAGCTCGGGGTTCGTGTTCTGCACTGTCTCGGTGATTCCCGTGGTGTCGGGAAGCGCTGCGACCACCTCGTGGCCGGCATCCTCGAGAAGTCTGACGAGGCCTTCACGCAGCAGGACGGAATCTTCACAGATCAGGATGCGCATGGCACGCTCACCTCCAGTGATGTCGGACCGCCCTGGGGGCTGTCGATGCGGATGTCTCCACCGGCAGCAAGCACTCGGTTCGAGATTCCGTCGAGACCGCCGCCCGGCTGCACCTGTGCGCCGCCCACGCCGTTGTCTTCGACGCGCGCCCACAGTGTGCCGCCGTCGCGCAGCCGCACCACCACTCGGCACTCGCTGGCGCGAGAGTGCTTGGCAGCATTGGTCAGCGACTCGGCGATCGAGAAGTAGACCGCAGCCTCGGCATCCCTGCTGCATCTCCCGTCCATGCGCACGTCCAGGTGCACGGGAATGTGCGATCTGCTGGCCAGGGCCGACAGGGCGGCATCCAGACCCCGATCATCCAGAACAGACGCGTGGATGCCGCGGGCGAGCTGTCGCAGCTCAGTGATCGCCGCTTTCGTGGAGGTGTGCGCCTCGGAGATCAGTGCCTTCGCGGCATCCGGATCGGCGTCGATCTTCTGCTGCGCGAGTCCCAGCGTCATGCCGACGGAGACGAGCCTCGGCTGAACGCCGTCGTGCAGATCGCGCTCGATTCGGGTGCGCTCGACATCTGCCGCGCGCACGGCACCCTCGCGCTGTGCGGAGGTGGTGCGCACCCGCTCGACGAGTTCGGCCTTGTGGCTGGGGATGACGAGGGAGCGTGAGATGGTGCGATCCAGCAGAGCGAGTCCGATGATGCCGGCTGCCGTAGCGAGAACGCCGAGGATGCCGAGAACGGGTGCCCACCCCGCGGTGACAAGGGTTCCGAAGGGACCGGCGACCTCATCCTGGGCGAACAGCGGAGTGAAGGCGAAGATCGCCGACCACACCATTCCCCAGAACAGTCGGATGACCAGCGCACCGAAGATGCACGCAATGGCGAAGCTGGCGACAGCCCGCCACATCCGTCCGTCAATGCTCTGGCGTCCGAGCGAACGGATCCATCCGCCGAACCCTGGAACCTGGCGGCGCCGGGGCGCAAGGTCAGGAACGTCGAGGGCGTAGAGGCCGCGCACCCGGACGATCTCGAACCAGCCGACGCCGTACAGCGCGTAGACGAGGCCGACGAGGAAGAGCAGCCCGATACCGAATGCGAAGAGCAGCCCGAGGCCGATACCGAACACGCTCGAGAGGATCCCGATGACGCCTGCGCCGATCACGCCGAGGGCCGCCAGATGCAGGACGGTCAAGAAAATACGCAGCGGGGCCGCGGCGCGCTGCGGAGCCGGTGCCGCAGCAGGCGCTGCGGCCGGTGCGGGGGGAACAGGCGGAGTGGTCATGCTTCAAACGTAGGGCGCAGGGTGCACCCCGCGACACCTAGGCAACCAGAGCATCCTCTTCGGGTTTTCCCTACCGATCGGACCCTTCGACAGGCTCAGGGATCGACGTCCGTGGTTTCCGCAGCCGATCGGCCAAGATGGGACCGTGAGCGAAACACACCCGCAGGAACCGCACGGTGCAGGCATCGGCCAGAAGCTGAACTGGCTTCGCGCCGGGGTGCTCGGCGCCAATGACGGCATCGTCTCGGTAGCATCCCTCGTCGTCGGGGTCGCCGGCGCGACCACCGACAATTCCGCGCTGCTGGTCGCCGGTACCGCCGGTCTCGTCGGCGGCGCCATCTCGATGGCTCTCGGCGAGTACGTCTCAGTGAGCAGTCAGCGCGACACCGAGCGTGCACTGATCGAGAAGGAGCGCGAAGAGCTGCGCACCATGCCAGCCGAAGAGCTCGATGAGCTCACCGGTCTCTACCGGCAGCGCGGGCTCAGCGAAGAGACCGCCCGCCAGGTCGCGATCGAACTCACCGAGCACGACGCGCTGTCGGCGCACCTCGAGGTCGAGCTCGGCATCGATCAGGACGATCTCGTCAACCCCTGGCACGCCGCACTCTCATCCGCAGTCTCCTTCACCATCGGTGCACTGCTGCCGCTGCTGGCGATACTGCTTCCGCCGGTGCAGTGGCGGGTGCCGGTGACGTTCGTCGCCGTCCTCATCGCCCTCGCTGCGACAGGAGCTGTCGCAGCCCGCGTCGGAGGCGCCTCCCCCGTGCGATCGGCCACCAGGCTGGTAATCGGAGGAGCGCTCGCGCTGATCGCCACCTGGGGGATCGGCACGCTTCTCGGAACCACCGGGATCGTCTGAGGCGTCGCCTCGACGACGAATGGCGGATGCCGAAGCATCCGCCATTCGCAAGAGGAAAGTCCGCTAGTTGGACATGAAGCCGACGAGCAGCCCGCCGGTGACCTTCACTGCGAGGTTGTAGATTCCGGCGACGACGGCGCCGAGAACCGTGAAGACGATCAGGTTCAGGATCGACACGACAGCGGCGAATGCCATCACCTGGGGTAGCCCCAGCAGCGACGCGAGCGACACCGCACCGTCCGTGATGTTGCCGACGAAGGCATCCGCCTGCGTGATGAGGTTCGTCGCCTGCAGCACGAGGTAGATGAGGAAGAACGAGACCATGGTCACGATCGCCAGCGCGACCGCAGCCAGGAACGAGAGCTTGACCGCCGACCAGAAGTCGACATAGACCAGGCGCAGACGGACCTGCTTGCCACCGGTCTTGCGTGTGGACTTCTTCGCGAGCTTGTCAGCTACTGTGCTCATTCGTCGTTACTTTCCTCGATGGTCTCAGTCGTTTCGGAGGCCGGTGCCGACTCGGGGGCGTCGTTCGCTGACTCCGCTCCCGCCTCATCTTCTTCGAGGCCTCGCTCTTCGTTGCGAGCAATCGCGAGGATCCGGTCCTTCTCAGAGGTTCGGGCGAACAGGACACCCATGGTGTCTCGACCCTTCGCTGGCACCTCGGCCACGGCAGAGCGTACCACCTTGCCGCTGGAGAGAACCACCAAGACCTCGTCGCTCTCGTCGACGATCAGACCACCGGCGAGTACGCCGCGATCGTCGTTGAGCTTGGCGACCTTGATGCCGTATCCGCCGCGGTTCTGCACGCGGTACTCCTCGACGATCGTGCGCTTGGCGTAGCCGCCGTCGGTGACGGTGAACACGAACTGGCCGGGAGTGGCAACGGATGCCGAGAGCAGACGATCCTCGCCCTTGAACTTCATTCCGGTGACGCCCGCTGTCGCGCGGCCCATCGGACGCAGTGCCGTATCGGTTGCCTGGAAGCGCACTGACATGCCCTTGCTGCTGATGAGCAGGATGTCGTCGGAGGCATCCACGATCATCGCGCTGACCAATTCGTCGTCCTCGCGGAGGCGGATGGCGATGACGCCGCCCTGACGGTTGGTGTCGTACTCGCTCAGGCGTGTCTTCTTCACCAGACCCTCACGCGTTGCCAGGACGAGGTAATCCGCGACGCCGTAATCGCGCATCGCGAGGATCTGCGCGATGCCCTCGTCGGGCTGAAGCGCCAACAGGTTCGCGACGTGCGTGCCCTTGGCATCACGGCCGGCCTCTGGCACCTCGTACGTCTTCGTGCGGTAGACGCGGCCCTTGTCGGTGAAGACGAGCAGCCAGTGGTGCGTCGTGGTGACGAAGAAGTGCTCGACGATGTCATCCGCACGCAGCTGCGCACCCTTGACACCCTTGCCGCCGCGATGCTGTGAGCGGTAGTTGTCGCTGCGTGTGCGCTTGATGTAGCCATCACGTGTGACAGTGACGACCATCTCTTCTTCGGCGATGAGGTCTTCCATCGAGACATCGCTGTCGAAGCCCTGCAGGATGTGCGTGCGACGCTCGTCACCGAAGCGGTCGACGATGCCCTCGAGCTCTTCGCGGATGATGCCGCGCTGACGCGACTCGTTGGCGATGATGTCCTTGTAGTCGGTGATCTTCGCTTCGAGCTCGGTGGCCTCGTCGACGATCTTCTGGCGCTCGAGAGCGGCAAGGCGGCGAAGCTGCATCTGCAGAATCGCATCGGCCTGGATCTCATCGATGTCGAGCAGCGTCTGAAGCCCGGCGTTCGCCTCTTGCGGTGTGGGCGAGCGGCGGATCAGTGCGATGACCTCATCGAGCGCGTCGAGCGCCTTCAGGTACGCACGCAGAATGTGCATGCGCTCTTCGGCCTTGCGCAGGCGGAAGATCGTGCGACGAACGATCACATCGATTTGGTGCGTGATCCAGTGCGAGACGAAGCCGTCCAGCGCGAGGGTGCGCGGAACACCATCGACGATCGCGAGCATGTTCGCACCGAAGTTGTCCTGCAGCTGCGTGTGCTTGTACAGGTTGTTGAGCACGACCTTCGCGACAGCATCCCGCTTGAGGACGACCACCAGACGCTGACCGGTACGGTCACTGGTCTCGTCACGGATGTCGGCGATGCCGGTGATCTTGCCGTCGCGGGCCAGGTCGCCGATCTTCACCGCGAGGTTGTCGGGGTTGACCTGATAGGGCAGCTCGGTGATGACCAGGCACGTGCGACCCTGGATCTCTTCGACACCGACGACCGCGCGCATCGTGATCGAGCCGCGACCGGTACGGTACGCCTCGTGGATTCCCTTGGAACCCAGGATCTGGGCTCCGGTGGGGAAGTCCGGTCCTGGAATGCGCCGGATCAGGCCCTCGAGGAGCTCTTCACGCGGAAGCTCGGGGTTATCCAGCGCCCAGAGCGCAGCATCCGCCACCTCACGCAGGTTGTGCGGGGGGATGTTCGTCGCCATACCCACCGCGATGCCCACCGAGCCGTTGACCAGCAGGTTGGGGAAGCGCGCCGGCAGGACAGTCGGCTCCTGGGTCTGACCGTCGTAGTTGTCCTGGAAGTCGACGGTCTCCTCTTCGATGTCGCGCACCATCTCGAGCGCGAGTGGGGCCATCTTCGTCTCGGTGTAACGCGGGGCTGCAGCGCCCATGTTTCCGGGGGAACCGAAGTTTCCCTGTCCGAGTGCGAGCGGGTAGCGCAGCGACCACGGCTGCACGAGACGGACGAGCGCGTCGTAGATGGCCGAGTCGCCGTGCGGGTGGTACTGCCCCATGACTTCACCGACGACGCGGGCGCACTTCGAGAAGGACTTGTCGGGACGGAAGCCGCCGTCGTACATGCCGAAGATCACACGGCGGTGCACGGGCTTGAGGCCATCGCGGACATCCGGCAGCGCACGACCGACGATGACGGCCATCGCGTAGTCGAGATAGCTGCGCTGCATCTCGGACTGCAGGTCGACCTGGTCGATCTTGCCGTGTTCGTGAACCGGCTCGGGGCGTTCTTCGTCAGTCATGTGTTTCTTTCATTTGCTGAACTTGTCGAAGCATCCGGCCCTTCGACAGGCTCAGGGGCCGGAAATCCGTCAGATGTCGAGGAAGCGAACGTCCTTGGCGTTGCGCTGGATGAAGCCGCGCCGAGACTCGACGTCCTCACCCATCAGCACGCTGAAGATCTCGTCCGCAGAAGCTGCGTCTTCGATGGTCACCTGGCGAAGGGTTCGCGTGGTGTGATCCATCGTGGTCTCCCACAGCTCCTTGGCGTTCATCTCACCCAGACCCTTGTAGCGCTGCACGCCGGAGTCCTTGGGAAGGCGCTTGCCGTTTTCGAGGCCGTGCTTCATCAGTGCGTCGCGCTCAGCGTCGGAATACACGTACTCGTGCGGCTGGTTCGTCCACTTCAGCCGGTACAGCGGCGGCATGGCCAGGTAAACGAAGCCCGCTTCGATAAGCCCGCGCATGTAGCGGAACAGCAGGGTCAGCAGCAGCGTCGTGATGTGCTGGCCGTCGACGTCAGCATCCGCCATCAGAACGATCTTGTGATAGCGGGCCTTCTCGATGTCGAAGTCCTCGCCGATACCCGTACCGAAGGCCTGGATCATCGCCTGGACTTCTTTATTGGCCAGCGCCTTGTCGAGGCGCGCGCGCTCGACGTTGAGGATCTTGCCTCGCAGAGCCAGGATCGCCTGCGTGTGCGGGTCGCGTCCCTGCACAGCGGAGCCGCCGGCCGAGTCACCCTCGACGAGGAAGATCTCGCTGATCGAGGGGTCCTTGCTCGTGCAGTCCTTGAGCTTGTCGGGCATGGCGGCGGACTCGAAAACGCTCTTGCGGCGAGCGGTCTCACGAGCCTTGCGGGCTGCCATTCGCGCGGTCGCCGCGTCGATCGCCTTTCGGATCACGCTCTTGGCCAGGGTGGGGTTGCGATCGAACCAGTCACCGAGCTGATCGCCGACGACCTTCTGCACGAAGGCCTTCGCTTCGGTGTTGCCGAGCTTGGTCTTCGTCTGACCCTCGAACTGCGGCTCGCCGAGCTTGATCGAGATGACAGCGGTCAGGCCCTCACGTACGTCGTCACCGGAGAGGTTGTCGTCCTTCTCCTTGAGAAGGTTGTTCGCACGGGCGTACTTGTTGACCAGGGTGGTCAGCGCAGCGCGGAAACCCTCTTCGTGCGTCCCGCCCTCATGAGTGTTGATCGTGTTCGCGTAGGTGAAGACGTTCTCGGTGTATCCGGTCGTCCACTGCATCGCCACTTCGAGCGAGATCTTTCGAGTCGTGTCTTCGGCTTCGAAATCGATGATCTCGTCGTGCACGGTTTCGGCACGACGCACGCGGTTGAGGTACTCGACGTAGTCGACAAGACCGCGCTCGTAGAAGAAGACGTCACCGCGCTGCTTGGTGACAGTGGTGCCCTCCTCTTCGATCTCATACGTGGATCCTTCGCGCTCGTCATGGAGCTCGATGCGCAGGCCCTTGTTCAGGAAGGCCATCTGCTGGAAGCGGGTGCGCAGCACGTCGTACTCGAATTCGACGGACTCGGTGAAAATCGCAGGGTCCGGCCAGAACGTGATCTCGGTACCGGTCTGGTCAGTCGGCTCGCCCTTTTCGAGCTTCTGCAACGGGGTTCCGCCGTTACCGAAGCTGTGGTGCCAGGCGAAGCCCTTCTGCTTCACCGTGACATCGAAGCGAGTGGACAGCGCGTTGACGACCGAGGAACCGACGCCGTGCAGACCCCCCGAGACCGCGTACGCCCCGCCGCCGAACTTTCCGCCGGCATGCAGGATCGTGAGCACCACCTCGACGGTCGACTTGTTCGGATCAGAAGAGTGCGGGTCCGTGGGGATGCCACGGCCGTTGTCGATCACGCGGATGCCGCCGTCGGCGAGCATCGTCACGATGATGGTGTCGGCATAACCGGCCAGCGCCTCATCAACGGAGTTGTCGACGATCTCGTACACGAGGTGGTGGAGCCCGCGAGGACCGGTCGAGCCGATGTACATGCCTGGCCGCTTGCGAACGGCCTCAAGGCCTTCGAGGATCTGGATCTGATCGGCGCCGTAGTCACCAGATGGCTTCGCCGCGGCATTCGTCGACGAGGTTTCTCCGGTTGTGGATTCAGGCTCGTCAGCAGTATTTTCAGGCGTCATCAGAGGGCATTCTCCACATCGATATCTCGAAAGCCCAGTCTACCCTCATCAGAGCGTTTCACGTCGCTGGACGCCCGTGTGTGGCCCTGAAATCGATCTGGACCCCGTTCGTGGTGTCCTACCCGTAGGTATCGCGCGGGCCCCGCCCTGGGACGGCTCTGGGACCCCATTTCCAAGAAGGAACGTCCGGGCCGATGAAGCGGAGGTTGTCGACGCCCGCCTGCGGATAACGTCTTCCGATCTCGGTGAGGATGGTCGCCCGCATGAATTGCAGGTTCTTCGCCCACGCCGTCGAATCGCACTTCACTGTCAGCATCCCGTTTTCGAGAGACACGGGTTCGGAGTGCTTTGCGGTGTCGCTTCCGGCGAGATCTGCCCACTGACGGACGAGGTCTTCCCGCGCGAGAGTGATCTCCCAGCCAGAGTCACGGCTGAGCTTGTCGAGCACAGCGCCCAGTGCACCGGGATCGCGCCCGGGGGTGAATGGAGCGTTGTCGTCGTCATCGTGGATGCGGCGCTTGCGCTTCCAGCTCTTCGAACTCGGCTTCAGTCCGCGCAGGCGCAGATAGGTTCCGATGGTCTCGGGGACTTCGGCATCGGTCACGGTGCATCCCCCTCATCGGCGTCGGTTACGCGGTCATCGCTGATCGTACCCGCGTCGATTCGCACGACATGCCGGTGCAGCGGTTCAGGAATGTCGGCTTCGACGGCAGCGGTGACAATGACCTGCTCGTATCCCGCGGTGAGACTGGCCAGTCGCTGACGACGATCAGCGTCGAGCTCGGCGAAGACGTCGTCGAGGATGAGCACCGGGTCGCCTGCCGGCGACTCGGCGCGCAGAAGCTCAGCGGATGCCAGGCGCAGAGAAAGCGCAACTGACCAGGATTCACCGTGCGAGGCATAACCCTTGACGGGAAGGTCGCGCACGCGCATCAGAAGATCATCGCGGTGCGGACCGACCAGGGTGAGACCGCGGTCGAGCTCTTGCTGCCGCTTGGCGAGAAGGGCCGCGCGGAACATCTCGGCGCCCTTCGACAGGCTCAGGGATCGGTCAGTGAGATTGAACGAACCCCCTTCACCCTCTTCGGGGTCTGCCCCGCTCACCGACAGCGCCCACTCGAGTTCAGGACTGTGATCTGCACCCGCGATCGCGGTGTACGCCGCGGCCAGCGGCTGCTGCAGGTCGGATGCCAGGCGCAGACGCGCATCGATGATCTCGGAGCCGAGCGCGATGAGCTTGTCATCCCAGACTTCGAGCGTCGTGAGCGCATCGCCCCGGATGCCGCGGGCCCTGGCGGATTTCAGCAGCGCGGTGCGCTGCTTGAGAACCCGGTCGTAGTCGGCGAGCACGCCGGCCATGCGCGGAGCGCGCTGAATCAAGAGCTGATCGGCAAATCTCCTGCGCGAAGACGGGTCGCCGCGCACGATCTGCAGGTCTTCCGGCGCGAAGAGAACGACATGCGCGTAGCGCGGGAGTTCATTCGTCTTGGACGGCGAACCGTTGATGCGCGCCTTGTTCGAACCCTGTCGATTGATCTGCACCTCGACGAGAACGCGGCGGTTGCCGACCGAGAGTCTGGCGCGGATGACAGCGTATTCATGACCGTCTCGCACCATCGGAGCATCCGACGAGACTCGATGCGAGCCGAGTGTCGCAAGGAACACGATCGCCTCGGCCAGATTCGTCTTGCCCTGACCATTTCGTCCGACGAGAACGTTCGGACCCGGAAGCAGGGCAAGATCTGCGGTCGCGTAATTGCGGAAATCAACCAGGTTCAGGTGCTCCACGATCACGGAGTCAGCCTACCTTCGAGGGCTGACAACGCGGCGCTGCGGTCGTCAGCGAAGCAGCAGGTTCGGCTGGAGCAGGTACTTGTACGAGTCGAGACCTGCCTGGTCTACCGAGGTCTGGCTCGTGATGAGCACCGGGCTCAGCTTGTTCGCGTTGTCACTGGAGGTGAACGTCACGCGGACGAAAGCGCTCTTGACCGCACTCAGCGCCTCGGTCAGGTACTGCGGGTTCAGTCCTAGCGTCACGTCATCGCCACCGCCGGCCAGGTGCGCGTCGACGGACTCGGAGGCACGAGCATGCTCGCTGCCCGAAGCATCCATCGTCACGCTGTCGGAGCTGAACGTGAACCGCAGGGGGGCTGCGCGGTCGAGAACCAGCGCAACACGGCGCACCGCTTCGATGAGATCCGCGGTGTTCACGACCGCGTAGTGGTCGGTCTGCTCGGGGAAAAGCCGGCGAACGGGCGGGAAGTTACCCTTGATCAGCAGCGACGTCACGGTCTTGTTGCCGGCGGTGAAAGCGATGATCTCGCGGTCACCTGCTCCGGAGAACGCGATCTGGATCGTGCCTGCGTGCCCGAAGGTCTTGCCGACTTCGGTCAGCGTGCGAGCCGGAACGAGCGCGGTCTGCTCGGATGCTTCGCCATCCCACGGAACATCCCGCAGTGAAACGCGATAGCGGTCTGTCGCGACCAGGCTCAGGTTCTGGCCCGAGACCTCAAGCTGCACACCAGTGAGCACAGGAGTCACGTCGTCGCGGGATGCGGCGAAACCGACCTGCGCGATCGCCGTGGCGAATTCGTCGGCGGGAACGACACCGGAGGATCCGGAAACCTCGGGAATCGATGGGTATTCCTCGACGGGCATTGCAGCCAGCATGAACCGGGCGGAGCCGCACGTCACGGAGATGCCGCCGTCTTCTTCGACAGCGATCTCGATCGGGGCGTTCGGGAGCCGGCTTGCGATGTCGGAGAGCAGACGACCGTGCACCAGGATCGTGCCCGGTGTGTCGACTGTCGCGTCGATCGTCGTGCGAGCGGATGCCTCGTAGTCGAAGGCCGAGAGCGTCAGTCCACTGTCGCCTGCCTCAATGAGAACACCAGCAAGAATCGGCTGCGGATTGCGCTGCGGCAGCAGCTTGACGACGAAGGACACAGCCTCGCTGAATACATCGCGGTTGACCTGGAACCTCACTGGCGCTCCCTCGTCGTGAATTACAAGACCTGAGGGGCGTCGGCTCACCTCAGGGGTTCCCATCGTATCCCCACAGCGCGATCGCGCCATACGCCCAAGTTTTCACATCTTCGAGGTGATCGGATGTCGACCCTAGAGAATTAACTTCTTAACATTGTTAACAGCTGTGGATACTGTGGATAACTCGGTGGATATCAATCGCGAGTAAGGAACTACACACGTGTGAGTTGTGGAATTCCTGAGGAATCCGCATGAATACGGGTCTGGTGCAGCATCCGGTCAAACCGGAGTTATCCACAGGTTCTGGAGATTCGCACACATTCGTCCCGAACTCGAGGCACATTCATCCACAAGTTATCCACATGTGCAAAGCGGCATTTTGAGGGGTGATCCCCCGGGTGTCAACCCTTCGACAGGCTCAGGGAGCGTTCGACGGCTCAGGGAGCGTTCGACGAGCTCAGGGAGCGTCAGCGGCGGCCGAGCTGCGTGGTGATCTCGGTCACCTGGTTGTAGATCGAGCGTCGTTCCTTCATGAGGTCGCTGATCTTCTTGTATGCGTACATCACCGTCGTGTGGTCGCGGTTGCCGAAGAGCTGGCCGATCTTCGGCAGAGACAGGTTCGTGCGCTCGCGGCACAGATACATTGCGATCTGACGAGCAGTGGCGATCTGCTGCGAGCGACTGGATCCGTAGAGGTCATCGACCGTGAGCTTGAAGTACCCCGCCGTCGCGGTGATGATGTCGGTCGGCGAGATGATGTTGTCTTCTGCCGTGTCGACGATGTCACGAAGAACCGTCTGCGCGAGCGAGATATCGAGCGCGGATCGGTTGAGGCTGGCGAAGGCCGAGACGCGGATGAGCGCGCCTTCGAGCTCACGGATGTTCGACGAGACGATCGTCGCGATGTACTCGAGCACTTCATCGGGAATGTGCAGCGCCTCGCTTTGCGCCTTCTTACGGAGGATCGCGATGCGAGTTTCGAGGTCAGGCGCCTGCACATCGGTGATCAGGCCCCACTCGAAGCGGCTGCGCATGCGGTCTTCGAAACCGGTGAGGTGCTTGGGCGCAACATCACTGGTGATCACGATCTGCTTGTTGTGGTCGTGCAGGGTGTTGAACGTGTGGAAGAAGGTCTCCTGCGTCTCGGCGCGACCCTGCAAGAACTGGATGTCATCGATCAGAAGGATGTCGACATCGCGGTAGCGGGCCTGGAAAGCGGAGCCGCGGTTGTTCGCGATCGAGTTGATGAAGTCGTTTGTGAACTCTTCGCTCGAGACATATCGCACCTTCACCCCGGTGTAGAGCGACTGCGCGTAATCACCGATGGCGTGCAGCAGGTGGGTCTTGCCGAGGCCGGAGTCACCGTAGATGAACAGTGGGTTGTAAGCCTTCGCTGGCGCTTCGGCGACAGCCACCGCGGCCGCGTGGGCAAAGCGGTTCGACTGTCCGATGACGAAATTATCGAAGGTGTACTTCGGATTCAGCCGTGACTCGTGGCGCAGCGGGGTCGGCAACTCGTTGCTGATGTCGGTGCGAGGTGCTTCTGGGCGACCGAAGTCGGCAACGGCGATGGGGGCCGTGGGCTGCTCGGCGAGTTCGTGATTGACGACGACGCGGAAGGAGGTGACGTCTTCTCCGAGCTGGGCGAGCGCTTCCATGATCGGCACCCGCAGGCGCTTGTTGATCTGCGCGGCGGTCAGATCATTGGGGACGTCGAGATAGAGCGTCGCGCTCATGACGCCGGCCGGAACGGCGAGGCTCAGGAACCCCTGCAGCTGCGGGGTGACGCGCTCATCCTGATCGAGGAGCTCTGTGACCTCTGCCCAGATAGGAACGTCGGGCTGGGCAGGAGAAGACATGGTGCTCCAGGCGGGTGTGGTCGGAGGAGCGGTGAAACGTGCATTCCCCCTGTGGATAACTTCGGATGCCACGGTAGTCATCCGCGCCGTTATCAGCAACCTGCCTGTGGAAAACCGGGGGTGTGTCTTGCACGCCGCGTGTGTTGAGGTTGTGGATAATTGGCATGCAGGCAGATGCACGCGCTTGCGCCCTCGCGCGGAGAATTTGCTCTCTGCGCTGTCAAGACGTACCCTTAATCGGTTGACTTATGCCCGGATCTGGGCAGTTCCCCAATGTCTCCGGTCGTACTCATCCGGTGACAGCCATTCCCGGAGTGATTCCATGACCAAGCGTACTTTCCAGCCCAACAACCGTCGTCGTGCCAAGAAGCACGGCTTCCGCGCCCGCATGCGCACTCGCGCCGGCCGCGGCATCCTTGCGGCTCGTCGTGCGAAGGGCCGCACCGAGCTCTCGGCTTAAGCCTCGTGCTCGCCCGTCCGTTCCGACTGACGCGAGGCACTGACTACAAGTCAGTCGTCCGTCGCGGTGTCCGGTGCGGGGGGGCCCGAGTCGTCACCTCGATGTTGACGACCGGTGAAGCACGTGAACCCCGGTTCGGGTTCATCATCAGCAAGCAGGTGGGTACCGCTGTGATCCGCAACACCGTGCGCCGACGGCTCAAGGCCGTGTGCGCAGAAGCGATCGCAGCGGTACCGCAGGGCACGGATGTCGTCATCCGTGCCCTTCCTGCGTCTGCAACCGCATCGTTCAGCGAGCTCAGATCAGATGTGACGCGCTGCCTCGGCAGGCTCGGCCGACAGACGGATGCCGCATGAGCGCACTGCCTTCGTATGCAATGGGGTCTGCCCACCTCCACGGCGGCGACCTCGCGCGCAGCATCCCGCTGGTCCCACGCAATCTGGTCCTCGGTTTTCTCACCGCATATCGCACCGTGATCTCGCCGATCTACGGAGATGTGTGCGCGTACTATCCGTCGTGCTCGGCTTACGCTGTAGGAGCGGTTCAGCAGCACGGCGCGATCAAGGGAGCTCTGCTCTCGGCATGGCGCATCCTGCGCTGCAACCCCTGGACCAAGGGTGGCGTCGATGACGTTCACCCCCACGACCATTTCCGATACGACCTGACCCCCCGAGGTTTCGTCGTACCTTCCCGAAAGGACTGATCAGTGGGTCTTGACCTTCTGCTCGCCTCAGCGACGCCGACACCTAACACCGGGGGCGGCGGATTCGATCTGCTCGGCACCATCCTCTGGCCGCTCAAGTGGGCGGTCGAGCTCATCCTCGTCGCCTGGCACTGGCTCTTCACCGCGGTGGGTCTGCCTACGGCGTCCGGCGTCACGTGGATCCTTTCGATCATCGGTCTCGTCATCGTCGTTCGCGCGTCGGTGTTCCCTCTCTTCGTGCGGCAGATCAAGAGCCAGCGCAAGATGATGGAGATCGCGCCGGAGATGAAGAAGATCCAGGCGAAGTACAAGGGCAAGAAGGACCAGCTCTCTCGCGAGGCCATGAGCCGCGAGACGATGGCGCTGTACAAGAAGCACGGCACCTCGCCGATGTCGAGCTGTCTGCCGCTCATCGTGCAGATGCCGATTTTCTTCGCGCTGTTCAGCGTGCTCAACGACGTCACGAAGCACGCGACCCAGGGTCTCGGTGGTGTGGGGCTGCTCAGTGCCGACCTCACCCAGGAGTTCTACGACGCCACGATCTTCGGCTCTGTTTCGCTGCACGGCACGCTCGGCCAGGCCGTCGAGACGCAGAACACCGTCGCGATCGTGCTACTGGTGATCCTCGTCGTTCTCATGATCGGTTCGCAATTCTTCACGCAGCTGCAGATCATCTCGAAGAACCTGTCGCCCGAGGCCAAGACCGGGCAGGCGTACCAGATGCAGAAGATCATGCTCTATGTGCTGCCGCTGGGCTTCATCTTCTCGGGTGTCTTCTTCCCGCTGGGTGTCGTCGTGTACTGGTTCATCTCGAACCTGTGGACCATGGCTCAGCAGTTCCTTGTCATCCGTGAGATGCCCACCCCTGGTTCTGAAGCCGCGAAGGCTCGCGAAGAGCGTCTGGCTCGCAAGGGTAAGGCGATCGACTCCTCGGGCAAAGTTGTTCCGATGGCGGCGTATGAGGCAGAACAGCAGCGGATGCTGGAAGAAGCAGAGAAGGCGAAGCAGGAGGCGTATAAGCGCCAGCAGCCTGTGAGTAAGAAGCGCGCGAAGAAGAAGGGCACGAACTGATGACCACTGACAACGTGACTGAACGCCCTGAGCAGACCGCTGACCAGCTGGAGCATGAAGGCGATGTGGCCGCGGACTTCATCGAAGAACTTCTCGACATCGCAGACATCGACGGCGATCTGAACCTCGACGTGCGACAGGGTCGTGCATACGTGTCGGTTGAATCCGAGGATGAGAGCATCTCGGTGCTCTCGAACCCCGACACCGTTCAGGCGCTGCAGGAGATCACCCGCCTTGCAGTCCAGAGCAAGACCGGTGCCTTCTCACGGTTGATCCTCGACGTGGGCGGATCACGTGACGCTCGTCGTCGTCAGCTCGAGAAGCTTGTCGACGCTGCAGTCATCAAGCTCGATGAGGGTGCATCGCAAGCATCCCTCCCCGCAATGTCGAGCTACGAGCGCAAGCTCGTGCACGATGTCGTCGCTGACCGCGACCTCGTTTCTGAGTCATACGGCGAGGGCCCGGACCGCCACACGGTCATCCGTCGTCGTTGATGTTTCACGTGAAACATTCATGACTGTTGAGGTTGAGCCCGAGGCTGCCCAGGCACTGTTCGGCGATCGCATCGAACTGGCGCGATCGTTCACTGCCGCACTTGCCGCTCAGGGCGAGGAGCGCGGCCTGATCGGCCCGCTGGAACTGCCACGCTTGTGGACGCGCCATGTGCTGAACAGTGCGATTGCCGCTCCTCTCTTCCACGGCTCTGCCGCAGACATCGGCTCAGGTGCTGGACTCCCGGGTATCGTCCTGGCAATCGCACGGCCGGATGTGTCGTGGACGTTGGTGGAGCCGATGGAGCGTCGTGTCGTCTGGCTCAATGAGCAGGTGGCTGAACTCGAGCTGCAGAACGCCACGGTGCTGAGGTCACGCGCAGAGGATGTGCCGCCAGCTCAATTCGACGTCGTGACGGCTCGTGCCGTGAGCGCGCTGCGCACTCTACTGCCCTGGACAGCGCCGCTCGTGCGCGATGGGGGAGAGCTTGTGCTCCTCAAGGGTAAGAACGCAGATGCTGAGATCACTGCAGCAGCAAAACAGATCAAGAAGTACCGACTGAGCGACGTGCGCGTCGAGGTGCTCGGCGAGGACACCCTGTCGGAGTCGACACGAGTCATTCGGGCAACCGTGCGCGGTTGATCACGCACGCGGGTAGATCGTCACGCAGTTTGCGCCACAAATGAAGAGCCGATGTTTCACGTGAAACATTCGACCGAGAATCGCTAGCTCGCAGGAGTTCTGCACAGGCTGGCTGTACTGGGATCTCCGTGTCGGAAGACCCCAGTAGAGTGGAACGCGGCCATCGAGAGGAGTGGATGTTTCACGTGAAACAATCCGAGAAGCAAGCACCGAACGATGCATTCGGGATGGATACGCCGCTCGCGAGAGAGATCGCTGATCTGTCGGCCCGTCGTCGCAATCTCGAAGACGCGAAGGTCACCTTCACTGGAGAAACCCGCATTCTCACGGTGTCGAACCAGAAGGGTGGCGTCGGTAAGACGACGACCGCCGTGAACATCGCGTCGGCGCTGGCTGCACTGGGTGCCAAGGTGATGGTGATCGATCTGGATCCCCAAGGGAACGCCTCGACCGCGCTCGGAGTTCCGCACAACGCAGAGACTCAGAGCATCTACGACGTGCTGATTAATGAGGTTCCGCTCGCTGACATCCTGCAGCAGAGCCCCGAGTCCGAAAACCTCGTCTGTGCGCCGAGCACGATTCACCTCGCCGGCGCAGAGATCGAACTCGTCTCGCAGGTGGCGAGAGAGCACCGTCTCCGCGGGGCCCTGGATCAGTATCTCGCTGAGCACCCCATTGACTTCATCATCATCGACTGCCCGCCGTCGCTCGGACTGTTGACGATCAACGCGTTCACTGCGGCAACAGAGGTCTTCATCCCCATTCAGTGCGAATATTACGCACTGGAAGGGTTGAGCCAGCTGCTGGGCAGCATCCAGATGATTCAGAAGCACCTCAATCCGGCCCTTCATCTGTCGACCATCCTGCTGACGATGTACGACGGACGTACCCGTCTCGCGCAACAGGTCGCTGATGAAGTACGCAACCACTTCCCAGAGCAGGTGCTGAACACGGTCATTCCACGTTCGGTCCGTGTCTCTGAGGCACCCAGCTTCGGCCAGACGGTGATCACCTACGACGGAGCATCCGCCGGAGCGATCGCCTATCGCGAGGCCGCTGTAGAAATCGCGTCCAAAAAGACGCAGAGCAAGGAGAACTGATGGCGAAGCGCACCGGATTGGGCCGCGGAATCGGCGCCCTTATCCCTACGAGTGACCAGGCGACTCGGCCTGTTGACGTGTTCTTCCCTGGGGCGACGATTATCGCGGATGCGGAGAAGCCGACGAGCACCGCTCCCGCGGCCGATTCTGAGCCCGATCTCGAAGTTGTTCCCGGCATTCACCTGATCCAGGTCGATCCAAACGCAATTGTCCCGAACCCGCGCCAACCGCGCACGCACTTCGATGAGAGCGAACTTGCCGAGCTCGTGCACAGTGTGCGTGAGTTCGGAGTTCTGCAGCCTGTTGTGGTTCGGAAGAACTCTGAGGGCGAGTACGAACTGATCATGGGGGAGCGGCGCACCCGCGCTGCTCGCGAGGCTGGACTCGAGATGATCCCTGCGATCGTTCGCGAGACCGATGATGAGGATCTCCTCCGTGACGCGCTCCTGGAGAACCTGCACCGATCCGAGCTGAACCCGCTGGAAGAAGCATCCGCTTATCAGCAACTCCTCGAAGATTTCGGCATCACGCAGGAGCAGTTGGCCACACGCATCGGCCGGTCGCGTCCGCAGATCAGCAACACGATCCGTCTGCTGAAGCTCCCCGTGCCCGTTCAGCAGCGCGTTGCGGCGGGCGTCCTCTCCGCCGGACACGCGCGCGCTCTGCTCTCACTCAACGATGCCGAGCAGATGCAGAAGCTCGCCGACAAGGTGGTCAACGAGGACCTCTCCGTTCGCGCGACCGAGGAGGCGGCCAAGACGCTTCCGGCCGCCGGGACGAAGAAGGTCAAGCCGCAGCCGGGTGCGCGCCGAGCGTATCTCGATGAGGTCGCCGGCAAGCTCGGAGACCGTCTGAACACCCGCGTAAAGATCACTCTGGGCGCACGAAAAGGCCAGGTCGCGATCGAATTCGCATCAATCCAGGACCTCAACCGCATTCTCAGCGATCTCGGTGAAGAACAGTACGGATCCTGACTCGATTCGGATTTGTCTCGCCCTGATGCGCGACGACTCCTAGAGTGGGCTCAAACGAGGGAGACACATGTCTGACGGAAGCCGCACAGCGGGGCGCTTCAGCGCGCGCGTTATCGGAATCAGCATCGCGGCAGCCCTGGGCGGCTTCCTGTTCGGCTTCGATACCGCGGTCATCAACGGAGCAGTGGACGCTCTGGCGGGTGCATTCGAGCTCGGACCCGGACTCCAAGGCTTCGCTGTCTCATCAGCTCTGATCGGCTGCGCCGTCGGTGCGTGGTTTGCGGGAAGTCTTGCGAACAAGCTCGGCCGTATACCCGTCATGATCATCGCGGCGATCCTCTTCCTGGTCTCCGCGATCGGATCGGGACTTGCCTTCAGCGTGGTCGACCTCATCGTGTGGCGTGTGATCGGCGGGCTCGGAGTGGGCGCGGCATCCGTCATCGCCCCGGCGTACATCGCCGAGGTCTCGCCCGCGAAAGTACGCGGCAGGCTCGGGTCTCTGCAGCAGCTCGCCATCGTCACCGGTATCTTCACCGCGCTGCTCTCGAACGCACTCCTGGCCACCATCGCCGGTGGCGCAGCGAACATCCTGTGGTTCGGCATCGACGCCTGGCGCTGGATGTTCATGGTCGAGGCGATTCCCGCGATCGTCTACGGCGTGATGGCGATCAGGCTCCCGGAATCTCCACGATTCCTGGTCGCCAGAGGCCAGATCGACAAGGCATCGCAGGTTCTCTACGACTTCACGGGTGAGAAAGACGTGAACCTCAAGATCGAAGAGATCCGTAAGACACTGAATGTCGAGCAGAAAGAGTCGCTCAAGGACCTTCGCGGTGACAGATTCGGCCTGAAACCCATCGTCTGGGTGGGCATTCTGCTGAGCGTCTTCCAGCAGTTCGTCGGCATCAACGTGATCTTCTACTACTCGACCACGCTCTGGCTCTCGGTCGGATTCGACGAATCGAGCGCCCTGATGACCTCGGTCATCACCTCGATCACGAACATCGTGGTGACGATCATCGCGATCCTTCTCGTCGACAAGGTCGGTCGACGCCCGATGCTGCTCACCGGATCGATCGGCATGGCGGTGACCCTGGGCATGATGTCGGTCGCCTTCTCGTTCGGAACTCTGCAGGACGGCAACGTCGTCCTCCCGCAGCCGTGGTCGCTGATCGCGCTGATCTGCGCGAACGGTTTTGTCGTCTTCTTCGGGGCTACCTGGGGTCCACTGGTCTGGGTGCTGCTGGGCGAGATGTTCCCGAACAGCATCCGCGCCGGCGCTCTGGCGGTCGCCGCTGCCGCTCAGTGGGTGGCGAACTTCTTCATCTCGACGACGTTCCCCGCATTCGCAGAGATCGGTCTCACCTTCGCCTACGGGTTCTACGCGTTCTTCGCGATCGTGTCGTTCTTCTTCGTGTACTTCCAAGTGCCGGAGACCAAGGGTCGAGAGCTCGAAACCATGACGGATGTGGTGAATCTGCCGCGCCGCGGAGGCAAAAAGCACGCGTAGGCTTGAGGTATGTCTGAAGCTGTTCCGCGCCGCGCGAGTCTTGAAGTCCTGCGGGCAGAAGCTTCTGACGAACGGGCGGTCCTCATTCAGGAGCGGTTGCTGAACGGCGAGGATCCATGGGAATTCATGGAGGATCTCCCCAGCGTCGACGAGCTCGTCGTCTTCTTACTGCGCGCCGAGAACATCGCGGCGAACAACGGCGTGCGGCCGAACTCGGCCCGCAATTACCGCGTCATGCGCCAGATCGCGCTGGAGTACCCCGAGTTGACGCCCGCCGTATGGCGACTCCTCGACGAGGGTGCACGGCACCGCCTCTGGGATGCGTCGATCGCTGACGCCTCGTAGCATCCGTGCGAGTTGCGAGGGGCGACGCCCCTGCACAACAAACCTGCAAAACCACGCCGAGACCACATCATTTCGATGTGGTCTCGGCGTGGTTTTGCAGGTTCGCGGGGCGCGGGCGGAATCAGCCGATGTACGCGGCGAGATCCTGCTCGAGAGCGGGCTTCGGCTTCGCACCGATGATGGTCGTCTTGACCTCGCCGCCCTGGAAGACCTTCATCGCCGGGATCGACGTGATCTGGTACTTCATCGCGAGCTCGGGGTTCTCGTCGACGTTGAGCTTCATGATGGTGATCTTGTCGGGGTGCTCAGCCTGGATCTGGTCGAGAACCGGTGCGACCATGCGACACGGTCCACACCACTCGGCCCAGAAGTCCACGAGAACGGGGCCCTCAGCCTGCAGGACGTCCTGTTCGAACGTTGCCTGGCTCGTTACCTTGGCAGTCATCTGATTCTCCTGCTTCTTATCTGTCGAAATGATTCAAGTTCTCCCTCTGCAACAGCAGAGAGGTCGATCGTGTTCCCGTCAGGCGATGACCGCAGCGGCCTCGGCTGCCGGAACCTCCACCGAGGCATCCTCAAAATCCGCAAGGTAGTGCTCAGCGTCGAGGGCAGCGACCGTTCCCGAGCCGGCAGCGGTGATGGCCTGACGGTAGGTCGGATCGATGACGTCACCCGCGGCGAAGATCCCGGGCACCGAGGTGCGCGAGGAGCGGCCGTCGACCCAGATCGTGCCCTCAGCGGTGAGCTCGAGCTTGTCGTGCACGAGGTGCGTGCGCGGGTCGTTGCCGATGGCGACGAAGACGCCGTCGAGGGCGAGTTCGCGCGAAGAACCGTCGACCGTCGACCGCAGTGTCACACCCGCGACCGAATCGCCACCGGTGATCTCGGCGACCTCGCTGTTCCAGATGAACTCGATCTTCTCGTTGGCGAAGGCGCGCTCCTGCATGATCTTCGAGGCGCGCAGCGTGTCCTTGCGGTGGATCACGTAGACCTTGGAGGCGAAGCGGGTGAGGAAGGTAGCCTCTTCCATCGCCGAGTCGCCGCCGCCGACGACAGCGATCGTCTTCTCACGGAAGAAGAAGCCGTCGCACGTGGCGCACCACGAGACGCCGTACCCGGAGAGACGCTCCTCGCCCTCGATGCCGAGCTTGCGGTAGGCCGAGCCGGTTGCGTAGATGATCGACTGCGCTTCGTGTTCTGCGCCGCTGCCGAGCACGACCTTCTTGACTGGTCCGTCCACCGAGAGCGATGTGACGTCGTCGTAGACGACCTCGGTGCCGAACTTCTCGGCCTGCTCCTGGAACTTCGTCATCAGGTCAGGACCCTGGATGCCCTCGGGGAAGCCGGGGTAGTTCTCGACATCGGTGGTGTTCATCAGCTCGCCACCGACCTCGACCGAGCTCGCAATGAGCAGGGGCTCGAGATTCGCGCGGGCCGCGTAGATGGCCGCCGTGAATCCGGCGGGGCCGGAACCGATGATGATGACCTTGCGCATGTGCTCTCTCTTCTCGCCGTTGCAGACGCTCACTGCTTCAAACCAATGGTAACCGCGTGGCATTCCCGCGCAGCGATGCGCAGGCTATGGCGCGACGGGGGTCTCGGCCGCGGCATCCGATTCTCTTGCCTTACGGCGCCGGACGACGGTGCGGATGACGCCCAGGACAAGCAGAATCGCGATGACGCCACCGAGAATGATGAGCCCGATGCTCTCCCACTCCGCGCGCACCGTCACGCTCGCAGTCTGGTCCTCACCGATGTGCACACCGGTGGGAGATGTGAGGGCGAAATGAACGTCGAGCTCGCCGCTTCCGACGCGTGCTTCGACCGGAACCTTGACTCGCGTATTGCTGGCCGGCTGCGCGGTCACCTCGGTACGCGGGCGCACGTCGAGCCGGGCATCCGATGGGCGCGAGTCGAGGATGACGTTCACCGGCCAGGGCAGATCGTTGCGCACCCAGACCGGTAGGGGAGCGGCGGAGGTGAACAGCTGGATCGGACTCGGTTGCTGCACGCCCACGGCGTTCAGCGTCGCGACGGTCGCCATCCGATGACTCGTGACGGCGGCGGGGAAGTTCGAGGCGGTGCCGACGCCGATCAGGCGCAGGATGCTCAACCTCTCCGGCGACAGCAGCACGTCGGGGTCGTCGAGGATCGACGCGAACTCTGTCAGCCGACTCTCGTCAGAGAGCAGGCCCGACAGTGCGGTGGCGCGATGATCGCCCGCCTCCCCGACGATGGTGCTGAGCGCGGGGCTTTCGGTGCGCAGATCCTGCATCGTCGTGGGCTGCGCGACCACAGAGGTCGACAGGATCGTCTCGCGCAGCGAATCAGCGGTGCGCGTCTCGTCGCGATCGAGGCCGACGAGAAGCGAAGTGCCGGCGGCATAGGTGAGCTGGGCGATCCCGGCGGTGATCTCGTTCTCGCGAGATGCGTCGTCGAGCGTCGCGGCGGCGTCGGAGAACGAGGCGGATGCCGCGGCATCCGCAGCCATCACCCGATGACCGTCGACATCGATGAGCGCGGATGCTGTAGCGGCCAGCGACGTCGACGGCAGAACTGTCGTCGCGTCGGCGGCGAGATAGGTGTCGAACGTCGACAGATCGGCGGTCTGCACGTCGCCGAGCGGCCAGAGGATTCCGCCGGTTGCGCCAGCGATCGCGGTGAGCTCTTCGTCCGTGGGGAGCTCAGGTTCGCTCGGAGTGGGGGAGGGCGAAGGGGATGCCGACGCCGAAGGCGTGGGCGCAGCTGTAGAGCTCGTCGGTGCGAAGTTCGCCGGGTCGAGATACGAGTCCAGCGTCAGCGGCTGGAGCAGGGTGGGAAGCTCAGCGCGGGCCTGCACGGTGGCATCCGCATCACCGGGCTGCAGTGCGAAGCGCTCGTTGGCGAGCGATTCGAGTCGCGTGAGCCAGGTGAGCGCGCTCGTGGGAGCCGCGGTGCCGAGCACTCGGATGGCCGCGGGAATGAGGGGGTCGATCGCCAGCACCGCGGAGGTTCCGGCCACGCCATCCAATTGCGCGGTCAGCGCACCATCAGGAGCGGTCAGCGCGGTGAGCTCATCAGAAGTGAGCAGCGCGCCATCCTTCGGAGTCGCGGTGATCGGCACGAGAACGGTGATCTGTCGCGAGGCGTCGGCGTTGACGATGAGCACGCTGCTCGCGGTGGCGTCGGATGACAGGCCTGTCGCGGACAGCGATCCCCGCAACGGGTACACACCTGCGGTGAGGTCACCCACAGCGCTTGCGGGTGCACTGACGGGCACGGTGATGTTCTCGGACTCCGGCACCGGAAGCGAGTCGTCCGTGCCGAGCGGTGTGAAACTCCCCGCCGCTTCTCCGCTGTCGAGCCACGCCGTCAGGGCCTCGGAGCTCGAGAGCGGAGTACGGTTCAGCTCGACCGTGACCCGACCGGCGGTGAGAGTCTCATCGGTGTCATTCTGCACCGACGCGACAACCGTCACGGGTGCGCCGGGCTGCACCACCCCGTGCACTCCTGCGCGCAGAGAGAGCTGGATCGTGCTGTCATCCGCCGCGTCATCCGTGTCATCTGCGGAAGCGACGGCGGCAGTGGGAGAGGAGAGATGAGGCGCAGCCACGAGACCGAAGGCGAGCGCGAAGACGACCGCGACGCGTGCGCCGCGGTGCGCGCGCTCATGTCTGCCGGTTCGGGGGCTGATCAAGTCTCTGGTCTTCCTCGGGCGCCGGGGGTGGCGGATCCGTGAGTTGTGACCTCGCAATTCTAGGTGTGCGCCTTCAGGGTTGCCTGAAGGCGCGTAGAGTGACGGCCGTGTCCGACGCGCTCCCGCCCATCCCAGATCCCGCTCTCATCTCGGCATTGGCCGCGGATCTGGACGCGGTTGACTTCCGCTCTGAACCCCTTCGGATGCTGTGGGGCGAAGAGGCCGACGACGCTCTCGGCCGCGGCGTGCGCGAGCCGCTGCTGCGCGCTGTCGATGGAGACGAGAGCGCCCTGGCAACGCTCGGGCGGCTGCTGATCCTCGGGATGCCGCAGCCGGCTGCCCTCGTCTCGTACGCGCTCCCACGGTTGGGAGTGGATGGTCTTGTCGCTCTGGGGCTCGCGCGCGTGTCGGCAGCCGACGTCGTTCCTGCGGCGCTGATCAGGCCGCAGTCCTTCGTCGATGCTGACGGCATCGGCGAGTGGTGGATCGCCAGCGATCTCGACGAGCTGGCTCTGGGTTCCGCGCTGCCTGCCGATCACGTGCTGGGGGTGGGTGGAGCATCCCGAACCCTTGCCGAACTCGTCGTTCCCGCACCCGTCTCGCGGGCGTTGGACCTCGGAACCGGCTGCGGAATCCAGGCGCTGCTGGTCGCCCGGCAAGCCGGTGAGGTCGTCGCGACGGATGTATCTGAGCGCGCCCTGGCGTTCGCGGCGCTGAACGCGCGACTGAACGGGGTGGGAAACATCACGTTCCGGCAGGGGAGCATGTTCGAGCCGGTCGCCGGCGAGGCGTTCGATCTGATCGTGTCGAATCCACCGTTCGTGATCACTCCGCGCGTGGACGGGGTCACCGCTTACGAGTATCGCGATGGAGGGCTGATCGGCGATGCGCTCGTGGAGCAGTTCGTGCGCTCGGCCGCATCGCACCTGTTGCCGGGCGGTGTTGCGCAGTTGCTGGGCAACTGGGAGTCATCCGGAGAGACCGGACTCGACCGTCTTGAATCGTGGATCGCCCCAGAGCTCGACGCGTGGGTCATCGAGCGTGAAGAACTCACTCCGCTGGGGTACGCGGAACTGTGGATCCGCGACGGCGGCACGACGCCGCGCGATGAGGCATTCGGGCGGATGCTGGAAGCCTGGCTCGACGACTTCACCGCCCGCGGAGTCACCGCCATCGGGTTCGGGTACGTGCTGCTGCGGCGCGGTCCCACTTCGACGGGCTCAGCGACCGATCGGGTGCCGATGCGTCGTTTCGAGAAGCTGTCACAGCCGCTCTCGGGCACAGGGCGGGCGCTGCGCGACGGCCTTGCCGCGCACGACCTGTTGGCTGAGGGGCTACCGCAGACTCTGGTCACGGCATCCGATGTCACCGAGGCGCGGCACTACATGCCCGGTGATGATGACCCGAGCGTGATCGAACTGCGTCAGGGCGGCGGGTTCGGGCGCACGATCTCGGTGGATTCTGCGCTCGCCGGCTTCGTCGGCGCGTGCGACGGCGAGCTGACCGTGTCGCAGATCGTCGCGGCGTTGGCTGATCTGTTCGAGGTGCCGCTCGCTGACCTGTGGGCAGAGCTCGAGCCGCGCATCCGCGACCTCGTGCGCGATGGTTTCCTGGTGCCGGAGGTTCAGTGAACGATCGGGAATGCCGCGGGTATGCATGCGGTTGCATGAAGATATGAAGGCTTTCGGATTCCTCTCGTTCGGGCATTACGCCGATGTGCCCGGTTCCGGCACGCGCACAGCCGGTGAGATGCTGCATCAGCACATCGATCTCGCGGTCGGCGCTGATGAGATCGGGGTGAACGGCTCATACCTGCGCGTGCATCACTTCGCTCGCCAGGCGGCGTCTCCGATGCCGCTGCTGGCCGCGATGGCCGCGAAGACCCAGCGCATCGAAGTCGGCACCGGTGTGATCGACATGCGCTACGAGAACCCGCTGCAGTTCGCCGAAGAGGCCGCGGCTCTCGACCTCATCGCCCGCGGCCGCATTGCGCTCGGCGTGAGCCGTGGTTCACCCGAGACCGCGCTGCGCGGCTACGAGGCGTTCGGTGACGTCGGGTCCGAGGACCCGCGCGGAGCGGATCTCGCCCGCGACAAGTTCGAGCTGTTCCTCGAGGCGATCGATGGCGCGGGCGTCGTGCAGGGGGACCCGCAGCAGGTCGGCGAGGGCCGGTACCTTGCCGTCGAGCCACGCTCCGAGACTCTGCGCGACCACATCTGGTGGGGTTCCGGCTCGCGGGTGACTGCCGAGGAGACCGGCCGCAAGGGCCTGAACCTGATGAGCTCGACGCTGCTCACCGAGGCGACCGGCGTGCCATTCCACGAGCTGCAGCGCGAGCAGATCGACATGTACCGCGCGGCCTATAAGGGTGCCGGGCACACAGGGACTCCGCGCGTCTCGGTCAGCCGCAGCGTCTTCCCATTGATCAACGACACGGACCGGGCGTACTTCGGGCTTCGCAGCGCCGAGAACGGCGACCAGATCGGCATCATCGACGGGATGCGCTCCACGTTCGGCAAGACCTACGCGGCGGAGCCCGATGTGCTGATCTCGCAGCTTCTGGCCGATGAGGCCGTGATGGCCGCTGACACGCTAATGCTCACGATCCCCACGCAGCTGGGTGTCGACTACAACCTGCACGTGCTGCAGGCATTCGCTGAGCATGTCGCACCCGCGCTCGGGTGGAAGCCCAACACCGAGGGGCCGGTTCAGGGCGACCCGGTGTAGAGCGGCCGGTACGCTTCAGCCATGAGTTACTCGCTGAACGGCAGTTCGAATGATGATCGCGTCGACCAGCTGAGGCGTCAGCACCAGCGGCAACAGACTCGCTTCTTCATCGCTTTCGCCGCGATCGAGGGCTTGGCGTTCGTCGCCACGCTGATAGTCGTCTTCGCGCTCGGTCTGGTCGACCGCGACCTGGGCATCTGGATCTTGTTGGCCATCGCGCTCATCGGCGGAGCGTTCATGAGCGTCGCCCTTCTCGCGATGCGGCGCCGGCACAGCCAGGAGATCCGCGACATCACCGGCTACCCAGGCTGAAACGGCAGGCGGATCCCCCGGTACGCTGGAACCCATGCTGAATATGGCCGAAGGGCTCGCCCGACTGCGCGAGCTCGCCGAAGGACCGGTCGTCTCGGTGGTGGCGCAGGCATTCCAGGATGCCGGGTTCGATCTCGCTGTCGTCGGCGGTCCTGTGCGCGATGCGCTGCTCGGCCGCGACGTGAACGATCTGGACTTCACGACGAACGCTTCGCCCGACGAGATCCTGAAGATCGTCACGCCCATCTCGAGCACCCAGTGGGACATCGGCCGCGCGTTCGGCACGATCGGCGCCCGCGTGCGCGGCGAGCAGGTCGAGATCACCACGTACCGCGCTGACAGCTACGACGGGGTGACCCGCAAGCCGACCGTCGAGTTCGGTGACGCGATCGAGGGTGACCTCGTGCGCCGTGACTTCCGTGTGAACGCGATGGCGCTGAAGGTTCCCGAGATCACACTCGTCGATCCGACCGGTGGCGTCGAAGACCTGGTCGCGGGAGTGCTTCGCACCCCGACCGACCCGAAGGTGAGTTTCGGAGACGATCCGCTCCGGATGCTGCGCGCGGCCCGTTTCAGCGCCCAGCTCGGCTTCTCCATCGCAGATGAGACTCTCGCGGCGATCTCGGAACTGCGTGAAACACTCAAGATCGTCAGCCCCGAGCGCATCCAGAGCGAACTGGTGCGTCTCATGCAGACCGACGACCCGGTCCGCGGCATCCGCGTTCTCGTCGACAGCGAGCTCATCGAAGAGTTCATGCCCGAAGTGAGTGCGCTGCGCCTCGAAGTCGACGAGCACCATCACCACAAGGACGTCTACGAGCACTCTCTGACCGTGCTGCAGCAGGCGATCGAGCTCGAGAAGTCGCGGCATCCGGGTGATGCCCCTGACGTTGCGCTGCGTATCGCGGCCCTGCTGCACGACATCGGCAAGCCCCGCACTCGAAAGCTCGAGTCCGGGGGAGCGGTGACGTTCCACCACCATGACGTGGTCGGCTCGCGGATGGCGCGCAAGCGCCTGCAGGCGCTGCGCTTCGATGGCGACACGACGGATGCTGTGGCGAAGCTCATCGAACTGCACCTGCGCTTCTTCGGCTATGCCGAAGGCGCGTGGACGGATGCCGCGGTCCGCCGCTACGTCCGCGACGCCGGCGACCGTCTCGAACAGCTGCATATCCTGACCCGTGCGGATGTGACCACTCGCAATCGTCGCAAGGCCCAGCGCCTGGCATCCGCCTACGACGACATCGAGTCGCGCATCGCCGACCTGCGCGAGCAGGAGGAGCTCGACTCGATCCGTCCTGACCTCGACGGCAACCAGATCCAGCAGATCCTTGGTATCGCGCCCGGTCGCGAGGTGGGTGAGGCGTACAAGTTCCTGCTCGAGCTGCGACTCGACGAGGGTGTGCTCGGCGCGGATGCTGCGGAGCAGCGCCTGCGCGAATGGTGGGCTGCGCGCGGGTAGTGCGCTCGCCGCGGCTTACGCCATTGTGGCGAGCTGCTCGAATGAGGACAAGTCCGGGGTCGAGGCCGAACATCGTCTTCATCGGGTCGTCAGCCCAGGAGCCGCGATGCGAACCACACGACCGCGAAGATCACGGCGATGACGACGGTGATCCACCGGCCACCGCGCTTGAGCCGTCGCCCTGGCAGTGCCACACCGGGCGGTGGTGTCAGCATCCCCGCCGGTGGCGCGAAGGGAAGCGCGTGCGATCCCGACCCCGGCTCGATGTGCACCGTGGGCGTATGGTTCAGCCGCTCGTCGCGCCACCTCGCCCACTGGTCGAACTTGGTGATGAGCGCTCCGACAGTGCCGAACAGCCACGCCCAGGTGTTCGGGTCGAGCGTCGAAGCCTCGCGCTTCGTGTAGAGGAACAGCCAGTCGTCGACGATCTCGACGTCGAGCTGCGCCGCATTGTCGACGAAGCGCGCCATGATGTCGGGCGTGAAGAGGTACAGGGCATCCTGCTCGTAGCCGGCCGGGCAGTACAGCGTGAAGTATCTGTCGAAGTCACCCTCGAGCGACAGTCGCTGCTCCTTCTGGAACGACGCCGGCAGGTTCGTGCCGAAGATCGCGTTGTTGCCGAGGGCGTCGAGCACGATGTTCGGCAGGGGAACGTCGAGCTTCACGGCGACGTAGCCCCACTTGTGGGTCGTCGAGTTCTTACCGGAACCCGTCGTGTACTGGTAGTTGCCGAACTCGACGAAACGGGGACTCTGCCCGCGGACGAGCTGATTCGCCTTGCGCGCGCGACCCAGGGTGAAGATCATGCCGGGCAACGGCGGATCGGAGACCTCACCGGCATACGTCATGTTGTTCGCCGCCGCGAAACGATCGAGGCGGAAGTCCACGACGCGCCGGCGACGGACGGACAACCATGCGACGATCCCGACCGTCACTCCCACGAAAGCGATGAACAGCAGCGGCAGCACGGCGATGAAGGAGTTGTAGCCGGTGAGGATCGTGACGGTGAGCACGAACATCATCGGCACGATGATGAGGACGGCGATGACTGCGACGACGATGGAGATCACGGTCGTCACACTGGTGGATCCGGTGCGTCGCGATTTCATCTCCGCGGCGAAGGCACTCACGGCTCTCGGATCGACGGGCTCGGTCAGCGCGCGAGCGTCGAAGGTCATCGGCTGCGGAGGGGGCATGCTCACCAGACCACGCTATCCCGCGATGGCAGCGCTCTGCGCGGCCGCGAGAATTGCTTTGCCGCATGAGACGGGCGTTGCCAGCACGAGTCTCGTGCGGCAAAGCAATTCTCACTGCGGGGATGCAGCAACCAGGCTCGCACCCTCAGCGAGAGGCAGGGCTTCGATCGCAGCATCCGCGCAGATCGCCTCGATCAGCGCCGCGGACCCCGCAACGATCGTCGAGTCATCGTCGATCTCGGTCGTCATGACCCATGCGCGATCAGCGGGCCACAGCAGGCTCAGCGCCTCGTCGCCCCATGGCGCCTCGTCCTGCCAGTCCGGGTTTGCGAACGTCGAAAGCGCAGCCGTGAAGAGCACGTGTGCGCGGTCGGGCAGCTCGAGACGCGGTCCCTTCGATATCTCGTCCGAGAGGATGCCGGGCTGCCAGCTCGCCCGCTGAAACGGGTTCTCAAAAGGATTGCGGATGCTCTGCCACAGCACCTGCTGATGGATCTCGTCCTCGCTGAACGCGAGAGATGCGCGTGACGGCCCGGTGCCCATGAACCCGAGCATCCCGCCCCAGCCCTCCCAGACGCCGGCGACGCACTCGTCTGGTGCGCTCGTGTGCGCAGAAAGGTGGCCGGTGAGGCGGCTCAGGATGCTGGCATCCAGCCATCCTTCGCGAGGCGCGGAGAACTCGCGCCCGTCGGTCGCGATCTGCGTATGCCAGTTGCCTTCCGGAGGGGTGCGGACCAACTGCTGCCAGGATGCTTCGGCGTACAGCGTCGTGCCGAAGGCCGCTGCTGCTTCTTTCCAGGTGGTGGGCTGGTCGACGGCATCCGCACTCTGACGCACCGAGGCGGGATGGAAAATGCGCGCATAGGCCTCGAAGCCGTGCGGCACGAAATGGTGAATCGACCAGTCGGCGTCGAGGCGATCGCGCAACCAGGTGCCGGTCGCCAGAGGGTCTGAGATCCACTGCATGCCGACCACGGTACCGGGCAGATCGCGCACGTGTCGGTATACACTAAAACGAAGCTTTAGATATCTCGGGAGATGCGATGACGAAAACCATCATTGACGTCGATGATGTCCTGCTCGAAAAGGCGATGCACTTCACTGGCGCGACGACGAAGAAAGCGGCGGTGAACGAGGCGCTCGCTCAGACCGTGAGGCGCGCCGAGGCTCTCGGCTATATCGACATGTTGCGCAGCGGAGTGGCCATCGAGCTCGATGACGCCGATGTCACCACTGACGCGCAACGATGAACCAGCTTTACCTGGTCGACAACTCTGCACTTCAGAGGATTCATCGCTCGGATGCCGTCGCTGAGGCGCTGATCGATCTGCTGGTCACCGGCCAACTGGCAAGCTGCCTTCCACAGCTGCTGGAGGAAGGATATTCCGCTCGGAACGCCGAGGAACATCGAAAGCTGATCGACGCGAGCGCGAAGGCGAAGATCTTCCTCGAGCCGGACGCCGAGATAGCGCGTCTCGCCGTTGAGCTGCAGCGACGACTGTTCACCGCGGGCAGGGGCCGAGCTGTCGGTGTGAGTGACCTGCAGATCGCAGCCACCGCGCTTCGACACACGGCGGCTGACCAGCGGGTGAGCGTGGTGCATTACGACGCTGATTTCGAGAACATTGCCGCCATTGAGCCGACCTTCTCGCACCGTTGGATCGTCCCGCGGGGTTCGGTCGATTGATCGCATTCGCGACACGCCCGGAACTGAAGTAGACTGCTCAGGTTGTCTGTCTATCGCGCTGCATTCGGCGGTACGAAAGACGGACACGTGCACACACCCTCCTGCTTTCGAGAGAGTCTCGGAAGCCGTTCAAGTCCGAAGGAGGTGGGTAAGTGACGCACCAGTACGAACTCATGGTCATTCTGAACCCTGAGGTCGACGAGCGCCAGGTTGCGCCCACGCTCGACAAGTTCCTGAAGGTCATCACCAACGATGGCGGTTCAGTGGACAACGTCGATGTCTGGGGCAAGCGCCGGCTCGCCTATGAAATCCAGAAGAAGACCGAAGGCATCTACGCCGTCGTCAACTTCACCGCTACCAGCGAGGCCACGCAGGAGCTCGACCGTCAGCTCAAGCTGAACGAGCAGATCATGCGCACCAAGGTCCTCCGTGCTGAAGAGGCACAGGCAATGGTCGCATCCGAGGCCAAGCGTTCCGAAGAGAAGGCTGCTCGCAAGGCTGCCAAGGCTGCGAAGGCCTGAGTCTCATGGCCGGCGAAACCGTCATCACCGTGGTGGGAAACCTCACGGCCGACCCTGAGCTGCGTTACACGCAGAACGGGCTGCCGGTGGCGAACTTCACCATCGCATCGACGCCGCGAACCTTCGACCGTCAGGCGAACGAGTGGAAGGACGGCGATGCGCTGTTCCTCCGTGCGTCCGTGTGGCGCGAGTTCGCAGAGCACGTGGCGGGTTCTCTGACCAAGGGCATGCGTGTTGTCGCGCAGGGCCGTCTGCGTCAGCGCTCCTACCAGGACCGCGAGGGAAACCAGCGCACGTCCATCGAGCTCGAGGTCGACGAGATCGGCCCGTCGCTGCGTTACGCGACCGCTCAGGTCACCCGTGCTGCTTCCGGCGGCGCCGGTGGCGGTGGCGGGCAGTCGCGTCCGGCTCAGCAGCAGCAGGTGTCCGAAGAGCCGTGGTCCACGCCCGGTTCTTCGACGAGCGCCGATGCCTGGAGCACTCCGGGCAGCTTCGGCGACGACACCCCGTTCTAATCACAACTTGGATCCGGTCCCTGACACTTCGACAAGCTCAGTGGTCGACGGGTACGGCATCCGCTCTTATCAATAAGGAAAAACCATGGCTGGAAAGTCGAGCGGCGACCGCCGCAAGCCGCGGAAGGGTGGCAAGCCCACCGCTCCCGCGAAGTCGATCCGGGTTGGCGTCATTGACTACAAGGATGTCGCAACCCTCCGTAAGTTCGTTTCGGAGCGTGGCAAGATCCGCGCCCGTCGTATCACCGGAGTTTCGGTGCAGGAGCAGCGTCTGATCGCCACGGCGATCAAGAACGCACGCGAAATGGCTCTCCTGCCCTACGCCGGCGCTGGCCGCTAAGGGGTGCTGACATGGCAAAGCTGATTCTCACGAATGAGGTCGCCGGGCTCGGAAGCGCCGGTGACGTTGTCGAGGTCAAGAGCGGGTACGCCCGCAACTACCTCGTCCCGCAGGGCCTGGCCACTGGCTGGACCCGTGGCGGTGCCAAGCAGGTCGAGTCGATCCAGGCTGCTCGCAAGGCACGCCAGATCCACGACCGTGAAGAGGCCGTGGCACTCAAGGACGCGATCGAGGGCCAGAAGGTCCGCCTGACGGTGAAGGCCGGCAACGGCGGACGCCTGTTCGGCTCGGTCAAGACCGAGCACGTCGCCGACGCTGTCGCGACTGCTGGCCTCGGTGCCATCGACAAGCGCAAGGTGACCATCACCTCGCCGATCAAGTCGACCGGTGACCACGAGGCGACCGTGCGTCTGCACGAAGACGTCGTGGCCGTCATCACCCTTCAGGTCGTCGCGGCCAAGTAAGTCGAAACAACCTTCCAGAGAGCCTCCGATCCTGATGGATCGGAGGCTCTCTGCTTTTCCCGCTGCTGGTCTCTGGTGGGCCGTGCCTGGAGTGTTTTGGGTGCTGACCGGCGTGTTCTCAGCCTGATGAAAATGGACGCGCCCGAGAAAATTCGGGCTTGACTTCTCCCCAGGTTGTACACATCCGCACATGGCGCGCGAAACCTTCAATCACTGATTTAAGCCGGATTTCATCCACAGCCTGGGGAAACTCTTAATCCCTGATCAGAAGCAATTAATGCGTAGTAAGTTTGTGTCCACCACAGGGTTATCCACATGCGTTCTACACAGACACTCCGAAGTTCTCCGCAATCTATCCACATAGTTATCCACAGGCCGTCTTGCATGGGGATAACCCTGCTCGTACCGTGGACACGCGACGAGATGTCTGTGGTGCGTGATTCGCTTGTCCTGATCGCGAAATTCACTCCGCTGTCGCCGGGCTTGGGGGCCGCTGATCCCTGAGCTGTCCGCATGTCAGCCGTACCCGAAGGGATCACAGTGTCGATAGCCGACATCTCGGAGGAACGCCTTGGTGGGCAGCGCAAACCCGAACGCGTACCGCCCCATGACCTCCTCGCTGAGCAGAGTGCGCTCGGCGGAATGCTGCTGTCGAAGGATGCCGTCGCCGATGTGATCGAGACGCTCAAGGGCGCCGACTTCTACATCCCCAAGCACGAGCTCATCTTCGAGGCGATCCTCTCGCTCTACTCGCATGGTGAGCCGACTGACGTCGTGGCTGTCACCGACGAGCTCATCAAGACGGGTGAGCTCGGTCGTGCAGGCGGGGCCGACTACCTGCATACGCTCACCTCGATCGTTCCGACCGCGGCGAACGCCGGGTACTACGCCGGCATCGTCGCCGAGCGTTCCATCCTGCGCCGCCTCGTGGACGCGGGCACGCGCATCGTGCAGATCGGGTACGACGGCCAGGGCGACGCGACCGACCTCGTCAACAACGCGCAGGCCGAGATCTACGCGGTCACCGGCACTCAGACCGTTGAGGACTATGTGCCCCTCACGGTCGCGGTGGATGCTGCGATGGAAGAGATCGAGGCGGCCAGTGGTCGCGACGGTTCAATGACGGGCGTGCCGACCGGCTTCAAAGAGCTTGACGAACTCACGAACGGTCTGCACGGCGGACAGATGATCGTCGTGGCGGCGAGGCCCGCCGTCGGCAAGTCGACGCTCGCGCTCGACATCGCACGTGCAGCTGCGATCGGACACAAGCAGCCGACCGTCTTCTTCTCGCTCGAGATGGGCAGGAGTGAGATCGCGATGCGTCTGCTCAGTGCAGAGGGCGCGATTCCGCTGCAGCACATGCGCAAGGGAACACTCGACCCCCGCGACTGGACCACGGTCGCCGCGACTCGCGGGCGCATAAACGACGCCCCCCTCTTCATCGACGACAGCCCCAACATGACGCTGGTCGAGATTCGTGCGAAGTGCCGCCGCCTGAAGCAGCGCGAGGGCCTGCGCATGGTCGTGATCGACTATCTGCAGCTGATGACCAGCGGCAAGCGCGTCGAGTCACGCCAGCAAGAGGTCTCGGAGTTCTCGCGTGCGCTGAAACTGCTCGCGAAGGAGCTGCAGGTTCCCGTCATCGCGCTGTCGCAGCTGAACCGTGGCTCCGAGCAGCGGCAAGACAAGAAGCCCCAGATCAGCGACCTGCGCGAGTCTGGCTCGATCGAGCAGGATGCTGACATGGTGATCCTGCTGCACCGCGACTCGGTCTACGACAAAGACGTGCGCCCCGGCGAGGCCGACCTCATCGTTGCGAAGCACCGTAACGGTCCGACCGCGACGATCAACCTCGCCTTCCAAGGCCACTACTCGCGCTTCGCGGATATGGCGCAGGGCGGCGACTTCAACTAGAGGTGTAGGGATTAGTTAGAAGTGTCCATTTCGCGGATGAAATGTCCACGTGATGTCCATATGGACATTTATGCATCCCCGCGCGGCGAGGTCGCCGCGGCGTGATCTCACTCCGAGAAGGACTTCTCGATGAGTTCCATGCCGGCGCGGACTGAAGTGACTTGGCCAAGATGCCGGCCTTCGTCGTCGATCACATCGAAGCTTCCACCGCGCCCGGGTCGCAGCTCCCCAGCCGGGGAACGTGTCGAGTTCCAATAGACAGTGTGAACTCGGGTCCGGAGACTCAGCGACGTGTGCAACCTCCCATGGGTGACTTGGCCGGGCACGCTGATCGATGCCCGGCCAGTCCTCGGCGGCTGGCTCTCGGTCGCCGGTGGCTTGCCGGGCTCTGCGTTCGAACTTGCTGAAGTGGTCCGATGCGCAATGAAAGTCGCTATCAACGCCGTTGTCAGTGCCCCTAGCACCAGACCGATTAGCACCACGATCCAGTCCCGCCCCGTGAGCTGTTGTGTGGCAACGAAGAAGAGGATGCCGAGTACGAGCGCAGCAGCGGTGAGGAAGCCGAAGAACCAACTCCACTTGCTACTCAACGTCATCTCCTTCGCCCTGTGCCGGAGCAACACCTGCACTGAGCGACAACAGACGGTCCGCTTCGGCGGCGATCGCTCGAAGCTCGCCAGCGGTCGACGTGCGGGTGCGCTCAGCGTTCAAGATCTGTTCTTGGGAGACACGGATTTCGTCGAGGAGCTTGTCTAGCGGAGGATCGATGATTGTTGCCAGCTCGTGCCGTGCGTCGGATGCGATCGTGTCTGCATGCCCCATGATTTCGGTCACGAGCGCGGAATGCTGTCGCTCGCTCTGGACCTGAGCCGCTCTCGCCTCGCGCTCGTTTTTCCAGACTTCGTACCCCGCTGTCCCTGCTGAGATGACGAAGCCACCGACCTTCGCGGCTTTGCCGATCTTGTCTGCGATCTTCAGTGCCTGCCAGGGCTTGAACTTGTAGCCGAACGTGTGGCCGACATCCTTGACCAGCGTGTGTCCGAGTGACCCGGAAGCTTGCTGCAGTCCTTCGCCGGCACCCCACCAGCCCTGTCCGCGCTTGATAAGATCACCGATCTTCTGCCAGTCCACCGCGATCGCTGCTCTTGCTGCTTGGCTACTAGTCGCGGAGGTGTCAGCACGGACTCGATCGGGAGCATCGAGTGAGACCGCTCCTGACGGTCGGAGTAAGAGGTCGAGCCGGTTGCTCTCGCCAATCTCAAGCAGCTCTTCGGATAGCGTGTCGAACTCGGAATCGGCAAGCTGGTTGATCCGTTCAGCGAACTCTGTGGCGTGACGTTCGAGAGACTCGATGAGACGAGCCTCTGCGGCTTCGAGCACCGTGCGACCCTGACCTTCGTCGTCGGGCAGCATCGACGCCGTGTCGACGAACCCTACGACATCCACGAGGCAGTCGCGCTTGAACTCGGCGTCGATCCTCGCGAAGCTCTGGTCCAGCATGAATCGCCGCTGAGAGATCGCTCGAGCCTGGGAGGCAAGCAGCGCGAGGGCAGCGCGAGAGGTGTTGTCTTGCGCGAACAGTGCCTGCGCTTCATCACACAGTTGACGGACCAGATGGAGAGGTTGACGCAGTCTGGCGAGATTGCCTCTCTCAGCACTTATCCGGTTGATTGTCGCCCGCAGATCGTCGATTCGAGACCTCTGCTTGAACGCGTCGGCGTTCTTGCCACCTTCGAGGCCGCGCATGTAGTCGACAGAGTCGACTTCGACAATGGGCAGCCTATACGTGACGGTTCCGAGCGCGTCCTGAACTGCTTGTTCTCGCACACCATCCGCTGCGGAGCGCTTGCTCGTCTGCGTGATGACGACGATCATCTGCCCATGCATCTGGAGCCCATTCGCCAGGCGCCGCAGGAAGTCGCGAGACGCATCGTCGAAGAGGTTGACGGTGACGACGAACAAGATGAAGTCAGCATTGCCAATCGCATCCATTGCGAGTTCATCGTGGCTTCGCAGGCCTGACTGCACGCCGGGAGTGTCGACGAGGACGACGGCGCCGTCCCACTCGTACTCGGTGACTTCGCCAGTTGCGATATCTGCGTCGATATCGGGCTGCACCGCACCATCGGTAAGTGCCTTGATGAGACTGGATTTTCCGCTGCTGTACTGACCGGTCAGGACCATGCGTGGCTCATTTTCTGCCTGGTCGATCGTCGCCCGGGTGAGCAATGCGGACGCTGGGCCGCCGGGCACATCTCGCAGGACGGCTCGTAGCCTCGTCACCAATACCTGCGTTTGCTCCGGCAGCTCATGGATAAGGATATTCGTCACGATGCGACTCCTTGGGTGTTCTCGCTGATGGCCATTTTGACTCCCGTGTGCGCCAACGCCAGCGACTGCCACGCTTCTCGAGCGCCGCGGGCCAGTGGATGGGTGAGTTCGACGATCACTTCTTGCTCGTTCCAGCCGTGGATCGCTACTTCACCGGCAGCCAGGTTTCGAATCAGTTGGACGGCGCTGGCAGATGGAGACGTGGACGTGGCCGTCGGTAGAACTCGCTCTGCGTCTTCGGGGAGAGGGAAGAGGACCAACTCACTGAACTCAGGTTCGGGCAGTTCCACGGCCATGCCTGCGCCCCGCCAACGAGTCGCGCGCGTGAGAGCGGATGCCGCGCGTCCCCGCCCCATAATCCGTAGAAGCTCACCAGCGATCTCGACATCGATCCGGGCGAGGATGGGTTCCAACTCTGCGGTGATGGTGTGGTTAAGGGTTCGCGCCGTCTGATCCAGCGTGTCGAGCTCCAAGGAGTGGCGTGCGGTCTCGCCCTCGACGGCCAACTGCCAGGCCGCTCGAACATCGTGGCCCGCCCGCAGGACCTGGTCACCGACCCGCACAAGAAGCGGCGACAGCTGGCTACGCACCCTCTCGCGCCGACGTTCACGGACATCGGCAGCACTTCGGAAGACCTTGTCACCGATCCAGTCGATACCGCGGTTGAGGCCGAGGATTCCAGTCAACAAGCCGATGATCGCGCCGAGGCCGAGACCGATGGCATTGCCCAGACCGGGTCCCAACGCGGTGCCCGCAATCGCGCCGATCTTCGCGCCAAGGATGGTCGTGCCGACTGTAACGGCAAATCTACCCCCGACCTTAACCAGACGGTTTCCCCAGATCGCTCCGCGACCGCCGAGATCTCTGAAGCTGCCAACGTCAATCTGGGCCCAGTCGTCAGCGACATCGATGGCGGTTCTCTTCAGATCACGTTCCAGACGGCGGCCAACGTCCGCGGCATGGGTCTCAATCTCCTCCCTGAGTGCCGCGATTTCGGTAGCCCACTCGGCGTTGATCCGCTTGTCGCTCAGGCCGACATCTACGCGTTCGATCCACCGCTCGCGACGGGCGAGAGCAGCCGTGAACGCGGCCACAAGCTCGTCGTGCGCGTCGATGACCCGACGATCGGCGCGCCGCTTGAAATTGTCACGGCTACCTCGAGCGGCGGCGGCCATCGCGGTGGCGGCCCCGACGGCCGCCGCTGCCGCGCCGGCGGCATCGAGTAGCGCACTACGAAGGAAGTCTCCAATACTCGCAGTCCTTCGCAGCTCCGCCGTTCGGTCCCTCTGCTCTTGAATCTCGGTGAGAAGACGATCAACACGGCTCGCCTGGCGCAACTCGGCTGACTCAACTGCTTCGAGCTGGCCGGCGAGCGACAGTAGCGCCGCCTGGGCATGAATGGTCACCGCAGAGACATACCGACCACCGGCGCGCGCAAGGTGGCGGACAATCGGTTTCAAGTTGCCGAGAGTGTCACCGCCAAAGATGAGCTCCGGCTCCTCCAGCAGATCGGCCCGATCCAGCTCGTCCGTGACGTCGCGGAGGCAATTGAGCGCCACCACGATTGGCTTGCCATAGTCGGCGAGCTGCTGCAGAGCGCGACCTGTTTGCTCCTGTGTAGCCTCGTTGGTCGCGACCCAGAGAATCAGGTCCGCATCGTCGATCTGGCTGAACGCCTCGAGGTAGTCTTCATCCCCATCCATGGCCCCGACACCAGGCGTGTCAACGATCTCTATGTCGTGGTTGAGGATCATCCCGGTGTGCGTCTCCCGAGTCGTTCGCTGGCCGCCCTGACCGACGCTGGTGCCATCGCCTCCGGTGAGAAACTCGAACAGTGTGCTCTTGCCAGCCATCGTGCGCCCCATCAGCACGATCCGGAACGGGCGATCCACGTCACGACCTTGCAGTTGCAGACAGGCCCGTGAGATCCGATCCGTCGCCTCCCGCAGCGGGACGACGAGGCTGGTACGCAGCTCGTGTCGCTCGGGCGACTCGAACTGCGGGGTGAGCTCATCGACCGTGCGTGCGAGGGTACGCTCCGCGGTGCGGGCGAGCTCAATCAGTTGCGTTCTCAGCGCGGCCGGCGAGGCGAGCCTTGGTTGGTCGATACCAAAGAGCTGCTGCCTCGCGCCTTCGTGGCCAGGCGCTCTCGGTTGGCTCGGGACGATGATCATCAGCGACCTCGTCAGGTCGCGGACTTCGACACGGGAGCGCGTCTGAGCAGCGACTCGAAATCCTCAGCGCGGGCAGTCGCTTCGACGATGCGATCCACGAGCTTCGGACGGTACACAAACTGCTTGAACGCGGGAGAGTAGACGCAATAGCCGTCCGACTTGGGGAGTTGCTCTTTCGAGCCGCTCTTGGCCGGGCCGATCTCCCAAGCCTTTCGTACGATGGTGAAGTCGTTGACGCCGAAGACGAACGGAATACGCGCCATCACAGCATCCGCTGCAGCCTTCGGCAACATCTCGTCCCCGTGTACGGCTTCGCGATACTTCTCGGCGACGATCACGCTGCCCTGCTGCCCTAGAAGCGCCTGCAGTTCCTCCTCACTGAGCTCGTCCTGGCGCACAAAGTTCAGCGCGAGATCTGCCTCAGTCTTCGGCCCTTTCATCGGGAGGAGCAGCAGCCGGTACGCGAACCGCTCATCGCTTCGCACCTCGTCCGCAAGGCTGCTCTGGAACTCGGTGATAAACGTGGAGACCGTTGCGGGAAGGCCCCGACGCAGGTCTCTCTGCTCCTCGTAGCGCGATGGGCTCAGAGACTGGACGAAGACGGGAAACTTCAGTTCGCTTCCGAGGGTTTCGGATGCGCCGAATCGTCGGACGAGCTCCGCCTCGAAGTTGATGATGCACGCATGAGCCTCCGCGGCAGTGGCAACAAGAATGGAGTCCTGGAACCGGTGCTCGACGTGATTGCGCAGCCCAACGAAGAATTCGACGTTCGCTCGGATCGGATCATTGTCCTTGAACTCGTGCTTGACGCACTGGCTGAGATCCCAGGTCTTCTTCGAACCATCGGGGTTGCGCTTGAAGAGGCGACGACCGCCTGACTCGCGATAGAAGATCTCTACCTTGCGCTTGATGCGGTCGGCATGGAGGAGGTTCTGCCAGGCGAGGTGGATGTGCACGATGAAATCGCTGAAGCTGCGACGATCGCCAGGTCGGTTGTAGAAGTCGATCGACACAAGCGCCTGTCGGCGCGCCTCATCGAGCGTGTATCTCCACGCAGGTGGTCGGGCCATTAGATCAGCTCTCGAAGCCCGAGCTCGGGTCGAACTTGAGCACGCGTGCGTTCTCGGAGATGGTGCGCACTTCACTCTCGTCGAAGCCGTCGCTCTTGCTGGCCTGGATGTCGATCGTGATCTCGAGCTTCGCGCCGGCGCCGGCGAGCCGATCGATGATCTCGCGAGTCACGTTTCCGATGTCTCGGGAGTATCGGTCGGGGTCGACGGTCACCGAACCGAAGTAGCGGCTCGGCCGTCGTGGCACGGCGACGTCGTCGCTGGGTTCGTGAGGCTCGTCGTCGGCGGGCTCATCGATGAGGACAAAGTCGACCGGACCAACCTGAGCACCTTCCTCGGCTGCGCGCCTGGCAGCCTCGCGGGCGGCAGCGATGCGATCGGCGGATGTCTGCTCGTCGGCCTTGTTCCAGTCGACGAGGAGTGTGCTGTCGGTCACCTGGATCGCGGTGTTGTGGGCGGGTGGCACGATCAGCCCGCGATAGCGGTCAGAGTCGGAATCCTTCGCCGTGGCGATCGCGAACTTCTCGCCGTCGACGAGGACGGAGTTCAGGGATCGCTCGATCGCGGAGTCGAGCGTCTCTCGTTGCACGAGCCGCGGCAGGTAGACGTATCGGGTGAAATAGCCCCAGAGTTCGCCGACGCTGATCTCGCCCTTGTCGCGCCACAGCTGACCAAGCTCCTGATGCAGTGTCGCGCCCAAGATCGGCGCGCCGAGCTCCGTGACGAGCTGATCGTCACGAGAGAGCTTGGCGGCCACGCGTTCGGCAAGAGATCGACCGCCCGAGTCGGGCACCTTGTCCGTGATGAGGTCGAACGGCTTGGTGGCGTCGAACTGCTCGGGGTAGACCGCCCAGACGAAGGTGTCGCGGATCCGGTCCGACACTGTGCGGTCGAGACGTATGACCCAGTCGTCGGTCTGCTTGCGCTGCTGGACCGACAGGTTCAGGCTCTCGCTCGTCGCCTGCACGCGCTTCCACGCGAGGTAGCTGCGCGCTGCGGCTTCGAGACTCTCCAGTTCGCTCTTGTCGGCCACGAGGAAGACGAGTGTATTGCGATGGACGCGCTGGCTCGCCCCCTTCGTCTCGACCGCGTCGCGCACCCACTGGTGGGCTGACGACTCAGCGCCGTCCGACTTCCGCCGCGACTGACGAGGGTGGACGATGACCAGCCGCGCGTCTTCGAGATCGGGGATGTCGGCGCTGGATGCCGGCGCGACGTGCACACGGTCGAAGACACCGCGCGACCGTTCCTCGCTGCGGAGCCGCTCGGTGATCTCGTTCCACACCGTTTCGACGTCCTCGCGGAGCCGCTCGGCGTAGTCGTTGGCCGTCTTGGTCACTGACGGCTGAGTGTCGAACCAGTAGTGGCCCTGCTCCTCGTAGAAGTACGTCGACCTCTGCGCGAGCAACTCGATCGCGCTACCGAAGTTCCCGAGAGTGTCGCCCGGGACTGCAGTGCCGAGCCACACGTACTGCTTGTCGAGCCCTTTACGCGACGCATTGATGCGCGGGGCCGCTCCCATGAAGATCGTCCGCGCGATGCGCTGCGTGACGAACCGCTGGCCCAGGTTCGGACGGTCCAGGTCGATCTGCTGCGCCATCGAACCGGGCCCGTCGATGTCGGAGTCGATGATCGGCTTCCACTGATCCTCGAGGTACTGGGTGAGGTCGGTGTTGACCGTCGTCGCCTCGAGGGGCACGTTGCCGGGGAGGATCAGCGGCGATGTGTCGTTGGAGGCCCACAACTCGTGCACGATCGACGACACAAGCTTGAGCACGCCTCGGGTGCGCTGGAAGCGCTCCAACGTCGACCAGTCCTCGTATAGCCGGTCGAGCAGTTCCGGGTGCAGCGGGTACGACGCGCGGATGCGCTGCTCATAGTCGTCGCTCGGCGTCGCGGCGTCGCGCGGGAACAGCGCAGTGTTGGTCCGATACAGGGTGACGAAGCTGCGAGCGACTGCAGAGATCGTCGTCAGGCCTTCAGCGTTCGGCGCCTGGAAGAGCCGGCGGCGAACGATCTCGAAGGACTCGTCCTTGCTCGACGGGCGCCACTGGTCGGCGACGCGGCGGATGACGTTCTGCAGGCGTTCCAGCGCGAGCTGACCGTTGGCGCCACCGATCTCGATGTCGCTTCCGCTGCCAGCCTCGCCGGTGTCGGATGCCGGGATAGAGACAACGAGCATCGCTCCAGACACCGACCGGACGACCTCGGTCAGCGACTGCGCGAACGTGAACTGTGTCTCGAACGAGCCGGACGGAAGCTCCCTGTCTGTGACGAGCTGCCGCGCGTACGCGACCCACTCGTCGATCAGGATGAGCGCCGGCGAGTACTTCGCAATCAGCGTGTGCAGCGCCTCGCCCGGGTTCGTCCCGGCGCGGTCATCCGCTGCGATCAGGTCATACGCTTCGCGGCCGCCGAGCTGCCACGCGAGCTCCCCCCAGAGGGTGCGGATTTCGGTGCCGTCGTCTTTGATGAGCGGCGACCCCGCCTTCAGGTAGGTGCCGACGAGCGCAACACGCTTGGCGCCCAAAGCAGCGAGATCGGGGTTACCGTTCTCGGCGATGAGTTCCTGCAGCTCCTGCGGGAAGTCCTTCGCAGGCGTACCGCTGAAGAGGTGGTAAAGCGCGAGCATCGAGTGGGTCTTACCACCACCGAAGTTCGTTTGCAGGTTGACGACAGGGCTCGCACCGCCGTCGCCGCTCACGCGCCGGAGCGCACGGGACAGCAGGTCTCGCAGACCCTCCGTGAGGTACGTGCGCGTGAAGAACTCGACGGGATCGCCGTACTCGGGGCTTGTCGCCTGGCCTGTGCGGACGAGGTGCAGGTCGGCGGCGAACTCGGATGCCGTGAACTCGCCGCGTGCGACGTCGTCATGGGGACGGATCACCTCACGCCATGGCCGCAAGCCCGAGCCCGGGTCGAGAGAAACAGTCGTCCGCTTGACCTGCTTGCGCGTCTGGTCCTCGAAGACGGTGCGCTGCAGATCGACGCGGAGCTTGCGGACATCCTCGGCAGAGTCGACCGCGCCGACAGCGTGGAGTAGCCGCTCAATCGTGTCGAGAGCTCGCGCCGCATCGTCGGAACTGAACGGTTCGTTGTGCGCCCAGAGATTGCGCGTCTCACGGAGCTCGGAACCGAACCCCTGCTGCGCACGCGACAGCACGTCCTTGAAGCGGTAGCCCTGCTCGGTGATCGCACGAAGCTGCACCTGCACATCGTGCTTCGTCAAGGTCCGGGCTGGCCCACCCCGACGCTGAGCATCTTCTTGTGCCCATGCGGCGGGCCAGTCCGACGTGCCGTAGGCGGCGGTCATCACCTCGTCGACGGAATCAAGCAATCCCTCCGACAGGAGGTCGAAGGCCTTTCCCACGCGGTCACGGTTGTTCATCGCCATCGAACTCAGTCCCCATCCTCATCGAAGTCGAACGCCTGCTGAACGGCCCGCGGCGAACCGGCGTGCTTCCGTGCCTGCTCGTTCACGTCACCCCAGGCGCTCACCAACCCGTTGAACAGAATCGCGTCCTTCGTGTCCCGCTTCTTCTCCGCCTCATGGAACAGCAGGAAGCCCAACTCCTTCACCGCGTCGAGACTCACTCGCGTCTGCACGAGTGGGAGCAGCCCCGCGACTTCGTCAGCACCGTGCTTCGCCATGACCGCCGCGAGGCGCACGGTCGCTTCCCAGACGCTGACGTGCTCATCGGCGCCAATATCCCATTCGTCCTCGAGCTGAGTGGGTGAGAGAAGGCGTGCCTTCCCGCCCTTCGCCTCGAAGATTCCCCCGCGCTCAAGCGCACCGATCGACGTGTCGGACGAGCGCGCCAGTTGGTCGGCGATTCCTGAGTTTTCTTGAATCCAGCCGTACTGGCGGTACCACTTGACGGCGAACCGGGTGTCCGGGTCGAAGTCGGACTCCTGCTCGCCAATCACTTCGTCGAGCGTCGAGTTGATGAGTAGCAACGCGTCTCTCACGCTCATGTCTGAGCCATCGGCCTCGCGCACACGTGAGTACCGTGAGAACACCGAGATTCCCGGGCCGATCGCCGCCTGGGCGAGATCAACTGGTGCGATGGAGCCTTGAATCAACGTTCGCAATGCCTCCGGCAACTCGGACTTCAGTTCGGCGACGAACGACCTCCGCGTGGCAGTTGGCGCGTCAGCGCTGCGAGGGCGGCAGGCGAGGACGATAGACGACGCGAGCGCATTTGCGCCGCTTGCAATCAGTCGACTCGAGGTTTCGGTTCGCATCGGCCAGGTTGCGGTGATTATCCAGCCGGCGTTGACCAATCCGTCGAGCAGAGTGTGCCAGCCAGAGGACATGGTTCCCTCTGCGTCCGACTCCTGCTGTTTATACGCGTAGTAGACCGTGAGCAATCGATCGTCGTCACCTTCGTATCCCGCTCTGATTCGTTGGAAGACCGAGTTGAAGCCGCGTATGAAGAAGGCGTCGGCTTCTCTTCCCATGCGATGCGGGTTTGCGACAAGCTCTTCTGCCTTCGGCACCAGCATGGTCGCAAACAGCGATGGATAAACGTTCTCAAGCGATCTCCGGAGCCAGATGTAGAAGAAGTCGGACAAGTCGGAGTATCCGATGTTGTCGTAGTAGGGGGGGTCGGTGGACACAACCACCCCGTTGTAATCTCGCGCAGCGGCGTCTGCAGCAACCACCGGCCCTGCCGGGACGTTGGATGCTCCGAAAGCCGGGGAGCGCAACGCCTTCTCGATTCCGCTGACGATGACCTTGAACGACCCAGAAGATGATGAAAAGGGATTTGACTCCGCGTAGTCCCAAACCATCGGGATGTTCTGCCTAGCGAAGAGCTGTCTGGGACACTGCGCGTTTGGTTCCCACCGGCAAAGAGCGTTCCCTAGGTCCGCTTGTTTGTCCAGTGCGAATGCAAGGATCGTGGCAATGGCATCCGCATATGCTTCGGCACCGTCACCGCTGCCCTCAAGTCGCTCACCGCGCGGCAGCCCGACCGCCAACCCGTCGTGCAAGACCTTTGCTCTAGCCTCCGTGACGATGTCACTGAGCGTCGTCAGTGCCACCAGCTGGCGCGGAGTGAAGAGATCGGCGAACTCTTCGAAACCGTAGATTCTGACGGTCTGGTGGCTATTTGGACTAAGGCTGTGGGGCGGGAGCGACCCAATCGGAACGGTGTTGGGACGGTCAACACTCGCTGCCGCGAGGTGCTCGGCGGTTGGCTCGAGATACAACCGCTTGCGCTCACCTTCGGCAACAACCGTGGTGAGTTGGGCCGCCATTCGACCCGCTTGTGCTTCAGAGCGCACATAGGCAAGAGGTATCGCGGTCTCGCATGCGACACACTTCGCCCCCTTCCTTCCCACGGTCCCGTCGTCCCCGGCCGTGGGGGCAGCCGCCCGGTCGTAGCTGACCGAGTACGCGACCCGCCGGCCGCCGGGGGCTGATTCGTCGCTAACGACCGTGTGCGAGAGGAAGGCTTCCTGACCTTTCCTCTTGCTAAGCCACCAGGACTTTACGAGCGGAGTCGAAATCCCACACGCAGGGCTCGGGCAAGTGATTACTCTCGCCCAGAGCCAAGCAATCACGGTGTGTTCCGTGCCGTCTGGAGCGACCGCGCGCGGGTACAGCGAACCGATCCGCTTCTCGGCTCTTTCACGCATCCAGTCGCCGTATCGTCGAACGTCCTCGGCGAAGCCATCTACTCCTGACCACCCGTTGCGGGTAGAAGCCGCGCCAGGGAACACTGGAGACAAGCCCGCGAATTTCGGCGAGATCTCGATGAGCGCCTTGTTGATAAGGACCGCGAGCGGGTTGAGATCGCTTGCATGTGCCTCGAGGCCGAGGCGCTGAGCTTCGAGCGGGATCGCACCTCCACCTGCGAATGGATCGAGAACTGCAGGAAGCTTCCCATCGTTGCTCTTGCGGATCTCCTCGCGCGCTTGTCGAAGCAGACTCTCGTTATTGCTGCTCTCCCAAAGGACGAGCTGCTCGAGCAGGGCATGGAGTCGTGCCCGCTCCGCATCCTGGGCAGCTATCGTGGGAAACTCGTTCGGATGCGATGACGGGTCGTCAACGAGCTGCGCGAACAGCACTGCTCGAGCTGCGGCGAGAGGGCGCCGTGCCCAGTATTGGTGCAGTCCCGACGGGTGGCCGTGACGAATGGACTTCTCCCGAGACGCTTCGGCGTTGATCGCCTCGAGTGGCAGCGAGACTTCGATGAGCTTTCTTCTTGGGACGTCGGTCATGTTGCTTCTCTCGCTGGCGGTGCTATGGATGTCGGGGTATTCGTTCATCGTGGCGGACCGCCCCGATCCCAGTAATCGCGCCACTCCTCGTTGTACGACCGTGTCGTTGCCGAGGGCTCGATGTGTGTGAAGGCGTCGAGGACGTAGCGGAGTCGGTCCTGCTTCTCGCCATCGGGCGACACGAGGACGAGGGCGAGTCGGTGGCGGTCGCCTTGTGTCTGGGCGAAGGTGACTTCGTTAGTTGTGATCGTGAAGGTGTCGGAGCCCGCGATGCGCCCCTTCGCTTCGATGTAGTGGATGCGTCCCTCGGCGTCGAGCGACTGGATGTCGTAGCCGGGGTTGTTACGGGGCATCTCGTGAGGGATACGCCCCAGAGCGCGCTCAGCAGTGAGGATTGCCTCGACCGCTCGGCGTTCGACGAGCTCCGTCTCGCGCGCAAAGGTTTGGGGAGCGGCATCCCTGTCGCCAGTCACCAGTTGCTGGCTCGGCACGACGAGTGCTGATCCGCGGACGACCGCGGGTAGCGCGACGAGTTGGGTACTTTCATCGAGTGCGCGGAGCCGCTTCTCGAGTCGTTCGTCGAGCTGTCGTGCTCGTTGGAGCGCTGTTTCTGCGCGGACGCGGCCGACAGTGCCGGCGCGTTCGAGAGCTTCGAGGCGGTTGTGCTCGCGGTCCCAGTGGTTGATCTCGGCGAGTAGTCGCTCCTTCACCTGCACGCGGGTGCGGTCGACGTCTACGGCGACCCGCGCGGCGAGTTCTTCCATGCGGGGCGCGAGCCCGTCACGGAATACCCACGCGCGGATGGATCGTTCGTGGTCGCTCTTCGACCACTCGTCGTCGAGAGCTGTCGCGATTGCTTCAGCCTCATCGGCATGTGGCGCGTCGTAGTCGAGGTACGGCGGCGCCGCGGCCAGTGTCACCTCGCCAGCCGTGTCGAGGACAGGGTAGTCGAAGTGGTGCGACACCGTGTCGGCATCCGGGGTGGCGTTCTGGATGCGTTGCTCGACCGCGTACAACAGCGCGGTCCGGTCGGACTGCTGTTCACGGCGGTCGACGAACACCGTCCCTCGTTTGAGCACGGGACCAAGGTCTTCGATGGTGAGCTCGATGACGGACTGCAGGAGGGGATGCCCGGGCGCGAGCAGCGCTGCCTGCGTCTGGTGCTCGGGGCGAAGGTGCGCGGTCTCGAACGTGACTCGTTCGAACCGTTCGGGTACCGGAGCCCACCGGTTGAGCCGTCGAGCGGTGTCGGTGATGCGCTGGGGTACGCGAGTGATCTCGTAGCGACCCTTTTCGCGCCGGCGGATGCGGCCGCCGAGGCGCTCGAAGGCGGGGATGAAGAACGCCGCGATGTATCCGGGCTGCAGGCGTCGCTCACGGGCCTTCTCCATGCGTCCGCGGATCTCTTCGAGATTGAGTGACGAGTACATCTCGGGGTGCAGCGCCCGTTCGGCGACCATCGTGTCGAGGCCGTGCGCGACGCTCGCGTCGATGACGCGGTCGAGCTCGGCCTTGCGTTCGGGCTCGTCGCCGTACCGGATCGCCTCGATCAGCAGTTCACGGAGCGACTTCTCTTGGAATGCATCGGTGTCGCCGAGGACGTTGAAGAGGTTGCCGTTGTACGCGATCGACATCTGATCGATCTTCGACAGCAGCCGGGTGAACACGTCCCCTTCGCGGGTGTCCTTCGCGACCATGTTCCACAGGTGGCACACCTCGCGCTGGCCTATGCGGTGGATGCGGCCGAAGCGCTGCTCGATCCGGTTCGGGTTCCACGGCAGGTCGTAGTTGACCATGAGGTGCGCACGCTGCAGGTTGAGGCCTTCACCCGCAGCATCCGTCGCCAGGAGGACGACGGTGTTGCGGTCGTAGGTGAACTGCTCACGTGCCGCTTTGCGGTCTTCGCGGCGGGTGCCACCGTGAATCGTGATGACCGACTCGGGGCGACCGAGCTGCGTTGTGATCTTCTGGCGCAGGTAGTCGAGGGTGTCTTTGTGCTCGGTGAAGATGATGATCTTGCGGGGCTCGCCCGAGTCGTCGTGGACGAGGAGCTGGTCGTCGAGGATGGTGCGCAGCTGCACCCACTTCTTGTCGTCGTCAAGCAGCCGGACGCGGCGTGCGACGCGGATGAGGTCTTCGAGGATCGCGATCTCCGCGCGGAGTTCGCCGATGGACTCGGCAGCGGTGGCGAGGTCGACGACCTCATCGACACGCGACTCGAACTGCGCGCGCTCCTCTTCAGCGACCTCTTCGTCGAGATCATCGAACTCGGCGGGGTCGAAGCTTGGCGCCGAAGCAGAGGCGTCTTCGAAGTCGAGTGCGACACGGCCGGTCGACCACTCGTCGATCGTCGCAGTCATCGAGGTGCTGTAGCGGGCCTCGTCGGTCGCACGCTGCCACTCCCGCAGACGCGTCTCGAGTCGCACCTGGCGTCGCTCGAGCGATCGGAGGATGGCTTCGGGGCTCGAGGCGAGGCGTCGCTGCAGCACGGTGAGCGCGAACCCCACGTTATTGCCGCGCTTCTTGTCCCCGGCCTGCGCGAGGCGCTCCGCCCGGCCCATCTCGGTGCGAACGTAGCCCGTCACCAGCTCGTACAGCTCACGCTCCGGGTCGCTGAGCTCGTACTCGACCGTGTACGCGCGGCGCTCGGGGAACAGTGGCTTGCCCTCGAAGGTGAGGAGCTCTTCCTTCACCATGCGCCGCATCAGACCTCGGGTGTCAGTGCGATGCACCCCGGCGCGGAACTGGCCCTCGAACCGGTCGCGATCCAGCAACGACATGAACAGCTGGAAGTCCTCTTCCTTGCCCGCGTGCGGGGTCGCGGTCATGAGGAGGAAGTTGTGCGCGGTCTCGGCGAGCAACCTGCCCAGGCGGAACCGCTTCGTCTCGTCGACCTGGCCTGCCCAGGACGAGTAGTGCGCTGACATGCGGTGCGCCTCGTCGACGACGACAGCGTCCCAGGTGACGTCGGAGAGCTGCTCGATTAGATCGTCGCTGCGGGAGAGCTGGTCCATCCGTGCGATGAGGAACGGGTGCTCGGCGAACACATTGCGGCCCTGCGCGTCGTCGACCATCTGACGGTTGAAGATCTCGAACGAGAGGTCGAACTTCTGCGACAGCTCTTCCCGCCACTGCTCCACGAGGCCCCCTGGGGCGACGATCAGCGCTCGTTCGCAGTCGGCGCGGAGGATGAGCTCCTTGAGGTAGAGGCCGGCCATGATTGTCTTGCCAGCGCCAGGGTCGTCGGCGAGCAGGAACCGCAGCGGGATCCGCGGGAGGAGTTCTTCGTAGACCGCGCGGATCTGATGCGGCAACGGATCAACATCCGAGCTGTTCACCGCCGCCATCGGATCGTAGAGCGCAGCGTACTTGATGCGCAATGCCTCGGCCGAGAGCCGGAACTCATCAGGGTCGCCGTCGAACGCGGGGGCGTTGCCCAGCTCAGCGACCAGCTCGAGCTTGCCGGCATCCGCATCGGTGATCATGCGTTCGCCGGTGCGGCCGGAGTCATCGCGGAAGAAGATCTCGACGAGCGCGTCGTCCAGCGGCGTCACGCCGACGAGCGTCACCGGCTGCCCGGGCAGGACACCGCGCAGGCGTTGACCAGCGCGCAACGATGCGAGCGTCACCGCAGGTGCGTCCACGTGGTTCCTCCCCTGGAAAATGGCAAGTCGATCAGGATACGTCAGGCCGCCGACATCGCAGCTCGGTGGGTCAGTCCGGCGATCCGGCATCCCCCCTACGCACCCAGTCGTCGACCTCGCTCGCTTGAAACTTCCACAGGCGCCCGACCTTGTGCGCCGGCATCCCCTTTTCAGAGATCCAGGCGTAGATCGTGTCTTTGGTCACGCCCAAGTGCTCAGCGATGTCGTCGGCAGAGAGCCTCGGCTCGGACATTCACGCCCCCATGCGGATCGGACCGGATTTGTCCGGGCGTATCCGATGTTAGCCGGAGCGACCGTCGAAGTCGGGCTTAGCGAGGTCGATACCGAGCCGCTTTGCGACTTCCGACAGCGGAGTGCTTGGCCCCATCGCCGTGCGGTCGCGAACGATGGCAGCAATCTCCTCTTCCTCGCGTCGTAGATCCTCGAGCCAGGCGTCGACCAGAGACATCGGGATCGGAGCAAATCCGAACGCATCAACGCCGACATGGAACTGGTGCCCGAAAGGGCCATTCTCGCGATCATGCGTATGGCCGTGCAGAAGGGGAAGCCCGCGGTTCACAGGTCGGTGGGCGACGTAGCGATCGTCGCCCTGGGTGTCTCCGGAGTACGGGTAATGAGAGGCCACAAGGCGCTGCCCGGATCTTGTTCCAGTAACTACCTCGGGAAGTATTTGCCATCCCGCTTCCTCGTACAGGGGCGTGAACCGCTCGATGGCGCGCTTGGTCTGTGTGGCGGGCGAGACACGATCGTGGTTGCCGGGCACGAGGAGCCGGCGTCCATGCAATTGCCTTGTCAGAGGCAGCGAATCCGCGATCGGCCCGAGCGCGAGATCTCCGAGGTGTAGAACCACTGCCTCAGGCCCGACGGTCTCGTTCCACCGGCGGATGAGTTCAGCGTCCATCTCCTCGACTCCTGTGAACGGACGTGCGGCAAGTTCAACGATGCGCACATGGCTGAAATGCGTGTCCGAGGTGATGAAGTCGACTTCATCGAAGTCGAACGTCGCGGGTTCAGGCATTGTTGTCCTTCTCTTGCATTTCGAATGCGCGCCAGAGGCTTCGCTCGAGGTCGCTCATGTGTTCGGCGGGCAACCCTGCCGCCTCCTCACGCAGCCGTGCCAGCTCCTGTTCGATTCGTTGCCGATTCCCGTTGCGCCACTCACGAATGCCGGGGTCGCGCAGCAGTCCCGACTCAGCGCTTCCCGCGTACTCCAGGAGTAGCTCGGCATCGATTGCGGAAGCCATGACGTCCGCATCTACGGCGCTCTTCGAACTGAGGCTCGACAGGTGCGTCACGGCATCCGAGCCTGACACGGCAATGTGATACCTCTGGATGTCGCCATACTCGCTCGTCTCGGTTCCCACGTGGGTCACCCGTACGAGGTCCACAAGCGCGTCTATGAAGTCTGGCTGCGTGCCCGGCGTCGGGGTTCGTGTGCACCATAGGCCGAGACGAGTTGCCGTTTCGCGAGCTTCGGTATCGAGATCCCACATGACCTCGATGTGGTCGCTCACGAATCCGAGCGGGACGATCAGCACGGCGGTGCGTTCTTCGAGCGCCTCGAGCGCCTCGTTGATGTCAGGCTCGAGCCAGGGCTGCGATGGAGGACCGGACCGGGACTGGTAGACGAGTTGCCATGAGATACCCGGTGCAGCCTCGGCCACGACATGCTCTGCGACAGCGAGGTGCTGTGCGGCGTAACTACCCCCTTCGACGTCGGTGAACAGGCCCGGACCAGATCGCGCGGCATCGTCGGTCGGGATGCTGTGCGTGGAGAACAGCACTTCGATGGCCGACCGGTCGTGGCCTGCTTGCATCGCCGCGGCGACACCGCTTTGCACCCCGTCGATGAACGGCTGGATGAAGCCGGGGTGCGAGAAGAACTGACGGACTTTGTCGACCTGGAGCGTGGTCTGCAGACCGCTCGCTTCGAGCGCATCGGCCCAATCCTCGCGGTACTGGCGACATGACGAGTACGAGGAGTATGCGCTCGTCGGAATCGCGATCATCGTGCGGATGCCATCCTTCGCGGCCTGCTCGAGTGCCTCATCGAGATACGGCGCCCAGTTGCGGTTACCCCAATACACGGGAAGATCGAGACCCACCTGTGCGAGCGCAGTCTGCAGAGCACGCTTGAGGTCACGGTTCTGCTCGTTGATGGGGCTGACCCCACCGAACGCACGATAGTGATGCGCGACCTCCTCGAGTCGTTCGTCCGGGATCCCCCGCCCGCGCGTGACGTTCCTGAGGAAGGGCAGCACGTCCTCCTGCCCTTCGGGACCGCCGAAGCCCGAAAGCAGCACGGCGTCGTAGCTCATCGGCTGTGTGGCATGTTCGGGTCCGCTGCGCGTCGCCTCTGTCGCTCCGGGAACGACAGACCCCTCTTCCAAGTACACGCCGGAAGCGGCGGGCGGCTTCGTATCGCGTCGGGGTACTCGATCAGGTGCGGTGCTCATGGTGATGAATCCTCCGATTCACTGGTGCGTCTCTGTTCCGAAGGTCGCTCGGTCGCGGGGTGCAGGATGACCTTCTCCCAGTCGGCGATCGGCCCGTCGATCACGACGAAGCTCGGATGCGGGTCGGGGAAGGCGAGAGTCTGCCAGCGCACCCAGACGTCCGGACTGCGAAGTTGCAGCTTGCTGCGAAGGTGCGCCCACTCGTAGGCGAGCTGACCGTCATTGAGCGGCAGTCGTACCGCAAACCCGGTGGCGCGGACCTTCTCTCTCGCGAAGTGATACCCGCGCGCATCTGCCTCGTCGGCAATTGCGTTGAGATAGTCCCCGATCGCGGCTCGGGGGTCGTCCGTGTGCTGGAACCGTCGCAGCTGGGGATGGTGGGAGTATCCCCTGCCGGGTTCAGTGATCACTGCTTGGGCGAGGAGCCCCTCGCGCCAGCATGCCGTGAGGGCCTGGCGGTCGAAGTAGCGAGGATGTATCGACCACAGTCTCATTGCGCCTTCTCGGTCGAGCGCTCAGCTTCGCGAAGGATACTGGCGGCCATTCCGGGGAAGATGATGCCGTGGAACGGCAGCAGCACCGCCCAGTACAACCGCCCGGACAGCCCCTTGGGGAAATACACCGCGCGCTGGCGGTAGCGGCTTCCCGTCTCGGTCGGCTCGACGCTCAGCTCGAGCCACGCGCGGCCGGGCAACCGCACCTCGGTCCGCAGCCGCAGCATCCGTCCGCGTTCGATGGATTCCACGCGCCACACGTCGATGACGTCCCCGCTGTTCACCCGGGATGGGTGTCGTCTCCCGCGACTCATACCGACGCCGCCGACCAGTCGATCGATCCACCCGCGCGCGGCCCATGCCAGCGGGAAGGAATGCCACCCCTTCTCTCCGCCGATCGCCTCGATCACGTCCCACACGGCGTTGGTGGATGCTGTGCTCTCCCGCTCGCGCAGATCGGTGAAGACGGTGTGACCTGACCACTCCGGGTCGCTCGGAAGCGGATCGCTGGGCGCGCCAGCCCCCTCGCTGTCGACGAGAACAACCATCTCCACTGCGGGACCCCATTTCGTTAGCTTGGCGAGAGTTCAACCTAGCATAGGAAAGAGTATGCTGTCATCGTGTCCGAATCAGAACGAAAAGCGCCGCCGGGAACAGACGTGCGCTATTTCGCGAATGATTCCGACCTCATCGATCGTGCTGAGCTTTCCGATGCTGACGTAGACCAATGCGTTGGAGTGATGGAAGCGCTGCGCGCGTGGCAAGGGGCAGCGCGAACACTCTCCGAAGCATCCAAGCGTTATATGAAGCTCAATGAGAGCGATATGCGCGCAATTCGCATGCTCATACGTGCCCAGGAGCAGCAGCAGATCGTGACGCCGAAGGACATCGCCCGAGAGGTCGGGATCTCCAGCGCATCCACGACAAAGCTGGTCGATCGCCTCCTCGCCGGTGGCCACGTCGTCCGTGTGCCGCATCCGAGCGACCGCAGAACGACCTGTATCGAAGTCACCGCGCACACAAGACTCGCCGCGCACGAAACGATCGGACGCCAGCATGCCCGACGATTCACCGCGGCCGCGTCTATGAGCCGGGAAGATCGCGATGCAGTGATCCGCTTTCTCGGGGCGCTGATCGAGGCTGACACGCCACAGGGCGTTCTCGACGAGTTTTCGAGCGCGGCCGAGTAACAGAATAGAGCTCGCACTCACGGTGCAGACCCCACAGCTGCGCTCCGAAGGAGCGGCACAAAGGCAATAATGAAGCCCGCACCTGCCGCGCCAAGGCCGCCGACGGCCATGTCGGAGATCGTGTCTTCGTACTCCACGAAGATCTCATCGCTGATGTACGTGCAGCCGAGCCATTCGATCATCTCCCAGAGGGCGCTCAGCGCCAGCCCCAACATCGTGGTGATCAGTACGGTGGCAATCATTGCCGATCTGAAATCCGGCCCCGTGATCGTCCCAGTGCGACGCAGAAGCAGACACGCCACCATTGCTAATGCCGCGGTACATGCGAAGTGCACGATCAGATCCCACCCCACGACGCGGGTGTACAGGTCGAAGACATTGCTCCATGCGGCGACGAGCAGCGTTGCACCGAAAGTGATGTCCACCCAGGCTCGGGTGCCGAGGAAACGTGGGATGAGCAGCCCAGGCAGAGCGAAGGCGAGAACCCCCGCATCCGTCAGGTCGAACCAGACTGCTGCGATGATGACACTGAGGGCGCCCAGTACACGAACTGCATCCGCGCACGCCTCGGCGACGGTCTGGGGTCGACGCAGAAAGTTCTGGATCATGGCCTCTGAGTCACTAGTCGGTACCACCTCGATGGTGGGAAATCGTGCGGCCAATGCACCAGCACAGTCCGAAAGCCGCGGTGCAGGCGGCGACGGAATGAGGTCGCGCTGCGGAACGGTCGCATGGAGATACCCATCAGCTCACCATCCATCCGGGCGACTCGATGATGTTCTCCGAGATGAAACGACAGGTCAAAATCGTCGTGCAACTCCGGGTCATGGCGGTGCACTCCAGAGCGGATCGCCTGCCAGGCTTCTCGTCGCATGGCGAAGTTCGAGCCGAACACCGGACGATGTCCCAAAGCCGGCGCTGCAGCGAGGACGTAAGCGAGCAGGTACATTCGAGACAACACCACACGCAGTAGGGGCGGTCCGTCGATGAAGTACGCGCCTCCGGTGAAAGCCGCCACATCAGAGTGATCTGCGAACGCGGCCTCGATCTGCTCAACCCACGACGCCGGTGGTACGCAGTCGGCGTCGAGCCGGAGGATCAGATCGCCCGCCGAAAGATCGTACCCGCGAGAACTCGCCGCGGGGATGCCCGGTTCCGAGCACTCAATCACCGTCGCCCCCGCCGCGTCCGCCATCTTCGCAGACTCGTCCGACGATGCGTTGTCAACCACGATGATCTCGTCAGCGAGTCGCGTCTGTAACTGAAGCGCGGTCAAGCACCCCGCCAGCGCGACGGCGTCGTCTTTGACAGGGATGACCACCGTGATTCGCATTCGTTTCGGCGGCTCTATGTGCGCGTCAGGCGTCAACATCCCCTCGCCATGCGCCCGTCTCATGACCCCGGCTTTCGATGAACTCCTTGAAGTTTTTCAGGTCCTTCTTCACCGCGTGCGAGCCGACACCGATCAGAGAGCCAGCCTTTTCGAGCAGACCCTCCGGCTCCCAGTCAAGCTGCACAGTCACGCGCGTCGATGAGTCGGTGAGCTTGTGGAACGTAACCGCTCCCGCATGATGCGTCTCTCCGCCAGTGCTGGCCCAGGCAACCCGCTCATCAGGATGCTGTTCGGTGATCTCCGCTTCGAACTCTCGATCAGCTCCGCCGACATTCACCTTCCACCGGGTATGCGTATCGTCGATCTGCGTCAGGGAGACGACTTCATCGAGAAATTCCGGGAAGCTCTCGAACTGCGTCCACTGGTTGTAGGCGATGCCGACAGGGACGTCGACGTCGATGGTCTCGATGATCTGCACCATGGCTAGCTCCTCGCTGATCGATTGAATGTGATCTCCATTCAGCTCGGAACGTGGAAATCTCTACAGGGGGTTGACCGTTCCAGAGAGGCATGCAATCGGGAGGTGCGCCCTCCAATCGCCGGTCGCCGTCTCGACCCGCTACGGTATACCCGTGATCCTTGCGCTCATCCTGACGGTGATTCTTGCCGCGCTCGCCGTGTTCCAGATTGCGCTTGCCGCGGGTGCCCCGTGGGGACGCTTCGCATGGGGAGGGCAGCACCGGGTGCTGCCACGAAAGCTGCGCGTCGGCAGCGTGATCTCGATCATCATCTACGCGCTCATCGCGTTCCTCGCCTGGGAGCGCGTCGGCGCGACCTCGGTGCTGCCCCCGGTCCTCGTGCAGGTGGCGATGTGGGTCGTCTTCGCGTACTTCGCGCTCGGCATTTTGATGAATGCGATCTCCCGCAGCAAGCCAGAGCGCTACACGATGACGCCGGTGGTCACCGTGCTCGCGGTGCTCTCGCTGTTGATTGCGATGGGGCTCGGCTGACTCACCACGGTCCGCAACTCAGTTCTGCGGCGGCTCCATCGGCAGCGTCGGCCCGTGGTTCCACGCGAGGATCGCGGGCTGCTCGCGGTCGTAGCCGAGGACCGAGACGGACCCGGCACCGAACGTGATGGATGCTCCGAACCGGGGAGCCTGCCGCAAGAAGACCGCGGCGAGGATCCGCAGATAGTGCCCATGCGCCACGAGGGCGACATCTCCTTCGACCATCGCGGGGAGCACCCGGGTGAGCACGCGGGAGGCGCGGGCCGCGACCTCTTCGACGGTCTCACCGGGAGTTTCACCGCGGACGACGCCGTGCATGAACGCCGACCAGTTGTAGCCGAGCTCGGCACGGATGTCCTTCGTGGTGCGCCCCTCATACCCGCCGTAGTCCCATTCGACCAGCAGCGGATCGATCTCGGCATCGAGTCCTGCGAGCTCGGCTGTGCGACGGGCGCGCTGCAGGGGTGAACTCAGAATGAGGCGGAAATCGTATCCGCGCACCAGCTGTCCGGCAGCGCGGGCGAGGTCTTCACCGTGCGCGGTGAGCGGAACGTCGGTGAGCCCGGTATGGCGCCCACTGCGCGACCACGCGGTCTCACCGTGACGGAGCAGAACGAGCTTGCCCTGCGGGTTCTCCGGGGCGGGGCGATCGGGCAGCTGATCGGTGGCATCCACATGGCAACCGTACCGACTCGTGAGGTGCGAGTGGGCGCGGGGTCGGGGCGCGGCGTGGAGCCGATCAGCGCCTGAGCAGCTGCAGCCTGCTCGCCATGCGGAAGGCATCCGGGCGCTCGCTGGTGCCGGCGAGAAACGCATCGAGGTCGAGCGGCGAGACGAATGTGGTCGGAACGTCGGCATCGACCAGCACGTCGACGACGTTGATGAATCGCTGCTGGGCCTGGGCGTCAGCATCCGCGAACGCGGGGACGTCCGTGATGACCCAGCGGGCGAACGACCGCGCCCACTCCAGGTATTCGATCGTCGACGTCGGAATTTCGCAGAGCTGCGCAAACGAGATCCACAGCTCGTCCGCACGAGCAGCGAGCACCGGAAACTCCCGATCATGCACTTGGACGGATGTCGCCTCACGCGCTTCGGGGAGCACGGCCGACGTTGTCCAGGACCCGCTGGCGAACCCACTCGAGTGATCATGCGCGAGCGCGCGATAGTCGATCGGTCCGTCGAGCGCGAAGGTCTCTGCGTTTGCCTTGATCAGCGCGATTCCCGGCTCGAACAGGTGGTGCCAGATGGGGTCCGGAAGCAGATCGTCCGGTGCATAGTTCGACGTCATGATCACGGTGAGGTCTTGCCGGAACACATGATCGAGCAGTCTCGTCAGCAGCCGTGCATCACCGGAGTCGTGCACGTGGAACTCGTCGAAGAACAGCACCCGGCTGCGGCCGGTGATGTCGTCGAGTGCGTGCGCGACAGCATTCTGCTCGTCTCCTTCTCGCCGAATGCGGCGGTCGTGGATGCTGCGGTGCAGCGAATCCAAGAACTCATGAAAGTGCACGCGGGTCTTGCGCGTCGTGGGAAGCGCCTCGAAGAACGTATTCGCGACCCACGACTTGCCGCGGCCTGCTGGCCCGTGGATGTAGAGGCCGCGCGCGCTCGATGAGCGCGCCGTCACACGAGAAAGCGCCTCGACCAGCGCACGCTGATCATCATCAAGGATGAAACCTGTCACGGACGGACGCGAACGGTGCGCCCCTCGACGGTCACGGTGTCGCCATCGCGCAGCTGGCGGCCGCGTCGCCGGTCGACCTCGCCATTGACCTGCACGTAGCCGTCGATGATCATCTCCTTGGCGTTGCCGCCGGAGTCGAGGAGCCCCGCGAACTTCAAGAACTGTCCGAGGCGAATGACCTCGCCCCCGATGGATACGTCTTCGATGGGGGCGGAGTTGCTCATGTCTGAATCGTACGTGAAGGCGTCGTGTCAGGATGAGGGCATGACCCACATCCGTCGATTTCGTGCGTCTGACCGCGCCGATGTCGCAGAAATCTGCCTGAAGACCGGCGACGGCGGCCAGGATGCGACGGGAATGCACGGCAGCGGCGAGTTGCTGGCCGACATCTTCGCCCTGCCGTACGTCGATCTCGAACCGGAGACCTGCTTCGTCGTCGACACCGGGGAGCGGGTCTCGGGATACATCGTCTGCGCCGCCGACACGCGTGCGTTCGTGGAGCGCTATCGCAGCGAGTGGCTGCCCGCATTCGCCGAGAAGTACCGCGATCTCGCGCCGTCAGGCATGCTCGACATCGGTCTCGATCCCGATCGCATGATCATCGAAGAACTCGACGAGTATCCCGCCCACCTGCACATCGATCTGCTCCCTGAGCTGCAGGGCCAAGGCATGGGTCGCCTTCTCATGCGCACGCTGCTCGCCGCGCTGCGCGAGCGCGGGGTGCCTGGCGTTCACCTGGGGGTGTCGCCGAGTAACACCAATGCCGTCGCTTTCTACACGAAGCTCGGCTTCCGGCCGTTGCCATCGGATGCCGGCGCGGGAAGCCTGCTCGGCATCCGCACCGACGCTGTCGTCTGAGCGTTCGAGCCTTCGTGCGTGCCAGCTCAGACGAAACGGATGGTCTGTTGCAGCCGGGTGCGCACATCGAACAGCTCGTTGCCGCCGATATCGCGCGCGCCGGGCACTCCCTGGCGCAGCACCATACTCAGCGCGCTGCGGCGCACCACCACGACGGGGGTGCCGCGCACCTTGCCGAGCGAGACGACGGCCTGGTCGAGGTCGTCATCGGGCAACACGATGATCGCCCCGCCGAAGCGCACCTTGGCGGCACGGGCGATCACGCGCATGCGGGCGAGCAGCGTGGCGATCGGCGCGCGCCCATCGACGCCGCCACCGATGATCTCGCCGCGACGGAAGCGCGCGACCTCGGCGAAGTCCTCCGACATCACGCCGTAGAGCCCCGACGGGCTGAGGATCACGTGGTCGAGCTTGTCGGCAGGGTCAGTGCTCGTCGCGACGTCGTGCCAGACGGTGAAACCCATGCCGAGATCGCTGATGGTGCTGGCAGTGGCCTCTTCAGCGAGAGCATCCGCCAGCAGGTGACGCACCTCGCGGGGCGCAGAGCGCACCAGCGCTGGGTCGTAGGGGTCTTCAAGATCAACCCCGCGACCGGCCCACTCGCGGATCAGCGTGAGATAGCGCTCGCGGCGCCATCCACCCGGATGCCCGTACACACGCGCCTTCGGCCGCGTGTCCGTGCGGGGCGCCGGGGCCCGCCATCCGCTCCAGTTCTGTTCGGTCGTGCCGGTAGCGGATGCTGTCGCAAACCCGTGGCCGCGATCGTAAGAAGCGCGCCCTTCCGGCGTGCCGATCAGCTCCCACGCCCGCTGCACCTGGATGAACGCGGCCGCATCGCCACCGGCATCCGGATGCGTCTGGCGCAAGCGCAGGCGGAACGCGCGCTTGATCTCTTCGGCAGTGGCGGTCGGTTCGATGCCGAGCACCTCGTAGGCCGAGGCAGAGAGCGGGCTGTCGAACATCACTCCCTATTCTCGCCTGCACCGCTCTCTGCGGGGGCGCCGATGCGGGGATCGGGCATGATCGTGTCGATCTGGGGCTTCGCATTCGCCTGCGCGCGCCACCAGACGAAGAAGCCGATCGCGGTGAAGACGCCGTAGAACACGTACATGAAACCGGTGGCGTAGTAGCCGGCGCTGAACAGCAGTGGCACGCCGACGACGTCGACGGCGATCCAGATCAGCCAGAACTCCGTCCACCCCTTCGCCATGCCGTAGGTGGCGAGGAGGGAGCCGACGAACGTCCAGGCATCCGCCCAGACCGGCTCGTACGAACCGAGCACGCGGAACAGGGGAGTGAGCGCGACCGTGCCGATGATGAGGACGAGAACAAGTCCGATGCGTGCACGGCCGGATGCCCAGCGCGGGGTGACCTGACCGGTGTCGGATGCTGCCTGTCGCCAGCGGATCCAGCCGTAGATCGCCACGGCGATGAACATCACCTGGCGGCCGGCCTGACCGAGCAGGCTCGGCAGCGAGTGGTCAGGGCTGACGATCGTGCCGAGGAAGACCGTGAGCAGCAGCAGGTTGCCGACGATGCCGACCGGCCACGCCCAGATCTTGCGGCGCATGCCGCCCAGAGCGCTGGCGAGACCGAAGATGTTGCCGACGACTTCGCGGATGAGGAGCGTCTGCCCGCCCGGCAGCATCCACTGCGAATTGAAGACATCGACCAGCCATCGCAGGATGTCCACTACGCGTGCACCTTGACGGGTGACTCGCCGCCTTCGCTGAACGAGGGCCTCTTGCCCAGCATCCGGCCAATCAGCAGCACGACACCGACGACGATCAACCCGACGATGAGTCCGCAGACGGCCGAGACGAACGTCTCGCCGATCCACGCGATCGCACCGCCGGCGGGAGCGAGGAAGCCGTGGATGCCGTGCAGCATGTCGCTGAAGAAGTGCAGGCCCACCTCGCCGAGGTTCGCCAGCAGCAGGTGGCCACCGACCCAGAGCATCGCGACCGTGCCGACCACGCTGATCACGCGGAAGACGGCGGGCATCGACCGAACGATCCGGGCGCCCGCGTGCCGCACCTTGCGCGACTCGTTCTTGGCCATCTTGAGCCCGATGTCATCGATCTTCACCAGCAGCGCCACGGCACCGTAGACGATCACGGTCATCAGCAGGGCGATTACCGCGAGGATCGCCAGTGTCATCCAGATGCTCATGCCCGCATCGAGATTCGACAGTGAGATGAGCATGATCTCGGTCGACAGGATCAGGTCGGTGCGGATGGCACCCCACACGAGTTTGTTCTCGTTGCGCGCGCCGCCATCTTCGTGCCCATGGTGGAAACCGAACCACTCCAAAACCTTCTCGGCGCCCTCGAAGCAGAGGTAGGTACCGCCGATGATCAGGAAGAACGGCAGCACCCACGGGGCGAAGGCGGTCAGCAGCAGCGCGATCGGGATGATGATCACGAACTTGTTCACGAGCGACCCGAGCGTGATCTTCATGACCACCGGAAGCTCGCGCGCCGGAGTGATCCCCTGCACGTACTGCGGAGTCACCGCGGCATCGTCGATCACGACACCAGCCGATTTCGCCGATGCTTTCAGCGCTGCGCTGAGGATGTCATCGACGACAGCGAGCAGACCAACCGACATGCGACCCCCTGAGAGACGTTCAGGAAAGCAAGACTACTGGCACCTCAGCCGCGCCCGGTGAAGTGATCCATCGACGAGTACACCTTGAACACGTAGCGAGCGAGGAAGTCCCACGTCTTCGTCGGAAGCACACCCCGCAGGGCCATCGAGAGTTTCACGGTCCACGGGCGCAGCACCATGGGTGTTCCACGCAGCATCCCGTTCCACGCCGCTGCCGTCGCCTTGCGAGGCGTCATGATCGGCGTCATCAGCGGACCGCGCGCGCCCTCGAACATGCCGGTCGAGATGTAGCTCGGGCAGAACGTGGTCACCTTGACGTGGTCGTGTCCGTAACCTTCGAGCTCCAGACGCACCGATTCGCTCCAGCCGATCATCGCCCATTTGGATGCCGCGTACACACTCATATTCGGATTCGCCAGCGTCCCTGCGGCGGAGGCGATGTTGAGGATGCGCTTGGGCCGGGAGGTGTCAGCGATCATGTCGGGCAGCACCTCGCGGGTCAGCCACATGGCCGCGAGCGTGTTGATGCGCATGGTCGCCTCGATATCGCGCACCGGGTCGTGCTCCCAGAACGGTGCGCCTCGCACGATACCGGCGTTGTTGATGATGACGTCGGGCGTGCCGAAGTCCGCCCGCACCCGCTCCACGCCGGCGGCGATCTCTTCGCGCTGCGAGACGTCCACGCGATAGCCGCGGACTTCGACCCCTGAGCGCGAGAGCTCGGCGGCGACAGCGGTGACAGCATCCTCATCGATGTCCCACAGCGCGACGGCCCGGGCGCGGGCGGCGACAGCGCGGCGCGCGTACAGCTCGCCCATGCCGCGTGCGCCACCGGTGATGAGGACGAGAGCGTCAGTGATCGGGTTCTCAGACATGGTCAAACGGTACGCCACGCTCGCCCGGACCCCCGAAATCTTGGCCGTCGGGACGTGCGCAGGGCGCGCGCCGGTCACCCGAGTCGAGAGCGGATGCTGAGGCCGGGCTTGCGTTGATGCACAGAGAAGTAGCGCAGGCCGTCGTCTCCTGCGACGAAGCGCCGCTGCGACCTGGCCGGCAGCCACACCATCGTGCCGGGGGAGAGCGGAAGCGGATCCACGGCGGTCTCAAGCGTCCCCGAGCCATCGAGAACCACGATCAGCACGTCCAGTTCCGGCCCGATGTGCGCCTGGATCTCATCTCCTGCCGGCAGCACGATCACGTTCGCGTCAAGGCCCCGCTCGGAAGGCTCCAGGCGCCACGCGGAACCGGCGGCAGCGGCCGACGCGGCGAACGCGTCACCGACGATACGGGGCGTGGGAGCTGTGTTCTCAGCATCCATTGGTCGTCTCCGTTCCTGAGCGTTCCTCCAGAATGGCACCCGCTCCTCGATAGTGCGTCAGACTTGAAGAGCGAAAAGGAGTGCACATGACTGACACCGGCACCATCACCCGCACACCCGGCACCGAGACGGCTGTTCTTGCCGGCGGATGCTTCTGGGGAATGGAAGACCTCATCCGCCGCCAGCCCGGCGTGCTCGACACTCGAGTCGGCTACACCGGAGGCGAGAACGCGAACGCGACCTACCGCAACCACCCCGGCCACGCCGAGGCTGTGGAGATCGTCTTCGACCCCGCCCAGACGACGTACCGCGACATCCTCGCGTTCTTCTTCCAGATCCACGACCCCTCGACGCTCGACCGTCAGGGCAACGACGTCGGATCCAGCTACCGCTCGGCCATCTTCCCGCTCAGCCCTGAGCAGGAGCAGGTCGCCCGCGACACCATCGCCGATGTGGATGCGTCAGGCCTCTGGCCAGGCCCGGCCGTCACGAAGATCGAGCCGGAGGGCCCGTTCTGGCAGGCTGAGCCCGAGCACCAGGACTACCTGCAGCGCATCCCGAACGGCTACACCTGCCACTTCCCGCGTGCCGGCTGGGTGCTTCCGAAGCGCGCCGCCTGACCCAGGTCGCACCCGCCACCCACCCGCTCAGGTCGCACCGCCCGCCCGCTCAGGTCGCAAACTATGCCGTTATGCCTCGCGCAAAGCGGCATAATTTGCGACCTGGAACGGGGGTCAGCCCTTGAGCGTGTCGATGTCGATCACGAAGCGGTAGCGGACGTCGGATGCCAGCACCCGCGCCCACGCCTCGTTGACCTGGTCGGCCGAGGTGATCTCGACCTCGGGGGCGATGCCGTGCTCAGCGCAGAAGTCGAGCATTTCCTGGGTCTCGGCGATGCCGCCGATGTTGGACCCGGCGAATGAGCGACGACCGCCGATCAGCGTTCCCGCGCTCACGGACATCGGCTCGGCCGGAGCTCCGACGTTGACGAGCGTGCCATTCAACGCGAGCAGCTTGAGGTGCGCGTCGAGATCGATCGCGGCCGAGACCGAGTTGATGATCAGGTCGAATGTGCCGCGCAGCGTGCGGAAGGTCTCTTTGTCCTCGGTCGCGTAGTAGTGATCGGCGCCGAGCTTCAGCGCGTCCTCGCGCTTCGAGTTCGAGCGCGAGAGGACGGTGACCTCGGCGCCCATGGCGTGCGCGATCTTCAGGGCCATGTGCCCGAGCCCGCCGAGTCCGATCACGGCGACCTTCTTGCCGGGACCTGCATTCCAGTGGCGCAGCGGCGAGTACGTGGTGATGCCGGCGCACAGCAGGGGAGCGGCCTTCTCATAGGGGATCGCCTCCGGCACGCGCAGCACGAAGTGCTCGGTGACGACGACCGAGGTGGCGTATCCGCCCTGCGTGATCGTGCCATCGACGTCCTTCGCGCCGTAGGTGCCGATGGCGCCGTTCAGGCAGTACTGCTCTTCGCCCGCCGCGCAGTTCGTGCACTCGCCGCAGGAGTTCACGAGGCATCCGACCCCGACGCGGTCGCCGACGGCGAACTTGGTGACGTCGGATCCGACTTCGGCCACGGTGCCGACGATCTCGTGACCGACGGTCAGCGGGTACTGCTGCGGGCCCCAATCGCCCTGCACCGTGTGGATATCGGAGTGGCAGATGCCCGCCCAGCGGATGTCGATCCGCACATCCTTCGCCCCGACATCGCGGCGTTCGATGGTGCCCGTGAAGAGCGGGTCGGTGGCGGACGACGCAACGATGGCAGGAATCGAAATAGGCATGATCAAGATCGTAGACCGGATGCCGCGCACAGGGCGCTACGCGAGGAACTCCAGCGCCGCATCCTTGAATGCGCGTGCACCGGGCGCGTTGAAGTGGTGCCGGTCGGGGATCGTGAAGAACGTGCCCTGGGGGGCGGCATCCGCCAGTGCGCGTGAGCCCTCGATAACGGCATCCTGCGACCCTGTCGCGAACAGGATCGGCTGGGTCGGGGCCTTGGCCGGGTCGGGGCCGATCGTGCGCTGCTCGCGCATGCCCTCGGCCAGCGCGAGCAGCGCGCGAAGGTCGTTGCCGTGCACACGTTCGGTGAGCGCGATGTAGTTCTGGGTCGTGCGATCGCGCACGGGTGTGCCGTCGTCGATGTACGCGCGCACCTGATCGAGATCCAGACGGGTGAGCGGGATGCCTTCGGGCACGCCGCCGAGCACGGCCCTGCTGATCTTCTGAGGAAGATCCCGTACGACCTCCCACCCCACGAACGCGCCGAGCGAGTATCCGATGTAGAACGCGTCCTCGACGAGGTAGACGTCCATGACGTTCTCGACGTCGGCGGCGAGGGTGCTCACGGCGTACGCCTCAGGCTCGTGCGGCTTGTCGCTGAGGCCGTGTCCGCGCTGATCGATCGCGAGCACACGGTATCCGGCGCGGGTGAGCATGCGGACCCACCCGGTCTGCACCCAGTTATCGCGCGCGCTCGAGGCGAAGCCGTGCACGAGAACGACGACCGGGGCGTCGAGATCGCCCCAGGTGTACGTCGCAAGGCGCGTGCCGTCGGCGGCATAGACGCGCTGCGGTTCCGGCATCTGGGTCAGGTCAGCAAGGAGGGCAGCCACCCCTCCATCATGCTCCTCCGCGCGGGGCGGCGCTCCTATCGGACCCGTTTCAATAACATCATCCTTGCGATGGATGCGGATGTCTGCGGTACTGCGTAGCTTTATGAATACGGAGGCGACCGGGGGGTCAGAATGTCAACGATCGGTGTCACCCAAGATCTGACGGGGTTCTTCCTGTCGGCGGGGATCGTCGGTGCAGCAATCGCAGTCCTCTGCGCGCTCATCGCACTCATTGCTCTCGCGCTGGGTGCTGCCGGAGTCACTGGTGGTGCCGCGGCAGTCTGGATCGGCGGAGCCCTGCTGAGCCTGACGTCGGGCTTCTCGGGGCAGTGGCTCCCCGCGATCATCGCTGGTGGCGCGCTGTTGGCAGCGCTCACGCTGGGCGGGGTTGCCCGGGTCGTGGTGCGCGCGCTGCAGAACAGGCCCGTCGTGGCATCCGAGGCACCTGCTGTTGCGGCCCCTGCCGTGACGACCATTGCGCAGCCGGCACGCCAGCTGGGCGTGCGTACAGTGACACCCGAATCGATTCGATAGACTTCTCGCTTGCCGGTTCGCCGACATCCTGATCTCTTCGTCCTTCGTTCCGGAAGTCCTCCCCCGCATGGCCACCTCCCTCACCACGGGCCGCCCCTGGCGTGTCATCCTCGCGTTCTCTGTTCCGCTGCTCATCGGCAACGTCGTGCAGCAGCTGTATCAGGTCGTCGATACGATCGTCGTCGGCCGCGAGCTGGGCGTGAATTCGCTCGCAGCCGTCGGTGCGACGGGCTCGCTGCTGTTCCTCCTGCTCGGGTTCGCCTGGGGTATGACCAGTGGCTTTGCGATTCCGACTGCGCAGGCCTTCGGCGCCAAGGACCACGCGTCCGTGCGGCGTTCGGTCGCCACGGGCACGGTGCTGTCGGCTATCGCGAGCATCCTGATCACGATCGCAGGGCCGCTGCTGGCTGGCCCCGTTCTCGTGCTCATGCAGACGCCGCCCGAACTCCTCGCCGAAGCAACTCTCTTCACGCAGGTGAGCTTCCTCGGTGGCGGGGCGACGATGTTCTTCAACTACCTCGCTGCGATCATCCGTGCCATCGGCGACTCCAAGACGCCGCTGGTGTTCCTCACGATCGCGTGTGCGCTGAACGTCGTGCTCGTCGTCGTGCTGGTGGGGCCCGTGGGCTGGGGCGTTGCTGGCGCCGCACTGGCGACGGTTGTCGCGCAGGCCGTCTCTGTGCTGCTGTGCCTCGATTACATTCGGCGTCGCATTCCGGTTCTGCATGTTCGCCGCGAGGACTGGAAGATCACCGGTGACGACGTCGCCGACCACCTTCGGCTCGGACTGCCGATGGGCTTCCAGGCCTCGATCATCGCGATCGGAACCCTGGTCGTTCAGGTGGCGCTCAACGTGCTCGGTGCCGACGCCGTCGCGGCGTACACCACGGCATCCCGTGTCGACAGCCTCGCCACCGCTCTGCTCGCGTCCCTCGGTCTCGCGGTCTCGATGTACGTGGCGCAGAACTTCGGCGGACGCCGGCCCGACCGCATCCGTGCCGGAGTGAAGCAGGCGACCTGGATGGCCATCATTGCCTCGGTCATCCTCGGTGTCGTGCTCATCGCGTTCGGTACGAACCTCGTGCGACTCTTCGTCGGCGAGGGGGCGGATGAGGTCGTCGAGCTCGCCCACCTCATGCTCATCATCAACGGATCGGCCTACGCGCTGCTGGGGACGCTGTTCGTGCTGCGCGGCGCACTGCAGGGCCTCGGCCAGGCGATGATCCCCACGGTGACGGGGGTCGTCGAACTCTTCATGCGTGTGGGAGCCGCCGTCGTGCTCGGCGGTCTGCTCGGCTTCGGCGGCGTCGCGCTGAGCAACCCGCTCGCGTGGGTCGGCGCGGTCGTGATCCTCATTCCGGCGTATGTGCGCGCGCATCGCGCTCTGGCGAAGATGCCCGTCGAGCCGGACGAGCCGACGCTGACCACTCCGATCGCGCTCGTCGGTCCCGACAACAGCTCGCTGAACGTGGATGCTGTGGTCACGCAGCCCGTCTCTGTCGTCATGCAGAAGCGGTGGAAGAAGCTGCTGCGCCGCTGAGCTGACCAGCCCCGGGTCAGCCGAGCGCGCCTCGGCCGTCGCGGAGCTCGAAGACCAGCTGGGTCTCGGTGCCGCGCACGACCGGATGCACCGTGATGTGTTCGAGCACGATGTCGCGGAGGGCCGCGGCATCCTTGACCGCCACATGCACGAGGAAGTCATCGACGCCCGCGACGTGGAACACCTGCAGCACCTGCGGTGTCGCGACGAGCGCATCGAAGAGGGCATTCACTTTGTCTCCGGTGTGGTTCGCCAGGCGCACCTTGATGATCGCCTCGAGCGGGAAGCCCAGCGCCGCGTGGTCGAGCCGGATGCGGGAGTCGCGGATGATTCCGCGATCGCGCAGGCTCCGCACGCGGTGGGCGCATGTGGATTCCGCCAGACCCAGCTGCTGCGCGAGCGCCTTATTGGTGAGGTCGGCGCGTGCGCTGAGGGCGGCGAGGACTCTCAGGTCGAGTTCGTCGAGTGGGGAATTCGCCAATTCGACCACCTCCAGGGTGCTCAATTCTTGCGGAAAAATGCGAGAACTGTTCATCAGACGATGGATGCTGTCGGATTCTCCTATTCTGCTTGGGATTCCGGCAATGTGGAAGCATGAGTGACCAGTTCTTGCATCCTGACACCGTCGCGGTCCACAGCGGACGCGGTGACCTGACCGACCTCGGCGTCCACGCCCTGCCGATCGACCTGTCGACGACGAACCCGCTCCCCGACGTCGAGCGCGGCGGTGACTCCTATGAGGCGATGGCGACCGGTGGGCGACCGCCTGAGGACGGCAGCATGGTCTACGCCCGACTGTGGAACCCGACGGTCGGCCGTTTCGAAGATGCTCTCGCCGAGATGGAGCACGCCGAAGCATCCGTCGCGTTCTCCTCCGGAATGGCGGCGATGACCGCGGTGATCCTCGCGATGACATCGGCCACGGGCAAGCGGCACGTGGTCGCCGTCCGTCCGCTGTACGGCGGGACTGATCACCTGCTCGGCTCTGGCCTGCTCGGCACCGAGACGACCTTCTGCCACGCCTCGGAGGTGGGGATCAGCATCCGCCCCGACACCGGACTCGTCGTCATGGAGACGCCGGCGAACCCGACGCTCGAACTCGTCGACATCGCGGCGGTCGTCCGCGCGGCGGGAGACATTCCGGTCGTGGTCGACAACACCTTCGCAACCCCCATCCTGCAGAACCCGCTCGACCACGGAGCGGCGATGTCACTGCACAGCGCGACGAAGTACCTCGGCGGGCATGGCGACGTGATCGCTGGTGTCGTGGCCTGCAGCGAAGAGACCGCCGAGGCGCTGCGCCGGGTGCGTGCGATCACCGGGGGAGTGCTGCATCCGCTCGGCGCCTACCTGCTGCACCGTGGGCTCACGACTCTGCCGGTACGGATGGCGCGCCAGCAGGAGAACGCGCAGGCGCTCGTGCAGTGGCTGATCGATCAGCCAGGCGTCGACGAGGTCTTCTTCCCCGGACTCGACGGCGACCCCGAGGGGATCCTCGAGCGGCAGATGCACGGCACGGGTGCGATGATCGCGATCCGGATGCGGGGCGGCTACGCGGCCGCGAGTGCTGTCGCAGGGGCGGTGACGCTCTTCACGCATGCGGTCTCGCTCGGCGGCGTGGACTCGCTCATCCAGCATCCTGCCGCCCTCACGCACCGGCCGGTGCCAGCAGATGCCAGGCCGGATGCTGATGTGCTGAGACTCTCGGTCGGTCTGGAGCACGTCGGCGACCTGATCGCCGATCTCGCGCAGGCCTTCGCGACGGTTGTGGACTCCGAAGAGGCAGCTCGCGCGGCTGTTTCCTGACGGGGCGCGGCGGCCGCGTCAGCTCCCGGCGAGCCACTCGCCGAAGGCGTCGAACGAGTACTCGCGTCCGAGGAATGCGGCGACCAGGTCGGCGGCATCCGCTGATCCTCCGCGCGCGAGCACCTCGTCGCGGTAGCGTCCTGCGACGTCGGCGGCGAACAGATCCGCAGGGTCGAATGCGCTGAACATGTCCTTCGCGATCACCAGGCTCCACATGTACGTGTAGTACGCCGAGCTGTAGCCGGTGAGGTGTCCGAACCCCGACTGGAAGTGTGTGTCGTCCAGCGGAGCGATGACCGAGTACTGGCGGGAGAGCTCGGCGATCGCGGCATCGTGATCGTCCGGACGCTCCTGGTGCAGCCAGTACGAGACGGCGGAGTAGAAGATCTGCGTTCTCGCCCAGCGGCCCCGATCGGAGTCCGCAGCCTCATGCATGCGAGCGACGAGGTCGGCGGGGATCGGTTCGCCCGCGGCATCCACGGCGAAGGTACGGAGGATGTCCGCATCCCACGCCCATTCCTCGAGCATCTGCGAGGGGGCCTCGACGAAGTCCCATTCGGTGGCGACGCCCGAGAAGCGCACCCACTTCTGATCGCCGCCGAGCACATGGTGCAGCAGGTGACCGAACTCGTGGAACAGGGTCGTGACCTGCTCGTGCTCCATCAGTCCGCGCGGAAAGTTGCACACCAGCACGCCCTCGGGCAGCTGCGTGCCGCGCACACCCCGCACCAAGTCGAACTGCGCGGCGTGCTTGTACTTGCCCTCGCGCGGATGCAGATCGAGATGGATGCGTCCTATGCGCTCGCCGCCCTGCAGCACGTCGTATGTCGTGACATCGTCTGCCCAGGTCGACGCATCCACCGCGAGGTACTCGAGGCCGAACAGGCGGCCGGTCACCGACAGCAGCCCCTCGCGCACCCGAGAGAAGTCGAAGTACTCGCGCACTGCCTGAGCGTCGACGTCGTACTGCTCGCGGCGGATGAGCTCGCCGTAGTAGTCCGAGTCCGCACTGGTGATCTCGGTGAACGACGGGTCGTCCTGCTGTGCGCGGGCGAGGAGCGCATCGGCATCGGCCTGTGCACGATCAGCCGAGAGTTCGGCGATGCGGTCGATGAACTCGGCGATCGCGCCACCCGTGCCGATCATCTTCACTTCGGCGTCGTAGTCGGGCCAGGAGCTGTATCCGAGCAGACCCGCCTGCTCGGCGCGCAGGTCGAGCAGCTCGTGCAGCAGTGCGTCGTTGGCAGGCCATCCGCGGGAGTTGTACGCACGGGAGATCTCTTCGCGGGCGGCGCGATCGTGCGCATACGCGCGGAACGGCCGGAAGTCCGGATAGTCGGTCGTGATCTCGACGAGTCCGTCGTCGCCCGCGGGGTGCGATGCGCGGAAATCGTCCGGCAGACCGTCGAGACGCTCGGGAGCAATACGGATGCTGCGCACATCGTCGCGGACGTGGCGCGAGAACTCCTGCTCGATCACGGTGATGCGGGCTGCGATCTCGGACAGGCGGGCACGAGTGTCATCGTCTTGGTCCACGCCGCCGCGGCGGAAGTCCCGCAGCGTGCGATCGAGCAGACGGGCGGAGTCGGCGTCGAGGGCGGATGCATCGACGTCCGCCAGCACAGCGTAGAGCTCGCGATCCTGGTCGCGTTCCGTGACGAAGGATGCCGCGTTCTGCATCCGATCTTCCGCGATCTCGCGCACCACAGCGTCGGGGTGCACCTCAGAGAACAGCTCAGTCATGCTCGCGGCGTTCATGACCGCGGTGTCGCCGATGTTCCAGAGCTCAAGGGTCTCGAGCGGGGTGTGCGCAGAGCCATCCTTCAGCTGCGCGACGACATCGCGCGCGGTGCTCAGCGCGGTATCGGCGCGCTCGGCGACGAACGCCGCCCAGTCAGAGGCGGGCAGGACGAGAGGTTCGAGGGCCATCGATCCAGCGTATGCGCTGCCAGAGTCGCCAGAGCACCCCCTGGCGCGGCGCGAACAGGTAGACGAGCGCGAACACGCACCCCTGCACGACGACTACGAGTCCGCCGGATGCCGCATCGACCCAGTAGCTGAGATAGATCCCGACCACGCTGCACACCGCTGACATGACGGGAGCGATCACCAGCATCCGCCCGAACCGGTCGGTCAGCAGGTACGCCGTCGCCCCGGGGATGATCAGCATCGCCACCACGAGCACCACGCCCACCACCTGCAGTGCGACCACGGCGGTCAGCGCGAGCACGCCGAGCAGCAGCGCGCCCAGGAACCGCGGCGACAGCCCGATCGCGAAAGCGTGCGTCGGATCGAAGGCGTACAGCGTCAGGTCACGGCGCTTGATGACGAGCACCGCGAACGCGACGGCGGCGAGTACGCAGATCTGCACGAGGTCAGCATCCGAGACGCCGAGGATGTTGCCGAAGATGATGTGATTCAGATCGGTCTGGCTCGGCGTCACCGAGATCATCACCAGCCCGAGCGCGAACAGGGTCGAGAAGACGATGCCGATTGCGGCATCCTCTTTCACTCTGCTCGTCCCGCGGATCAGTCCCATCAGTCCCACCGCGAGGAACCCGAACACCAGCGCCCCGAGCGCGAACGGTGCACCGAACACGTACGCGAGAACCACGCCGGGCAGCACCGCGTGCGAGACGGCATCGCCCATCAGCGACCACCCGACCAGCACCAGCCAGCACGACAGCAGCGCACACACGACCGCCGCGATCACGGTCGTCACCAGCGCGCGCACCATGAAGTCGTACTGCAGAGGTTCGAGGATCCAGTCGAGAATCATGCGGCGTCCTCCGGAGACTCCAACCCGAACGCCCGCGCGAGATTTGCGGGCTCGAGCGCCTCGGTCACCGATCCGTGGAACAGCGCTCGCCGCAGCAGCAGCACTGCCTCATCCGCAAGAGCAGGCAGCGCGTGCAGGTCGTGCGTCGACACCAGCACTGTGCTGCCGGATGCCGCGAGCTCGCGCAGCAGCCGCACGATCGTCGCCTCGCTGCGCTTGTCGACGCCCGCGAACGGCTCGTCCAGCAGCAGAATCTCGGACCCCTGGGCGATGCCGCGGGCGACGAAGGCGCGTTTGCGCTGCCCGCCCGAGAGCTGTCCGATCTGCCGATCGGCGAGGTCGGTGAGCTCGACGCGTTCGAGAGCTTCTTCGACGGCATCACGATCTGCAGGCCGCGCTCGCCGCAGGAATCCCTGCCGTCCGTACCGCCCCATCATCACCACGTCGCGCACTGACACTGGAAACGCCCAGTCCACGTCTTCGCTCTGCGGCACGTACCCGATGAGGCCGCGCTTCCGGGCGGATGCCGGGTCGCCGCCATCGATCGAGACGACACCGGATGCGGGCCGCACCAGCCCCAGGATCGTCTTGAACAGCGTCGACTTGCCCGAGCCGTTCATGCCGATGAGTCCGGTGACGCGCGCGGATTCGACGCGCAGCGATACGTCATCGAGCGCGACTACCTCGCCGTAGCGCACGGTGACGCCTGTGACCTCGATCATGGCGTCGTCCCCGTCAGCCCGGCGACGATCACGTCGGCATCGTGGCGGAGAAGATCGAGATAGGTCGGCACGGGGCCATCGGAGGTCGACAGCGAGTCGACGTACAGGACTCCGCCGAACTTCGCACCGGATGCCTCGACCACCTGCTGCATCGCGCGATCTGACACCGTCGACTCGCAGAACACGGCGCGAACCTCGTTGTCCTTCACGAACTCGATGGTCGCGGCGATCTGGCGGGGCGTCGCCTGCTGCTCGGCGTTGACGGGCCAGATGTACGCCTCCGCGAGCCCGGCATCACGAGCGAGATACGAGAACGCTCCTTCGCACGTGACCAGCGCGCGTTCGTTCGCCGGCAGCTGCGCCAGCGCATCGACCAGGTCGTCCTGCACCCGCTGAAGCTCCTGCTTGTACCCCTCGGCGTTGGCGGCGAAATCGGCGGCGTGGGTGGGGTCGAGGTCGGCGAACGCCTTCGCCATGTTGTCGACATAGCGCTGCACGTTCAGCGGACTCATCCACGCGTGCGGATTGGGTTTGCCGGCGTACGCATCTGCCGTGACGTCGAGAACGTCGATGCCCTCTGAGACGACGACGTGCGGCACGTGCACGGAGTCGACGAACTGTGCGAACCAGGCCTCGAGGTTCAGCCCGTTATCGAGGATCAGCTGGGCGCTGGCCGCCTGACGCACGTCTCCCGGCGTGGGCTCGTAGCCGTGGATCTCGGCCCCGGGCTTGGTGATCGACTCGACCCGCAGGTGCTCGCCGGCGACGTTCTGGGCGATATCAGCCAGCACCGTGAAGGTCGTCAGCACGACCGGACGATCGTCCGGTGCGTCGGTCGGCGGACCGGAGCATCCGGACAGCGCGAGAGCGCTCAGCGCGAGGAGCGCGAGCACACGACGGGCATTTTTAGGCACACCGAAAACCTACCTTTTAGGTGCACCGAAAACAACAGACGCCCACCGCGTGCAGAAACGCATTTGTGGACGGTCAACAAGAAACCAAGTACCGACCCTTGTGAAACTTAGTTCCGGATGGCAAAGCACGGAGGCTTTCCACAGCCCGCCCATACGATCACCAGTGGCAACGACGCCACTGATCCCTGGAGCCTCAATGACGAGTTCTACGCCTCACGTGCACGGCAATGGCCTGCGCATCACTGTCATCATCCTCGCCGTGCTTCTCGCCGTGATGGTGGCGCTCTTCTTCATGACGACCGGAAAGATCGCCGCCGGTGCGGCTGACCTGTCCGATGGAACCGTGACCGCACATGAGGGCTCGAGCACCCTCGCCGCGGGTGCGAAGGACCTCTCTGCGGGTGCGGGCAAGCTCGCAGCGGGCACGGACGACCTCGCTGCCGGCGCTTCCAGCGCACACGCCGGTTCGAAGAAGCTCGCCGCCGGTGCGCTCAGCGCCTCGACCGGCGCGGCCACGCTTGCCGCCGGTGCAGACACGCTCGCCGCCGGTGCCGCGAGCGCTCAGGATGGCGCCGGCCGGCTCAGCTCCGGTGCTCAGACCGCGCTGACGGGCGCGCAGGACCTCACCGCCGGTGCGCAGAAGTTGGATGCTGGCGCTCAGACCGCCGTTACGGGCGCACAGTCGCTGTCGAGCGGAGCACAGCAGGTGGATGCGGGAGCCCAGCAGGTTCTCGGCGGCGTGACCAGTCTCGCGGCGGGTGTCGCAGGGGCGCACCAGGTCGCCGGTCAGGTGCTCGCGGGAGCCGACAAGCTGAGTGCTGGTCTCTCTGCTGCCGTCAGCCCGCAGCTGCAGGGGCTCGCTGACGCTGGCCCCACGATCTCGGTTGTCGCCGCTGAGCTGCCGCAGAACTCGCAGAGCCTCGCGGATGAGCTGGCAGCGCTCGCCGCATCTTCTCCAGGAGACGCGGCGCTGCAGAAGCTGGCAACCCTTGCCGCCGGTGTCGATGCGCAGGTCGACGGCATCGCCGGTGCCGCTGCCGCAGCGCCAGCACTCGCGAAGGGCACGATCGTTGCCGCAACAGGCGCACAGGAGCTCGCAGCTGGAGCAGGCGCGCTGGTCAATGGCAACGCCGCTGCCGGATGGCCGGGCACTGTCGCACTGGTCGACGCGAAGCAGGGCGCTCCGGCGCTCGTGCAGGGCGCGACAGCACTCCAGGCCGGCACCTCTCAGCTCTCCACCGGTGCGCAGCAGCTCGCCACGGGTCTTCAGCCGCTGAAGGCCGGCACCTCTGACCTCACCGCGGGCGCAAGCCGCCTCTCGGGTGGTCTTGCGACACTGTCCGAGGGTGCGAGCTCGCTGTACGACGGATCTGCACGACTGAACTCCGGCGCCACGACCCTGAACAGCGGCGCGGCCTCGCTCGCCGAGGGCACGGCCACCCTGCAGACGGGCGCTGCTGACCTGAACACCGGCATCGGCGCTCTCTCCGAAGGCGCGACGACGATCGCCAGCGGATCCAGCGACCTCGCCGAAGGCGGCGGACGACTCGAGGCCGGCGCCGCCGACCTCGCTGCGGGCAACGGTCAGATCGCCGACGGATCGGGCACTCTCGCCACTGCGACCGCACAGGCTGCGCCGTCGATGCTGCCCTGGATGCTCGGCGCAGTGCTGATCGGCCTGATCGCCATCGGCTTCTGGGTCGGTCACCGGGTCAGCCACCGCCGTACGCTCGCGATCGCGTAGGGCTCCGCAGACGAATCCGCTCACGGCAGATCGGCCGTGAGCGGATTCGCGCTCTCTGCCTGCGGATGCCGCCCAGGGTGGAGGCATGAGCGAAGAAACTCCCATCCCGCATTTCGGTCCTGAAGTCAGACGAGCACTCTTCCACGAACGCGTGATCGTGCTCGACGGCGCACTCGACGACGACAACGGCACGCTGCTGATGACGCAGCTCCTCACTCTCTCGGCAGAGGATCCGGCATCCGACATCGCGCTGTGGATCCACTCGCCGGGCGGTTCCGTCCCGTCGATGCTCGCAATCCGCGACATCATGAAGCTGATCCCCAACGACGTCGCAACCCTCGCCCTCGGCATGGCGGCCAGCGCCGGGCAGTTCCTGCTCTCCGGCGGCACGCAGGGCAAGCGACGCGCCCTCCCGCACGCCCGGGTCCTCATGCACCAGGGGTCAGCGGGGATCGGCGGATCTGCCGGCGAGCTCGAGACGCAGGCCGATGATCTTCGGCATACGCGCGACATGGTGCTCGGCCTTATCTCCGATGACACCGGACAAGCGGCGGAGCGCATCTTCGAAGACTCGCTGCACGACCGCTGGTACACCGCGGCACAAGCACAGGAGTACGGATTCATCGACGAGATCGTCGACGACTTCGCACAGATCTTGCCGCCGCGCAGGGCCCGAGTCGGCCTCGGAGCGGAAGGGTCGAAGTCATGAGCAGCTATACGATCCCGAACGTCATCGCGCAGCATCCGCGGGGTGAGCGCGTCATGGATGTGTACTCGCACCTGCTCGCAGAACGCGTGATCTACCTCGGCACCGGCATCGACGCGGGGGTCGCGAACGCGCTGATCGCGCAGCTGCTGCATCTTGATTCAGACAGTCCAGACACCGGCATCCAGTTCTACATCAACAGTGAGGGCGGCGACCCGGGGGCGGCGCTGGCGATCTACGACACGATGCAGCACATCCGCCCTGCCGTTGCGACGACCGTGATCGGACAGGCGATCGGCCCGGCGGCCCTGCTCGCCGCGGCCGGCGCACCCGGTCAGCGCGCGGCTCTCGCGCACGCGCGCATCGTGCTGCATCAGCCGGCCGGACAGTCGCGCGGAGCGATCCCCGACCTGATCCTCGCCGCCGATGAGGTGGTGCGGGTGCGTTCGGATCTGGAGTCCACCCTCGCACGCCACACCGGCCGGACCGTCGAAGCGCTGCGCGCAGACACCGATCGGGATCGCGTGTTCACGGTATCCGCAGCGCTCGCCTACGGACTGATCGACACCGTGCTGGGGGAGCGGACGGCGGAGTAGTTCGCGCAGACACCCGTCAGCCCGGATCACAGATGCCAGCCGAAATCCCGGATCTGGGCTGGCATCTGTGATCTGGACTGACGGGTGTGCAGAGACTCACGCCGCGAGGGCGAAGGCGCCGCGCGTGCTGACCGGGGCGGCTGTCGCCGTCGTCGAGCGCAGCTCCTCGGCCACGCTGCTGGTGAGTTCGATGAGCGTGGTCTCCAGGGCGCCGGCGATGGCAGCGATCATCTCGCTGGAGGGCTCTTTGAGTCCGCGCTCGACCTCAGAGAGATACTGCGGCGAGACTCCGGCCTTGGCCGCCGTCTCACCAAGGGTCTCTTCGTGATCGTGACGCAGGCGACGCAACTGGTCGCCGAGCATTTCGCGCCACAGCGGTTCAGGGCGGCGAGGTGCGGGACGAGGGAACGCGAGGATGTCAGCCATGGTTCACGGTAACGCCGAGATCCGCGCGTGCGACAGCCGTTCTGCTCAGAGCAGAAACGCGCTCAGTCGGCGAGCTGCTCTGCGAGGAATGCCGCCTGCTTCTCCCAGTGCAGTCCCTGGCCGCCTTCGTGCTCGTTGAAGGGATACTCGACGACCTCGGATGATCCGCCCCAACGGTTGTGCGCAGCGTACACCGTCGAGGGCGGGCAGATCGGGTCGAGCAGGGCGACCGAGAACAGTGCGGGGGCGGTGGCGCGCCTGGCGAAGTTCACGCCGTCGAAGTACGACAACGTCTTGAAGACGTCTGTCACCGCTTCGCGGTGCACGGCGAGATACCGCACGATCTCCTGGTACGGATCGCACCCAGTCATGCCCACCGCACGCTCGAAGTGGCACAGGAAGGGCACTTCGGGCATCGCCGCGGCAAGGCCGGTGGCAAGTCCCGCCGCCGCGATCGCGATGCCGCCGCCCTGGCTTCCGCCGCAGATGGCGACGCGGGCGGAGTCGACGCGCTCGAGCGAGCGGATCGCGTCGATGGCGAGCACAGCATCGGTGAACACCCGGCGGTAGTAGTAGCCGTGCGGGTCTTCGATTCCGCGGGTCATGTAACCCGGCCCTGCGGGTCCTGACCCGTGCGGATCGGCGGTGGTGCCGCCGGCGCCCCAGCCGCTTCCCTGGCCCCGGGTGTCCATGAGGAAATATGCGTAACCCGACACGGCCCACCCGAGACGCTCGTGCGGAAGACCCCGCCCGCCTCCGTAACCGATGTACTCGACGACGGCGGGCAGCGGCTCATCGGCACCCGCCGGCAGCAGCAGCCATCCGCCGATGGGATCTCCGCCGAATCCGCTGAAGGTGACGTCGTACACCTCTACGGTCTGCAGGGGCGAGTCGATGCGCCGCAACTGGATCGGCTGCGCGAGTGCACGTGATTCCGTGAGCGTCTGCTCCCAGAAATCATCGAAGTCAGCGGGCTCGGCCACTTCGGGGCGGTACGTGCGCAGCTCATCTACGGGCAAGTCGAAACGCGGCATTGCGGAGTCCTTCACTCGGGGGTCGCCCGGCAGTTTATCTGTGCACGCGGCCCTGCGTGATCTCGTCGGACGGTTCCCGCGGGGCAGTGCACTCGTTAGGCTTGTCGGCGAGCTCCGAGTCTCGTTTCTCCTCACAAATCCGCAGCCCCATCTCCTCCTGTTCCGACCTGGTTCGGCACCGCGGAGATCGTGCGGACGCACAGTTCCGAAAGGTGGAACCCATGACCGATTCCGGCGAGAACCGCACAACCCAGGATGGGGATTTCTTCGATCAGCTCGCGCAGGGGCAGTCCCGCGAGCAGGATAGCTTCACGGTCGGGTTCCGCGGATACGACCGAGGTGAAGTGGATGCTGCCGTCGCAGGACTTCGCATGCAGGTGCAGCGCGTGGAGAACGAGCTCGCTGACGCTCGGTCTGGCGTGAGCCGCGATGTCGAGTCAGTGCGCGAAGAACTCGAGGCGGCACGCGCGGAGAACGAGCAGCTCGCCGCGGAGCGTGATGCGCGGATCGCAGAGATCGAGCAGCAGCAGGCGGAGAGGATCGCCACGGCTCATGCCGAGGAAGTCGAGCGCATCGCCGCACTCGAGGCTGATCTCGCCGCCGCCCGTGCGCAGGTCGAGGAGGCCGAGCAGCAGATCACGGCACTCTCGAACGAACTTGTAGATGCGCCTCGGAGCGATGAGGACACCTCGGGGTCCCGTCTGCAGTTCGAGGCCGTTCTGCGGGTGGCGGAGGAGCAGGCCACCGTCCTCATCGAGAACGCCGCAGTACAGGCCGAGCGCCTGCTGCAGGCTGCGCGTGAGGAGATCGATGGTCGCCGTGCCGAGCTCGCCGCCGAGGTCGACCGCGTCAGCACGCAGGCCCAGCACGATGCCGATCAGGTGCGCCTGCGCATCGACACCGAGTACACCGCGCACGAGGCGGGCATCGAGCGCGAGGCGGCCCACGCCGCGGAGAAGGTCAATCAGGCCGAGCAGGAGGCGGCGACCATTCGCACCGAGGCCGAGAAGGGCGCCGCTGCGCTGCGCTCGATGGTCACTCGCGAGACGACGCAGCAGCGGTCGGATGCTGAGCGCGAAGTCCGCGAGATGAACGCCCGCGTCCTCGAGTTCGAAGAGACCCTGACCCGCCGTCAGGATGATGCGCAGCAGGAATTCCTGTTGCTGCACAACCAGGCGGTCGCACACGCGGAGCGCATCACGACCGACGCGAACGAGCAGGTCGCGTCGTCGCTCGAGCACTCGAAGCGGATCTCCGCGAAGGCCGACGATTATGAGCGGCTGATGCGCTCGCAGTCGCAGGCCATCGAGGCTGATGCGCAGATGCGCGCACGCGAGACCCTCGACCGGGCGCGCCAGAAGGCGCAGAAGATCGTCAGCACCGTCATCGGTCACACCACCGATGTGCTGCGCGATGCGGAGGACCGCACCCGTCAGCTGCGCTGGCAGCAGCAGCAGCTGAACAGCTTCATGGCCGAGGTGCGCGAGCTGATCCGCCCAGACGGCGTGCTCGGCGCGGATGCTGCCGAAGACGGCGATACGGATGACGCCGATGACGTGGACGTGCTCGAAGAGGGCGACGAGATCATCGAGTTGGCCCCGGATGAGGACGACGACGATGAAGACGACCAGGATGAAGAAGAAGAAGACGACGACGAGGACGACGAGGACTGATCCATGACCAATCTGGTGACCGCTACCGAACTGGCTGACCTGATCGCTGCGGAAGCCGTGCGCGTCCTCGACGTGCGGTGGCAGCTGGGCAGGACAGACGGTCGCCGGGAGTATCTGACAGGTCACATCCCCGGTGCGGTGTTCGTCGATGTGGAGAAGGATCTGTCGCGATCCGGCGATCCGGCTGAAGGACGGCATCCGCTTCCCTCGACCGAACAGGTCCAAGAGGCCGCGCGACGTTGGGGTCTCGATGACGGCGATGCCGTCGTCGTGTACGACGACGCCAGCGGAATCTCCGCCGCTCGAGCCTGGTGGCTGCTGTCGCACGGAGGCGTTGACGTGCGCGTGCTGGATGGCGGCTGGGCCGCGTGGAAGGCGGCAGGCGGTGACGCCGAGAGCGGATCGGCGGAGTACACCCCCGGCATGATCACTCTGACCGATGTCTCGGGCGACAGCCTGACGATCGACGAGGCGGCAGCCTTCCCCGAGCACGGGGTGCTGCTCGACGTTCGCGCAGCAGAGAGGTTCCGCGGCGAGGTCGAGCCGATGGATCCGATCGCAGGTCACATCCCTGGCGCGGTGAACCTGCCGACCACTGTGCACATCGGTGAAGACGGCACGCTGCGCGGCGCGGATGAGCTGCGCGCGAACTTCGCGGCCGTCGGCGTCAACGGCGACACCCCGGTTGCGACCTACTGCGGTTCAGGGCTCACCGCTGCGCACACGGCACTGGTGCTCGCGGAGGCAGGAATCGACGCGAAGATCTTCCACGGCTCGTGGAGCGCGTGGTCGAATACCCCGGGTCGTCCCATAGCTACGGGCGCGTAGACTGGAGTGATCACCCCGGAAGACCGAGGATCCGTCATGTCTGCCCCTGCTCGCACGTTCTCCGTGCGCCACATTCAGTTGCTGCGCGCACTGTTCGCTGCGGCATCCGCACTCATGATCACGTTCTCCTCCGATCACTCGGCCGCCGTCGGCTTCGCCGTGTTCGGTGGGTTCGCGGCCGCCAGCGGGTTCCTCCTGATCGTCGGGGCTTGGATTGTTGCATCCGCCGGCAATCGCTGGCCGTACATCCTGCTCGCCGTCATCGACCTCCTCGCGGCGATGGCCAGCAGCGTCCCGACCTGGCGCACCGACGGTGCATTCTTCATCGTCGTGATCGTCTGGGCGGCAGCATCCGGCCTCGTCGAGCTGATCGCGGGTCTTCGCGGTCGTCGTACAGACCCGACCTCGAAAGACGCCATCACGATCGGCGCGCTGGGTCTCGTGCTCGCGGTCGTGCTCGTGTTCATCCCGTCCGACTACGCACTGCAGTACTCGGTCGAGGGGGCGGGAGCGCTGACGCTCTCTGGAATCATCCTCGCGGTCGGCATGTTCGGCGGATACACCGCGATCGTCGCGGTCTTCCTCGCGATCGCCGGCTTCTCGCCGAATCGTCCCTCGTCATCGGGTGTGGCATCTGCGACAGACGGGGATGCTGATTCCACCGCATCCGCGAGCAAATCGGTCGAATCGGGAGGCACCGCGTGAGCGAGAAGAAGTCGACACGTCGAGAGCTGCTGCGTCCGCTGCATCTGCTCGGCATTGCGCTGGGAACCGGGCTCTTCGCCGCGATCGTGACGTTCATCTCGACCGGCGCATTCACGGCGCGCGTGAACAGCGCGATCGCGGGCGGAACCTACACCGGTCTCACCCCGCTCATGCTGGGACTCGTCGTCGGTGGGGGCGCATTCATCGTGACGCTGCTCGTCATGTCGATGCTGATCCTCGCGGTCGACCCGCGCGAGTATGAGAAAGAGACGCTCGAGCGTCCCGTGCTCTACGACGAAGAGTCCGACGAAGTGTCCGGCGACGACCAGACCGGCCCCACCACCGGTTCTGCACCGACGTCCTAGAGCACAGTCTCGGCAGCATCCAAGGCGACGTTCGCAGCTCGCCTGCCCTCATCGATCAGGCGACTGACGTCACGCATCGTCCACTGAGCCATCCGCTCCATCTCGGGTTGGATCAGGATGACGTTCGGGTCGCGAGCAAGGTCAGCGGTCTGCGTGATCGTGCGCATCATGCGGACGTTCTCCCACTTCGCATGCAGATGCACGACGATCACACGCTCGGCACCGAGCTCTTTCGCGGCCGCGTGCGGAACGTTGTCGATCATGCCGCCATCAGCGAGCAGCCGGCCATCTGACCGCACAGGTGGAAGGAGCCCTGGGACGGCGATCGTTGCGCGCAGCGCCGTACTCAGCGGGCCCTTGCTGAGCGTCACGGCGCGACGCGTGCGCAGGTCTGTGGCGACGGCTCCGAAGCGGCGAGGGAGCTCCTCGATGAGCGGGTCGTGGCCGAGGAGTCCGTGGATCGCGTCGGTAGTGATGGCGGTGTCCAGCAGTCCCCAGCGCGGCCGCAGGGTCCACTTCGCGATCCTGTTCCAACGGAACCGGCGCGTGATGTCTTCGATAGCCGCGCCGTCCAGACCCGCAGCGTACGCCGATCCGACGAGGGCGCCGGAGCTCGTGCCGGTCACGATACCCGGACGGATGCCGCGCTCCTCGAGAACGAGGAGCACCCCCGCGTGCGCGGCGCCGAAGGCACCGCCGCCGCTCAGCGTCACGGCAAGCGTCGCGTCATCGCCGTTCGGCTGCGCATCTGTGGGCACGAGGTGACCGTACCACCGACTCGCTGCGGCGCAGCGGTCGCGCTACTTCGCGAGTCGCTCGGCGATACCGGTGTAGCTTGCGGGCGTGAGTGCGAGCAGGCGCTGCTTGGCGGCGTCGCCGATCTCGAGACCCCCGACGAACTCCGCCAGCTCTGCGGCGCCGACGCGGTGTCCGCGAGTGAGTTCCTTCAGCAGCGCGTAAGGGTCGCTGATCGTCGAACGGCCAGCGACGACCTCTGCGCGGATGACGGTCTGGATGGCTTCGGCGAGGACCTCCCAGTTGTGATCGAGGTCGTCGAGCAGAACCTCGCGCGCGAGCGAGATCTCGCCCAGGCCGCGGCGCAGGTTGTCGAGCGCGAGCAGCGAGTGCCCGAACGCGACCCCGATGTTGCGCTGCGTCGTCGAATCGGTGAGGTCGCGCTGCATGCGGCTGGTGACCAGCGTCTGCGAGAGCGAGCCGAGCAGGGCCGCCGACAGCTCGAGGTTCGCCTCGGCGTTCTCGAAGCGGATCGGGTTGATCTTGTGCGGCATCGTCGACGATCCGGTCGCACCGGCGACGGGGATCTGCGTGAAGTAACCGATCGAGATGTACGTCCAGATGTCGGTCGCGAGGTTGTGCAGGATGCCGCCGGCGTGACGCATCCGGTCGTAGAGCTCGACCTGCCAGTCGTGCGATTCGATCTGGGTGGTCAGGATGTTGAAGCCCAGACCCAGTCCCTCGACGTACTCGCGGGCGATGGTGGGCCAGTCGGCGTCGGGGTCGGCTGCGAGGTGCGCCGACCAGGTGCCGGTCGCGCCGGAGAACTTCGCCAGGTAGTCGGATGCCGCGATCTGGGCGCGTACGCGCTCCAGACGCCATGCGAAGACGGCGAGCTCCTTGCCCATGGTCGAGGGCGTCGCGGGCTGTCCGTGCGTGCGGGAGAGCATCGCGGCATCCGCCTGCTCAACGGCCGACTCGCGGAGCTTGGCGATCACGGCATCCAAGCCGGGGAGCCAGACGTTCTCGACCGCGCGCTTGACGGTCAGTGCGTAAGAGACCGAGTTGACGTCTTCACTCGTGCACGCGAAGTGGGTGAGTTCGGCGATCGAGTCGAGCCCGAGGGCCTGGAGCCGGTCGCGCACCAGGTACTCGACAGCCTTGACATCGTGACGGGTGACGGCCTCTTTCTCGGCCAGCCAGTCGATCTCGGCCTGGCCGAAGTCGCGGTAGAGGCCGCGCAGGCGCTCCTTGTCAGCATCCGCCATGGGAGAGGTCTCGAACAGCGAGCGATCGGTGAGCGCGATGAGCCACTCGACTTCGACCTCGACGCGAGCGCGATTCAGGCCTGCCTCAGAGAGGTAGTCACCCAGAGGGGCGACCGTGGCGCGGTAACGGCCATCGAGGGGGCTCAGGGGCTGCACGGGGAAAGCGTTCGGGGTAGTCAGGGGAGTCCTCCTGATCGGGCCCCTCAGTTCTGGGGCGACGTGTACTGCGATGGCGTCGTGCGGGGCTGAGCGCGCAGCCCACGATTGCTGCGCAGCGCGGGTTCGAGCTGACGGAACAGGCCTCGGCTCGCCGTCTCAATCATAGCCAGCACCGAATCGAACGTTGCGGTGTCAGCGTAGTAAGGGTCGGGGACATCGAGGCTCTCGGCCGCGCGATCGTAGGCGAGCAGAAGGGTGACCTTGCCCTCCTGATCTTCGTCGCGCGCCCACTGGCGCAGGATGCGCTCATGGGTGCGGTCGAGTGCGACGATCAGGTCGTTGTCGGTGAAGGATGCCGCGGTGAACGGTTTCGCGCGGTGGTGGGAGCCGTCGTATCCGCGGCGTTCGAGTGCTTCGATGGTGCGCACGTCCGCACGCTCTCCCACGTGCCACTCACTCGTGCCGGCGCTGGTCGAGACGATGTGCGACCCGAGGCCCTGATGTTCGGCGAGGTCGCGGAAGACCACCTCGGCCATGGGCGAGCGGCAGATGTTTCCCGTGCATACGAAGAGGACGCGGAAGGGATCCGTCGGGGACACCCCTCCATTGTGCAGGTCGCCGACTCGTTCTGCACAGCGATTGTTCGGCGGAGAGTTCGCACGGTTCGCGGGTTCTCGGTGTTCGGGCGGTGCCTCGGCGGATCATCCTTGCCTCATGTGGAATTTCATCGCGGCCGCCGCTCCTGCCTCTGATGCCCTGTTCGCCTGTTATTCAGCACAGCGAGCGCTGCGCGACGCGATCGCCGCACACGAAGAGGCAGCGGCGGCACTCGTTCCGCTCATCGCCGACAGCGAATGGCACGCGAAGGGAGTGATGGCACTGCACGAGCTCCTTATCGACCTCAGAGCCCGAACCGCAGGAGAAGCCCTGGAGCTCGAGAATCGCCTGTACGAGGTGCAGGCGCTGGTGGCGTCATGAGCGACGAGATCGAGGTCACGCACGGAGGTGCGATCGCCGTCGATCCCGATGCGCTTCGCGGTGTCGCCGATGCGCTCGTCGCGCTCGCGCCGAGATTCGCGGATGCCGCAGCCGCAGCCCGTCGCGCGCACGGATGCCTCTTGTCTGTGCCCGGCGCCTCCGCCGCGATCGACAGCACGGCGCTGTGGGGGAGTGCGGACCGTGCGGACGCTCTGCAGGTGGAGTGCCAGACCGCGGGAGAGGGCACCGCGCTGATGGCCGATGCGTATGAACTCGTCGAGCGCAGGGTCGAGCTCGATGCGCTCGCCATCCAGGGCACGGCGCCGTCTGATGCTCTCCTGGATCGCATCGCAGAGCTCGAAGCATCAGACCCGCGGGTGAGCGAGATGCGAGTGTGGCTGCTGGCCGGGTGGCAGGAGCGACGCTTCGAGGGACTCGACGACCAGTATGAGCTGGAGTGGAAGGGCGTCGGCACGGGCCTCGACACGGGAGTGCTGTTCGCGATGTCGGCGATGCTGGGCGCGGCAGGCATCGGGCGATTGCTGCCCGGCGCGCGTCTGAGCGGAGATGGCGGGCCCGTCTCGCTCACGCCCGTGCGGTCTGCATCGCCGATCGGGCCCCCGAACACGATCGCCGAGGGACTCAGACGGCTCCCGGACGCTGCTGGCGCCCAGATCAAAGTCGAGAAGTATGCGATGCCCGACGGATCACGGAAGTTCGTGCTCTACGAAAAGGGAACGCAATCGGGCGGATACGGCGGAAAGAATCCCTTCGACCTGAAGTCGAACATCGAGTTGTACACCGGCCAGGAGTCCGCCTCATACGCGGCGACGGTCGAGGCGTTGAGAGAGTCGGGCGCCCAGGCCGGCGATGAAGTGCATGTCTACGCCCACTCTCAGGGCGCGATGAATTCGGCGTACCTGTCATCGCAGGGCGAGTTCGACGTGACGGTGCAGGTGACTGCGGGGAGCCCGGTGCATCCGACCGTCAGCGATCACCAGCTGCTGATCGAACTGCGCCACACCGATGACATCGTCAGCAGTCTCGCCGGTGGTGGGGTGCCCGCGGGGACCGGCTCTCCTGACAGCATGGTCGTCACCCGGGTCGGCGATGCGACGCGAGAACTGCATGATCTCTGGGCCCACACGCACTTCGAGGAGCAGTACATCGAGACCGCAGAGCTGCTCGAAGCATCCGCGGATGTGCGCCTTGAGGCATGGCGCGACAAGATGCGGGAGCTGAACGACGCCGTCTCGATCGAGTCGACGGAATACGTCGCGAAACGGGAGTGAGGGTCAGTCGCGACGCTTGTTCTTCTGCGGGCGCAGGATGCCGCCGAACACGGCGTTGATGATCGCGATGATGATCGCCGCGAGCACGCCCCACCAGAACGATCCGAGCGTCAGACCCCAGCCGAAGCCCGACGTGATCCAGGCGGTCAGCCACAGCAGGAAGCCGTTGATGATCAAGCCGATCAGACCGAGAGTGAGGATGTACAGCGGGAACGCGATGATCTTGATGACCGTGCCGATGATCGTGTTCACGAGCGCGAAGATCGCGCCGACCGCCAGCAGGGTCAGCACGAACTGCAACATCTCGCCGGGAGGGAACGCAGTGATGTCGACCTGCAGTGCAGGGATCAGCGTCACGACCCATAGGGCGAACGCGTTGATGACGACTCGGATGATGAAGCGCATAGTGATTTCAGTCTCGCACGGCCGATGTCGGATGTCAGCGAATGTGCGTGCGGAACGCTTCGGCGATCTCGTCGAGTGTTGCCTTGCTCTGCGCAGTGCGGAGCACGAGCTCGAACGCCGTGTTGGTGCTCATGTCGATCACCACACCGTTCAGTTCGAGAAATGTCAGCGTGATGACCCAGGAGAAGCGCTTGTTGCCGTCGAAGAGCGGGTGATTCTGGCTCAACGACGAGAGGAGGGCCGCAGCCTTAACTTCGAGCTCCGGGTACGCCTCGGTGCCGAACATGGAGCTCGACGGTCGCGCGAGTGCAGACGACAGTAACCCGATGTCGCGCACATGAAGACCGAGCGCGTCAAGCACACCGACGGCATGCGGGAGCTCGACATAGACCGTCATGCGTCTTCGAGCTTCTTCAGCAGCTCGGAGTACCGGTCAGCTACGTTGAGTGCGATACCCACCGCCTGCTCGGTCGTCACTTCCTCACGAAGGAACCGGTCAGCCGCCTGGATCAAGAGCGCGTGCTTCGATGTGTGCCGGCGAGCTGCGAGCTCGCCGAGCTGCTGGTCGATCTCCTCAGGGAGTCGTACATTCATGGCCATACCAAAATGGTACCATCGCAACCTCGCTGCCGCCAGACCCATCGCTCGTAGACTGAGCCCGTGACCGAGCCGATCCTTCCCCGCATTCGTCCTGAGATCGCCGCCCTCGCGCCGTACCGTCAGGGCACGCAGGCGGGCCCTGACGCGTTCAAGCTCTCCAGCAACGAGAACCCGTTCGAGCCGCTCCCGTCGGTCATCGAAGCGCTCGAGAGCACGACTCCGATCAACCGGTACCCGGATGCATCCGCCACGCGCCTGCGCGAACGCCTCGCCGCCCGCTACGGCGTCGAGCTCGACGAGGTGCATGTCGCCAGCGGCAGCGTCGCCATCCTGTACCAGCTCGTGCAGGCCGCAGCATCCGTCGGCGACGAGGTCGTCTACGCTTGGCGCTCGTTCGAGGCGTACCCGGGACTCGTGCTCGTCTCGGGAGCGACGGGGGTGCAGGTGCCGCTCATCGAGTCGGACGACCTCGACCTCACCGGACGCCACGACCTCGACGCCATGGCGGATGCCGTCACCGACCGCACCCGCGCGATCATCGTCTGCACGCCGAACAATCCCACCGGTCCCATCATCACCAGCACCGAGTTCGCCGCCTTCGTGAAGCGCGTCCCCGCCGACGTGCTGATCATTCTCGATGAGGCATACGCCGAGTTCGTCGCCGTCGAAGGCGCCGTCGACGGCCTCGGGGAGCGGGTCTTCGAGAAGCATCCGAACGTCGTCGTGCTGCGCACCTTCTCCAAGGCGTACGGGCTCGCCGGTCTTCGCGTCGGCTACGCGATCGGGCACTCGAAGGTGCTCGATGCGGCTCGTGCCACCGGTGTCCCGCTTTCGGTGACCTCCGCAGCCGAGACCGGAGCCATCGCGAGTCTCGATGCCGAAGCCGAGCTGCTGCAGCGGGTCGCAGTGATCGTGGAGCGGCGCACCACCCTCGTCGCGGCGCTCCGCGCACAGGGATGGGCGGTGCCGGACAGCCAGTCGAACTTCGTGTGGCTGCCCACGGGTGAGCGCACCGTTGAGATCGCTGCGGCCTTCCATGCCGCCGACATCGTCGTGAGGGCGTTCGCTGGCGATGGCATCCGTATATCCGTCGGCGAGCATGAATCCGTGGAGAAGGTCCTACAGGTTGCGCAATCCGTTGTGGCACCCCTCCAGCAAGAGAACTGAGAGAGCGGCTAGCGTAGAACGGTGACTTCGTCAGAGACCGAATTCGTCCGCGTCCTGGAGGCGGATGGCACTTACGCCCCCAATGCCGCCGCAGAGCAGTATCTGCCGCTGATCGAAGCGATCAGTGACGCGGAGCTCGAGCAGTTCTATCGCGACATGGTCGCCATCCGCGCCATTGACAACCAGGCGACCAACCTGCAGCGACAGGGCCAGCTGGCCCTCTGGCCCCCGAGCCGCGGGCAGGAAGCCGCTCAGGTCGGTTCCGCGCGAGCCGCGCGCGCGCAGGACACCATCTTCCCCTCGTACCGGGAGCACGCAGTCACCCGCATCCGCGGCGTCGATCCGCTCGGCATCATCAAGCTCATGCGCGGCGTCTCGCACGGCGGCTGGGATCCCACCGACCCGGCCAACGGCAACACGCGCCTCTACACTCTGGTGCTCGGGTCGCAGACCCTGCACGCCACCGGGTACGCGATGGGGCTCGCCTTCGATGGTCGCAGCGGCACCGGCGACCCCGAGCGCGATGAGGCTGTCATCGTCTACTACGGCGACGGCGCCTCCAGCCAGGGCGATGTGCACGAGGCCATGGTGTTCGCCGCCAGCTACCAGGCGCCCACCGTGTTCTTCCTGCAGAACAACCAGTGGGCGATCTCCGTCCCTGTCGCGACCCAGACCAGGGCTCCATTCGCGCAGCGCAGCGCCGGCTACGGCATCCCGAGTGTTCGTGTCGACGGCAACGACGTGCTCGCAAGCTATGCCGTCTCGCGTATTGCGCTGGACGAGGCGCGCGCAGGCGGTGGCCCGCGCGCGATCGAGGCAGAGACCTACCGGCTCGGCGCGCACACGACCAGCGACGATCCCTCGAAGTACCGCACGGCCAACGAGGAACAGTCATGGGAGAAGCGCGATCCGATCACGCGCATGCGCGCATTCCTCGAGAACAAGGGCGCGTCGGCATCCTTCTTCGATGACGTGGATGCCGAGGGCGCCGCGGCAGCCGACGACCTGCGCGTGCGCACTCTCGAACTCGGACCGCCCCCGGTGAACACGATCTTCGATCACGTGTACAGCGATCCGCATCCGCTCATGGATGAGCAGCGCGCATGGCGCGAGCAGTACGAGGCTTCGTTCGAAGGGGGAGCGCAGTGACTCTCGAGACCATGCCGCTTGCCAAAGCGCTCAACGCCGGCATGCGCGCCGCGATGGAGAACGACCCGAAGGTCCTGCTCATGGGCGAGGACATCGGAAAGCTCGGCGGTGTCTTCCGCATCACCGAGCACCTGCAGCGCGACTTCGGCGAGAGGCGCGTCCTCGACACCCCGCTCGCCGAGTCGGGCATCGTCGGAACCGCGATCGGCCTCGCCATGGCAGGATTCCGCCCGGTGTGCGAGATCCAGTTCGACGGCTTCGTCTTCCCCGCCTTCGATCAGATCACCTCGCAGCTCGCGAAGCTCACCAACCGGCACGAGGGCGCGGTGTCGATGCCGATCGTGATTCGGATTCCGTACGGCGGACACATCGGCGCCATCGAGCACCACCAGGAGAGCCCAGAGGCGTACTTCGCGCACACTCCGGGTCTGCGCGTGGTCTCGCCGTCGACGCCGAACGACGCGTACTGGATGATTCAAGAAGCGATCGCCTCGAACGACCCGGTCATCTTCCTCGAGCCCAAGAGCAAATACTGGCAGAAGGGCGAGGTCGATCTCGAGCAGTCGGCCGTGCCGCTGCACACCTCGCGCGTGGTCCGCACCGGAACCGATATCACTCTCGCAGGTCACGGGGCGATGGTGACGACGCTGCTGCAGGCGGCCGCCCTCGCCGAGGGCGAGGGAACCAGCTGCGAGGTCGTCGATGTGCGCTCGCTGTCGCCGGTCGATTACGGCCCCATCCTCGATTCGGCGCGCAAGACCGGTCGCATGGTCTACGCGCAAGAGGCTCCGGCCCACATCAGCGTCGGCAGTGAGATCGCCGCGACCGTGATGGAGCGCGCCTTCTACGCGCTGGAGGCTCCCGTGCTGCGGGTGTCGGGCTACGACGCCCCCTTCCCCCCGGCGAACCTCGAGGGAACCTTCTTGCCGGATGCCGACCGCATTCTCGAGGCCGTCGACCGGTCGATGGCCTACTGATTCCCACCCCGCTCCCTGAGCCTGTCGAAGGGCACCACCCATGAGCACGCAGAACTTCACCCTCCCGGACGTCGGAGAGGGACTCACCGAGGCGGAGATCGTCACGTGGAAGGTCGCCCCCGGCGACACGGTCGCGATCAATGACGTGATCGTCGAGATCGAGACCGCGAAGTCGCTCGTCGAGCTCCCGTCTCCCTATGCGGGTGTCGTCGGCGAGCTGCTCGTGGCCGAGGGCGCGACCGTCGAGGTCGGCACCCCGATCATCAGCTTCGCATCGGATGCCGCGGCCGCTGCGCCTTCGGCCCCTGCAACCCCGGCGGCAGAAGAAGCAGGCGGAGCAGTGCTCGTCGGCTACGGAACCGGTGCCGGTGCGACCTCTCGTCGCACGCGCCCCGCCGTGCGACCGGTGCGCTCCTCGGTCGGCGTGATCGCGAAGCCCCCGATCCGCAAGCTCGCGCGCGACCTCGGTGTTGACCTCTCGACGGTCACCGCGACCGGCGCCGACGGCGAGGTCACCCGCGATGACGTCATGAAGCACGCGTCGCAGGCGAGCGTCTTCCGCAACATCGAGACTCCCGAGTGGGGTGCGGTGCGCGAAGAGATCGTGCCGGCACCGGCGAATGCGCCGGGCGGCCTTGCGCGCGGAATCGCGCCCACGCCGCGGCCGGTCGGGGCGGATGCTGAGCGCACCGAGTCGATCCCCGTCAAGGGCGTGCGCAAGGTCAGCGCTTCGGCGATGGTGCAGAGCGCCTACTCCGCACCGCACGTGACGGTGTGGAAAGAGGTCGACGCCACCCGCACGATGGAGCTCGTCAAGCGGCTGAAGTCGTCGCCGGACTACGCCGACATCCGTGTCTCACCGCTTCTGATCGTGGCTCGTGCGGTGATCTGGGCTGTGCGCCGCAACCCGATGGTGAACGCTGCCTGGGTCGAGACCGAGGATGGCGCCGAGATCGCCGTGCGCCACTACGTGAACCTCGGAATCGCGGCGGCGACTCCGCGCGGACTGCTCGTTCCGAACATCAAGGATGCGCAGGAGCTGAGCATGAAGGACCTCGCCCGCGCGCTGAACCGACTCACGCTCACGGCTCGCGATGGCAAGACGGCTCCGGCGGATCAGCAGGGCGGCACGTTCACGATCACCAACATCGGTGTGTTCGGGATGGATGCGGGCACCCCGATCATCAACCCGGGTGAAGCGGGAATCCTCGCCATGGGCACGATCACGCAGAAGCCGTGGGTCGTCGACGGCGAGGTGCGCCCCCGCTACGTCACGACGGTCGCAGGATCCTTCGACCACCGCGTCGTCGACGGCGACGGCATGAGCCGCTTCATCGCCGACGTCGCCAGCATCCTGGAAGAGCCGGCACTGCTCGTCGACTGAGCCCGCTCCCGCCCGCGCCGCCTCCCTCGGCTCGTGAGAATCGCTTTGCCCGGTGAGAATCGCTTTGCCCGGTGAGAATCGCGTTCGCAACGCGATTTTCGTCGCGCACGGCAATTCTCGCGGCAGGTGAGAGGCGGATGCTGCGGCACGTGTCCGCCCGTCCGTGAGTCCGTGGTGAGAATGATTCTCATTAGCGTGTAATATCAGAGCATGCAGAAATTCAACGCCGCCGCGATCCTCGCCGCATCCGTGCTCGTTCTCGCCGGATGCTCCGGCACAACGAGCGACAGCGTTGACGACGGACTCATCCACGTCACTGCCAGCACGAACGTGTACGGATCGCTCGTCGAGCAGATCGGCGGCGACCGGGTCGACGTCACCACGATCATCGACTCGACAGCTCAGGACCCGCACTCCTACGAGGCCACTGCGCGCGATCGCCTGGCCGTGCAGGGTGCCGATCTGGTCGCCCGGAACGGCGGCGGGTACGACGCGTTCATCGACACGCTGCTCGACGGATCCGACGCACACGTCTTCACGGCGGTCGAGTTCTCGCACGACTACCCCGGCAACGCCGGACACGACGGCGAAGCGGACGAGCACGCCGACGAGCACGCCGAAGGCGAAGAAGGCCACGACCACGCCGACGAGGGCGACCACGAGGGCCACGATCACATCGAGGGCTTCAACGAGCACGTCTGGTTCGACCCGCACACGATGATCCACGTCGTCGAGGGGCTGGCTGAAGAGCTCGGCGAACTCGAGCCCGAGGGTGCTGCCGACTTCACCGCCGCGGCCGATGAGATCATCGCCGACCTCGAAACGGCCGAGGCCGAGCTCGAAACGATCAAGGCCGATGCACACGGTGCGGGAGCGTTCATCACCGAACCGCTGCCCGGCTACATCGCGGCATCCGCTGGTCTCAGCGATCTCGCCCCGGAAGGCTTCGCGGCAGCAGTGGAAGAGGGGCGTGACGTCCCGCCCGCCACGATCCTTGAGTCTCTCAAGATCATCGAGAGCGGCGACGTGAAGGTCGTACTCACCAATGCGCAGACCGGCGGCGGCGAAACCGAGCGCATCGAGGATGCCGCGAAGACCGCTGGCATCCCGATCGTGGCGTTCACGGAGCTGCTCGAGGACGGATCGTCGTACTCTGAGTGGATGCACGACGCGATTCAGAGCCTCGCCGACGCGCTCCGTTCGTGAGTGCGGTCGCTCGTCAGGCGCAAAGGGCGAGCGCAGCTCCGGTCCTCGAGATCAGCGGCGCTGCCCTCCAGCGGGGCGACCGCGAGCTGTGGTCCGGCCTGGATCTGACGGTCGAACCCGGCGAATTCATCGCTGTGCTCGGGCCCTCCGGGTCGGGGAAGACGACTCTGATGCGGGCGATTCTGGGTCTGCAGCCGCTCAGCAGCGGCAGCATCCGGGTTGCGGGCCAGCCGGTGCATCGGGGAAATCCGCGCATCGGCTACATTCCGCAGCAGCGTCCGCTCCCGCCCGACACGAGCATGCGCGCGCGCGATGTCGTAGCTCTCGGCGTCAGCGGAACGAGGTTCGGATTCCCGATTCCACGCCGTGGCGACCGGGCCAGAGTCGATGCCCTCCTCGAAGGCGTGGGCGCATCCCACTTCGCAGAGCGCCCGGTGGGTCTGCTCTCCGGAGGCGAGCAGCAGCGGCTGCGAGTCGGACAAGCGCTCGCCGATGAGCCCACCCTTCTGCTGTGCGATGAGCCGCTGTCGAACCTCGACCTGGCCAACCAGGTCGGGATCACCGAGATCATCGATCGACAGCGCAAAGACCGAGATGCCGCAGTGCTCTTCGTCACCCATGACATCAACCCGATCCTCGGTCGAGTCGACCGCATCCTGTACATCGCCGGCGGGCGCTTCGTGCTCGGGACGCCCGACGAGGTGCTGCAGAGCCGCGTGCTCACCGACCTTTACGGAACCCCGGTGTTCGTACTGCGCGCCGGTGACCGGCTGGTCGTCGTCGGCGCTCCGGACACCACGCCGCACCACGACCACGACGAGGACGACGCATGATCGTGCCGCTGCTGGACTGGAGCGACGTCTTCTCATTCCAGGACTACGGCGCCCTCGTCGCGCTGCTCGCGAACTCGATCATCGCCGGCGCGGTGCTCGGCGTCGTCGGCGGTCTGATCGGCGTCTTCGTCATGCAGCGCGATCTCGCGTTCGCCGTGCACGGGGTCAGCGAACTCTCCTTCGCCGGTGCCGCAGCAGCGCTGCTGTTCGGTGGCAGCGTCGTGGCGGGATCCCTCGGCGGCGCCCTGGTCGCGGCGATCCTCATCGGCATCCTCGGATCCAAGGCGCGCGACCGCAACTCGATCGTCGGCGTTCTCATGCCGTTCGGCCTCGGTCTCGGCATCCTGTTCCTCTCGCTCTACGACGGCCGAAGCGCGAACCGCTTCAGCCTGCTCACCGGGCAGATCGTGTCGGTCTCGAGTCCGGACCTCGGCTGGCTGATCGGGATCAGCGTGGTCGTGCTGCTGGGACTGCTGCTGATGTGGAACCCGCTGCGATTCGACTCCCTCGACCCGATCGCGGCGTCGGCGCGCGGCATCCCGACCAGGCTCGTGAGCCTGACGTTCATGGTGCTGCTCGGACTCATCGTCGCCGTCAGCGTGCACATCATCGGCGCGCTGTTGGTGATGGCGCTGCTGGTGACGCCAGCGGCCGCCGCCATGCGGGTGACCGCAGGACCTTTGGCGGTTCCGCTGCTGGCAGCGCTGTTCGGGTTCGTCTCTGCGGTCGGGGGCATCCTGCTCGCGCTCGCCGGCACGCTGCCGGTGAGCCCGTACATCACCACGATCTCGTTCCTCATCTACGTCGGATGCTGGATCGCTCAGCGCATCCGCGGACGAGTGCGGCGCCGCGCTGCTCCCAGGACCGCCACAACGCTTCCGGCCTAGAATCAAGGGCATGGCTCAGCGGAACACCTGGCAGCGCGAACGCGTGCGCGAAGCACTCGCCGACGCGCGCGGTTTCGTGAGCGCACAGGGGCTGCACGCCACTCTTCGCGAAGAGAACACCGGCATCGGCCTGGCCACGGTCTACCGAGCACTGTCGGGCCTCGCGGCCGCCGGCGACGCCGACTCGTTGCAGAGCCCCGAGGGCGAGGCGCTCTACCGCGCATGCACGAGTGAGGGTCACCATCATCACCTGATCTGCCGATCCTGCGGGCTGACTGTCGAGATCGAAGCGAAGGACGTCGAAGCCTGGGCGAAACGCACCGCGGCCCTGCACGGTTTCACAGACGCAGAGCACGTCGTCGACATCTTCGGGTTGTGCACGCCGTGCGCCAATGAGCGCGCAGCCGAAGGCCAGGCGTGAGCAGCCGCACGTCGACGCGGCCGCACCCTTCGACAGGCTCAGGGCGCAGGACAGGCTCAGGGAACGGGCGCAGGACAGGCTCAGGGAACGGGCGCAGGACAGGCTCAGAGAACGGGCGCAGGCGCTCGCCATGGATCGGTGTCGCGATCGGCGCGGCAGTCGTCGCCGCGCTCTTCTTGATCGACTGGTTCGTCCCGGCCCTGTTCCAGGACGCACTGCCCGACCGCGCGCAGGATGGCCTGACCCTTGCGCTCAGCGTCCTCATCGAGGCGCTGCCGTTCGTCGTGCTGGGCGTCGTGCTCTCGATCGTCGTGCAGGTCTGGCTGCCGCCGGATCTCATCCATCGCTGGCTTCCGAGAGCCGGCTGGGCCAGGCGCGCCGTCCTCTCGCTGCTCGGGATGCTGATCCCGGTCTGCGAGTGCGGAAACGTGCCCTTCGCGCGCGGACTCATGATGCGCGGTCTCGCACCCGCCGAGGCGATGACCTTTCTCATCGCCGCGCCCATCGTGAACCCCATCGTCATCATCACCACGCATGCCGCGTTCGGCTTCGACGGCGGCATCCTCATTGCCCGCCTCGTCGGCGGATACCTGATCGCCAACCTCATCGGCTGGATCTACAGCCTTCAGTCCAACCCTGACGCGATGCTCACCCGCCGATTCACGCAGACGTGCGAGCGCGTCACGCACGAGCACGGCACGCCGACTCGTCGCAGTCTCACGCAGTTCCTCATCGAGCTGCGCGCGGTCATGCCCGCTCTCGTGATCGGGTCGGCGCTCGCCGGAGCAGTGCAGGTGCTCGTGCCGCGCGACATGCTCCTGGCGATCGGCTCGAACCCCGTGCTGTCGATCGTCGCGATGATCCTGTTGGCGATGACGGTCGCGATCTGCTCCAACGTCGATGCGTTCTTCGCGCTGTCGTTCGCGTCGACGTTCTCGTCGGGCGCACTGATCGCGTTCCTGCTGGTCGGGCCCCTCGTCGACATCAAGATGCTCGCTCTGCTGCGCACCACCTTCACCGCGCGCACGCTGGTCGGAGTGGTCGCGGTCGTGGTGATGAGCGCCTTCGCGATCGGGATCGGGGTGAACGTCTTTGGCTGATTCCTCGTCGCGCGCACGCGCCCTCGGCATTCGCTGGCTCGGCGTGGGCCTTGCCACCGTTCTCGCCGTCGTCACGATCGGTCTCGCCGTGACAGGCCGGCTCACCCTCTTCATCGCGCCGGAGTCGATCTGGTTCGCGTGCGCAGGCGCTGTCGTCGTGCTCCTCGGCGCGATCTGGTCGTTCGCGCTGCCGCTCGGCGCAGAGTCGGAGCACGACCACGACCACGGGATCGACGAAGACGAGACCCCTCGCCGCCGCACGCTCACCCTCATCGGCACGGCGTCTGCAGGAGTCGTCGCCACGGCGGTCGTCGTCGGTGCGCTCGTTCTGCCACCCGCGTCGCTCTCGGTCGATCTCGCCATGTCGCGAGCGGATGCTGGCGGCACCCTCTTCGCCGGCGCAGACACCCCTCAGCTCGGCGTTGCTGACACCACCACTTTCGGGGTGGGCGAGTGGTCGAGCGTCTTCGCGACCGCGTCGCGGCCCGAGGCCTACGACGGCGCTCCCGTCACGCTCGTCGGTTTCGTCACTCCCGGCGAATCGGATGCCGTGAATCTCACCCGCATGGTCATCACGCACTGCGTGATCGACGCCCAGCCTGCGGCTGTGCCGGTGACGATCGATGCGGCCGAGTACGGCACCGGACAGTGGCTCGAGGTCACTGGCACGGTCAAGGCGGATGCTGACGGCTCGCTGCGCGTGCTGCCCGAGTCAGTGGTCGCGATCGATGAGCCCGGGGATCCCTATGAGTACTGAGGACCAGGCGCCCCAGCCGCCGCGGAGCCGCGCCGAAGCCCGCGCCGCGCGCGAGTCCGCAGAGCGTGAAGCCGCAGAGCGCGAGGCTGCAGAGCGTGAAGCCGCGGCGACGCGGGGTGCCCCGCCGATCCCGGTCGCACCCGAGAGCGACACGATCCGGCTTCCTCCGGTCATTCAGCCGGTCGCTCAGCGCGCACCCGACGCTTCGACAGGCTCAGCGACCGACGTATCGACAGGCTCGCCGACCGACGCGTCGCCCCCCGGGCCCAAGAGCCGCCGTTTCCTCTACACGATCCTCGGTGTCGTCGGAGTGCTGATCCTCGTGACCGGGGTGCTCGGCGCGATCAGTCTGTTCCAGGGTCCGCGCATCAGCCAGGTGCAGGTCGACGCTGCCGAAGCGATTCAGGTCTCGGGCAGCCGGGTCATCCTCACTGCGAACCAGTCGCTGGGCGCGATCGACGAGTCGCAGGTCACCGTGGATCCCGCCGTCCCGTTCACCGTGGATGCCACCGGACGCAGCGTCGGCATCCGCTTCACCGTCCCGCTCGATGACTCGACGAAATACACCGTGAAGGTCGCCGATGTGACCAGCAGCGGCGGGGGCCCAGCATCCGATCTTCAGACGTCGTTCACGACGCCGGCGTCTCAGATCTTCCTGCTCAATCGCTCCGAGGACGACGACTCGATCTTCCGCACGGATCTCACCGGCGAGAGGGCCGTGCCGGTCTTCGCCCACCCGCGCATCAATGACTACCGGGCGACCGCGAATCAGCTCGTCGTCGCCGTCGAGGATGACGACGGCTCGCGCATTCTCGTCATGGATCACAAGGGCGAGAACGTGCACGAGCTCACCCTTCCCGGGGATGGATTCGTGAGCACGGTGCAGGTATCCGACCGCGGCGGCCTGGTCGGCTACACGTATTCGGATCGCACGATCACCGCCGACAGCGGACGCGCGAGTGTGCTCGTCACGCAGCCGATCAGCGGCGAGGGCGAGCCGCAGATCGTCGAGGTCGGCGATGAAGAGGCGAGCATCGCGTCGTGGCAGTTCGTGCCCGACTCCGCAGCGGTGCTGTTCATCGATTTCGCCGGCACCCTCTCGCTGGATGACCGCTCCGGCGACGCCGGCGCGCAGAACATGGGGATGGCCTCGCAGCTGCTCGGTATTTCGCGCGGCACGTACACCGCCATCGTCAGCCGCGCCGATCAGAGCATCATCGAGCTGGATCTCGCTGACGGTACCGAGACTCCGCTTGCGGCATCCGACCCCGACTTCGGGCCCTCGAAGACGATCACTCCGTTCCCCGGCGGCACTCTGCGCCACATCGTCGCGCGCGACGAGAGCGGACTGCCGACCGGTCAGGCGATCATTCGCGTGGACGACGACGGCAGCGCAGAACCGGTGCTCGAGGTCGAGTCCGGCAGCGCGATCCTGCAGGCGTGCCCGTCACCGAGCGGACAGTACGCCGCGGTGACCGTTGCCCCGAAGCTCGTCGAGAACCCGTACGACAATATGCTCGTGCCCCTTCCGAAGAATCTCGAGACGCACCTGCTCGACCTGCGCACCGGTGAGGAGCTCGTCGCGCTCACCGGATTCGACGTGTCGTGGTGCCAGATCGCGCCGGCCTTCTGAGATGACGCTCATCCGTGCGACCAGGTCGGATCTCGAGCACCTTCCGCTCGAGATCGCACCGCAGCTGCTCGGCGCTCAGCTGCGCACGACGGTGGACGGCGCACCGGTCTGGCTGCGCATCACCGAGACCGAGGCCTATCACGGGCGGGGAACCGGCGATGTGCCAGACCCCGGATCGCACGCGCGCATGGGACCCACCGCCCGCAACGCCACGATGTGGGGGGAGCCCGGTCACCTCTACGTCTACCTCAGCCACGGCATCCACTCGTGCGTGAACGTCGTCTGCGGTCCCGAAGGAACCGCGGGCGGGGTACTCCTGCGCGCGGGTGAAGTGATCTGCGGGGCGGATGCCGCGGCATCCCGATCCGGCAGATCAGGACGCGATCTGGCGCGAGGTCCTGGGCGGCTCGGCCAGGTGATGGGCCTGCGGTATGCGCTGCACGACGGGATCGATTTCGTCGACGGGACGCTCCTGAACGGTGCCGCAGCACAGCTGTGGTGGGACGATGAACCTGTCGAGGTGGCATCCGGACCGCGAGTCGGTGTCGCGGGCATCGCGGGGACGGATGCTTTCCCCTGGCGCTTCTGGATCGCCGGCGACCGAACGGTCTCGCCGTTCCGCTGGGGGCGCGGTGCAGCAGACGCACAGGCCATGCTAAACTGACTCCTTGTCTGTGCACACTCCTGTGCGCAGTTCGTGTGTTGCTTGGTCCTCTCACTTGTTGAAAGGGCTGCGGCGCGCAGACAAGGGATCTTGGGTGAGACCGTCCGGTCTCACGGTAATGAAGGAGTAATCACATGGCAGCAGTGTGCCAGGTGACAGGAGCTGTTCCCGGCTTCGGTCACAACATCTCGCACTCGCACCGCCGGACGAAGCGTCGCTTCGACCCGAACGTGCAGAAGAAGACGTACTACGTGCCCTCGCTCGGCCGTAAGATCACGCTCAACGTGTCCGCCAAGGGCATCAAGGTGATCGACGTTCGTGGCATCGAGAAGGTTGTCGCAGACCTCAAGGCGAAGGGTGTGAAGCTCTAATGGCCAAGAAGGCTCAGGACGTTCGTCCCATCATCAAGCTCCGTTCGACGGCGGGCACCGGTTACACGTACGTGACCAAGAAGAACCGTCGCAACACCCCCGACCGTCTCGTGCTCAAGAAGTACGACCCGGTTGTCCGCAAGCACGTCGAATTCCGAGAGGAGCGTTGATCCATGGCTAAGAAGAGCAAGATCGCTCGTAACGAGCAGCGCAAGGTCATCGTCGAGCGCTACGCCGAGCGTCGCCTCGAGCTGAAGAAGACCCTCGTCGACCCGAACGCTACCGACGAGGCTCGCGAAGCCGCTCGCGTCGGCCTGCAGAAGCTTCCGCGCAACGCATCGCCGGTGCGCGTGCGTTCGCGTGACGCCATCGACGGACGCCCCCGTGGCATGCTGACCAAGTTCGGCATCTCGCGCGTGCGCTTCCGCGACATGGCTCACCGTGGCGAGCTGCCCGGTGTGACCAAGTCGAGCTGGTAAGACTTTCACGGGCTCGCTGAGCCTGTCGAAGCGGGGCGAGGATCTTCGGATCCTCGCCCCTTTTGCGTGCCCGGCATCCGCTCTGCTCCGCGGCATCCGCTCTGCGCTCCCGGCATCCGCTCTGCGCCCCCGGCATCCGCTCTGCGCCCCGCGGCATCCGCTCTGCGCCCCCGGCATCCGCTCTGCGCCCCCCGGCATCCGCTCTGCTCGGGGAGGTGGCGCACTTGGTCGCTTCCGGCGCGAAAAGGCGACCACATGCGACCCCTCCCGGATGCCGGTGCACCCCCGGGAACCGCCGCGAATCCTGTGACGAAAGTGGCCAAAGTGACCCGACACGCCTAGAAAAACACCAAAACCCGCGAAATGACGCGGAAATACGGGTCACGGTTGGTACATTCAAGGCGGTCACTCGACCAGGAGCACCTGCTCCGACCACAACGACAATGCGACGGGAACCTCGTCGCTGGAGGATGACATGGCTGACAAGTCCATCACCAAGACCGAGCTCGTCGCGAGCATTGCTTCTGCCACTGGCCAGAGCCAGGCCACCGTCTCGGGCGTCCTCGACTCCCTCTTCGCCACGGTTTCGGACGCAGTTGCCAAGGGCAGCAAGGTCTCGATCCCGGGCTGGATCGCTTTCGAGCAGGTCGACACCGCTGCCCGCACCGGCCGCAACCCGCAGACCGGCGCAGAGATCAAGATCCCTGCTGGCAAGCGCGTCAAGGTCACCGCTGGCTCCAAGCTCAAGGCAGCCGTCAAGTAAGTCCGCTTACTTCTCGAAGCTTATGAAGGCCGTCCCGGTTGGGGCGGCCTTCATGCGTGGTGCCGCAGCAGTGCCCGCGAGCTTAGGCTTGAAGGGTGAGCTCTCCCGGCCAAGGCACCATTCCCGCATCGTCGTATCGTGCGGCCGGAGTCCTGATCCTCGTCGCATCCTCCGCGGTCGCTGTGGTCGCAGCTCTGCTGTTCGGCGGAGGGGCTGCACCCCTGCTGATCGGTGACCCCGGCGACGTCATCCGCTGGAGCCTGCCGATCGCGCGGTTGGTGAACAACCTCAGCGCCGCACTCATGATCGGCCCGATGGTTCTCGCTCTGTTCGCACTCCGCGCGGGGGAGAAGCCGTTCGAAACGGCGATGGACACCGCATCCCTCGGCGCCGCCCTCTTCACGATCTCTGCCGGTGCCACCGGCTTTCTCACCTTCCTCGCGGCGTTCACCCCTGAACTCAGCCTCGGGCAGCAGTTCGGCTCGGATCTGGGGCGCTTCCTCCTCGCCCTCCCTCTCGGTCAGGCCTGGCTGATCACCACGGTCATGGGCGCGATCGTCACGATCCTCGCGTTCGCGTGGCGCAGCTGGCTTCCGACGCTGATCACCGCCGTCATCGCGCTCGCTGCCCTTCTGCCGATGGCGACGCAGGGTCACTCGGGCGAGCTGTCCGGTCACGTCATCGCGGTGAACTCGATCCTGCTGCACACCGTCGGCGCTGCGGTGTGGCTCGGTGGACTCATGCTCCTGGTCGTGCTGCACCTCACCAAGGGCGTCGACGCCGTGTCGCTCGTGCGCCGCTACTCGAGCCTCGCCATTGCCGCCTTCTTCGTCGTCGCCGTCTCGGGCGTCGTCCGGTCGACCGTCGGCCTCGGCAGCTGGGACGCGCTCTGGAGTCCCTATGGCCTCATCATCATCGCCAAGGTGGTGCTGCTGTGCGGCATGGGCCTGCTCGGCGCCTGGTACCGCGCCCGCCTCATTCCGCGCATGGACGCGTCGCGCACGGCTGGCGAGAGCGCTTCGCGCTGGTTCTGGATGCTGGTGCTCTGCGAAGTCGCGCTCATGGGTCTCGCATCGGGCGCCGCCGCTGCGCTTGCGCGCACGCCCCCGCCGACGGGTCTGACGGCCGTCGATCGGCAGACGCCAGCGGAGATCCTCACGCGCGCGCCGCTTCCTCCTGAGTTCACGATCGATATGTGGTTCAGCGGGTGGGACCTCGACATCCTCTGGGCGCTGGGTGCAGTGCTCGGCGCCTTCTTCTACATCGCGGGCGTCTGGCGCCTGCACCGACGCGGGGACCGTTGGCCGATCCAGCGCACCGTGTTCTGGATGCTGGGGTTGCTGCTGCTCGTCTGGGTCACGTGCGGACCGATCAACCTGTACCAGGAGTACCTGTTCAGCGTGCACATGCTGGGCCACATGGTCCTGTCGATGGCGATCCCGCTGCTGCTGGTCTCCGGTGCGCCGGTGACCCTGGCGCTGCGCAGCATCCACAAGCGCGATGACGGCACTCGCGGCGCGCGCGAGTGGATCCTCTGGGCTGTGCAGTCCCCGTTCTCGCGGATCATCACGCACCCCTTCGTCGCGGCCGGCATCTTCATCGTGTCGCTCTGGGCGTTCTACTTCACCGACCTCGTGCGGTGGTCGATGTACGAGCACCTCGGACACGAGTGGATGATCATCCACTTCCTGATCTCTGGCTACCTCTTCGTGCTGAGCCTGGTCGGTATCGATCCGGTGCCGTACCGCCTGCCGTACGCGGGACGCCTCATCACGCTCATCGCGGTCATGGCCATGCACGCGTTCTTCGGAATGGCGATCATGATGCAGGAGGGACTCATGGTCGCGGAGTGGTTCGGATCCATGGGCCGCACCTGGGGACCGACGCCGATGGAGGATCAGTACATCGGCGGAGGAGTGGCGTGGTCTGTGGGTGAGATCCCGACGCTGATCCTCGCGGTCACGGTCGCTATTCAGTGGAGCCGCGACGACACCAAGGTGCAGCGGCGTACCGACCGCAACGCCGATCGCACCGGAGAAGCCGAGCTCGCCGAGTACAACGCGAAGCTCGCCGCCCTCGCCGAACGCGACCAGCGCCAGGCCGCCCGCGAAGGCCGCTGATTCACCCGACGGGCGAACCGACCCTGATCGACGCCGAGCCGTCGGGAAGGATGGCGATCGAGCCATCGACCTGGAACGGCACATCCTCAGAGACGTGCTCCACGGAGCCGTCGAACAGCGAACGGATGTCGACCTCGATGTGAGCGACGGCGTCGGTCGGTGGGATCCTCCAGTGCGCGCCATCGGGCTCGACGGTGACGGCGGGCTGAGCGGCGATAGACCAGACCGGCGGGTCGACGATGCGGTTGCGCACCTCGAGGCCGAAGGGGCAGGCGGTCGGCTGCAGAACCTGTTGCGTCGTGCACTGCGTGAGGTACTCCTCGACGCGCTCCTGGACGACGGCGGTGAACTTCTCGGTGGGTGCGGTCTGCACTTCGACCGGGGTCTGCGTGAGGGGAGAGTCCGCGAGGATGCTCACCCCCGGTGATGTCGCGATGGCGGTGTCGACGGTGATCGAGTAGAGCCCGGGGGTGAACACCAGCAGCGACAGCGGGTCTCCAGCGACAGCATCCGCACCGGATGCCATGACCTGGCGCCGATCGACGGGGAAGCCGTTCACGGCGAACTGGTCGGCGCCCAGGAGCGTCAGTGAAACGGCCGCAAGGGGCGAGCGGGTGAAGCGCCAGTCGGGGATGATGCCTTCCCAGCCGTCCTGCTCGACCTGGAAAGTCGTGGAACCCGCGTGGGCCCCGGCGACATAGGAGACGGTGACCGAGAAGACGCCGTCTTCGGACTCTTCTGCGAGCACTTCGAAGTTGCTCAGCGGCGCGAGAGCGCTCTTGCGCAGCATCGCCTCGGACGCGTCGCCATCGATGCCGGCCTCCTCGAGAGTGCTGCGATCGACCGCGACGCCGGGAACAAGCAGAGCATCGGCGGCACGCCCGCTGGAGAGAAGATCGAGATAGCGGGTGACGAAGGCCGCTGGACCGTAGAACTCCTTGTAGAGGACTGTTCCCCCGGCGCCGATGGCCCCGAGCAGCAGAACCCCGACGACCGCGAGAGCAGTCAGATCGAACCACAATCGGCGGCGCACGCGCGTCGTCGAGGGCTGATCCATGGCGCCAGTCTAGAAGTGCGGGCTGTGACAGTGCCGAGTTCGCGCCCATCTGATGGCGGAGGTCGACGTACGATGAGAGTCGTGTCTTTCCCCGCCCTTTCCGATGAGCAGCAGGAGCTGTTCCAACTCATCGAGGACACCAGGGAGCACGTCTTCATCACGGGGCGCGCCGGAACCGGCAAATCCACGCTCCTGCAGTACTTCGCGTGGCACACCCAGAAGCAGATCGCGATCTGCGCGCCGACCGGTGTTGCGGCCCTGAACGTCGAGGGGCAGACGATTCATTCGCTGTTCCGCCTGCCGATCGGGCTCATCGCCGAGAGCGAGATCGAGCAGAACGATGCCACCCGCCGCATCCTGAACGCGATCGACACACTCGTCATCGACGAGGTCTCGATGGTCAACGCCGACCTGATGGACGGCATGGACCGCGCACTGCGCCAGGCCCGCGGCAGGCGTGCCGAGCCGTTCGGCGGCGTGCAGGTCGTCATGTTCGGCGACCCCTATCAGCTGGCGCCCGTACCGCCGCGGGGCGACGAGCTGCGCTACGTGCAGGACCATTACCGCTCGTTCTGGTTCTTCGATGCGAAGGTGTGGGCTGGGGCAACGATGGGAGAGGCCGACGGGCTGATCGATCTCGGGCGTCACGGTGCTCCGCTGCACGTGCGCGAGCTGGTGCAGATCCACCGCCAGTCCGACGACGGTTTCAAGTCGATGCTGAACGCGGTCCGCTACGGGCGGGTGACGGCTGAGATCGCCGAGGTGCTCAACACGCAGGGCACGCGCACGCCTCCTGATCCTGAACCCGGCGAGGTCCCGATCATCACGCTCGCGACGCGCAATGACATCGTCAACAACATCAACAAGCGCCATCTCGCAGCACTCGCGGGCAAGGAGCAGACCGCGCGCGCCGAGATCAACGGCGACTTCGGGCGCGGCGACGGCAACTACCCCGCAGACGCGGAGCTCAAACTCAAGATCGGCGCGCAGGTGATGTTCCTGCGCAACGACGTGTCGATGACCGGTGAGCCCCCGCGCTGGGTCAACGGCACGATCGGCACGGTCAAGCGCATTCTCGGCGGATCAGTGCGCGTCGAGATCGACGGCGAGGACGTCGACGTCGAGCCCGCGGTGTGGGAGAGGTTCCGCTACTCCTACGACGCGAACACGAAGACGCTCAGTCGCGACGTGATCGCCGAGTTCATGCAGTTCCCGCTGCGGCTGGCGTGGGCGGTCACGATCCACAAGTCGCAGGGCAAGACCTACGATCGTGCGATCATCGATCTCGGTGGGGGAGCATTCGCGCCGGGGCAGACCTACGTTGCCCTGTCGCGGCTCACCTCACTCGACGGGCTGTACCTGTCGCGTCCGCTGCGTCCGAGCGACATCCGGGTGGATCAGGACGTGCGCCGTTTCATGCGCGATGCGTGGGAGGCCCGGCAGGGTTCGACACCCCGGCTCGCGGGGGCCTGATCAGGCGGCGATCCGGGCGTGGTCGAGATCTTCGAACAGCTCGGTGTTGAAGCGATAGGCCAGCAGCACCTCGTCGATGACGCGCTCGCGCTCTGCGGCATCCCACGGCGCGGCATCCAACTGCTCGCGGTAGACGTCCTTGAAAGCGTTCGGATCGGCGATGTCGTCGAACAGGTAGAAGCCCACGCCATTGGTCTCGAATCCGAACCGGCGTTGCATGACGCGTCCGATGAACACACCGCCAGACAGGTCACCCAGGTAGCGCGTGTAGTGGTGCGCGATGAAACCGCCCGCCCACGTCGCGCCGACCTCGTTGATGCGCGCGACGTAGCGCTGCGTCGTCGGAAGAGGTGCAATCTCGTCGCGCCAGTCCGGCCCGACGAGGAACTCGAGATCGGCCTCAAGGGCGGGAAGGCGGGTGAGCTTGTCGCTGATGAAGACGGACGCGACGGGGTCGCGCCGCATCCGCTCGCCGGCTGACTCGAGCGCTTCATAGATGAAGTAGTGCTGGGCGACGAGCGAGATGTAGTCCTCGCGGGATGCCTCGCCCTTGAGTAGATCGGCCATGAAACCAGCGTGCTCGCTGCGCGAGTGCGAACCGGACGAGCGCTCACGAAGCGCCGCGGAGAATGAGAGGATTTCCACCATGCCCTCAGTGTAAGGCAAACCTTACCTAACCGGAAGCGTCAGGAATGTGGCCGCGGTTCGACCCCGAGCTTCGCGCAGGCGGCGTCGTAGAGGGCGACGACCTCGCGCCGCACGGCGGGGCGCTCGTCGATGGCGCCGCCCGGCCAGGGCACGCGCAGCTCCTCCTCGACTCCGCCGCGGGTGATCTGCCAGATGCCGCCGTCTCCGTCGAGGTCTGTCATCACGGCATCCGTGATGGGCAGATCGGATGCCGTGGCGAAAGCGCGGGCGATCAGGAGGTTGTCATCGGAGTGGTCGCCGTTCATATGGCGGAGGATGGCGGCGACCACGTTGCTGTCGAAGATATGCGGCATGGTCATCACTGTACGTCTGAAGCGGCGCATCTGAGTGAAGTCTGTGTGTCTGCCGCGATCGCCAGCAACCGTGCAGTGTTTCCGGCGGCGCGCCCTAGACTCGGTGGGATAGATCTTCCAGGAGTCCCACCCATGCCCCATCTCTCGTCGCGCCCCTGGCGTGCTGCCGTCGCTGGCGCGGCCGCTCTTGCTCTTGTGCTGACCGGATGTGCGCCGGAGGACTCCTTCACGTACACGGCGCCCGGGCAGGTGGAGCAGGCGCTCCCCGATGACACGGTCGCGCCGATGCAGGCCGCTGTCGAGAACGCCATGGCGAAGGTCGGCGCGACAGGTGCGATCGTCGGCGTGTGGGTTCCCTGGAGCGGCACCTGGGTCACGGCACTGGGCACGCAGTCGGTCGAAGATCAGACCGCGGTCACCACGGACATGTCCTTCCGCATCGGCGATGTCACGCGGATCATGACCTGCGAGGTGCTCTACGCGCTCGTCGATGAGGGCACGGTCGAACTCGACGCCCCCGTTCCCGACTACGTCTCGGGTGTGGCGAAGATGAAGGACATCACGCTGCTCGACCTCTGCAACGGCACCAGCGGCGCTGGATCGTCCGAGATGGCAGTGGCGGGCATGTGGCTGAACACCCCCGAGCGCGTCTGGGCACCGCTCGAGCTCGCATCTTTCGGCCTCGGCCAGGCACCGACCGCGCCGCACACGACCTACCGCGACTCCGACGCCGGATACCTTCTTCTCGGACTCGCCCTGGAGCGCGCTTCGGGGATGACCGCGTCCGAGCTGATCGCGAAGTACGTCGCCAATCCGCTCGAGCTGACAAGCACTTCGCTTCCGAGCCCTGCCGCTGCAGTACCCGGTGAGAACCCGCTCAGCGGAAACCGGCTGAACGCCATCGAGGGCGGCTACGACTGCACGGCTCCTGTCGACATCACGACGCTCTCCTCCAGTGTGGGCTACACCGACTCCGGTGTGGTCTCGACGATCGACGAGCTCGGCCGGTTCGCTCAGGCCGCAGCGCGCCAGGGGCTTCGTGAAGACCCGAAGCCCGACCAGTTCGCGGCTCCTCTGCCGGTATCGGCGGACGCAGAATCCTGGTACCAGGCGACCGGCGGCGCATATCTGGTCGGACCCCTGATCGGACAGCACGGCGCGACTCCCGGTTACACCACAGCGGCGTACGCCGACCCGACGACAGGGTTCACCGTCGCGGTCGTGCTGAACAACTCCACGTCGGGGTCCAGCGTTGCCGCCTACCTCGCTTGGGAACTCGCCGCGATCGCCTCCAAGGCACCTGCGGCACAGGGCCAGACGGCCCCGGAGTTCGGTCTGCCGTTCACCGCTGAGCAGTACCACGAGGCAATCTCGGCGATGGCAGTGTGCGCCACGCCGCCGCCCGCGGAGTGAGCTGAGCGCGGCCACCTCTACCCTGGGGGCATGTCTCAGACCGAGGAGTCCGACCGCGTGCGTCGGAGCATTGTTGCGCTGACGGTGGTCGGTTCCCTTGTGGCAGCGCTGTTCGGATCCGGGCTGTTCGGCGGCTCGGGGATCTCGGATGCTGCCGGTGGAGCGTTCGCCGCTGACGCCACCGTCCTCGCTCCCGCCGGGTTCGCGTTCGCGATCTGGTCAGTGATCTACCTCGGCCTGCTTGCCTATGCGATCTGGCAGTTCACGCCTGGACAGTCGGCGAAGCCGCGCCATCGGGCGATCGGGTACGGCGTCGCGGCATCCGCTGTGCTGAATGCCGCGTGGATCATGTGCGTTCTGGCCTGGCAGATTGCGGAGTCTTTCGTGATCATCGTGCTGTTGCTCGGTGTGCTGCTGGTGACCTTCGTGCGCGTGTGCCGCCGCCCGCGCCGCGGAACGGTCGCGGAGATCGTGCTCATCGACGGCGTCATCGGGCTCTACCTCGGCTGGGTCACAGTTGCGGCGGCAGCGAATCTCGCAGCCTGGCTCGCCGACATCGGCATCACCTCGTGGGCAGAGGCACCGGGGATCCCTGGGACCATCACGCTCATCGCGGCTGGCCTCATCGCTGTCTTCACCGCCTGGCGCGGAGGTCGATGGGCGCCTGCGGTCGCAACCGTCTGGGGGCTCGTCTGGATCGCGGTCGGTCGCTGGGCCGAGGATCCCGCGGCTCCTGTGGTGGCGACGACGGCCATCGTTCTCGCGGTAGTGGTGCTCGGGGTCACCGGGTGGCGGTTCCGACAGCGCCTGCCGCGGCAATAACAGGTTGTCAAGCCCCTCGTTGTGCGCCATCTGGCTGGATAGCGTTGCGGACAGGAGGTCATAATGGCAACGACTAAGGCAAGTGCGAAGTCAGACTCGAAGAACAAGGGCGCAGCTCGCGGCGGCTCGGGAGAGAAGAGTACGCGACGCCAGAACGCCGAGAAGGGCTTCGTCGCATCGAAGCAGCTCGGAAAGAACCTGCAGGCGGTGCTGGTCGATCTTCTCGAGTTGTCGATGCAGGGCAAGCAGGCGCACTGGAACGTGGTGGGAACCAACTTCCGGGATACGCATTTGCAGCTCGATGAGATCGTCGCCGCCGTCCGAACGTTCAGCGACACCATTGCCGAGCGCATGCGGGCGCTGCACGCCGTTCCGGACGGGCGCAGTGACACCGTCGCATCCACGACCACCCTGCCGGAGTATCCGCAGGGTGAGATCACCACGACCGAGACCGTCGATCTGATCACGGTGCGGCTCGAGGCCACCGTCGGGACGATGCGCGAGGTGCACGATCCGATCGACGAGGAGGATCCGACCACCGCAGACATCCTCCACGAGATCATCGACACGCTCGAGCAGTTCGCGTGGATGTTCAGCGCAGAGAACCGCACGCCCTCGAAGGGCTGATTCTCGCTGCAAACCCGCAAAACCACGCCGAGACAACATCGAACTGACGGTGCCTCGGCGTGGTTTTGCGGGTTCCCGAGGTTCGGAATCAGTCGTGGGGCCACCCGGTGTAAGCCTCGGCGAGATAGGTGCGTCCGGCCTCTGAGTCGACGACCGAGCGCAGCTCTCCGAGCTGACGTCTGCGGTCGAACTCATTGTGCGAGGGCTCCAGGTGCAGCATGCTCGTCATCCACCACGAGAAGTTCTGCGCCTTCCAGATACGGCGCGATGCGGCATCCGCGTAGCCATCGATCAGGCGGGAGTCGTTCTCGACGAGCAGCGCGTTCAGCGCTTTCGCGAGGATGACGACGTCGGCCACCGCGAGGTTCATGCCCTTCGCGCCAGTGGGCGGCACGGTGTGCGCGGCGTCTCCCACGAGAGCTGCCCGCCCGTGGCGCAGCTCGCTGGCGACGAAACTGCGGAAGCGCAGCACATCGCGCTGGAAGATCCGGCCCTCCTTCAGAGTGATGCCCGGCACGCGAGACTGCAGCGTCTCCCAGATCTCCGCCTCGCTGCACGCGTCCGGATCGGCGTCGGGGGCGCACTGGAAGTACATCCGCTGCACCTCGGGGCTGCGCTGGCTGATCAGCGCGAAGCCATTCTCGGAGTTGCTGTAGATGAGTTCATCCGAGGAAGCCGGTGCTTCGCAGAGGATGCCGAACCACGCGAAGGGGTACTCGCGGAAGTAGCCGCTGCGAGAGTCGCCGGTGACAGCGGGTCGCACGACCGAGCGTGACCCATCGGCGCCCACGACGAAGTCGGCGTCGATGACGAGCTCGGCGCCCTCGGCATCCGTCGCGATCACCCGCGGAGCATCGGTCTCGACGCCTTCGACGCGGGTCGCGGTGATGCCGAAGCGCAGGTCCTGACCGCGGCTCAAGCGCAGGGCGAGCATGTCTTTGAGCACTTCGTGCTGAGGATAGAGCCAGACGCTGCGGCCGACGAGGCTCGCGAAGTCGATGCGGTGTCCTTCTCCTTCGAACCGCAGCTCGATGCCGTCGTGGCGGTCACCGACCGTGTGCACGCGGGTGTTCGGGTCGATCTGGGTGAGCAGGTCGACCGTGCCCTGCTCGAGGATACCGGCACGAATCGTCTGCTCGATCTCTTCGCGCGAGCGCTGATCGATGACGACCGACTCGATCCCGGCATCGGCGAGCAGCTGAGAGAGGATGAGGCCGGCAGGGCCTGCGCCGACGATTGCGACCCGGGTGCGGATCGAGGACGTGCGGACGGTGCCGGATGCGGTGCTCATGCTGTCTCCTTCGACGGACGGATGCTGCGCACCAGTGTGCCTCGCCCGCCAACTCCTATGCCGACTGATCCCATTGAATGGGCAGCAGCGGCGCGTCCAGGTCGCGAATTCGGTCGCTCTCGCGGCTCGATAGCGGCACAAATCGCGACCTGAACGTCGTGGGTCAGCGGAGCGTGGGTCAGCGGAGCGCGCGCAGGTCACGCTCTGTGTCGTGCGCGGCGGCGCGCAAAGCGTCGAGTGCGGCGGTGGGATCAGCCTCGCGCGGCAGCACGACCGACAGTGCGGCAACGACTTCACCCCTGTCGCGGACGGGAACGGCGACCCCGGTGGAGACCGCTTCGATCGATCCGGGGGATGTGACGAAGCCGCGCCGGCGGATCGATGTGAGCAGCGCGCGGAGAGCCGCGGCATCCGTCATCGTCTCGGTCGAGAGTGCGCGAAGCGGGCCGGCGAGCACCCGCTCGCGAACGGCGGGGTCGGCGAACGCGAGCAGAACAAGACCGGAAGAGGAAGCGTGCACGGGGAGGCGTCCGGCGACGCGGGTGATGTTGGCGCCGGCATCCGGATGGGAGAGGCGCTCGAGGAAGAGCGCTTCATCGTGTTCGAGCACGGCGAGCTGGGTGTGTTCGCGGACGAGGGTCTGCACGCGCTCCATGTGCGGCATTGCGGCTTGGCGCAGGCGCAGCGCGTTGGATCCGCGCAGCGCGAGCTCCCACAGGCGCATTCCCAGACGGATGCGGCCCCCTTCGTCGCGCTCGAGGATCCCCTCGGCGCTGAGCTCACCGACGATGCGGTGTGCAGTGGACCGGGGGAGGCCAGCGCGCTCGGCGATCTCGGTCGCGGTCTGCACGGTGCGCTCGGCGCTGAAAGTCTCGAGAACACGCACGATGCGCACGGTCATCGAGTCACCGGAGCGCGAGTTCGCCATGGGGCTAGCTTCGCACGACGCATCCATGTACAATCGTTGGCACCCCAACTAATCCGACGAGGTTGGACGAATTCCGGGCGCACCGGAGATCGAAGGAGATCAGATGCAGTTCTACCGCGACGGATACCGACCCGGCGATCCTGACGTCCGCCCCGCGGCCCCTGAGGCCCTCGAACGCGGCGACGCCTTCCCCGAGAAGCTCGATGTGCTCATCGTCGGCACGGGCCCCGCGGGAACGGTTCTGGCCGCGCAGCTGTCTGAGTTCCCCGACATCACCACCCGCATCATCGAGCGTCGTGAAGAGCCGCTGCAGGTCGGTCACGCCGATGGTGTCGCCTGCCGCACGGTCGAGATGTTCCAGGCTTTCGGTCTGGCAGATGCGCTGGTGCGCGAGGCCTATTGGGTAAACGAAGTGCGCTTCTGGGGTCCGTCCGAGGACGACCGCTCCCAGATCACCCGCACCGGGTGGGTCGAAGACACCCCCGCAGGGCTCAGCGAGTTCCCGCACGTCATCGTCAACCAGGCGCGGATGCAGCAGTATCTGCTCGAGCACGCGGCCAGCTCCCCATCGCGACTCGAGGCCGATTACGGCATCGAGTTCGCCGGCTTCGAGATGGATGCTGAGTCAGACCACCCGGTCATCGCCACGCTCCGTCGCGCTGACGGCACCGAGTTCACCGTGCGCGCAAAGTACGTCGTCGGCTGCGACGGTGCGCGCAGCAACGTGCGCCGCGCACTCGGCATCCAGCTCAAGGGTGACGCCGCCAACCACGCCTGGGGCGTCATGGACGTGCTCGCCACTACCGACTTCCCCGACTGGCGCACGAAGAACGTCGTGCAGTCCGCCGGCAAGGGGAGCCTCTTGATGATCCCGCGCGAGGGCGGCAATATGGTGCGCTGCTACGTCGACCTCGGCGAGGTCGAGGCAGGCGATAGCGAGATCCGCAAGAAGACCGCCGAGGAGCTGCGCGAGGTCGCCAACGGCATCCTCTACCCGTACTCGATCGACGTGCAACAGGTCGCCTGGTCGAGCGTGTACGAGGTCGGCCAGCGCGTCGCTGACCGCTTCGATGACCTGACCTCTGACTCGCCCGCGGATGCCGTGCCGCACCTGTTCGTCGCCGGCGACGCCTGCCACACGCACAGCGCCAAGGCGGGCCAGGGAATGAACGTGTCGATGCAGGACGCCTTCAACCTGGGTTGGAAACTCGCCGCCGTTCTGCAGGGACGATCGGATGCCACGCTGCTGCGCACCTACTCGGAAGAGCGCCAGCGGATCGCCGCCGACCTCATCGCCTTCGACAAGCATTGGTCGGCCTTCATCGCGCAGCCGGCGCTCGACCCTGCGCACCCCGAACTCGGCGGCGTCTCGGCTGCAGACATGCAGGATGAGTTCGCGCGCCAGGGTCGCTACACCGCAGGCCTTGCGACGCAGTACACCCCGTCGACGCTCACGGGGACGGCGGAGCATCAGGAGTTGGCGAGCGGATTCGAGATCGGCACCCGCTTTCACTCGTCGCCCGTGCGCCGTGTCGCAGACGCGCGCCCGCTGCAGCTCGGCCACTCGCACGTCGCCGACGGTCGCTGGCGCATCTACGCCTTCGGAGACACTTCTGGGGCGGCACTGCGTGAGTTCGCCACGTGGCTGAGTGACGGAGAGGACTCGCCGGTCCGCGAGTTCACCGGGGCGGATGCCGTTATCGACAGCGTCATCGACGTCCACGCCATTTTCCGCGGCTCGCACCACGACGTCGATGTCACGGCCCTGCCGGAATTGCTGCTTCCGACCTCTGGCCCGCTCGGCTTGCAGGACTGGGAGAAGGTCTGGGCAGCGGATGCTGCGGACGACATCTTCGCCGCTCGCGGGATCGCCGCAGACGGTGCGGTCGTCGTCGTGCGTCCGGATCAGTATGTGGCGCACGTGCTGCAGCTGTCGGCACGCGCCGAGCTGCGTGACTTCTTCGGCGGGTTCCTGCTGCCCACCGGCCCCTGAGCCTGTCGAAGGGCCTGGCCCGCGACGCTTCGACAGGCTCAGCGATCGAGGAGTTGAAGCTCTGTTGTGAGCGCACCTGAGAGGATGGAGCCGTGATGACGATGCCTGACCTCCCCGAACCGCAGCGTCACGTCGGGAACCTCATCCGCCGCGCGCAGCAGCTGCATCTGGCGACCTGGGCGCGAGTGGCTTCGAGCGAGATCACAAGCGCGCAGTACAGCATCCTCGCGGTTCTTGATCGTCTCGGTGAGGCGAGCCAGCGCGAGCTGTGCGACGAGGTGGACCTCGATCGCTCGACGATCGCCGACCTCGTGCGGCGCATGGAGAAGTCCGGTCTCATCGCCCGGCAGCGGGCCGCGGGTGATGCGCGGCGCAACGTCGTGACGCTCACCTCGCATGGAGCGGCCGAGCGCGCGCGTCTCGCCCCACTGGTGATCGACGTGCAGCGCGAACTGACAGCGCACCTGGGTCCTGATGATTCTGCGGCACTGTTCCACGGGCTCTGGGCGATGCTCGAGGGCTCGGTCGCCGGCACCGCACGTTCGTAACTCCTCAAAGAACCGCGAAGCAGCCGTGGTTTCGGGCCGTCCGGCGCTCGGCCCACCGTTCTTGAGGAGTTGTGAACGGCGAGAGGTGGTGACCGGCCCGGGTAGCCTCAACTCATGGCCATTTCTGCATCTGCTGCCGCGACTCCGTGGGAGGCCGTTTCGGCCGACGAGGTCGCGGAGCTGCTCGGCGCAGCATCCGTTCGGTGGTGGCTCTCGGGAGGTGCGGCACTGGACCGCTGGCTCGGACGGTCGATCCGCGAGCGTTCGAACATCGACGTGAGCGTCGTCGCCGGCGACCTGGCCACGCTGGTCGCGAATCTGCCGGAGGGGTTCAGCGCCTGGGCGCCCTCGGGTGAAGAGGACGAGATCGTGCCCTTCGCGGATGCTCCATCAGACGCCGACCTGCAGCCGGTGCTCATCCGAGACGACGCGAAGAATGCCTGGGTGCTGCAGGTCAACGGGGAAGATGGCGCTCCGCGCGCGTGGGTCTACAAGCGCGATCCGCGGCTCACGCTGCCCTGGGATCGCGCGGTCATCGATATCGACGGCATCCCGACCGGCGCCCCCGAAGTTCAGCTGGTCTGGAAGGCCCTGCGTCCGCGACCGGAGGACACGACCGACAAGGATGCCGTGCTCCCACAGCTCGACGCGCAGGCGGTGACGTTCTACGAGACCGCGCTGCTGCGCATCCACCCGCACTCGACGTGGGCGATCCACGTGCGGAGCCCGTTCGCTCCCGCGAAGTCCAGCTGGAACCGCCCGAACCGCCCCTGAGCGTGTCACTGTGCGTGAATTGATGCGCCCCAGCCCCAGCCGCGAGAATTGCTCTGCGCGATGAGACGGCTGCTGGCAACGCGATTCTCGTGCCGCAAAGCAATTCTCGCGGGGGACGGAGCTCAGAACGCGGCGGCGCCGGCCTCGGCGACGGAGTGGTCCTGCTCCCCGGATCCGCCGCTGACACCGACGGCTCCGACGACGACGCCGTCGCGCGAGAGCGGGATGCCGCCGGCGAAGATCGCGACCTTGCCGCCGTTGGTGTTCTGGATGCCGAAGAACTGCTGCGTCGGCTGCGAGTTGTCGCCGAGGTCCTTCGTGGAGATGTCGAACGCCTTCGACGTCCACGCCTTGTTGATCGAGATGTTGACGCTGCCGATCCAGGCTCCGTCCTGGCGCACGTGGGCGACGAGGTTTCCGCCGGCATCGACGACGGCGATGTTCATGGGCTGGCCGATCTCGGTGGCCTTCTTCTCGGCGGCGGCGATGACTCGACGAGCATCCTCAAGATTTGCAGACATTTCCGTTCCTTTCGTGGTGGTCGAACTGCGGGGGTGGGTCAGGCTTTGATGTAGCCGTTGGGGTTGAGTACGTACTTCTTGGCGGCGCCCTGATCGAACTCCGCGTAGCCGCGCGGTGCGTCGTCGAGGCTGATCGGCGTCGCCTTCACGGCCTGCGCGATCTGCACCTTGTCATGGAGGATCGCCATCATCAGCTGCCGGTTGTACTTCATGACGGGACACTGCCCGGTCGTGAACGACAGAGATTTCGCCCAGCCGGTGCCGAGGCTGATCGAGAGAGATCCGACCTTGGCGGCGTCATCGACGGCACCGGGATCGCCAGTGACGTACAGACCAGGGATGCCGAGAGCACCGCCCGCGGCGGTGATGTCCATGAGGGAGTTCAACACGGTCGCGGGCGCTTCGTGCGAAGCATCCGATCCGTGTCCGCGCGCCTCGAAGCCGACGGCATCCACGCCGCAATCGACTTCGGGAACACCGAGGATCTGCTCGATCTGATCCTTCGGGTCTCCCTTCGAGACGTCCACCGTCTCGCATCCGAACGACCGGGCCTGCGCGAGACGATCCTCATTCAGATCGCCGACGATCACGGCCGCAGCTCCCAGAAGCTGCGCGCCGACCGCCGCGGCGAGACCCACCGGACCCGCGCCAGCGATGTACACGGTCGAGCCGGGGCCGACCCCGGCGGTGACCGCACCGTGGAAGCCGGTGGGGAAGATGTCGGAGAGCATCGTCAGATCAAGGATCTTCTCGAGTGCCTGGTCGCGGTCGGGGAATTTCAGCAGGTTCCAGTCCGCGTAGGGGACGAGCACGAACTCGGCCTGTCCGCCGACCCATCCGCCCATATCGACGTACCCGTATGCGCTACCCGGCCGGTCGGGGTTGACGTTCAGGCAGATGCCGGTCTTTCCTTCTTTGCAGTTCCGGCAGCGGCCGCATGCGATGTTGAACGGTACGGAGACAATGTCGCCCACCTTGATGAACTCCACATCCGGACCCACTTCGACGACTTCGCCGGTGATCTCGTGTCCGAGCACGAGGCCCGCAGGTGCTGTCGTCCGCCCGCGCACCATGTGCTGGTCGGAGCCGCAGATGTTCGTCGCGACCGTTCTGAGGATCGCGCCGTGCGGCACTTTCCTGCCCACATTCTCCGGGTTCACCCCCGGTCCGTCTTTCAACTCGAACTCCGGATAGGCGGTGTCGATCACTTCGACGACTCCCGGCCCTTTGTAGGCGACCGCTCGATTGTCCGCCATGTCAGGTCTCCGTTCCCGGGCAACGCCGCCCGTTGTTCGCTGTGGGTTCGTGCCTTGAGCTTCCTCTATCCGTCCGAGTAGCGGTATCGCCCCGTTGGGCCGTCTTCCCCACCCGAAAGGATGGGCACTACGGTGGGGGCATGCTCGACGACGACGTGCGCGCACAGGATCTCGCGGATCCCGCCTCACTCCGGCACGCCCGGACATCGGCGGGTGAGCGCATGGAGGTGCTCACCGAGCTGATCGATGAGTACTCCACAACACTCGAATCAATCCTCGCCGTCCTCAGATCAGGAAAGGTCGATGATGGCGCCGCACGCTCGGCGGCCACAGCGGTGGCAGCATCCGGCCTGGTGCATCTCCGCACCGCCAGCGACCGCGTGCGCACATCGACGGAAGAACCCGTGACGACGGCTTTCGAGCGGCTCCGCGAAGACCTTCGCCCGCTCGTGCACTACCGAGACATCGATGTGCAGTTCGTCGAGCCACCCGAAGACGGGCGCCCGTTGCCGAGTGAAGTCGCGCACGGAGCACGTGCCGTGGTGCGGGGATCGGTGCTGGCGCTGCTCGAGAGTCCGGAAGTGGGACGGGTGCGAGTGCAGTGGGATTGTGACGGGACTAACCTGCTCATCGACATGCGCGACGACGGGCATGGCGACATCAGGGCCGAATCGGCGTCGGTGCAATCGGTCAGTCAGCGCATCCACGCACTCGGAGGCCGTATCTCCCTCACCGCGACACCGGGGTGGGGAACGGAGATCGCGATCGTCATTCCGCTCGATCCACCGCATGCGGCGCCAGGAAGTGCGGATGCGTGGGACCTGCGCCCGCGAGAGCACGATGTGCTCCGGCGGCTCGCCGCAGGACGACGCAATCGCGAGATCGCCGCCGACCTCGGGATCAGCGAGAACACCGTCAAGTTTCATGTCGCGAACGTCTACCGCAAGCTCGACGTGACGAGCCGGTCCGAGGCGACGGCACTCTTCCTGCGGGCGTGAGTGGGCGTGACGGGCGTGACGCCGCGAGAATTGCTTTGCCGCACGAGACGGGTGCTGGCAACACATGTCTCACGCCGCAAAGCAATTCTCACCAGCTCCCCGCCGCGGTTCTGCCCACGGCGTCCGCGCGGGTCACGCGGGCCTGCGCCGGTACTCACCGGCCGCGACGGCATCGAGCACCACGCTGCGGAACCACTTCTGCGCCGGGGACAGGCTCGCCTCGCGCCGGGTGTACAGCGAGACGGGCGTCGACTGCGCGGGCCACGGAAGATCGGTGATCCGCAGTCCCTGGAACCATCCGCTGAACACCTCGGCGACGTGCCGCGGCAGCAGCACGACGAGGTCGGTGGCCTGCAGCACAGCGGGCACGGTCGCATACTCCTCGACGGTGAGCGAGACCTGCGGCATGAGTCCGTGCTCGGTCAGCGCCTGCAGCGGGAACACGTGGCCACCGCGGGTCGAGACGCGCACGAAGTGGCGGCCGACGAACATGTCGGGCCCGGGGTCGGGCAGCGGATGCGCGACTGACGTCAGCGCCACGTACTCCACGGCGCGCACGTGTGTGCGCCACAGCCTGGGGCTGCCGATCATCGACACCGTCATCGCGAGATCGATCGCCCCGCGGATCAGTCCGTCTTCGACCTGGTCGGCATCCAGACGCTCGACCTGCAGATGCGGGCCCGATGCTTCGCGGGCGAGTGCCTCCATGATCGGAGGCAGGAAAGTCTGCTCGCCGATCGAGGTGAGACCGAGTGCCAGTTCACCGCTGAAGCCGGCCGGTTCGAAAGCATCCGGATCGCTCACTGCCTGATCGATCTGCGCCAGTGCCTCGTGCAACGGCGCGAAGAGCGCCGTCGCTTTCGCGGTCGGAACCATGTCGTGTCCCTCGCGACGGAACAGCTCATCGCCGAACTTTTCGCGCAGGCGCCGCAGTGTGTAGCTGACTGTCGGCTGCGTCACGTGCAGGCGCTCGGCGGCGGCCGTGACGCTGCGCAGCTCGTAGAGCACGACGAAGGTGCGCAACTGGTTGAGATCCGCCATGGCCATGTATAGAGCGTATCTATGGTTCTGGCGCAAAACATCTATTGGACTGTATAGAAACGGCGACCTAGAGTCAGGAACAACAGCACCCGAGTGACAAGTGACAAGGACGACACGCGTTGATCATCGACATCCACGGCCACTACACGACAGCTCCCGCACAGGTGGGCGCCTGGCGCGACCAGCAGATCGCCTCCACCAAGGGCGAGGGCGACGCTCCTGACCCCGCTGCGCTCAAGGTCAGCGACGACGACATCCGCGAGAGCATCGAGAAGAACCAGCTCCGTTTGATGAACGAACGCGGCAGCGATCTCACCGTCTTCAGCCCTCGTGCGTCGTTCATGGCGCACCACATCGGCGACCTCGAGGTCAGCGCGACCTGGGCACGCATGTGCAACGATCTCGTCGCACGCGTCAGCTCGCTGTTCCCCGACCGGTTCATGATGGGCGCCATGCTCCCGCAGTCCCCCGGCGAGGACCCGAAGACCACCGTCGCAGAGATCACGCGCGCCGTCGAGGAGCTCGGGGCAGTCACGGTCAACATCAACCCAGACCCGTCGGCAGGCCGTTGGACGTCCCCGGCAATCACCGACCGCTCCTGGTACCCGATCTACGAGAAGCTCGTCGAGTACGAGCTGCCGGCCATGATCCACGTGAGCTCCACCTGCATGCCGCAGGTGATGCACACCACCGGCGACCACTACCTCAACGCCGACACGACCGCATTCATGCAGTTGATCCGCGGCGGTGACACCCTCTTCAAAGACTTCCCCGACCTGAAGCTGATCATCCCGCACGGCGGCGGTGCGATCCCTTACCACTGGGGGCGCTTCCGCGGACTCGCGATGGCACTGGGCAAGCCAGAGCTCGAGGAGTACCTGCTCGATAACGTCTACGTCGACACCTGCGTCTACCACCAGCCCGGCATCGACCTGCTGACCGACGTCATCCCCACCAAGAACATCCTGTTCGCGAGCGAGATGATCGGCGCCGTCCGCGACATCGACCCGCGCACCGGTCACTATTTCGACGACACCAAGAAGTACGTCGACGCGACGACGAACCTCAGCGACTCGCAGCGTCAGGCGGTCTTCGAGGGCAATGCCCGCGACGTCTACCCCCGCCTCGACCGTGCCCTCAAGGCCCGCGGTCTCTGAGAACGAGAGAAGAAAATGCGACTGAACAACCTCGGAATCGTCCACACCAGCATCCAGCGTCCCGACCCTGACGACGTTGCGCGTCTGTCGAAGTTCGGCGTGGCGACCATCCACGAGGCCATGGGCCGCGTCGGCCTCATGCGCCCCTACATCCGTCCCGTCTACAAGGGTGCGGCCATGTGCGGCCCCGCCGTCACGGTGCTGCTGCAGCCGGGTGACAACTGGATGTTCCACGTCGCCGCCGAGCAGGTGCAGGAGGGCGACGTGATCGTCGCCGGCTGCACCACCGAGAGCGAAGACGGCTTCTTCGGAGACCTCCTGGCGACGTCCCTCACCGCTCGCGGTTGCAAGGGCCTCGTGATCGACGGGGGCGTCCGCGATGTCGAGGACCTCGAGAAGATGGGCTTCCCGGTCTTCTCCCGCGCCATCAACTCCAAGGGCACGGTCAAAGCCACCCTTGGTTCGGTGAACGTGCCGGTCGTCGCAGCGAACGCGCTCGTGAACCCCGGCGATGTCGTCGTCGCTGACGTCGACGGAGTCGTGGTGGTTCCGCGCGAACTTGTCGGTGCCGTGGCTGATGCCAGCCAGAAGCGCGAGGACAACGAGGCATCCAAGCGGGAGAAGTTCCGCGACGGCGTGCTCGGCCTCGACCTCTACGGTATGCGCGAGCCGCTGGCAGCCGCCGGCCTCGAGTACGTGGAGGACTGAGATGGCGCACGGGGACCCTTCGACAGGCTCAGGGACCGGAGGTTCGACAGGCTCAGGGACCGGGGGCGGCAGCATGACCAAACCCGTCACGGGCGACTTCACCAAGACTGAAGGCTGGCTGGACTGGTACGACGGCCCCACGAAGCCGACCTTCCAGCTGCCTGCGGGCGCTGTCGATGCGCACTGCCACGTCTTCGGACCCGGAGCGGACTTCCCGTACGCACCGGAGCGCAAGTACACGCCGTGCGACGCTTCGGCAGACCAGCTGTTCGCCCTGCGCGACCAGCTCGGCTTCGACCGCAACGTCATCGTGCAGGCCACCTGTCACGGCGCCGACAACTCGGCACTCGTCGATGCGCTCACCCGCAGCGATGGGCGCGCACGCGGCGTTGCCACGGTACGCCGCGATGTGACCGACGAGCAGCTCGCAGAGCTGCACGCAGCGGGCGTGCGCGGCGTGCGCTTCAACTTCGTCAAGCGCCTCGTCGACCGCATCCCGACCGACTCGCTCGACGAGATCGTCGCGAAGATCGCCCCGCTCGGATGGCACGTGGTCATCTACTTCGAGGCCGACGACCTTCCTGAGCTGTACGACTTCTTCTCGCGCATCCCCACCGATGTCGTCGTCGATCACATGGGCCGGCCCGACGTCACGAAGGACGTCGACGGCGACGAATTCGCACTCTTCCTGCGCTTCATGCGTGAGAACCCCAACGTGTGGACCAAAGTCTCGTGCCCAGAGCGGCTCAGCGTCACAGGTCCCCGCGCACTCGATGGCGAGCAGCACGCGTACACCGACGTCGTGCCGTTCGCCCGCCGCGTGGTCGAGGAATTCCCCGACCGCGTGCTGTGGGGCACCGACTGGCCCCACCCCAACCTCAAGAACCACATGCCCGACGACGGGCTGCTGGTCGATTACATCCCGCAGATCGCGCCGACCGCCGAACTGCAGCAGAAGCTGCTGGTCGACAACCCCGGCCGCCTGTACTGGAAAGACTGAAGGAGAACGACATGGCACTCGACAAGCCGTACAAGGACATTCCCGGCACCACGATCTACGACGCCGAGCAGGCGCGTAAGGGCTTCCACCTGAATCAGTTCGCGATGTCGCTAATGAAGCCCGAGAACCGGGTGCGCTTCCTCGCCGATCAGGCCGCCTACCTCGACGAGTGGCCGCTCAATGCGCGGCAGCGCCAGGCCGTGCTCGACATGGACATGAACACCATGATCGCCGAGGGCGGCAACATCTACTTCCTGGCCAAGATCGGCGCCACGCACGGGCTGAGCTTCCAGCAGATGGCGGGCTCTATGACCGGGATGAGTGAGGCTGCGTACCGCGACATGATGGTCGGTGGTGGTCGCCGTCCGGAGGGTAATCGTCTGAAGGATTTGGATGGGTGGACGCCGCCTGCGCCGGGTGAGAAGGCGGATACGTTCCGTCCGGATGCTCCGGCGAAGTATACCTCTGCGGTGTTCACCTCGCACGTGCCGGCGATTGGTGCGGCGATGGATCTCGGTAAGACGGAGGAGCCGTATTGGAAGAAGGTGTTCGACGGGTACCAGTGGACGCGCAGTTGGCAGAAGGAGTCCAAGCCTGACGTTGTGATTCTGATTTACAACGACCATGCGACTGCGTTTGACGCGTCGATCATTCCGACGTTCGTGCTGGGCACCGGCGCTGCGTATGCGGTTGCTGATGAGGGTTATGGTCCTCGTCCGGTTCCCGGCATCGAGGGGTATCCGGAGCTTGCCGCGCATCTGGCGCAGTCGATCATTCAGGATGATTTCGATCTCACGCTCGTCAATGAGATGGTCGTCGATCACGGATTGACGGTGCCGCTGTCGCTGGTGTTCGGTGAGCATGGCACAGAGGATCAGTGGCCGGTGAAGGTCATCCCCCTCGCTGTCAACGTCGTGCAGTACCCGGTGCCGTCCGGGCGTCGCTGCTACGAGCTTGGTAAGGCGTTGCGGCGTGCGCTGGATAAGTGGGATGGCCCGGAGTTGAATGTGCAGATCTGGGGCACGGGCGGGATGAGTCACCAGTTGCAGGGTCCGCGTGCGGGGCTGATCAATGAGGAGTGGGATAACGCGTTCCTTGATCACTTGATCGCTGACCCGAAGGGTCTGACGGAGTGGTCGCACATGGAGTATGTCGATGAGGCGGGCTCGGAGGGTATTGAGCTGGTTGACTGGCTGATTGCTCGTGGGGCGATGGATGACCAGTTCGGTGGTGAGGCGCCGTCGGTGGATCACCGGTTCTATCACGTGCCGGCATCCAACACCGCTGTCGGACACCTCGTCCTCAGCAACCCCACCGCCTGATCGCTGCGAAAAGGAGACCGTATGACTGACAAGACCCGCATCGCCGTCGTGGGCGCCAACGGCGCCTTCGGAATGAAGCATCTCGACGGCCTCGCGAACATCGAAGATGCCGAGGTGACCGTCGTCGCCGCCACCTCGCAGGAGAAGGCGGATGCTGTCGCCTCGAAGTACGGCGTTGCGAACGCCGTCGTCGGGCTCGAGGCGGTCCTCGAGCGCGACGATGTGGATGCTGTCATCCTCGCCACTCCAACCGGCCTGCACTCGGGTCAGACGCAGGCTGTGCTCGCCGCCGGCAAGCACGTCCAGGTCGAGATTCCGTTGGCGGATTCGCTGGCGGATGCAGAGGCAGCATTGGCTGCGGCCGAAGCATCCGACCGCGTAGCGATGGTGGGGCACACCCGCCGGTTCAACCCCTCGCACCAGCTCGTGCACAACCGGATTTCCGCTGGTGAGTTCAACGTTCAGCAGATGGACGTGCAAACGTACTTCTTCCGCCGCACGAACACGAACGCCAAGGGCGAAGCGCGCTCCTGGACCGACCACCTGCTGTGGCATCATGCCGCGCACACGGTCGACCTGTTCGCGTATCAGGCGGGCAAGATCGTCGAAGCGCATGCGGTTCAGGGTCCGATCCACCCGGAGCTCGGCATCGCCATGGACATGGGGATCCTGCTCAAGAGCGAGACCGGCGCGATCTGCACGCTGTCGCTGTCGTTCAACAACGATGGACCGTTCGGCACGTTCTTCCGCTACATCGGCGACACCGACACCTACATCGCCCGTTACGACGACCTCTTCAACGGCAAGGAAGAGCAGATCGATGTCTCGGACGTCGCGGTCAGCATGAACGGCATCGAGCTGCAGGATCGCGAGTTCATCGCCGCTATTCGCGAGGGCCGCGAGCCCAACTCCTCGTTGCGTCAGGTGATCGACTGCTACCGCGTGCTCGGTCAGCTGGAGGAGCAGCTCGCGTGAGCTTCCTTTCCCCCAACCCGCAAAACCACGCCGAGACTGCAGCGAGCCGCCGCAGTCTCGGCGTGGTTTTGCAGTCTCGCATGGGCCTCGGCTGCATGAATCTCAGTCACGCCTACGGCATCCCGCCCTCTTCCGAAGATGGGCTCGCGGTGCTGCGCACGGCGCTCGACGACGGAGTGACGCACCTCGACACCGCCACGCTCTACGGTGCCGGTCGCAACGAGGAGCTCGTCGGTCAGGCTCTCCGCGGGCGACGCGATGAGGTCATGCTCGCGAGCAAGGGCGGCATGGCTATGGTCGAGGGCACGAAGGTGATCGACGGCCGGCCTGACACTCTGCGGGCGCAGGTGGATGCTTCGCTCTCCCGTCTCGGGGTCGACCACATCGACCTGTACTACCTGCACCGCTGGGACAAGAAGGTGCCCATCGAAGAGAGCGTCGGCGCGCTCGCGTCTGCGGTGGAGCAGGGCAAGATCGGTGCCATCGGACTCTCTGAGGTGTCGGTGGCGACCCTGCGCAAGGCGCAGCAGGCTGCCCCGATCGCCGCGGTGCAGAACGAGTACTCGCTGTGGAGCCGCAACCCCGAACTCGGGATGCTGGATGTGACGGCCGCCGACGGGATTGCACTGGTCGCGTTCTCGCCGGTGGCACGCGGATTCCTCAGCGACTCGGTCGGCGACCCTGCCGATCTCGCGGAGAAGGACATCCGCCGGTCGATGCCGCGTTTCTCTGCGCAGAACTGGCCCGCGAACGAAGCGCTGCTGCCTGCGTGGCGTGGACTCGCCGCGGAGGCCGAGTGCACCCCGGCGCAACTCGCGCTCGTCTGGCTGCTCTCGCGCGGCGAGCATGTCGTGCCGATTCCCGGCACAACCAGCGTTTCGCATCTGCGTGAGGACTTCGGGGCGCTGGATCTCTCGGTGGATGCTGCGCTGCTCGCGCGTGCCGGCGAGCTGATCAGCACGGCTACGGTCGCAGGCCCCCGCTATGCACCGGGCCCCGCCGCTGAGGTGGATGCCGAGACCTTCGAGGCAGACGCATGAAAGCCATCTCCTCGATGGCAACACGGCACGTGCTCGCCGATCTGGCGGCCGCGGCCGCCGAGGCGGGTCTGCCAGAAGTGGAGATCGAGTCGGTCGGGGGAGTGGATGCCGCTGCCCGCGTCGCCGACGGTGACGCCTTCGACCTCGTCTTCCTCGCATCGGGGGCACTGACGAAGCTCGCATCCAGCGGGCACGTGTCGGGCACTGTCGTGCCTCTCATGCTGTCGCAGACCGCGGTGGCCCTGCCGTCCGACTCGTCCGAGCCGGCCACGCGGCCGGAAGGCCCGGCCTTCGCGGATGCTTCGGAGCTTCGCGAGGCGCTCCGCTCCGCGAACCGGATCGGCTACTCGACCGGACCCAGCGGCACTGCGCTGGTGAAGATGATCGACGGGTGGGGGCTGACGCTCGAACTGGACGAGCGCCTCGTGCAGGCGCGGCCTGGTATCCCGGTTGCGAAGTCGCTCGCAGACGGCGACGTCGACCTCGGGTTCCAGCAGCTCAGCGAGCTCGTCGGCCAGCCCGGCGTGCGCATCCTCGGTGTCATGCCTTCTGACTGCGCGATCGACACCGTGTTCGCCGGGGCTGTGGCCGCGGCATCCGACTCTCCCGAGAAGGCGGCTGAGGTGCTGACCTTCCTCGCGTCGGACGCGGTGCGGGGCATCAAGGAGCAGCACAGCTTCGGGATTCCTGACGCGCCAGCATCCACCACCCCATCTGACGCATGACGTAACGTGTCGTGATCCTTCGACACAGTAGATGCCGCGCGGCATACCGCGCGGCATCCTCGTGTCATGAGCGAATCCCGTCCCCTCCGGTTCAACGCGTTCGTGATGAACACGAACTCGCACATCCAGCACGGACACTGGCGCAGGCCTGAGGCCGCGCAGGTCGATTTCGAGGACGTGCAGGTCTGGATCGACCTCGCGAAGACCCTCGAGGCCGCGAAGTTCGACGCGATGTTCTTCGCCGACGTCTCCGGTCACTACGGCGATGCGGATGCTGACTACGAGGTGTATGTGCGGCACGGGCTGCAGATTCCCAGCAACGACCCGACGGTTCTGCTCGGCGCGCTCGCGGTGGTGACCGAGAATCTCGGTCTCGCGCTCACCTCGAACGTGGCCCAGAACCACCCGTTCAACTTCGCCAGGCAGGTCTCCACGCTCGATCACATCTCGCGGGGCCGGATCGCCTGGAACATCGTCACCGGTACGCAGGACAACGGGGCGCGCAACTTCGGCCTGCCCCAGCTGACCGACCACGCCGAGCGCTACCGCTGGGCCGAGGAGTACGTCGACGTCGTCTACAAGCTGTGGGAGGGGTCATGGGATGAGGGCGCGATCCTGAAGGACAAGGAGAGCGGCGTCTATGCCGACGTCACGAAGGTGCACAAGATCTTCCACGAGGGCGAGCGCTACCGCGTCGAGGGCCCGCACCTGCCGTCGCCCTCACCTCAGCGCACACCGCTGCTGTTCCAGGCCGGGGCATCGGAATCCGGTCGCCGGTTCGCCGCCCGGAATGCCGAGGCGGTGTTCATCCTCGCGCCCACCCCTGAGACCGCCAGGTGGCAGATCGACGAGACGCGGGCGCTGGCCGTGGAGTACGGGCGCGAGCCCGATGACATCAAGTTCTTCCAGGGGCTGACGTTCGTCATCGGCGACACCGAGGCCGAGGCACAGCAGAAGGTCGATGAGTACGGGACGTGGTCGAGTGAAGAGGGCTTCCTCGCGCACGCCGCGATCGTCGACCCGACGGGTCGCACGTATCCGCCGGAGACCGAGCTCAAGGACGTCGACACCAACACGATGAAGGGCTTCACCGAGCTGCTGCGCCGCACGATCACCGATCGCGAGCCCACCGTCGCCGATGTCGCATCGCGGATGACCCGCAACAATCTGATCGTCGGAACGCCCGAGCACATCGCCGATGAGCTCGAGCGCTGGCAGGCAGCCGGCGTCGACGGGATCAATGTCGTGAACGCGGTGATCCCCGGTTCGTTCGAGGAGTTCGCCGACAAGGTGCTTCCTGTCCTTCGCGAACGGGGCCTCGCGCAGAGCGAGTACGCGCCGGGAACCCTGCGCGAGAAGCTGTTCGGCGCACCGCGGCTCAATGAGCGCCACCCGGCCGCACGTTATCGCGGCGCGTTCGCGAGCACGCGCACCGCACAGCCGTCGGTTGCAGTCGCAGAAGCCGCGCAGGTCTGAGCGCCGCATGTCGACGACCACGGCGCCGCTCACAAGGACATCGACGGCTGATCTGCTCGCGATATTCCGTCCCATCTTCGAACGCATTGCCGCAGGTGCCGCAGAACGCGACACCTCGCGCCGCAATGTGTACGAAGAGGTCGAGTGGCTGAAGCAGGCGCGCTTCGGTGCGTTGCGGGTGCCGGCCGACGAGGGCGGATTCGGGGCGACGCTCGAACAGGAGCACGCGCTGCTGATCGAGCTGGGGGCAGCGGATTCGAACCTGCCTCAGATCTGGCGCAACCACTTCGCGTTCGTCGAGGATGTTCTCTTCGACGACGAGAGCGGCCGCAACGAGCAGTGGAGGGCGCTGATCGCTGAGGGAGCACTGTTCGGCGGCGCATGGTCGGAGGCCGGTGGCGACGCCTTCTTCGACATGCGCACCAGGCTCGCCCGCGCCGACGGCGGCGCCGTGCTCAACGGGCAGAAGTTCTACAGCACCGGCAGCCTGTACTCCGACTGGGTGAGCGTGCTCGCCAAGGGGCCGGATGCTGACGACGTGAGTCTCGTGCTGATCGAGGCGGATGCCGCGGGCGTGACGCTTGTCGACGACTGGAACGGTGTCGGTCAGCGCCTCACCGGCAGCGGGACGACGACCTTCGACGAGGTCGCGGTCCCCGCAGGGCGCTGGTACCCGTTCGCCGAGCGCGCGCGGTACCAGGAAGCGGTGTATCAGCTCAATCACCTCGCAACGCTCGCGGGAATCTGCCGTGCGGCGCAGCGCGACGTGACCGATGCGGTTCGCTCCCGACTGCGCAACTACCCACAGGGGCTGGCGGCAGAGCCGCGCGAGGACGGCCAGATCCAAGAAGTGGTGGGCCGCGTCTCGGCGCTGGCGTCGTCGGCTGAAGCATCCGTGCGGTGGGCGGCGCGGCAGCTCGATGATGTGGTCGAGGTGCTCCGTGACGATCCGGCATCCGAAGCCCCCGACGTGGTCGAGGCGCTGCGCGCGGCAACCATCTCGGTGTACGAAGCACAGCTGACGGTGACCGATGCCGCGCTCACTGCGGCGACAGTGCTATTCGACGCCCTGAGCTCTTCAGCGCTGTCTGAATCACGGGCGCTGGATCGGCACTGGCGCAACGCCAGAACGGTGGCCTCACACAATCCGCGCGTGTACAAGGCGCGCATCGTCGGCGATTGGCACCTGAACGGCACCGACCCGACAGCATCGTTCCTCGGTTCGGCGGTGAAAGCTGCCGCCGTCTGAGATAGTGTGAGGCGCTATCGAGACCTCCACCTGCATCTACGACGCTGTCCGCACTCCGTTCGGGCGCGCGGGCGGTGCGCTCGCTGGCATCCGTCCTGACGATCTCGCAGCCCTCGTGATGCGCGCGACGATCCTGCGCACCGGGCTTGATCCGGGGCGCACCGACGACGTGATCTTCGGTGACGCGAACCAAGCGGGGGAGGACAATCGCAACGTCGCCCGGATGGGCGCGCTGCTGGCCGGGTTCCCGACGTCGGTGACCGGCGTGACGGTGAATCGGCTGTGCGCATCGAGCGTCGAGGCAGTGATCCAGGGTTCGCGAGCGATCGAATCGGGGGATGCCGAGATCATTCTCGCCGGTGGTGTGGAGTCGATGAGCCGGGCTCCGTTCGTCGTCGAGAAGTCGGCGAAGCCGTACCCGGCGACGGGAAACCAGACGATGTGGAACACCGCAATCGGCTGGCGCATGACGAACCGCGCGCTGCCGACAGGGTGGACGATCTCGAACGGTGAAGCCGCAGAGAAGACGGCGACCACCTGGGGCATCTCGCGCGAAGATCAGGATGCTTTCGCGGTGCGCTCTCACGAACTCGCGGCAAAAGCCTGGGCCGAGGGCATCTACGACGGCGAGATCGTTCAGGTGCCAGGCGCGGAGCTTGCCCGCGACGAGGGCATCCGCGACGGGTCGACGGTCGAGAAGCTCGCCGGGCTGCGACCGCTGTTCGTCGAGGGCGGCACCGTGACAGCCGCGAACTCCTCGTCGATCAACGACGGTGCCTCAGCGGTGCTGCTGGGTGCCGAAGGAGTGCTCGACGTCGAGCCGCTGGCGCGCATCACCGGCCGCGGCGCGCACGGCGTCGACCCGGATGAGTTCCCGATCGCGCCGATCGAAGCGGCGAACAAGGCCCTCGCACGCGCCGGCCGCACCTGGGCTGATGTGGACTTCGTCGAGCTGAACGAGGCGTTCGCGTCACAGTCCCTCGCGTGCCTGCGGGGCTGGCCCGACCTGGATCCCGCAAAGCTCAACATCCATGGCGGGGCGCTGGCGATCGGGCATCCGCTCGGAGCATCCGGTGGCCGCATCATCGGCCATGCCGCACACGAACTCGCGCGCCGCCGCGGGGGAGTCGCCGTCGTCGCGATCTGCATCGGTGTCGGCCAGGGGCTCGCCGTCGTGCTCGAGCGCTGAGCGCCACCCGCGTGTGACGCCGCGTCCGCGTAGGCTCTTGCCATGCACCTGAACGAGACGCGCGCCTGGAACCGGTTCTACGCGCCGGGCACTCCGATCGATATCGAGCCGGTCACCGGTTCCCTCAGCGATCTGCTGGATGAGCGCGTCGCAGAATGGAGCGAGCGGCCAGCGATTGCGTTCTTCGATCGTACGGTCAGCTACCGCGAACTCGGAGATCGTGTTTCCCGCGTCGCGAACGCCCTGCGCGAGCGCGGAGTGAAGGCCGGCGACCGGGTCGCGCTGATCATGCCGAACGCGCCCCAGCACGTCATCGCGTTCTACGCCGTGCTGCGCTTGGGAGCCGTCGTCGTCGAGCACAACCCGCTCTATACCCGCGACGAGCTCGAAGTGCAGTTCCGCGACCACGGCGCGACCGTCGTCATCACCTGGGACAAGATCGTGCCGACGCTGCAGGCGCTTCCTGCCGACCTCGGCATCCGCGACATCATCGCCGTCGACGTCACGCGCGCGATGCCGTTCGGGATGCGTCTTGCACTGCGCCTGCCGATCGCCAAGGCTCGTGAATCGCGCGAGAAGCTCACGGCTCCCGCTCCAGGGGCGACACCGTTCGCGCAGCTCGAGAAAAGCGAGCCGCTGCCGTCGTCGCATCCTCGCCCGGAAGCACCCGACATCGCCTGCCTGCAGTACACGTCAGGCACGACCGGAACACCCAAGGGCGCGATCATCACGCACTCGAACCTGTGGTCCAACGCCCGCCAGGGCAAGGCGTGGATGCCGGACTTCACCCGCGGCGACGGCCGCATCTACGGCCTGCTGCCGATGTTCCACTCCTTCGGCGTTCTGCTCTCGGTGATCTATTCGGTAGAGACCGGGTCGTGCGCTGTACTGTTCCCGACCTTCGACCCCGCACTCGTCGAGAAGGCGGCGAAGAAGTTCCCGCCGACGTTCGTGCCCGCCGTTCCGCCGATGTTCGATCGTCTCTCGCGCGTCTCCAAGGAGGGAAAGCTCGATCTCACCGGCGTCGTCTACGCGATCTCGGGCGCCATGACGCTGACCCCGGCGATCGTGAAGCGCTGGGAGGATCAGGCCGGCAGCATGCTCAACGAGGGCTACGGGCTCACCGAGACGAGCCCGGTGGCGCTGGCGAACCCGTTCTCGGATGCTCGTCGCATCGGCGCGATCGGCCTGCCGTTCCCCTCCACCGACATCAAGGTCGTCGACCCGGATGAGCCCACTCGCGAGGTCGAGCTGGGCGAGGTCGGCGAGCTGCTCATCCACGGTCCGCAGGTGTTCCACGGGTACTGGAAGCGCCCGGAAGAGAGCGCCGCCACGCTGCTCGATGGCGGGTGGCTGCGCACCGGCGACCTCGTCGTGCAAGACGAAGACGGGTTCGTGACCGTCGTCGACCGCAAGAAGGAGCTCATCATCACCGGTGGCTTCAACGTGTCGCCGAGCGAGGTGGAGCAGGTGATCACCTCAGTCGAGGGGGTCGCGGCATCCGCCGTCGTCGGCATTCCGCGCGGCAGTGGCGCGGAGGTCGTGACGGCTGTCGTCGTCCTCGAAGAGGGTGCGTCCTTCGATGAGGATGCTGCGCGCGCCGCCGCCCGTGACAGCCTCGCCGAGTACAAACGCCCGAGCGCGTACGTCGTGTGGGAGGAGCTGCCGACCTCGCTCATCGGCAAGGTGCTGCGCCGCAAGGTGCGCGACACGCTCATCGCCGACCGCAAGGCCACGCGCGCGATCGAGGACTGAGCGCTCTCAAACCTGCAAAACCACGCCGAGCCCGCAGCGAACCGCCGTGCTTTCGGCGTGGTTTTGCAGGGTCGCGAGGGTCAGGGGCGCTCGAGCACGTACCGGTCACGTGCGGCGAAGGCGCCGAACACACCCTGCAGCGTCATCGTCACCAACAGGATGATCAGCGGAATCGTCCAGTTCCCGGTCATCGCGTGCACGGCTCCGAACAGCGCCGGTCCGATGGCGGCGATGGCATACCCGACCGACTGCGACATCCCCGAGAGTGCGGATGACGTGTGGTGATCGCGGGCACGCTGAGCCATCAGGGTGAGCGAGACGCCGAGCGACAGCCCCGAGAAGAGGCCGAGCGGCACGACCCAGGTGCCGATGGCATCCGGCCAGATCATCAGGCCGATGATGCCGACGAAGCCGAGCAGCGGCAGCGCGCCTGGAGTGATGCGTGCGCCGCGGCCGCGCATGGCGAAGGCGACGGTGAGGGCGCCGACCAGGGAGAACATCTGGTAGACCATCACGTCGAAACCGGCGAGTGTGTCGCTGCGGCCGGTAGCGAGCGACATCGTCGCGAGCCACGTGACGAGCACGTAGAACGTCGTCGACTGCACGCCCATGTAGGCGGCAACCTGCCAGGCGATCGGGTCGCGCCAAATGCCGAGGCGGGATGCCGGGGCTGCGGTGCTTCCGCGCATCGCCCGCATCTCGTGCCGGCTGATGAACCACCACGCGAAGAGCGCGAGCGGTGCGATGGCGGCACCCGTGAGAAGCAGCGCAAGGCGCCATCCGGCGCCGGTGTCGCTGGCGGTGAGATTCGCGATCGGTACGGCGAGGCCGGATGCCACGGCTCCTGCACCACCGAGCAGCGCAGAGTAGACGCCCATCATCATCGGCACGCGCAGCGGGAAGTCGCGTTTGATCACAGCCGGCAGCAGCACGTTGCCGATCGCGAGGGCGACGCCGATGATCGCCGTGCCGATCCACAGCCACACCGCGGAGCCGGGCACCGAGCGCAGTATCACGCCGACGGCGAGCAGCCCCGTCGCCGCGAGCACGGCCCCGCCGAGTCCGAGCCGACGGCCGAAACCGTGGGCGAACGGAGAGACGATCGCCCAGGTGATGAGCACGATCGTCGAAAGCGACCCGAGCAGCGCGAGCGGGATGCCGGTGTCCTGTGACATGCGGTCGATGACCGGCCCGACCGCGGTGATCGCCGGCCGCATCAGGGTGGCGACCAGGCATAGCGCGATGATCGCGAAGATCACGGGGCGGCGGCTGCGCTGGGTCATGCACGGTCCTTTCGCGCGGGGTTCAGGTTCACACCGGCGTTGTGCGTGGCGCGCTGGATCTCACCGTAGATGCGATTGGCGCCGTTTCACGAATCGCGTCTCGAATCCGCTCAGCACGCGGGAAAGTTGCGGCAACGCCGCGGATGCAGTGGCTCAACGGTGCGCGTCGGCGTAACTTGGATGCCATTCAATCGGCCTAGAAGGAGAACCCGATGCCCAGCCGAAAGAAAGCGATCACGCGCCGCAGGCGTCTCGAAGTCGACGATGTCCTCGTTGTCAAGAAGTCGAAGCTGAGAACAGCGATCACCGGCACCGTCGTCGGGAACTTCATGGAGTGGTTCGACTTCGGCATCTACGGGTATCTGGCGGTGACACTGACCGCCGTGTTCACCAGTGATGCACCGGGCGGACTCGGTCTGCTGCTGACGCTCTTCGGTTTCGCGATCTCGTTCCTCGTGCGGCCGCTGGGCGGTTTCATCCTCGGCCCGCTGGGCGATCGGATCGGCCGGCAGAAGGTGCTGTTCGTCACCATGGCGATGATGGCCACCGCGACCGCCCTCATCGGTCTTCTTCCCACATCAGAGGCGATCGGTCTCTGGGCGATCGTGCCGCTGTATCTGCTGAAGATGATTCAGGGCTTCTCCACTGGCGGCGAGTACGCCGGTGCCACGACCTACGTCTCGGAGTTCTCGCCCGACCGCTCACGCGGGTACTGGTCATCGTTCCTCGACGTCGGCTCGTACATCGGCTTCGCAGCCGGTGCCTCGACGGTGGCGGTCACTACGTGGATCGTCGAGGGGATCTCGGGTGACGGCGCCATGGTCGATTACGGATGGCGCATCCCGTTCCTCGTCGCGATCCCGCTGGGGGCTGTGGCGATCTGGTTCCGATTGAAGATTCCCGAGACTCCGGCCTTCGAAGCAGAAGCAGAGGATGCTCGCGCCGGGCAGGAGGACGATCCGCTCGGACGCCACGGCATCCCGGGCATCTTCCGTCACCACTGGCGCGAGGTGCTCATCGGCATCGCGCTGGTATCGGCGACGAACACGGCGGGCTACGCGCTGACCAGTTACATGCCGACCTACCTCGAGACCGAAGTCGGGGTGTCGAACCTCATGGCTGCCATCGCGACCGTGCCCGTGCTCATCGTGATGAGTGCGTGTCTGCCGCTGATCGGCAAACTCTCTGACCGCGTCGGACGCAAGCCCGTGTACGGCATCGCGGTCGGTGCGACGATCATCCTGATGGTGCCGGCGTTCTCGATCATGCAGATCGGTCAGGAATGGGCGGTGTTCATCGCGCTGGCGATGGTCGCGATCCCTGTCGCGTTCTACGTCGCCATCTCGGCATCCGCTCTGCCTGCGCTGTTCCCGACGGCATCCCGTTTCGGCGCGATGGCAGTCGCCTACAACCTTGCCGTGTCGTTGTTCGGCGGCACGACGCCGCTGTTCAGTCAGGCGCTGATCGATCTCACCGGCAACACCTACATGCCCGCGTTCTACATCATGTTCTTCGCGGCGCTCGGCGGAATCGCGATGCTGACAATGAAAGAGACGGCCAAGCGCCCGCTGCTCGGTTCCTTCCCGACCGTGGAGACGAAGGCGGAGGCGAAGGAGCTCGTCGAGGGGCAGGACGACAACGAGCTGCTCGACACCAGCACCATGCCGCTCGACATCATTCTCGTGCCCACCGACGACGAATCGCCTCGGGTGAGTTCTGCTCCGGGAGAATAGAAGGACAACCCGAAGGAGCAGCATGACCGAGCATCCGTTCGACACCATCACCGAGGCAGGTCTGCGGGAGGCAGGCAGCCTGAAGTGGACGATGTTCCCGGACGCGATCGGCGCCTTCGTCGCTGAGATGGACTTCGGAGTCGCCCCCGCGATCACCGAAGCGATCGGCGTATCGCTCACCTCGGGACTGACCGGTTACCTTCCGCAGCGCCTCGCTACAGATCTGCAGCAGGCGACTGCGCAGCGCTACGCGGACCACTACGGCTGGAGCCTCTCGGCCGATCAGGTTCGCCTCGTGCCGGACGTCATCGTCGCGTTCGAATTCGCGATCAAGAACTTCACGTCACCGGATGCCGCGATCATCGTGCCCACGCCGGCATACATGCCGTTCCTCTCGGTGCCGCCGCGGCTCGGCCGCCGGGTGATCGAGGTGCCCAGCATCCTGTCGGATGGCCGCTGGACGATGGATCTGGATGCCGTCGCCGCCGCGTTCGCGGACGGCGGCGAGATGCTCGTGCTGTGCAATCCGCACAACCCGCTCGGCACCGTCGCGACGCGCGACGAGCTCCTCGCGATCGCTGAGATCGTGGCGGATGCTGGGGGCCGAGTGTTCTCGGATGAGATCCACGCGCCGCTCGTCTACGCGCCTGCGGCGCACCTTCCCTACGCTTCGCTGTCGCCGGTCACGGCGGGCCACACGGTCACTGCGGCATCCGCCTCGAAGGCGTGGAATCTGGCGGGACTGAAGTGCGCGCAGATCATCTTCTCCGATGCGAAGTCGGTGGAACTGTGGGAAGCCGATGGCGGGTGGACCGGTCACGGCACGTCGACGACCGGCGCGATCGCGAACCTTGCCGCCTACACCTCTGGCGGCGACTGGCTAGCAGAGGTGACGGAGTACCTCGATGGCAACAGGCGGCTGCTCGCCGAACTCGTCGAAGAGGTTCCCGGCGTGACCATGACCATGCCCGAGGGGACGTACATCGCGCTGCTCGACTTCCGTGAGACGGGGCTGACCGGTGACCTCGGCGAGTGGTTCCGTGAGAACGCCGGCGTCGCGATGACTGACGGGGCAGCGTGCGGCGAGGCCGCGATCGGCTTCGCGAGGTTCGTGTTCGCCACGCCTCGGCCCGTCATGCGTGAGGCTGTCGAGCGGATCAGGAAAGCGCTCGCCGATGAAGAGCATGCGGGTGACGCCGTCCGCTGACCGCTGGAACGTGAGCGTCAACCGTTCGCGGCGGCCTCGTTGTCGAGGGTCTGCAGCTCGCGAGCGTCGACGAGCATGCGGAGGAGGAGCTCGTTCAGACGTTCGATCTCGCTGGCATTGAGATGCGCGAGCACGATCTCCTGGCCCTGCATTGAGATCGGCAGCATCTGGTCGTGCATCTCCACGCCGCCGGTGGTCAGATACATCGGGCGCGATCCGCGCGGGCCGTCCATGAGCACGATGAGGTCACGCCCGCTGAGGACGTTCACGCTCTTGGACACCACGGCCTTGTTGACCCCGATGAAGTCCGAGACCTCGGTCGCGGACGAGCCGGGGCGCAGCGCCAGGACCGAGATGACGCGCCAGTCGTTGGTGCCGAGGCCGAAGCGTCGGCGCAGCTCGGTCGACTCGCGCCAGACCAGAGCATTGGACAGCAGTGCGAGCAGACGCGGCGTGAATTCGTCGGGATCTATCGTGTTGCTGAGAGGTTCGCGCTGAATCCCGTCGTCCGCAGTGCTCACTGAATCTGTTCCTTCCAGGGGCGTCCCCTGTCGTCTGACACATTATGCGACGTGCGGGTCGTGGCCGGAGCGACCATGACCCGCACGTCGTTCATTCCCCGGCTCAGTGCGCCATGGCGGCGAGTGCGTCGGGGTCGATGGTGGCGATCGAGCGGGTGTCCTGGAACGCGCGCACGCCCTCGATGCCCTGCTCGCGACCGAAGCCGGAGCTCTTCATGCCCCCGAACGGTGCGCGCAGGTCGAGGCGGGTCGCGCCGTGGTCGTTGACCCAGACGTAACCGCACTCCAGCTGCGAGCCGACGCGGTTCGCCGCATCCGGCGTGGCGGTCCATACCGACCCGCACAGGCCGCCCCACGTGTCGTTCGCCAGGGCGACCGCTTCCTCTTCGGTGTCGAAGGCTATGACCGGGATGACGGGCCCGAACTGCTCCTCGGTGACGACTCGCAGCGAGGGATCGGGGTTGATCACCATGGCCGGCCGCAGGAAGTTGCCGCCCTCGAGCTCGCCGCCGGGGAGCTCACCGTACTCGCGGACGTCCGCGCCGGCATCCTTCGCCTCCTGGACGAGCTCCTCCACGAACGCCTTCTGGGCGGGCTGGTGCAGGGGGCCCATCGTGGTGCCCTCGTCGAGCCCGTACCCGAGCGTGACCTGGTTCAGGCGCGCTTCGAGCCCCGCGACCAGCTCGTCTTGACGCGACCGGTGCACGAACACCCGCTTGGCGTTCATGCAGATCTGCCCGGTGGTGTCGTAGATTGCCGCGAAGAGGCGGTCGAGGTGCGTGTCGTCGAGGATTGCGTCCTCGAGGAAGATCGCCGCGTCGTTGCCGCCCAGCTCGAGCGTCACCCGAGTCAGGGTCTTCGATGCCATCTCCATGATCCGCTTGCCGCCGCCAACGGACCCGGTGAAGCACACCTTCGCGACATCCGGGCTCTGGATCAGCCCCGCCATGTTCTCGTCCTTGCCGGTGATGACGTTGAGCACGCCGGCCGGAAGCTTCTCTGCGACGCGCTGCACGAGCCGTGCAGTGGCCAGGGGCGTGGACGGCGGAGCCTTGACGATGACGGTATTTCCGGCGAGCAGGGCGTGCGGCAGTGCCGCGCCGAGGATCGCGATCGGCCAGTTGAACGGCACGATGATCGTGACCACACCCAGCGACTGGAACCGGACCTCGGTCGAGACGGGGATCGCGCCGGGGATGGCGGGCAGCGTCGTGCCGGTGTCGACGGAGTCGGTCAGTGAGAGTGCGAGGTTCCACCGCAGCTCGAACACGAGCGCGTCGATCCAGGCCTCCATCCGCACCTTGCCGTTCTCCTGCGACAGGATCGCCGCATCGGTGTCGCGGTCATCGGCGATGCCCGCGATCGCTTCGGTCATCGCTGCGGATCGCTGCTCTGCCGACAGCGCCGCCCACGCCGGGTAGGCCGACTTCGCCGCGGCGACCGCGTCGGCCACGTCCGCTTCGGAAGCGGATGCCGCCTCGCCGACGACGACTCCCTTCTTGCCGGGGTCCGCGACCTGGAGCACTTCCTGCGTGAAGCGTTCCTCGCCCCCGATGAACAATCCCGTACGCACTCCGGAGCGCGTGACAATCGTTTCCGACATCGTTTCCACCTCTCTGTGACTGAGTCGAAGCATCGCACAAATACTGTACATCGCCAATAAACAACTTTAGAGGCATTCTTCTTTACATGTAAATAAGATTCTGTTAGCGTCACTGATCATCGCCCACATCGAAGCGGGCGGTGCAAGCAACCGAGAGTCGACGAGGACCCGTGCAGCGGCATCCGTCGACGAGTCGATGAGGAGGATGCGATGAGTCCGACACCACTGGCCGCGACCGAAGAACGACACAGCGTCGAAGAGCTCGAGGACCTGGCCTTCGAGCTCCGCGAGAAGCTGCTTCACCTGTGCGGCACGTACGAGGGAGCCGTCCACATCGGAGGGGACCTCTCCGCTGCAGACATCTTCACGGTGCTGTTCGAGTACGGGATGAACGTCGACCCCTCCGACATCGCCAATCCGGAGCGCGACCGTTTCGTGCTCAGCAAGGGCCACGCCGCCGTCTGCATGTACATCGCGATGGCCATCCGCGGGTTCCTGTCCTACGACGAGATCGTCGAAACCTACGGACAGCTCGACAGCGCCTACGGCATGCACCCCTGCAAGGTTCAGCTGCCCGGCGTCGAGGCGTCGACCGGATCGCTCGGACACGGACTGCCGATCGCCGTCGGCATGGCGCTGAGCGCGCGAGGGCGCGGCGATGAGCACCGCGTGTTCTGCCTGCTCGGCGATGGCGAGACCGGTGAGGGCTCGGTGTGGGAGGCCGTGATGGCAGCCCGTAGCAACAAGCTCGGAAACCTTGTCGCCTTCGTCGATCGGAACCGCCAGCTCATGACGAGCTTCGCTGAGGAGCGGGTCATGTTCGAGCCGTATCCCGACAAGTGGCGTGCGTTCGGCTGGAACGTCGTCGAGATCGACGGCCACGACATGTCGCAGCTCGTCGCCGCCATCGATGGGCTGCCGGCCTCCGACACCGATACCCCCACAGTGATAGTGGCAGAGACCATCAAGGGCAAGGGCGTCGACTTCATGGAGCGGAACCTCGCCTGGCACGCCGGCTCGCTCGGCGCCGCCGACCTCGAACGCGCTCTTGCGGCGCTCAATGCCTCTCGCGAAAAGGAGACCATCTGATGCCTGTGACCTTCACCTTCGGGGAGATGCTGTCCGCCCGCTCCGTCATCGGAACGACGTTGGCAGAGCTCGGCGACGAGTACCCGAACCTCTACGTGCTCACCCCGGACATCGGCGCGACGCTCGTCGAGTTCCGCGATGCGTTCCCCGACAGGTTCGTCGATGTGGGGCTCGCCGAACAGGCCTGCGTCGGGATCGCCTCCGGGCTCGCCTATGACGGAAACATCCCCGTCGTGTCCGGCATGCTGCCGTTCCTGTCGATGCGCGCGCTCGAGCAGGTGCGCACCGACGTCTGCTACCCGAATCTGCCCGTGAAGATCATCGGCACGCACGGCGGCCTGGTCGGCAACGGCGGATCGACGCACTACGCGGTCGAGGATCTCACGCTCATGGGTGCGCTGACCAACATGACGGTGACCTCCATCGGCGACCCGGCGATGGTTGGCGAAGTCATCCGCCAGTCGATGACGATGCAGGGACCGATCTACATCCGTCTCGCAGTCGGCAAGAAGGACAAGGTGCTCTACGAGCCCGGTGAGCACGAGGTGCGGATCGGGAAGGGCATCGTCGCGCGGGAGGGCACGGATGCCACGATCTTCACGCACGGCACGACCGTCGCGCAGGCTCTGGATGCTGCTGACCAACTGGCCTCGGAGGGCCACTCGGTGCGCGTCGTCGACATGTGGACCCTCAAGCCCATCGATGAGGAGCTCGTCCTGCGCAGCGCAGCCGAGACCGGCGGGCGGTTCGTGGTGCTCGAGGACCATCTCGCCTACGGGGGCCTGGCCACCCGGATCGCCGACGTGGTGGCTGACAACGGAGTGCACCTTTCGGGCTTCGAGCGGCTCGGTATCCCGCAGGTGTACGCGGGCTTCGGGGAGGACGAGCAGCTGCGTGACAAGCACGGCTACGGACTGGCAGACACGGTCGCCGCGCTGCGCCGCGTGATCGCGGCGTCCTGAGACGCCTGGACGAGAGGGAGACGACATGAAGACAGTGGCCGTTACTCGGATCGGGAGTCTGCGCGACCCCGATCCGGCCGCACGCGGCGCCATCGGCGTCGTGGACTTTCCCGAGCAGCCGCTGGGGCCGGAGGATGTGCGCATCCGCGTCGCCTACTCGGCCATCTGCGGGTCCGACCCGCATCTGGCCGAGGGGTTCTTCGGCACCGACGTGCCGATCGGGCTTGGGCACGAGCTCTCCGGCGTGGTCGAGGCTCTCGGCGACCGAGCCCACCGGAACGGACTGAAGGTCGGTGATCGGGTTGCCGGCAACTTCCTGCGGTTCTGCGGCACGTGCCGCCCCTGTCAGGAGGGTAAACAGCAGTTCTGCGAGAACATCCAGGAGTACAACCGTCCCGGTATGGCTGAGACGGTGACCTGGCATGAGTCGCAGGTATACCCGCTGCCCGATAACGTGTCGCTGCTGAAGGGATGCCTGCTCGAGCCGACTTCGGTGGCGGTGCGCATCGCCGACAAGACGAGCATCAAGGTCGGCGACCGCGTGCTCGTGTGCGGGGGTGGGCCGATCGGTCAGCTCGCCCTGCAGGTGCTGAAGATGAACGGCGCGACCTCCCTCACAATGGTCGAGCCGATCGCGGAACGTCGTGAGATGGCGCTGCGCCACGGCGCGGAATTCGTCATCGACCCGCTGAACGAGGACCAGTCCGCTCGTGCGGCGGAGATCACCGGTGGTCATGGTTACGACGTCGTCGTCGACGCCTCCGGTTCAGTGCACGCGGTGCGCGGACTGCTCGACCTGGCGGCAAAGGGCGGTACGGTCGTTTACGGCGCGATGTATCCCCAGCAGTTCGATCTGCCGTTGAATCTCTCGGACTACCTGTATCTGAAAGAGCTGACGCTCACCGGTGTCTTCGTGTCTCCGTACGCATTCCCGCGCGCGCTGCAGCTTCTGCCGCACCTGGAACTCGACGAGCTGACCCAGGCGGTGTTCCCTCTGGAGAAGGCCGCCGAGGCGTTCGAGGTCCACATCAGTGGTGCGTTCCCCAAGGTCGTCATCCAGTGCAACGACCTCGACGGGGAGGTGCAGTGATGAGCGCTCCTGTTGACCTCGATGTCGTCGCGCCGCCGGCCATTGCCCCGATCCTTCAGGTGCGTGGCATAACAAAGCACTTCGACGGCGTCCAGGCGCTGCGCGGGATCGACCTCGACGTGCGCCCAGGAGAGATCCATGCTCTCCTCGGTGAGAACGGCGCGGGCAAGTCGACGCTCATCAAGATCATCACGGGACTCTATCAACAGGATCAGGGCGAGGTGCTGGTCGGCGGTGAGTCGGTCGACTTCGCCAACGTGAGTGCTGCGCACCGTGCTGGTGTCGTCGCGCTGTATCAGGAGCTCTCGATCGTGCCGACGATCAGCGTCGCTGAGAACATCGTGCTCGGCAACCGTGCACCGTCGACTCTCGGAGTTGTGCGCTGGAAGGAGTTGCACGCACAGGCACGGGCGCAGCTGGTCCGATTGGGCCAGCACATCAATCTGCGTCGCCTTGCAGGCGGACTCTCGCCCGTACAGCAGACGATGGTCGCGGTCGCCCGCGCACTCTCGATCGATGCCAAGGTGCTCATCCTGGACGAGCCGACAGCCGCTCTCACCGACACTGAGATCGAGGGATTGTTCACCGTCCTGCGAGGCCTGCGCGATGAAGGCGTTGCCATCGTGTACGTCTCGCATCGTCTCGAAGAGGTGTTCGCTCTGTGTGACCGGCTCACCGTGATGCGCAACGGCCGCACCATCGTGACCAAGAACGTGTCCGATTCGTCGATCGATGACGTCATCTCGACGATGGTCGGACGCGAGCAGGAAGAGATGTATCCGGCGCGCGGTACGGGCGGAGGCGATGTCGTGCTGTCCGTCGAGGGTCTCTCGGGCCGGCGCGTGCGTGATGTGTCTTTCGAGGTGCGGGCCGGCGAGGTCGTGGGTATCGGAGGCCTTGCGGGATCGGGCCGGAGCGAGCTGCTCCGACTCCTCGCGGGGGCTCAGAAGACCTCGGACGGCATTGTGCAGGTAGGCGGGTCAGCACCGGTCGGACGTGGAGTCGGTCGCGCCCTGGATGCGGGCATCGCCCTCGTCCCCGAGGAGCGCCGGGCGCAGGGCATCATCCTGTCGGCACCGATCGCCGACAACCTCGCGATCGCGAACCTGAAGTCGGTCAGTCCAGGTGGAATCGTGTCACAGCGACGCATCACACAGCTGGCCAAGCGCGCACTCTCCGAACTGCAGATCAAGGCCAGAAGCGTCCGACAGCCGGTCGGACAGCTGTCCGGAGGAAATCAGCAGAAGGTGGTGCTCGCGAAAATGCTCGCGCGCAACCCGAAGGTGCTGCTCATGGATGAACCCACTCGAGGAATCGACGTGGGAACGAAGGCCGAGATCTATCGCCTCATCCGTGAGCTCGCCGCGGCGGGAACGGCGGTCGTCGCCGTCTCCAGTGAACTCCCCGAGCTCATCGGGCTCTCGGACCGGATCCTCGTGATGCACGAGGGTCGCATCTCCGGCGAAGTCGACGCAGACGGCGCCGACGATGAACTCATCCTCACGTACGCATATGGAAGGGACGCCTGACATGGCGCAGACAGACACTCTCACGATCGCCGCGGTCGAGCGCGACCGCCCGTCACCCATGCAATGGGTGTGGCAGGGGAGCACGGTGATCGCCCTCGTCGTGCTCGTAGTCGTCTTCACGATCGCAGGAAACGGTGTGTTCCTCACCGCCGGCAACATGACCAACATCCTCAACCAGGTCGCGATCCTCACGATCATCGCGGTCGCGCAGACGTTCGTCATGGTCGTCGGGGACTTCGATCTGTCGGTGGGCACGACGGCAACGCTGTCGGGCGCGTCCGCTGCTGCCCTCATGATCGCCGGCGTACCCGTCGTCGCGTCGATTATCCTCGCGCTCGTCGTGGGGACCCTCGTCGGCGTGGTCAACGGCATCCTTGTCGCCTACCTCAACCTCTCGGCCTTCGTCGCGACCCTGGCGACCATGACGACCGTCGGCGGGCTCGCACTGATCGTCACCGGCGGAACGACTCTGTACGGCTGGCCGGAGGGGTTCGACTTCCTCGGGCAGGCGCGAGTGAACGGCGTGCCGTTCCCGGTCGTCTACGCGATCGTCATCGCCCTCCTGGCATGGGCGGTGCTGCGCTTCACCACGATCGGCCGCCGGTGGTACGCGATCGGCGGCAATGCTGAAGTCGCCCGACTCTCCGGGGTCAGTGTCCGCTCCACCCGTTTCCTCGCATTCGTCGTCGCAGGTTTCCTCTCGGGGCTGGCAGGCATCGTCCTGGTCAGTCGCCTGGGCAGTGCCGGCTCCTCGAGCGCGAACGACCTCATGATGTTCGCCGTCGCCGCGGTGTTCCTCGGCATGACGCTGCTGCGCTCCGGCCAGGCGAACATCGGCGGGACGATCGTGGGTGTCGCGATCATCGGGGTCGTGCAGAACGGTCTCAACATCGTCGGCGTCAACACCTACATCCAGCAGGTTCTGATCGGCATCATCATCATCGCCGCCGTTCTGCTATCGGGGCTCAAGAAGAAGAACGCGTAGACATTCTCTCTGGTCGGGACACCGTCCCGGCCATCCCACCATCCACAGTATGAAACACGACAAAGGAGTTCGCTCATGCGCAATACAACAACAAGAAGACGACTCACCGCGACCGCGCTGGCGATAGCCGCAGTGGTCGCTCTCACCGGATGCTCGGTGACAACCGGAGCCTCGAGCAGCGGTTCGAGCACCGAGGGCAAGACGGACGGACTCGGCGACGACGGTGTCTTCAAGGTGGCAGCGTTCACCGCCGGTTACGCGACCCCCGGTGGAAAGCTCACGTTGGACGCCTTCGTGGAGGAGGGTAATGACCAGGACAACTGGGAAGTCACCCTCTACACCAGCGCGTTCGACTACGACAAGATCAACAGCGATGTCCAGACCGCCATCCAGCAGGGCGCAGACGCCATTCTCGCGGGATTCCCCGACCCGCGTCAGATCGCACCGCTCGTCCAGGCGGCGAAGGAGGCAGGCATTCCGATCTTCTCGATCGACGGCGGCGTCGAGCCCAACGACGACTTCGTCGTGGACATCACCTTCAGCCAGGAGGTGACGGCTGACCTCACGGTCGGTGCACTCGACGAGGCCATGGGCGGCCTCGAGGGAAAGAACGTCATGGTGATCGGTCATGACCCGCACGTCGGCATCCAGACCCGATCGAACCTGGCGATGGACAAGCTCAAGGAAGCCGGAGCGGTCATCGCCGGCGGCGACATGAAACAGGCGCTCGACCCGGGAACCGGTCGCACCGAAGCGCTGAACTTCGTCACCGACTACCTGCAGGCCAACCCCGAGGGTCTGGACGGGGTCTGGGTCGGATGGGATGACGCAGCGCTCGGCGCGGCACGTGCCATCACAGAGGCCGGCCGTGACGACATCTTCGTCACCGGCGTCGACGCGCTCGGGGAGACCGCGATCGAGATCGCTAAGGGCGGACCGATGTACGCGTCCGTCGCACAGGACTGGATCAAGGTCGTCGACGAGATGATCGGCCTCATGAACGACTACCGAGACTCGGCGAAGCTGCCTGACGTCAACTACATCCCGTTGGATGGCCAGCTGATCGACCGCAGCAACGTCGCGACGTACGAGCCGACGCTCTGATTCGGGCTGCGACGATGAGTACCAGCACTGGAGCCGAGCTGTCGGAGCTGTTCGACCTGAGCGGGGACATCGTCGTCGTGACGGGTGCCTCGAGCGGTATCGGGCAGGCGGCCGCGAAGATCTATGCGGCGGCGGGGGCCACTGTCGTCGTCCTCGGACGGAGCGGGGGGCGGGTGGGCGACGTGGCTGCGGGGATCGTATCGACGGGAGGCAAGGCTCACGGATACGCCGTGGACATCGCCGAGCGCGGCGCCCTCGACGCCGTTTTCGAGCGAATCATGGCCGAGGTCGGTCGTCCCACTGTGGTGGTCGCGAACGCGGGAATCGCGGGTGGCGCGAGCTACCTCGGTGAGGGCCGTATCGCGGACTACACGGACGCCGAGTGGGATGAGGTTCTCGCGACCAATCTCACCGGGACGTTCGAGACGCTCCGCGCGGCCTCGCGCGTGCTCCAATCCGGCGGTCGGATCCTCGTCACCGCGTCGACGGCAGGACTGCGGACGGACCCGATGGTCTCATACGCCTATGTCACCACGAAGGCGGGCATTCTCAACCTCGTCCGCCAGCTGGCGCTCGAGTTGGCACCGCGCGGCATCCGCGTGAACGCGATCGCACCCGGTCCGTTCAAGGGCACACGCATCGGCGACGGCAAAGTCGAGATCACGCCCGAGGTGGAGGCGGCGTGGGCCGAAACCATCCCCCTCGCACGGATGGGGACGATGGCCGAAGTCCAGGGGCCCATGCTCTTCCTCGTCTCGCCGGCATCGTCGTTCATCACGGGAGCGGTCCTCGCCGTCGACGGCGGGGCGCTCGCTCTCTCGCACACCGGATTCTGACAAAGATCCACCCATCTCTGCCGGCGGGGTTCGCGCCTCGCCGGCAGATCATCACGAAGGAGTATTCATAATGAGGCTTGACGGCAAGGTCGCCCTGATCACGGGCGGCGCAAGTGGAATCGGTTTTGCAACCGTGCAGAAGTTCGTCCGTGAGGGCGCAAAGGTCATGATCGCCGACATCGATCTCGCGCGGGCGGAGGTCGCCGCGTCCGAGGTCGCTGCCGGTGGCTTCGAGGGCTCGGTCGCCGCGGTCGCCGTCGACGTCTCCAAGTTCGACGAGGTGGAGGGGGCGGTCGCGCGGGCGGTCGAGGTGTTCGGCAAGCTCGACGTGATCTTCAACAACGCGGGCATCGCCGGCGGGCGTCCGCTGCTCGAGCACGAACCGGAGAAGGACTACGCGCCGATGATCCGAGTGGATCAGGACGGCGTCTACTACGGGATCCTCGCGGCGGGACGTCAGTTCAAGAAGCAGGGCGGCGGTGGCGTGATCATCTCCACCTCGTCGATCTACGGCGAGCAGGCCGCGGAGCTCTCCTTCACGTACAGTGCGGCCAAGGCCGCCGTGATCTCGTTCACCCGCTCGGCAGCGTACGAGCTCGCCGAGTACGGTGTGCGCGCTGTCGCCATCACCCCCGGCCGGGTGGGCACGCCGATCATCAATCAGTTCAGCGAGGAACTTAAGGCGACGTTCGCCGCCGAACAGCTGCGCAACGAGCTGACGAAACCGGAGGAGATCGCCAACGTCGTAGCTTTCCTCGCCTCGGACGACGCGAATGCGATCAACGGCACCGTCGTGAGCGTCGACGACGGCTACTCGGTCTTCAAGCAGCGACTCGACCTGCCGCAGTTCTGAGGTCGGACATGGATCTCGATCTCGCCTGTCATCTTTCGATCATCACGGGCTCTGCGGACCCCGCCGACCTCGTCTCGGTCCTCGGACCGCTGCGCGAGATGGGATACCGCCGCGCCGTGCTCGCTCCGATGGACGAGGTAGCCGCCGATCCCGCGGCGCTGCGGGCCGTGTTCGCCGACGCCGACATCGCACCGATCACGATGTGCGGGCAGGGGCCGGGTGCGGATGTGTCCTCACCTGACCCGGCCGAGCGCGCCGCTGGCGCGGCCGCGCTGAGAGCGTCGGTCGATTTCTCCGTCCGGGTGGGTGCCGACCAACTGGGCGGCGTGCCGTACGGGCTGTTCGGTCGCCCCACCGAACCGCTGGCATCCGACGCGTTCGATCGGAGCGCGCGGGAGGTCGGCGGGGTCGCTGACTATGCGGCGGACCACGGCGTGCAGCTCACTTTCGAAGTGCTCAACCGCTATGAGGAGTCGGCCATCAACACGGCCGTCCAGGCGATGGATTACGTCGCCGCGAGCGGTTCGGACAATCTCGGCATCCATCTCGACACCTTCCATATGGCGATCGAGGAAGCCGACATGAACGAGGCGATCCGACACGCACTGCCGCGCCTGCGCTACCTTGAGCTCGGTCAGTCGGGTCGCGGCCCGCTTAGCACCGGGGCGATCGACATTCCGGCCGTCGTCGCAACAGCGCTCGACGACGGCTACCGCGCCCGTATCGGCATCGAAGCGTTCTCCCGTCCGATGCTGGCCGGCGGAGCATCCGACATGCTATCGATCTGGCGCGCGCCGTACGAAGACGGACTCGAGCTCGCAACCGATGCGATCCGCGTGATCCGCACGGGCTGGGCTGCGAGCAACCCTGGCCGACGAGCCCGTCGGCTCTCACGCAGCGGCACCTGAGGCCGCGCACCGACGAAGGAGCAGCAGATGTCCACCGAGACCAGCACGACCGACCGCCTCATCTCGGAGAGCGTGTTCGGCGGAAAGATCTACATCGACGGTGAGTGGGTCGCCGGTTCCGGCGGTGCGATCGAGTCGATCGCACCGGCGACCGGTGAGTCGATCGCCTCGGTTGGTGTCGCCGGTCCCGACGACGTCGCTCGTGCGGCCGCGTCGGCGGCGAAGGCACAGCGCGACTGGGCGGCGACTCCGCATCCGGAACGCGCCGCTGTGTTGCGTCGCGCCGCCCAGCTGTGGGAACAGCACGCCGACGAGATCATGGGATGGAACATCCGCGAGGTGGGTGCGATCCCGCCGCTGGCGGGCTTCGCCCTGCATGTGACAGCGGCCGAATGCTACGAGGCCTCCGCGCTGCCGTCGGCCCCGCTGGGCTCGATCCTCTCTAGCGAGGAGCCCCGACTGTCGCTCGCGCAGCAGATTCCAGTCGGCGTCGTCGCCGTCATCTCCCCCTTCAACGTGCCGCTCATCCTCGGCATCCGCGCGGTCGCCCCCGCGCTCGCCCTGGGCAATGCGGTACTGCTCAAACCCGACCCCCGCACTGTGATCACCGGCGGCGTCTCGATGGTGCGGATCTTCGAGGAGGCCGGCCTGCCCGCGGGGCTCCTGCAGCTCGTTCCCGGCGGGGCCGACGTCGGCGAGGCGCTCGTCGCCGACCCGAACGTTCGGGTCATCGCCTTCACCGGATCGACTCGCGCGGGTCGCATCGTGGGCGAACTCGCCGGGCGTCACCTTAAGCGCGCGCACCTCGAGCTGGGCGGCAACTCGGCGTTCGTCATCCGCGAGGATGCCGACGTCGATCAGGCTGTGAACCTCGCCACGTGGGGCGCGTTCCTGCATCAGGGGCAGATTTGCATGACGGTGGGCCGGCATATCGTGCACGAGTCGCTGTTCGACGAGTACGTGTCGAAACTCTCGGCGAAAGCCGACTCCATGGTTGTCGGCGACCCCGCGGCGGGTCAGGTGCACCTCGGACCCGTCATCGACGAGACGCAGCGCGACCGCATCCACAGCATGGTGCAGGATGCCGTCGCACAGGGCGCGACGCTCGCGGCCGGCGGCACGTACGAGGAACTCTTCTACCGCCCGACGGTGCTCGCGAACCCGCCGCGCGATGCGGCGGCGTATTGCGACGAGGTGTTCGGGCCTGTGGCATCCGTGGTGCCCTATGCGACCGACGACGAGGCCGTCGAGCTGGCCGCAGCCACCGATTATGGACTGGCGCTGGGCATCGTGAGCCGCGACACCATGGCGGCGCTTGCGATGGCGCAGCGTATTCCCACGGGCATCGTGCACATCAACGACCAGACGGTCAACGATGAAGCCAACAGCCCCTTCGGCGGAGTCGGCGCGTCGGGCACGGGGTCGCGTCACGGAGGTGCGCAGGCGAACATCGACGCATTCACCGAGACGCGATGGATCACCCTTCGCCGCGAGCCGGGGCAGTACCCCCTGTAGGACCTGCGTTCCGATCCTGCTCGCCACGCATGATGCGCGGACGCAGGAACGACAGGAGCACGCCGATGATGATCGCCGGCACCGCTGGCCCGAGTGAGAGATGATGATGGGCGTGAATGCTGATGTCCGCGGGGCGTGAACAGGTCGCCAGTCAAGACGGGGTGGCGGTTCACGAAGCGCTCGCAGAGTGAGTGGAGTTGGGGAATCGTGAGAGAAGCCATTGACGACGCGGCAGGTCAGCAGCAAGGTCTTGCGACTGACGAGGCCAACTACTACGCGCAGATGCTTCGGAAGATCGCCCATAAGAAGTATGAGTACTACGCGATCAGCAGGATCTTCCATCGCCTCGATGACCCCGAGATCGAGATGGTGACGCAACAGCTTGTGCGCGCTGACGGTCAGATCGCGCTTCTGGACCTGTACTTCCCCCAGTTCGGGATCGGCGTCGAAGTCGATGAGCTGCACCACCTGAGTCAGCAAGAAGCAGACAGAAGGCGAGAGCAAGTGGTCCTCGGCACCGGCAGTGTGTCGGCGTTCATCCGGATCGACGCGGCGACCAAACACTCGCGTGCGGAGCTGGATCAGGAGATTGACCGGGTCGTCGACGTCATTCGAGTGGAGAAGAGTGAAGGCGTGGCCGCGGGGACATTCCGGCCGTTCTCGTTCGGAGAGCGATCGGACCCCCAGACGTGGATTGAGCGCGGCACGCTTTCGATCGGTGATGACGCTCGGTTCCGAACTATCGCTGACGCAACGCAGCTGTTCGGATTTAAGGGATACAGGCGTGGGTTCTTCCGGATGGCCGACGGCCGTTCACTGTGGTTCCCCACGCTGTACCAGGAAGGCGTGAGGCCCCGGTCAGATTGGCGAAACACCCTGTTCGCTGACGGTTCGATCGAGGAAGAAGCCCTGTTCGGGGGGACGACGGACGAGTACGAAGCCCTGGACCGGATTGTGTTCGCTCGCTACACCGACCCGGTACTCGGTAACCGTTTCTTTAGGTTCCAGGGCGTCTACCAACTCGAACACCAGACGCGAACGCTGGCGCGCTTCGTGCGCACCGCAACACAGATCGAGGTGACGGGGAAGCGTCCCACCCCAGGATGCCTTGGACGTTAAAAACGGAGGGACTGACGGGAATCGAACCCGCGCTATCTGCTTGGGAAGCAGAAGTTCTACCATTGAACTACAGTCCCGCAGCCTTGCGGCGCCTGGCCAGCATAACAAATCCGGCGGGTGCGTCAGCGCCGGACACTTCGACAGGCTCAGCGACCGGTGCCGGCGGGTGCGTCAGCGCAGTGGATCGAACGCGGCGATCGCCGGATGGATCTTCCCCGTCACGATCTGCTCTGCGAGCATCTTTCCGGTTGCCGGTCCCAGCACGATGCCCCACATGCCGTGTCCGCCTGCGACATAGACGCCGGGAGCGCGAGTCGCACCGATCAGCGGCAGCCCGTCGGGCGTGACCGGCCGAGAGCCGACCCACTCGTCCTGCCGCACGTCGAGATCGATGTCGCGGAACATCTGCCGCGCCTGATTGATGATCGCCTGGATCCGCCGCGGCTGCGACGGCTCGTCGGGCCCGCGGAACTCCATGGTCCCCGCGATCCGGAACCGCCCCTGATACGGCGTGCAGGCGATGCGCTGCATCGGCAGGTAGACCGGATGCTTCGCCTCCTGCGCGGTCTCGACAGTGAAGGAGTAGCCTCGCCCCGCTTGCACGGGCATCCGCACGCCGAGCTTGCGTGCGAGCTTCGGCATCCAGGCCCCCGTGGCGATGACGACGGAATCGGCCGACAGGCGCTCGCCGCTGGCAAGAGTGACGCTGGCCGAGCTGCCGCCGGACGAGCCGCCGCTGACCGAGGCGACCTCGGCGCCGGTGCGCAGCGTCGCACCGCGTGCGACGACCGCATCCGCGAGGGCCTGCACGAATGGAGCAGGCTCGAGGAACCGCTGTCCCTCCAACCGGTAGGCGACGGTCACGGCGTCCGAGAGCATCGGGGCGAGCTCCTGAGGAGAGTCGAGCCGTTCGAGCAGAGCATCCTGCCCGTGCCTGATCACGCCGTCGATCTCGCGGAGGAATCCTCTGGCGTGCGCTTCCGCCGCGAAGCCGACGACGAAGGGGCCTTCTCGGGTCCACGAGTCCACGCCCCCATCGGTGAGCTCGTCGAAGCACTCGAGGGCGAGCTTGTCGATCGGAGTGAGTGCCGCCATCGTCCGATCCCACGCGCGGGTCGTGCCGTGCGCGGCGAACCTGGCCAGGAACCCCCAGAGCTTCGGATCCATCCGGAAGGGCACATGCAGCGCAGCATCCGGATCGATCAGCGCCTTCGGACCGTAGGTCCACAGGCTCGGATCGGCGAGCGGAATCGTCTTGCTCGGCGTGAGCCAGCCCGCGTTTCCCCATGACGAGCCGGCGGCGACGCCCGTGCGATCGAGGACGGTCACCTCGACGCCGTGCTCTTGAAGATGCCATGCTGTCGCGAGCCCGACCATGCCCGCGCCGACGACGATCGAGTGCGCCATTGCCACCTCCGTGTAGTCAACTGAGTCCAGGATGCCAGACGCATCAGCGCCGCGGCCGATGCCATACGCTGGTTGCGTGCTTCTCAGTGATCGCGACATCAAGGCAGAACTCGCATCCGGCCGGATCGGCCTGGACCCGCACGAGCCCGAGATGATCCAGCCCTCGAGCATCGACGTGCGTCTGGATCGGTACTTCCGCCTCTTCGACAACCACAAGTACCCGTTCATCGACCCGGCCGAGGACCAGCCTGAGCTCACCCGCCTCATCGAGGTGAAGCCTGATGAGCCGTTCATCCTGCATCCGGGGGAGTTCGCACTCGGTGCCACCTTCGAGCAGGTCAGTCTTTCTGACGACATCGCCGCACGCCTCGAAGGCAAGTCGTCGCTCGGACGCCTCGGCCTCATCACACACTCCACCGCGGGCTTCATCGACCCGGGATTCACCGGTCACGTCACCCTGGAGCTCGCGAACGTGGCAACGCTGCCGATCAAGCTCTGGCCCGGAATGAAGATCGGACAGCTCTGCTTCTTCCGCCTGACGTCTCCTGCCGAGAACCCCTACGGCTCCGGCCCGTACGGCAACCGCTATCAGGGACAGCGCGGGCCAACGGCATCTCGTTCGTTCCAGAACTTCCACCGCACCGACGTCGGCAACACCGATATCGGGTCGCTCGGCGGATGACCCGGCGCGCTTCGCCGCGCCCGCACGTAGTATCGAGAGCGTGAGCGGCGAAAACACGGAGAACCCGCAGAACCCAGGGGCGGATGCCGCCCCCGATGCGCCAGCGCACGGTGGTGAGCCGTCGGAGTCCACTGTGGCACCCACCACGGCCCCCGGCGTAGAGGCCTTCGACGTTCCGGCGCCGGAGACGGTCACCGCTCCCGATGCCGACGCGGCGATCGAAGAGTTCGAAGTGCCGCCGCCACCCGCGTTCGCCGCGGCACCGCCGCCCCCCGGTCCAGAGCCGGTCATCCCGCCCGCACCGTCGGAGAGTGCCGGAGCGGATGCCGCGGCTCCCGCGCTTCGGCAGCGCAGGATCTGGGCGCCGGATGACACGTGGTCCTCGGCGTCCGCACATAAGCAGGAGGCTGTGCCCCCGACCGCGGCGCAGAAGGCCGAGTCGCGCGCTGCTGCTTCGCGCGCCGCGACGGCTCGCGATGAGGCGACCCGGAACTACGTCAGCCCGGCTGCCGGCGGAACGGCAGGGCAGAGCTACCGCGGCTGGACGATCGCGATCTACGGCGGGCTCGCCGTGCTGTTCTTCGGCGCGATCGGATTCATGGTGCTTCAGGGACTGCCTGGCTGAGGCTCCGGCCCGGCCAGGCCCGGCCGGGTGCCGCTCAGCGGAGATGGAAAACGTGGGCCACGAGTGTTCGGGGCCGACGTTTTCCATCTAGCGTGTGGTGCGAGTCAGCGGTCGTCGCGCCCACGGGTGAACCCGGCGTCGAAGCCGCGCTCGTAAGAGGTCTGCGCGAACTGCGCGATGCGTGCCCGGCCGTGGCCGTGCTCGCGGTGCCCGTGGTCGTGCCCGTACCCTGCATGGCCGTGCTCGCCGTGTCCATGGTCGTGCCCGCAGTGTCCGTGCCCCGCGTTTCCGTGTCCGCCGAAACCGCGCCCACCGAAACCGCGCCCACCGAAACCGCGCCCACCGAAGCCGCGCCCACCGAAGCCGCGACCGCGCCCACCGTGCCCACCGCGGTGCGGAAGGGGCGTGTTCTCGTCCCAGCCGAACGCGCGAGCGAGCTGCTCGAGCGTTGCCACGGTGGTGGCGAGGTCGTCAGCGGGAACCGCATCGGTGACCTTCGCGCGGATGCCCTCGACGATGCTGCCGAGCCGCTCCTTGGCGTCGCGGCCTGCGTCGGTGAGGGCGAGGGTGCCATCGGCATCCGTCACCCAGCCGCGCTCGATGAGCCGGCGGAGCTTGTGGGTCGGGAACGGACGAGCGTCACCGGCGACGGAGCCGTCGATGACATTCAGCGCGCGCCAGTCGCGACGGGTGATGCCTTCAGATTCGAAGGCGGTGGCGAACTCGGCCGCCATCAGGCGGTCGACGGCCTTCAGCCAGAATCCGAACGGGCGGGAAGTCTCTTCATTGTTGTCAGTGCTCTTCATGGGGGAAGTCCTTTGCTTGTAACTATACATGTATATGTAGTGTGACATGCACATATGATACATGTCAACTCGCATGTAAAGTTGGGTATGTGAGCAACGACAATCCGGATCCAGCCGACGCCATCGCGCACGCGCTCTCCCGCCTTCGCGGTCGGCGCCCCTTCGGGCCGCGTGGGCACGGCCACGGCGGACCGCATGGCGAGCATGGCGATCACCACGAACACGGCGCGCATCACGGGCGCGATCACGGTTTCCGCGGCGCACCGGAGTTCGGGCCACCGCCATGGGCGGGCGGAGGGCGCGGGCGCCTCGGTGGTCCCGCATGGATCCGGATGCTGGATGCTCTCGCCACGGCATCCGAACCGCTGAGTGTCAGCGCTCTCGGCGAAGCCATCGGCGTCGACCAGCCCCGCGCGTCACGTCTCGTGCAGCAGGGCGTTCAGCGCGCACTGGTGCAGCGCGAGGCCGACCCCGATGACGCGCGTCGCACGCGCATCGCGCTCACTGACGAAGGTCGTCGCATCGCTCGCGGCATGCGCGGCGAACGGCGTGAAGTGCTCTCGAAAGCGCTCGAGTCGTTCACCGATGACGAGGCCCGCGAGCTTGCCCGCCTGCTCGGCAAGCTCGCTGATAACTGGACGAACTGACTCAGCTCACCCGCTGCGACTTCACGGGCAGCAGTAGGAAGAATCCGAGCATCAGCACGAGGATGATGCCGAGGATGCCGTACGCCGTGTCGCGCGTGAGCACGATGAGCAGTGTCCACGCTCCGGCGGCCATCCAGCTCGCCGCACGACCGGTCGTCGCGTAGAGGCCGAAGATCTCACCCTCGCGTCCGGCGGGCGTGACGCGAGCGAGGAACGAGCGGGATGCCGCCTGCGCGGGCCCGACGAAGGCGCACAGCAGCAGTCCGCCGATCCAGAACACGATCGTTCCAGCATCCACCAGGAAGAAGACCGCGAGGCCGGCAATCACCATCGCGCCGAGCGCGAAGAGGATGATGCGCTTCGGACCGAACCGGTCATCGAGGCGTCCGGCGAGGATGGTCGAGATGCCGGCGATGAGGTTCGCCGCGATGCCGAAGATCGCGAGCTCGAGGAACTCGAAGCCGAACACCTGCCCGGCGATGATCGCGCCGAAGGCGAAGATTCCGCCCAGCCCGTCGCGGAACACGGCGCTGGAGAGCAGGAACCAGAACGTCGGCCGGGTCTCGGGGGAGCGGTACAGCCCGATGACGTCCTTCACCAGCAGAGAGTAGGACGTGAAGAACCCGACTCGGCGCTCGGGGCGCCCCATCGAGGGCTCCGGCACATTCAGGAAGATCGGGATGCTGAAGATGATCGCCCAGACCGCACAGCCCACGGCGATCAGGCGGAACGGCAGGCCGCCCTCGTCAGAGATGCCGAACCAGTTCATCGCATAGAAGACGATGACGATGATGAGGGCGACGACCCCGCCGATGTAGCCGAAGCCCCAGCCGAGCCCCGATATCTTGCCGACGGTCTTCGGATTCGCGATGCCGACGAGCATGGCGTTGGAGTTCACTGCGGCGATCTCACCGAACACCGCACCCGCCGAGATCAGTGTGACGCCCAGCCAGAACAGCGTGGGAGTCGGCTCGACGAACCACAGCCCGAACATGCAGAGGATGAGCGCGCCAGTGCCGATGCCGAGCCAGAGCTTCTGGCGGCCTGCGGCATCCGCACGCTGTCCGAGCACCGGCGCGAGCAGCAGAATCGCGAAGGCGGCGATCGTCGAACCGAGCCCGAGGCCCGAGGCCAGGTCGGCCTCGGCCGCCGTGCGAATCGCGTCGCCCTTTTCGAGTGCGGCGATCTCCGGAGGCAGGAACTGCGAGGTCGTCAGGTAGAGGGCCGTGAAGATGAACGTCAGAATGACGGTGTTGAACGGCTGCGTCGCCCAGTCCCACAGTGCCCATGAGTAGATCTGCTTCTTCGGCGCTTCGGTCTCACCGCGCAGCTCCAGGCCGACGACCCCGACCGCACCGCTGTTCGCAGTGGCCTCGGGGCGCGGAACACGGGGATCCTCAGATGCACTCATGCTCGCAGTCTGGCCGGATCTGGTGAACGCCTGGTTGCGGCGCGCCGGACACTCCACGCGCCGGGCAAGCGCGACGTCAGTGCGACTGCGGCACAGGGAAGGCCGTCCGTCGCAGCAGCTCTGCGAGGGTGTGGCGCTCACTCTCGGTGAGATCGGCGTGCAGAGTCTGCACCGCGGTGCGCACCTTCGTGCGGGCCTCTTCGAGCAGTTCGAGACCGCGCGGGGTTGCGACGATCACGTTGGCTCGGCGGTCTCGCGGGTCGGGTTCGCGGCCGACCAGATCGGCCCGCTGCAGCTCGTCGACCAGAGCGACCACCTGGCTCGGATCCAGCCGCAGGAAGTCAGCGATCTCGCGCTGCGAAGTGCGTCCCTCGTCGCCCGCGAGCTCGAGCACCGAGTACGAGCGAACCTTCAGCCCGAACTCCGCGAGAGCGGCGTTTCCCGCGGCGTTCGACAGCGCGCTCGCCCGCGCGAGCAGAAAGCTCGTGTCGTCGATGAGCGCCTTGCTCCCCTGCAGGTGCTCCACGGGATTCTTCATGCATTCATCCTAGGGCACGGTGAAACTACCAATAATTGACTTCTTCAAGTAACCTGGCTCCGACCACCCACGAATGAAGGAGTGTCATGTCACTCGACGGCAAAGTAGCCATCGTCACTGGATCGGGACGTGGCCTCGGCCTCGCTTACGCGCAGGAGCTCGCCCGGCAGGGCGCTTCGGTCGTCGTGAACGACGTATCGGCGGATGCTGCGGCTGAGGCCGTCGCCTCTATCGAGGCATCCGGCGGAAGAGCCGTTGCGGTCGTGGCTCCGGTGGGGCCCACCGAGACCGCCAAGCAGCTCGTCCAGACCGCGGTCGACACCTACGGGCGCCTCGACATCCTCGTCACGAACGCCGGAGTGCTGCGCGACACCGTGCTCTGGAAGATGAGCGACGACGACTTCGACACCGTCGTGAACGTGCACCTGCGCGGCACGTTCACCTGCGTCCGCGAGGCCGCCACCTATATGCGCGCCAACGAGATCGCCGGCCGCATCATCTGCATCGGCTCGCCGACCGGTCAGCGCGGAAACTTCGGCCAGACGAACTACGCGGCGGCCAAGGCCGGCATCGTCGGCATGGTGCGCACTTGGGCGATGGAGCTCAAGAAGGCCGGCATCACGGCCAACGCCGTCATTCCCGTCGCCGCCACCGCCATGACCGCGACGGTGCCGTACTTCGCCGCCGCCGTCGAGGCCGACGAGAAGGGCGAGGCGATGCCCGCCTTCTTCCGCCATGACCTCGGCTTCGGCACTTCCGGTGACGTCGCGGGGCTCATCTCTTATCTGGCATCGGATGCCGCGGCATCCGTCACCGGCCAGGCCATCGGCATCGGCGGCGACCGCATCCAGCTGTGGTCGCACCCGGAGGCCGTGGTCACCGAGTACCAGGACGGCGGGTGGTCGTACGACGCCCTCGCCACCCGGTTCGACGAGGTCATCGGCGACCGGCAGCAGTCGGTCGGCGAGCGATTCCCTGCGCTGCCGGAAGAGCTGCAGCGCTGAGACGATGACCCGTTACGAGCCGAACCTCGACCTCGACGCCCTCGTGGCGATCGACGTGCACGTGCACGTCGAGATCGACGACCATGGGCACGCGTCGCTTCCGGACGACCTCGTGGCGGCCGCATCGAAGTACTTCGCCGCCGACGCGAGCAGGCCGGACCTCGACTCGATTGCCGCGTACTACCGCGAGCGGCAGATGGCGGCGGTCGTGTTCACAGTCGATGCCGAGACGCAGCTCGGCCATGCGCCGATCTCGAGTGCGGAGATCGCCGAAGGCGCCGCGCGTCACAACGACGTGCTGATCCCGTTCGGGTCGGTCGACCCGAACCGGGCGGATGCCGTCGATCGTGCGCGCCGGCTCATCGAAGACAGCGGCGTGCGCGGCTTCAAGTTCCACCCCACCGTGCAAGGGTTCGACCCGAGCGACTCAGCCCACTTCCCGCTGTACTCAGCGCTGCAGGACGCTGGCGTGGTCGCGCTGTTCCACACCGGCCAGACCGGGATCGGTGCGGGGCTACCCGGTGGACGAGGGATGCGCCTCGCGCTGTCGAACCCGATGCTTCTCGACGGTGTCGCCGCCGAGCATCCTGAACTGCAGATCATCATGGCCCACCCGTCCGTGCCGTGGCAGGACGAGGCGCTGTCGGTCGCGACCCACAAGCACAACACCTGGATCGACCTATCGGGCTGGAGTCCGAAGTACTTCCCGGATGCGCTCGTGCGCGCGGCGAACTCCTACCTCAAGGACCGCGTGCTGTTCGGCTCCGACTACCCGCTGCTGACGCCGGATCGGTGGCAGCGCGACGCCACCGCCGCCGAACGTTTCAAGCCCGCGGTGCTTCCCGGCATCCTCAAGGACAACGCCGTTCGTCTCCTCGGTCTGGCGGGTTGAGATGGACGCGGTCACGAGGTCGGATGCGATCGGGATCGACCCGTACGGCTTTGCGGCCGCGCATCTGAGCTCTGATGCCCTCAGCGCGCTGAGCGGTCTGCGACGTGTGCTCGCCTCCGATATCGTTCCTGCGATGGCCGAAGCCTGGGAGACGGCGAGCATGCCGGATGTCGTTCTCGAGAAGCTCACCGCGCTGGAGGGCATGCGTCCGCCCGGTATGGATGCCGCAGAGGCCGACTCCACGCTGTTCAGCGGGTTCCGCAACTACGTCCTCGCCCAGGCCGACGTGTCGGTGGCAACCCTGTACAACGCGCAGTCCGGCCTGTTTCGGTCGAGCATCCTGCACGGTGGCTCTGCGGAGCAGGCCGCCGCGCTCGATCCTGACGTGCGCTCGTTCGCACTCTCCGGGGCGTTCGCACTCACGGAGCCGGACCACGGCTCCGACATCGCTGGAGGTCTGGCCACGACGGCCCGCCGTGATGGTGACGAATGGATCATCGACGGCGCGAAGCGCTGGATCGGCGGCGCGGCGGCCGCGGATGTGCTCGTCGTGTTCGCGAGAGATACCGCCGATGGTGAGGTCAAAGCCTTTCTGGTTTCCACTGACGCCCCTGGGGTGAGGTGTGACCCGATGAACGGGAAGATCGCGCTCCGACCGATGCAGAATGCGCACGTGACTTTGCAGGCCGTGCGTGTGCCGGAGAGTTTGCGACTGCAGCGGGTCGAATCGTGGCGAGACGTCGCGCGAATCCTGCGAGTCATGCGATCCGATGTCGCGTGGATCGCGACCGGGCTGCAGGCCGGTGCTCTGGACGCGGCCCTGCGCTACGTCACGCAGCGAGAGCAGTTCGGACGCCCGATCGGAGGCTTCCAACTCGTCCAGGAGAAACTGGCCCGGATGCTCGGCAATCTCACCGCCTCGCTCGGACTCGTCGTGCAGCTTTCCGCGCAGCAGGACGCCGGGCACTGGGCCGATGAGAATTCCGCTCTGGCGAAGATGCAGACGGCGCGGCTCGCACGTGAGACTGTGGCGCTCGCGCGCGAAGTGGCCGGAGGCAACGGCATCCTGCTCGAGCACGACATCGCGCGCTTCTTCGCTGACGCGGAAGCCGTGTATTCATACGAGGGCACCCACGAGATCACATCTCTCATCGTCGGCCGAGCGCTGACCGGCGAATCCGCATTCATTTAGACGCTGCGTCCCCTGCAGCACCCGAAAGGAAACACCATGACCACCACCGTCGCCTACTCCGACCTGGCAAGCGCCGCCGGCACCGATCTCGGCTATTCCGAATGGCTCGAGGTGACCCAGGACCGCATCAACCTGTTCGCTGATGCCGCTGACGACCACCAGTGGATCCACGTGGACCCTGAGCGTGCAGCGGAAGGCCCCTTCGGCGCGCCGATCGCCCATGGCTTCCTCACCCTGTCGCTCGCGACGAAGTTCTGGAGCGAGCTCTTCGAGCCCGAGGGCGTCACCACCCGGGTCAACTACGGTCTCGACAAGGTGCGCTTCGTCTCACCCGTCGCCGTCGGTTCGCGCGTGCGGATGAATGCGGTGATCGCCGAAGTGACTGAGGTGAAGGGCGGCTACCAGCTGGCCGTCGACCAGACCATCGAGATCGAGGGTGGCACGAAGCCCGCTGTCGTCGCTCGCGGAATCTATCGCTTCTACGCCTGATCCGAATCCGGACCGGCATCCAATCGCAAAGAGGCAGCGGATGAAGAATCAAGGACTGGGCACCTGGATCGCCCGACGTCGCGTGAAGTCCGAGGGCGACATCGCCGTGATCCAGGGCGAGCGCTCGTATCGTTACGAAGAACTCGCCGAGCGCATCGACAGGTTCGCCAGTGCTCTCGCGGAACGCGGCGTCGCCAAGGGCGACCGGGTGGCGTATCTGGGCAACAACCACCCCGACTTCCTGACCTCGTTCTTCGCGTGCGGACTGATCGGGGCGATCTTCGTGCCGCTGAACACGCGCCTCGCGCCGCGCGAGCTCGAGTACATGATCGAGGACTGCGGTGCGCGGCTGCTGATCACGCATCAGGAGCTCCGCGACGTCGCACGGGCTGCCGCATGGTCGAGCGCGATCGAACGGCGCATCATCGTCGACGGTCCTGCAGAGGTGCCGGCGGTGGAGAGCTTCGACGAGGTCGTCGCCGCGGCATCCGATCACCCGCCGATCGCTGCCGTCACGCTCGATGACCCGGCCATGATCCTTTACACCTCGGGGACGACAGGGCGTCCGAAGGGGGCCGTGCTCACGCACGGCAACTTCACCTGGAACTCGATGAACGTGCTCGTCGATTACGATCTCACGTCCGAGGAGCGCGCACTCCTCATCGCACCGATGTTCCATGTCGCATCGCTCGGTATGGGCGCGCTGCCGACCCTGCTCAAGGGCGGCACCCTGGTGCTGCAGGAGAAGGTCGATCCCGGCGCCGTGCTCGCGGCTGTGCAGCAGCACCGCATCACGAGCCTGTCGGGTGTGCCGACGACGTTCCAGATGCTCGCGGAGCATCCGGACTGGGACACCACTGATCTCTCGACGCTGCGCAAGCTCACCTGCGGTGGATCCAGCGTCCCCCTGCGGGTCATCGACGCCTACGAGAAGCGGGGTCTGAGCTTCTCGTCCGGGTACGGGATGACCGAGACATCCCCCGGAACGACATCCCTTCCGTACCGCAAGGCGCGCGAGCACGTCGGATCGGCCGGCATCGCGCACTTCTTCACCGACGTGCGCATCGTGTCATCCGACGGTGAGACGCTGTCTGCGGGCGAGGTCGGTGAGATCGAGATCAGCGGCCCGAATGTCATGAAGGAGTACTGGCTGCGCCCGGATGCCACCCGCGATGCGCACCGCGGCGAATGGCTGCGCTCGGGCGACATCGGTTTCCTCGATGAGCAGGGTTATCTCACCATCAGCGACCGGGTCAAGGACATGATCATCTCGGGCGGAGAGAACATCTACCCGGCTGAGATCGAACAGCTCATCATGGAGCGTCCGGAGATCGAATCCGTCGCGGTGATCGGGGTGCCGGACGAGCGCTGGGGCGAGGTGCCGTTCGCGGTCGCCGTCGCGCGCTCCGAGATCACCGCCGACGATGTGCTCGCGCATCTCTCGGGGCGCATCGCGAAGTACAAGATCCCGCGCGGGGTGCAGTTCGTCGACGAGCTGCCGCGCACCGCGAGCGGCAAGGTGCGAAAGACCGACCTGCGGGGGAAGTTCACGCTCTGAGTCGCCTCGAAGGCGCGCGGCGTGCGCTCGTCAGTGCGCGATGAGCTTGTCTCCGGCGACCAGCGCCGCGAACTCCGCCTCGGACTGAGCCTCGAGCTCGACGCGCGTCTGGCGGTAGAGCTCGAACGACCGCGGGGCCGGCCAGTGCGGACCCATGAACTCGGGCGGAAGCCGCGGGTCCGCCTGCAGCAACTCCAGCCAGTCCGCGACCAGCATCGTCCGCGTGACGATCGCGGGCGCGGCATCCGATCGGGCCCGCTGCGAACTCCACGTCTCGATGAACGACTGATGGGCCGCGCGGATCCCCTCGATGTCCCACGCCGCCTGCACGCTCGACGCGATCGGAAAACTGCCCAGCTCCTGCGCGTGGAAGGCCAGCACTGCGCCCTCGGGAAGGCTGGCGCGCAGCGGATCGATCTCGGCGGCCAGCGCAGGGCGCCCGGGAGCGAGCCACAGGCCGTCGCGCAACGGCGCGAAGCCGTTCCAGACGAGCGTCGATCGCAGTCGAGTCCGCAGCGTCCGCAGCTCCTCCGGGAGCGAGAACGTCACGAGCGTCCACCCGTCGCCGTTCGGATGGAACGGCGCCGGACCGCGCACTCGATCGGATGCCTCGGCGAGCACCGCGCGACCGACAGCTGTCAGTGAGAATTCGAGATGCCGACCGTGCCGTTCGCGGGTGAGCACCTCGTTACTAACCAGGCGGTCCAGCGTCGCGCGGGCGGCGGGAGCTGCGACATCCGCACCGCGCAGAACCTCGAGGAACACGCCGGTGCGCACCGGATGATCCGATCTGGGGGCGACGAACTCGCCGAGGAAGGACATCACCAGGCGCTTGGGGCGTCGGCTGCGTGCTCCGTCGCTCGGGCGAGGGTCCTCGCCGTTCGACTCGATCATGCCTTCGGGCGCACGGCTTCGCCGCGCTTGGCCCGCTGGATCTGCTCGTAGACGTGCGTGCGCAATTCAGTGAACCGGGGCAGGGCCCTGGTGGTGATCTGGTCGCGTTCGGCCGCGAGGTCGATGGCAAGGTCCTCCTGCACCCAGGTGGGGGATTTCGACAGCACGATGACGCGCTCGCCCAGGTACACGGACTCATCGATGTCGTGCGTGACGAACAGGATGGACATGCCGCGCTCGGCGTGGAGCGTGCGCACGAGGTCTTCGAGATCCGCTCTTGTCTGGGCATCGACGGCCGCGAAGGGCTCGTCCATGATCAGCACCTCCGGTTGGTAGGCGACGGCTCTGGCGATCGCGACTCGCTGCTGCATGCCGCCGGACAGCTGCCAGGGGTAGCTGCCGGCCGCATGGTCGAGTCCCACCGCGACCAGCGCGTCGTCGACGAGCCGTGCGCGCTCGGACTTCGTGAGCTTCTTGTGCTTGAGGGGCAGCTCGATGTTGCCCCGCACGGTCTTCCACGGGTAGAGGCTGCGCCCGTACTCCTGAAAGACCAGCGCCATGTTGTCCGGAGGCCCGGTGACCTTCTTGCCGTCGAGCACCACCTCGCCTGCGGATGGCCGCAGCAGCCCGGCGATGCACTTGAGCAGCGTCGTCTTGCCGCAGCCGGAGGGCCCGACGATGCAGACCAGCTCGCCGCGGTTCATGGTGAAGCTGATGTCGCCGATCGCCTCGACCCGGCCGGTGGCGGACTCGTACACCTTGTTGAGGCTGTCTACCTGCAGAAGCGTTTCAGGCACGCTCGACCTCCTTGATTCCGTGATACCAGCGCAGCACGCGACGTTCGACGAAGCCGAAGATCACTGCGAGCAGCACGCCGATAAGTCCTAGCAGTACGATGCCGCTCCACATGTCGGCGATGAGGTAGTTCTGTTGGAAGTACTTGATCTGGTAGCCGAGCCCGGATGATGAGTAGAACAGCTCCGAGATGACCATCATGATCAGGGCGACCGACAGGGTCTGCCGCACGCCGGTCATGATTCGAGGGCTCGCCGCCGGCAGCACGAGCTGGAACAGCCGCTGCCAGGGGGTGAGTGAATAGGAACGCGCCGTCTCGACCATCACCGAGTCAGTGGCGCGGACGCCATCGACCGTGTTCAGCAGCACCGGCCAGATCGCGCCGAACGCGATCACGATGATCTGCATGCTGTCGGTCACGCCGAGGAACGCGACGAAGACCGGGATCAGCACGGGTGGCGGGATCGCGCGGAAGAACTCCAGAAGAGGTTCGAGGAGCTCGCGGAGCCAGCGGGTGAGGCCGATGAGCGTGCCCATCACGATTCCGATGACGACGGCCACGACGATCGCCGCGGTCAGCCGGGCAAGGCTCGGCAGGACGTCCTGCAGGAAGGCGGGGCCGATCCAGGTGTCGACGAACGCGACTGCGATGGTCTGCGGCCCGGGGAAGAACTTCGCCGGCGCGATCGTCGCTGCCACGCCCCAGATGACCAGCAGCACCAGCGGCAGGCCGACGGCGTAGAGAGTGTTCTCGCCGACCTTCGACCAGATCTTCTTCTTGGGTGCGGGTGTGCGGAGGGTGCCCGTGTACAAAGTCATGATGCGTCGTCTCCTCGCACCGACTGATGCCACGACAGCGCGCGACGCTCGATCGCGCGGAAGCCGATGTTGATGATGAGGCCGAGCAGGCCTGTGACGATCACGATCGCGTAGACGGTCGTGATGTTCCCGATGCCGGATGCGACGGTCAGCTGCCGTCCGAGCCCGGGGTTACCGATCGTCATCTCTGCGGTGACCGCGAGGATCAGCGCGACGGCTGCGGCGAGCCGCAGACCGGTGATGAGGTACGGCAGGGCTGTGGGCAGGACGAGCTCGCGCAGCTGCGTGGACTTCGGCAGGCCGAAGCTCCTGGCGGTGTCGCGCGCGACAGTGTCGACGTCGGCCACCCCGTAGAGCACCTGCACGAACACCTGCCAGAAGCTGGCGTACACGATGATGATCAGCGCAGCGGGCATCTGGAGGCCGTAGATCAGGATGGCCAGAGGGATGAGTGCGACGGAGGGGATGGGGCGGAGGAACTCGACCATCGTGTGCGTCGCCCGCCGCAGGAACGGGGTCATCCCGATGAGGGCGCCGAGGGCCGTGCCGACGAGGGTGGCGAGGAGGAGGCCGAGGGCCCAGGCGGTCATGGTGCGGCCGATGTTGCGCCAGAACTCCATGTCGACCAGCAGCGTCTGAAGCTCGGCGAAAGTGTCGGCCGCGGAGGGCAGCTGCTCCGGGTTGAGGATTCTCAACACCGAGAGCAGCTGCCAGACTGCGAGGAAACCGACGATTCCAAGCGTGCCCAGCACGATGCGGCGCAGTGTGCCGATAGCCTGGCGGCGCTTGTAACGGGCAAGCGCCACCGCGGAAGTCGCAGTCGTCATACCGGCCTTAGTGCTGCTGGATCAGGCGATCGAAGTCGGGCAGCTGCTCGATGTACTCGTACTTCAGCGCCAGATCTGCGAGCGTCTTGATGCTGTCGACGTCCATCTCGAAGGTGAACTTCGGCAGCGTGATTCCCTTCGCAGCCTCGACGGGAATGTCGAGCCCGGTGGCGATGGCCGCGTACACGGCTTCGCTGTCTGAATCGGCGAACGCCAGCGCCTCGGTCATCGCCTCGGAGTAGGCGGCGACCAGGTCGGGGTCGTTGTCGATGAGGTCCTGCGTGGTGATGTTGGTCAGCACCGACAGCCCGGGAATGGTCGCCTGATACGGCGCCACGATGGAGACGCCGCCGCCACCGAGCACCATGGCGCGGAACGGGTCGGGTGCCCACGCGGCGTCGATCGTGCCGGCTTCGAGCTGCGCTTTGACGTCGGGGAAGGGGACCTCGACGAACTCGATCGTGGAGGAGTCGCCGCCGTCGGCGTCGACCGCGGCGCGGATGGTGAGGTCACCGGCAGCGCCGAGGCTGTTGACCGAGACCTTCTTGCCGGAGAGGTCCTTCGGTGTTGCGAGACCGGAGGTTCCCAGGGCCACGACGGCGTTGACGTCGTCGCCGTCGGCGAGGCTGTTCGCGTAGTCGCCGATGATGGCGATGCCGAGGTTCTGCAGGTCGGCGCGGATCGGCCCGAACGGCTGACCGATGGCGAACTGGATGTCGCCGCTGAGCAGTGCGGGGATGGCCTGCGCGCCACCCTGTGCCGGAACGACCTCGACCTCGAGTCCGTGATCGGCGAAGATCCCCTCGTCGATCGCGGCCCACAGGGCGCCGGTCTCGGCGATCGGGAGAGCGGCGACGCGGATCGTGGTGAGCTCATCGGTCGGCGCTGCGCCGGAGTCTTCGGGCGCGGGTGCAGGAGCTGCGGAGTCGGTACAGCCGGATAGTGCGAGTGCGGCGACGGCCAGCAGGCCGAGCGCGGCAAGACTCTTCTTCATGGTGGGCCTCTCGTGGGTAGTGTCGAGGCCCTGCCGTGATCCTCCTTGCGGGGAGCAACACGGAAGCACATCGACGTGCGGGTATGCCCATCGTGGGGGAGAAACGCACAACTGTCAAGAGTTTCACGACGGGCGTCATGAAACTCTTGAATAATGCGCACAGGGGCCTGCTATTCCAGTGACGTACGGTTGATTCGTCCCACGAACAAGGAGCACGATGTTCCGCACTCCCGCACACCTCTACCGTGTCCTCGCGATCGCCGAGGCGATCACGTGGACCCTGCTGATCGCAGCTCTCATCGCGCGCGCTGTCGGAGCGCCAGGAATCGTGGTGACCATCGCCGGCGGCATCCACGGCTTCGTGTTCCTCTCGTACGGCGCCACGGCGATCCTCGTCGCTTTCAATCAGCGATGGTCGATCGGTCTCGGCCTCCTGGCCGTCGCCAGTGCGATCATCCCGTTCGCGACGATTCCCATGGAGATCTGGCTGCACCGCAAGGGCCGGCTCGTGGGCGAGTGGAGACTCGACGAGAGCGAGCATCCGCAGGACCGCACCTGGTACGACAAGACGATGCGCTGGTTCCTGAACCACGCAGTGCTGCTCGTCGTGCTCATCGCAGTCGCGGTCGTGGCGCTCTACGTCGTGCTGCTGCTCGTCGGCCCTCCCGGCGGCAAGTGAGTCGGCGGCGTCAACCGCACGAGCACACCATCCCCCTCCCCGCCGATGGCGACCACCCACGCATCTCCCACCCATGCCGCAGCGTTCGGGCTGCACAGCAGTGATAGCGGCTCTTGCTCGTCGGCATAGGTCAGGTGCAGTGCGTCCTGCCGGTACAGCTTGTCGCACGACTGCCGCGCCTTGATCGCCTCGCGGGCTTCGGCTGATCCGCCGACGATGACCGACTCGGCTGTCGACGGTTCTGCGTCGCCGCCCCACCAGAGTGCGAGACCGTCTGGACGCACCGCGACGACAGGGCGAGTCGCCGCTTGGGGACTGCGCGACAGCTCTGCGCCGTCGGCCGCCAGCACGATGTGATTCGCCGGAGTGGCCACGTAGATACGACCCTCGGCGTCGATATCGAGATCGATCGGCGGCACTCCCGGAGCCGTCTGCGCCGACGCATCGAGCGGCAGCGGCTCTTCATGCAGCAGTGTCCGGTCGCCGGTGCCGAGGTCGATCCGAAGGATCTCGAAGTCGAGGTATGCCTGTGGCGTCGGCTGATATCGAATCACGTAAGCGTCGCCGTCGTGCGCGGCCAGCGCACCGAACATGAAGTCGCCGAAGTCGAAGCCGGCCGCATCCGGCTGGTCCTCCGGCAGCGGCATCACCGGCACGTCGGTGTACTCGAGTGTCTCCATGTCGACGATGGAGAGTCCTGCCACGGCATCCGGTTCATTCCGGGATCGCACCACGACCAGCTCGGTGGGGGACAGCGCCGCGACATCCCCGATCCCGTGCAGCGGATGCTCCACCTCGATGTTGAATCGGGCGAGTGTCTCGCCGTCGGCTCCGACGTGCAGCCAGGAGCCTGCGGAACCGCTCCAGAAGCCTCCGGCTCCGTCTGCGGCGACCGTGGACATGCCGAAGGCGACGTCCACGTCGCCGGCGGACTGCGTATCCCACGAGACGGGCTCCAGCTTCCAGTCCCCAGCGCTGACGGTCGGCGCGCAACCAGACAGCCCGCTGGACAGTGCCAGGAGCGCTACCGCCGCGGCCGCGGCGGGGACGACGCGCGACCGATGCATACGGAGATCCTAGGTCAGTGCAAAACTTGAGCCAGTTCATATCAAGTTCATTTGACAGCTTTTCCTGCGCGCGATACAGTTGAGCCATCGCGACTCAGGTTTCTGATTCGCCCCATATCTTCACTACGTACTTCAACCAGAAGGAGAATCGCATGGCACGTGCTGTAGGAATCGACCTCGGAACGACGAACTCCGTCGTCAGCGTCCTCGAGGGTGGCGAGCCGAAGGTCATCGCCAACGCTGAGGGCTTCCGCACGACCCCCTCGGTGGTCGCATACACGAAGGACGGCGAGGTGCTCGTCGGCGAGACCGCCAAGCGCCAGGCCGTCACGAACGTCGACCGCACCGTTGCATCCGTCAAGCGCCACATGGGCACTGACTGGGGCTTCGACGTCGACGGCAAGAAGTGGACGCCGCAGGAGATCTCCGCGCGCATCCTCATGAAGCTCAAGCGCGACGCCGAGTCGTACCTCGGCGACACCGTGACGGATGCCGTCATCACCGTTCCCGCATACTTCAACGACGCCGAGCGTCAGGCGACGAAGGAAGCCGGCGAGATCGCGGGCCTCAACGTCCTGCGCATCATCAACGAGCCGACCGCTGCAGCTCTTGCCTACGGCCTCGACCGCGGTAAGGAAGACGAGCTCATCCTCGTCTTCGACCTCGGTGGCGGAACGTTCGACGTCTCGCTGCTCGAAGTGGGCAAGGACGACGACTTCTCGACGATCCAGGTGCGCTCCACCTCCGGTGACAACCGGCTCGGCGGTGACGACTGGGACCAGCGTCTGGTCGACCACCTGATCAAGCAGTTCAAGGAGACCAGTGGCGTCGACGTCTCTGGCGACAAGATTGCCCTCCAGCGTCTGAAGGAAGCAGCCGAGCAGGCCAAGAAGGAGCTGTCGAGCTCGACCAGCACCTCCATCAACCTGCCCTACCTGTCGCTGACCGAGTCGGGCCCCGTCTCGCTGTCCGAGACGATCACCCGCGCGAAGTTCGAGGACCTCACCAAGGACCTCCTCAACCGCACGAAGAAGCCGTTCGAAGACGTCATCCGCGAGGCGAACGTCAAGGTCGCCGACATCGACCACGTCGTGCTCGTCGGCGGATCGACCCGCATGCCCGCAGTTGCTGAGCTCGTCAAGCGCGAGACCGGGAAGGAAGCGAACAAGGGCGTGAACCCTGATGAGGTCGTCGCCGTTGGCGCTGCCCTCCAGGCCGGTGTCCTCAAGGGTGAGCGCAAGGACGTTCTGCTCATCGACGTCACCCCCCTGAGCCTCGGAATCGAGACCAAGGGCGGCCGGATGACCAAGCTCATCGATCGCAACACCGCTATCCCGACCAAGCGCAGCGAGACCTTCACCACGGCAGACGACAACCAGCCGTCCGTCGCGATCCAGGTCTTCCAGGGCGAGCGCGAGTTCACTCGCGACAACAAGCCGCTGGGCACCTTCGAGCTCACCGGCATCGCCCCGGCTCCCCGCGGCATGCCGCAGGTCGAGGTCACGTTCGACATCGACGCGAACGGCATCGTGCACGTGTCCGCCAAGGACAAGGGCACCGGCAAGGAGCAGTCGATGACCATCACCGGCGGCTCGTCGCTGTCGAAGGACGACATCGAGCGCATGGTGCGCGAGGCCGAAGAGAACGCTGCGGAAGACAAGAAGCGCGCCGAGGCTCTCGAACAGCGCAACCAGGCCGAGACCCTGTCGTACTCGATCGAGAAGCTGATCAAGGAGAACGAGGACAAGCTCCCCGCCGAGGTCAAGGATGAGGTCCAGGCTGACGTCGACGCTCTGAAGGCGGCTCTGGCCGGCGAAGACGACGACGCGGTCAAGGCGGCACTCGACAAGCTGAACGAGTCGCAGAGCAAGCTCGGTGAGGCCATCTACGCACAGTCGCAGGCAGACGCTGCAGCTGGTGCATCCGCTGAGGGCGAGGCTCCGGCAGACGAAGCATCCGATGAGGATGTCGTCGACGCCGAGGTCATCGACGACGAGGACGAGAAGAAGTAACCATGGCAGACAAGAACTTCGAAGAAGTTCCTGAGGACGAGGGGTCGGATGCTACGGCATCCGGCCCCGCGCCGCAGGAGAACCCCGACGCCGCAGAGGCCGCAGCCGCGGAGGGTGCCGACGAGTCGCCCGCCGACGGTGCGGACTCGCTGACGGTCGACGACATCCTCGGTACCGAGCAGAGCGGCGAGGCCGCGGCAGAAGACGCCGTGCTCGCCGACCTCGAGAGCACCCTGCTCAACGACCTCAAGCGCCTGCAGGCCGAGTACGCCAACTACCGTCGGCGCACCGAAGAGCAGCGCCAGCTCGAGATCGCGCGGGCGAAGGGCGAGGCGGCCAAGGGCCTGCTCCCCGTGCTCGACGACCTCGACCGGGCCACCCAGCACGGCGATCTCGTCGAGGGCACGCCCTTCTTCGTGATCGGCGAGAAGATCCGCGCGGTCGTGGAGCGTCTCGGTGTTGTCGCGTACGGCGCAGCCGGAGAGGACTTCGACCCGCAGCACCACGAGGCGATCTTCCAGCAGCCGACTCCGGGAGCCGAGAAGTCCACGATCCTCGAGGTCGTGGAGGTCGGCTACCGACTCGGCGATGTCGAGCTCCGCCCGGCGAAGGTCGTCGTCGCTGTTCCCGCCGACCCTTCGACAGGCTCAGGGACCGACTAAGAGCTTATGGCCAGCCAGGATTGGTTCGACAAGGACTTCTACAAGACGCTCGGCGTCTCGAAGGATGTCAGCGATGCGGATCTGAAGAAGACCTACCGCAAGCTGGCGCGCAAGTATCACCCTGACTCCAATCAGGGGGATGCTGCGGCCGAGGCGAAGTTCAAAGAGATCAGCGAGGCGTACTCGGTGCTCTCTGACGCCGAGCAGCGCAAGGAGTATGACGAGATCCGGGCCATGGGCTCGGGTGCGCGGTTCACTTCGGGCGGTGCGGGCGCTGCTGGCGGTTTCGAAGACGTCTTCAGCCGGTTCGGGCAGGGTGGTCGTGGCCAGAGCGCCGACTTCGAGGACATCTTCGCGATGTTCAACCAGGGCCAGGGCGGCGGGAGCTTCGGCTCCGGCCGCTTCGGCCAGACGAGCGGCGGATACCGCGGCTTCGGCGGCCCGCAGAAGGGCGCTGACGTCACGGCGCGCACGACGCTCGACTTCGTCACCGCTGTGCAGGGTGAGACGATCACGCTGCAGGGTGAAGACGGCAAGCCGTTCAAGGTGAAGATCCCGGCCGGTGTCGCAGACGGACAGAAGATCCGTCTGCGCGGCCGTGGGCGCCCGTCGCCCGATGGCGGAGAGAGCGGCGACATCGTCGTGCAGATCAAGGTGCGTCCGCACCCGGTCTTCACGCGAGATGGTCTGAACCTGCGCCTCACGGTGCCGGTGACGTTCACCGAGGCAGCTCTCGGCGCCACGATCGAGGTCCCCACTCTCGCCGGCGACGTGGTCAAGCTGCGCGTCGCACCCGGTACGCCCTCGGGGCGGATCCTGCGGGTGAAGGGTCGAGGCGTGAAGACCTCGAAGGGCACCGGTGACCTGCTTGCTGAACTGCAGGTGGCTGTGCCATCGCACCTCGACGATGCGGCGCGCGAAGCCCTGCTCGCCTTCCAGGCGGCAGAGCCCAAAGAGAACCCGCGCGGCGAGATGATGGCGAAAGCGCAGGCCTGATGATGTACGCGAGGCTCGGAGGTGATGGCAATGGTCGAAGATGAGGATGCTCCGGTCTTCGCCATCGCCATCGCCGCCGAGCTCGCGGGCATGCACCCGCAGACGCTGCGTCAATACGATCGCATCGGTCTCGTCGTGCCCGGCCGCACACGCGGAGGCTCGCGCCGCTACTCGGCGCGCAATATCGAGCAGCTCCGCGAGGTCGCCCGCATGAGCGCCGAGGGCATGAGCCTGCCGGCGATCGCTCGGCTGCTCGACCTCGAGGACGAGGTGCGGATGCTGCGCCGCCGCGTCCTCGATCTTGAAGGCGCGCTGCGCGCCGAACGACAGAACCGTCCCGGTGTGCGTGTCTTCGCCGCCGGTGCCACAGGAGTCATCCCGGTGACCGGTGGACGACGCATCCGCCGTTCGACCGAAGTCGTGCTGTGGCGCCCTGGCGGGCGCGGCGACGCGGAGTAGGCTCCGCGCGATCAGGTCCGCTCAGACGAAGCGGACCCAGTTCGCGCCCCGGCCGGTCTCGGCGTGCTGCAGCAGTTCGAGTGCGTCATCATGCACCGCGTACAGCGAGACCTGCGTCGACCTCTCGCCGGCAGCGACCAGGTGGGCACCGTCCGCGCTGAGTGCGAATCCGCGCGGCTGCAGCTCGGTGACCGTGAAGCGTTCCGGCGCCGACACTGACCCGTCGGCCGCGACGGACACCGCTCCCAGTGTGCTCTCGGTGCGCTCTGTGGCCCACAGCCGGGTGCCGTTCGCGCCGAAGTGCAGGTCGGCTCCCCAGATGTAGTGATGCTCGAGCGGGTCTGCTCCGAACACGCTGTGGCCGAGGTTCTTCGTGGTGTCATACGCCGTCGTGGAGCCCTGCAGCGCGAGCGCACCCGTGGAGGTGTCGCGGCGGTAGTGGAGGACTTCTCCGGAGAACTCGGTGAGCACGTACACCGCATCCTGCGCCTCGTTCAGGACGAGGTGTCGCGGTCCGCTTCCCTCGGGAGCGGCGACCGTCTCGGGATCCAGCGGCGTAACGCGAAGATCATCGTCGAGTGCGTACTGCGCAACGAGGTCGGCGCCCAGCGACACGAAGTACGCGAACCGGCCGTCGGCGCTCGGCAGCACGGAGTGCAGGTTGGGGAACGTGATCGTCGAAACCGGCTCGCTCACAACGCCGCCGGTGACCGTGCAGCTGATTCCGAAGCCGCCCGAGTACGAGACGCCGAGCAGTCCCGTTCCGCCCCGGGTCAGTGCGATGTAGTTCATTCCCCCATCGGGGAGGTCGAGTCGTGACTGCGGCGTGAGTCGCCCGCTTTCGCGGTCGAGGCTGAGCGTGAGGATGCCCGTGGGTCCCTTCACACCCGCATAGACGAGGTCGCGCTCTGAGTCGACGGCGAAGGTCGAGCATCCGTCGAGGCCTTCGTTGACGGCCAGACGCTCCAGCTGCCCGTTCTCGAGGCGGAACGTGCTGATGGAGCCTTCCCCAGCGTTGGCGACCAGAACGAGTGCGGAATCAGTCATGCCTCGATCGTAGCGGCGGCCCGCGCGCCGTCACGCGTGAACGCGACGCACCGAGAATTGCCCTGCCGCATGAGACGGGCGTTGCCAGCGCAAGTCTCGTGCGGCAAAGCAATTCTCGCGACCAGCGCGACCACCGCCCGACCCGCACGGGCAGAGCGGGTAGTCTGACGCGGGTGAGGATGTCGCGTCGTGAGCTGCTGATCGGCGCCGGGGCTGGCGCCCTCGGAGTGCTGCTCGTGTCGTGTGCGCCGGAGCCCGCGCCCACCCCCACGCCGACCCGCAGCCTGACGCCACTGCCGGTCACTGAGGTTCCTGCTCCTGCCGCTAGCATCCGCAGCACCTGGGCCACCGATCCCTACTCGCACGGCGCGGTCAGCTTCACCCGGATCGGCGTGCAGTCGTCCACACGAGCGACGCTCGCAGAACCGATCGCGGACCGCGTCTTCTTCGCGGGGGAGGCGACGGATGTCGACAACCCCGCCACGATCCGCGGTGCCATCCACTCGGGCGAGAGCGCCGCGATGCGCCTGCGCGCGATGGCCGCGAGCGGAGAGCGGGTCGCCGTGATCGGCGCCGGTCTTGCTGGAGCCACTGTCGCAGCGAACCTCGCCGAGACCGACCTCTCCGTCACCGTGTTCGAAGCCCGTGACAGAGTCGGCGGACGCACGCTCTCGCAGATCGATGACGACTGGGCGCTGCCCGTTCAGCTCGGCGGATGGCTGCTGCCCGCGCTCGCCGAAGGCGAGGACATCGACCGTGACGAGCTCGGTCTGCCGCAGGCGACGGAACTCGCGTCTGCGCTGTGGCGCACGCCGGACGGCGACATCGAACCGGTCACGAACGCACCACTGGATGCGGCGATCAGCGCCGCGCAGTCTCTTCCGACCGACGTCTCGCTCTCCGAAGCGCTGACCCTGACCGGTGCAAACCCTGAAGACCCGGATCTTGCGGCGCTCCTGGCCTATCTCGCGACCACGTCGGGGGCGGATGCCGAAGCCGTCTCGTCGTGGTTCCCCCCGGCACTGCCATCCGCTGCCCGCCGGGCCATCACCGGCGATTTCGACGCGCACATCACCGAGCTGCTCGCGAACGCCCAGCTCACTCTGTCATCGCCTGTCACCCGCATCGCCTATGACGACTCCGGGGTCAGCCTGCGCCTGGGCACCGGCGAATCCACCTCCTTCGATCGGGTCGTGGTCACCGTGCCGCTCGGCGTTCTGCAGAACGAGCGGATCGAGTTCTCGCCACCGCTGCCGTTCTCGCACCGCGGTGCGATCAACGCGCTCGGCATGGGCCACATCGAGACGATCTGGCTGCGCTACGACGAACCCTTCTGGGAGACGGATGCCGCGATCTGGCACACCGTCGGCGGCGATCAGACTGTGCGCACGTGGATCAACCTGCTGCCGGTCACCGGCGATGCGATCCTCGTCGGCATCGTCGGCGGCACCGCGGCAGTGGACTTCGCCGGGCTCGAAGAGCAGGAGGCACTGCTCGAGGCGCTCAGGTCGCTCGTGCCGTTCCTGCCCGCGCAGCAGAGCGACTGACCCTTTTCCGCCGCGAGGGACTCACCCGGCTGATGACCGCCAGAACCGTGGCCACGAGCGCGAAGATCGCCAGCGCCAGAGCACTCGTCACGGCGAACTCGCCGAAGCCGCTCACCTGGCGCAGGTCCAAGAAGTAGTACGGATACCAGCCGATCATCGGCCCCCGCCACATCGTCACCCCACCCCACACGAGGGGGAAGGCGAGCGAGCAGGGGATGATCCACCACGGCACTGAGCGGTGTCCGGGAGTGAGCGTCCACGCGATTGCGGTGAACGCCGGCAACCAGAAGTGCAGCACCTGATCGGACCAGGGCACATCGACGCGGATGCCGCGGAGCCCCGCCTGCCAGACGATCAGCGCGAATGCGAGCCCCGCGGTGATCGTCCAGGTGAGCACGAGCGAGAGGGCGATGCTGAACCAGCGCGGATCCTCCGCGCTGCGGAAGGCGAGAACTCCGCCGATGATGAGCAGCACGACCAGTGCGCAGTTGGATTCCACCGTGAGATACGCGAAGAAGTTCCGACCGGCGATGGTCTGCGAGCTCAGACCCCAGAACAGCCGATGCACGAGTGCGGTCAGGCAGACCGCTGCGGTGGCGAGCCGAAGCGCGCCGAACGTGGTCCGTGCTCTCACGCTCAGATCCCCAGGATCGCCTTGGCGACGAGGAAGTAGATGACAAGGCCAGTGGCGTCGACGAACGTCGTGATGAATGGGTTGGAGAACACGGCGGGATCGACCTTGATCATTCGCGCGACAATCGGCATGATCCCCCCGATGGTCGCAGCCACCGTGCAGATGGCGAGCAGCGTGCATCCGATCACGAGTCCGATGTGCCAGTCGAAGACCACCCAGGTGATGACGAATCCCAGAAGCCCCAGCAGCACACCGAGCGATACGCCCACGCGCAGCTCGCGCGAGAGCACTTTGAGCAGATCGCGCGGGCGCACTTCGCCCAGCGCGAGTGCACGGGTGACCGTCGTCGCTGCCTGGTTTCCGGTGTTCCCTCCGGTGCCGATCAGCAGCGGCACGAACAGGGCCAGCACCGTCATCTGCGCCAGCGTCGCCTCGAACACCGACAGGACCTGGACGGTGAGTGTGGCGCCGATCGCGAGCACGAACAGCCACACGATGCGCGAGCGCACGAGCTTGCGCACCGGGGTCGAGAGGTAGGGGCGGCCGAGCGGTTCGACACCACCCTGGCGGGCGGCATCCTCGCTCTCTTCACGCTTGAGGATGCGCGCCGCGTCGTCGATCGTGAAGATGCCGACCAGGCGTTCCTCGCTGTCGACGACGGGGACGGCGAGCAGCCCGAGGTCGGTGCATTCCCGTGCCGCGGTTTCGGCATCGGCGTCGGCGACGACCGTGTGGGCGTCGTTCATGAGTGCATCGATGGTGTCTGCGTCATCGGCGGTGAGCAGGTCGCGCAGGCTGACGACCCCGATGACCGTCCGCGCGGCATCGGTCACCGGCAGCGTGTAGATGGTCTCAGCCTCGTCGATGCGCGAGCGGAGCCTGGTCATGGTCTCGGCCACCGTGAGCTGCGGGTGGGTGGCGATGTACTCGGGGCTCATGCGGCGGCCGATCGAGTCCTGGGGATATCCGAGGACCGCTGCGGTGAGTTCGCGCTCACGGGCCGGGAGCCCCCGCAGCAGCTGCGGGGCGACAGAGGCCGGAAGCTCATCGAGCAGCCACACCCGGTCATCCGGGTCCATCTCGGCGAAGAGCGTCGCCACCTCGGCATCCTGAAGTCCGCGCACGAGCTCACCCTGCAGCTCGGGTTCGAGAGCCTCGAAGACCTCGAGCGCGCGCTGCTTGGGGAGCAGCCGATAGACGATCGCGCACTGTCGCGGGCTCAACCGATCGAGAACCCGCACGATCTGGTGATCGGGCATCGGAACGAGCGCCGCGGATGCTGCGGCGAGATCGCGCTGCGACAGCTTCAGCTCGATCGTGTCGATCAGCCCGGTGTCGGATGCGGGAGTGCGCTCCATGGCGAGCTCCTTCCGGGGCGGCGTGTGGTCAATCTAACCCATTGAGGGCGGGATCAGGGAGGATTCAGGCAGGGTCGAGGCGCAGCAGATCCGGCGATTCGCCGCCGGTCAGATCGTCAGAGATCCGGATGCCGCGGGCCAGGTCATCGAGCGCAGGGATGAGTGTGCCGAATCGTTCGCGGTCGCGGCTGAGCGCTTGGAGGGTGATCAGGTGCGTACCGGTGTCCCAGGTGTAGGTGGCGAAGGGGGCGGCCTCGGGCGTGGGGGCGTGATCATCACGAGTTTCTCGCCAGCACCGAGTGCGCTCGTGAACGTCTCGGTGTCGTCGTACTCGATGGGGCGATTGGCGCGCGCGATCCGCAGCGGCGGGGTGAGCTCCTGCACGGTGGCAAGGGCCGCCACGAGGTCGGGCTCGGCCTTCCAGGTCCAGGCGAGCACACGGCCTTCGAAGCGGCGCATGAGCAGGGGAGCGGCCTGGCTCATCGCCCAGGCGCCCATCCGGGAGCCTTCCTTCTCGCCGCGGCCGAGCATCTGATTGGCCTGGCCCAGCAGCATCCGCAGTGCCGCCTTGCGGTGGCGGCGCCCCTTCCAGCCGAGCGAATCGGTGACGGGGATCCAGAGGCTCTGATCGGCGGAGGCGGTGATGCGCATGCCTTCACGCTACCCGCGGCGCACGCGGCGGGGGAGCGGAGATCGTGCAGGGCGCTCGGGTAAAGTGGCGTGCGCCCACACCCGGGCTCTCCGCGTATCCCTAAGGTTGCCACTTCGTGACTTCACCTGACGCTCCGCTGAAGATCCTCATCGGCTGCGACACCTTCTCCCCTGACATCAACGGGGCCGCACGATTCGCTGAGCGCCTCGCCGCAGGACTGGTGCAGCGCGGTCACGATGTGCACGTCGTCGCCCCGAACCGCAAGTACCGTCGCGCGGCTCCCGCCACCGAGGTCATCGAGGGCGAACCGATGACGCTGCACCGGCTGCCGTCCGTGCGCTGGGCGCCGCATGACTGGCTTCGATTCGTCTGGCCGTGGCGCGCGAAGCACTACGCGCGCAAGGTGATCGACCGGGTGCAGCCCGATGTCGTGCACATCCAGTCGCACATCGTGATCGGCCGCGGTCTGTCGCGGATCGCCGCAGAGCGCGGCATCCCGATCATCGCTACCAACCACGTGATGGCCGAGAACATCCTCGATCACACCACGATGCCGAAGTTCATCGACGACATCGTGCTGAAGTTCGCTTGGAATGACGCCAAGCGCACGTTCGATCTCACCCGCGCCATCACCACCCCAACCCGTCGCGCGGCGGACTTCCTCGAACGCACGGTCGAAGTGCAGAACGTGATCCCCGTCAGCTGCGGCATTGATCGCACGCAGTACGACCCGGTGATCGCACCGCGCGAGAAGAACCGGATCGTCTTCGTCGGCCGCCTGACGGCTGAGAAGCAGGTCGAGGTGATCCTCGAGGCGATGACGAAGCTCGACCCTGCACTGGATGTGACCTTCGACATCGTCGGCGGCGGCGACCAGCGCAAGAGCCTCGAGCGGCTCGCGAGCGAGCTCGGCATCGCTGATCGCGTCACCTTCCATGGGCGCACCACCGACGAAGAGCTGCGCGCGATCCTCTCGCGCGCGAGCCTGTTCGTGATCGCCTCGATCGCAGAGCTGCAGTCCATCGCCACGATGGAGGCGATGGCGTCGGCCCTACCGATCGTCGCTGCGGATGCTGTCGCGCTCCCGCATCTCGTCCACGACGGCGAGAACGGGTACCTGTTCGAGCCCGGCGACGTCACCGAGCTGGCAGCCCGCCTGACCGATGTGCTCACGGCCGACCCCGCAGAGTACGAGCGGATGCAGCGCGCGTCCCTCGACGGTGTCGCCGTCCACGACATCAACCGCACCCTCGACACCTTCGAGGCGCTGTACCGCGACCAGCCGCTCCCGGAGTGACGGAGCGCGCCATGCACATCGTCTTCTTCGGCGATCAGCACCTTGCATCGCTCGGCGGCGCGCAGGTGTCGATGCGGCTGCAGAAGCAGTACCTGGAGCGCGCCGGTCACACCGTGACGGTGGTCGCTCCGAAGATGCACAGCGCCAGGATCTTCGGGTGGCCGAACCCCTTCGACCTGCCCTCGATCCCGATCACGCTCGATCGCGAATACTCGATGTCGTGGCCTGGCCAGCGCACCGACCGGTTCCTCGACCGTGCCTTCGCGACGCAGCCACCGGTGGATATCGTGCACGTGCAGGCCGACTTCTGGGGTGCGTTCATCGGTCACCGCTTCGCTCATCGCCACGGCATCCCGGTCGTCCACACGATGCACAACCGGGTCGACGTCGGAATGGCAGCCGTCACCCCGCTGCATCGCCCTGCCCTCGCCGTGCTCAACATGTGGCGGCGCAGTGCGATGCGCGGCATCGGGCAGACCGTTGCCGGCAGTGACGGATGGGCGTTCCTGCGCGGGCTCGCGCAGGGGGCGAGCGCTGTCACCGCGCCGTCGGGGCACTTCGCCCGCAGGCTCGAGCAGAACAGCGTGTTCGATCGGGTGGACGTGGTGTGGAACGGCATCGACGACGAGCTGCTCGCGCCGATTCTCGCCACGCGCCATGAGCGCGAGCCGGGGCGTCCGCGCTTCGTCTGGCTCGGACGCATGAGTCCCGAGAAACGACTGCTGCCCTTCCTCGAGGCGGTCGTCGCCTCTCAGGTGGATGCGGACGTCGAGGTCATCGGAGGCGGAGGACAGCTGCGCGCCGCGCAGAAGATCGCGCGCGGGCACAGCGGCATCCGCTTTGCCGGACGCCTGCCGTACGCCGAAACGCTCGCGCGGATCGCCGAGTCCGACGCCGTCGTGCAGACCTCCATCGGATTCGAGACGCAGGGCATGACCCCGTTCGAGGCGGCAGCGCTCGGGACGCCGACGATCGTCAGCGACCCCGATATCGCCGATGAGCTGCGCGGTGGTCTGTGGACGGTTCCGGATGCTTCGGTGCCTGCCCTTGCCGATACGCTCACGCGCGCCGCATCCGACATCAGAGCCGGCGAGGCGCCGTCTCCGCTCGCCGAGGTCGGCGAGGAGTTCCGGCAGTCGTCGCGCACCGCGGCGATGATCGAGATCTACGAACGGGTGCTCGCTGACCGCCACGGTGCGGCCGATACGCTGACCACATGACCAGCTCTTCGCCCGCGAGGTGGTGGGTCCGATCGCACTGGCGATCGTCATCGTTGTCATCTGCGAACCGGTGCGGATGCCGCTGATGCGGCGCGGCCTGCCGTCATGGCTCGGATCCATGATCGTGATCCTTCTCGCCTACGTGATCCTCCTCGCGATGGGGGCGCTGCTCTGGTTCGCCGGCAACCAGTTCACACGCCTGGTCATGGATCTCGCCGCGGACGGCGGAGTCACCCGTCAGCTCGATCTGTTCGTCAGCTGGCTTACCGACCTCGGCCTCGGTCAGGAGGCGTCGGATGCGGTCACGTCACTGCTGGCGCCGGCGAGCCTGCTGAAGATGGTGCAGAGCATCGGCGGGACCGTGCTGGCCGTCGCGACCGCACTCTTCTTCGTGTTCGCGTACATCATCTTCATGGCTGTCGATGCGGCACGCTACCGGCACGCACCCGCTGTCTTCGGCGCCACGCGCAGCCACGTCATCGGGCGGATCTCGTTCCTCAACCGCGGCATCCGTCGGTATTACATCGTCAACGCGAGCTTCGGCGCGATCGTGGCGATCATCGATGGCCTCGCACTGTGGTGGATGGGCGTGCCCGCTCCCGTCGTCTGGGCGATCCTCGCCTTTGTGACGAACTTCATTCCGAACATCGGTTTCATCCTCGGGCTGGTGCCCCCGGCTGTGCTCGCGTTCGCGATCGGCGGGTGGCCGCTGCTGCTGGGTGTGATCGCGGTGTACAGCGTCGTCAACGTCGTACTGCAGGTGCTCGTGCAGCCGAAGTTCGTCAGCGACGCGGTGGACCTCAGCCTGACGCTGAGCTTCTTCTCGGTGATCTTCTGGACGTTCGTGATCGGACCTCTCGGCGCGATCCTCTCGATCCCGCTGACGCTGCTGAGTCGGGCGCTCATCCTCGAGGGCAACCCGGATGCGCTGTGGCTGCGCTGGGTGAGCGGCGACCGCACGGCGGTGCCGCCCCCGCCTGAACCCGAGCTCGTGCTCGTGCGTCGTCGTCGTCGCCGGTGGATCTGGCAGCGCTGACCGGAGTCGCCTGAGGCCCGGCGCGCTCAGCCCCAATGGCCCGGGGCGCTCAGGTTCGACTCGTCGATCGTGACGCCGTGGTGGCCGATATCGGCCACGCAGTAAAGCAGGGACTGCGTCGGATACCCGTGCGGACGGTTGTCGCGGATGATCGCGGCGTCATCGGTCGGGTCGAGCTCTGCGGATGCCGCAAGCAGATCCACCCACGACTGCTCCCAGTCGTCCGTCCGCGCGGGACGGGCCTGGAACTCCGGCAGCCAGCGTGCGATGCGCGCGGTGGCGGGGTCGTCCAGACCATCGTGCGCGATCATGTGCACGCCGTGCGGCACAGGAGTCTCGGTGAGGGTCTCGCCGTCCCAGGACAGCACGCGCGCAGCATCCGGGGTGACCTCGAGAAGGTTGAAGCCGTGCATGGCGAGCGGCGCTTCGGGTGACCGCCCTGCCACGGACTCGAGTGCGAGCGTTCCGCGAGTGCGCACCTGATCTTCGGGAAGGTCGAGCACGTCCGCGCGGTTGAGCAGCACAGCGAGCCGGTGAGCCTCGGTGTCGACGGCGAGCCAGGCGCCGCCCGCGCGGCGATCACGGATGCCGGACACTGCGGGGTACTGCTGCGGCCACCACGGGCCCAGCGAGTCCCACGCGCGGTCTGGATCCTCATCTCGGACAGCGAGGAGTCTCGAACCGCCAGGTTCTGCGACATCGATGACGACGGTGCACACGCGGCCAGCTTAGCCAGGCAGAATCAAGGCATGAACATCGTCGTGGGAGTCACAGGCGGCATCGCCGCGTACAAGACGGTGCAGCTCGTGCGGCTGCTCATCAAGGGCGGACACGACGTCACGGTCATCCCCACCGCAGACGCGCTGCGGTTTGTCGGCACTCCGACCTGGGAGGCGATCAGTCGCAATACGGTCACCACCAGCGTGCACGACGATGTCGCCCGTGTGCGCCACGTCGCGCTCGGCCAGGCCGCCGACCTCGTGGTCATCGCCCCGGCCACTGCCAACACCATCGCGAAGATGACCGCGGGCCTTGCCGAGGACCTGCTCGGAACCACCCTTCTCGCCACTACCGCTCCGGTCGCGATCGCGCCGGCGATGCACACCGAGATGTGGCGGCATCCGGCCACGCAGGCGAATATCGCCACCCTCCGCGAACGCGGAGTGCGCATTCTCGGCCCCGCAGACGGCGAACTCACCGGCGGAGATTCAGGGCCGGGTCGGATGCTGGAGCCTGAAGAGATCCACACCGCAGCCCTTGCCCTGCTCGCCCCGCAGGATCTCGCAGGCCGCACGGTCGTGATCTCCGCCGGCGGCACCCGCGAACCCATCGACCCGGTGCGCTTCCTCGGCAATCGCTCCAGCGGTCGGCAGGGTGCCGCGCTCGCCGCAGAAGCGGCCGCTCGCGGCGCGCAGGTCACCCTCGTCGCCGCGAACGTCGCCGCCGACGTGCTGGCCGCGGCGAAGCATCCGCTCGTCGACATCCGCGCCGTGGGAACTGCCGCAGAGCTGGGTAAGGCGATGGCGGATGCCGCGGCATCCGCCGACATCATCGTGATGGCGGCTGCGGTCGCCGACTACCGGCCGGCCGCCTCGGCGGATCAGAAGCTGACCAAGGAGGATGGCGTCCTCGACCGGATCGACCTGGTCCTGAACGAGGACATCGTCGCGGGGCTTGCGGCCTCTCGCCGTGAGGGGCAGAAGATCGTCGCCTTCGCCGCCGAGACACTGACGGACGCTGACGAGCGCCGCGCGCGTGCCGCGCGCAAGCGTGAACGCAAAGGCGTCGACCTGCTCGTCGTCAACCTCGCCGACGCCGAGCACGGATTCGAGAAGCCCGACAATGCGGTCGAGGTTCTCGGAGCAGGCGGGGCGGTCGTGGCATCTGCGGAGGGGTCGAAGCGCGAGGTCGCCGGTGCGATCTGGGATGCCGTGGCCGCCGATCAGGGCTGAAGCGCGGTCGCGCGGTGCGCGGTCGCGCGGTGTCTGGTGACCGCGCCGAGTGTGGCCTCGATCGAATCCACCGCGGACTGGATCGACGCATCCGCCGATGCGATCGCGGCGCGCATCGCTTCTTGAGCGGGGGAGCTGGTCGGGGCTTTCTCGGCCTCGAGCACGGCATCCCGCGCCTCGTCGAGCAGAAGGGCGAGTTCGGCGATGTGGTCCATGAGCTCCTGCACGTCGGCGCTGGCGGCGAGGAAGCCTGCCCAGCGTGCCAGGGCGTGAGTGATGGCGCGGCGCTCGTTGTGGATCGCGACGAGCACGGAGTCGTGATCTCCGGCGTCCTTGATGGACCGAGCCACGATCTGTCCGCGGCTGAACTCGCTGCGCTCCTCATCGCTGAGTGCATGCAGCAGATCAGTGAGAGCGAGGTGGGTGACGGGGAGCCAGCGCTTGTGCGCAGAGCGCGCCATCCACTGCTCGAAGAAGAGGGCGGTGAGCAAGAAGGTGAGCAGCCCCGCGGCGATGCCGGCGAGGATCACGGCCTGCTGCCAGAGTTGCGTGGTCATATCGATCCACAGGGCGGCGGCGAACAGGACCGCGATCGCGACCAGGCCGAATACCTGCAGAGCTCTGCGTCGTCTGCGCGACTGCTGATTCGACATGATGCCCCTTTTCTCTTGGCCACACCAGCTCTCTTGGCCACACCATAGCCAAGATTCGGATGCGCGGCCTCTTGCTCCCAGACGCCAGCCTTGATAAACTTGAGTCAAGATCACTCAACTTTGCGAGGAGTCCTTCAGGAGGAAGCAGATGACCACGCCCGCCCAAGATGAACAGCAGTCCGCGCTCGAGCAGTTCGGCATCAACCTGACCGACCGCGCTCGCCAGGGCAAGCTCGATCCCGTGATCGGGCGCGACAGCGAGATCCGGCGCGTCAGCCAGGTGCTCACTCGCCGCACGAAGAACAACCCCGTGCTCATCGGCGAGCCGGGCGTCGGCAAGACCGCCGTCGTCGAGGGGCTCGCGCAGCGGATCGTCGCCGGCGATGTCGCCGAATCCCTCAAGGACAAAGACCTCATCACGCTCGACATCTCTGCTCTGGTCGCCGGCGCCATGTACCGCGGCCAGTTCGAAGAGCGCCTGAAGCAGGTCCTCAAAGAGATCACCGAGTCCGACGGGCAGATCATCACGTTCATCGACGAACTGCACACGCTCATGGGGGCGGGCGGCGGAGAGGGTTCTGTTGCGGCATCCAACATGCTCAAGCCCATGCTCGCCCGCGGCGAGCTGCGGCTGATCGGCGCGACCACGCTGAACGAGTACCGCGAGTTCATCGAGAAAGACGCGGCTCTTGAGCGCCGCTTCCAGCAGGTGTACGTCGGCGAGCCGACGGTCGAAGACAGCATCGCGATCCTTCGTGGTCTCAAGGGCCGCTACGAGGCGCACCACGGAGTCACGATCGCCGACAGTGCGCTCGTCGCGGCGGCTGCGCTGTCGAACCGGTACCTGCCGAGTCGTCAGCTGCCCGACAAAGCCATCGACCTGATGGATGAAGCCATGTCGCGCCTGAAGATGGAGATCGATTCGTCTCCGGTCGAGATTGATCAGCTGAAGCGCCAGGTCGATCGGATGAAGCTCGAAGAGCTCGCGCTCAAGCGCGAGAAGGATGCCGCCTCGAAGGAGCGCCTGGCCGCACTGCGCGAGCAGCTGGTCGAGCTGGAGCGCGAACTCGCGGGGCTCGAAGAGCGCTGGGATCGTGAGCGCCAGGGGCTGAATCGCGTGGGCGAGCTCAAGAAGCAGCTCGACGACGCGATCACGCAGCGTGACCTCGCGATGCGCAACGCCGACTACACGAAGGCGTCCAAGCTCGAGTACGAGACGATCAAGCGCCTGGAGCGCGAGATCGCCGAGGCGGAGCAGGCCGAGGCCGCATCAGCTGGCGAAGACCGCATGGTCAATGAGCAGGTCACCGCTGAAGACATCGCCGCGGTCATCGCCGCGTGGACGGGCATCCCCGTCGGCCGACTGCTGCAGGGCGAGAGCGAGAAACTGCTGCACCTCGAGAGCGAGCTCGGCAAGCGTCTGATCGGGCAGAAAGAGGCTGTCGGTGCCGTGTCCGACGCCGTGCGGCGCTCGCGCGCGGGCATCAGCGACCCCGGTCGCCCGACCGGATCGTTTTTGTTCCTCGGGCCCACCGGTGTCGGAAAGACCGAGTTGGCGAAGGCTCTCGCGGAGTTCCTCTTCGATGATGAGCACGCGATGGTGCGCATCGACATGTCGGAGTACGGCGAGAAGCACTCTGTGTCGCGGCTCGTCGGCGCCCCTCCGGGGTACGTCGGCTACGAGCAGGGTGGTCAGCTCACCGAGGCCGTGCGGCGTAGGCCGTACAGCGTCGTGCTGCTCGATGAGGTCGAGAAGGCGCACCCCGAGGTCTTCGATGTGCTGCTGCAAGTGCTCGACGACGGACGGCTCACCGACGGGCAGGGTCGCACTGTCGACTTCTCCAACGTGATCCTCATCCTCACCTCGAACATCGGCTCGCCGATCCTGATCGATCCGGTGATGTCGATCGACGACAAGCGGGATGCCGTGATGGCACTGGTGCGGCAGTCGTTCCGGCCCGAGTTCCTGAACCGCTTGGATGACATCGTGATGTTCCAGGCTCTCAGCGAAGACGACCTCGCACAGATCGTCGAGCTCACCGTCGACCAGCTGCAGCAGCGGCTGCGCGACCGCAGGCTCACGCTCGCGGTCACTCCCGACGCCAGGTCGTGGCTGGCCGAGCGCGGATACGACCCGGTGTACGGTGCGCGTCCGCTGCGCAGGCTCATCACCACCGAAGTGCAGAACAAGCTCGCCACCGCGCTGCTCTCGGGCGGCGTGCGTGACGGCGACACCGTCAGGGTGGATCTTGCGGCCGACGGTTCAGGGCTGGTGCTGACCTCGGCGTGATCCGTCGGGCGGTCTCGCCCGCGACACACGTCAGTCCGGATCGCACTTGCATGCCCGGATCAGCCATTTCAGGCTGACGGGCGTGATCCGGACTGACAGGCGTCCTGCCAGTCCGGCGCCGCGCCGCCGGCTGGGCGTCATCGTCTTCGCACTACGTCAAGAATCGAGCTTCTTTCGTGAGGATCGACCGAGATATTCGCTTGTGCTTCGGCCTGCCGTCGATAGAGTCTCGTCTCATGTGTGTCGTGATGGGCCATCGGGTCCATGCTGACGGGGGACGGGAGTTGTGAATGATGCGAATCGGCATCGTGCGAGAACAGGTCGGTGAGACGCGGGTCGCCGCGACACCGCAGACGGTCGGCGCTCTGCGCAAGATCGGCTACGACGTCGTGGTCGAGGCGGGTGCGGGCGCAGCATCCGCTTATCCGGATGCCGCGTACGCGGCATCCGGTGCCGAGATCGTCAGCGCCGATGAGGCGTGGGCGTCGCCGATCCTGCTGAAGGTGAACGCACCGACGGATGCCGAGATCGCTCGCATCATCGATGGCGCGACGCTGATCGCGCAGCTGAGCCCCAACCTGCGTCCCGAGTTGCGCCAGGCGCTCGCCACGCGGCGCATCACCGCGCTCGCACTCGACGCCGTGCCGCGCATCTCGCGCGCGCAGTCGATGGACGTGCTCAGCTCCATGTCGAACATCTCCGGCTACCGCGCGGTCGTCGAGGCCGCCAACGAGTTCGGCCGCTTCTTCACCGGTCAGGTCACCGCCGCCGGAAAGGTGCCGCCGGCGAAGGTGCTCGTCGCCGGTGCCGGTGTCGCGGGCCTCGCGGCCATCGGCGCAGCATCCAGCCTCGGCGCCATCGTGCGCGCGACCGACCCGCGTCCTGAGGTCGCCGACCAGGTGAAGTCCATCGGCGGCACCTACCTCGAAGTGATCGTTCCCGAAGAGCAGAAGGAGGTCTCGTCCGACGGCTATGCCAAGGCGACGAGCGAGGCGTACGATCGGCGCGCCGCCGAGCTCTACTCTGAGCAGGCCGCCGACGTCGACATCATCATCACCACTGCGCTCATCCCCGGCCGCGCAGCTCCGATCCTGATCACCGCGGCAGATGTGGCGAGCATGAAGCCGGGCAGCGTCATCGTCGATATGGCAGCAGCCCTCGGCGGCAACGTCGAAGGATCGGTCGCCGGCGAGCGAGTCGTGACCGAGAACGGCGTGATCCTCCTCGGATACACCGACCTCGCAGGGCGCCTCCCCACCCAGGCCTCGCAGCTGTACGGCACGAACCTCGTGAACCTGCTGAAGCTGCTGACTCCTGACAAGGACGGCCAGCTCGTCATCGACTTCGACGACGTCGTGCAGCGGGCCGTGACGGTTGTGCGCGACGGCGAAGAGACCTGGCCACCACCGCCGGTGCAGGTATCGGCCGCGCCGGTCGCGAAGGCCGCTTCTTCGATCGCTGACCCTTCGACAGGCTCAGGGGTCGAAATGTCGAAGAAGAAGGGCCTGTCGGCTGGGGCGAAGGCCGGGCTGATCGCCGCCGGCATCGCCGCGCTCTTCCTCGTCAACGCGTTCGCCCCTGCGCCGCTGCCGCAGCACTTCACCGTGCTGATGCTCTCGGTCGTGATCGGCTTCTACGTCATCGGCAAGGTGTCGCATGCGCTGCACACCCCGCTCATGAGCGTCACCAACGCCATCTCGGGCATCATCATCGTCGGCGCGATCGTGCAGATCGCGACCCCGAACATCGTGGTGCAGATCCTGTCTGCGGTCGCCGTGCTCGTGGCATCCATCAACATCTTCGGAGGCTTCGCGGTCACGAGGCGAATGCTGAAGATGTTCTCGAAGGGAGCCGGCAAGTGAGCGCGCTCGAGATCGCCGCATCCGTCGCGGGCGCCGCGTACATCGTCGCCGCCCTGCTGTTCATCATGAGCCTCGCCGGCCTCAGCCGCCACGAGTCCTCGCGCTCTGGTGTCGCGTACGGCATGGTCGGCATGGCCATCGCTCTGGTCGCCACGATCTGGGTCACGTTCCAGGGCGCCTGGGGTCAGCCGCAGGCCGTCATCGGTCTCGTGATGCTGCTGGTCGCGATGCTCGTCGGCGCCGTCATCGGACTCTGGCGCGCTCGCAGCGTCGAGATGACCGGGATGCCGGAACTCATCGCGCTGCTGCACAGCTTCGTGGGTCTCGCCGCTGTGCTCGTCGGCTGGAACGGACACCTGCACAGCCCGGGACTCACCGGTGCGCTCGCCGACATCCACCATGCAGAGGTCTTCATCGGCATCTTCATCGGTGGCGTGACTTTCACCGGTTCCATCGTCGCGTTCCTGAAGCTGTCGGGACGTATGTCGTCGAAGCCGCTCATGCTGCCCGGCAAGAACGTGCTGAACCTCGGTGCGATCGTCGTGTTCATCGGGCTGACGGTCTGGTACGTCATCACCCCCTCTCTCGTGCTGCTGATCGTGGTGACCGTGCTGGCGCTCGCGCTCGGCTGGCACCTGGTCGCCTCGATCGGCGGCGGCGACATGCCCGTGGTCGTCTCGATGCTCAACAGCTACTCGGGATGGGCCGCGGCCGCGGCCGGCTTCCTGCTGAACAACGACCTGCTGATCGTGACCGGTGCGCTGGTCGGATCCTCGGGTGCGTACCTGTCGTACATCATGTGCAAGGCGATGAACCGGTCGTTCATCTCGGTGATCGCCGGTGGTTTCGGCATTGCCGCGGCCGCCTCGGATGACGTCGATCACGGCGAGCACCGCGAGATCGATGCCGAGACCGTCGCCGATATGCTGACGAACGCCTCGAGCGTCGTGATCACGCCGGGCTATGGCATGGCCGTCGCGCAGGCGCAGTACCCGGTCGCCGAGCTCACGCAGAAGCTGCGCGATCGCGGAGTGGATGTGCGCTTCGGCATCCATCCGGTGGCAGGTCGCCTTCCCGGACACATGAACGTGCTGCTGGCTGAGGCGAAGGTGCCGTACGACATCGTGCTCGAGATGGATGAGATCAACGACGATCTGGCGTCGACGTCCGTCGTGCTCGTGATCGGCGCGAACGACACCGTGAACCCCGCCGCCGCCGAGGATCCGTCGAGCCCCATCGCCGGGATGCCGGTACTGCGGGTGTGGGAAGCGGAGAACGTCATCGTGTTCAAGCGCTCCATGGCAGCGGGGTATGCGGGCGTGCAGAACCCGCTGTTCTTCCGCGAGAATGCGCAGATGCTGTTCGGCGACGCCAAGGAGCGCGTCGATGACATCCTGCGAGCGCTGTAGCCCGACCTGAAGTTAGTCTCGGAACCATGAAACTCTCCGGCATCCGGTTCGTGCGCATCTTTCAGTGGATCGCGCCGGTGCTGCTGCCGCTGCTCGTGCTGTTCGGGCGATGGATCCTCGGTGCGCCGATGGGATGGATGACCTTCATCGGGATCTTCGTGGCCCCATTCATGGTCATCTTGATGTTCATCCCGCCGCTCATCGTCGTCTTCGACCGAGACGCGAAGGCGGCTCGCAGCACCCGACTCTTCTACGACATCGCGAGCTGGGTGTTGTGGGGAGCGCTGTTGCTGATGATGTTCACGCTCGTCGATGGGGGAGACACGCCGCCGTTCGGCTCTGCGGTCTCGACCTGGGGGTGGATGGACAGCGCGACATCATCGACGGTCTCCGGCATCGCCTTCCTCGTCGCGGTCATCAGCTGGGTCGGGGCGCTCATCACGGCCATCATCGGCGCGTCCCGCCGCGGCAGAACCCCGCTCAATACTCCGCTCAGCGCCCCGTGAAATCGGGCTTCCGCTTCGCCTGGAACGCCGCGAACCCCTCGCGGTAATCGGCGGTGTCGCGCAGGCTCTCCTGGTTGAGGTTCTCGGCGGCCACGGCATCCCATAATGCGAGGCGATCGTCGCGCAACCGGGCGACGAGGCGTTTGCTCGCGAGGAACGCCTGCGTCGCGCCGTGCGCGGCGCGGGATGCTGCGCTCTCTGTCGCTTGCCGCACCTCGTCTGCCGGGAAAACCTGTGAGAACAGTCCGGACTGCACGGCTTCAGCGCCGCTCATGAGTCGGCCCGTGTAGATGAGGTCGAGCGTCTTGTGAGCGCCGAGGCGCTCGTAGAACAGTGCGTGCCCGCCGGAGTCGAGCGCCGCGCCGAGCGCCGCGAATGGCGAGCCGATCTTGGCGCTGTCGGCGACGTAGACGACGTCGGTGGCGATCAGCAGCCCGAGACCAACGCCGAGGCAGGCGCCGTGAGCGGCGGCGAAAGTGGGTGCGGGGAACGCCGACATCTTCTTCAGAAGCGGGGTGACGAGGCCATCGAGGTATCCGGAGACGTCGTCGGTCGCAGGGTCGACTCCGGCGATATCGCGGCCCGCGCAGAAGCCGGCGCCCTCACCGCGCAGCACGAGGGCGCGGACGCCTGCGGCTTCGGCATCGTCGTACGCCGTGCCGAGTTCGCGCAGCGCAGATGGGTCGAGCGCATTGCGCTTCTCTGGAGCGTTCAGCACGACGTGGGCGACGTCATCGGCGATGGTCAGGTCGATCATGATCGCTCCGTTCATTGGGCGAGTTCATTGGGCGAGTTCATTGGGCGAGGTTCAGCGGGCGAGGTCAGGCGTCGTAGTCGACGACGACCCTCTCGGTGGTGGGGTGGGACTGGCAGGTCAGCACGTAGCCGCGCTCGAGCTCTTCCGGCTCCAAGGCGTAGTTCTCGGTCATCCGCACCTCGCCCGAGGTGAGGCGGGCGCGGCACGTGCCGCATACTCCTCCCGCGCATGCGAACGGCACGTCGCCGCGCACTCTCAGCGCAGCATCCAGAATCGCTTCGTTCGCGGCGACCGGAGACTCGACCATCGACGACAGCCCGTCGAGCGTGAATTCGATCGTGCGAACCTCGGCGCCCCTGTCGATGACGACGGGGCGGCCGCGGTCGACGCGCGGGCCGTCGGCGTCGCTCGTGAAGAGTTCGAAACGGATGCTGCCCGCGGGCACGCCGCGCCGCTCGAGGGTCTCGCGGCAGAGGGCGACGAGGTCGAAGGGTCCGCAGAGGAACCACTCGGTCACGGTCTGGGGAGGGAGGAGCCCATCGAGGATGGCGTCGAGCTTCTGGGCATCGATGCGCCCAGAGAGCAGGGGAGCGGTGCGCTGTTCGCGCGAGAGCACGTGGTGCAGCGCGAGGCGCGAGGGGTAGCGATCTTTGAGGTCGGCGAGGTCGTCGAGGAACATGACGTCCTGCGTGGAGCGGTTCGTGTAGACGAGGCTGAACTGGGCCGTCGGCGATGATGCCAGCACGTGCGCGGCCAGCGCCATCATCGGGGTCACCCCCGACCCGGCTGCGATGCCAGCGATATGGGCGTGGTCGAGGTCGGGCAGGCGGGTGGTGAACGTGCCTTCCGGGCTCATGACTTCGATGCGGTCGCCGGGTTTCAGGTTCTCGTGGGCCCAGACCGAGAAGAGCCCACCGAGGTCGCGCTTGATGCCGACGCTGATGCGGTCAAGGATCGGGGTCCGGCAGATCGAATAGCTGCGCCTGATCTCGCGACCGTCGACGTGCGCGCGCAATGCGACGTACTGTCCTGGCAGGTACTGGTAATCATCGCGCAGCTCGGGCGGGATGGCGAACGTCACCTCGATGCTCTCGGAGGTCAGCGGGCGAACCTCGCTGATCTCGAGCTCATGAAAGCGGCCGCGCCGACGCGTGGGAGTGGTCATATCGCTTTGAAGTGGTCGAAGGGTTCGAGGCAGGCGCGGCACTCGTACAGCGCTTTGCAGGAGGTCGAGCCGAAGCGGGTGACTTCGCGAGTGTCGATCGATTCGCAGCGCGGGCACTTCACCGCGAGGCGCAGTTTCACCGTGCCCGGAGCCTCTCGGACGGGACCCTGTCCGAGCGCCGCGCGGCCGGTCGGGGGAGCGATGCCGAAGTCGCGAAGCTTCTGCTTTCCGGCATCCGACATCCAGTCCGTCGTCCAGGCGGGCGAGAGCGTCGTGCGCACGTCGACGTCGGCGAAGCCGGCGGCAGTGAGCGCGAGGATCACGTCGTCGCGCATCGCGTCGATGGCGGGGCATCCGCTGTAGGTCGGCGTGAGCGTGACCCGCACGCGGTCACCATCTCGTGTTTCGGTGACTGCGACGTCGCGCAGGACGCCGAGGTCTTCGATCGTGAGGACGGGAATCTCGGGGTCCGTGACGGATGCCGCGACCCGCCATGCTTCTTGCTCGCGGGTGCGTGACTGCTCGCGGGTGCGTGTCACCATGTCGCCCCCGGATGCTGCCGCGCCAGCACCTGCATCTCAGCGAGGATGTGCCCGAGCGAGGAGAAGTGGATGCCGCGACGACCGCCGCCGGCGGACGCTTTCACCTGCGCGGGTTCCAGCTCGGCTTCTGCGAATACCGCCTCGATTGCGGCGTCGAACCCCGCGCGGAGCGCCGAGGGCCGCACCGCGATGCCCTCCAGCTCGTCGATCAGCGGCTCATCGCGGAACAGCTCGTCGACGTACGGCCAGATATCGGTCACCGCACGGATCGTCCGGCGACGGGATTCGTCGGTGCCGCCGGCGAGCCTCAGTATCCACTGCACGGCGTGGTCGCGGTGGTAGTCGACCTCCTTCACCGATTTCTCGGCGATGGCAGCGAGGGTCGGATCTTTCGAGGCCTGCAGCGCGGAGTACAGCTCGAAAAGATACGCGGATGCCACGAGCTGACGCACGATCGTCTGCGCGAAGTCGCCGTTCGGCTGCTCGAACAGCCAGGCACTGCGGAACTCGGGCTCATCGCGGAAGTACGCCAGGTCGTCTTCGCTGCGACCGTCGGCGGTGCCGGCGTAGCGCAGCAGCGAGCGGGCGTGGCCGAGCAGATCAAGGGCGATGTTCGCGAGTGCGACGTCCTCTTCGAGCTCGGGGGCGTGGGCGATCCACGCGCTGAGCTGCTGCGAGAGGATCAGTGCGTCGTCGCCGAGCCAGAGAGCGTATTCGGCGACCGCTGCGCTCGCCGTGGCATCCGCTTCGCCGGTGAGCTCTGCGGCGAGGTCGAGCTCGTCGACCGTGATGGCGCGATGGGCGTTGGGAGCTCCGGCCCGGGAGGTGTCGCGGTTGGTCGTGTCGGCGGCTTCTAGGCGACCATCTGCGACACCTGGTGTGCGTGGGCGTGGGCGCGGGTTCGGGGTCGGGTGCGGGTTCACAGGTGCGGCACCCCCTCGGAGGCGGTGTAGTACACCGCGTGACGGTAGTTCTTGCCGGCGGGGCTCTCGAAGAAGGAGCCCTTGGCGTCGGGATCGCTCGCGGTGATGGCATCTGATGGCACGACCCAGATCGAGGTGCCCTCACCTCGTCGCGTGTAGAGGTCGCGGGCGTTGCGGACGGCGAGCTCAGCATCCGGAGCGTGCAGCGATCCCGCGTGCACGTGACTCATGCCGCGGTTCGCGCGGACGAACACCTCCCACAGGGGCCAGGTTTCGCTCATGCCGCCACCTCTTCGGCGCGCACGGCCTGCTTGCGCGCGTACTCCGCCGCGGCCTCGCGCACCCACGCGCCGTCCTCGTGCGCTTCGCGCCTGGCGCGCACGCGTTCGGCGTTCATCGGTCCGTTGCCGCCCAGCACCTCGAAGAACTCCGTCCAGTCGATCTCGCCGCCGATATAGTTCTGGGTCTCTTCGTCGAAGTGCAGCTCGGGATCCGGCAGTGTGACGCCGAGGATCTCGGCCTGCGGCACGAGCATGTCGATGAAGCGCTGACGCAGCTCGTCGTTGGTGAAGCGCTTGATGTTCCACGCCATCGACTGCGCGGAGTTCGGGGAATCCCCATCGGGTGGCCCGAACATCATGAGCGACGGCCAGTACCAGCGGTTCACCGCATCCTGTGCCATCTCGCGCTGCGCGGGCGTGCCCTGCATGAGCGTCAGGAGGATCTCGAAACCCTGTCGCTGGTGGAACGATTCCTCTTTGCAGACGCGGATCATCGCGCGCCCGTACGGGCCATATGATGCGCGGCACAGCGGCACCTGGTTGACGATCGCGGCGCCGTCGACGAGCCATCCGATCGCGCCCATGTCGGCCCAGGTCGGGGTGGGGTAGTTGAAGATCGACGAGTACTTGGCCCTGCCGGCGATGAGCTGGTCGGTCATCTCGTCGCGGGTGATGCCGAGGGTCTGCGCTGCGGAGTAGAGGTAGAGGCCGTGACCGGCTTCATCCTGCACCTTCGCCATCAGGATCGCCTTGCGCTTCAGGCTTGGGGCACGGGTGATCCAGTTGCCCTCCGGCTGCATGCCGATGATCTCGGAGTGCGCGTGCTGCGAGATCTGTCTGATGAGGGTGCGGCGGTAGTCGTCGGGCATCCAGTCGCGCGGCTCGATGCGCGAGTCGGCGGCGATGAGGTCGTCGAAGCGCTGCTGTTCGGCGGTAATGTCGGTCATCCTGACTCCTTCGTCTTTACTGACCGTGCGTTCAGTAATTCTTTCATACCGGATGCCGGAATGCCACCCGCCCAGGCGTGTCTGCCGTCTGGGGCACCCGTGTCAGTGGTCTGGGGCAGAGTGGGGGGATGACACTCGACGCTACCGCCACCCATGAGCCGGCGCTCGCCGCGCTGCGCGAACTCGTCGGCCGGGACGACGCCTCGTTCCACGACGGGCAGTACGAGGCGATCGAGGCGCTCGTCACCGGGCGACGACGTGCGCTGGTCGTGCAGCGCACCGGGTGGGGCAAGTCTGCGGTCTACTTCGTCGCGACCTTGTTGCTGCGCCGGCAGGGGTCAGGTCCCACGGTGCTGGTCTCGCCGCTGCTGGCGCTGATGCGCGACCAGATCGCGGCGGCCGAGCGTGCGGGTGTCCGTGCGGTGGCGATCAACTCGACGAATGCGCATGAGTGGGATGACGTGCTCGCGCAGCTCGACCGCGATGAGGTCGACGTGCTGCTCGTATCGCCGGAGCGGCTGAATAATCCCGCGTTCCGCGAGCAGCGGCTTCCGGCGCTGGTGGAGCGCATCGGGATGCTCGTGGTCGATGAGGCGCACTGCATCAGCGACTGGGGTCACGACTTCCGCCCGGACTACCGGCGCCTGCGCGACCTGATCGCCCAGATGCCGGCCGAGGTGCCGGTGCTCGCGACGACGGCGACGGCGAACAGCCGGGTCGTGGCGGATGTCGAGGAGCAGCTGGGAGCGACCGGCGACGAGGGGGTTCCGGTGCTCACGATCCGCGGTCCGCTTGCGCGGACATCGCTGCGGCTCGGAGTGCTGCGACTGCCGGATGCCGCTCGCCGACTCGCCTGGCTGCTCAGCCATATCGACGAGCTGCCAGGGTCGGGAATCATCTACACGCTCACGGTCGCCGCGGCAGTCGACACTGCTCGGCTGCTGCGTGAGCGCGGTCACGAGGTGCGTGCGTACACGGGGCAGACCGATCCTGATGAGCGGGCCGAGTCCGAGGGGATGCTCAAGCGCAATGAGGTCAAAGCGCTTGCGGCGACGAGTGCGTTGGGGATGGGGTTTGACAAGCCCGACCTCGGGTTCGTGCTGCATCTGGGTGCACCGTCGTCTCCGGTCGCGTACTACCAGCAGGTCGGGCGCGCCGGGCGCGCGAGCGAGAGTGCGGATGTGCTGCTGCTGCCGGGGCCAGAGGACCGCGACATCTGGCACTATTTCGCGACGGCCTCGATGCCCGATCAGGAGCGCGCCGAGCGGGTGATCGCAGCCCTCGGCGACGCACCGATCTCGACTCCTGCGCTGGAGGCGATGGTCGATATCCGCCGCACACCGCTCGAACTGCTGCTGAAGGTGCTGGATGTCGATGGCGCGGTGCGCCGGGTGCAGGGCGGGTGGGTTGCGACTGGCCAGCCGTGGACGTACGACCGCGAGCGCTACGAGCGCATCGCGGCCGAGCGTCTCGCGGAGCAGCAGAGCATGATCGAGTACGAGCAGACCGACGGATGCCGCATGGAGTTCCTGCAGCGCTCGCTGGATGATGCCACGGCTGCGCCGTGCGGACGGTGCGACAACTGCGCGGGGGCGTGGTTCCCGACAGAGATCGGGGCGTCGGCGAGTGCCGCGGCATCCGAATCGCTCGATCGCGTGGGTGTCGCGGTCGAACCGCGACGCCAGTGGCCCACCGGGGCCGGCCGACTCGGCGTTGCGGTGAAGGGGCGCATTCCTGCGGGTGAGCAGGCGAGTGAGGGGCGGGCGCTCGCCCGCCTGACGGATCTCGGCTGGGGAGGCACGCTGCGCACGCTGTTCGCGGCAGGGGCAGCGGATGCTCCGGTGTCGGCGCAGGTGCTGTCGGCGTGCGTGCGAGTGCTGGCGGACTGGGGCTGGAGTGAGCGGCCGGTCGCGGTGGTCGCGATGCCGTCGCGTTCGCATCCGCAGCTCGTCGATTCGCTGGCGCGGGGGATCGCCGAGATCGGCAAGCTTCCCTATGTCGGCGCGCTCGCGATGGTGGATGGTGGGCCGACGGGGCAGCCGGGTGGGAACAGCGCCTTCCGGCTCGCGGGGGTGTGGGATCGATTCAGCGCGGACGGGATTGAGGTGCCGGCAGGGCCGGTGCTGCTCGTCGATGACCAGGCTGACAGTAGATGGACGCTCACTGTTGCCGCTCGGGCGCTGCGGCAGGCCGGTGCCGCAGAGGTGCTGCCGTTCGTGCTTGCGCTGCGCGGGTGATTCGCGTCAGCCGGCGCGCGGAGATCGACCCCAGCACGCTGTTGGCGCAGGTCGTCGCCGACATTATCCTGGTGCTGTGCGATGGTTGCTGCGTGGAAGGTCCGGCCCAATTGGAAAGAGACCCCGTCGACGCACCCGTAGGCGGAATTTATGGGTGGGCTGATCCGTGCAGACGGCACCCGATCCGCGTTTCCAGGATTGCTTTATGACTTGTGCCGTTGTCGGGGCCGTTGTCGGTGCCGGTCGCGGGGTCGAGGAGTGCCGGTGGGATGCCAGCGCCTGGTGCGGTCCCACCAGAGCGGGCCGCGGATCTCGGGGACTCCGCCGTTCATGCGGATTCGCCACTCTGACAGGTGCAGGTTGCGATGGTGCCACCAGCAGAGCAGCACGCCGTTGTCGGTATGAGTGGGACCGCCGTCGGCATGTTCTCGAACGTGGTGAATCTCGCACCAGCTTGCGGGAGTGGTGCAGCCGGGGATGATGCATCCGCCGTCGCGGAGCGTGATCGCGCGACGCTGCAGTGCGTTGAAGATGCGGGCGGAGGTTCCCAGCGACGCGATGCGGCCGTTGTCATCGAACAGGACCCGTTGGATGCCGCCCGCGCACCCGGTCTGCTCGGCAACCCGTGACGGAATGAGGTCTCCGGTGTTCACGACGGTTGCCCATCCGGAGCCGGTGGCGTAGTCGTCGGCCCTGACGCTCACGACGAGGGTCGGGGTTGCGCCGCCGATCTGGGGGAAGCCTCCGTCACGAGCGGCGGTAGTGATGACCATCGCGAAGGCGTCGTGCATCTTCTGGGCGCGGGTGCGCTGGTCGATGAACATCGATTCGTTGTGCGGTGTTCCGTTCGGGGTGACACCGCCGTCGTCGACGGATCCGTGCGCGCTGCTGTCGCCTGTGCTGGCGTCTGTGTCGACATCTGCGCTGTCAGCGAAGCGGACGCCGCCGGTGGGGTCGTCGGGAGCATCCACCCGCGGGTTGAGCAGACTGTCGAGGAGCAGTCTCAGCTGGCCGGCGACCTCGGGCAGCAGGTTGCCGCGCACGCGGACTGCTCCATCGCGCTCACGGCCGATGATGAAGCCGCGAGTGCGTGCGCCGATCTCGTCGGAGGGTTCTGCGCCGTCGGGGTCGAGATAGGCCAGAAGAACCTTCGACAGGATTCGCAGGTCCTCCGGCACGGGGAGCGGGCCGCGGGAGTTCGCGTCTGCAGCATCCGCATTGGAATCGTCGGCATCGCGATCGTCGTTGATGCCGCAGGCAAGCATCGCGAGCTGCCGGTCGGCTTCGATCCGTGCGTCGTCGAGGATGCGCGCGCGGGACTGCTCGAGTGGCTCCATCGCCGCGAGGAGTCCCGCGACTCCGATCGCTCCGTCGACCATCGCTGAGCGCAGTTCGGGGTAGCGGGCAGGCAGGAATTCTCCGTTCGATATTCCGCGGGTGCGCGAGAGCAGCCGCGCGGTCTTGACGACGCGGTTCGCGTCTCGCGTGTCGGTGCGGGTCAGCACCCGAATCAGATCGACGGGACGCGCCCACCCGTACTTCTCGGTGATCTTGTCGTCACGCATCGGAGCCGAGCGCTCGAGAACCTGAACGGATGCCTCGACCTGAAGGCCTTCGATCCTCTTCTGGATGCGCCCTGTCGTCTCGAGCAGGGCGGCAATCTCAGCATCCGACAGGTCGGGGATCACCTCGTTCTCGAACGCCTCACCGCTCGCCTCAGCGAGAGACCGTTCCAGGTCTTCGAGGTGAGCGACGATGGTGTTCATACCCTCTATTCAAGTGAGGGCCACGGACATTCAGGCCCCATATTCGGGCTGATCAGAGAACTTTTTCAAAGCAGGTCATGCGAGATGATTTCGGTCGGTTCCCGACGCTCACAACGGGCGAAATCCATCTGGCATGCGCTCAGCGCAGCAGTTCGGCGACGCGGTCGTTGAACCACGCGGGGCGCTGCAGGGGGATGCCGTGCCCGCAGCCGTCGACGATCTCGAGCTCACTGCCGGGCAGCGCACCGTGGATTGCGTGGGCCGAGTCACGCATCAATCGCCGCTCGCGTTGGCCGACCATGATGAGTGCGCGACCCGGGAACGCGGGCCAGGCCTCGGGCAACGTGAATCGGAGATTAGCGCCCACGGCGGCGAGGAGCGTGGCCCTTGTGATGCCGGCGCTAGTGCTGATGTAGTTCTCCATCAAGTGCGCAGGGATGAAGAGTTCGCGTGCCTGCAGCTTCGCGAACCACCGCTTGCGGGCGAGAGGCGCGCTGGCGCCCAGCATTGCGAGGGTGAGGGCAGTGAGCGGAAGAGGTTCAGCCTGTGCGCTGACGACGATGACCTGGGCGACGAGGTCGGGGTGCGCGGCTGCGAGCTGGATGGTGAGTTGCGCACCGAGAGAGAACCCGACGACGGTGGCGCGGCGACCGCGGGCGGCATCGACCAGTACCCGCGCGAGCTCGTCGACTGTGGCTGCGTGGGAGACATACGGTTCGTCGGCGGAGCGGCCGTGCCCGGGGAGATCGGGGATGAGAACCGCGTAGTCGGCCTGCAGGTGCTCCTTCAGGGAATCCCACATCCATCCCGCAACACCGCCGCCATGCAGGAGGAGAACCGGGGGTGCGTCGTGCGGTCCGTGAGAGGCGAGGGACATGGTCCTCCGATCCTGTCAGACCTGTCTGGGGGGCACTCAGTCCTGCACGGCGGCGACTACTTCGATCTCTACGAGCTGGTCGTTGTAGCCGAGGACGGTGACGCCGAGGAGCGTGCTCGGCACATCGTGGCTGCCGAATGCGTCGCGCACGACGTTCCACGCGGCGACGAGGTCTGATTGGTGCGTCGAGGCGACGAGAACGCGAGTGCTGATGACGTCGTCGATGTCGGCGCCGGCCGCAGAGAGAGCGATTCTCATGTTCTCGATGCACTTGGCTGCTTGAGCGGCGAAGTCACCGATGCCGGCCGTCGACCCGTCTTCGTTCAGTGGGCACGAGCCAGCGAGGAAGATCAGCCGTGCATCGGCCGGGGCTGTCGCGGCGTACGCGTACTCTGCGGCGTCGGAGAGAGCGGACGAACGGATCAGGGTTACTGCTTTGGGCATGGGGTGCCTTCCGAGTGGGTGGTGGGCGGCCGGCGTTCGCATACGATCGTCCCGACGGGGCGCTGTCCGCGCGTTTCGCGCAGGTGGGTTTCCAGGGTGGAGAAGCCCGCGGCTTCCAGCCGGTCGACGAGCTCTTCCGCTGGCCAGCGGTACGCGCGCGTGACGACGTGGTCGAACGGCTCGATACTGGCCCCGCTGAAGAAGCCGAGCGCGAGTTGTGCACCAGGGCGCAGCACGCGCGCGAACTCAGAAAACGGTGTGACAATCGCGTGCGGTTCGTGATGGATCGTCGAGAACCACGAAAGGATGCCGCCGAGCGAGCCGTCGGCCGCATCGACGTGGTCGATGCTCCCGAGATCGAATCGGATGCCGGGGTAGCTCGACCGCGCGTGCTCAAGGAAAGACGGTACGAGGTCGATGCCGCGCGCATCGCAGCCGAGCTCGTTCAGGTGGTTCGTCCAGTGTCCTGGCCCGCAGCCCGCGTCGAGGATCTCTCCGTCGATCTGCGTCGCCCAGGTGTCCATGATCTGCCGGTCTGACGGATGCACCGACGACATGGAGCCGAGGAGCTCGACGTACTCCGCGGCGCGCGCCGAGTACGCGGTGGTTGTGGCGGACATCACGTCACGAGGGTATCGGGGTGGGGGAGGTGCGCCGCCTGGCAAGCTGGGGTGGTGACCGCGATCCTCTTCGACCTCGACTCCACCCTCATCGATCATGCGTCGGCTTCAGCGCCGGCCGTCCGCGACTGGGGCACAGAGCTGGGGTTGCCGACGGACGGCATCGCGGAGCGGTGGGAGACGCTCTCGTCTCGTCACTATGCCCGCTATCAAGCGCGGGAGATCTCGTTTCAGGGGCAGCGTCGCGAGCGTGTCCGCGACCTGCTCGGGCGAGACCTCAGCGATGGCGAGGCTGACGAGCTTTTCGCCGGATATCTTCGGCGTTACGAAGCAGGATGGACCATGTATGCCGACACCCTGCCGTGTCTGACTCCGCTCCACGACGCCGGGGTGACGCTCGGCATCCTCACCAATGGCGACCGCACTCAGCAGCTGCAGAAGATCGATCGGTTCGGCATTTCGAGCTTCTTCGATGCAATCGTGTGCTCCTCAGACCTCCCGTACGGAAAGCCGCACCCCGGTGCATTCGCAGCTGCGGCGAAAGCCCTTGGTCATCAGAGGGCCGATGTGCTCATGGTCGGTGACAGCATCGACAACGATGTGCGCGGCGCGCTCGACGCAGGTCTGCGAGCGATTCTGCTGGATCGAGACGGCCGATACGCGGGGGACGATGTGACCGCGATCGCGACGCTCGAAGAACTTGCGGGAACCTTCTCGTAGGGTCATTGCATGAAGCTCTCTCGCATGCTCGCCCTTGTGCTCCTCGCTGCCGGCTGACGGACGGGCGGCAGCTGTGAGCGGATGCCGCGCGGGATGGATCTCCGTTGCGAAAGGTGGCTGGGGGCCGCGAAATACACCCCGCGCGCCGGCTCGCGTTACGCGATCGGCCGATTTCGGTGGGTCTTGGCCGGTTCGCGCCGCGCGGGATGGATTTCCGTTGCGAAAGGTGGCTGGGGGCCGCGAAATACATCCCATGCGCCGCGGATGCCGTGCGGATGTCGCACGCCCCGCGCCCCGCGCACCGTCCCGCCCGCGCCTACTCCTTCTCGACGAGCGTCAGCACGTCGTACGTTGCGACGGTCTCGTCGTTCTGGTTGCGGATGAGCGCATCCCAGCGCACCTCGCCGTACTCGTCCGTCTCGCGCGGAGTGATCTGCTTGGCCGTCAGGTCGACGCGGATGCTGTCGCCCGGCGATACCGGAGTCACAAAGCGCAGGTTCTCGAGCCCGTAGTTCGCCAGCACTGGCCCGGGCTCCGGGTCGACGAAGAGCCCTGCCGCCCACGACACGAGCAGGTAGCCGTGCGCGACGCGTCCGGGGAAGAACGGGTTCGCCGATGCGGCCTCCTCATTCATGTGCGCGTAGAACGTGTCGCCGGTGAAGTGCGCGAATGTCTCGATGTCGTCGAGCGTGACTTCGCGAGACTCTGACGCGATCCGGTCGCCGATGCGCAGCTGTGCGAGCGACTTCCGGAACGGATGCACCCCGTCCGAGCGCGCTGCAGCCCCCGCATGCCACACGCCGGTGATCGCCGTGAGCATCTCGGGCGAACCCTGCACGGCCGTGCGCTGCATGTGGTGCAGCACCGCGCGGATGCCGCCGAGCTCCTCACCGCCGCCGGCCCGCCCCGGCCCGCCGTGCACCAGACCGGGCATCGGCGAGCCGTGACCGGTCGACGAACGGGCATCGTCCCGGTCGAGGAAGAGCACGCGCCCGTTCCAGGCGGCGACGCCTGTCATGATCTCGGTCGCGAACGAAGGATCGTGCGTCGCCACGCTCGTCACGAGCGACCCGCCGCCGCGGGCGACGATGTCGGATGCCTCTGCCACAGTGTCGTACGTGATCAGAGACGCCACCGGACCGAACGCCTCCACTTCGTGGACGGCGTCGGCGTGCGTGTCGTCGAAGCGCAGCAAGATGGGCGAGACGAACGCGCCATCAGAGTCGGATGCTTCGGCGCTACCGATCACGATCCGCCCACCGCCATCGGTGAGAGCCCGCACCTGGCGCAGCACTTCATCGCGCTGCGTGAGCGAGACGAGCGGTCCCATCGTGACGCCCTCATCCCGCGGATCGCCGACGGTGACCTTCTCGGCGAGGCGTGCCCGGACGGCGTCGATCACAGCATCCGCTTGACCGGCAGGAACGACGGCACGACGAATCGCGGTGCACTTCTGCCCGGCCTTCGTCGTCATCTCGGTGACGAGCTGGCGCACGTACGCGCTGAACTCGGGAGTGCCGACGAGAGCATCCGGCCCGAGCACTGATGCGTTGATCGAATCTGTCTCGGCGGTGAAACGCACGCCGGTGGGCGTCTGCGTGCGCAGCGCCGTCGCGGTCGATGCGCTGCCCGTGAAAGCGACGATGTCACCGACCTTCAACTGGGTGAACAGCGTGGGCACGCCGCCGCTGACGAGTTGCAGCGAGCCGGCAGGAAGGAGGCCTGATTCGACGAGAATCCGGACCATCGCCTCGGTGAGATAGCCGGTGGGAGTCGCGGGCTTGATGAGCGACGGCATGCCGGCAAGGAACGCGGGAGCGAACTTCTCGAGCGGACCCCACACCGCAAAGTTGAACGCGTTGATCTGCACGGCGACGCCGGGCAGTCGCGTGTAGATGTGCCGTCCGAGCAAGGTGCCGTCCTTCGACAGCGGCTCGACCGCGCCATCGACGTACACCTGGGAGTTCGGCATCTCGCGACGCCCCTTGCCCGAGTACGCGAACAGCACCCCGATGCCGCCGTCGATGTCGACCCACGAGTCAGCCTTGGTCGCACCGGTCTGCGCCGACAACGCATAGAGCTCGTCCTTGCGCTCGGTCAGAGCCAGCGCGAACTGCTTGAGCAGCAGGGCGCGTTGATGAAACGTCAGCGCGCCGAGCGACGTCTGGCCGATGGTGCGCGCGTAGGCGAGCGCACCGGTGAGGTCGAGGCCCTCCGTGCTGACGCGTGCGACCTCGTGGCCCGTCGACGCATCCCGCACGACTGCCGCCTCGCCGGGGGAGTCCGGCGCCCACCACGCGTCCTGCAGGTAGCTCGGCGTGATCGCGATCTCGGCAGTCATGGTGTCTCCCATTTGTAGAATCCTTCGCCGCTCTTGCGGCCGAGCTTCCCCTCGGCGACGAGCTGGCGCAGCAGTGCAGGCGGTGCGAAACGATCGCCGAGCGTCGCGTGCAGCTCCTCGGCGATATCGAGGCGCACGTCGAGCCCGACGATGTCGGTCGTGCGCAGCGGGCCCATCGGATGCCGGTATCCGAGCTCCATCGCCCGGTCGATGTCCTCGGCAGATGCGACTCCGGAATCCAGCATCCGGATCGCCTCGAGCGCCAGCGCGACCCCCAACCTGCTTGACGCGAACCCGGGGGAGTCGCGCACGACGATCGGGGTCTTGTCGATCGTCGTCACCCACTCGCGCGCCCGCTCGACGATGGCGGGGTCGGTCGCCGTGCCCGCCACGATCTCCACGATCGAAGAGGTCGGCACCGGGTTGAAGAAATGCAGCCCGAGGAACCGACCCGGCGCCGTCAGTGCGGCAGCCAGGTCAGTGATCGAGATCGACGATGTGTTCGAGGCGAGCACCGCGCCGCGAGCCGCGGCTTCGATTCGTGCGAGGGCTGCTGCCTTCAGCACGCGATTCTCGGGTACCGCTTCGGTCACCAGGTCGCAGCCTTCGAAGGCGGCGATGTCGTCTCCGACGTGGAGAGCGCGATGCAGCGCAGCAGCATCACGGATGGTGACACCACGTTCGATCGAGCGGGCAATACCCTGGCGGATGCGTTCTGCCGCGGCATCCGCCGTCTGCGCATCGCGCTCGACCACCACGACCTCGCAGCCGGCGAGCAGGAACGCGTGTGCGATTCCCGCTCCCATGCGACCACCGCCGAGAACTCCGATCTTCACGGGCGTCCCTTCCTCTCGAGGAAATCTGTCATGCGCCGCATCTTCTCGGCGCTCTCGAACAGTTCGGCCTGCAGCTCGCCATCGATCGCCGGGTGCGCATCGCGTGGAGCACGAAGCGCGGTTTTCGTATGCCGGATCGCAAGCGGATCCGCGGCGGCGATGCGGTCGACGATCGCGTGCGCGGCCGGCATCAGGTCCGCCGGCTCGCGGACGGCGGAGATGAGACCGGCGGACAGCGCTTCGTCCGCACTCAGGATGCGTCCGGTGAGCAGCATCTCGTTCGCCAGTCCCTCGCCGACGATCTCGCGCAGGCGCCAGGTCGCTCCCGCCGCGGCGATGATGCCGAGACTCGGCTCAGGGTTGCCGATCTTCAGCCGGGGAGTCGCGATGCGGATGTCGGCGGCATAGGCGAGTTCGGCGCCACCGCCGAGTGCGTAGCCGTCGAGTGCGGCGATCACGGGCATCGGCAGCTCGCGAATGCGGATGAACGCCATCGCGTTGATGCCGCGACGTGCATCGTCGGCCCGGCGTGCGCGGAGCTGGGCGATATCGGCGCCGGCAGCGAAATCATCTCCGCTGCCGGTGAGGATCAGGATGCGCGGATCGGCCTCGAGCTCGGCGCAGAGCACGTGCAGGGCATCGATCATCTCGCGGTCGATCGCATTGCGCTTCTCTGGCCGATTCAGGCGAGCGATCACGCGATCGGGACGTCGCTCGACGGCGAGTATGTCGTCCATCACTGCCCCTGACTGCATCGTCGTGTCGTCGTGCGCGCATAGCCAATTCCTGACCATTCGTTCAGTATTTAGTATGACAAGGAAGTCGCGGGTCGGCAATGATGCCAGACTGGACCGCGTGTCAGTGTCGAAACAACCCGCCAGCGAGAGCGGTGTGCGGCGAGGGCGGCCGGGCTACGACCAGGGGCAGGTCCTCGAGATCGCCGTGCAGGTCTTCATCGAACAGGGCTACGACGCCACCTCAGTGGCGACTCTCGCCACGCGGCTCGGGCTGTCGAAGTCGGCGCTGTACCACCACTTCGAATCCAAAGAGGCGCTGCTTGAGGTCGCACTGGACGAGGCGCTCAGTGGTCTCGAGGGTGCGCTGGCGGATGCCGGTGAGGGATCTGCCCGCGACCGCCTGGAGCACGTGCTGCGCGGCGCCGTGCTCGTGCTCGTCGACAGGCTCGCCTACGTCACGCTGCTGCTGAGGGTGCGGGGGAACAGCGACGTCGAACGGGCGGCGCTCGAGCGCCGACGCGCGTTCGACCGGGAGGTGACCGCGCTCGTGCGCGCGGCGCAGAGCGAGGGTTCGGTGCGCAGCGACATCGCGCCGCCAGTGGCGACCCGATTGCTGTTCGGCATGGTCAACTCGATCGTCGAGTGGTACCGACCGAGCGGTGAAGAGGGCGCGCAGGAACTGGCCCGCGATGTGCTGCGCGTGGTGTTCGACGGGCTCGGCACGCGGTAACGTCTCGCGCGAATGGGTCAGGCGCTGGCGATGACCGTCTCGTCGAGGGGGCGACGCACGCGCGGGGCGGCCTCGCGCTCCTGCAGCTTCTCAGACAGCGCTGATGCATCGCCGAGCATGCCGAGAGCGATCACCGAGGTCGGAGTGAACCGCTCCTCGACCCCGGGCAGGCGGCGCAGCGCGTCGCGATCGATGCCACCCATCTGGTGCACGTACAGCCCATCGGCGTGCGCCTGCACCGAGAGGTGCGCGGCAGCCTGGCCCAGGTCGTACTGCGCCCACGGGCGGGCTTGGCCCTCGGCATCCTGATCTTCAGAGAGCGCGACGATCAGCACCTGAGCGGCACCCGCCCACTCGCGGTTGAAGCCCATGAGCGCCTCGTCGATCTGCGTGTGCAGTTCGGTGCCGCGACGGGCGACGATGAAGCGCCACGGCTGGGTGTTGCTCGCCGAGGGCGACCAACGGGCGGCCTCGAGAGCTGCGGCGAGCTTGTTCTCGTCGATCGGCGTGCTGGCGTCGAATGCCCGAGGGCTCCAGCGCCCCGCCAGAACGTCGAGAACCGGAACGGAAGTCGGCGCGGTGCGCTCGAGAGTAGGAGTGCTCATGGTGCCTTTCGAGGTCAGAATTCTGCGCAGACCCCGTCGTCGGCTTTCACTTTCAGACTAATGCACTCTGCTGAATGGACTCTCGGCTCAGCGGCGCAGAGCGTCACGGAATTTCACCCGCGCGCCCATCTTCAGCAGCGTGTTCTCGTAGATCTTCGCGCCGAGGAGCACGACGATCGCGCAGGTGACGAGCGTGATGGCCAGCGACGCCAGCGGCTCCCACCACTCAGCCTCGTTGAAGAACAGCCGGATCGGCATGCCCACCGGCGCCGAGAACGGCACGTAGGAGAGCACGGTCATGACCACCGGGTTGTCTCCGAAGAAGATCACCAGGAAGTACGGAATCATCGTCAGATACATCACCGGCGTCACGGTCGCGCCGACGTCCTCCTGGCGTGAGACCATCGAGCCCGCTGCCGCGAACATCGCCGCGAGCAGGATGAATCCGAAGAGGAAGAAGATGGCGAACCAGGCCACGGGGCCGCCGAGGCCGGCAAGGACTTCTGTCTGTCCTGTGACGATGAGCCCGATGGTCCCGACGGCGACCAGCAGCAGGATCTGAGAGATCGCCAGGATCGTATTGCCGATCACCTTTCCGGCCAGAAGCACGCGTGCGGGCATGGCAGACAGCAGGATCTCGACGACACGGGTCTGCTTCTCTTCTACGACGCTCGTCGCGACGGGCATGCCGAACATCATCGCCGCCATCATGAACACGACGCCGAAGCCGATGCCGAGGATGTAACGCAGCGGCCCGTCATTCGCCGGGTCTGCGTTCAGCAGCTCGACTGTCGGCGCCTGCGAGAGCATCATCACCAGTGACTGCGGTGCTTCCGTGTCGGCGATGACGACGATGCCGGTCGGAGATGACGCATCGTCGATGAGCGCGGCGTCGACCGTGCCGTCCGTGACGAGCTCTTCGGCCGCGGCGCGATCGGCCACCTCGGTGACGTCGAAGCCGTCTGCGTCCTGGAGCACTGCAGAAGCCTCGCTCGTCGCCGCGATGGGCGTCGAACTGGGATTCGCCGACGAGACTCCCGCCCAGATGACACCGGCGAGGGCCATGAGAAGCAGGATCGCGGTCGAGATCAGATACGCCTTGCTGCGCAGCTTCGTCGAGAGTTCACGTTCGGCGACGAGCCAGACGCCCTGGGCAGAGGAGAGTGCGCGGGTAGAGGACAGCGCACGGGTGGAGGGTGCTGACGTGGTCACTGGATGACCTCCTTGAAGATCTGCGAGAGCGAGGGATGCTGAGGGGCGAAGTGGGCGACATCGCCGCCGTCGAGTGCGCGGCGCAGAACGCGCTGCGCGATGGCGGGGTCTTCGGCGTCGAAGATGGCGTTGCCGCCCTCGAAGTCGATGACGGTCACGCCCGGCTCGTCACGCAGCCAGCCGACATCGCCGCTGCTCTCCAGCTCCCAGCGCGGAGCGGAGTGCTCCTCGCGAAGCCGGTCGCGGGGGCCTGCGGCACGGATGGTGCCGGCGGCGATGATCACGAGGTCATCGCAGAGCCGCTCGACGACGTCGAGCTGGTGTGAGGAGAACAGCACCGAGACGCCGCGGGATGCGCGCTCCTGCAGCACGGCGGCGACGGTCTCGACAGCGAGTGGATCGAGGCCCGAGAAGGGCTCGTCGAGGATGAGCACTTCGGGATCATGCACGAGGGATGCTGCGATCTGAGCGCGCTGCTGGTTTCCGAGCGAGAGCGCCTCGAGGTTGTCGTTCAGACGCTCGCCGAGACCCAGTTCTGTGAGCAGTGCGGTCGCTTTCTCGACGGCATCCGCTTTGGTGAGCCCGTGCAGGCGAGCGAGGTAGACGACCTGCTCGAGCACTTTCATCTTCGGGTACAGCCCGCGCTCTTCGGGCATGTACCCGAACTGGCGGCGCGCGTCGGCGGTGAGCGGTGCGCCGCCGAGCGTAATCTCTCCGCCATCGGATGAGAGCAGACCGAGTACGATCCGCATCGTCGTGGTCTTGCCGGCGCCGTTGCCGCCGACGAAGCCGGTGAGGCGTCCGGCGGCGACCGAGAAGGAGACGTCATCGAGGACGCGACGGGCGCCGTAGTTCTTCGTGACGCCGGTGAGCTGCAGTGTTCCTGAAGGCATGAATCCACGCTATGGAGTGCGCGTGCGCTTCGGCATCCCCCACAGGGGGGATCTTCGGCATCCGCCTTGCGGTGATGCGCTCATCGCCGAGTCAGCACGGCGCGCACGAGGAGTCCTGCCACCAGCGCCCAGAACGCGGCGCTGATGCCGGCGATCGCCAGGCCGGATGCCGCGATGAGGAAGGTCACCACGGCCGCCATGCGCTCGCCGGGCTCGGCGACGGCCTGGTGGACGGCCGAGCCGAGTGCTGTGAACAGGGCGACGCCGGCGACGGCGGGGATGACCGCGGCGGGCGCCAGGATCACGAGGGCGGAGAAGGCTGCTGCGAGTCCGCCGAGCACGATGTAGAAGACACCGGTGGATGCTCCGGCCACCCAGCGCCGCTTCGAATCGGGGTCTGCTTCAGGAGACGCCGCGAGAGCCGCACTGATCGCGGCGAGGTTGATGCCGTGTCCGCCTGCGGGGGCGCCGAGCGCCGTGCCGATCCCGGTGACGAGCATCGCCGGTCGCCAGGGCACCTCGTATCCGAAGCTGCGCATGATCGCGACGCCGGGCACGTTCTGCGATGCCATCGTCACGATGAACAGCGGCAGGGCGACACCGACGAGGGCCCCGACGGTGAAGGTGGGCATGGTGAGTTCGATGCGGGGGACGAGTAAGCCGGCATCCAGCGGTGCACCGGTGCGGATGAGTTCGACGGTGATGACGACCGCTGCGGCGACGAAAGCGAGCGGGGTGGCCCAGCGGGGTGCGAGTCTCATGAAGATCAGCCAGGTGATGAGAACGGGCAGGACGCCCCAGGGGTTCTCGGCGAGACCGGTGATCGGCGCGAGACACAGGGGAAGCAGGACGCCTGCGAGCATCGCCTGCGCGATCGATGCCGGGATCCGAGCGATGAGCCGGCCGAACCCCGGCCAGAGCCCGGCGAGCAGGGTGAGGGCTGCGACGACCAGGAATGCGCCGGTCACCGCGGACCAGCCGCCGTCGACGGTGCCGGTGGCGGCGAGAAGCGCGGCTCCGGGCGTCGACCAGGCGACGGTGATCGGCATTCGATATCGCCAGGCGAGGATGATGCACGCGATCCCCATCGTGAGGCTCAGGATGATGAGTCCGCTCGTCGCCTGAGAGGCGGTGGCGCCCACTGCGTTCAGGCCAGTGAGCACGACGGCGAACGAGCTGGTGAAGCCGACGAGTGCCGTCACGATCCCCGCGGTGATGGGGCGCGACAGCGGGGAGGTCGCGTCGGTCATAGGGATGAGGCTAGCGGTTCCCACCAAATTCTTATATGCACGGGAATATAATTTCGTCTTCGGCAGTTGACACGATCAGACCGCAATCGGCTCGTCTGAGCCCGAACAGAAGGAACACCTGTGACCCGCACCATCGGCTACATCGTCGGCAGCATCTCGAGCACCTCCATCAACCGCCGCCTTGCGCGCGTTCTGGCCAATCTCGCCCCGGAGGGCACCGAGCTCGTCGAGATCCCGATCAAGGATCTGCCCTTCTACTCGCCCGACTTCGACGGCGATTTCCCGCAGGTCGCGCTCGACTACAAGAAGGCCATCGCCGACGTCGACGGCGTCATCATCGTCACCCCCGAGTACAGCCGCTCGATCCCCGGCGTGCTCAAGAACGCCCTCGACTGGTCGACTCGTCCGTACGGCAACATGTCGTTCTTCGGCAAGCCCGTCGCCGTCATCGGCACCTCGGGATCGGGTGTGGCCACCGCCGCAGCTCAGCAGCACCTGCGTGCGATCCTCGGTCACTTCAGCGCGATCACCATGGGCCAGCCCGAGGGCTTCATCCAGGACCGCCCCGGCCTCTTCACCGACGAGGGCCAGGTGACCGATGACTCGACCGCAGGCTTCCTCGTCGGCTACCTCGAGGCTTTCAACGCCCTCATCTCGCGCGTGCAGCACTCCGCGGACCTCGTCGGCGCCTGAGTATTTGTGAACGATCGGATGCCCCGGAGCCCTGCGCTCCGGGGCATCCGTCGTTCATCGGCTCCTACGCCAGCCCGTGGCGCAGCGTCAGCACGACGGCCTGCACGCGATCGCGAGCGCCGAGCTTCTGCAGGATGCGCGAGACGTGCGTCTTCACCGTCGCCTCGCCGATGAAGAGCGCGTTGGCGATCTCGGCGTTACTCATCGCTTCGGCCATGAGCGCGAGCACTTCTGCTTCGCGGTCGGTGAACGGCTCGGCAGGCGGGGACACCGGAGCGCTGACCTTTGCGGCTGTGTCAGAGAAGGCCGCATACCGCTGCATCACGCGTCGGGTCACCTCTGGTGCCAGCATCCCGTCGCCGGCGGCGAGCACGCGGACGGCCGACACGAGATCCTCGGGGCTGCTGTTCTTGAGGAGGAAGCCGCTCGCACCAGCATCCAGTGCGGCGAAGAGGTAGTCGTCGCGATCGAAGGTCGTCACGATCGCGATCGTGGCGTGCACCTCGGGATCGGCGACGATGCGCCCCGTCGCCTCGATACCGTCCATGTCGGGCATCTGCACATCCATGCAGATGACGTCGGGCTTGAGAGCGGATGCTTGCGACACAGCCTCTGCGCCCGTCGACGCTTCGCCGACCACGGTGATGTCGGGCTGGGCATCGAGGATCGTGCGGAAACCGGCGCGCAGCATCGCGTGGTCGTCGACGAGGAGCACGCGGATCGAGTCGGTCATGCGGATGCTCCGGTGAGGGATGCGGCATCGGTCAGCGGCACGCGCACGCGCACCCGCCACCCGCCCTGTTCGCGGGGCGCCGATTCGATCGTTCCGCCAGAGGCGAGGGCGCGCTCGCGCATCCCGAGCTGTCCCATGCCGGGGCGGGGCGTCAGCACCCGCCTGCCGGTGTTCACGACTTCGAGCTCGACGTCCGCGGTGGTGCGACGCAGGCGCACGTCTGCCGTGGCATCCGCTCCGGCATGGCGGCGCGCGTTCGTGAGCGACTCCTGCGCGATGCGGTAGAGATTCACCTGCACGACCGAGGGCACGTCGCGCTCCTCGCCGAGCGTGGTGAAGGTTGTCGGCATGCCTGCGGCGTTCGCGGCTTCCACCAACTGTGCGATGTCGCAGAGCTCGATCGTGGAGGCGTCTTCGACTTCGGCATCCGAGGAGCGCAGAGTCTCGAGCAGGTGCCGCAGCTCGCTGATCGCCGTGCGCGCGGACTCCTCGATTCCGGTGAGGATCTGCTTCGACGCGGCGGGGTCCTGGTCGATCACGATGCGGGCAGCTCCTGCCTGCACGCCCATGACCGAGACGTGGTGGGCGACGACATCGTGCAGCTCGCGCGCGATGCGCACCCGGTCGAGAGCCACGGCCTGAGCCGCGGTCACTTCACGCTCGCGTTCGAGGTCTGCCGTGCGCTGCTCGAGAGCGAGACGCTGCATCGCCGCCTTCCACGCGCGCTCGCCGAAGTAGTAGGCGCCGGCGAAGTACAGCACGTTCAGCAGAACCTGCAGCATCATGAACGCGACATAGGGCGACATGGCGCCGGCGATCACGTCTTCTTCCTGAGCGGTATTGATCACGTCGAAGTACATCGTGATCAGCAGCCAGAGGAACATGCCGATGATGATCGCCACCCGCACGAGCATCGCTGCGCGGCGGTTCTGCATCCAGGCGCCCACGGTGTACAGGGTGATGAACATCGCGATGTTCCCCGCGTACATCTCGGGGATGTGCAGTGTCACCGCCACGAAATATGCGGCGGCGACGACGACGGCCACGATGCCGGGGCGGATGCGACGCCAGGCCAGTGGGACAGCGATCACCACGAGGTAGATCAGCGCCTGCCAGAGCGGTGCCTGCAGGTCGCCATAGAGTTCGGAGACCGCAGAGAGCGCGGCACTGATCACGCCGGCGACGAAGACGACGACGGCGAGCAGCGCATCGGCCCGTCGCTGGCGCGGGGTCAGCGTGCGGGAGAAGTCAGACATGCCTCAACGGTACGGGGAAGCGGATGCCGCGGCATCCGCCCTGTGGGGGATTCTGCCGGCGGGAATCAGCGCGGAGTCACAGACGGAACCGCCGTTGCGAATCACGGACTGCTCGGCGGTGAGGTCGGTGAAAGCGACGCGGTAAGCCGGGCCCGATGTGCACCGGAGTGATGAGGGACTGACGCTGCGGATCGGTGATGATCGTCGCGGCGGATACGGGTATTCGGGGTGTCTCATAACTGACGTTGAGTACCTCGAAACCCGTGATCAGTTATGACACATAGTTATGAGACACGCATTAAATGGCGATTTGGCGAAATCATCTCTCATCTGCGGTTTCTCGGCGAGACGTCTCATAAGCGTAGCGTTGTGCGACACCTCAACGCACACGCACCGCCCAACGCTTTGGCGGAAATTAGCAACGGTTAGAGCACACCGAAAACGATCGTTTGGGTGACGTCCCCTGGAGTGGTGGAGATTCCGATCGGCTGGTCTGCGTCGTAGACGTGGGTGAGCCATCGTGCGATGGTCAGTGAGAACTGTCTAGGAATCTCAACGTAAGGACACAAAGCACGATGGCTCTTGACCAGTCTGCCCTCCTCGAGCTCCTCGGGGAACTGAAACTCACCGATGTCACTGACCGGATCCGGGTCGCGACCGAAGCGCTTTATCAGGAGCTGATCGACGCGGAAGCGGCCGCGTTCATCGGCGCCGCCCCGTTCGAACGCACCCCAGAACGAACAACGCAACGCAACGGCACCCGCCCGCGCACTCTCACCACGACCGCCGGCGAGCTGGAACTGCGGATCCCGAAGCTGCGGCAAGGGTCGTTCTTCCCGTCGCTGTTGGAGCGCCGCCGCCGCGTCGACCAGGCGCTGTTCGCGGTCGTGATGGAGGCCTATGTTCACGGCGTCTCAACCAGGAAGGTCGATGACCTCGTGAAAGCGCTGGGCGCGGACACCGGCATCTCCAAGTCCGAAGTCTCACGGATCTGCGCGAACCTGGACGAGGACGTTGCCGCGTTCCGCGACCGACCCCTCGCGGACACGACGTATCCGTATGTGTTCCTCGACGCGACCTATTGCAAAGCCCGCGTCGGCCGCCGAGTCGTCTCGCAGGCGGTCGTCGTCGCGATCGGCGTCGCCGCCGACGGCAGGCGTGAGGTCCTGGGCTTCGAGGTCGGGGAGACCGAATCGCAGCCGTTCTGGACGAGCTTCCTACGCAGTCTGAAAGCCCGCGGGCTCGGCGGGGTGAAGCTGGTGATCTCCGATGCGCACACCGGTCTGATCTCCGCGATCGAGACGGTCTTCGCTGGCTCGGCCTGGCAACGATGCAGGGTCCATTTCATGCGCAACGTGCTCTCGAACGTTCCGAAAGCGTCGGGCCCGATGGTCGCGTCGGTCATCCGCACGATCTTCGCGCAACCCGACACCGAGCACGTCTTCGCCCAGTTCCACGAGGTCGTGCGCATGCTGACCCGCTCGCACCCGAAGATCGCGGACATGCTCGAGAACGCGAAGAACGACATTCTCGCGTTCTGCGGATTCCCGCAACAGCACTGGCGACAGATCTGGTCCACGAACCCGCTCGAGCGGGTGAACAAGGAGATTAAATGCCGCACCGACGTCGTCGGCACCTTCCCCAACCCCGCCGCGCTCCTGCGCCTTGCCGGGCACGTCCTGATCGAGCAGCACGACGAATGGGACGGCGCAGACCGCCGCTACTTCAGCGAGCACTCCATGAAACTCCTCACCGCAACCGACGAGGAGGTGGCGATCCCGGAACTCAACGCGGCATAATCAAAGCACTGACCCGCACGGTGTCGAGAAACTCCACCATTCAGCGGGACGTCACCATCGTTCCATCGTTTGCGGCGCGGTGAGTGAAGGCACACCAGATCGAATGCCAGAAACGTGCGCCGTAAGCGGGTTTCGGTAGGCGTATTCGGTGGGGTGTGAGCCGGATGTACTTACACCCAGTCCCCAGAGATGTGGCCTGGGGTGAAGCCGTTCCAATAGGTCATCAGTCACTGTATAGTTCAGTGTGTGCTGACTATTTCCTCACGCCTCGATGTCATGAACCGGCTCGGCCGGGCCATGGCCGATCCCACGCGTTCCCGAATCCTAATGTCTCTGCTCGGTGGACCGAGCTACCCGGCTGTGCTCTCTCGTGAGCTGGAGCTGACGCGTTCGAACGTGTCGAACCATCTCACCTGCCTGCGTGACTGCGGGATTGTCGTTGCCGAGCCGGAGGGTCGCCAGACCCGTTACGAGATCGCCGACCCGCATCTTGCGGCTGCGCTCGTCGCGCTCGTGGACGTGACGCTGGCGGTCGATGAGCACGCGCCGTGCGTGGACTCTGCGTGCACGGTGGCTGGCTGCTGTGGGACGGGGGCGGACGCGTGAGCGCGGCGTGTGGCTGCGAGCACGAGCCTGCCCAGCCTGCCACTGCGGCGGAGGATGAGACCGAAGAGGTGGAGCGGCCCTGGTGGAGGGACCGTGGGGTCATGGTGCCGGTCTTCTCCGGTGTCGCATTCCTGGCCGGTCTGATCCTTGAATGGTCCGGCCTCGAGATCCCGGCGCTGGTGTTGTTCTGGGCCGGTCTGCTCCTGGGCGCGTCGACGTTCACGCCCGGCGCGATCCGGAAACTGTTCAAGGGCAAGCTCGGTATCGGGCTGCTGATGACGATCAGCGCGATCGGTGCGGTCATCCTCGGCTACGTGGAGGAGGCTGCAGCTCTGGCGTTCTTGTACTCGATTGCTGAGGCGCTCGAGGACAAGGCGATGGACCGTGCCCGGGGCGGGCTGAGGGCGCTGCTGAAGCTCGTGCCGGAGACAGCGACCGTGCTGCAGGGCGGTGTCTCTGCGCAGGTGCCGGCGAGAGAGTTGACGGTCGGCCAGGTCATGGTGGTCCGCCCGGGTGAGCGGATCGCGACCGACGGGATCGTTCGTTCTGGTCGCTCCAGGCTGGACACCTCGGCGATCACCGGGGAGTCGATCCCGGTCGAGGTCGAGCCCGGCGATGCGGTGTCGGCCGGTGCGATCAACAGCGCCGGCGTGCTGGAGGTCGAGGCGACTGCTGCGGGCACCGATAACTCGCTCACGACGATCGTGGAGCTGGTGGAGAAGGCGCAGACCGAGAAGGGCGAGCGTGCGCGTCTCGCGGACAGGATCGCCCGCCCGCTCGTACCCGGCGTTCTGATCCTCGCAGCGCTCGTTGCGATCATCGGGTCGCTGCTGGGCGATCCAGAGGTGTGGATCACCCGCGCGCTTGTCGTGCTGGTCGCCGCTTCTCCGTGTGCGCTGGCGATCTCGGTGCCGCTGACGGTCGTCGCCGCGATCGGCGCAGCAAGCAAGTTCGGCGTGATCATCAAGTCCGGCGCCGTTTTCGAGCGCTTCGGCACGGTCCGCCACGTCGCGGTCGACAAGACCGGCACCCTCACCCGCAACGAACCTGCGGTCACCGCGGTGCTCACTGCGAACGGCGTGACCGAGACGCAGGCGCTGGCCTGGGCGGCCGCACTGGAGCAGCACAGCACGCATCCCCTTGCCTCTGCGATCACCGCCGCGGCCCCGGGCACACCGGCAGCTGCAGATGTGACCGAGCAGGCCGGGCACGGCATCGACGGCACTGTCGGCGGATCGAGAATCACCGTCGGCAGTCCTCGCTGGCTGGACGCGGGCGACCTCGGGAAGCAGGTCGCGGAGTTGGAGGAGCAGGGCATGACCGTCGTGATCGTCCACCGCGACGGAACCCCCGTCGCCGCGATCGGCGTCCGCGACGAACTGCGCCCTGAAGTCCCCGAGGTAGTCCGGACGCTCACCAACCAAGGCGTCGGCGTGACGATGCTCACCGGAGACAACGCCCGCACCGCTCGTGCACTGGCCGCGCAGGCCGGGATCAGCGACGTGCGCGCGGAACTGCGTCCCGAGGATAAGGCAACCGCGATCGGCGAGCTGTCAAAGGCGGGGCCGGTCGCGATGATCGGCGACGGAATCAACGACGCACCGGCCCTCGCTGGCGCAGACATCGGTATCGCGATGGGCGCCACCGGCTCCGACGCGGCAATCGAATCCGCCGACGTGGCCTTCACCGGCCATGATCTGCGCCTCATCTCGCGAGCGTTCGATCACGCCCGCCGCGGTCGACGGATCATCAACCAGAACATCATCCTGTCGCTGCTGATCATCACTGCACTGCTCCCGCTCGCGCTCTTCGGCGTCCTGGGGCTCGCGGCCGTCGTCCTGGTCCACGAGGTCGCGGAGGTCATCGTGATCCTCAACGGTCTGCGCGCCGCACGCACCCGCACGCCACGACTGGAAAGCTGATGCTCGCAACTATCGGTTCAGCGATCGGCCTGTTCGCGGCAACCAACATCGACGACATTGTCGTGCTCACCGTGCTGTTCCTGGCTTCCAGTCGAGGGAAGCCCCGGCCGTGGCAGATCGTCGCGGGCCAGTATCTCGGGTTCATCACCCTCGTCGTGATCAGCGTGATCGCCGCTCTCGGTCTCACCATCGTTCCGGACGAATGGGTCGGTTTCCTGGGTCTGATCCCGCTCGGCATCGGCATCTGGACGCTCATTCGCGGCCTGCGCCGTAACGGCGATGACGATGATGATGATGACTCCAAGATCACCGCGGTCGGACTATGGGGCGTCGCAGGGATCACGATCGCCAACGGGGCCGACAACATCTCCCTCTACACGCCGATCTTTCGCACCAGCGCCCCCAGCGACGTCGCGATCATGATCGTCGTGTTCCTGATCCTCGTCGCGGTCTGGTGCGCGGCCGGTCGGCTGATCGGTACCAACAAGGCTGTTACCGAGGGGCTGGAGCGCGTCGAGCACTGGCTCGTACCGGCCGTGTTCATCGGCCTTGGCCTGTTCATCCTGATCGAATCTGGGGTCATGGTCCGTCTGATCGAGGTGCTTGCATGACCTCCTCCCAGTCAGAGGCTCATCCGCCCGCTGCGCGCAAGCTGTCGTCGGCGCGGCGGCGGCAGCTCACTGGTGGAGCGCTCTTGATCGCCGTGGTCGTCGTGCTGATTGATCAGGGAACGAAGGTGTGGGCCGAAGCGACCCTCACCGAGCGTGAGCGCATCCCGCTGATCGGTGACCTGCTGGGTTTGCAGCTCGCCTATAACCCCGGAGCGGCATTCTCCTTCGGGGAAGGCTTCACCTGGGTGTTCGCGCTGCTCCCTGTCGCCGCCACGGTCACAGGGATTGTGTTCGCGTTCCGAGTGCAACGCGTGGGATGGGCGATCGTCATCGGCGCGCTCGGCGGCGCTGCCGCCTCACACGCAGGCGACCGCCTCGCATCCCATGGGATGCGAGACAGTTGACGCGCGCCGAAGTTCGCAGGCTCCAGGATCGATGCTCTAACGATCTGCACTCTTTCGACGGCGATCCGCCACAATGGGGTCGTGCTGAACACACATATCGGATATTCCAGCTTCGGCATCGTGGTCGCCGCCTGCCTACTGACCGGGTGTAGCGGTCCTGGCGCTGGCGTCGCCCAGACGACGAGGCCTGGCGTTCCTGAAGGCCTTGTCGTGGAGCCGTTGAGCGAAGGTCCCGCCGCGGCGTGGGTCGAGCGCGGCGCGACGTTCGCGATCGTCACCTGGGGCAGCAGCAGTTGTCCTGCCATCGCGACCGCCCTCTCCGCCGACGGCCCGGACCGCATCGCGGTGACCTTCGGGCCATCACCCAACGATCCCTGCACCGCAGACATGGCGCCGACAACACACGAGTTCGAGTTGCCGGAGGAGACCACCCGCAGCCCGGTCGTCATCGAGGTCCGGTACGAAGACTGGCTTGAGGCTGACACGCTCACGCTTGAGTAGCACTAGCACGACGCATCTCGCACGTGTCTCGCAACCTCGGTGTTTCGCAACCCATGGGTTAGACGACAGTGAGGAGTTACGCGCGACCGGTCGTATGAACTGCATGGCGCGGATACGCAACCAGAATTAATAGACGCTAGTCTCCTGCGCTCCGCGGCATAACGTCGAAGTTCACTCGAACAGGAACCGTGTCGATACGTGGATCGCAGTGCAATCGCTGTACAACCTCCGGTTCGGCAGCGACCACAAAAGAGTCCCCGTAAAGCCGTGCACCCCACGCCAAGCGGCCGCTATCGTCCCAGGCGAATTCCGGGATACGGCGGCCGATTTCTAGATCGGATGCCCGCGCGGTGGACGGGTAATATTCGTCACCGAATACACGGACGGGTTTTCGCGTCCGAGGTGCCTCCGGATATCCCATCCATCGCAACGATGACAGATTGATTGAGTCGATCGCGTCTATCAGGGCCGCTCGGGTTCCAGCATCCAGCTCACCCGTCGCAGGAGCATATTCCTGAATCCAGGGACGATCTTCGCGGACCTGCTCAACGACGTCTGACCATTCAAGCGAGGCTGTTTTATCGTCCAGGGAGACGAACTCAGACCAGCGCGCGAGCTCGTCAATTTCACGGCCTACGGGCAAGAACACTCGCAGCATCGGAAGATGCTGGTGGTGTTCGGGGATGAGGTCGTTCACGAGGTGCGGGTGCCCTTGCTCCGGGAACGGACTTTCGAAGAGAGCCCTAGACTTTTTGAAGAGAGCCATAGACGTAACTTACCGGCAGAGATTCGAACTCGGGCTGCCGCGCAGGTGAGGAAAGACGTCCTTACGTCTCACCACAGTGTTACGAGCCCGACATAGACAGCCGTCGGTAGGCCACTACTTCAAGTGCACGGTCACTGCCAGCCGAGCGTCTCGCAACCTCGGTGTCTCGTATCCCATGCGTTCTGAGACACCGAGGTTATGAGACAGTAAGGCCGACGAGAACGGACTGCGCTCAGCTTGTGACTCGTGTCGCCAGGTCAGCTCGCGACGTATTCACCGAACGCTTCCCGATGAACAGCCACGCCAGCGGTCCCGCGATTGGCACAAAGAGGGCAACGAGTGTCCACACGAGAGCTTGCAGCGACGAAAGCGATTTAGCCGAACGCGAGAGCGAGATTAGTGCGATCACGAGCAGAACAAACATGGCCACCGCCGTCGCCGACCAAACCACGTCGTACCACGCGGGGAGCAGCGGGTTCACAGATTCAGACATGCGGCGAGCCTAACGGGCAACCTTCTATGAGGTTAGGAGACAGACCCGGGATCTCTCGGAGGATCAGTAGCCGTTTCCTCTGGCTGGCCAGACATCGTGTCGGATGCTACTTTCCCAGAAGTGCAAGTCTGTGGACCACCAGTTGGCTCCTGTCAATACAATGGATGTGGCGCGTCGGGAAGTCTGGTCGACACCTCATCAGTCGACCAATCTCAGGAAGTTGCCCATGACGCGCGCGCCCTCATCCCAGACTCCTCGCCGGTTCCCTCAGTGGTCAGGCGCAGCAGAAACCGGGCGCGTCACCGCTCTGTTGCGGAAGGAAGCAGTAGGAGGGATCCTTCTTGTCGTTGCGGCAGCGGTCGCGATCATCTGGGCGAACTCCCCGGCATCCGAGGCGTACTTCACTCTCCGGGACTTGCGGATCGGGTACGAGCCTTGGCATCTTGAGCTGTCTCTCGGCGCATGGGCTTCCGACGGGCTCCTGGCGATCTTCTTCTTTCTCGTCGGCCTCGAGCTGAAGCGCGAAGTCGTCGCCGGTGATCTTCGGCGCTTCGGTACCGCGATCGTGCCCATCACGGCCGCTGTAGGCGGTGTGGTCGTGCCCGCACTCATCTACACAGCAATCGTGTGGCAGCAACCGTCGCTGCGCGAAGGGTGGGCGATCCCGACCGCAACCGACATCGCATTCGCTGTCGCCGTCCTCGCCCTCATCGGATCGCACCTCCCGAGTCCGCTGCGAGTGTTTCTCCTCACCCTCGCTGTCGTGGACGATCTCATTGCAATCGTCATCATCGCCGTGTTCTACACAGCCGATATCGAGTTAGTCCCGTTGCTCATCGCGGTCGCTGTTATTGCGCTCTATGGTGCGCTCGCGCAGCGGTATCGTGCTTTCTTCCGTGAGAAGGTTTTTGCGGCCTGGCTGATTCTTCTGCCTATCGGATTCATCGCCTGGGCTTTCCTGCATGCTTCAGGAATCCACGCGACTATCGCCGGAGTCGCATTGGCATTCACCATTCCCGTGCGCCCGAGCAGAAAAGACCCCAACCCTTCGACCGGCCCGGGTCTCGCCGAGGAATTCGAGCACCGGTTCCGTCCGCTCTCTGCCGGGCTCGCTGTGCCGATCTTCGCGTTCTTCGCGGCAGGGGTGGCCGTTGGCGGCATCGATGGGGTCATGCGCGCGGCCACCGACCCTGTCACCATCGGCATCGTCGTGGCGCTCGTCCTCGGCAAGCCCGTAGGCATTGTGTTGTCCGTGCGGCTCTTGACGCTCGCGCCCAAAGCCAAACTTGACTCCGCGCTCCGGTGGATAGACCTCATCGGTGTGGGACTACTCGCAGGAATCGGATTCACGGTCTCGCTCCTCATCGCCGAGCTGAGCTTCGGTGCCGACAGCCCGCACGGTGACGACGCCAAGATCGCGATCATGATCGCTTCTCTCCTCGCGTCGCTTCTCGCCTCGAGCATCCTGATAGCGCGCAACCGGCGCTACCGGGCAATCTCACTCGCGGAGCAGATCGACGAGGATCAAGACGGCACCCCTGATATTTACCAAGAGCCGCAGCAGCATAAGTAGGCACGCTCAATGCCACGACCAGCAACGGTGAGGAAGAACCCGCAAGCAACCGCAGATCATGTGAAAGCCTGATCCAACCAACGCGAAGATCGGAACCGCAATGCCTGCAGAGAGCGGGCGCAATCGATGTGCGAAGAGTTCCGCCTGTACCGGGACCAGGCTTCCCGACACTCCGTTGCTCAAGCGTAATCGTCAACCGGTTCCGACCTTGTAGTTGAACGACTAGTGTGGTCTCTCGGTGTGCCGGGAAGTCTGGTCGGCGTCGATGCAACGCGCTCGATATGACTAGAACGGATCCCCGTACGGATGACTTCACAAGCACAGGCAGATCGACCAGCACGACTGCTCCTGGCCACCCTGGGAAGCCGCGGCGACGTCGAACCCTTCGTGCACCTAGCACGCGCAGCGCAGAACGCCGGTTTCACTGTCCGCATCGCCATCCCGGATCAGCAAGACATCAACACCGACGGTCTCGATACCGTCAGCCTCGGCATCCGCTTCGCCGACCTCACACAAAAGCCGGGCACCTCGGCCAGCCGAAGCTTCCGGGAGCAGATCCGGCCCTCGATGAGCCGCGCCCTCGCAGCGTTCGTGGACACCGGCATGGACTGGACGCCCGACATCATCGTCTCGCACCCCAAACTACTCACCGCGCCCGTCCTCGCCGCCCGCTACGGCATCCCCCACCTCACCGTTGAGCTGACTCCCACAGTTACCTCAACCGCACAGTTCCCGGCCGCGGGCATAACATCGCGGTCATTGGGGTCAGTGCTCAACCGCGCCAGCTACAGGATCCTCGACATCGCCAGGGAAATGTTCGCCGCCGACGTCCGCACCGCACGCAGCCGACTCGGAATCCCCCGCGGGCGGCTCCCTGCCCCGGCTGCGTCGCTGGTTGCAATCAGCTCGAGCCTGTTACCACGCCCATCTGATTGGCCAGCAACAGCGCACATCACCGGCGACTGGCATCGCCCATCAAATGCTCGCATCTACGACGCTGAACTGCGGGAGTTCATCGAGGCGGATGCACCGTTCGTGTACGCCGGCTTCGGATCGATGACCGGCGGGGACGCCTCAGCCAGAGCCGAAGCGGTTATCGAAGGGGCCCGTCGTGCAGGTCTCCGTGTTGCCATGACGACAGGCTGGGGCGGCCTGCAACCACCCACGCGCTGTCTCGGCCCGGACGTGCTCGTCACGGAGTCCGCACCGCACGCTGCCGTCCTTCGACACGCAGTCGCCGCGATCCATCACGGCGGCGCGGGAACCACCCACGCCGTCGCCCGCGCAGGCATCCCCTCAATCGTCGTCCCGTTCATGGCTGACCAGCCGTTCTGGGCCGCGCAGCTCAGACGGATCGGACTCGCACCGGCACCCCTGCACCGCGACCGGCTCACCCCCGAACGCATACGCACAGCCCTCGCCACGTCCATGGACTGCGCCTCACGCGCCCGCACAGTCGCACAGCAAATGAGCGCGGAAGACGGCACCACACGAGCACTCTCACTCATCACCACTTACACCCGATCTCACCCCAGCGACACGTCACAACGCAGCAACCGTACAGACACGTCAGCACCCCGACCATGACGACGAAACTTTCCTACGAAGGGGACGATATCTTCCCCGAACGGCAGTCGCGGGACGACATGAAAGCATCGAACGCCACCTGTTTGATCTGGGGCGCCGACCTCACGAGCACCAATCGTCGTAGACAGGTCCGACACGAGCTGCGCGAGCACGCCATCGCAGCATTCGCCGCCACCCGAGCGCACGCTACCCTTCGGCATCTCATCGTTGCCTACCGATGCGCACTGCACCTTCGCGATCGTGTCCAGATCACTGCATACAGCGAGTCTCGACGAATCCATGCCGACCTCGAACTCAAACGCGCACGCGATATCGACGTCATCATGATCGACGTCACCGGACTCGTCGACAACCACCTCGCAGAGCAGCGATTCAATGAACTCGCCGTAAGGCGCGCAGGAGTCGCGGGATACGCCGCCATTTCGTGGAACGACATACGTCACCAATCCATCCAAGTCGCCAGCGCACAAGACATCGTCTAGCTCCACCAACCACCGGCACGCACCTCGTTAATCGTATATAGCCTGCTCGTCGTCGAAAAGGCATAGCTCGAACTCACCGCCCTGTCTCAGAACCCTAGAGAACCGAGACGTCTCATCGACGCCGCCGATCCGTGATGTCAGCCGAATAGCAAACGGTGTCCCGTATCCCATGGGATACAAGACACTATTGATCGACCGAATCTCGGTGGGACTAATGTTCGCAGCGATTCAGCGACTGCGGTTTGCATACGATGCGAAGGAGGCCTCATCATGGATCCGCTGGTTGCTTGGCACCTGAACATCGCTCTCATGGCCGTGCTTCTCGTGATCGTTGTGACGGCTGTCGTGTTTCTAGTCCGCCGGTTCTTGCGAAGGTACAGAAGCAACGAGGATCAGCAAAAGTGTGGAACACCCGAATCGCTCTCGTGAGGATTGGACGCACATCGGCGACGTCTCGCATCCCGGGATTCGGCGGCGCAGGAGTGAGGTGGTTTCAAGCGATGTAGCGCACTAGCGCTGCTCGAGTATGCGTGTGTCGATCTCTGGTCGGCCCTCGTTAAAGCCCGTACAAGTTTTCGTATACACAATTCTGTGAGTTTCGTATACGCTAATAGCATGAGTGAGCATCTACTGAACGGTAAGCCCGTGACCGACGAGCAGATCCAGGCGTGGGCGGACGAGGCCGAGGCCGGTTATGACCTGTCGAAACTCCCCAAGCCTCGACGTGGTCGCCCGCCCGTAGGCGATGGCCCGGGTGCGGTCATTCCCGTGCGTCTCGACGCGTCTACCATCGCGGCTCTGACCGCGCGAGCTGAAGCTGAGGGCATCACCACGCGCTCTGATGCGATCCGCGCCGCGGTGCGCGAGTGGGCACACGTTGCCTGACCTACACAAATCGGCCCGCAAGCACTACCGGCGTGACCAGCTTGATGACTCAGTTGTGCTCTACGCCACCGCGCACAGCAGGTCGTCTGATCGAGCTCGTCGCCCTGATCTACGACGACGGTTACGAGTTGATCATCCACGCCATGAAGGCGCGAGCTCAGTTCCTCGATGAACTGTAGACCAAGCTAGGTCGGTACTCACGCGTCGAATCTCCGCCATTGCCATCTGCGATTGAGGAGATACGTCCCTTTCATCGCGCGTTACGCCCGCCGGGCAGGTGTCTCGCAACCTCGGTGTCTCGAAACGCATGGGATACGAGACAAGCGACTACGGCGAGCGGCCAGACGAGACCGCGGTCAGCGTGGCGCCTATGTTCGGCATGCTGGTCGAGTCGGCCTGTTAAAAGATGAGGGCCTGCGACCGATTCTCGATTCGACATGGGACTGGACCGAGGCCAATCAGGCGCTTGCTCGTATGGAAAGAAACGAGAATGCGAGGAAGATCGTCTTGAGGATGACCGCAGATCATCACTAGTACTGCTGCTGGATCGCTGCCGCGATCGCTCCCACGTCGTCGTTCGCCTGGAATACGGCGTCGATGTACGCGTCTGGGCTCGCGAACGCGTTGTTCATGATCACCGTGAACAGCAGGGTGCGTCCGCTCTCGGCATCCATCACGCCGCCGAGGGTCTTAGTCACGATGCGGATGCGGGAATTGAAAGGGTCGAAGTCAGCGAGCGTGCCGGTCTTGGCGTAGACCTTGCCGGCAGCCTCGCTGTTGGGCTGCACCGTGGTCAGCGACCCGTCGACACCCAGGATCGGCAGCGTCTCGCGCCAGAGCTCGCCATCTGGGCGTTCAGCCATAATGCGCTGCACCTGCGCGGCGTTCTTCGCAGTGACGAAGTTGCCCGGGAGGCCCGACCCGTCGATCAGTGCGGCACCCTCAGTGTCGAGACCCGCCTCCTGCCAGATCTCCCCGGCGATCGCTATGCCGTCGTCGCACTTCTTCGAGCCGTTCGCGGCCGCGAGCCGGCAGACGAGGCTCTGCGCGCCACGGTTGTAGCTGATCTTCATGACGTACTTGACTTCTTCGGAGAGCGGGAGCGACTCCAACTCGGCGACCGCAGGGAGCGCCTCGACCTCATCCTCGGTTGGTAGTGCGCTGTCGGGATTCGTTGCGATCGGGTCGGTGGTGATCGCGACGCCCGCGCGCTTCAACGCCTCGATGAACGCCGTCCGGGCGTACGTCGCCGGGTCGTCGAAGACGTACACCTTCAGTGTCGGATCGGCATCGGCGGCGATCGTCCCCGTGACAATCAGTTTTCCGTCGCCGGTGTCGATTGGGTCTGCGAGCTTGGTCTCACCACCGGCTTCGACGGTCTCGACGTCCACGGTCAGCGTCCACGGAGCGACCGCGGGGATCAGCTCGCCCGTGGCGGGATCTCCCGCGGCTGCTCCCGGTGTGATCAGCACGTCGATGATGTTCTGGTTGATGTTGATCGGGGTGACGGGCTGCTCTGCCAGTTCGCCCACGAACAGGCGGTCATCGATGATCACATCACCACTGACGGCGTCGATACCCGAAGCCTTGACCTGCGCGGCGAGATCGTTGAGTCCGGTGAGCGGATCCTCGGGGGTGAGCGTCGCCCCGGGGATGGGGTTCGCGTCGTTGTGATCGAGCGCGGTGATGTCGACCGTACCGTCCGGCTTCGTGCGCCCGCCCATCGTGAGGTCGCCCTGGCCGACGAGGATCAGGTCGCCCGCGAGCGTCCCGTCGACGATGTCGCCCGAGGCCTTCACCGGGGTCGTGACGGTGCTGTCGGGTCCGAACTCGAGCCAGGCCGCCGCGGCGCTGTAGGTCTTGACGAACGAACCAGGTTCGGCCATCGCGTCGCCGAAGTAGTCGACCAGGACATCCCCGGTCTCGAGATCCTCGACGTAGATCTGCCAGCGGGCGTTCGCGTAGCGCTCCTCGTTCATGACAGTGAGCGCGGCTTCTGGGATTCCGCCTTCGTCGCCGGACCCCGACGCGGACTCGTCGCTGGCGGCATCCGACGTGCATGCGGTGATCGACGCGGCGACGAGGACCAGCGAGACCGCCGCGGCAGCCCCAGCCAATCGGCGGTTCACTGGGCGCTCTCTATCACTGCGGCGAGGCGACGGAAGAGCTGATCGGCGGGATGCGGTTGCGGGTTCGCTTGCGGATCGTAGTCCGACAGGTTGAAGAACACGGCGATCGTCGCTCCGGTCTCGTTGTTATGGAAGTTTGCGGCGGTGTAGCCGAGGCCTTCACCGTTGTGGCCCCACCATCCATCAGTCTGGCCGATGCCGAGCGCGTAGATGTCGTAGGGCGGACCCGCATCCAGAGGAGCGCCCTGCTCACGTTCGCTCTGGGTCGCGGGACTGAGGAACGCGCCTGTGGCGAGCATCTCGCCCCATGCGCGCGCATCGTCGAGAGACGTGATCATCGAGCCTGCGGGACCGAGTACGGAGAGATTCGGGATCCCTTCGTCCCAGCCTGTACCGGTCTCGGCGGGGGAATATCCGAGGGCGTGCGGCTCGGTCCATGCCGACACGTCGGTGATGTAGCGGGTGTCGGTCTGACCGAGGGGCGCGAGTATGCGCTCGTTCAGGACCTCGGCGAAGTCCTGGCCGGTCGCCACCTCGACGACCTTGCCGAGCAGGTTGGTGTTCGCGTTGGTGTAGACCTTCTCGGTGCCCGGCGCGAACTGCGCCGGTTGGTCGAGAACGTAGCTGTTCAGCTCGTCGAGGGTGAAGAGCCGGTCAGGGGCATCCACGTACCAGTCCTGCACGAACGCGTCCGTGAAGTAGTCGGAGTTGCCGCTGGACATGTCCGCCAGCTCACGCAGAGTGATCGTGTCGCCATCGGTGAGGCCCTCGACGTACTGATCGATCGTGTCGTCGAGGCTGATGACTCCCTCATCGACGAGCTGGAGGAGGAGCGTCACGGTGTACGACTTCGTGATGCTGCGGATGGGCCACTGCATCTCGGGCGTCACCGGCTCGTTGTTATCGACATTTGCGAGGCCCGCGACCTCGGTCCACGAGCCCGCCCCGGGGATCCACACGCCCACCGCGGCGCCGGGGACACCGTACTCGGCCATCGTGTCGTCCGTCGTCTTCTGCAGCTCGGACACCAGCTCGGCGGGCAGATCGCCTTCAGGCTCTGCGGGCCGATCGACCGCCGGTGGCGACCACTCTTGCGTCGACGGCTCCTCCGTCGGAGAACCGGCGCAGGCCGCGAGAAGCCCTACCGTCACCGCCGCGGACGCGAGTACCAGCGCCGCTCGACGAATGCGTCGCGTGCCGCGAGTGTGAGGAGTCAAAAGCTAACCGCCAACTGTGATCGGGGATGCTTGTCCGAAGCCAAGTAGGCAGCACTCGCCGTTTCTTGGCCCCTGCGGAACAGTGTGATGGACAGAAGAGGACATGACAAGGTCCGCTTGCGGTCACGTCCTGTTGCAGTCGTCCGGATGCGGCCAGGCGGTCTAAGAGAAGATCATCGGCATGTCATCGTCTTCTTCGGCGCCGCCGAAGTCGAGGTCGACGACCACCGGGACGTGGTCGCTGGGCTGCTCGCCCTTGCGCTCGTTGCGATGAATGGATGCTCCAGTGACGGCATCGGCCAGGGCGCGCGAGCCGAGCACGAAGTCGATGCGCACGCCCTCGTTGCGGGGGAACTTCAGGCGCTGGTAGTCCCAGTAAGTGAAGCCCTCCGGGATCAGCGGACGCACGACATCGGTCACACCGGCATCCTGAAAGGCGAAGAACGCGGCGCGCTCCTCGGGGGAGACGTGCGTGGAGACGCCCTCGACGATGTCGGGATCGCCGTTGTCGGAGTCGAACGGAATGATGTTGAAGTCGCCGACCAGGGCCAGTGGCAGATCGGGCTTCGACTGAAGCTCGGCAGCCGTCGCCTGACGCAGCTCATCGAGCCAGTGCAGCTTGTACCGGTAGTGCGGGTCATCGAGCGAGCGGCCGTTGGGAACGTAAAGGCTCCACACCTTCACGCCCTCGATCGTCGCGCCCAGCGCGCGTGCTTCGAGCGGAGCATCCGGACCTTCATGCCCCTTCGCGAAGCCCGGCATGCCGGCAAATGACGTCTCGACGTCGGTGATCGGCAGGCGGCTCGCGATCGCGACGCCGTTCCACTGATTCAGGCCGTGCGCCTCGACGTGGTACCCCGCTTCTTCGAACGGCGCGTAGGGGAACTGCTCCGGCTTGCACTTGATCTCTTGCAGCGCGAGCACGTCGATGTCTTCACGGACGGCGAAGTCGACGGCGCGGCCGACGCGGGTGCGGATCGAGTTGATGTTCCAGGTGGCCAGACGCATGCTTCCAGCCTACGGGCGAGGGCGGACACTGCAGACCTCGCACCGTGCCGCACGAGCGAGAGTCACGCAGTGAAGCAATGTGAAACCGAAGGAAATGCACGCGCGCGCGAAAGGCCGATCACCATAGTTTTATCGGCATGATTCAGCTCGACAAGCTCACCAAGGCGTTCGGAGAGGGCGCCGACGCGACCGTCGTCCTCGACCGCCTGGACTTCTCCGTCGACACCGGCGAGATCTTCGCCGTGGTCGGTCCTTCCGGCGCCGGCAAGTCGACGTTGGCACAGTGCGTCACGCTGCTCGAGCGGCCGACGTCGGGGCGAGTGATCGTCAACGGCGAAGACCTCACCGCCCTCGGAGAGAAGAACCTCCGCACTGCGCGCCGCCGTATCGGCACGGTGTTCCAGTCCGACGGCCTCTACGCCCGCAGGACCGCGGCAGAGAACGTCGCCCTGCCGCTCGAGTTCCTCGGCGTCACCAAGGCGGGGATCCGCTCGCGCGTCGCCGAGCTGCTCGATCGGGTGGGACTCGCAGATCGGACCGACCATTACCCGCACCAGCTCTCGGGTGGTCAGCGGCAGCGTGTGGGTATCGCCAGAGCGCTCGCGCTGCGGCCGAGTGTGCTGCTCTCCGACGAGGCGACAAGCGGGCTCGACCCCGACTCCACGGCATCGATCGTGAGCCTGCTCAAAGAGCTGCGCGACGAGCTGAGCCTGTCGATCCTGTTCATCACTCACGAGATGGACACCGTCGTGCAGATCGCGGATGCCGTCGCCCGACTCGATCACGGACGCATCGTCGAGTCGGGGCGGACCGTTGACCTGCTGCGTGACCCGAGTTCGCTGCTCGGCTCGCAGTTGCGCCCCGTGCGCGAACGGCAGGATGCCGCAACCGGCGAGGTGGCCATCGATGTCGTCTACATCGGTGATGTCGCCGGCGACTGGCTCACACGTCTCTCGCGCGAACTCGACACAGACGTGAACCTGCTCGGCGCCGCGGTCGAGACCGTCCGCTCGGCGGCCGTGGGAACCGCGCGCATCGCCGTGCCTGCGCACGCGCTCCCGCGGGCGCTACCGCTGCTGCGTGCCGCTGGCCTGCACGCAGCCGTGGTCGACGAGCAACCGGTCACCCTGCTCGCCGGCGCCGCCCCTGAACGCGAACTGGAGCTCTTGCCATGAGCCTGCTGAAGACCGCCCCTGAACGCGAACTGGAGCTCTTGCCATGAGCCTGCTGAAGACCGCCGCTGTGCCACTGTTCGAGATCCCTGCACTGGTGATCCCCGCTCTCGGTGAGACACTGGTGATGGTCGGCATCACCATGGTGATCGTCGTGATCGTCGGCATTCCGCTCGGGGCGATCGTGTTCAACCTCGCACCCGGAGGACTGTTTCCGCATCGCACGGCACACGTCGTGCTGAGCTGGATCGTCAGCATGGGCCGCTCGCTGCCCTTCCTCATCCTGATGGCGGCGATCATCCCGTTCACCCGTTTGATCACGGGCACGAACATCGGCATCCCTGCCGCGGTCGTTCCGATGTCGATCGCCGGCATCGCGTTCTTCACGCGGATCGTCGAGAACTCGCTGCGCAGCGTGCCGACCGACCGGGCCCGCGTGGCGATCGCCTCTGGCGCCTCGCCGGTGCAGGTCATCCACCGCGCACAGCTTTCTGAGGCCGTGCCGTCGATCGTCGGAGGCCTGACGATCAACACGATCGCGATGATCGAGTACTCCGCGATCGCCGGAACCATCGGCGCCGGCGGCATCGGTTATGTCGCCGTCACCTACGGCTACCAGCGGTTCGACCACACGGTGATGATCACCACGATCGTCATCCTGATCGCAACGGTGGCGCTCGTCCAGTTCATCGGCGATCGGGTGGCCCGCGCCCTCACCCCCGCCGCTCGCGTCGACGCCCGTCGCGCAGGCCGTCGCCTCACCGTCACAGCCTGAGCGGCACGCTTCCTCCCAACCCCCGCACTGATCAACCCCCGCACTGACCCATCCGAAACGGAGCACAACCATGTCCGCAACCCTCACCGAGACCCCGCCCGGCCCGCCCGGCGACGAGCACGGCTTCGCCGTCCGCACCCGGCGTCGCTGGCCCTGGATCGTCGGCGGGATCGTCGTTGTGCTCGGCCTCGCCGCAGCGCTCATCCTTCCGCGCTTCATCGGCGCCACCTCCCCGAACCTCGTCGAGGGAGCCACTCTGACGATCGTCACCGCGGAGGGCAACGCCTCGGAGCAGGCCCTTGTCGAGTTCGTCGCCGAAGAGGTCGCGCCGAAGTACGGCATCACGGTCGCGTTCAAGGGACTCGCCGACAGCACCACTCTGAACCGCGCGGTGAGCGAGGGAGAAGTTGCAGGCACTGTCTACCAGCACAAGCTCTGGCTCAGCCAAGTGCTCGAGGCGAACCCCGACTTCCGCGAAGAGGCCGCCACCCCTGTGTTCCGCTGGGGCTTCGGGCTGTGGAGCGACAAGTACACCTCAGTCGATCAGATCCCCGACGGAGCCAACATCTCGCTCTACTCCGACCCGGCCAATGAGGCACAGGGGCTGGGGGTGCTCGAGCGTGCCGGTCTCATCACGCTGGACCCGTCGATCGACAGGTGGAACGCGACGCAGGACGACATCATCGAGAACCCGAAGGGCCTCACCTTCACGCTGCTCGACTTCGCCGCGCAGTCGCGCTCACTGCAGGATCTCGATGCAGCTGTCGGCTACACCGAGTACTACCTGGCCGCGGGAATCGACGTCGAGAAGCAGATCTTCGCTCCGCCGGCGCCGGACGAGTTCGTGGGACAGCTGACGATCGGCTCCGACTACGCCGATGCCGACAACATCAAGAAGCTGGTCCAGGCGTTCCAGGACCCGGCGGTGCAGGAGTTCCTGCGCACCGATCCGAGCGTCAAGGACATCCTCCTGCCGCTGGATGCCGAGTAGCATCCGCACCACACCCGCCCCGCGGAGTGCTGACGTGGTCAGCGTTCCGCGGGGTCGGCGGTTCCCATCAGCACGCCCCGGGCGAGGGTGTGGAAGTGTCGGTTGAAGCCGAGCACCGCGGGCGTGGCCTCATCGTCGATGTCGAGCGCCTGTACGTCGAGCGCGTCGACCACGAAGAAATAGCGGTGGATTCCGGTGCCCGCAGGCGGAGCGGCACCGATGAAGCGCTTGAGCCGCGCCTCGTTCGGTAGGACTCGCGCGCCGGGCGGCAGTGCCGCAGTCGTGCCTTCGCCGCTCGCGAGCGTCGAAGTGTCAGCAGGCAGGTCGAAAGCCGCCCAGTGCCAGAAGCCTGAGCCGGTCGGAGCATCCGGATCGAAGCACGAGATCGCAAAGCTCTTCGTGCCCGCCGGGGCCTGCGACCACTGCAGTCCGGGGGAGCGATCCTCGCCGCCGCGATCGGTCGACCAGGCGAACAGCGGGAGCGGTCCACCGCCCTCGAAATCCGGACTCGTCAGCTCGAGCGGGGCGAACTCGCGGAGCGCGGCCAATTCGGCGTAGGGGTCGAAAGAGAACATGGGCCTCCCTGCGTTGTGGATCTCCCGTCACGATAGGACAAATGCGCATGCGTGGCCAGGACCGGTGCGCCATACACTGGATGCCGTGACTCTCGAAGCCGACCGCCAGTCCCTGCTCGCCCTGATCAAGGCTGAGGCGGTGTTCCACGGTGACTTCACGCTCTCGAGCGGCAAGCAGGCGACGTACTACGTCGATATGCGAAAGCTCACCCTCGATCACCGGGCGGCTCCCGCGATCGGCCGCATCATGCTCGACCTGATCGACGGTCTCGGCGCCGTCTCGGTCGGCGGCCTCACACTCGGCGCTGACCCGATCGCCAACTCGGTCATGCACGCCTCTGTCGCAGCCGACAATCCGGTGGATGCGTTCGTCGTCCGCAAGGAGCCCAAGGATCACGGCCGCGGCCGTCAGGTCGAGGGCGCGGATGTGGCGGGCAAGCGCGTCGTCGTTCTCGAAGACACCTCGACCACCGGGCAGTCCGCGCTGAAAGCCGTCGAAGTGCTGCGGCGTGAGGGCGCGGAAGTCGTTGCCGTCGCGGTGATCGTCGACCGCAAGACCGGAGCCCAGGCCGCGATCGAGGCCGAGGGCCTGCAGTGGCTGGCCGCGTTCGACCTCGACGATCTCGGTCTCGATCCGCAGTGATCCGCTGCGCGCTGGCCGTCGACGTCGGAGGCACCAAAATAGAGGCCGCCCTCGTCTCACTTGACGGCGAGGTCGCAGCCGGGAGCCGCAGCCGCGAGGCGACCGGACGCGGATCAACGCCGTCCTCCCTCGACGCGGCAGTGCGTGCCGTCATTGCCCACGCGCTTGCCGCACTGCCCGCCGACGCTGAGCTGATCGGCGTCGGAATCGGCAGTGCAGGGCCCGTCGATCGCCAAGCTGGAAAGATCTTCCCGGTGAACATGCCCCTCGCGCATGGCTACGCACTGGCGGATGCTGTGCGCACCGCGGCATCCGATGTTCTCGGTCGTGACGTGCACACCGTGTTCGGCCACGACGGCGGTGCGCTCGCGCTCGCCGAATCCTGGCTCGGGGCGACGCGCGACGCGCGCGCATCACTGTCGATCGTCATCTCGACCGGCGTCGGTGGCGGGTTCGTCGTCGCAGGACACTACATGCCCGGTGCGAGTGGAAACGCTGGCCACCTCGGACAGATGCGTCGCGAGGGCGGACTGACTCTCGAAGAGATCGCGTCGGGGCCGGCGAGTGCCGCCTGGGCGCGATCGCAGGGCTGGACGGGCTCTACCGGTGAAGATCTCGCACGTTCTGCGGCTGACGGCGACCAGGTCGCGCGCGCGGCGATCGAACGTTCCGCGCGCGCAGTGGGTCAGGTGTTGGCGGATGCCGCGACCCTGCTCGACCTCGACCTCATCGCAGTAGGCGGCGGGTTCTCGCGCGTCTCGGACGACTACATCGATCTCGTGCAGCAGGCGCTGGTGGCATCCGCGGCGCACGACTACTCGCGCGCTGCTCGCGTAGTGCGCTCCGGACTCGGCGATGAGGGGCCACTGATCGGGGCCGCGGCGTTCGTCCTGCGGTAGCGGTGGGGCGTCATGCCGGGCCCCAGAGTGTCGAACCATGCGCGGGTGGCGCATGTAGCCGCTAATGCTGCTGCGTAGCGACCATTTGCGACCCCAGCCGCACCGGGCGGGTCAGCCCTTGCGGTCGTCGTCCCAGGGGCCTTCCCACCAGTTGCCCGGCCTCCCGTCGCCACGGCCGCGGTTCGAGCGCACGAACTGCCAGATGACGATCGTGATCGATGACAGGCCGATCAGGATCAGCACGAGAAACAGCAGGTCGTTCTGATTCATGGTCGCTTCCCTTCTGCGGCATCCGCTGCCGTGATCCGTTCGCCGTCGTCGAGAACGCCCATCGATCGGTCCTCAGTCAGCCCTTGATCGTCGTGATCGCTTCGGTGATGGTGGGCAGCAGATCGGCAACAGAGTCGACGATCTCGTCGGGCCGGAACGGGTACTTCTCGATCTCGGCCTGATCGCTGATGCCGGTGAGGACGAGCACCGTGTGCAGGCCCGCCTCGATGCCGGCGACGATGTCGGTGTCCATGCGGTCGCCGATCATGCCGGTCTTCTTCGAGTGTGCACCGATCTTGTTGAGCGCTGAGCGGAACATCATCGGGTTCGGCTTGCCGACGACGTACGGCTCCATGCCGGTGGCCTTCGTGATGAGAGCGGCGACAGCGCCGGTCGCCGGCAGTGCGCCCTCGGCGCTGGGGCCGGTGGCATCCGGGTTCGTGATGATGAACCGCGCGCCCTTGTTGATCAGGCGGATTGCCTTGGTGATCGCCTCGAAAGAGTATGTGCGAGTCTCGCCGACGACGACGAAATCAGGATCCGTCTCGGTCATGATGTACCCGGCGTCGTGGAGCGCGGTGAGAATGCCGGCCTCGCCGATCACGAACGCAGAGCCGCCGGGCAGCTGCTGCTTCAAGAACGATGCCGTCGCGAGCGCCGACGTCCAGATGCGGTCTTCGGGAACGTTCAGGCCGCTCGCGCGCAGCCGGGCGGAGAGGTCGCGCGCGGTGAAGATCGAGTTGTTCGTCAGCACCAGATAAGGGATGCCGTTGCTCTCCCACCCGGCGAGCATCTCGGATGCTCCGGGGATCGGCACGTTCTCATGGACGAGAACCCCGTCCATATCGGTGAGCCAGCATTCGATGTCATCGCGGTGTGCCATGTGCTCAGCTTATTGGCTGAGCCACACCACATCAGCGGCACCATCGGGCAGCGCGACATTCTTTCCGTCGAGGTCGATGCCGCCGATGCTGACGCGGATCTCCGACCCCACGGCGAGTCCCAGCGCGTTCAGTGCCCGAAGTAGATCGGGGTCGGTGTCCGCGACGCGCAGCACGCGGCCGGTGTGTCCGGGCGCCGCATCAGCGAGCAGCACGAAGGGCTCGCGGATGGCGTCGCCTGCGGCATCCGGAATCGCGTCTCCGTGCGGGTCGAAGCGAGGGTGTCCGAGACGAGTGTCGATGCCCTCGAGCAGTCGATCGCTGATCGTGTGCTCGAGAACCTCGGCCTCGTCGTGCACTTCATCCCAGGAGTAGTCGAACTCCTGCACCAGCCAGGTCTCGATGAGGCGGTGGCGGCGCACCATCTGCAGCGCGCGGGCCTGGCCGGCATCCGTCAGACGCACCGCGCCATACGGCACATGTGAGACGAGGCCTGCAGCTGCGAGCTTTTTGACCATCTCGGTCACGCTCGAGGGGGCGATGCCGAGCTTGGCGGCCAGCTGCGACGGAGTGATCGGAGCATCCTGCCATTCGGTATGCGCGTAGACGGTCTTCAGGTAGTCGTCTGCTGCCGGGGATGCCACCGCTCCAGACTACGCTGAAGCAGTGACTGAGACTCCAGAGCACAGTTCCCACGGCCTCGGCCCCTGGGAAGGCGAATGGCCCACCGGTGACCAGTACGATCCGGAACTGCTCGAGAACGGCGACACCCGCAACGTCATCGATCGTTACCGCTACTGGCGGATGGATGCCATCGTCGCCGACCTCGACACGCACCGGCATTCGTTCCATGTCGCGATCGAGAACTGGCAGCACGACATGAACATCGGATCCATCGTGCGCAGCGCCAATGCGTTCCTCGCCGACACCGTGCACATCGTCGGCCGCCGTCGCTGGAACAAGCGCGGGGCCATGGTCACCGACCGGTATCAGCACGTCGTGCACCACGAGGATGTCGCCTCGTTCGCCGCATGGGCCGAGAGCGAAGGCATCCCGATCATCGCGGTCGACAATGTCGCAGGCGCTGTGCCCGTGGACAAGGCAGAGCTGCCCGAGCGCTGCGTGCTGCTGTTCGGACAGGAGGGGCCGGGTTTGACGGAAGAGGCGATCGCCGCGGCATCCGGACACATCGAGATCACCCAGTACGGCTCGACGAGGTCGATCAACGCGAGCGCCGCGGGCGCGGTCATCATGTACGAATGGTGCCGCCGCTACGCCGACTGAGGAGTCAGCGGATCAGTCGCGCTGGATTCCGAACGTGTGTCGCATGAGTGCGTTCACGTCTGAATCGAGGCGATCGAGCCTGCGGTGCACGCCGTGGATCTCGGTGCGGATGCTTCCGATCTCTGTCTTGATGATCCGCACGAACATCGTCGACATGAGCGTGATCATGCCGAACAGGCCGGTGGCGAAAACGCCGATCAGCGTCCATACCTGCGGTTCACTCATGGTCAACATCTCTCCATTGTCGGCCTAGTGAGACCAGGATGCCAGGGGGCGCGGCGGGTTCGTGCCGCAGAGCCGAAAATCGTGGACAGCCGTTCGTCGTGCCGCATTGTGCAGAACGAGTGCCCTACGCGTCCTGGCGCAGCCAGCCGCCGGTCTTGACGCGCCAGCCGAGGGTCGCGAACCGGGCGAGCAGGTAGACGCCGAAGAAGGCAACAGCGAGCCAGGTGACTCCGGGCATTCCGCTGACCCCGACCATCGCAATGATCACGAGCGTCGGGATGAAGGGCACGAGGTTCAGGCCGCCGGCGATCGCGAGATAGCGCACGTCGCCTGACCCCATCAGCACACCGTCGAGCACGAACACGACCCCTGCGATCGGCTGCGCGATGGCCAGCACGATCAGCGCAGGCTGGATCAATGCGGCAAGCGCTGGGTCCCCGGTGAAGGCGAGCCCGATCACGCCGGACAGCGCCCCGATGATGACCCCGACGGCCACTCCGAACCACGCACCCCACGCAACCGTTCGGGCCAGCACGAGACGCACGCCGGGAACGTCGCCGGCACCCAGCCCCTTGCCGATCAGCGCCTGCGCGGCGATGGCGAGGGCATCCAGAACGAAAGCCGCCGCCGAGAAGATCGTGAAGACGACCTGCCAACCGGCCAGCTCTTCTGTACCGAGGGCGGTCGCGACGCCGACCGTGAGCAGCAGAGCGACCCGCAGGCTCACCGTGCGCAGGAACAGCCAGCCGCCGGACCTCGCCGAACCGCGCACTCCCTCTCGCTGCGGGCGCACCGAGGCGGAGTGCGTGCGGGCGAGCCTGCCGACGATGATGACGTACGCGGCGACCATCGCCCACTGCGCGGTGACAGTGCCGATCGCGGATCCGGCGATGCCCCAGCCGAACCCGTAGATGAAGAGCCAGTTCAGCAGAGCGTTCGCACCGAAGCCGAAACCAGCGATCCAGAGAGGTGTGACAGTGTTCTGCATGCCGCGCAGAAGGCCTGTCGCCGCGAACACGATCAGCATCGCAGGCAGACCCCACATGCTGATCACGAGATAGGTGTCAGCCTGCTCGGCAACCTCGGGCGCAGCGCCGAAGAGCGACACCAGCCACGGCGAAGAGAACGCGCCGAGAGCGGCGAGCACGGCGCCGAGCCCGAGCGCCAACCACATGCCGTCGATCCCGATCGAGACGGCATCCTTGTGGTCACCCGCGCCGAACCGACGAGCAACCGCCGGCGTCGTCGAATACGCGAGGAACACCATCAGTCCGACGATCGTCTGCAGCACGGCACTGGCGATGCCCAGACCCGCGAGCGGGACGGTCCCGAGGTGGCCGACGAGCGCGGCATCCACCATGAGGAACGCCGGCTCTGCAACCAGGGCGCCCAGGGCAGGCACAGCGAGCCGCAGGATCTCGCGGTTCAGGGTCATCGCGCCTCTCACCTCTTGAGACTATGCGCTGGCACTGACGTTCAGAGCAGCTCTGCGCGCAGCTGCTCAGGTGACTTCGGCGAGAGCAGACCGGGGGCCACATCGAACACCGTGCGAGCGCCGATCTGACCATCGGCGTTCATGCGGTGCACTGCGCGTGCGTAGGCGACCAGCACGCTGGCGGTGAATTCCGGGTTGCTGCCGAGGGTCAGGCCGTACTCGATCGTCTGGGTGGCGCCGTCACCGGTCACTCCGCTGCGGATCACAAAGCCGCCGTGCGGCATGGCCGCGTGATCGCGGGCGAGCTCGTCAGCCGAGATGAACGTCACAGTGGTGTCGTAGTCGGCGAAGTAGTCGGGCATCGTCACGATCGCTTCGCGCACGGCATCCGCATCGGCACCGTCTTCGAGCACGACGAAGCACTCGCGCGTGTGCTTCTGTCTGGTGGTGAGGGTCGGGCGCTCGCCGGAACGAACGGATGCCACGGCATCCGCGCTCGGGACGGTGTACTGCACCCCGCCCGCGACGCCGTCGACCCGGCGGATCGCGTCGGAGTGGCCCTGGCTGAGACCGCGGCCCCAGAACGTGTAAGTGTCGCCCTCGGGCAGCAGCGCCTCTCCGAAGACGCGGTTCAGCGAGAACATTCCCGGGTCCCACCCGGCCGAGATGAGCGCGGTCGTCCCGGCAGCACGCGCCGCAGCATCCACCGCCGCGAAGTGCTCCGGAATGCGCGCGTGCGTGTCGAAGCTGTCGACCACGTTGAAACGTGCGGCGAGCTCCGGCGTCTGCACGGGCAGGTCGTTCTTGGATCCGCCGCAGAGGATCAGCACGTCGAGATCTCCCGTGCGCTGATCGAGGTCGTCCATGCGGTGCGCACTCGCGCCGGCCGTGTGCACATCTGCGGGATCGCGCCGCGTGAAGATGCCGACGAGCTCCATGTCGTCACAACGCTCGATGGCACGCTCGACCCCGCGTCCGAGGTTTCCATAACCGACGATTCCAATGCGGATCTTGGCGCTCATGCAGACGGTCTCCTTCGGTGGGCCCAGAATCCCTCAGCGTACCGAAGCCGTGCGCGTGAAACGGCCATGCGCGCGCACGCGGCGCATAGGGTGGACGCATGACTGATGTGCTTCCCGCCGGTCTCGCGACCGAAGAATTCAGCTCCGACATCCGCCCGCAGGACGATCTCTACCGCCACGTCAACGGCGCGTGGCTCGAGCGCACCGAGATCCCCGGCGATAAGGCGCGCTGGGGTTCCTTCCACCTGCTCGCCGAGCAGGCCGAGACGGACGTCCGCACGATCATCGAAGAGTCGCAGGCCGCTGACGCCGGCACCCTCGAGCGCAAGATCGGTGACCTCTTCACGAGCTTCATGGACACCGCGAGCATCGATGCCGCGGGCATCGAACCGCTGCGCGAGACCCTGGCCGAGATCGACCGGATCGACAGCATCCCGGCCCTTCTCGCCACCGCCGGCGCCTACGAGCGCGACGGCCGCGCCCACCTGATCGGGTTCTACGTCGACGGCGACCCGGGCAACCCCGAGCGCTATGTGCCCGTTCTCGTGCAGTCCGGCCTCTCGCTCCCCGACGAGAGCTACTATCGCCTCGACAGCTTCGCCGACACCCGCGCCGCCTACCGCGCGCACCTCGAGCGTCTGCTCGCGCTCGCCGGCATTGCGGATGCTGCCGGTGACGCAGAGCGCGCTTTCGCACTCGAGACCGAGATCGCCTCGCACCACTGGGACAACGTCCGCAGCCGCGACGCCGTCGAGACCTACAACCTGAAGACCTGGGACGAGCTGCAGGCGCTCGTCGGCGTCGACCTCGCGCCCTGGCGGGACGCGGTCGGACCCACGAACCCGGATGCTTTCGCCGAACTGGTCGTCAGCCAGCCGAGCGCCTTCGAGGGCCTCGGCGCGCTGCTGAGCGCAGAGCGTCTCGACGACTGGAAGGCCTGGCTGCGCTCGCAGGTCGTGCACGCTGCGGCGGCGTTCCTCACCGACGACTTCGTGCAGGAGAACTTCTCGTTCTACGGCACCGAGCTCACCGGCGTCCCCTCGATCCGTGAGCGCTGGAAGCGCGGCGTCTCGGTCACCGAAAGCGCCCTCAGCGAGGCGATCGGCAAGGTCTACGTCGAGCGCCACTACCCGCCGACGGCGAAGGCCGCGATGGATGAACTCGTCGCGAATCTCATCGAGGCGTACCGCCAGAGCATCAGAACGCTGGAGTGGATGAGCCCCGAGACCCGCGAGCGCGCGCTCGCGAAGCTCGACTCGTTCACCCCGAAGATCGGCCACCCCGCGGTATGGCGCGATTATTCGACGCTCGAGATCGATGCATCCGACATCTTCGGCAACGTGCGCCGCGCGAACATCTTCGAGCATGACCGCAACGTCGACAAGGTCGGAAAGCCCATCGATCGGAACGAGTGGCACATGCCGCCGCAGATGGTCAACGCGTACTACAACCCGTCGATGAACGAGATTGTCTTCCCCGCGGCGATCCTGCAGTACCCGTTCTTCGATGCATCTCGCGACGCCGCGGCGAACTACGGCGGCATCGGCGCCGTGATCGGCCACGAGGTCGGGCACGGATTCGATGACCAGGGCAGCCGCTACGACGGCACGGGCAAGCTCGATGACTGGTGGACGGATGCCGACCGCTCAGCTTTCGAGGAGCGCACGAAGGCTCTGATCGCACAGTACGACGCGCTCGTCCCGGTGGGGCTGGGCGAGGAGAACCACGTCAACGGTGCACTCACGATCGGCGAGAACATCGGCGACCTCGGCGGTCTCGGCATCGCGCTGAAGGCCTACGAGCTCTCTCTCGACGGTGCGGACGCCCCGGTCATCGACGGGCTCACCGGTGTGCAGCGTCTGTTGCTGAGTTGGGCCCAGGTCTGGCAGCAGAAGAGCCGGGATGCCGAGACGATCCGTCTGCTGACGATCGACCCGCACTCCCCGAACGAGTTCCGCTGCAACCAGATCGTGCGCAACATCGATGCCTTCTACGAGGCATTCGGGGTGACCGAAGATGACGCGCTGCACCTCCCTGTTGAAGAGCGGGTGACGATCTGGTGACAGGTGCTCAACGGCCCACAGCCGGGGGTCGGTAGGCGGGGTTACGATAGCCAATGCCGTCTCGGCTGTGCCGATGAGGGCAACCCCAACTACCTTCGCGGGAAGGAACATGTGTGGGCACCCCCCAGCCCTCTGAACCGGCCAAAACGACGGCGATGCTGCGTCGATCCCACCGCAAGACTCGTCGATTGCCGCGTCGAGCGGCAATCGGACGCAGATCGTTCGCAGCGACCACACGGGCGCTGGAGGGGTTGGCGGATGCGGGGGCCCAGGTCTCGGTGCACGTCAAGGATCTCGATACCGGCGCACCGGTGCTGACCGGTGACGATCATGTGACCCTTCCGATTGCCGGACTCGGCATCGTGCCGCTGCTCATCGAGGTGGCGGCACGATTCGAGGACGGAAGCCTCGATCCTCTCGAGATCGTCGAACGCTCGGCCGTGGAGCCGGTGACGGCATCGGGAGTGTGGCGCAATCTGCGCACTCCGATCTTCCCCCTGGCTGACCTCGCAACCCTTGCCGCAGCAACCGGTGATCCGCTGGCGGTGAATCTGCTGCTGGAGCGCGTCGGACACCACAGCGTTCGCGAGCGCATCGATGCGCTCGGGCTGCGGCGAACCGCAATGCTCGACCGTTTCCGCGATGAGCGCGGTCCCGATGATGCACCTCACGTCGCAGTCGGCACCACTCGTGAGCTGGCTGGGCTGTTCTCGGCGCTGGTCAACTCCAAGGTCGTCGATCCTGCCGTGAGCGCACAGGTCTCGGAGTGGCTGAGCCTGAACCATGACCTGAGTCTGGTCGCGGCATCCACTGGGCTTGATCCCTTCGCGCACGAACATGACGCGCATGGCCTGCTGTTCATCAACAAAACCGGTCGTGATCGCGGCGCGCGCGCTGAGTCCGGCGTGCTCGGGGGCCCGCGGGCCGGAATCTCTTACGCGATGATCGTCGGCTTCGATGATCTATCGATCGCGCACCGGCTTCGGGTGCACGAGGCGTTCCGCATTCTCGGCCTCGAACTCATGGAGTACGCGCACTGACCAGTGCCGCCGTTCAGAACGGACCGAACCTCCGCTGCGGATCGAGCGCTTCGACGACGGGTCCGAGCGCATCGGCGAGGTTCTCCAACTGCTCGTCGGTGAGGCGGTCGAGCACCAGACGGTGCGCCATGTCGAAGTGTCCCGGGGTGGCGAGAACGAGCTGTCGGCGCCCCTCCTTTGTGAGGGCCAGCAGCACGCTGCGGCGGTCCTTCGTGCTCTCTTCACGTTCGATGAGACCGCGCTGTTGCAGCCGGCTCACGACTTTGGAGGTGCGGGGGAGCGTCGCGTTGGTCGCGCTCGCGAGATCGCTCAGGCGCAATGCTCCCTGACGCTGCAGCACGCTGAGCAGGATGAACTCGTAGTGCGTCATGGACGAGTCTCGCTGCAACTGGGCGTCGAGAGCGGCCGGGAGCAGTTCTGCGGTGCCGATCAGGGCGAGCCAGGCCGCAGACTGCTGCGGCGTCATGCGCGAGAGCGGTGCGGACATGTCTCCATTGTGCCGGGAATAGTTGCCGGGGCAAGCGCGCCTGACACTTGTCAGTCTCGATCACAGAGGTCAGTAGAAAACGCGCGTTTCGGGCCGGCATCTGTGATCCGCGCTGACATCCGTCGCGGAGAGCCGGTGCGCTGAGGTCAACTCGGGCGAAGGCCAGCTCGGCCGAACTCAGCTGGGGAGCGACGGATGCTTCTCGAGCGGGCGGATCTTCGGGATGAACAGCGACAGCACCAGGGCGATGGCGCCCGCCGCGATCGCAAGCCAGAAGCAGACGTTGAAGGCCTCGCGGGTGGGAACGGCTACGCCATCGATCTCGATGCTCATCGCTGCGAGCACCGCACCCATGACGGCCGAAGCGCTGGAGGTGCCCACGGAGCGAAACAGAGCGTTCAACCCGTTCGAGGCGCCGGTCTCATTGGCCGGCACAGAGCGCATGATGATCATCGGCATGGCGGCGAAGGTGAAGCCGATTCCGACGCCGATCAGTGCATTGGCGACGAGGATGTGCACCCACTCCGACGACCAGACGAGCACATAGACGTATGCGACGACGATCGCGGCGCTTCCGACGGTGAACAACGGGCGAGGGCCGATCGTACGCTCAAGCCAGCCTGACAGCGGCGAGAGCACCATCATCACCAGTCCCGCGGGCATGATGATGAACGAGGCCGTGAGCATGTCGAGCCCGAAGCCGGAACCGGTCTCGGTGGGGAGTTCGAGCATCTGCGGGAACGTCACGTTCGACGAGAACAGCGCGAAGCCCATGCCGATCGCGGCGATGTTGGTCAGCAGCACCGCGGGGCGCGCGGCAACGCGCAGATCGAGCAGTGGATCCTTGGCGCGCAGCTGATACCAGCCCCAGAGCAGCAGCACGACGATGCCGCCGAGCACAAGGCTCAGGCCCACCGGCGAGGTCCATCCCCATTGGGCGCCGCGTGAGATGTAGAGCAGCAGGCCGGTGAGCCCGATCGCGAGTCCGATGGCACCGATGAGGTCGAGGCGACCGGGGGAGAGCAGCACGTCTTCGGGCACGAACAGCAAGACCAGGATGAGGCCTGTGATGCCGAGCCCAGCGGCGAGCCAGAACAGTGAGTGCCAGTCGGCGTTGAGGGCCAGGTACGCGGCCAGCGGCATCCCGATCGCTCCCCCGACGCCCATCGTCGCGCTCATCAGTGCGACGGCGGTGCCGAGACGCTTGGGAGGGAGGATGTCGCGCATGATCGCGATGCCGAGCGGGATGACTCCGGTGACACCGCCCTGCAGTGCCCGCCCGACGATGACGCCGACGATCGAGGTCGAGAGCGCCGCGATCACGGAGCCGATGATCAGCATGATCATGAGCACGACGATCACGCGCCGCTTGCCGTACATATCGCCGAGGCGCCCCGAGATCGGCGTGGCGATCGCGGCGACGAGCAGCGTGATCGTGACGACCCACGTGGTGTCTTCGCGCGATGCGTTCAGCAGGGTGGGCAGCTCGGCCTGGAGCGGCACGACGAGCGTGAACATGAACGACGAGGCGAGGCCGGCGAAGGCGAGCACCGCGACGGTGAGGCCGCGTCTGGGGGTGCGGGTGAGTCTCTTCCTGGCTCTCTCGTCGTCATTTCCCACCTGACCAGGCTAGTGGGCGATTGCGACTGCAGGCGCCTCGTCAGGGGGTCGGGACAAATGTTCCCGAGCGGATTCCGAGAGGATTCCCCAGACGCACGTGAGAGGGGCAGACTGGGGTCGTGCGAAACATCCGTGACCTCGACACCGTTGAACTGATCATCGACGCGCAGAGCCTGCTGGATTCCATCCGCGGACCTGAGCGCGTCGTCGACGCCGGAACGCTGCGCGCGCTGCAGCAGTCCGGCAATTACGTCGTCGGCCTCTTCGACGGCGAAGACGGGCAGGAGCAGATGGTCGGAGCATCCATCGCCTTCTTCGGTGCGCCCGCGAAGCGCCGGATGCATTCCCACATCACCGCCCTGCTTCCGGACTATCGCGGGCGCGGCTGGGGGCGCGAGCTCAAAGAGCACCAGCGCCAGTGGGCGTTCTCCCGCGATGTCGGATGCATCACCTGGACTTTCGACCCGCTGGTCGCGCGCAACGCGCACTTCTTCCTCACCGTGCTCGGTGCACGAGCGACCGGTTACACCGTGAACAACTACGGAATCTTCGGTGGCGGAGATGCCGGCGATGAGAGCGACCGGCTCGACGTCGAGTGGGCGCTGGCCGACATCGCCAAGCCGCCGGCGGATGCTGCCGTGGTCGCGACCCTCGAGATCCCCTCCGATGTCGAGTCCATGCGCGTCTCTGATCCGGATGCCGCGCACGAATGGCGTATGCGCCTGCGCGGAGAGATGGGAGAGCTGTTCGGTCGGGGCCTGCGCCTCGCCGGGTTCGACGTAACGCGCGGCTACCTGTTCACTGAATGACGGGCGCTGACTCTGCTCATAGGCAGATGACCTCCGACGCAGAAATCGAACAGCACCCGGCTGACTCCCCGTTCCATGCGCGCCTCCCGATCGGCGAGCGATTGGATGCCTCGGCTTTGACCGAAGGCTTGCCATGGGCATTCGAAGAGATCCGTATGCGTGCCCTCGAGCCGATGCTCGTGCCGGAGAGCCCGCGCGGCGGCGAGGCAGACCCCTCTCAGTGCCGCCCGTGCATGCCCTCACCGAGCACGATCTGGCAGGACGACCACTGGCAGGTGCGGGTCATGGCAGAGCCGAGTGGTCTGCCGTTCATGGCGGCGCTCTCACCGCGTGAGCACTGGCTGCTCGAGGATGCTCCGACCGAGGTTCTCGCCGCGCTCGGACCGCTCATGCAGCGTGTCTCCGAGGCGGTGAAGTCGATACCCGGTGTGGCCCGCTGCCATTTCGGCCGATGGAACGATGGCTCCGCTCATCTGCACCTCTGGGCCCTCGCGCGTCCGGCAGGAATGATGCAGGGGCGCGGTGCGGCGCTCGCGTTCTGGGATGACGTCCTCCCGCCGATCCCGCAGGAGATGGCTGACGAGCACATTCGCGTCGTCGCGGAGTCGCTCGCCACAGGCGGGGGAGAAGCCTTCCCGGACCGCTGAGCACCAGGGGCTGATCGTCAGCGGCAGCGCGGATAGGATTGAATGGCCCGTATTCACGGGCGCAATCCCCGTCGCATCCGACCATTGGAGCCACCGTGGCCGAACAGTCCCGTCTTGACAAGGTCATCAGCCTCGCCCGCCACCGCGGGTTCGTGTTCCAAGCGGGTGAGATCTACGGCGGTTCGCGCTCCGCGTGGGACTACGGACCCCTCGGCACCGAGCTGAAGGAGAACATCCGTCGCCAGTGGTGGCAGACCTTCGTCCGCGGCCGTGGCGACATGGTGGGTCTTGACTCCTCGATCATCCTGCCCAAGCGCGTGTGGGAAGCATCCGGCCACGTCGCCACCTTCAGCGACCCGCTCGTCGAGTGCCTGCAGTGCCACAAGCGCCACAGAGAAGACCACCTGCTCGAGGCATTCGAGGCGAAGAAGGGGCGCAAGCCCGAGAACGGCATGGCCGACATCGCCTGCCCCGACTGCGGCACCCGCGGCAAGTGGACCGAGCCGCGCTCGTTCTCCGGCCTCGTGAAGACGTACCTCGGCGTCGTCGACGATGAGTCGGGCCTGTACTACCTGCGCCCCGAGACCGCGCAGGGCATCTTCGTGAACTTCGCCAACGTGCTCACCGCGAGCCGCAAGAAGCCGCCGTTCGGTATCGGCCAGGTCGGCAAGGCGTTCCGCAACGAGATCACGCCAGGAAACTTCATCTTCCGCACTCGCGAGTTCGAACAGATGGAGATCGAGTTCTTCGTACCCCCGGCTGAGGCTCAGGAGTGGTTCGACCACTGGGTCGAGACCTGCTGGGCGTGGTTCATCGACCTCGGCATCGACCCCGAGAACATGCGTCAGTTCGACGTCCCCGAGGATGAGCGCGCGCACTACTCGGCCGGCACGATCGACTTCGAGTACCGCTTCGGTTTCGCGGGCTCCGAGTGGGGCGAGCTCATGGGTGTCGCCAACCGCACCGATTACGACCTGAACAGCCATTCCGAGGCATCCGGCCAGAGCCTGACGTATTTCGACCAGGCATCCGGCGAGCGCTACACGCCGTACGTGATCGAGCCCTCGTTCGGCCTCACCCGCTCGATGATGGCGTTCCTCGTCGACTCGTACGTCGAAGAAGAGGTGCCCAACGCGAAGGGTGGCACCGACACTCGCACGGTGCTCAAGCTCGACCCGCGTCTGGCCCCCGTCAAGGTCGCCGTCCTTCCGCTGTCGCGCAACGAGAAGCTCTCGCCGCTCGCGCGCGAGGTCGCCGATTCGCTGCGCGGCCGCTGGGCGATCGACTTCGATGACGCTGGTGCAATCGGTCGTCGCTACCGCCGCCAGGACGAGATCGGCACCCCGTTCTGCGTCACGGTCGACTTCGACTCGCTCGACGACAATGCCGTGACCGTGCGCGACCGCGACACCATGGCGCAGGAGCGCGTGCCGGTCGCCGAGCTCAACGAGTACCTCGCCGCACGGCTCAAGGGCGCGTGAGGCAGAGCCGTGGAGACGACGACTTTCGCCGCGACCGACGGCTTTGCGCACACCGCTCTCGTAGGGGTCACTGGCCCTGAGCAGACCATCACCGTGCAGGGCGACCCGCACACGGCGCTCGCACTCGCGTCGGTGAGCAAGCCGCTTACCGCGTGGGGTGCGCTGATCGCGCTCGAGCGCGGGCTGATCGACCTCGATGAGCCAGTAGGGCCTGAAGGGTCGACGCTGCTCAACCTGCTCGACCACACCAGCGGACTGCCGTTCGAGGGCGAGCAGGTGCAGGCGGATCCCGGCACTCGGCGCATCTACTCGAATGCCGGTTTCGATGCTCTCGGCGCGCACGTGGCCACGGCTGCGCGGATGGAGTTCTCCGAGTGGATGAACCGCGAGGTCGTCCAGCCGCTCGGCATGCGTGAGATCGACGTCAACGGCCGCCCCTCGGCCGGATACAAGGCGTCGATCGCCGACCTGCTGATCTTCGGTCGCGAGGTGCTGCGGCCCACCCTGATCCCTGCCGCTCTGCGCGACCTCGCACTGATGGTCTCGCGTGAAGATCTGAAGGGCGTCGTCCCCGGCTACGGCTCGTTCGATGACAACCAGTGGGGCCTCGGGTTCGAGCTCAAGGGCGTGAAGAGCCCGCACTGGCTGAGTGACTCGTTCCCGCCCGAGACGGCGGGCCACTTCGGTGGACAGGGCAGCTTCTTCTTCGTCGATCGCTCACGTGATATCGCCGCGGCATTCCTGTCTGGGGTGCCGTTCGGCGACGAGCACAAGCGCATCTGGCCGCCGCTCACTGACGAGATCGTCGCCCGCTACGCCGCGCGCTGACCTGGTCGCCGCCGCGACCGGGGGCGGGTGATCCCGTTCAGGTCGCAATCTGTGCCGCTATGACGACGTGAAAGCGGCACGAATCGCGACCTGAACGCCGCCTTGCTGGCCTGCGTGGCGCGGGATCGAGCCCGCGCGCCGGTAAGCTTCCTGTGTTCGCAGGACCGCTGGAGGGCGACGATGGAAGCTGAAGCAGTGAAGAAACACCAGGATTACAACCCTGGTCCGCGCGTGGGGATCACGTTTTCGACGTTCGATCTGCTCCACGCCGGTCACATCATGATGCTCGCCGAGGCGAAGCGGCAGTGCGACTACCTGATCTGCGGGCTGCAGATGGACCCGACGCTCGACCGCCCCGAGAAGAACGCACCCACGCAGACTGTCGTTGAGCGCTACATCCAGCTGCGCGGCTGCGAATCCGTCGACGAGATCGTGCCGTACTCCACCGAGCAGGACCTCGAGGACATCCTTCGTTCGTTCAAGCTCGACGTGCGTATCGTCGGTGATGAGTACGAGAACCGTGACTTCACGGGCCGCGAGTACTGCGAAGAGTCGGGCATCGAGCTGTACTTCAACAGCCGTCACCACCGGTTCTCCAGCTCAGGCCTGCGCAAGATCGTCGCAGCGAAAGAGGCGGAGCGCCTCGCGCGCGGCTGAGCCGCCGCCACGCTTGGGTCGCGATTTCTGTCGCTTTCGCCGCGCGAAAGCGACAGAAATCGCGACCTGAAGTTACTTGGCAGCCTTTGCCGCCGCCTTCATCGCCTTCTTGTGCTCGCGGACCTTCGCGAGCGATTCCGGTGAGACGATGTCGGCGACGCTGCGCAGCGCGCCTTCTTCTCCGTAAGGGGCGGATGCTTCACGCCAACCCGCACCGGCGAATCCGTACTGTTTGCCGAGCAGAGCGAGGAAGATCTTCGCCTTCTGTTCACCGAACCCTGGAAGCTTCTGCAGACGGCGCAGCACTTCGGCGCCGTCCGGGGCATCCCGGGTCCAGAGGGCTGCGGCGTCCCCGCCCCAAGAGTCGACGAGCTCCTGGCACAGCGTCTGCACACGGGTCGCCATGGAACCCGGGAAGCGGTGCACGGCAGGAGTCTGGCGGAACGCCTCGAGGAAGGCTTCCGGGTCCAGACCCGCGATGGCCGCAGCATCCACTGCTCCGGTACGCTGCTCGATCTTCAGCGGACCGGCGAACGCGGTCTCCATCGGCACCTGCTGGTCGAGCAGCATGCCGAGAAGCAGCGCGAGCGGGTTGTCGGTGAGCAGCGAGTCGGCGGCGGTGTCTCCGGTGATGTGAAGGGCCATGACTTCAGTCTGGCACCGGTCGCCGCTGTCGCAGACAGTTCAGGTCGCGAATTCGGCCGTTCTGACCGCGCCAAAGCGGCCGAATTCGCGACCCGAGCGCGTGCCGACCCGACCGAGCGCGTGCCGACCCGACCCGAGCGCGTGCCGGGCTCTCAGGCGGTTGCGGCTTCGTCGGACTCGCCGGCATCCGGCGTCAGCCCGTAGAGCGTCTCGAGCGCGTCCGTGAAATCACTCGCACGACCGTCGGCGGCGAGTTCATGCGCGCGCACCGTGGGCGTGTGCAGGAGCACACCGGCCAGATGGCGCATCGCCTGCTCGACGAGGCCCTTCTCGTCTCCGCGACGGCGCGCGCGGTCGATCTCATCTTCGAGCAGGCCGAAGATATGCGTGCGGAACGCGACGACGGCCGGCGTGACGCTCTGCCGGTCGCCGACGACGTTGAAGGTGTCTGCAGCTTCGCGCACGACAGACCTCGCAGCATCCGTCGCCTGCAGCTCTTCGAGCGGGGCGTGCAAGCGGATGGTGTCGAGATCCAGCAGTGCGACGCCTTCGATGGTTGCGACGGCGGGGTCGACGTTGCGAGGCATTCCGAGGTCGATCACCAGCTGCGACGACGCGGATGATGCGCCGATCGGGCATCCGCCCGCGGTCCCACCGGCCGATGCCTGCAGATGCTCAGGGCGCAGCACCGGCTCCTCAGCCGCATTCGTGCACGTGATCAGCAGAGTCGAGCCCGTCGCGACGCGCGTGTACTCGTGGTCGCCGACCGCGGCGATGCCGTGCTTCTTCGCGAACAGCTCGGCACGGCCAGATGGCGAGTAGACGGCGATGTTCGTCGCCCCGCGCTCGCGCAACGTCGCAAGAGTGACCGCGGCGTACGCCCCGGTGCCGACCAGTAGTACGCGTTCTGCCGACCAGTCGGCGATGCGGCTGTCGGCCAGTTCGAGCGAGAGACGCACGAGCGAGCGCCCGGCGCGCCCGATGGCGGTGACGTTCTTCACCTTGCGCTGCGCCTGGCTCGCACGCTGGAACAGGCGCTCGAGCTCGGGCGACGTCGTGCCCTCGTCGTGCGCCGTCTTCAGCGCGCGACGCACCTGGCCGGCGATCTCTCCCTCTCCGGGGACGACGGATTCCAGACCGGATGCCACGGCGAACAGGTGCTCGGCAACGCGACGACCGGAGTGCACGGCGTAAGCGCCGTCGAGTTCGGATGCCGGGATGCCGGTGGACTGCTCGATGGCCTCGAGCACTGCTTCCACTCCGACCGCTCCTGCGGCAGTCACCGGTTCGTCGACCTCGACGTACGCTTCGAAGCGGTTGCAAGTGGAGAGCACAACGGCCCCCTGCACGCACGAAGCGATGCGCAGAAGATTCGGCGCGACGTCGTCAGGGGTGCGGCTCAATCGCTCGAGCATGTCGAAGGAGGCGGTCTTGTGACTCGCCGTCACGCACAGCAGCACGCGGCCCAGTTTACCCGTCTCTCGCTGACAGGTCATTCATGAGCGCAAATGAGAGAATGCAGGCATGTCCGACTCGAACGCCCCGCTGCTTCGCGCCCTCGCCGGTGACCGCCCGGAACGGCCTCCCGTCTGGTTCATGCGCCAGGCCGGACGATCCCTCCCCGAGTACCGCGAGCTCCGCGTCGGCACGCGGATGCTGGATGCCTGCCTGACTCCGGATCTCGCGGCCGAGATCACGCTGCAGCCGGTCCGCCGGCACAAGGTCGATGCCGCGGTGTTCTTCAGCGACATCGTGATTCCGCTGCGCCTGGCTGGTGTCGACGTGGTGATCGAGCCCGGCCGCGGCCCTGTCTTCGCGGACCCGGTGCGCACCGCGGCAGATGTCGATCGCATCACCGCGATCGACCCCGACGATCTCGACACCACTGCGATCGCCGAAGCAGTGCGCATCGTGACCACCGAACTCGGCGAGACTCCGCTCATCGGCTTCGCCGGTGCACCGTTCACCCTTGCCGCGTATCTCGTCGAGGGCGGCCCCTCGAAGGAGCATCTGCGCGCGCGGGCGATGATGCACACCGACCCCGAATCCTGGAACCGTCTCGCCGGATGGCTCTCGCGCATCTCTCGTCGGTTCCTCGAAGCGCAGCGCGACGCGGGCGCGGCGACAGTGCAGCTGTTCGACTCGTGGGCAGGGTCCCTGAGCCCTGCCGACTACCGTGCGCACGTCGCCCCGCACTCGAAGGCGGCGGTTGCTGGCCTCGGGCTTCCCGTCATCCACTTCGGCGTCGGCACCGGGCCCTTCCTCGCCGATATGCGACTGGATGGCGAAGCATCCGCCGTCGGCGTCGACTGGCGCCAGCCCCTCGATGAGGCCGCCGGAATCCTCGGCCCCGACGTCACCGTCCAGGGCAACATCAACCCGGCCATGCTGCAGGCGCCGTGGCCGGTGCTCGAGGCCCACGTGCGCGACGTCATCGAGCGCGGCCGCGCCGCCCGCGCGCACATCCTCAATCTCGGCCACGGCGTGCCGCCCGAAACCGATCCTGACCAGCTCACCCGCATCGTGGAGCTCGCGCATTCATGAGCGAGAACAGCACCGCGGGGCTTGCTGAACGCGCGGCTGAACGCCACGTCATCGTGGTGGGCGGCGGCATCGGCGGACTCGTCGCCGCTCGCGAATGCGCGAAGGTCGGCATGCAGGTCACGCTGCTCGAGGCAGCGCCCGAGCTCGGCGGCGCGATCCAGCGCGCCGATCTGGACGGCGTGACGGTGGATGCCGGGGCCGAGAGCTACGCGACCCGCGGCGGGCACGTGCGAGAGCTCCTCGCCGAGCTCGACCTCACCGAGCGCATCGTCACCCCGAACCCCGCCGGTGCCTGGCTCGTCGGTGCTCCGGGGGTGAAAGCTGCACCGCTGCCCAAGGGCGGCATTCTCGGCATCCCCGCCAATCCGTTCGCCGACGACGTGCGCCGCATCATCGGCTGGGGCGGTGCGTGGCGTGCATACGTCGACCGTCTGCGCCCGCCGCTGACGATCGGAAAAGAGCACAGCCTCGGCAACCTCGTCGCCAAGCGCATGGGCGCCAAGGTGCGCGACCTGCTCGTCGCCCCGGTCACCGCCGGGGTGTACTCGGCGAACCCCGATGACGTCGACACCGAGATCGCGGCTCCTGGCCTCAACGAAGCACTCACTCGCACGGGATCGCTGTCGGGAGGCGTCGCCCAGCTGCTCGCCGAACGAACCGAGCGCGCCGAGCGCGCCGATCGCGCGAAGAAGGCGCCCGGATCTGCTGTCGAAGCGCTCGCGGGAGGCATGAGCGGGCTCGTCGACGCGCTCGCGGCAGACCTGGAAGAGCTCGGTGCGGTCGTCCGCACTGGCGTGACCGTTGCGACCGTCGCTCGCGACGGCGACGGGTGGACAGTGTCGTTTTCGACAGCATCCGAAGACGATGACCTCGAGATCGAGATCGAGATCGAGATCGAGATCGAGACCGGCCCCGAGACCGCTCCCGCAGTCGAGCCTGAGAACGAGACGCTCACTGCAGACGCCCTCATCGTCGCCACGGCCGAGCCGAGTGCCCGTCTACTGCTGACCGGTCACGTCGTAGGTCTCGGCACCCCGGGAGATGCCCCGCAGATCGAGATCATCAGCCTGCTCCTTGATGCCCCCGAGCTGAATACCGCGCCGCGCGGCACCGGGGTCCTCACAGTCCCCGGCAGTCACACGGCGAAGGCGCTCACCCACGCGACCGCGAAGTGGGAGTGGCTCCGCAAGAGCGCAGCGGGCCGCCACGTCGTGCGCGTCTCGTTCGGTGCGCAGGGCGAACCGGCCGCCACGGCGAACCTCGATGACGATGCTGCCGCGCAGCTCGCGCTGAGCGAAGCATCCTCTCTTCTCGGTCTCGACCTGCCCGAATCGGCGCTCGTCGCGGCGCACCGCGCGCGCTTCACGCAATCGCAGCCGGCATCGCTGATCGGTGCTGCCGAACGGCGCGATGAGATGCGGGCCGCGGTGCGCAAGACGCCTGGGCTCGGCGTGGTCGGCGCATGGCTGTCTGGCACCGGTCTCGCGCAGGTGATTCCGGATGCTGCGGCTGAAGCCGATCGCGTTCGCCGAGCTCTTCTCTGGGGAGAAGACGGTCCGCTGTCAACCCCTTGAGGTATTGATGCCGTTTTCGGCATATGGCGTTACGCTGGTACCCCTGGCCGACGGCATCCATCGCCTGCGGCTCGACCGGAACAACGTGAGGAGATCCCATGAAGGGGAAGATCGGACTCGTCGTCGGACTCGGCGCCGGATACGTGCTCGGAACCCGCGCCGGACGCGAGCGCTACGAACAGATCAAGACGCAGTGGCTGAAGCTGTGGAACACCGATCCGGTGCAGAACCAGGTGATCAAGGCGAAGGCGTTCGTGGGCGCGAAGGCCTCTGCGGTACCCGGTGCGATCTGGAACGGTGTCGTCAAGGTGGCCAAGGCTGCCGGTGACGGCAGCACCCCCGGCGAGAAGCTCGACTCCGCCATCGCGACGGGCAAGAAGGCTGTCGACACTGTCGAAGACGCTGTCGACGATGCTGTGGATGCCGCGAAGAAGGCCGCCACGAAGAAGACGAGCACGCCCAGCAAGACCGGTTCGTCCCGCGCGAAGAGCGCTTCGACAGGCTCAGCGACCAATTCGACGGGGTCAGCGAACAAGTCGACGGGGTCGGCGAACAAGACGAACGGAAAGTGACATGGTCCGCGGATATCGTGACCGCGCAGACGACAGTCTCCTGACGCTGCTCGGAGATCTTCCCGAGCTCGTGACCAAACTGGTCAAGGCCGAGATCGACTCCGCGAAGGCGTGGGTGTCGCGCACGGCGAAAGATGCCGGCATCGGCAGCGTGTGGTTCGTCCTCGCGCTGTTCTTCCTGTTCTGGCTGGTGCCGATCATCCTCGTGTTCGCGATCGTCGGGCTCTCCTCCTGGTGGCCGGTCTGGGTCTCTGTGCTGGCCACGCTCGGACTCCTGCTGGTGTGCGTGCTGGTGTGCGTCGTGATCGGCGCACTGAAATTCCGCAAGGTCCTCAGCCGAGAGAACCCTGGCCAAGCTGTCGCAACCGACGTTCGTATCGTGAAGGAGGCCGGAAATGAGCACGCCTGACTCCGCTCTGCCCCGCACCGCTGTTCCTGCCGGCATCACCGATCCGGTGGCATCCGCTCGCGCCGAACTGAAGGCCGCGCTCGCCGCGATCGAGATCAAGGGCAATGTGCCGCGCCGCGTCGAGAAGGCCTCGCAGCGAGGAATCGCGAAGGCCCGCGCCTTCGCCGACCGCAATCCGGCGGGAGCCGTCGCGGCCGCCGTCGGCATCGCCGCCGCAGCGGGCGGGTTGGTCTGGGCGATCGCCCGCGCAGTCGCCCGCTGAGGGTCTGCATTCGCTCCTCGGTCCCGAAAGGGGCACACTGGAAGAATGTCCGAAGCGAGTGAACAGAACCCGTCCGGTTTCACCCTCTGGGCCGTCTGGCGACGCAATCCTGATGCGCCTGTCGCCGAGACGGATGCCACGGAGCTTGAGACGATCGTCGGGCACATCGAGGATTCCGGCGTCACCGTCCGGGGCTTCTACGATGTGTCTGGGCTGAAGGCTGAAGCTGACCTTCTGGTCTGGCTGCACGGGCCCACCGCCGAAGGATTGCAGAAGGCGCTTCGTTGCCTGCGCCGCACCGAGCTGCTCCGCTCGCTCCTTCCGGTCTGGAACGTCATGGGCGTGCACCGCGACGCCGAATTCAACCGTGCGCACGTGCCGGGATTCCTGCGCGGCATCGAGCCGAAGGGCTGGCTGTGCCTGTACCCCTTCGTGCGCACGCCGGAGTGGTACCTCATCGATGACGCCGACCGTCGCAAGATGCTCGCCGATCACGGCCGCAAGGGCGCCGCATTCACGGGTGTCACCGCCAACACCGTGGCAGCATTCGCCCTTGGCGACTACGAATGGCTGCTTCCGCTCGAGGCTGATGACCCCACCGAGCTCGTCGACCTGATGCGCGACCTGCGCTACACCGATGCGCGCCGCTATGTGAAAGAAGAGGTCCCGTTCTACACGGGACGGCGTCTGTGTTTCGACGAGATCGCCGACGTTCTGCAGTAGGTCACGATGTCTACTCCTATCCGTCTTGGCACACGCCGAAGCGCACTTGCCCAAGCCCAGTCCGGCCACGTTGCCACTGCTCTCGAGAAGATCTCGGGCCGCAGAGTCGAACTCGTCCCGATCGTCTCCGAGGGTGACACGAACCGTGCGTCTCTCTCTGAGATCGGCGGTCTCGGCGTCTTCGCCACCCGGCTGCGCGAAGCCCTGCTCGCCGGCGAGTGCGACATCCTCGTCCACTCATTGAAAGACCTCCCCACCGCCGTTCCGCAAGGTCTCGTGATCGCCGCGACGCCGGTGCGCGAGGATGCTCGCGACGTCGTCATCACGCGCGACGGGGTGCCTCTTCATGCGCTGCGCGCCGGCGCGAAGGTCGGAACGGGATCGCCGCGCCGCATCGCACAGGTGCGGATCCGCGCCCCTCGCGCTGAAGTGGTCGACATCCGCGGCAACGTCGACTCGCGTCTCGCGCGGGTGGAGTCTGGCGAACTGGATGCTGTCATCCTCGCCGCAGCGGGACTCTCGCGTCTCGGATCCGAGACCAGGCTGAAGCGGGAGGACCTCGGCCTCGCTGAATGGCCGACTGCGCCAGGGCAGGGTTCGCTGGCCGTCGAGACGACGGTTGATGCGGCATCCGATCTGCGCGTAGCGCTCGCCGAACTCGACGATGCTGACACGCGTCTGGCCATCACCGTCGAACGCGGCGTCCTCGAAGGATTGGATGCCGGTTGCCAGGCGCCGATGGCTGCGCACGCCGTCGTCACCGGTGACTCCGTGCGGGTACGAAGCATCGTCTATGATCCTGCCAGTGAGCATCGAATTGGTCTCGACGTCACTGAATCCCTGAACCGGGGGTATATTCGGAGTCACGGCAGTGGCAACGATGCGGATGCTGCCGATGGTGCGGACCCGAATCACGCAGCGCGCGAGATCGGACTTTCTGTCGCCCGTCGGCTGCTCGAACAAGGGGCGGCCGAACTCGTACCCCGAGAGCAACCCTGATGACCAGCACACCCGAATCGAAACTTGAGAAGCCGTTGACCGGCTGGCGCGTCCTCGTCCCGCGAGGAGGCCCGTGGGGCGACGGTGTCGCAGCGTCCCTGCGATCCGAGGGCGCCATTCCTGTCGTGGCGCCGTTGATCAACTTCGGCCCGACCACCGACCAGGCAGCGCTTGACGACGCGCTCGAGAAGCTCGCCGCCGGCAGCTTCGACTGGCTGACCGTAACGAGCGCGACGACGGTCGACGTTCTCTTCGCGCACCGCGCCATCGTGCCGAAGACGACGAAGATCGCCGCGGTCGGTGAGACGACTGCCGCAGCGCTCCAGGCGGTCGGCTATGAAGTCGCTCTCGTTCCGGACCGCGACAATTCTGCCGCAGGTATGGCCGAGCAGCTCATCGCCCTCGAGCCGGAGCCGCGTCGCGTTCTGACGTTGCGCAGTGAGATCGCCAAGCCCGTGCTGACGCGTTCGCTCATTGACGCAGGCCACGACGTCTCGAGCGTCGTCGCCTACCGCACCGTGGGGGTTCCGGTCACCGACCGCATCCGCCGTGATGTCGACAGCGGACGCATCAACGCCATCCTGATCACCAGTGGTTCGGTGGCGCAGCAGGTGCGCGAGCAGTTCCCCGATATCCCCGATGGCACGCTGCTCGCTGCGATCGGCCCGCGCACCGCGAAGGATGCGCGCAAGGCCGGCCTTCCCATCACTGTGGTCGCCGACAAGCAGACCGTCGATGCGCTCATCGACGCGGTGTCGCACTTCACGCTTCCGCATGCAGCGGACGAGTTCGCTCCGTGATTTTCCCCGAGGTGAGGCCGCGGCGGCTGCGTCAGTCCGCGGCTGTGCGGGCGCTCGTGCGCGAGACCTCGCTCTCGCCGCGGCACCTCGTGCTGCCGATGTTCGTCCGCGAGGAGATCACTGACCCCGTCGCGATCTCTTCGATGCCGGGCGTGCTCCAGCACACCATGGACTCGCTGCGCCGGGCAGCTGTCGAGGCCGCAGAGGCCGGCGTCGGCGGTGTGATGCTGTTCGGCGTTCCCACCGTGCGGGATGCTGTGGGCTCGGGAGCCGACGACCCTGACGGGATCCTCAACGTCGCCACGCGCGCGCTGGTCTCCGAGGTCGGAGATGCGCTCGTCGTGCAGACCGACCTGTGCCTGGACGAGTTCACCGACCACGGTCACTGCGGGGTGCTCGCCGGCGACGGGTCAGTCGACAACGATGCCACCCTCGAGCGCTACGTCTTGATGGCGCTCGCGCAGGCGCGCGCCGGCTCTCAGCTGCTCGGGCTCTCTGGAATGATGGACGGCCAGGTCGCCGCCATCCGCCAGGGGTTGGATGCCGAGGGCTTCACCGACACTCTGCTGCTCGGCTACGCCGCCAAGTACGCCAGCGCGTTCTACGGACCCTTCCGCGAAGCGGTCGACTCGCAACTGCAGGGAGATCGCCGCACCTATCAGCTCGATCCGGGCAACCGCCGCGAGGGACTGCGCGAGGCACTGATCGACGAGGCCGAAGGCGCTGATGTCGTGATGGTGAAGCCCGCCATGGGCTTCCTCGATGTGCTGCGCGAGGTGCGTGACGCTGTTCACGTGCCGGTGTGGGCGTACCAGATCTCGGGCGAGTACGCGATGATCGAGGCGGCTGCAGCCAATGGCTGGATCGATCGCCGTGCGGCCGTGCTGGAGTCTCTGCTGTCGATCCGCCGCGCCGGCGCCGACGCAGTGCTGACGTACTGGGCGACCGAGGCCGCCGGATGGCTGCGCGAGCGCTGAGTACTACAGGAGGCATCATGACCGACCGCAATGATGAGCTGTTCGCCGCTGCGCGAGCCGTCACCCCGGGAGGGGTGAACTCGCCCGTGCGGGCATATGGTTCCGTCGGCGGGACGCCGCGGTTCCTCGCATCCGCTCGTGGCGCGTACGTCACGGATGCCGCAGGCGACGAGTACGTCGACCTGGTGGCGTCGTGGGGCCCCGCTCTGCTGGGGCACGCGCACCCCGAGGTCGTTCAGGCGGTTCAGGATGCCGCGACCCGCGGCCTCTCGTTCGGCGCACCCACCGAGGGCGAAGTCGCGCTCGCGCAGGCGATCACCGAGCGCGTGCGCTTCGGCGACCTCGCACCGATCGAACGCGTGCGGCTGGTGTCCACCGGCACCGAGGCGACCATGACCGCGATCCGCCTCGCCCGCGGTGTGACCGGACGCGACCTGCTTGTGAAGTTCGCCGGGCACTATCACGGGCACTCCGACGGTCTGCTCGCCGAGGCTGGTTCAGGCGTCGCGACACTCGCGCTGCCAGGATCTGCGGGCGTGCCCGCGCCGATCGCGGCCCAGACGCTGGTGATCGGCTACAACGACCGAGAAGCTCTTCAGGCAGTGTTCGCCGAGCACGGCGACCGCATCGCCGCCGTCATCGTCGAGGCAGCCGCCGCGAACATGGGCGTCGTCGCTCCGGATGCCGGATTCAACCGCTTCATCGCCGACATTGCCCACGCGCACGGGGCACTGATGATCCTCGATGAGGTGCTGACCGGATTCCGCGTGCACCAGGCCGGTTACTGGGCGCTGCAGGCGGCTGCGGGTGAGGAGTACCTTCCCGACATCATCACCTTCGGCAAGGTCATCGGCGGCGGCATGCCGCTGGCGGCGCTCGGCGGTCGCGCCGAGGTCATGGACCAGCTCGCTCCGACCGGCCCGGTCTATCAGGCTGGCACTCTGTCGGGGAACCCGCTCTCGGTCGCCGCTGGCCTCGCGACGCTGCGGCTGGCCACACCCGCCGTGTATGCCCGCGTGGATGAGGCTGCGGCGCGCGTGGCATCCGCTCTCGACGCGGCGCTCACCGACGCCGGCGTCGTGCACTCGATCCCGCGCGCAGGAAATCTGTTCGGCGTCGCGTTCGCGGCCACCGCTCCGCGCACGTACGCCGAGGCTCAGGCGCAGGAGTCGTTCCGCTACGCGCCGTTCTTCCACTCCATGCGCGAGCAGGGCGTGGCGCTGCCGCCGAGCGTGTTCGAGGCCTGGTTCCTGACCGCAGCGCACGACGACGACGCGCTCGGCCGCATCGAGGCTGCGCTTCCTGCTGCGGCGCGTGCCGCGGCATCCGCTCAGCCCGCCTGATTTCGCACAGCCCGCCTGATTTCGCACAGCACAGGGTGATTTTTGTCGTCCTATGCGGAAGTCGCAGACAGTTTGCAGGTCGACGCTGGCAGACTGGATGAATGGTCACCCTGCTCCTGGATCAGACGCAGCTTGAGGTCGTACTGTCTCCGTTCGAGCGCGCGGTGACGTTTCACCGTGAGAACCTGCAGGTTGCGCGCGACACGATCATCAAGGTGCAGCTGACCGACGATGCGTGGACCTGGCTGCGCGGAGTTCCCGGTCGCGGAACGCAGATCCCCGGGGTCCTGGCGGCAGGAACCTGGAAGGCTGCCGCAACGACGGACTTCGTCCTCATCCGCCGTCACCGTCCTGGCGTGGTCATCGACCTGAAGGGCGACGAGCAGTTCCAGCGGTTGATCTTCACCACCCGTCACGGGCTCGCGCTCACTCAGGCGCTGCGCCTCGACGTCTCTGAGGAGCCGGTCGACGTCACAGAGATCACTGGAGCGATCCCGGTTCCCGTGCAGAAGGGGCGCAAGCGGCCGGTCATCCGTCCGCGGCCGGCCTGAGTTCAGTCGGACTCTTTGGCCTCTTCGGTCTCGATGGCTGCTGCCGCGCTGTTCGGCTCCGTCATCGGGTTCGCGAACATGCTCGCGACGGCGGCCAGGTCGGCCAGCCCAGGAAGCGGGCGGGCGTCGAGGTTGAGCGCGAACTCGTCGTCAGCATCCGCTGCGGTCTCTGCGACCGGCTCCACCGCGACCGGCTCTGGCGCCTCTACATCCGGCAGGTCGAAGAGTGCGGTCTCTTCCACCACAGGTGCGGGTGTCGGCGGAACATAGCGGTCGTGCACGAGGTCGAGGAAGACGTCTTCGAGCGTCGGACCCCGCTGCTGCAGGGTCGTCAGCGCCACTCCGGCGCGGGTCGTGATGCTGCCGATGGTCGCCGCATCGCTGCCGCGCACGGTGAGACCCGAGCGCAGGATCTCGAAGTCATATCCGGCATCCTGGAGAGTTTTGGAGAGGGCGTCGCGGTCTGCGGCATCCACCACGACCGGCCCGCTGCGCGGATCGGCGAGGTCTTCCATGGTTCCGGCGAACTTCAGTTCGCCGCGCGAGATCACGAGGATCTCATCGGCGATCTGCTCGACCTCACTCAGTACGTGCGACGAGACCAGTACCGTGCGTCCTTCATCGGCGAGGCCGCGGATCAGCGTGCGCATCCAGCGGATGCCTTCGGGGTCGAGCCCGTTCGCCGGCTCGTCGAGGACGAGTACGCCGGGGTCGCCGATCAGCGCGGTGGCGGCGCTGAGACGCTGGCGCATGCCGAGCGACAGCGCAGCGATGCGGGTGTCGACGTCGTCGCCGAGGCCGACGAAAGCGATGAGCTCACCCACGCGCGAGAGCGGAATGTCATTCGCCTTGGCCGCCTGGATGAGGTGGCGCTCGACCGTGCGGCGCTGGCGGAAGCCCGGGTCTTCGAGCATGGCGCCGATGACGCGTGCAGGGCTGCGCAGTTCCGCATAGCGGGTTCCGCCGATCGTGGCGGTTCCGCTGGTGGGGCGCTCGAGCCCGAGCAGCATGCGAAGGGTGGTCGTCTTTCCCGCGCCGTTGGGCCCGAGGAAACCGGTCACCACGCCCGGGCGGACGCGCGCCGATAGATCCGACACTGCCGCGACAGCGCCGAAGCGCTTGGTCGCGTGGTCGAATTCGATCAACTGTCCGTCTGGCATCTGCTGCCTTTCCCGCATAGGTCCGCCTCTATCCTGCCGGAAAATGCGCACAATCCCGCATCGGACGTGCGGATAAAGGCCAGAACAGGCCCATGTAACGTGGCTTCCGTGACTGACTTTGACATCGCTGCAACGGTTCTGGTTCGCACTGAGGGCTCGCTCGGGCGCCTCAGCCTCAACCGACCGAAGGCGATCAACGCTCTCGACATCGACATGATCGGTCAGATCACCGCCGCGCTGGACGCCTGGCGCGACGACACCGACATCGACATCGTCCTCATCGACGGTGAGGGTGAGCGGGGGCTCTGCGCGGGCGGTGATGTGCGCGCGCTGTACGACCAGATCACGGCAGGCCACCCTGAGCGGGCCGCGGAGTTCTTCCGCGCCGAGTACGCCCTGAACCTGATGATCGCTGAGTATCCGAAGACGATCGTGGCCATCGCTGACGGGATCACGATGGGCGGGGGGATCGGCCTGGCCGGCCACGCCCACATCCGCATCGTCACCGAGCGCAGCAAGCTGGCGATGCCGGAGACCAGGATCGGCTTCACCCCCGACGTCGGGGGCACGTACCTTCTCGGCCGTGCACCAGGGCGCCTGGGGGAGTACCTCGGTCTCACCGGCAGCACGATGACGGCATCGGATGCTGTGTACGCAGGGTTTGCGGATCACTATGTGCCTTCGCAGCGCATCGATGAGCTCCGCGAGGCGCTGGGCAAGCGCGCCGACCCCTCGAGCCCCTCGGAGCTGGTGCTGCTGTTCGATGAGACTCCGGAGCCTGCCGCCCTCGCGGACGAGCGCGCGTGGATCGACGAGGTCTTCTCCGCCGACACCGTGGGCGAGATCGCACAGCGCCTCGCCGCTCGATCAGAGGTCTCCGCATCCGCCACTGGCGTGCTGCTCTCAGAGCTCGCCCCGACCGGTCTCGCCGTCACGCTGGATGCGGTGCGCGAGGCGCGCGAAGGACACCTGCGCGACGCGCTGATCGGGGAATATCGCCGGGTGATGTGGTTCGCCGGGCACCACCCCGATCTCGCAGAGGGCATTCGTGCGCAGCTGGTCGACAAGGATCGCTCGCCGCGCTGGCAGCCGGCGACCATCGCCGAGCTGGGGCCGGATGCTGGTGCGGGAGCCCGTGCGTTCGTCCCAGAGCGGCCGCTCTTCGACCGAGAGTGATTTCTGCCCCCGAGTGAAGAATCCGATCCCACCTTCGGATCGTTCGCCCTGAGCGGATATGACCGCTCTGGGATGTGCAATGTCGGCCGGTCGTGGCACGCTATCTGGTGGCCCATCTCGGCCCGCTCCGCAAAAGGACTCCTCATGCTCGGCAAGCTCCTCTTCCGCTATCTGTCCAGATACTGGCCGCTGCTGGTCGGCGTGCTCGTCTTCCAGTTCGCCAGCGCGCTGGCCACGCTCTACCTTCCTCGCCTGAACGCCGACATCATCAACCAGGGCGTCGCGACGGCCGACACCGACTACATCTGGCGCACCGGCGCCTGGATGCTGGTGGTCTCGCTCGGCCAGATCATCTGCGCGATCATCGCGACGTATTTCGCTGCGAAGGCGGCGATGAGCATCGGTCGCGATATCCGCAATGACGTGTTCGCACGCGTCAGCGCCTTCTCCGAGCGCGAGGTCTCGCAGTTCGGCGCAGGCTCGCTGATCACCCGCAACACCAACGATGTGCAGCAGGTGCAGATGCTGGCGATGATGGGCGCGACGATGTTCGTCACCGCTCCGCTGCTCGCCATCGGCGGCATCATCATGGCCGTGCAGCAGGACGTCGGCCTCAGCTGGCTGATCGGCATCTCCGTTCCGGTTCTGCTGATCGCCGCGGTGATCATCATCGGTCAGATGGTGCCGCTGTTCCGCCGCAACCAGGGCAAGCTCGACGCGATCAACCGTGTCATGCGAGAGCAGCTCACCGGCGTGCGCGTCGTTCGCGCATTCGTGCGCGAGCGCGTCGAAGAAGAGCGATTCCGCGAGACCAACACCGACCTCATGATCCTCGGCCGCAAGATCGGCTCGCTGTTCGTGCTGCTGTTCCCGCTGTTCATGCTGATCCTCAACGTCACCGTCGTCGGCGTGATCTGGTTCGGCGGTGTCGAAGTGCAGAACGGCAATGTCGAGGTCGGCACGCTGTTCGCGTTCATGCAGTACATCGGTCAGATCATGATGGGTGTCATCATGTCGAGCTTCATGGCGATGATGATTCCGCGCGCCGCGGTCTCTGCAGAGCGTGTCGGCGAGGTTCTCGATGCCGCGTCGAGCCTGGAGCGGCCGGTCGACGGCGCGACGGACTTCCCGCTTCCCGGCACCGTGATGTTCGAGAACATCGAGTTCACCTACCCGGGTGCGGAGTCGCCCGTGCTGCAGAACATCTCGTTCGGAGCCGAGCGCGGTGAGACGGTCGCGATCGTCGGATCGACGGGCGCCGGAAAGACCACGCTGGTCTCGCTCATTCCCCGCCTGTTCGACGTAACCGGTGGTACCGCACGCGTCGGCGGCGTCGACGTGCGCGAAGCCGACATGGATGCACTGTGGAAGACCATCGGGCTCGTGCCTCAGCGTCCGTTCCTGTTCACCGGCACGATCGCGTCGAACCTCCGATACGGTCGGTCCGACGCCACCGACGAAGAGCTCTGGCAGGCCCTCGAGATCGCGCAGGGCAAGGACTTCGTCGAGGCCATGCCTGAGGGACTCGAGACCCGCATCGCACAGGGCGGGACGAACGTCTCCGGCGGTCAGCGTCAACGGCTCGCGATTGCGCGAGCCCTGGTGCATCAGCCCGAGATCCTCATCTTCGATGATTCGTTCTCGGCGCTCGATCTGACCACAGACGCGCGACTGCGGCAGGCGCTCTGGCGAGAACTGCCTGACGTGACGAAGATCGTCGTCGCTCAGCGCGTATCCACAATCACCGATGCTGATCGCATCGTGGTCCTCGAAGGAGGAGAAATGGTCGGCATCGGAACGCATGACGAGCTTCTCGCGAGCAATGAGACCTACCGAGAGATCGTCGAATCGCAGCTGGGGGTGGACGCATGAGCTCCTCGATGCCTGAGCCCTCATCGGCGATCCCTGAGCCCGTTGAAGGATCCGAAGTCGGACCGACCGCGACGCTGACCGTCGATGAGCAGTACGAAGCCGAGCTCGCAGAAGCGGCACGCCTCGAGGGCGGCGGCTGGGATGCCCCGGCCGGCAAGGCCGACAACTTCGGCAAGAGCTTCGCCCGAATGATCGGTCTGCTCAAGCCTTCGGCGCTCTGGTTCGTGCTGGTGTCGTTCTTCGGTGCGATCGGAGTCGTGCTGACGGTCGCGGCTCCCAAGGTGCTGGGCGAGGCCACCAACCTCATCTACGAGGGCTTCATCTCGAAGCAGCTGGGCGACAGCGGCGTTCCTACCGGAACCTCGCAGGAGCAGGTCGTCGAGATGCTGCGCGCGCAGGGTCAAGACGACTTCGCCAACATGGTCGCCGCCTTCGACCACTTCCAGGTCGGCGGGGGCATCGACTTCGATCGGTTGCGCTGGGTCATCATCTCGGTGCTGGTGATCTACGTCGGCGCTGCGCTCCTGAGCTGGCTGCAGGGATACGTCATCAACGTCATCATGGTGCGCACCATGTGGCGGCTGCGTGAATCCGTCGAGGCGAAGATCAACCGCCTGCCGCTGTCGTACTTCGACAAGGTGCAGCGCGGCGAGCTCATCTCGCGCGTCACGAACGACATCGACAACATCACGCAGACCATGCAGCAATCGCTCTCCGGGGCGCTGACCTCTGTGCTGACCGTAATCGGTGTGCTGGTCATGATGTTCTCCATCTCCTGGCAGCTCGCTCTGGTGGCACTGGTCGCACTGCCGCTGATGGGCGTCATCTTCGGCGTGATCGGTCCGCGTTCGCAGAAGGCGTTCGGCACGCAGTGGCGCAAGGTCGGGCGCCTCAACGCACGTGTCGAGGAATCCTTCTCCGGTCACGCGCTGGTGAAGGTCTTCGGTCGTGAGCAGGAGGCCCTCGAGAGCTTCAAGGACGAGAACGAGGAGCTGTACGAGGCGAGCTTCAAGGCCCAGTTCCTGTCGGGCATCATCATGCCCGCCATGACGTTCATCGGCAGCCTGACCTTCGTCGGCATCGCTGTGCTCGGTGGGCTCATGGTCGCCGGCGGCCAGTTGCGCCTCGGCGACGTGCAGGCTTTCATCCAGTACTCGCAGCAGTTCACGCAGCCGCTGTCCGAGCTCGGTGGCATGGCGGCTGTCGTGCAGTCCGGAACCGCCTCGGCTGAGCGGGTGTTCGACTTCCTCGACGCCGACGAGCAGGAGCCCGACGCAGAGGACGCACCCGCACTGCCGGGCGCTGATGCCGCCGGTCGTGGTGTTATCGAGTTCCAGGATGTGTCGTTCGCGTACACGCCGGATCGTCCGCTGATCAAGGACCTGTCGTTCGAGGTGCAGCCGGGGCAGACGGTCGCGATCGTCGGGCCGACCGGGGCGGGCAAGACCACGCTGGTCAACCTGATCATGCGCTTCTACGAGCTGAGCTCTGGCCGCATTCTCATCGACGGTCAGGACATCGCCGAAGTCACCCGGGCAGAACTGCGCTCCCGCACGGGGATGGTGCTGCAGGACCCGTGGCTGTTCGCAGGTTCCATCCTCGAGAACATCCGCTACGGTCGTGCGACCGCCACCGATGAAGAGGTCATCGACGCGGCGACCGCAACCTATGTCGACAGGTTCGTGCACTCGCTGCCAGAAGGCTACGAGACCGTTCTCGATGAAGACGCGTCGAATGTGTCGGCCGGTGAGCGCCAGCTGATCACGATCGCCAGGGCGTTCGTGTCGAAACCGTCGATCCTGATCCTCGATGAGGCGACGAGCGCGGTCGACACCCGTACCGAGCTGCTGTTGCAGCACGCCATGGCGGCGCTCCGCCAGGGGCGCACCTCGTTCGTCATCGCGCACCGGCTCTCGACGATCCGTGACGCAGACCTCATCCTCGTGATGGAGCATGGTGACATCGTCGAGAAAGGTACGCACGATGAGCTCATCGCCGCACAGGGCGCGTACTGGCGGCTGTACCAGTCCCAGTTCGAGCAGGCGGCGACCGACATCGACGCAGAAGAAGCGATGACCGACGCGGTTCCGGTGGTTGCCTCCGGCGCGCCAGAGGCCGTCGAGGACGCACCGGCCGAACGTTGACGAACGGCCTGCTGACACAGGAGCGGGTGGGTGGCGTTGGCCACCCACCCGCTCTTTGTGCAGGGCCTACTTCTCGTCGATGCCGAGAAGCTCCATCGGGTGGGTCAGCCGCCACCACGGGCTGGGGTCTGCGATGTCTTCGGCCAGCGAGACGCTTCCGGTTACCGTGTTGATCGGGCCGTCGACGGTGAGCACGCCCACGGTGTCGCCCTCAGCACGCTCATCGCCGAGGTCGAGCACGACAGCAGCATCGGCGGTTGCGCCGTTCCACAGCACGACCGCGGCATCCTCATCAGTGACGACATCGATCTTCTCGCCCCAGAGCGTGCTCACTTCGCCCACCACGGTGCCGGAAGCTACAGCCGGTGCGATGTCGGCGAGTGCGGTTTCGATCTGCGCGAACAGGGAGCGGGTGACCGCAAGACGCTCATCGTCGCTGGCCTGGTTCAGGACCGAGGTGTACAGGTGCACCGTGGCGTCGCCGATGGTGACGTCCTTGGCAGTCAGAAGAGACCAACCGACCAACGTCCCGGTCTTGATGCCGACCACTCCCGGGTCGGCCAGCATACCGTTGGTGTTCGTGACGTAACCGGCGCCGGGGATCTCGGCACCGGGCGATCCGACGATCTCCGCGAAGACGGGGTTCTGCATGGCACGCTCGCCCAGGCGAAGCAGCGCCGCGGGGGTGGCGACATTGCCCTCATCGAATCCGGATGGGGTGACGATCGTGATGTCAGAGAGACCGCGCTCTGCCAGCCAGACGGCCGCCGCATCAGCGAACTGCGCGTCGGAGCCCCAGAGGTCACGGGCGAGGCGGTCGATGTAGTTGTTGGCGGAGCCCAGCAGCGTTCCCTGCAGCAGCTGATACTCGGTGAGCACTCCGTCGACCGGAACGTCGAGCGCCGACTGATCCGCGCGGCGGTAGTCCCAGTAGTCGACGCTGTCACCGTAGGTGAAGGAGAACTCCGGCCCCGGCTCGCCGACCTGCAGCGGCATGCGGTCGAGCACCATCAGAGTGCTGACGACCTTTGTGATGCTCGCGATCGATGCGGCATCGGCGGTCGATGAGCTCGCAGAGACACCGGCGATGCTCACACCGGCGCTGCCGGCGCCCGGCCACACGATCTCGACGGCCGGTGCAGGGGCGGTCGTGAACTCGACGGCCTCCACTGTGGGCGAGACTGCGTGCAGCGGCCAGAGCAGCATCGTCGCGCTGTACGCGATAGCCAGCGCCGCGAGCGTTCCCAGCGGGGTCAGCCACCGCCCGCTCAGCAGTGCGGGGCGCAGCTTCGCATCGGCGAAGAGATCGGGGCCCGGCTCGGCCATCGTTATGGCATTGAGATCCGCGGGGAGCGTGGATTCCTTGACGTCCGCAGTCTCGAGCCAAGCGAGGGCCGTGGCGGGGCGCTTCTCATCCGCCCATTCCTTGGGCGGCTCGTTCACTTCGAGGTCGTCATCGAACGTGATCTCGTCCACATCCTGGTCCGTCTCGGGCGCCTCCGAGCGGTCGAGGACACCGGTCGCAGCAGCATCCGCGGTGTCACTGAACGGCAGGGTCGGCGTGGGTGACGAATCTGTCACGCCGCCGTGCGCGCGCAGTGCGCGTCGAGTCATCCCGCCGGTCAACGGGGCCTGGTCTTCGGAGGTCACTTGATCACGCTACCCAATAGTGCGCGCGGAGCGAGTGCGAACACAGCGGTCGCAGTACGGGTAAGATCGTCTGCACAACCACGGGAGTCCGGGCATGCCGGGCTGAGAGGGAGCGAAAAGCGCTTCGACCGTCGAACCTGATCTGGGTCATGCCAGCGCAGGGAGGAGCAATATGAACACGTCTACCCGCACGCCCGCAATCACGCGCACCGGCCTGCGACGCCCTGAGATCTGGCGTTGGCGCATCGTCGACATCGTCGTCGCCAGCGTTCTCGGAGTCGCCTGCGGTTTCCTGTTCTTGGCCTGGAACGTGGGCTACCTCGGGCCGAAGGCCCTGCTCGAACCGCTGCTGCCTGGCATGCAGGGTCTCCTCGACGGGCCCTGGCTGATCGCCGGCGTGCTGGGCGGTCTGGTCATCCGCAAGGCCGGGGCGGCGATCTACGTCGAGACCATCGCCGCTGTCGTCTCGGCGCTCGCCGGAGCTCAGTGGGGCGGCTTTCTCACGATCGAGGCAGGCCTCGTGCAGGGTCTCGGTGCCGAACTGATCTTCCTGCTGTTCGCGTACCGCGTCTGGAAGCTGCCTGTGGCGATGCTCGCCGGCGCAGGCGCCGCCCTCTTCGGCGGCATCAACAACCTGATTCTGTGGTTCGCAGGCGCCGACGTCACCTTCACCGTCATCTATCTGATCAGCACCATCGTCTCCGGTGCGGTGCTGGCCGGAGCTCTCGGCTGGGCGCTGGCGCGCGGTCTCGCAGCGACGGGAGCCCTCGATCGTTTCGGATCAGGGCGAGAGGTCCGCGCGCGCGTCTGACATGACCGACGAGAACCGTCCCGCGGCGGTCGAGGCGCGCGGCTGGGGCTGGCGGCATGCCAGCCGTGTCGCCTGGGCGCTCCGCGACGTCACGTTCCGGATCGAACCGGGAGAGCGCGTGCTCGTCCTGGGAGCATCCGGAGCCGGCAAGTCGACTCTGCTGCACGGTCTCGCGGGGGTGCTCGGCGGAGACGAAGAGGGCGAGAGCACCGGGGGGCTGCTCGTCGACTCGGAGCCCGCCGCCGCCACCCGCGGGCGGTCAGGGCTCGTGCTGCAGGACCCGGACTCGCAGGTCATCCTCGCTCGCGTCGGTGACGACGTCGCATTCGGCTGCGAGAACCTCGGCATCCCGCGCGAACAGATCTGGTCACGGGTGCGCGACGCGCTCGACGCGGTCGGGCTCGACGTGCCCCTGGACCGGTCGACCAAAGCGCTGTCAGGAGGACAGAAGCAGCGCCTGGCGCTCGCCGGCATCCTCGCGATGCAACCCGGACTCGTGTTGCTGGACGAGCCGACCGCCAACCTCGACCCGGAGGGCGTCGTGGAGGTCCGCGATGCCGTCCGGCGGATGCTGGAGGCGCGACCGGCGACGCTCATCGTCGTCGAGCATCGACTCGATGTCTGGCTGCCGCTGATCACGCGAGTGATCGTCGTCGGAGACGGGGGAGTGGTTGCCGACGGGACACCGGATGCTGTGCTCGGCAGTCGCGGCGCGGAGCTGGCTGCCGCAGGAGTCTGGGTTCCGGGGCATCCGCCGGCTCTGCCGCCCGCGCCGCGCGCGGCCGGTGAGATCTTGCTCACCGCAGATGATCTGGCCGTGGCCCGCGTGAAGGATCGACCGGTGACAGCAGGCATTTCGTTGCAGGTGCGCGCCGGAGCGGCCCTGGCCGTCACCGGGCCGAACGGGGCGGGAAAGTCGACGCTGGCGCTCACGCTGGCCGGGCTCCTGCCGCCAGCCGCGGGGAGGGTCGTCGCCGAGCCCGCACTGGCGGATGGCGCAGGTCCGTCGCCGATCGCCTGGTCGTCGCGCCGACTGCTGACCAGGATCGGGATGGTGTTTCAGGAACCGGAGCATCAGCTGCTGGCGAAGACCGTGCGTGACGAGCTCGCTGTCGGTCCGCGTGCGCTCGGCCTGAGTGACGCCGAGACCGAAGCGCGCATCGAAGAGCTCCTTTCCCGCCTGCGCCTCGATCGTCTCGCGCGCGCGAATCCGTACACACTGTCGGGTGGCGAGAAGCGGCGGCTGACGGTCGCTGCGGCGCTGGCCACGAAGCCTCGGATGCTCGTTCTCGATGAGCCGACCTTCGGGCAGGACGCGCGCACATGGGCCGAGCTCATGGCCATGCTGGCGGCGCTGCGCGACGAAGGCACGGCGATCGTGACCGTGACCCATGACCCCGGCGTCGCCCCGGCGCTGCATGCCGAACGATTCGAGATCGGCCGATGACACTTCTGGACACCCATGCGCGCGTCGGAGTGGTCGCCAAGATCAACCCTGTCGCGAAACTCGGCGTCAGCGCGCTGATCGCGATCCCCCTGATTCTCACGCTCGACGTCGTCTCGGCGGCGGTGGCTCTGGGGATGGAGTGCGTGCTCTTCCTGTTCGCGGGCATCGGCTGGCGGGAGTTCTGGATCCGCACCTGGCCGGTGTGGATTGCCGCTCCCCTGACCGGAGTCACAATCGCGCTGTACGGAGAAGCGAGTGGTGCGATCTACTTCGAGTGGTTCGTCGTGAGGGTGAGCGAGGGGTCTCTGACGCTGGCGCTGGCGACGATGTTCCGCGTGCTCGCGATCGCGCTTCCTTCGGTCGTTCTGTTCATCACGGTCGACCCCACCGATCTCGCCGACGGACTCGCGCAGATCGTGAAGCTGCCGGCCCGGTTCGTTCTCGGCGCGCTCGCCGGACTGCGCATGGTGGGGTTGTTCGTCGACGACTGGCGCGCGCTCGAGCTCGCACGACGTGCACGAGGGGTCGCCGATCGCGGGCGCGTGCGCCGCTTCGCGGGCATGGTGTTCGCACTGCTCGTTCTGTCGATCCGCCGAGGTGCGAAGCTCGCAACCGCGATGGAAGCCCGTGGCTTCGGCGCGCCGGTGCCGCGCACGTGGGCGCGCGAATCGACGTTCGGTGGCCGGGAGTGGGCTCTCCTGCTCGTCGGTGCGCTGATCTCGGCGGTCGCGGTGACCGCTGCCGTGATGGCCGGCTCGTGGAACTTCATCCTCGGACCGGAATAACGCCATCAGCTTCAGGTCTCATTCTGCGGCTGCCAGCGCGGTCACAGCAGTTCGTGGAGGGCCTCTTCGAGCACGATCGCGTGGGTGTGCTCCTCGTCGTGCAAGGCGTAGATGAGCGTGACGACCGGATGCTTCTTCACCTCTGCCGCGAGCTCTTCGAGCGCCGCGGCGGATTCGCCAGCGAGCTCGGCGCGATAGCGGTCGACGCAGATGCCCCATTCGTCGCCGGATGCTGCATGCCAGGCCTTGCGCAACTCGGGGCTCGGCGCGACATCCTTCGCCCACAGATCGATCTGGGCGCGTTCCTTCGAGACGCCTCGGGGCCACAGTCGGTCGACCAGAACGCGGAAACCATCGTCCGGTTCAGCGGTGTCGTAGGCTCGCTTGCGACGCAGTTCCATAGCTCCAGCCAACACCTCGTGATGCACCCGCACCAGTGCTGGAACTGAAGCCCGCGTATGCTGAGACTGAGTTGCAGAACCGTTCGAAGGAGAACTTATGCAGATCCAAGGATCCGGCGCTCTGATCACCGGCGGGGCCTCTGGCCTCGGCCTGGCCACTGCCCGCGCACTCGCCGCGGCTGGCGCGCACGTCACTCTGCTCGATCTTCCGTCGTCTGCGGGGGCTGCGGTGGCCGCCGAACTTGGCGGTGCGTTCGCCCCGGGGGACGTCACCAGCGCCGAGGACGCTGCGGCCGCTGTCGCCGCTGCGAACGAGAAAGTGCCGCTGCGCATCGTCGTCAACTGCGCGGGCATTGCCCCGCCCGCCAAGGTCCTCGACCGCGACGGCAACCCGGCAGTGCTCGCGGACTTCGAACGCATCATCCGCATCAACCTCGTCGGCACGTTCAACGTCATCTCCCAGGCATCCGCCGTCATCGCGAAGAACGACCCTTCGACAGGCTCAGGGGGCGAATCGGTCGGAGACCGTGGTGTGATCATCAACACGGCATCCGTTGCAGCATTCGACGGGCAGATCGGGCAGCCCGCGTACTCCGCGTCGAAGGGCGGCGTGCACGCCATGACCCTGCCGATCGCACGAGAGCTCGCGCGCTACGGCATCCGGGTGTGCACGATCGCTCCCGGAATCATGGAGACCCCGATGCTCTCCGGCCTTCCCGAGGCAGCGCAGGCCTCTCTCGGTGAGCAGGTGCCGTACCCCGCGCGCCTCGGCAGGCCCGCCGAGTACGCCGCGCTGGTTCAGAGCATCGTCGAGAACGGATACCTGAACGGCGAGACGATCCGCCTCGACGGCGCCATCCGCATGGCGCCGAAGTAACGGCGCACCACCCGCCGTTCAGGTCGCAATTTGTGCCGCTCTGAGCGTGCGAAAGCGGCACAAATCGCGACCTGAACGCACACCACAACGCAAGGAGCACGAATGACCACCCTCGCCGGAAAGACCATCCTGATGTCGGGCGGCAGCCGCGGCATCGGCCTCGCGATCGCGCTGCGCGCTGCAGCAGACGGCGCGAACATCGCGATGCTCGCGAAGACCGACACCCCGCACCCGAAGCTCGAGGGCACGATCCACACGGCCGCGGAGCAGATCCGTGCCGCCGGTGGTCAGGCGCTTCCCATCGTCGGTGACGTGCGCGACGATGACGACATCACCGGTGCTGTCATGAAGACGCAGGGAGAGTTCGGCGGCATCGATATCGTCATCAACAACGCCAGTGTCATCGACCTGTCGCGTTCGCTCGATCTCGGCGCCAAGAAGTACGACCTCATGCAGGACGTCAACGTCCGCGGCACGTTCATGCTCTCGCGGGCGGCGATTCCGCAGCTGCGCGAAGCGGCGAACCCGCACATCCTCTCACTCTCGCCGCCGCTGAACCCCACGCCGAAGTGGCTCGGAGCGCACACCGGATACTCGCTCGCGAAGTTCGGCATGACCATGGCCACCCTCGGCCTCGCCGCCGAGTTCGCGGCCGACGGCATCGCCGCGAACACCCTGTGGCCGCGCACGACGATCGCAACGGCTGCGGTGCAGAACCTCCTCGGCGGAGACCAGGTCATGGCAGCCAGCCGCACGCCGGATATCTATGCGGATGCTGCGTACGCCGTCATCACGAAGCAGGCGAGCGGCTACACCGGACAGACGCTCATCGTCGAGGACGTGCTCGAGGCCGACGGCGTGACCGACTTCTCGAAGTATGCGGCAGTCCCCGGCACCCCGGACGACCGCCTGTTCCCCGACATCTTCCTCGATTAGGGCCCGAAGCTCTCTCGAGCCCGCAAAACCACGCCCAGCCCGCAAAACCAGGCCGAAACGGCGGCGAATCGCCGCGGTCTCGGCGTGGTTTTGCAGGTTTGTGGGGCGGGGCAGGGGCTGGTCAGAAGAGTAGGTAGACCGCACCGATGATCGTCAGCACGATCACGATGCGATCGAACACCTGCTGCTTCATGCGTCGTGCGAGCCAGAGCCCTGCAAAGGCGCCGATGATGACGAGCGGGACGAACGCGGCATCCATAAACAAAGTCTCGGCGTCGAAGAGTCCGATTCCGGCCAGGAACGGCACCTTGGCGAGGTTCACGATCGCGAAGAACCACGCCGACGTCCCGAGGAACACCTGCACCGGCGTGCGCTTCGCGAGGAAATACATCGACATGACCGGTCCTGCAGCATTGGCGACCATGGTCGTGAATCCGGCGAGAGAGCCATAGGCGGATGCCGCGACGATTCCGTGTTCTGCGGACGACGCATCCGCTCTTCCCTGTCTCGATCTGCGCCAAAGCGTCACCGCGATCATGGCCAACAGAATGACGCCGATCGCGCGGCGCACGACCTGATCATCGCCGAGCGCGAGGAACGCGAAGCCGATGAGAAGCCCTGCCACCACCGCGGGTGCGAGTCGCAGGAGCGTCGGCCAGTGCGCGTGGCGGCGATAGGCGATCAACGCGAAGGCATCGCCGACGATCAGCAGCAGCAGAAGCGCCGCTGTCGACGTGCGCGCGGGTAGAACAGCGGCGAAGATCGCGACAGGCAGGATGCCGCCGCCGGGGATCGCGGTCTTGGCGAGCCCGACGAACAGCGCCGCGAGGCCGAGCAGCAGCCACGCCCACGGCGCAAGATCGATCATGGATCAATCATGCCGTTGCCGCAGGCTCCATTCGTCGTGAGAGGTCAGCGGGACAAGAGGGGGCCGCTCGGCCGTGGTGGCCAGGTCGATGCGCTGGCCGGTGCGCGCCGACTCCATCAGCGCGCTCATGATCTCGAGCACGTGCAGGGCGATCGAACCATCTGAGCGCGTGCCGCCTGATACGAAGTCGAGCAAGCCGATGCCGCGTCCTGCGTTCTCGTAACCTGCGCTCGTCGGGACCGTGCTCCAGCCGTCGTCGCCCGCGCGACGCAGTCGCACCTCGCCCGTGAAGTGGTTGGGGTCGGGCAGTGAGAGGGTGCCGGTCTCGCCGTGCACCTCGATCGGTGCGGCCTCTGTCGCCGGGGCATCGAAGCTGAACGTGACGGTCGAGATCGCACCGCCGACGTGCTCGAGCACACCGGTGACGTGGGTGTCGACCTCGACCGGGATCTCTTCTCCGGACCGGGGTCCGGATGCGATACGGCGCACCGACTTCGGCCGGGAGGATGCGCCGGAGACGCGTGCGACCGGGCCGAGCAGGTGGAACAGCGAGGTCAGGTAGTACGGACCCATGTCGAGCAGCGGGCCGCCGCCCTCGCGGTAGTAGAAGTCGGGGTTCGGATGCCAGGCTTCATGCCCTGGCGAGGTCCACGTCGCCACCGCGGCGATGGGGCGGCCGATCTCGCCCGCGTCCACGGCCGCGCGGGCGGTCTGGATGCCGGTGCCGAGCACGGTGTCGGGAGCACACCCCGCCCAGGCTGACTTGGTGGTGGCGGCGATGATCTCGCTGGCCGCCGGCAGGGTTGCCGCCAGCGGCTTCTCACCGAAGACGTTCTTGCCAGCGCGGAGCGCGGCGAGCGCGACCTCCGCGTGGGCCGCCGGGATGGTGAGGTTCAGCACGGTCTGCACCGCGGGATCTGCGACGAGCTCATCGACGGTGAGTGCGCGGCATCCCTCGATCCCGTCGGCGACCTCGGCTGCCCGCGTGAGAGTCAGGTCTGCTGTCGCGACGATCCGCACGCCCGGGTGCGTGCCGAGGGTCTCCAGATACTGTCCGGAGATGACCCCGAGTCCGACTATTCCGATACCGTGCGGCTCGCCCACAGCATTCCTCTCTCAACGATCGTGCGCACATTTTCGTCGCGCAGCACTTCCGGGCTGTGCCCGGGGGTCGCGACGAAGATGCGTCCCTGACCCCACTCGCGCGTCCACACTGCGGGAGACACGATCGGCCGGTGCCAGGGGTGGTACGGCTGGACGGGATGGGTGGTCGTGGCGAGAACGTCATTGAGATCGTCCGTGAGCACCCAGTACTGCTCAGTCTCGAGCGGGAAGTCCTCGATGCCGGCCATGATCTCGTGCGCGCGGCCGAGGTCGGTGACCGCGACCGTGTGCGGCAGGTAATTGTCGGACGGGTCTCCGACGCAGGCATCCGGATGCTTCGACGGGTGAGTGGCGAACTGTCCGCCGATGAGCTGCAGGTAGTCGGAGCTGTTGCGGTAGGAGTCCGCGATCCCGCCGTGCCAGCCGGCCAGCCCGGTGCCAGCCGCAACGGCGCGGCGCAGACCCTTCAGCGCGTCATCCGAGATCTCGGACATCGTCACGGACTGCACGATGAGGTCGGTCTCACCCATCACGGTCTCGTCGGCATAGATCGCGTTGGACTCCTCGACGCGCACCTCGAACCCCTGCTCCTGAAGGAACGGGATGAAAACCTCAGTCGCCTCGATCGGGCTGTGGCCTTCCCATCCGCCTCGAACGACGAGTGCTTTTCGCGTTGCGGTCATGACTGTCTTCCTTCCCCTGCGGTGTGCGGGTCGCGCAAAACTCTGCCACGTGTCGCGCCCCATGTCTCGAAAATTGCGCAAAAATAAGTGGGTGTCTTCTCCGCGCCGCATCACCCTCGCCCGCGTGGCCGAGGAGGCCGGGGTCAGCGTGTCCACGGCATCGCGGGCATTGCGCGGTCGTGGTGACCTGTCCGCCGACGTCCGCACCCGCGTGCTGCATGCCGCAGCGGCGCTGGGGTACACCTCGGCGGGAGAGTCGCGCGGCCGCCCGCGCGACCCGACCGCAGGGGTGATCGATCTCGTCTTCGGCAACTTCCATGACCCCTATACCGACGAGGTCGTCGCGGGCGCGCGGACGACGGCCGCAGCGCTCCGCTACGACCTCGTGCTGACGACAGACCGTCCGGATGCTGAAGATGACTGGCCGCATCGCATCCGCACACGCGGCACGGCGGGCGTGATCGTCGGGCTGGTGATGCCGACGGCAGCGCAGGTGGCGCTGATGCGAGAGGCCGGGATCCCCCTGGTGCTGCTCGATCCGCCCAGCGAAGCGCCTGCGGCGCTGACCAGCATCCGCACCACCGACCGAGCTGGCGGGGTCTCGGCCGCCGAGCACTTGCTCGCCCGAGGCGCGGAGCGCTTCATTGTTATCGGTGGCACGCCGTCGTACCGATTCGGGCGTGCCAGGGTCGATGGATTCATCTCTGCTGTGCGCACGGACTTGCCGGAGGCGCAGGTGGTTCGTGTCGACGCTGATTGGAGCGCGATTGGCGCTGCCGCCGCATGCGCCCGGGCGCTCCGCGAGCTGAACGGGGCAGGGCCGATCGGACTCTTCGCCTGCAACGACGAGATGGCGGCGGGCGCGTATCGGGCCATTGCCGATGCGGGGCTGGCCGTGCCGCGGGAGGTGCTGGTGGTCGGCTTCGATGACGTGCGCGGTGCCCGGTGGCTACATCCGCCGCTGACCACCATCCGGCAGCCGATCCGCGAGATGGGAGCTGCGGCCGTGCGAACCCTGGTGCGCGCGATCGAGGGGGCGGACATCGCGGGGGAGGCGATCGAGCTTCCCACCGCGCTGGTGGTGCGCGGGTCGACGGCGCCGGGGGCACCGGGCGACCCAGCCTCTTCTCACCCGTGAAGCCGTACCCTGGAAGCATGACCGAGACTTCTCCTGCGCGCCCTGCGAACACTGGTGTGCGCCAGACGCGCCCGCGCACCGAGGGCTGGACGCAGAAGAAGGATGCCGAGGGACGCCCGCTGCTGCAGTTCGCGAGCCCGAAGCGCGGCAAGCCTCCCGTGCACCTCGCCGACATGACGCCGGCCGAGCGCATCGAGAAGGTCAAAGAGCTGGGCCTGCCCGGCTTCCGCGCGAAGCAGCTGGCGACGCACTACTTCACGCACTACACGTCCGACCCCGCCGAGATGACCGACCTGCCCGCCGCTCAGCGCGACGAGCTCGTCGCCGGCATGCTGCCGCCGCTGCTCACCGAGGTGCGCAGGCTCGAGACCGACAAGGGCGACACGATCAAGTTCCTCTGGCGCCTGCACGACGGCGCACTGGTCGAGTCCGTGCTCATGCGCTACCCGGGGCGCATCACGCTGTGCGTGTCGAGCCAGGCCGGATGCGGCATGAACTGCCCGTTCTGCGCCACCGGCCAGGCGGGTCTGACCCGCAATATGTCGACGGCTGAGATCATCGAGCAGATCGTGCGCGCCAACCGGCTCATCGCCGAGGGCGGTCTCGGCGGCAAGAAGGCGGATGACCACTCGATGGAGCGCGTGAGCAACATCGTCTTCATGGGCATGGGCGAGCCGCTCGCCAACTACAAGCGCGTGATGGATGCCGTGCGCATCATGGTCGCAGACCAGCCCGATGGCCTCGGCATGAGCGCCCGCGGGATCACGGTCTCGACCGTTGGTCTGGTGCCTGCGATCCGCAAGCTCGCCGAAGAGAACATCCCGGTCACCTTCGCCCTGTCGCTGCACGCCCCGGATGACACTCTGCGCGACGAGCTCATTCCGGTGAACTCGCGCTGGAAGGTCGACGAGGCGCTCGATGCCGCCTACAACTATTACGAGAAGACCGGCCGCCGCGTCTCGATCGAGTACGCGCTCATCAAAGACATGAACGACCATGGGTGGCGTGCCGACCTGCTGGCAGAGAAGCTCAACCAGCGGGGTCGCGGCTGGGTGCACGTGAACCCGATTCCGCTGAATCCGACGCCGGAATCGGTGTGGACGGCATCCACTCGCGAGGTGACGAACGAGTTCGTGCGCCGCTTGAACGACGCCGGCATCCCGACGACCCTGCGCGACACCCGCGGCAAGGAGATCGACGGCGCCTGCGGTCAGCTCGTGGCCACGACCGAAGACGAAGCGGCAGCCGAAGCCTTCGCCTGAGCAGGCATTCCTGTGAGTGCCTCGCAGGGATCTTCCAACCTTTCCACAGGCGCCCTTTCGTAAGTTGTTCGGATGCCTTATTCTGCTCACCGCCCAGGGCGATTCGACTCGCAGGGCCGGATCGTTCTCGCCAGCGACTCCGCAGACGAGACCGATGAGCTCGACTTCCTGCGCGACTACGAGCCGACCGGAACCCCGGAGGTCACCGATCCGTTCGTGGGCACGTCGTTGACCGAGGATGCTGAGGCGCCCGTCGCTACGCCGGTGGAAGAGACCGCGCCTGCGGAAGCATCCGCGCCGCAGAAGGTGAAGCGCCCGCGTCGCCCGCGTACCCCCGGCTCTCGCCTGCGCACCCTCGCGATCCTCGGTGGAGCCGACGGCGAGATCCTCGACCGCGTCCCCGGCGAGACGCCCCGGTTCGTGCAGATGTTCTTCGTCCTCGCCGGCACCGCGCTGGTCTCGGCGATCTCGATGCTCTTCGCCCTCACGACCGGAGTGCAGGCCGCCATCTGGCTGGCAGTACCGCTCGCGATCGTGTGGGCGCTGGTCATCTTCAACCTCGACCGCTTCCTCACGTCGACCATGACGTCGACGCGGAGCATCCTGAAGCTGCTCGGCCTCGCGCTGCCGCGAGTCATCATGGCGATGATCATCGGCTTCGTCGTGGCTGAGCCGCTCGTGCTGCAGGTCTTCCACAACGACATCAGCCGTGAGGTCGCGGCGACCAATATCGTGCAGGCACAGTCCGATCAGGAAGCACTCGAGAGCGGACCGGAGAGGATCGCCCTCGATGACGCGACCGACCGGGTGTCGGCACTCGAGAACCAGGCGGCGACGGGGATCGTCGCAGGCACGGATGCATCCTCTGCGAGCGAGTCGGCCGCACAGGCGACCGTCGATGACCTCACCGCCAAGATGACGGAGCAGCAGGGCGTCATCGACCAGGCGCGTGCGCTGTACCAGTGCGAGTTGACCGGTGAGGGGGCCGGAACCGTCCCCGGTTGCACGGGGGTGAACGGCGAGGGTGCGAGTTCGGATGCTGCAGAGGCACAGTTAGGGCAAGCACAGCAGACCTACGACGCGCTCGCCGCCCAGCTGCGCGACGCCAACGACGACCTCGAGAGCGCGGGAACCACCGCGAAGGCGAGCACCGCAAGCTCCGAGACGCGCAACCGCGAGGAGGCGGCATCGAAGCTGCCCGCAGCGCGCGACAGCTATGACCAGGCGCTCGCCGCCTACAACGCACGAGCCGATTCGGTGGCGCAGGGCAATGCCGGTGCGGTCGGGTTGCTCAGCCAGATCAGTGGGCTGAACCGGCTCTCCGAGAAGGAGCCGACGATCCTCTGGGCGCACTGGCTGATCGCCGCGCTGTTCTTCATGATCGAGTTGCTGCCGGTGCTGGTGAAGGTGCTCACGAGCTACGGTGCCCCGTCGCTGTATGAGAAGGCCTATGCGATCCGCAAGCAGGTCGATCTCGACCGGGTGACCGCCGAGGGATTCCGCGACAGGGCATCGATCGTCACGGCCGCGGATCCCGCGGCATCCGAACCTGCGCCATCCGCCCCCGCGACCCGCGCCGATCTTCGTAAATCGGTCAACGCCTGACTTTACGGAGCAGGCGCCTCCCAGGCGGCGCCGATAGGGTCGCGGCATGAACGAACAGGGCCGTGCAGTTGCCACTCGCTCCACTATCGTCGTCTCGATCGTCGGCATCCTCGCCGTCGTCGCTTACGCCGTGTGGGGTGCTGTGCAGGTCATGATTCTGACCCCGATGGTCGCAGTGCCCGGACTCACCATCCGCGAGATCCGTGCAGCGATGTCCGCCGCGGGCGAATCGCCCTCCGACGTGGCGATCTGGATTTTCGTGGGGCTCGGCGTTGCGCTTGCCGTTATGGTGGCACTGATCGCCATCCGCTCGGGGATCCAGCCTGAACTCACCGCGCTGCTGTTCCTCGGCGTGCTGACGTTCGGTGCTCCTGCACTGTTCATCGCGTCTTTCGGATGGGGGATGGCGCTCGCCGACACCTTCGGGGTCTCTGGTGGAATCACCGCCCCAGGAATGGCAGTGGTCTACCTCGTCAGCGCACTCGCCGGGGCCGGAAGCATCGTGCTCGGGGTAATCTTCGTGATGCGATCTCGTCACGTGGCCGTGACAATCTGACGCACTCGCCCCGTTGGTTCCGAGACGCCGTAGCGTGGACTTATGGTCAACTATCGCTATCTCGGAAACAGCGGCCTCAAGGTCTCAGAGATCACCTACGGCAACTGGGTCACTCACGCTTCGCAGGTTGAAGACGACGCAGCGGTGAAGACGGTGCACGCCGCCCTCGACGCCGGAATCACGACCTTCGACACTGCCGACACCTATGCCAACACGGCTGCGGAGGTCATCCTCGGCAAGGCTCTCGCCGGCCAGCGCCGTGAGGGCCTGGAGATCTTCACAAAGGTCTACTTCCCGACCGGACCCATGGGCCCGAACGACACCGGGCTCAGCCGCAAGCACATCTTCGAGTCGATCAACGGTTCGCTGCAACGCCTCGGCACCGACTACGTCGACCTGTACCAGGCGCACCGCTTCGACTACGAGACGCCGCTGGAAGAGACGTTCCAGGCGTTTGCCGATGTCGTGCGCCAGGGCAAGGCGCTCTACATCGGCGTCAGTGAGTGGACCGCAGAGCAGCTGCGCGAAGGACACGCGCTGGCTGCGCAGCTCGGCGTGCAGCTCATCTCGAACCAGCCGCAGTACTCGATGCTGCACCGCGTGATCGAGGGCAAGGTCGTTCCCGCATCCGAAGAGCTCGGCATTTCGCAGATCGTCTGGTCGCCGATGGCGCAGGGTGTGCTCAGCGGCAAGTACCTGCCCGGTCAGCCCGTGCCGGCCGGCTCGCGCGCGACTGACCCGCACAGTGGAGCGGACTTCATCAAGCGACTGCTCGAGGACGATATCCTCACCGCCGTCCAGCGCCTGAAGCCGATCGCCGCGGACGCCGGACTCACGATGCCGCAGCTCGCGATCGCCTGGGTGCTGCAGAACCCGAATGTCGCCGCAGCCCTGGTGGGAGCATCGCGTCCGGAGCAGCTGGCAGACACGGTCAAGGCGTCTGGTGTGACGCTCGCGCCGGAGACTCTCCAGGCGATTGATGAGGCCCTGGGCGACGTCCCCAACCGCGACGCCGAGCACACCTACTCCGTGTCGCCGAAGTCCCGCCTGGTCTGACTCTCTTCCCTCCCTTCCGCCGAGACCCCAGGCTCTCGCCGAGACCCCGCGTTGTTCACGCCTGTAACCGGGGGTCTCGGCAGCAACCGGGGGTCTCGGCGAAAGGCCAGGAGGCTCAGCCCAGCGTGATGTCGACCTGGAGCTCGGCCGTGAGCCGCTCCAGGTCGGCGCGCAGCGCGGCAAGATCAGCAGACGCGGGCACTGTCGCCGCCACCGACGCCTCGAACAGGCGGCCGCCGGCCATCGCGGCATCTCGCGTCTGGGTCGTCATGTCCTGGATGCTGAGCTCATGCGCGTGCAGCACCGCCGAGACCTCGCGCACGATGCCCGGCCGGTCGTTCCCGAGGATCTGGAGCGTGATCGGCCGCTCGGCAGCATCCGAAGCATCCGCCCCGGTGTGGATGGAGACGCTCAGCAGTCCGTCCAGGCTGCGCAGCGCGCTCTGCAGGTCGCCCTCGTGTTCGGGGGCGACTGAGACCTGGATGACTCCGGCGAAGACCCCGGCGAGCTCGGCGAGCTGACTGCTCTCCCAGTTTCCGCCGTGCGCATCGACGACATCGGCGACGGCCGCGACAAGGCCAGGGCGATCGGATCCGGCGACAGTGAGGATCAGAGTGGTCATGTCTGAAGCGTAGCCCGACCCGCACCCCACTCGCGAGACCGCAAAACCACGCCGAGACCGCAACGACACGACGCTGTCTCGGCGTGGTTTTGCAGTCTCGGTGGGGCTACCAGGTGCCCGACTCGAGGAACCGGTCCAGCTGCGCGCGGTGCGGCTCGAGGTCCATGCCCTCAGATGCGACCCACTCGTCGGAGTAGTACGTTCCCGCGTAGCGGGCGCCTCCGTCGCAGATGAGCGTCACAACGCTGCCCTGCTCTCCGGCAGCGCGCATCCGCGCGATGAGCTGGAACGCGCCGACGAGGTTCGTGCCGGTCGATCCGCCCGCCCAGTGCAGCGTGCGCTCCTTCAGCAGGCGGATGGCAGCGATCGACGCGGCATCCGGGATCTGCAGCATCTCGTCGATCACGCTGGGCACGAAAGACGGCTCGACGCGCGGCCTGCCGATGCCCTCGATCCGGCTGGGGACGCCGGTCGTGAAGTCGGATGCTCCGATCGACCACCCGCCGTAGAACGCCGACCCCTCCGGGTCGACGACGGCGACGCGGGTCGGATGCTGCCGATACCGCACATACCGCCCGAAGGTGGCGCTGGTGCCGCCGGTCCCGGCGCCCACGACGATCCATGCAGGGATCGGATGCTTCTCCCGCTCGAGCTGGCTGAACACGCTCTCGGCGATGTTGTTGTTCCCACGCCAGTCCGTCGCCCGCTCCGCGTAGGTGAACTGGTCGAGGTAGTGCCCGCCGCACTCGGTCGCGAGCCGCTGGGCCTCGCTGTACATCTCCGGCCCGCTGTCGACGTAGTGGCAGCGGCCGCCGTAGAACTCGATGAGGTCGATCTTCTCCGGGCTGGTGGAACGGGGAACGACCGTGATGAAGTCCAGTCCCAGCATCCGCGCGAAATACGCTTCTGAGACGGCGGTCGATCCGCTCGAGGCCTCAACGAGCGTCGTGTGCTCGTTGATCCGCCCGTTGACCAGTCCGTACAGAACGAGCGAACGTGCGAGGCGGTGCTTGAGCGAACCGGTCGGATGCACCGATTCGTCTTTCAGATACAGATCGATGCCCCACTCGGCGGGAAGCGGGAAGACATGCAGATGCGTGTCTGCACTGCGATTGGCATCGGCCTCGAGCAGGGCGATCGCTGCGCTGGACCAGGAGGTCATCCGAGCCCGGACTGCGACAGCTGCCAGAACACGATCGCGCCACCGGCCGCGGCGAGCGCGAGCACGATGATGAGCGGTACGAGCCATCTCGCGCGCCTGCGCGGAGGACGGATCACGGGCGCGGGCTTGGTGAGCGGGCCGGGAGCGGGCTCCGGCTTGCCGGTCAGATCCGCCATCGGCGGGGTCGGGCCGGTGCGCGGCTGCCTCTCGCCGCCGGGGTTCTGATCAGGAGCTGCGCCGGTGACCATCGTTGTCCTCTCCGAGGCGAGTGAATGCCTTAGACAGAGACTGTACCGCCGGCCCCGCCTTCGCCGGCGCAGACCCGGCGGATGAGCATTACTGTCAGTGATGATGGATGCTCTCTCAGATGGCGCCCGAGTGCGCTCCGGCTTGCGGCTCGGAATGCCGCTCGCGATCGCCGCCGCGCTGTCGTTCGGCATGTCGGGGGCATGGGCGCGCGGTCTGATCGACGCGGGCTGGACCCCTGGTGCCGCCGTCACCGTGCGGATCTGGGTCGCAGCCCTCGTGCTGCTCGTGCCGACGCTCATCGCCCTCCGCGGCAAGTGGGTGCTGCTGCGTCGCAACATCTGGATCATCGCCGCGTACGGACTGCTGGCGGTCACCGCGACGCAGCTCTTCTACTTCCAGGCTGTTGCCGTCATGGACGTCGGGCTCGCGCTGCTCATCGAGTACACCGCCCCGATCGCCGTGGTGCTCTGGCTGTGGGTGCGCCGCGGGGAGAGGCCCACGGGGCGCAGCATCCTGGGGGCGGGGATCGCGCTCGTCGGCCTCGTACTCATGCTCGATGTGCTCGCCGGCGGCAGCGCCCCGATCTCGGGCGTGCTCTGGGCGTTCGGCGCGATGATCGGGGCGGCGGCGTACTTCGTGCTGTCGGCCAAGAGCGATACCGGGCTGCCGCCCATAGCGCTCGCCGGAGCCGGCCTTCTCGTCGGCGCTGTCGGTCTCACGATCGCCGGCCTCATCGGCGTTCTGCCGATGGTCTGGAACACCGACGATGTCGTCTACCGCTTCGGAACCGTGCCGTGGTTCGTTCCGGTCCTCGCGATCGGCCTCATCGCGACCGCCCTCGCCTATGTCCTCGGAATCGCGTCGACCCGTCTGCTCGGTTCACGTCTTGCGTCATTCATCGCGCTCGCCGAAGTGATCGCAGCCATGCTGTTCGGCTGGCTGCTGCTCGGACAATTGCCGAACCTTCTGCAGGGCCTCGGCGCGGTGCTGGTGCTCGCCGGCGTCATCGTAGTGAAGCTCGGGGAGCCGGCGGCATCCGTCTCTGGTGACCCGGCGCTGGCGCCGCCTGTCGATTAGATCATCCGCAGGCATTCAGGTCGCACTTAACGCCGCTATGGCCGCGCTCAGAACGGCCGATATTGCGACCTGGACATCACCGCGAACTGCGTTTCGGCAAGAGACCCAGGAGTGCGGTCCGCATGCCTTCGAGCATCTCAATCGAGGAAGACACATCGGGCAGCGTCGGCTCCGGAGACCAGAGCCCCTCGGCTTCGCTGATCGGCGGCGCACCATCGATGATCGACTCGACGTCGGTCACCAGCGCGCCCTTCGACGTATCGCCCCGCAGGCGCTCGCGGATGCTGTCGGCGTCGATCTCTGCACCGCTTGCGATGAGACAGGCGTTGCCGAAACGCAGACCTCCCAGAGACGAGCCCTGCACGATCATGACGACATGGGGGAAGACGCTCTGCAGCGTCGCGAGCTGACGGCGAGTGAACTCCAGCTCCGGCCCCGCCACGGAGTTGACGACGAGCATCCCCTCGTCAGTCAGGACTCGCCGCGCGTCATCGGCGAGCTCGACCGACGAGAAGGCGGGCGGGACCCGTCCGTTGTGGAACACATCGATGAGGATCGCCTCCTGCGAGCCGGACTCCGCCTCAGCGAGCCAGACGCGCGCGTCGCCCTCGATCATCGTGACGCCGGCGGGTGGCGGAAAATGTGAACGAACGAGTGACACGAGCGCAGGCTCGGACTCGAGGACGACCTGCACAGCATCCGGCCATCGCCCCGCGATCGCGCGCGCCAGCATCAGCAGACCACCGCCGAGCTGAGCGATGCGGCGGTGGTCTCGGCTGTCGAGAGCCGCCATCATCCAGCGTGCGTATGCGAGTGAGAGGGGACGACCGGGCTCGGCGATGTGCGATTGCTGCACGCCACCGACCTCGAGAAGCCATCCGTCGGCATGGGGGATGACGTGGGCGGTGCGTCCATCGCTGAGCACGACCGAGAGCGGTTCGTCGTTCGGCATTCCTCGATCTTGTCACGTCCGCGCGCGCCGATTCCGGGGAGGAGTGCCCATGCGTTCAGTTCAGACATCGAGCCAGTATCGGTAACGTTGCAGGGTACGGCAGAACGAGTCTGCTGCAGCCGCGGGAGGTGGGCACGTGACGACGATCTGGGAAGTGGATGACGCTGACGAAGAGATCGAGGGGCTGGACGCGGCCGGGCGGCCCGATCCCGCGTACGCCGCCGCGCTCGGTTTGATTCGCGCCCCTTACGGGCGACGGTTCCTGGCCGTGACGATCGACATCGTGGTCTATCTGATCGTGCAGATCCCCTACTGGGTTTTCAGCGTGCCGCTGCTGCTCATGTTCGCTCGGTCGGAGATCACTCTGTACGGGCTCGTGGCCCATCCGAATTTCTTCGTCGCCGTGCTCATCGCGGGAATCACTGCACTGCTCACCCTCGCGCTGTTGATCGTGCAGGGCGCTTTCCAAGGGCGCGCGGGCGTCACGATCGGCAAAGCCATCACCGGCATCCGCAGCATCAACGTGGTGCGGCTTGCGAAGCCGGGGTTCTGGCGGATCGTCCTGCGAACTCTGATCGTCGGTGCGTCGAACATCGTGCCCGTGATCGGACCGACGCTGATGTTCTGCTCGGCGCTGGGCGACTCAGAGAAGCGGGGACGCGCGTGGCATGATCATGCCACCCAGGTGTGGCTGATCGACGTGAAGAAGGGGCTCGACCCCTACGACGGAAAACGCATGCGCATCGCACGAAAGGTCGTGAAGGTCGAGATCGCGCCTCAGAGCCGTGATCTGCCGTCGCTCGCGACAGCCGAGAGCAGTGCAGTAGAGCCCGAGTACCGACCGGCGCACAGCGTCAGCGCCGGGGTGCTGGGCATTGCGAAAGCGAAGCGTGCGGGCCGCGATGACTCCGTCGGGATCGTCGCGCAGCACCTGGGTTCCGCGAGTGCTGTCACGGCGGCCGAGAAGGAAGGCGGCCGGGTCGGCGGCGGTTAGCCGGGTGGCCGATCGGGCCAGCCGCCGCTTCCTGCCACAGGGCTCCCTGCCCGCGCACCTGAGGATCATCGCGTCGTGCTCGGCGTGCCGCCAGAGATCGCGTCCGGCTCCGCTTCGCAGACACCTCCTGCGACTGCTCCGGAACCTCCTGCGCCGGCCCCGCAGCCGGCCGCTCCTGCCCCGGAGCCTGCCGCCCCTGCCCCGGAACCGACCGTACGACTTGCCCTCGACTCTGGCGACGCGTACGTGCTCGCCGAGCCGATGATCTTCGGGCGCAATCCCGATGAGACCGGGACATTCGGCGCAGCGCAGCGCGTAGCGGTGTCGGATGACACCCGGTCGGTCTCGAAGACGCACTTCGCGATTCGTCTGTCGGCGTCGGGCATCGAAGTCGAGGACCTCGGGTCGACCAACGGCACGTTCATCCTGCGCGCTGGAGTCGAGACGCAGGTGCCCTCCGGCGCGGCGCTCATCGCCGCGCCGGGTGACGTGGTGCGATTCGGTGACCGCACGATGACGATCGGCACGGTATGACGTTCACGACCCGCGGTATGACGTTCACGAATCGTGAACAGAGGGAAGAGATGAATGAAGGTTAAGCTCACTCTGCATCGCCCTAGTGGCGACCCTGTGGACATCGCTGTCGTCGCTGACTCGACGGCCACGACCGGGGACGTCGCGCGGCATATCGCTGCCGCAGATCCTGCGCGGTCGATCTTCGTCGATCCGAACGATGACCTGACCCTCGCCGTTGCTCCGCCCACCGGCGAGCACCTGGAGCTTCTGCAACCTGACATTCCGATCGGCGAGGCGCCGATCGGGTCCGGCTTCGCCGCTGCCGTGCGCCCGGTGAAGCGCGACCAGGGCCAGTCCGCCGAGGACCGCAAGGTCGTGGCCTTCCTGCGTGCGATCGATGGGCCGTTGAAAGGGCAGGTGTTCCCCGTCGCCCAGGGCTACTCGTTCATCGGGCGCGTCGGCCCCAACGACGTTGTGCTGCCCGACGCGATGGTTTCGAAGAAGCACGCGCGTCTTGAGGTCTCGACCTCGCTCGAGCTGGTCGACCTGAACTCTACGAACGGCGTCTACGTCGACGGTGAGCAGGTGCAGCGCGTGCGCCTGGAGCCTGGGCAGCAGTTCGTCATCGGAGCGTCGACGCTGGTCGTCGCCCTCGCCGACGACTACGACCCGTTCGAAGACCACCCGGTGCTCGAACGCGGCGGTGGGTTGCGGTTCAACCGCAGCCCGCGCGTCGAGGATCGTTATCCCGGCATCCAGCACACACCACCGCGGATGCCGACAGAGACGCTCATGCGTCTGTTCCCGTGGACGATGCTCGTCGCCCCCATCATCATGGCGCTGTCGATCTACCTCATCACCGAGCGCCCGCGCGCGCTCCTGCTGATCATCATGACGCCGCTGATGGCGTTGGGTAACTTCATCAACCAGCGCGTGCAGATGAAGAACAAGCGCAATCATGAGCTGCAGTTGTTCGAGCGGCAGTTCGAGCATCTGGAAGAGGTCTTCTTCCACGAGAAGCCTCGTGAGGAGAGCGCCAGGAACAAAGAGGTGCCTCCCGTCGTCGAGGTGTTCGATCATGCGATGCGTCTCGGCCCGATGCTGTGGACGCGGCGCCCTGAGCATTGGAACTTCCTCGCTCTGCGACTGGGGGTCTCGACAGCGGTGTCGCGCAACGCGATCCGCGAGTCCGAATCGTTGGACGGCTTGCCCGAGTACATCGAGCGCGTCGAGCGTTTGAAGGAGCGCTACCGGCTGGTGCACGAAGTGCCCGTGCTGGAGACGCTGCCTGCGAGCGGTTCCATCGGGGTGGCGGGACCGGATGCTGTGGCGGCGGATGCCGTGCGCGGACTCGCGGTGCAGGTGTTCGGGCTGCATGCGCCGAATGACGTCGTGGCGGTGGCGTTCGCGGATTCTGATTGGGTCGAGGAGCTCGAGTGGCTCAAGTGGCTGCCGCACACTTCGAGTGAGACCAGTCCCTTCAAGGATCTGCCGCTTGCCGACAGTGCTCCGACCGCGAACGCACTGCTCAATCAGCTCGAGGACTATGTGATGCGCCTGGTCAAGGGGCCGGCGCACCGTGGGCCGTTCAAAGAGACCTGGAACCCGATGCTGTACGGCACCGACGTCCACCGGGCTGCCGAAGAGACCGATGTGAAGACACGGATCTCGGTGATCATCATGGTCACCAATGACGCACCCGTCGATCGTGCACGACTGACGCAGATCCTTGAGCTCGGGGCTGAAGTCGGAGTGCATGCGATCTTCGTCTCGCCGACGGTGGAGTCGCTGCCGGCGGCCTGCCGGAGCTACCTCGATGTCACTGCGGGCCTGGATGATGTCACGGTCGGGCTCGTCCGCTCTGGTGAGCAGTACACCCACACACGGGTCGAGGGTGTGTCCAACGCATACATGGACATGCTCGCCAAGCGACTCGCCTCCGTCACGGATGTCTCGACGGTGATCCACGACGAGTCCGACATCCCGAGTTCGGTGGCGTTCCTCTCGCTCGTCGGCGAGGAGGTCGCCAGCGACCCGCAGGCCGTCATCGACCGTTGGCGGCAGAACAACACGATCATCGATCGTTCCGCGACCGAGCGCCCGCGCCTGCGCAAAGCGGGCAACCTTCGTGCGATCGTCGGCCAGGGCGCCAGCGATGCGATGACTCTCGACCTTCGCGCCCAGGGTCCGCACGCTCTGGTGGGCGGCACCACGGGCGCCGGAAAGTCGGAGTTCCTGCAGGCATGGGTTCTCGGGATCGCGAGCGCTCACAGCGCTGATCGCGTCACATTCCTCTTCGTCGACTACAAGGGCGGATCCGCGTTCGCCGACTGCGTCGAGCTGCCGCACTGCGTCGGGCTGGTCACCGACCTCAGTCCCCATCTCGTGCGACGTGCGCTGACCAGCCTGCGCGCCGAGCTGCACTACCGGGAGCACCTCTTCAACCGGAAGAAGGTGAAGGACCTGCTCGAGCTCGAGAAGCGACAGGACCCGGAGACGCCGCCAGCACTCGTGCTGGTGATCGACGAGTTCGCGGCACTGGCGGGCGAGGTGCCGGAGTTCGTCGACGGCGTCGTCGATGTCGCGCAGCGCGGCCGCTCGCTCGGCATCCACCTGATCATGGCGACGCAGCGTCCCGCTGGTGTCATCAAAGACAATCTCCGCGCCAACACGAACCTTCGCGTCGCTCTGCGCATGGCGGATGAATCAGACTCTCGCGACGTCGTCGATGATGTCGTCGCGGCATCCTTCCCGCCGTCGCTTCCTGGCCGCGCCATCGCGAAGACCGGGCCTGGGCCGCTGACGCCGTTCCAGTCGGCGTACGCCGGTGGATGGACGAACACAGCGGATGCCGTCGCTGCCGCCGAGGTCAAGGTTGCCGAACTTCGCTTCGGCAGCGTCCACGAATGGGAGCCCGACCGCCCGGCCGAGAGCGACTCGCATGATGCGGATCTCGGACCGAACGACCAGAAGCGCGTCGTGAAGTCGATCATCGCGGCCCACCGACAGGCGGCGCTCGTCGCGCCGCGGCGACCCTGGCTCGATGACCTGGCCGAGATGATCGATCTGGGAGAGATGCCGCTCGAGGGCGACGGGCGCATCGCCCTCGGCGTCGCCGACCTTCCTGAGCGTCAGCAGCAGAACCCCATCCACTTCGTTCCGGACCGCGATGGTTCGCTGCTTGCCCTGGGCACTTCCGGGGCTGGCAAGTCGACGGTACTGAAGTCGATCGCGACCGCAGCCGGGATGCGTCCGGATCTCGGTGCGGTTCAGGTGTACGGGCTCGACTTCGCGTCGGGTGCCCTGGGCGTGCTCGAAAAGCTCCCGCACGTCGGATCGATCATCGATGGCGAGGATTCCGAGCGCATCCAGCGATTGCTGCGGATGCTCGGAAGAGAACTCGACACGCGCAGTGAGCGCTTCGCGGCGGCGCACGCGTCGAACCTCGCCGAGTACCGGGAGCTCGTGGACTCGTCCACGCCGCGCATCTTCCTGCTGATCGACAACTTCCCCGAGTTCAAGAAGGACTGGGAGATCTCGGCGAACCGCGCACCGTTCTATCGGGAGTTCATGCGGATTCTGGGTGAGGGCCGCCCGCTCGGCGTTCACGCGGTGATCACGGCCGATCGTGGCGGTGCCGTGCCGACCGGTGTGTCATCGAACATCTCTCGTCGCATCGTCCTGCGGTTGTCGGACGTGAACCAGTACACGCTCGTCGGCGCACCCAAGGATGTACTGACCGATCAGTCCGGCCCCGGGCGGGCGATCGTCGACAAGAGCGAGGTGCAGCTCGCTGTGCCGGGGGGAACCTCGAACACGTCCGAGCAGGCCAAGTGGCTCGATAAATTGGCTGCTGATCTGCGAGCGAAGGGGGCCGAGGAGGCGCCGTCGATCGGGTCGCTGCCGCTGCACGCTGATATCCGTGACCTGCCCAGCAGCGTCGGTCATCAGCCCGTGTTCGGCATCGCCGACGACACCTTGGAACCGCGCGGCTTCGATCCGGCCGGATCGTTCATCATCACTGGCCCGCCTGCGTCGGGCAAGACCAATGCGATGAAGTCGCTCATCATCGCGATGGAACGGTTCGACCCGGAGGTGAAGCTGTTCCACTTCGGCACACGCCGTTCCGAGCTCGCGGATTTCCGACCGTGGGTGCGCAGCGCCATCAAGGCGGACGATGAGAAGGAGCTCGCCGCAGAGCTGACGGACATCGTCGCCGACGAATCGATTCCGTTCCGAATCCTGATCGTCTGCGAAGACATGCCGCACCTCGCCGATGGTGCCGCTGATCGGCCGATGCGGGCGTTGCTGAAGGCCGTCAATGACAGTGATCACATGCTCATCGGCGACGCGGACGTATCGCGAGCCGGTGGCGGCTCCGGCGTCATGGGCGAATGGAAGGCCGCACGACAGGGCATCGCGCTGAAGCCGGATGCGTACGATGGCGACAGCCTGTTCAAAGTGCCGTTCGGGCGCGTCAAGCGCGCGGACTTCCCGGACGGCCGCGGCATGTTCGTGCAGGCCGGGCGGGCCTCTCTCGTCCAGATGCCGGTCGCGCATGACGACCGGCCCGATGTCTCGGATGTGCGATTCCGGATGCCGGAAAAGCCCAAGGATGCGCCGGCGCCTGCGGCCACGGCTGCGCCCGTGGCCGCGCCGGCTGGCGGCGGCCTGTTGAACGACGATGAGCGCAATGCGCGACGTGCGCGCAGGCAAGCGCGCCTCGAAGCACAGCGCGGTTCGTCGACCGGCGAGGCCGGCTGATACGAGGGAGCACCGCAGGATGGGGAATGCTCCCCATCGTGCGATGAGGTGCGCCTGACTACTGTGTGGATGGGAGCTCTACCGGCTCGCCATTTTGAGAGAGACGGGGAACTGACGCATGGCTGACGTCGTCATCAAATACACCGAGCTCAACACCCTCCTCTTCCGACTCAACAGCATGATCGAGGAGTTCAACTCCGGCAGCAAGGGTGCAGAGCTGCGCGACGCGATCGGCGAACCGTTCGGGCGGAGCGAGCTCACCGATGCGGCCGAAGAATCAGAGGACCGCTGGAACGACAAGCGCGAGAGTCTCGTGGAGGATCTCACATCGATCCGCGATCTCGCCCAGGGGATATACGACGATTACCAGAAGTTCGAAGACGATGCCGCAGCGCAGTTCGAGAATGGCGCCGATGTGCCGACCAGCTCGGACTATTGAGCAGTAGGCAAGGGGATAGCGCATGAGCAAATGCTGGAGTGAAGGTGCCTACGTCAACTGGCCGTCGACGCCAGGGGGAAACGAGATCGAGCAGGCGTCGATGTCGCCGAGCGAGGTCGTCTCGACCGCGGGTGCCATGATCACCATCGCGTCGCGCATGAAAGGTGCTGCGACGACGCTGCAGGAACTCGCCAACAGTGACGACGGTCAGCAGGGCAAGGCGGTCGAGAAGCTGCGCGACAGCGTGGGTGAGACCTGGCAGATCCTCGGCGATGCCGGCGCGATGTACTACGACACCGCCGACGCGATCCGCACCTATGGCTGGGCGATCGGTGATGTCGGGGGGATCGCGGAAGCGCTCGCCACTGCGTACTCAGACGCCGACGAGAAGTGGTCGACGTATGCCGGAACCGACGGCGATCTGTACGGTGACGTCGCCGCGGAAGATGGCGACGAAGACCCGAACGCCGAGGCGGATGCCGCCGACAACAAGGCGAAGTACGACGCGTTCCAAGCCTGGATGAACGCGGCGGACCACTGGGACCAGCAGTACGACGACTGGGAGACGGCCTGGAACCAGGCTGTCTCCGCGATCGAGAACGCTCACGAGCACGGTCCGAAGGATGGCTGGAGCGAGTGGTTCGGGGATTTCCTGGAGGTCGCCTACAACATTCTGGCGGTCGTCGCGATCATCGTTGCCGTCGTGTTCATCGTCTGCACATTCGTCATCACAGGACCGATCGCTGCGGCGATCGCCGGGATCGCAGCGACGGTGGGCGCCATCATCGGTATCGCCACCGCCGTCATTTCGATCGTTCGGTTCACCCGGGGGGAAACCGACCTGTTGACGCTGGCCATCGACCTCGTGTGCGCAGTCCCTGGGCTGGGGCCGCTTGCGAACGCCGTCTCGGACATGGGGCCCCTCGTCACGAAGCTCGGTGTCGGCGCAGCGGGCATCGCGGACTTCCTGCCTTCGACGGTGAGGATCGCAGCCGATGGCGGGCTCGATATCTCGAGGGTCTTCGCGGACAGCGTCTCTGATCTGATTGTTCACGGCAGCGTCGGCGCCGGCATGCTCTTCGACATACCGAACGTCCTGCGTGTCACCGATTTCATTGCTGACACGGGGATCGACACGGTCATCTCGCAGTATTCGCCCCTGTCCTCCGTGAATACCGTCGTCAACTGGATCAAGGGTGATGGGTGATGTGGGAACTGCGGTTCGACGAACCGCTTGATGCGTGGGCCGTTGTTCCTGCGCCCGACGAGTACGAGCGGCGTCGGCAGTGGGGAGCTGTCGTCGCCGACATGGTGAGGGCGTATTGGGAGGCCGAGGAGGACGCACCCTTCTCCGACGCTCTCGACCAGGTGCTCGAGATGCTTCAGCGCTCGAGGCCGGAGGGAGCTCTCGCCGACCTCGTGACCTGGCCGACACGCTCACCGCTGCCGGTCCGCGTGACGTTCCACGTCGCCGCCGACGACGGGGCGACCGAGTGGGAATCACTCGGCTTCGAGGCATCGCCTTATCTACCGAGTCCGTTCGGGGAGGGCATCCAGTACTCCCGCCGGATATCGCCTGAGCTCACACAGGGGATCGCATCGATCGATGCGGCGATCATCTTCGATCGTGGTGATGCGGCACTGGTTGTGCGCATACATGCCTGCCCGCTCGACGCGTACATGATGGCGGCAACCGCTATAGCCGAGTTGATCGACTCGTGCGTTCTGACAGACTCGACGGGCAGCGCTTTTGCAACGGGCAAGCGTGAGCATCTGTTGCCCGGTGAGAGCGATCAGTGGCTCGAGGAAGGAACAAGCATTGGTGTCTGATGGCGGCATGTCCCTGCGTGATCTGCTGGGCGCTCGTCCGGACCCCGAGTTCGAGCTGTCGCTGCCGAAAGGTTGGGAACGCCACGAGCCCTCTCCGGAGAGTCAGGCACTGATCGAGCAGAGGCTGCGTCGCAGCCTCATGCAAGTCGGCAGCGTGGATGCGCTCCAAGCATCCGGTGTGCTGCGGAACATGCTTCGTCAGTCGATGGACGAGATGCGAAAGCAGAACGTCGTGGCCTATTTCGCGCCGTCGGGGACGGATGTGTCGACGCCATTCCCCGTGCCGGCATCGATCATCGCGACGATCCGTTCTGCACCGTCTTCCGCAGAGATGGATGGCTATATCAAGCGGATGATCCTTGAAGAACGAGCCGAGCCGCTGGGAAAGAACCGTGCGCTGCTGCGGATCGAGCGGGAAAGCATCCGAGGTGAGGGTGATGCGCAGATGGTGCTGAGCTCGACGCTGTACGTCACGCCGGTGCCGGGCACCCGCCGCCGGCGGGCGCTCGAATTGCTTGCCGGCTATGGGCGTCCCGCCGATATTCCGCGGGATGACGAACAGATTCAGTTCGTCCACGCATTCTTCGATCTGATGGTCGCGTCGCTGCGGTGGAAGAATGTGTCTGCGTGACTTCGCCCGACCCACATGGAGAAGACGACACGATGACGGATACCCCCGGATCGGCAGAAGCAGCGGGCGACGACTCGAATAGCGAGACGTCGAGTGCAGATGACACCGCGCAGGAGCGGTTCGCGGCGATCATGCGGTTCCCGAGGAATGCTGCGCTGATCAGGGGTGCTCTGGTACTTGTTGCGATACCGATCCAGGTGTTAGTGCTCGACGAATTCTCATTGCCATTGCTCGGTGTGGCTGTGCTCGCGGCGCTCGTCTGCGTTTTGGCGGTGTGGAACGTCGTCAACTTCTCGTCGACCGCAGTCGCCAGGCTAGAAGCACTGTCGCCGCAGGTCGGTGGAAGGTTCTGGCTGTGGAAGGCGGGTGCGGGCCGATACGAGGGTGGGCCTTTCGCGTTCGGGGTTGATCATCAACGGTTCGGGATGCTCAACTTCGTCGTTCACGGGATGATGGCATGGCTCTCGAGTCTTAGGGGTGCGGATAGCCCCGGAGTCGTGGCACCGTGCGCAGCGCGTTGATGTGGGCGGTGGGCGGCGGTTCCGGCTTTACGTCGGTGATGGGGGAGAGTCGCTCGCGCGCAGCTTCTTCACCCCTGATGTCGTGCAAACGTTCGAGCAGGTCGGCCGCGGCAGGCACCGAGAGGCGATGGAACGGGCAACGAGAGCTCATCGAAAGACTCGCCACCACGTTGGCGGGTTCTACGGGATGGGATCTGGTGCGTCGCCAGAGCCGGGGACGCGGCCCCGCATATGGTGTGCTTCGTGAGGACGCGGTGTGGACGGGCACGATCATCGTATCCGTGGCGGTCGTTGCGATTGTCGTACTGTCATTTATCGTGCTTAAGGCCGCCGGCCTACTGGACTAGAGATTGGTATGACCGATGGCAACGGATCGAGAGAGAGCGCGCGATGACGCGAACGGTGCGGTGGTGAACGATGACACCGCGCAGGAGCGGTTCGCTGCGATCATGCGGTTCCCGAAGAGAGCTGCGCTGATCAGCGGCATTCTGGTGCCGCTTACCGCGGCAGTGAACCTCTTCGTGCTCGAGGATACGTCGATGCCGCTGTTCGCCGTAACGGTGATCTCGGCAGTGGTCTGCCTCCTGGCGATGGTGAACGTCATCAGATACTCACCACGGGTGATGGCCAGATTGAGTTCCCTGGCGCCGCACGTGGGCGGACGATTCACGCTGTGGAAAGCGGGCGCGGGCGGGTATGCGGGCGTGCCGTTCGCTTACGGGGCGGAGCACGAGCGGTTCGGCATGCTCAACTACGACGTTCGCGGTGTCCCGATCGAGATCGGTCATCTGTCTTCCCAGGTGTCGGCCCGCTATCGGGCACCTACCGGCCGTCGTCATCCGTACGTCGTCGTCCGCTTGCCGGAGCGCATGCCGCACATGATTCTGAGCTTCGGCCACCTCTCTCGCGTTCTCGGGGTGCGGGTGGCACCGGACCAGTGGCACCGTTCGCAGCGTGTGGATGTGGGTTTCGCCCGACGGGGACGACTGTTCGTCGGCGATGGCGGCGAACACGTGGCCCGCGCCTTCTTTAGCCCAGAGATGGTGCAGCTGCTCCAGCGGACAGGGCGATACTTCGATGTCGAGATCAAAGATCGGAACCTCTATCTCTTCCCATCCGCTCCGGTCACGGCGGGCGCTGAGCGTCGAAGGGCTGAGAAGCTCGAGCTCATCGAGGAACTCGCTACCTCGGTGGCAGGCTCGAAAGTGTGGGAGCTCGTGCGTCGGCAGAGCCGCGGAACCGGGCCCAGATACGAGGCGCTTCGCGCCGACATCGCACGCAGTGTTGCCATCGTCTTCGGCATTGCGGGTGTGTTCGCCGTCGTGCTCTCGCTCATCGTGCTCAACGCTCGGGGACTGCTGGGCTGACCGCAATCGCTCACGATGGGGAATAGTCCCCATCGTGTTCCTCCGGTTCGCTTGATTAGTGTGTGTGTAGGTGGTCCGCGGTGGGCTGCTGGTCTTGACAGGAATGGGGTGAGCGCATGAGTGATTTCGGCGCAACGTACGACGAGATGGATACGGCAGCTACGAAGCTGGACGACGGCAAGGTCTCGATTGACGAGCTGCTTGATGAGCTGCAGGGTCACGTGGATGACCTTGTCGAAGATGGCTTCAAGACGGAGAAGGCGTCTGGCAAGTTCCAGGAGGGCTACCAGGAGCTCACTGACGGCATGAAGCAGGCTGCCGAGGGCGTGACCGACATGGCTTCGGCGCTTCGCGACATGGCGCAGGCCATCCAGGATCTCGACGACGCACTCGCCGGCGGCTGAGCCGCTCGCGTCATAGAACTTTGACGAAGCCCACCTCAGTCGGAGGCGAGGGCGATCAGGCCAGCGGAAGCATAAGCTCTGCTGGCCTGATGTCATCGGTGGGCTGCTCAGACATGATGTGAAGGGGTTGGGATGAGCGACGTCTACATCTCGTACACAGAGCTCGGTGAAGTCGAGACGAGCCTGACCAGCATCGTTGCGGAGTTCGAGGGCGCGGTGAGCGGCTCGGACGAGCTCGAGGCGGCGATCAGCGACCCGTATGGGCGTCACGAACTGCGCAATGCGGCGAGGGAGTTCGAAGAGCGCTGGGACAAGAAGCGCGACGAGCTGAAGGATGACCTCTCGAAGATTCTCGAGCGCGTGACCGGGATCCTTGACGGGTTCCGTCAGGGCGATGATGAGCTCGCGATTGCGCTCGAGCCGGAGCAGTAGGGAAGCAGCATGGACAAGTCGCCTGCAGGGCGTGACATCGAGTACGTCAAGGGAACACCGGAGACGATCTCCGCGCGAGGCACGGCGATCGGAACGCTCGGCCAGCAGATGATCGATAGCGCGATCGTGCTCGAGCAGATCGCCACGCGCGCCACCGACCAGCAGGGAGAAGCGGTCGACAAGCTCATCGAGACGATCGGTGACGCCTACAAGCAGCTGAAGGAAGCCGGCGAGCTGTACAAGCCCATCGGTCCCGTGCTCGTCACCTATGGCGACAAGCTCACCGAACTCAAGCCGAAGATCGACACTCGCGTCGATACATGCGATGAGCTGTGGGCCGCGTACCAGGGGCTCCCCGGCAAGGTCGAGCCGCGAGGTGCGGGCGGACTTTTCCAACCCGATGAAGGCAGCCCCGAGGCCGACGCGCAGGCAGAAGAGGATGCTGCCAAGAAGGCGGCCTTCGAAGCCTGGGAAGGCGAGGCCGAAGACTTCGACGCCGATTACAACACGTGGGAGCAGGCGTTCGACGACGCCGTCAGCGGCATCACCGATGAGATGTCGGGGAAGATCGCCGACGGATGGACGCAATGGCTTGCGACCATCAAGAACGTTCTCTCCTGGGCCGGTTTCGTGCTGGCTATCGCGGCGATCATCATCGGTGGCCCCATCATCGGGGCTCTCGCAGCCATCGTCGCAGGGCTGACGCTGATCATCGTGGTCATCCAGTTCGCGCGGGGTGAGGCGACGTGGGTCGATCTCACGCTGGCGATCATCGACGTGATCCCGATCGGGAAGATCGGCGGGATCCTCGCAGACGGCGGCAGTTGGGCGTCGAAGGGTGGAAAGTTCGGTTCCGAGTTCGTGTCGCAGTTCACGAACGTTGCGAATCGGGCCGGTTTGGACGACCTTGCGGGTCTGATCAAGAACCCCTCGTCGTTCAGCGGCGTCTCCGGCGGTCTCAGTGGCGTGATGACCCGCCTGTTCACCGGTAAAGAACTCTCGTTCTTCGACGATCTCGGTGCGGCCGGAGGATGGCAACTCGTCGCAGGCGTCGTCGAGATGCAACGGGGACTCGTGGGGGCGATCTTCAAGGTCGATGGGATGTTCGCGAAGGTTCTGCCCGACTATGACGGCATCAAGAAGGATGTCGGCAAGGTCGACGTCGGCGATACCTACCTGCCGGTTTTGGACGTGATCTGGTGACACGGATTCGAGCACGTGCGGGCACGGATGCGGGCGGGTGGATCGAGATACCGGTCCTCGGCGACGACGCGGAACGTGACCGCTGGGCCGGCGCGGTCGTCGACGCCGTCGCGCGCGCACACGGTGATCGTTTCGATGCTGAGGCGGGGCCTGGGATCCGTCGTGTCATGGCGGAGGCTGCCGACGACAGGGAGGAGTCGGACCTGCTGGTGATGGCTTTCCTGCCCACTGCTCGTCCGATCGTGGCGACCGTGCGGGTGTTCATGATGACTCCGTCGCCGGTCGACTGGTGGCGGAGCCACGGCTTCGCCCTCTCGCCGATCCACGCTCCGGGTGCGGGTCACGGAATGCTCGCAACGCGCACACTTGAGGAGACGGTCGATGAGGAGCGTCTCGTTGCCCACCAGACCGTGTTCATCTTCACCGACGGTGAGCTGGACATCGCGGTCTTCATCGAGCCGACCGCTGCGCTGGTGTTCGATCGGATGCAGGAAGGCCTGATCGAGATCGTCGCATCGCTGACGCTCGAGTTCGAGGATGGCCGGACATTCGTGGGCGCGCGTCGCACCGAACTGCCCGATAGCGACGTCGACTCATGGGATGGCACCGACTCGTGGAATATTGGGTTGCATGTCGTTGCCTGAACTCCCCGCGAATTCACCACCACCGTCCCGTTGGGCTCGCCGGGTATCGCGTGACGAACCGCACGGGCTGGATGTGCTCGAAGCCCACGTGCTCGCATGGACGGGCAGGGCGGATGAGATCGTGAAGACGCCGAAATGGCGCGTTGCATGGAGCATCTCGCCGTTACTGGCGCTACTCGCCTCGATCGGCGGATTCGCCGCAGTTTTCGGCAACCCTCGCGACATCGCGATTGGACGAACGGATGCGCCGGATATGGGCAGCATTCCGTGGGCGATGCTCGCGTACGGTGTCGCGGCATTCGGGGTCGTCCTCATTCTCATCCGCTGGTTCGTCGATGGCCGCCGAAGGAACGGATCGTTGCTGATCCTTCTCGGCCTGACGATCGGGTTCGGCGTGTTCGGTGTGCTCATCGCCTTTCAGCTCGCGGCGGAGGGCGGCGCCGATACGGGCCTGATGATGCTTCCGGCGTACGTGATGATGGCGCTCGCGGTGATCGTGTTCGTGGTCATTGCGGTGTCCCCTCCGCAGGCCCCTATCGTGGAGACGCCGGCGATACCGATCGACGAGCTGGACGAGAAGGCGATGCGGTACGTCATGCAGGAGCGCAATGACGCGATCGACACCCTTGCGGAGCGTCGGCTGCTTCCCGATGTCGACGTCAAGGTGCTCAAAGCGCGACCACTGGGGCGGTTGCACATCAAGGAGGACTCATGAACAGCGGAAGCGGTATGACCCTGCGCGAGCAGCTGGGTGTGAGTGCAGAACCCGACTTCGAGATCGATCTGCCCGCAGGGTGGGAGCGCCGCAACGTCGGTGACGACGACCGTGCTGCTCTCGAAGCCGCGTTGCGCAAGAAGTTCCTCAGCGTGCAGCGCCCTGACCTCTACGCGGCCGTTCATGCGATGGTCGACGACTCCTATACGGCCATGAGCGCTGCGGGCGCGGTCGCATATTATGCGGCGACGACGGGCGACGAGAACACGCTGTGGATCCCGGGCTCGATCATCGTGTCGACGCGCACGGCGACTGCCGATGTCTCACTCGACCAGATGGTGTCGCACGCGATCCGCGAGTTCGACGCGCAGCCGCTGCTCGGAGACAAGCGCTTCATCCGGTTCGAGCGCGACGAGATCGTCACCGTCGGCGAAGCATCCATCGGCTTGACGACCGTCGAATACCTCACGCCGATTCCGACGACCAGGCGTCGCCGTGCACTTCATTTCACTGCGACGGTCGCGCGCCCGGCCGAGGCCGGCGCCGACGATGAGCAGGTGGCCGCGTCGAAGATGCTCTACGACGCCTGCATATCCACGCTGCGCTGGGTAACCACACGGCCATGACGGCGATCACGCGCGTACTGGGCGGGGTCGCAGCGGTCGTGATCTCACTGTCGCTCGTCGCGTGCGCCGGCAAGGGGTATCCGCCGTCGGTCGTCGAAGGCAGCCAAGTAGACGTGGCGTGGGGCGATTCGCTCTCGAGCGTCAATGTCGCAAGCACCGCGGGTGCCACCGGTGGGAATTTCGAGGTCGAGCAGCTCACCCGCTCGCAGTTCGTTCGCGAACGCGCGGGGAAGATCGAGCCCAACCCGACTTTCGGAAGCATCACGATCGAGGAGGAGGCCGAGGACTCTTTCACTCTCGGCTACGACCTCGAGCAGCCGGTGTGGTCCGATGGCATTGCTCTCGACGCGGCTGATCTGCTTCTCGCGTGGGCCGCCGGCTCCAACTTCTTCGCGCCCGACAGTGAAGCGCCAGAAGACGAGCTGCGCTTCGATTCGGTCCCGACGGGGATGGCACTCAGTGACGAGATACCCACGTATGACGAGTTCGAGCGTCGCATCGACGTGCACTTCGCGCGTCCCTTCAACGGATGGGAATCGGCGCTCGATGTCGCTGTTCCCGCGCACGTCGTGGGCCGCTACGCCCTCGGCATCGATGACCCTATGGCGGCGAAGACTGCGGTCGTCGAGGCGATCACCGGTTCGGACACCGCGGCATTGGCGAAGATCGCCGCGCTGTGGAACAGCGGATTCGCTCTCGGCGAGGATCAGATCTCTCGCGACGACTTGATGCTCTCGAGCGGTCCGTACCGCGTCGAGACGGTGGAGGGCGCGTCGGACGATCCTGCGCAGCGGGTGACGCTCGTGGTCAACTCCGCATACGTCGCGGAGAAGACCGCCAGCTACGAACGCATCGTCCTGCAGCATGACGATGGCGAAAATCTTTCGGATGCCGTCGGTACCGAGTACGACCTGGGGCAGGTCGTACCGCGCGCAGACAACTTCGAGAGCATCCGTCAGCTCGAACGAGACGACTACGGCGTCGATGACATCGACCACGGAGTCGTGTGGGTGGCTCAGGCGAACACCGCGGCATCCCGACCCCTGAGTGATAGTGCGGTGCGGGGCGTCCTCATGCGCAGCTTCGACCGCGGCGACGTGGCGGCAGCCGGAGCAGGCCCCTGGAGCGACATCTATTCTGGTGTGTCGTCCGTCGTGTTCGCACCGGGCACCGACGGCTACCAGGTGGCGGTCGAAGACGCAGGCTTCACCGCGAAGTTCCGCAGCGGGGGCGATGCGGCGGATCTGCGCATTGCGGCAGGGGTGCCAGAGGGCATCCGCATCTGTGTGCTCTACGATCGCGGTTCTGCTCTCGCCGCTGGGATGTTCGCATCGTTCCAGGCGCAGGTAGGAGAGGGCGGCTGGATCGCGACGGATTGCGGCAGCGATATGCCCGAAGAAGTCGCAGCCAGCAGTGATGACTGGGACATCTATCTGGGCACGATGGAGTTCCCGGTGACCGCTGACGAGCTCCGTGCGCAGTGGGGGACAGGTGGCGCCTGGAACTACTCGGATGCGAACGACGCTGCCCGCGATGATCTGCTCGCGCAGCTCGAGGTGGAGACCGACCAGTACCGGGCGCGCGATCTCCGTGTCGCCATCGAGAGGACGGTCGTCGACCAGATGGTCATCGCCCCGCTCACGATCGACCCGATCCTCGTGATCAGCGACCGTGACGTCGAGGGTGTGGAGCCGCGTTCATCTCGGCACAGAACGCTGCTCGATCGTGCGATCGGCTGGCGCCCCTATGACGCAGAGCAGTCGAACCAGGACGAGCAACCGACTCCGCCCGCAGACGAGGGCGATGACTCCGGTCTGTTCTGAGCCGGCGCCAAGGGCCGATCTGTATACGTTCCGCGCCATCGAGTGAACTGCGGTGCCCATAGGGGCGATTTATGTATACACTACCAGTGTGAGCACCACTGTTGAGCGCACCACTGCCGTCGAGAAGACGGTGCCCGTCGAGCGGGCGCGGGCGAGTGATCGCGCCTACGCGACTCTGCTGGAGGAGATCCAGTCCGGCGCACTCGCCCCCGGCGCTGTTCTCGCCGAGGTCGAGCAGGCGGCACGCCTCGGCGTCAGCCGCACGCCGCTGCGCGAAGCGCTGCACCAGTTGAGCGCGGACGGACTCGTCGAGCAGCAGTCTCCGCGCGTCACCGTGGTCTCCGGCATTGACGCCGGCGACATCCGCTCGCTGTTCGAGATCCGCCGTGCACTGGAAGAGTCCGCGGCTCGCCTCGCTGCAGAACGCGGCGATGCCGAGCTGTTCGCGGGGCTGGCCTCCGAGTTCGCGGTCGCCGGAGCATCCCTCGATGCCGCCACCGGACGCGACGACTACTACGCGCTCATCGCGCGCTTCGACGCGGCGGTCGATGCCGCCGTCGACAACGACTACATCGCCGCCGCCCTGCGCACCGTCCGCACCCACCTGGTCCGGGTTCGGCGGATGGCCCGCGATAACCGAGAGCGCCTCGTCGCATCCGTCGCCGAGCACCGGCTCATCGCCGAAGCGCTCGCCGAACGCGATGGCGACCTCGCCGCGCACGCCACCCATGTGCACCTGCGGAACGCCCTCACGAGCATTCTCGACAGCATCCAGAACCCTGAAATCACCGACAGCAGAGGGCAATCATGACCGTCAATCACCACGTCCGTGTCTACAAGAGCGAAGAGGATCTGCCCCGCGAGGAGCAGCTGGCCTGGAAGATCGCCGAAGTCGCCACCGACGCCGTCGAGGTCCCGCAGGATGTCGTCGACATGATCATCAACCGCATCATCGACAACGCATCGGTCGCCGCGGCATCCCTCACTCGCGGACCGATCCTCGCGGCCCGCGACCAGGCGTTCGCTCACCCGGTCTCCACGGGCGGGAAGGGAGCAACCGTCTTCGGTGCTCCGCTGGAGAAGCGCACGAGCCCCGAGTGGGCGGCATGGGCCAACGGCGTCGCCGTGCGTGAGCTCGACTACCACGACACCTTCCTCGCGGCGGACTACTCGCACCCCGGTGACAACATCCCGCCGATCCTCGCGGTCGCTCAGCACGCCGGCAGCGACGGTCGTGCGCTCGTGCGCGGCATCGCCACCGGCTATGAGATCCAGGTCGACCTGGTGAAGGCGATCTGCCTGCACAAGCACAAGATCGACCACGTCGCGCACCTCGGACCCTCTGCTGCAGCCGGAATCGGCACCCTTCTCGGCCTCGACGCCGAGACGATCTACCAGGCCGTCTCTCAGGCCCTGCACACCACGACCGCCACGCGTCAGAGTCGCAAGGGCGAGATCTCCACGTGGAAGGCGCACGCCCCGGCCTTCGCGGGCAAGATGGCGGTCGAGGCCGTCGACCGCGCCATGCGCGGCCAGACCAGCCCCTCGCCCATCTACGAAGGCGAAGACGGCGTCATCGCGTGGATGCTGGATGGCCCGGATGCTGCATATGAGGTGCCGCTGCCCGCCGCCGGCGAGGCGAAGCGGGCGATCCTCGACACGTACACGAAGGAGCACTCCGCGGAGTACCAGGCGCAGGCCTGGATCGACCTGGCGCGCAAGCTGCACAACGAGCACTTCTCGTCGCTCCCTGAGCCCGTCGAAGGGTCGACGTCGCGCACCTGGGACGACATCGAGTCGGTCGTCCTGCACACCAGCCACCACACCCATTACGTGATCGGCTCGGGCGCGAACGACCCGCAGAAGTACGACCCGAAGGCATCGCGCGAGACGCTCGACCACTCGATCCCGTACATCTTCACCGTCGCGCTGCAGGATGGCACGTGGCACCACGTCGACTCGTACGCTCCCTCACGGGCAGCGCGCGCCGACACTGTCGAGCTGTGGAACAAGGTGACCACGCTCGAGGATGCCGAGTGGACGCGCCGCTACCACTCGAACGACATCTCGGAGAAGGCCTTCGGCGGTCGCGTGGAGATCACGTTCACCGACGGCACGACGCTCGTCGACGAGATCGCCGTGGCCGATGCGCATCCGCTGGGTGCCCGTCCGTTCGCCCGCGACAACTACATCGCGAAGTTCCGCCTGCTCGCAGAGCCCGTGCTCGCGCCCGAAGAGATCGAACGCTTCCTGTCGCTCGTGCAGCGCCTTCCCGAGCTCACCGCGGCCGAGGTCGCAGAGCTCTCGATCATCGCGAGGCCCGGCGTCGTGGCATCCGAGCCCACCACTCAGGGACTGTTCTGATGCTGTATTCGAAGACGACGCCCGCCGAGAAGCGGCGGCTGTTCCGGGAGCGGCTCGCTTCCGGCGACCTGCTGCGGTTCCCCGGAGCGTTCAATCCGCTGTCCGCGCGGCTCATCGAGCAGAAGGGGTTCGAGGGTGTCTACATCTCGGGCGCCGTGCTCTCCGCCGACCTCGGGCTGCCCGACATCGGGCTGACCACGCTCACCGAGGTCGCTGGTCGTGGCAAGCAGATCGCACGCATGACGGAGCTGCCGACGATCATCGATGCCGACACCGGATTCGGCGAGCCGATGAACGTGGCCCGCACGATCCAGGAGCTCGAGGATGCCGGCCTCGCCGGCGCTCACATCGAGGACCAGATCAATCCGAAGCGCTGCGGTCACCTCGACGGGAAGGCCGTGGTCGATCTCGGTACTGCGACCAAGCGCATCCGGGCGGCCGTCGACGCGCGTCGGGACGAGAACTTCCTCATCATGGCGCGCACCGATATCGCGGCCGTCGACGGGTTGGAAGCTGCGAAGGATCGCGCGAAGGCGCTGGTGGATGCCGGGGCCGATGCGATCTTCCCCGAAGCGATGCGATCGCTCGAGGAGTTCGCGGCGATGCGCGAGGCCGTCGATGTGCCGATCCTCGCGAACATGACCGAGTTCGGGAAATCGGACCTCTTCTCGGTGGAGCAACTGCGCGACGTGGGTGTCAACATCGTCATCTGGCCGGTGTCTCTCTTGCGTCTGGCAATGGGCGCGGCGGGCCGTGGTCTCGATACGCTTCTGGATGAGGGGCATCTGACCTCGAAGCTCGGCGAGATGCAGCATCGCGTCGACCTCTATGACCTGATCGACTACGAGTCGTATAACCACTTCGACTCCGGCGTCTTCAACTTCACCATCACGAAGGAGTGAGCATGGCTGAGAACGAGATCAAGAAGGGCCTTGCCGGAGTCATCGCGGATGAGACGGCGATCAGCAAGGTCAACCCCGAGACGAACAGTCTGCTGTATCGCGGGTACCCGGTGCAGGAGCTCGCCGCGACGCAGCCCTTCGAGGCCGTCGCCTATCTGCTCTGGCACGGCGAGTTACCGACGGCATCCGAGTTGGCCGACTTCCGCGCGACCGAGCGCGCGAATCGTGCGCTCGCGCCCGAGGTCAAGGAGGCCATCGACCGCCTGCCGCTGGACTCGCACCCGATGGACGAGGTGCGCACCGCGGTCAGCGTGATCGGCGCGATCGAGACAGCCGGAATCAGCAACGTGCTGGATGCTGTCGGCACACCGGAAGAGAATCTCGAGCGGAGTCTGAAGCTGTTCGCGGTGCTCCCCGCGATCGTGTCGTACGGTCAGCGGCGCAGGCGTGGGCAGCAGATCGTCGAGTCGCGTGACGACCTCGACTACGCGGCGAACTTCCTCTCGCTGACGTTCGGTGAAGAAGCCGCGCCCGAGGTGGTGGATGCTTTCAACCGCTCGATGATTCTGTATGCCGAGCACTCCTTCAACGCCTCCACCTTCACGGCACGAGTGATCACCTCGACCCTGAGCGACCTGTACTCTGCCGTCGTCGGGGCGATCGGCGCGCTGAAGGGTCCGCTGCACGGCGGTGCCAACGAGGCCGTGATGCACATCTTCGATGAGATCGGCACTGCGTCGGAGGTCTCGTCGTGGTTGGATACCGCGCTCGCCGAGAAGCGCAAGATCATGGGTTTCGGGCACCGCGTCTACAAGCGCGGCGATTCGCGAGTGCCGACGATGAAGGCGGCGCTCGACACGCTTGTCGAGCACTACGACCGGCCGAATGTTGCGGATCTCTACAACACCCTTGAGAGCGAGTTCGTCGCGCGCAAGGGGATCTACCCGAACCTCGACTACCCCTCGGGGCCTGCGTACAACCTCATCGGCTACGACACACTCACGTTCACGCCGCTGTTCATCGCGTCGCGCATCACCGGGTGGACGGCGCACATCATCGAGCAGCAGGCGTCCAACGCGCTGATCAGACCGTTGTCGGCGTACAACGGACCGGATGAGCGGCATATTGCCGACTATGAGCCGGATACCGCGGCGATCGATGTGCAGGAGCGACCGGAAGAGGCGGCAGGCTGATCCGCCTGTAGCCGGCCGAGAAGGAGAAGTATGAGCACGCGCAGCGAAGCGGTTCTGGTCGATGTCGTCCGCACCCCGGTCGGTCGCGGCAAGCCCGGTGGTGCCCTGAGCGGAGTGCATCCGGTGGATCTGGCCGCAGGGGTTCTCTCGACGATTCTCGAACGCAACGGCTTGGAATCCCAGCAGATCGACGACGTGCTCCTCGGCTGCGTCAGCCAGGTCGGCGATCAGTCGATGAACATCGCCCGGCAGGCGGTGCTGGCGGCAGGATTCGACGAGACCGTGCCCGGGGCGACGATCGACCGGCAGTGCGGATCGAGTCAGCAGGCGGTGCACATCGCAGCCCAGGGGATCATGGCCGGCGCGTATGACGTGGTGCTGGTCGGTGGAGTGGAGTCGATGAGCCGCGTTCCACTTGGGTCATCCGCCGCGGGTGGATCGCCGATGTCGCCGCGGCTGCGCGCCCGGTACCCGGAAGGACTCGTGAACCAGGGCGTCTCGGCCGAGCTCATCGCGCACCGCTGGGGTTTCGGCCGTGGCGAGCTCGACGCGTTCGCGGCCGAGTCGCACCGTCGTGCAGCACAGGCCTGGGCGGACGGATTCTTCGACAGCACGGTCGTCGCGGTCGATGAGGCACCGGATGCCGCGACCGATGAGACGGTGCGGGCGGGGACGACGGCCGAGAAGCTTGCCGGCCTTCAGCCCGCGTTCCGCACGGATTCTCTCGCGGCACGGTTTCCGGAACTTGAGTGGAGCATCACCCCCGGCAACTCCTCACCGCTGACGGATGGCGCATCCGCTGCGCTGCTCATGAGCGCAGAGCGCGCAGTGGCCCTCGGGCTTCGCCCCCGGGCGAGATTCCACGCGTTCTCAGTGGTGGGCGACGATCCGATGATGATGCTCACCGGGCCCATTCCAGCCACCCGTCTCGTGCTCGAACGCGCGGGACTCACGATGGATGACCTCGACGCGTACGAGGTGAACGAGGCTTTCGCCTCGGTCCCGCTGGCGTGGGCCGCGGAGCTGGGAGCGGATGCCGCGAAGCTGAACCCGCGCGGCGGTGCGATCGCGCTCGGTCACGCGCTCGGGTCCTCCGGAACGCGCCTGCTCGGCACGCTCATCGATCAGCTCGAGGCGACCAGTGGTCGTTACGGGCTGCAGACCATGTGCGAGGGTGGCGGCATGGCGAACGCCACGATCATCGAACGAGTCTGACCGGCTGCGACCCGACCGAGGGATCTACCGCCCGGGCCCGGGGAACCCGGTCGACTCGCGTCTGACGATGCGGAACTCCGGCTTCACCGTGCGCGGCGGGCGACGCTGGCCCTTCTCCTCGATGCGCTCGACGAGCAAGTCGACCGCGGTGAGCGCGATCTCCGCACTCCCCGCATCCACGCTCGACATCGAAGGCATCGAGAACCGCGTCTCGTCGATGTTGTCGAAGCCGATCACGGCGACGTCCTCAGGGACCCGGAGTCCTGCCTCGTTGAGTGCGCGAAGCGCACCGAGGCCCAGCGCGTCGTTGAACGCGAAAACCGCATCGAATGAAACGCCCTCGGCGAGGAGCTCGTGAATGGCGGCGGCGCCCGCGTCTCGAGTCCAGTGCTCCGTCGTATGGATAAGGCGTGAATCGATCGCGAGCTCAGCACGCTCGTAGGCCTGTCGGTACCCCGTCAGACGCAGCGTTGCTGAACTCGTGTCGGTGGTGTGTTCCCCCTCAGCGCCGATGACGGCAATCCGGCGGCGCCCGATGTCGAGCAGGTGCTCCGTTGCAGCCCTGGCCGCAGAGACGTTGTGCATCGCAACGTGATCGGTAGGTCCGCCGAAGATGCGCTCGCCGAGGAGGACCAGGGGGAGATCAGTATTGAGGGAGTCCACGTCGGACTGACCGAGGGCGAACGGGCTGAACAGCATCCCGTCGGCCAATCGGGGTCTTCCGCCGGTGATGACTTGGAGCTCTCGCTCTCGATCGCCGCTGGTCTGCTCGACGACCACGCCGAGGCCGCGCGCATCAGCGGCGCGGATGACGGCGTCTGCGAGCTCGGCGAAGTAGTTCTCGCGGAGCGCAGGGACCGCAAGACCGATGACTCCGGTGCGCCCCGAACGGAGTCCCCGAGCGGAGAGGTTCGGGCGGTAACGCAGCTCATCGATCGCCGCCTGCACCCGCTCACGGGTCTGGGGCCGCACGTGCGGGTGATCGTTGATGACGTTGGAAACCGTTTTGATGGAGACGCCGGCGAGCTTTGCGACATCGTGCATCGTCGAATCCATCGGTCCACCAATCGCCGGGCATCGCTGCTTCCGAGCCACCACTCTAGCCGCGCCTGATGCGGGTCGACGAACAGTCGTCGACCCGCATCAGACGTGCCGTGGAGAGTTACTCGCCGAGCTCGTTCAGCACAGTGTCCTGTGCCTGCTCGAGAGCATCTGCGGCGGGAGTGCCGCTCTCGTAGATCTCGTTGAGGGTGACCGTGCGGAACTGATTGTCCACGGTCGGCAGGTTCGGGTTCGAGAACGACTGGAAGTGCGCGATGCCGTCCTTGACCGAGTTGAGCACGTCGAACAGGTTCGTCTGGAAGTACTGGTTGAACTTGTTGTCCGGGTTGTGCGTGATCGCTTCGTCCTCCCAGACCGACATGTTCACGGGGTCGAAGCCGAGGACTTCCCACACCGCGACATTGGCCTCGAGCGACAGCTTCGTGAAGGCGAGGAACTCACTGGCGAGGTCCTTGTGCTCACTGGCGGCCAGCACGGACGTGCCGGTGCCGCCTCCACCGATCGTGAGGATGTCGGAACCCTCGATCTGCGGTGCGGGGGCGATCGCGATCTTGCCGCTCAGGTCGGGCATGTAGTCCACGAAGCGCGAGGTGTACCACGCAGGGTAGACGATGGCCGCGTAGTCACCGTTGTTGATGGCTCCGAACGCCTCTTCGCTGTCGGGGCTGCCGCCGGGGATCGTCGAGAGCGCGCCCGCATCCTTCATGTCCTGGAACATCTCCATGGTCTCCACGACCTCGGGACTGTTCAGAGCCGGTGAGCCGAGGCCGTCGTCATCGAAGAGCTCTCCGCCGTTCTGAGCGATCGCCAGAGGCTCGGTGAAGAAGACGCCGGTGCTCGCGACGCTGAAGGCCTTGTCAGTTGCATCGTTGTACATTGTGCCCGCAGCAGCGAAGTCATCCCAGGTCTTGATCGTCGTGTAGTCGATGCCTGCGCCATCGAGCAGTTCAGTGTTGTAGAACGCGACGAAGGCCCCGACGTGGGTGGGGTAGCCGTAGATCTTGCCGTCGCGGCTGTACAGGTCGAGACGGGCCTGGACGATGTCGTCGATGTAGGGCTCGGCTGCCTCGGTCAGGTCGGCGAGCGGCGGGTTGCTGCCCTTGACGAAGTTGCCGAACTTGCCGACTTCGATGTCAGCGAGGTCGGGCAGTCCCTGACCCGAGTTCACGGCGAGCAGGAGCTTGTCGTGCATGTCCTGGTACGGGTAGACCGAGAGGTTGAGATCGATCTGCTTGTCGGGGTTCTCCTCGTTCCACTTCTCGGCCATCTCTTCGTAGACCTGGCCGTGGAGCTCGGCGAACACCCACATGTCGAGTGTGGTGACGCCGTCGGCGCCTTCGCCGCCGCCGTCATCCTGGCCGCTGCTCGTGCAGCCCGCCAAAGCGCCGAGTGCCAGTCCTGCCACGATCGTTGTGGTCAGCATCCTTCGGATTCGCATGGTGTTGCTCCTGACTGTGTGTTGGGTATTGCGGATAAGGGGGTACGTGTGTGCGAGCGATCAGCCCTTCACTGCGCCGGCGGTCATACCGCTGACGAAGAACCGCTGGAAAGCGAGGAAGAGGATCAGGATCGGGATGAGCGAGAAGAACGAGCCGATGATCAGCAGCTCATAGTTGTTCCCATGCGGGGTGAGCAGAGTGTTCAGACCGATCGGGAGCAGGAACTTCTCGGGCGAGCGCAGCACCAGCAGCGGCCAGAGGAAGTTGTTCCAGATCGTCATGCCGTTGAGGATCGCCATCGCGGCGAAGGCCGGCTTGGCGATCGGCACGACGAGGCGGAAGAAGATGCCGAACTCTGAAACGCCATCCACCCGGCCCGCCTCGAGGATCTCCTTCGGCACGCTGAGGAAGTACTGGCGGAAGAAGAAGATCGTCACCGCCTGTGCGAGGAACGGCAGGACGACGACCCAGTACTGATCGGCGGCGCCGATGTCGTTGACCTGCACGTAGAGCGGCAGCATGAGCATTTCGAACGGGATCGTCATGAGGATGATCACGAGGATGAAGCCGAGGCTCTTGCCGCGGAATTCGTACATCGCAAAGCCATAGGCGACGAACGAACTCACAAGCAGCGTTCCCAGCACCTGGATGACCGTCACCGCCAGGCTGTTCCAGAACCACTGGAAGTACATGCCCGAATCGGTGAACAGCATGACGTAGTTGTCGAAGCTCAGCTCGGAGAAGTCGATCGAGAACGAGATGCCGTTGCGGATGACATCATTGCCGTCCTGGAACGTACCGACGAAGATCGCGAGCACAGGCACCAAGGTGATCAGCGCGATCAGGAGCAGGAAGGCCCCTTGGATCAGCCGGATAGTTCTGCGGCTCATGCGGGGCTGCGTCTTGTCGACGCTCGATGCGCGAGGGGGCGCCACCGTATTGTGCGTCATCGCGTCGACTCCTTCTTGAACGTTCCCGTGGCGGTGAGCTGGGTGAGGTTGATCGCCAGGACCAGGACCAGCAGCACGACGCCGACTGCGGAGGCGAATCCGAGATCGTTGTCCTGGATGCCCTTCCGGTAGAGGTAGCCGACGATCGTCAGACCCTGGTTGTTGGGGGAGTTGTTGCCGGCGTAGAGCATGAAGCTCTCCAGGAACATCGCCAGGCCGCCGTAGACGCTGATGGTGGTGACGTAGACGATCGTGGGCTTGATCCCCGGCAGAGTCACGTTGAAGAACTGCTGGATCTTGCTTGCGCCGTCGATCGATGCGGCCTCGTAGTAGTCAGAGGGGATCGCCTGCATTCCGGCGAGAAAGTACATGGTGTTCACGCCGGCCCAGCGCCAGAGGGCGAGCAGCAGCAGTGCGAAGAGTCCGGTCAGGTCCTCTCGGAGCCAGCGCACCGGGCCGAAGCCGAGGAACTCGACGACCTGGTTCATCAGACCCGAATCGGTCTCGGCGAACATCAGTCGGAAGACGATGCCGGCGACCACCACTGAGGTCAGCGCCGGCACGAACAGCGACGACTTGAAGAAGTTCTTGACCCGGGTGCTGCCGATCTTCGAGTTGATGATCGCTGCGAGCGCCATCGGGATCGGGATGAGGATCAGCAGGGTGAGGAGCATGTAGCGGATGCTGTTGAACATCGCCTGCCAGAAGACGGGATCACGCCAGAGTCGCTCGTAGTTCGCGGTGCCGATGAAGGTCGCCTGTCCGTACAGAACCTCTTGGAAGCTCATGATGACGGAGCGTCCGACGGGGATCAGCCAGAAGACGAGCAGCGTCAGCAGGAACGGCAGGATGAACAGATACGGAGCGAGCCGCTGACTTTAGAGCAGCTTCTTGAAGCGGTTTGTCTGGGTCATGGCAGATTCTTCCTCGAACTGTGCCTGGGGGACTTTCTTCGTCCTCGGTTCAGAAGGCTATACTCCGGAGAAAGAATTTACAACGTTGTATTTTGGAAGGTGCAGGCATGGCAGTCGAGAGCTGGCGGGATCCTCGGGTAAGCGTCGACGAGCGGCTTGATGCGCTCGTCGCTGCGCTGACTGACGAGGAGAAGATCGCTCAGCTGGGCGGCTACTGGGCGGACAAGCGCACGTCGGGCGAGATCATCGCACCGATGCAGGACGTGTTCTCCGAGGGGCGGGCGCCTTTCGAGCATGTCGTGCGCCACGGCATCGGTCAGCTCACCCGCGTCTTCGGCACCGCACCCGCCGACGCCCGTGATGGCATGGCGCGCATCAGGGAGGCGCAGCGTCATCTGCTCGACACCACGCGCATCGGGATCCCGGCCATCGTGCACGAAGAGTGCCTGACCGGCTTCACCACGCTCGGTGCCACGGTCTATCCGACCGCGCTCGCGTGGGGTGCGACCTTCGACCCGGAACTGGTCGGCGAGATGGCGCGCGCGATCGGCCGCGATATGTCGGCCGTTGGTGTGCATCAGGGGCTGTCCCCGGTGCTCGATGTGGTGACCGACTACCGCTGGGGGCGGGTGGAGGAGACGATGGGGGAGGATCCCTATGTGGTCGGCACCCTCGCCTCCGCGTACGTCGAGGGGCTGCAGGGTTCCGGCGTGATCGCGACGCTGAAGCACTTCGCCGGGCACGCGAGCTCGCGAGGCGGACGCAATCACGCGCCGGTCGCGATGGGGGAGCGGGAGCTGCGTGATCTCGTGCTTGCGCCCTTCGAGATGGCGGTGCGCGTCGCCGGGGTGCGCAGCGTGATGAACTCTTACACCGAGACCGATCGGGTCCCGGCGGCGGCGGACCGCTGGCTGCTCACGGATCTGCTCCGCGGCGAGTGGGGCTTCACCGGCACTGTCGTATCGGACTACTGGGCCGTCGCCTTCCTGAAGTCCAAGCACGGAGTCGCCGCAACGATGGCAGAGGCCGGCCGCCTCGCCCTGCACGCCGGTCTCGACGTCGAGTTGCCCGACATCTCGGCATTCCTCGCGCTGGAGGAGAACGATCCGGATGCTGATCGCACTGCCGCCGACATCGACACGGCTCTGCGGCGGGTGCTCAGGCAGAAGATCGAACTCGGGCTGCTCGATGAGGGGTGGGAACCGTCAGAGCCCGCCGACTACGATCTCGACAGTGCGGCCAACCGCGACATCGCGCGACGGATGGCAGAGAAGGCTGTCATTCTGCTCGACAATTCCGCAGGCATCCTCCCGCTCTCGCGCGAGACCTCGCGCATCGCTGTCATCGGGCCCTGTGCAGATGACCCGAGCGCGATGATGGGGGCCTATTCCTACCCGGTGCACGTGCTGCCGCGGCATCCGGAACTCGGGCTCGGGCTCCAGGCGCGCTCGCTTCCCGTCGCACTGCGCGAGTCCTTCCCCGCAGCGGATGTCGTTGTCGAGCGCGGCTGTCCGCTGCAGGATCCCGGCACTGCCGAGGAGCTCGCGCGTGCCGCGGAAGCCGCCAGGGGAGCGGATGTCGCGATCGTCGTCGTCGGCGACCACGCCGGCATGTTCGGCAAGGGCACGTCGGGCGAAGGGTCGGATGCTCCATCGCTGGATCTTCCCGGTGATCAGCAGGATCTCGTCGAGGCGGTATTGGCGACCGGCACGCCGGTCGTGCTGCTGGTTCTCTCCGGTCGCCCTTACGCGCTGGGGCGCTTCGTCGGGCGTGCGGTCGCGGTGCTGCAGGCTTTCATGCCCGGGGTCGAAGGTGCCGGTGCCCTCGCGCGCATCCTGGTGGGCGAGGTCAACCCGAGCGGTCACCTTCCGGTGCAGGTGCCGCACACGGGCGCAGCGCTGCCGCACACCTATCTCGCACCCCCGCTTGGACAAGACGGCGACCGGATCAGCAATCTGTCGATCGCTCCGGCCTTCCCATTCGGTCACGGCCTGTCGTACACGACATTCGAGATCCAGGACCTCGCACTCGACCGCGTCGAGATCGCCACGGACGGCACCGTCACGGCGACAGCGACGGTGGCGAACACGGGCGAGCGGGCGGGGGAGACGGTCGTGCAGCTGTACAGCGCCGACCCCGTCGCGCAGGTCACCCGGCCGGTGCAGCAGCTCGTCGGATACTCTCGGATCGCGCTCGACGCCGGTGAGAGCGTCCGAGTCTCGTTCACCCTGCACGCCGACCGCTTCTCGTTCACGGGACTGTCTCGTCGGCGCATCGTCGAGCCGGGCGAGATCGTGCTTTCGGTCGGGCTGTCGGTCGGCGCGCTCGCGCGCTCGCAGACCCTGGCCATCACCGGAGCAGAACGCGAAGTCGTCGAGCCCGTCCTGCGCACCGAGGTCGCATGAACACCCGCAGCAGCAACAGCACGCCCCACGATCTCGGAACAGATCTCGGAACAGAAGAGGAACCCACCATGCCCGAAGCCCGCCTGACCATCGACCCGCACTTCGCTATCGGGAGCATCCGCCGCAGGCTGTTCGGCGGCTTCGTCGAGCACCTCGGTCGGCACGTCTACGACGGCATCTACGAACCCGGCCACGAGACGGCGGATGCTGAGGGTTTCCGTCAGGACGTGATCGAACTCGTCCGCGAGCTCGGCGTCTCCACCATCCGCTACCCGGGCGGGAACTTCGTCTCGGGCTTCCGCTGGGAGGACTCGGTCGGGCCGCGCGAGCAGCGTCCGCGCCGCCTGGACCTCGCCTGGCACTCGACCGAGACGAACGAGGTCGGACTGCATGAGTTCTCGTCGTGGCTCGAGAAGGTGGGCAGCGACCTCATGCTCGCGGTGAACCTCGGCACCCGGGGCACGATGGAGGCACTCGATCTTCTCGAGTACACGAACGTCCCCGGCGGCACGGAGCTCAGCGAGCGTCGCCGTGCCAACGGACGCGACAAGCCCTTCGCCGTGGAGATGTGGTGCCTCGGCAACGAGATGGACGGGCCATGGCAACTGGGTCACCGTTCGGCGGATGACTACGGCAAGATCGCTTCTCAGACGGCCAAGGGGATGCGTCAGATCGACCCGGACATCACGCTTGTGGCGTGTGGTTCCTCCAGCGCCGCCATGCCGACCTTCGGTGAGTGGGAGCGCGTGGTGCTCGGTCACACTTACGACGATGTCGACTACATCTCCTGTCACGCCTACTACGAGGAGAAGGATGGCGACATTGATTCCTTCCTCGCCTCGGGCGTCGATATGGATCGCTTCATCGAATCGGTCGTCGCGACGGCAGACCACGTCGGCGCCGTCCGCGGCAGCGCGAAGCGGATCGACATCTCGTTCGACGAGTGGAACGTCTGGTACATCGACCGTTACCACGGCGTCGACAAGATCACCGGAATCGACAACTGGCCGGTGGCGCCGCGCATCCTTGAGGACAGCTACTCGGTGCTGGACGCCGTCGTCTTCGGCGGCCTGATGATCTCGCTGCTCAAGCATGCCGATCGGGTCACCAGTGCTTCGCTGGCTCAGCTCGTGAACGTGATCGCTCCGATCATGACCGAGCCGGGCGGTCCGGCCTGGCGGCAGACCACGTTCTTCCCCTTCTCGATCACCTCGCGCCTGGCGCAGGGCGAGTCGCTCGAGCTCAAGCTCGACTCCCCGACGTACGAGACCGCGCGCTTCGGCGAGGTTCCCCTGGTCGATGCCGTGGCGACCCACGATGCCGAGGCCGGGCGCTCGGCAGTGTTCCTCGTGAACCGCAGCACGACCGATCAGATCACGGTCACGATCGACGTCGCCGGGCTCGGAGACGTCTCGGTGCTCGAGACGCATACGCTGACCGATGCCGACATCTACGCGAAGAACACCCTCGATGACCGCGAGCGGGTCGCACCTCGCACGAACGACACCGCGTCGCTCGAGAACGGAGAGCTCACGATCGTACTTCCTCCGGTCTCGTGGACGGCCATTTCGCTGGGATGATCCGGATCATGGTTGTGCGAAACGCGGCAGGATAAGAACATGCAGAAGAACTGGGCGGGCAACCTGACCTACACCGCGGCCGAGGTCGCGCATCCGACATCGGTCGATGAGCTGCGCGAGCTGCTCGCCGAGAACGGGCTGGTGCGCCTGCTCGGGACGCGGCACTGCTTCAATGACATCGCCGATTCGGCCGGGGTTCTCATCGCTCTGGACCGGATGCCGCGCGAGATCGAGGTGAACGAAGCGCGAGACGCCGTGCGGGTTTCGAGTGCGCTGCGCTACGGCGACATCGCGCCCGACCTCGAGGCGCAGGGACTCGCGCTGGCGAACCTCGCGTCACTGCCGCACATCTCGGTCGCGGGCGCTGTGGCCACGGGCACGCACGGATCGGGCGACCGCATCGGGTCGCTCGCGTCCGCTGTGCGCGGGCTCACCATCCTCACCGTCGACGGTGAGATCCGCCGGCTCGCCCGCGGAGACGCGGACTTCGACGGTGCGGTCGTCTCGCTCGGCGCTCTGGGCGCCGTGCTCGACGTCACCCTCGATGTCGAACCCACCTACCAGGTCGCGCAGCACGTGTTCGACGCGCCCCGGTGGGACGCGATCCTCGCAGACTTCGACGCGGTCACCAGCGCCGGAACGAGCGTGAGCATCTTCACGACGTGGCAGCGCACGGACGTCGCAGACCTGCTCTGGATCAAGCAGCGGATGCCGGACGAGCGTGCCGAGGCGCGCGCCTCGCTCGCGGCGCGGCTCCAGGCGACAGCATCCGATGGTGAGCGGCATCCGATCCTCGGTGTCGATCCGGTCGCGACCAGCGTCCAACGCGGCGTCGCGGGCCCATGGTTCCAGCGCCTGCCGCACTTCCGGCTCGAGTTCACCCCGTCGGCCGGCGCCGAGATCCAGAGCGAGTACCTGGTTCCGCGCACTGACGCTCTGGCGGCGATCAGCGCTATCCGCTCGCTCGCCGACCGCATCGCGCCGCTGCTGCTCGTCAACGAGGTGCGCACGGTGGCAGCCGATGACCTGTGGCTCAGCCCCGCCTATGGAGTGGATGCTGTCGCCCTGCACTTCACCTGGAAGCCCGATGAGGCCGCGATTCGCGCGTTCCTCCCCACGCTCGAAGCCGCACTGCCTGCATCCGCGCGCCCGCACTGGGGCAAGGTCGCAACCCTCGACGGGGCCGAAGTACGCAGCCGGTACCCGCGGTTCGACGACTTCGCGGCGCTGCGCGCCGAGTTCGACCCTGAGCGACGTCTGGTCAACGGGTATCTCGCTCGACTGGGCTTCTGACCGGCGCACCGGTAGACCGTCGAGTAAAAGACGACGAACCGCGTTGCAGGGTTCATCTCTTGCTTACCGCTCCTTGATACCGGTAACATTCAGGAAGCCGCTAGTTCGAAACCGGCGGCGGCGCATCCGTAGCCCCTGCGATTTCCCGCATCTCGAGGAGGAGAGTGCAATGAGCAGCACCATCGATGTCGGTCCCACGAAACTCTCGGCGGTTCCCGCCGTCTAGCGCTTCCCGTTTTCTGGGCGCATCGGAAAGATCACGCCTTTCTAAGGCTCACTGAACACACGCGCACGCGCTGTGTTCGACGATGTGCCGTACCCCAAGCCCACAAGGAGACACGAGCCGTCTCCGCGGTGATCGACTGCGGAATCGGCCCCGGTCAGTTCGTCCCCATCACGCATGAGGTCGGCGGGCTCGCGACGCTGCACTGGCGTCGCTGCTTGGCGCGCCCGCAGACTTCTCGCAAACATGAGAGAGCAAGGAATCCACCCAGTGAGAACACAGAACAGATACGCGCGCCGCTCGGCGCCGCGGACGGCGGCGCTTCTCGGCGTCGCGGCGCTGCTTGCGACGTCCGTCACCGCGGTCGGCGTCAGCGATGCGGCATACGCAGCCCCTGCGAACCTGGTCGTCAGCGAGGGCGAACCGGCTGCCACCGAACCGCCGGCCGTCCCCGGCAACCTGCTCCCTGACGGCCGCTTCGCCGCGGGCACGGACGGTTGGACCGCAGAGATGGGTGGCACGCTTGCTCTCAGTGATGACGCAGCCAGCGGAGCCCACTCCTTGTTGGTCACCGAGCGGAACAGCACCCAGTCCGGACCGTTCGCTGACGTCACCGGAAAGCTCGAACTCGGGGCGACGTACCGCATGACCGGGAAACTGAAGTACGACGAGGGCAGCGCCACGCAGCAGTTCAACTTCACGTTCTGCCCGTCGAACTTCAACGGATGCGTCGATTACGGACACTCCTTCGCCAAGGGCGAGTGGGGCACCTTCTCGAAAGAATTCACGGCCGAGGAGCGCCACGCCGGCGCCGCATGGCTCTTCGTTGAGACGCCGTGGGGTTCAAATGCGCTCCAGGACTTCGCCGTCGACGACATGTCGCTCGTGAAGATCGCCGACGCACCTGCCGCGCCGGAATTCACCGCGTTGGAGGACGTGCAGACCAAGCCGGTCACCGACCACAACCCGCTCGTCGGTCACAAGTTCGGTGCAGACCCGCATCACCTCACCTACAACGGTCGTCTCTACATCTACTCGACCGATGACACACAACAGTACGAGCTGAACAGTAAGGACGCCAACGGCCTCCCCACGCAGTCGAACGGCTACGGGGGAATCACTCGTCTCAATGTGATGTCCACGAGCGACATGGTCAACTGGGTCGACCACGGCACGGTTCCCATCGCTCGCGAAGGCGGCGCGGCTCCCTGGGCACGCAACTCTTGGGCGCCGGCGGCGATCGAGAAGGACGGCAAGGTCTACCTGTACTTCTGCGACAGCGGCACCGGTACGGCAGTCGTCGTAGGCGGCTCGCCGCTGGGACCGTGGGAGGATCCGCTGGGCAAGAAGATCATTCCCGACACCGTCTCGAACGACTACATCGCCGACGGCGGGTTCCCCGCAGGAATGTGGCTGTTCGATCCCGAGGTGTTCATCGATGATGACGGTCAGGGTTATCTGTACTTCGGCGGCAACTCGACGATCGGGACCGGCGCAGACCAGCAGGGGCCGCAGAACCCGAAATCCACACGCGTCGTGAAGCTCAAGGAGGACATGTACACCCTCGACGGCGACCCCGTCGAGATCGACGGGCCGGGCATGTTCGAAGCATCGAGCATGTTCAAGCGCGACGGCAAGTACTACTACTCCTACTCCTCGAACTTCCAGGTGAACGAGGAACCGGGCAAATACCCGTCGCGCGGCGGCATCGCATACATGATGACCGAGGACCCGATGGATCTGTCAGCGTCGAAGTACGCCGGGCTGGCGTTCGAGAACCCGGCGACGTTCTTCGGGGCGGGCAACGGTGGCAACAATCACTCCGACATGTTCACGTACAAGGGAGAGACCTACTTCACGTACCACGCGCAGACGAGAGGCGCCGCCTGGGCTGCGGCTCTCGGAACGCCTGGCGCGACGCAGGGTTACCGTTCGGTGCACATCGACAAGATGGAGTTCAACGACGACGGGACGATCAAACCGATCGAGGGTACGCGCGCCGGGGTCGAGCAGGTCGAGGACTTCAACCCGTACCGCACGTTCGAAGCAGAGACCCTCGCATGGCAGAAGGGTGTCAGCGTCACAGAGACGGATGCCGCTTCGGTCGAGTTCCCCGAGCACAACGGCGGGGGAAACATGGTCCTCTCTTCGGTCGATGACGGCGACTTCGCCGGGATCTCCGGAGTGGACTTCGGCACCGGCGCAAGGACCGTCACGGCGCGGGTGAAGCCGCTCGTGAAGGGCGGCAGCATCCAGGTGCGCTTGGACAATGTCGACGGTGACGTCGTCGCCGAGATCGCCGCCGACGGTGAAATCGGCCAGTGGACGGACGTTCAGGCGGATGTCTCCGGTGCCAACGGCGTGCACGATCTGTTCTTCGTGTTCGCAGGGCCTGAGGGTGCTGAGGCTACGCAGGATCTCGTCGAGGTCGACAACTGGGCGTTCACTGCCGTGGAAGACCAGGGGCCGGTCGACGTGTTGACGGCGCAGCTGTCACGCACGGAGGTGCCTGCTGGTGAGTCGGTGACGGTCACTGCAGCGGGTGTGGTTGCTGCGGAGGTCGAGATCGGTATCGAGAGCACGTACCGTGCTCTGGCCACGGCAGAGGTCACTGACGGTCGCTTCGAGGTGGCAGTGGTGATCCCGGCTGATCTCGAGCCGGGTGCGCATGAGATCGTGCTTCGTGCGGATGGGGTGGACCTGATTCGTCTTCCTCTCGCCGTCACTGCCGCGGGGTCAGACGGCGGCGCCGGTGGTGACGGTGGGGATTCCACGAGCGGTTCCGGGTCTGCGGGTTCGACAGATGCTGGTGGTGGCTCGTTGGCGACCACGGGTGGCGATTCGCAGGTGGCGATGAGCGCTGGGCTGCTTGCGGCGCTTTTGATGGCACTGGGATCAGTCCTGTGGGTCGCTCGTCGGCGACGCGCACACACGGCAGCGGACATCGAGTGATCGATGAGCGGTCTGCTTCTCGGCACTAGCTGAGACTCGACTCGGCCCGCCCGCATTCCTGTTCATGCAGAGGAGCGGGCGGGCCGACTCTTCCGTCCGCTGGCGTAGCGCGCCGCATTGCGGACTTTCAGCTGTGCTCGGTAACATCACTAAGCCGGGCCGACGGAGGTACGCATGGCCAACGTCAGCTCTGACAAACCCAACATTCGCCAGGTCGCGTCGATCGCCGGCGTCTCGCACATGACGGTGTCGCGCGTCCTGAACGATCACCCGAACATCAAGCCCGATACTCGGCGCCGAGTGCTCGAGGCCATCGAAGAACTCGACTATCGACCGAACCTCGTCGCACGAGCGCTGGCGACGCAGCGTTCGCGCCGCCTCGGCGTCATCGTCGAGAGCCCCGTCGCCTTCGGGCCCAACAGCATCCTGCGCGCCGTCGAGTTCGCCGCACGCGCAGCCGACTATTCCGTGACACCGATTGCGTTGAACGAGGGAGACCAGCTCTCACCCCAGGATGCTGTGGAGAGTCTCATCACCCAAGGGGTTGATGCGCTGTGCGTGATCGCCCCGCGTTCGTCATCGGTGGCTGCGCTGCGTCGGATATCCATCAGTGTGCCGATCCTCGTCGTCAAAGCAGACGCCGATCCTACGTTCCTCACTGTCTCGATCGACCAGCACGCAGGTACCACCCTCGTCGTCGATCACCTCGTCGCGCTGGGGCACCGAGACATCCTCCACATCTCCGGTCCGCTCGACTGGCTCGACGCGCGCGCCAGGGAGCGGGCGTTCCATTCCAGAGCGAAATCATGGGGGATCCGTGAGCGCCCCATCGTGGTCGGCGACTGGACTGCTGATTTCGCCTATGACTTCGCAATGGGGTTGAGTCGACTGCCCGACTACACCGCCGTCTTCGTCGCCAACGACGACATGGCGATCGGTTTCATCCACGGGTTGCACGACAAGGGGTTCGAAGTCCCCCGTGACCTGAGCGTCGTCGGTTTCGACGACGTGCCCCTGGCGCGACATTTCCTCCCGCCGTTGACGACTGTCCGCCAGGACTTCACCTCCCTCGGCAGTGCAGTGGTCGAGATGCTGCGCGCCGCCATCGAGGAGCGGGAGATCCCGACCCTGACACGAATCCCGACCGAATTCGTGCCTCGAGCATCCAGTGCACGCCCACGGGAGATGCGCTGATGCCCGAGACGCAGCCCATCGTGCAGCTGGAGGGCATCACGGTCGACTTCGCCGGGGTGCGTGCCCTCGACGGCGTGGATTTGCGCCTGATGCCCGGAGAGGTGCACGCCCTCATGGGTGAGAACGGCGCAGGCAAGTCGACGCTCATCGCGGTCCTCACGGGCACATGCGTGCCGGTGGCCGGCACGGTGACGGTGGACGGAGAGAGTCGTCGGTTCTCGGGGGTCGCGAATGCACGCGCTGCCGGGATCGCCACCGTCTTCCAGGAGACGCAGCTCAGTCCCAACCTCAGCGTGGCCGAGAACGTCATGCTGGGCCGTGAACGTCGAGGCAGGCTCGGTATCAACTGGCGTCGCACCAGAGCGGACGCCGCAGCCGCGCTCGCCACGCTCGGTCTTGAGGGCCTCGATCCGAAGACACCGCTATCGGTGCTCTCGCCCGCGCAGAAGCAGCTGGTGGCGCTCGCACGTGCGGTCGTGGACGATCCGCGCGTGCTCGTGCTGGATGAGCCCACGTCGAGCCTCGATCAGGCCGAGGTCGCCATGCTCATGCGCGTCATCAGAGGGCTCCGCGAGCGCGGTGTGGCGATTCTGTTCGTCTCGCACTTCCTCGAGCAGGCGTTCACGATCAGCGATCGCATGACGGTTCTGCGAGGTGGTCGGATGGTGGGCGAGCATGCCACCCGCGACCTGGAGCGCGCGGATCTCATCTCCCAGATGCTCGGAAAAGACATCGAGAGCCTTCGGGCACTGAGTTCGGATCGAAAGGCTCACCATTACGCCTGGGACGGGATGCCGGCGATCCGCACCGCGAATCTCGGGCGTCACGGCGAGCTGGGGCCGACCGATATCGACGTCCAACCCGGGGAGGTCGTCGGCTTCGCCGGTCTGCGCGGCTCCGGCCGCACAGAGCTCGCGTCGCTGATGAGCGGGGCCGTACGTGCGGACACCGGCGAAATCTGGGTCGACGGCGAGAAGGTCGACCTGCGCAACCCCTCCGTCGCTCTACGGCACCGTATTGCGATGTCCAGCGAAGATCGACGCACCCAGGGTGTCATCGACGAACTCACCGCTCGGGAGAACATCATCGTGTCGCTCCAGGCGCTGCGAGGGTGGTGGCGGCCGCTGTCATCGCTGGAGATGTCGGATCTCGTAGAGACTTTCGTCGAATCCCTTCGGCTCGATCCTGCCGATCTCGATCGTCCGGTCAAGATGCTTTCCGGAGGCACGCAGCAGAAAGTGCTCCTGGCACGCGCGCTCGCCGTGCGGCCACGGGTCCTCATTCTCGACGAACCCACGCGCGGTATGGACATCGCCGCCAAGATCGATATCCAGCGCAGAGTCAGCGAACTCGCTGCCACGGGTGTCGCTGTCGTGTTCATCTCATCCGAGCTCCAGGAAGTGGTACGGCTCAGCGATCGAATCATCGTTCTGAAGGACCGCGAGAAGATCGGCGAGCTCAGCAACGGTCCGGCGGTGACGGTAGACACCGTCGTCGAGATGATCGCCGCTCATGATTCGGACGGGGGCGGGTGATCGCCTGAGGTGACGGAAGCGTCACGTTCGTCCCGGGTCCATATGGCCTGGTTGTGTTTCACGTATTGTTCCCGGTAACATCGCTGCGAGGACGTACACGACGTACTTCCTGCAATCACACGAACGAAGGACCGGCCACGGTCCGTCCGGGTCCGTCCCGGTATCTCAAGGAGGAGAACATGTCCGCTAAGAAGCGCATTCGCACCGCGTTCGGTCTGGTAGCCGTCGGCGCGCTCGCATTCGGGTTGGCCGGCTGCTCTAACGACGATTCCAGCGATTCCGGTGATGCCGGCGGAAGCAGCAGTGACGACCTGGTCACAGTCGGTTTCGTTGCAGTCGGCCCCGAGGGCGGCTGGCGTCAGGCCAACGAGCAGAACATCCAGGATACCTTCACGGAGGACGCCGGTTTCGAGCTGAAGTACGCACCCGCCGCGAACCTCGACCAGAAGTCGCAGATCGACAGCTTCACGTCCTTCGTCGACGAGGGCGTCGATGTGATCCTGCTCTCGGCGACCGAGGCGTCCGGCTGGGAGGACTCGCTCAAGCGTGCGCAGGAGGCAGAGATCCCCGTCGTGCTGCTGGACCGCGGCATCGAGCCCGAAGACACGAGCCTGTACGTCACTCGCATCGCTCCGGACAACGTCGAGGTCGCGAAGGCCGTCGGCGAGTGGGCGGCGGCGGAGTTCCCCGACGGTGGCAACTACATCGTCCTCGAGGGCCCGGCCGGCGTCGGCGTCGTGAACGAGCGCAACACCGGCTTCGAAGAGGGACTGGGCGACTCGTCGCTGGTCAACGTCGCCTCGCAGACGGCGAACTGGTCGACTGAAGAGGGCAAGAGCGTCACCGAGACGCTGCTCAAGTCGAACAACAACGACATCCAGTTCATCTTCGCTCAGAACGACGAGATGGGTCTCGGCGCTGCTCAGGCGGTCGAAGAGGCTGGCCTCACCGTCGGCACCGACGTCAAGATCGCAACGATCGACGGCACCAAGAACGCCATCCAGGCGCTTGCTGACGGGCAGCTCAGCTTCGTGCACGAGTACAACCCGTTGTTCGGCGAAACGGCGATCGAGGTCGTCGAGAAGGCGTTGGCTGGCGACAAGGTCGACTCGTACATCATCGTTCCGAGCGAGGCGTTCGACTCGGCCGAGGCGGCGCAGGCCGTTCTGGCCGACCGCAAGTACTGATCAGTCCCAGATGATCGACGTCGGAGCTGCAACTCCGACAACGCCTCGGGCGGCGCAGAAGCACTGCGCCACCCGAGGCACCTCTTTCCTGATACCGAAAGACAGCCATGAACGAAGAACTGCCCATAGTCCAAATGCGGGGGATCTCTATCGAGTTCCCCGGTGTGAAGGCGCTCGACGGAGTCGATTTCCGTCTCTTCCAGGGCGAGGTGCATGCTCTGATGGGTGAGAACGGCGCCGGCAAGTCGACCCTCATCAAAGCTCTCACGGGCGTCTACGGCATCGACTCGGGGTCCATCCTGGTCGCGGGACAGGAACGCAGCTTCAAGGGAACGGGTGACGCTCAAGCGTCCGGAATCTCGACCGTTTACCAGGAAGTGAACCTGGTCACCAACCTCTCCATCGGAGAGAACGTCATGCTCGGCCATGAGGTGCGCGGCCCGGTCGGCATCAACTGGCGAGCAACGCACAAGGCAGCCACCGAGGCCCTCGCTCAGCTCGGTCTCGACCACCTCGACACGCACAAGCCCTTGTCGAGCCTGTCGATCGCACTCCAGCAGCTCGTCGCCATCAGTCGCGCCATGGCCATCAAGGCGAAGGTGCTCATTCTCGACGAGCCGACGTCGAGTCTCGACGCCGCGGAGGTCGAAGGTCTGTTCCGCGTGATGCGCAAGCTCCGTGACCAGGGCGTGGCCATTCTCTTCGTCTCGCACTTCCTCGATCAGATCTACGAAATCAGCGACCGACTGACGGTGCTGCGCAACGGCCAGTACGTCGGCGAGTATCTTACCCGTGAGCTCGATCGCCACGCGCTGATCTCGAAGATGATCGGCAAAGACCTCGACGCGCTCTCCGCGCTCGGGGGGAACCGACGCATCGCAGCCCGTGAGGCCGATGAGGAACTGGTCGTCTCCGCCCAGGGCCTCGGACGTCGCGGGTCCGTGCAGCCGACAGATCTCGAAATCCATCGCGGAGAGGTGGTCGGCTTCGCCGGTCTTCTGGGCTCCGGACGCACAGAACTCGCGCGACTGCTGTACGGCGCGGATCGTGCGGACTCCGGCACCATCGCGCTCAACGGGCGCAAGAGCGACATCAAGTCACCCTCGGACGCGCTAGCCAAGCGCGTCGCCTTCTCCACGGAGAATCGCCGCGACGAGGGCATCATCGCCGATCTCTCTGTGCGGGAGAATATTATCCTCGCCCTGCAGGCCGAGCGCGGTTGGGCGCGGCCGATCCCGAAGAGGGAGCAGGATGCGATCGTCGACAAATACATCACCGAACTCAACGTGCGTCCTGCCGACCCGGATCGTCCGATCAAGAACCTCTCTGGTGGAAACCAGCAGAAGGTGCTACTCGGCAGGTGGCTCGCCACAAAGCCTGAGCTGCTGATCCTCGACGAGCCCACTCGCGGCATCGACGTCGGCGCCAAAGCAGACATTCAGGAAACCGTCGCGCAGCTGGCCGAAGAGGGCATGTCCGTGGTCTTCATCTCGTCGGAGCTGGAGGAGGTCGTGCGCCTTTCCGAGCGCATCGTCGTGCTCAAGGATCACCAGAAGATCGGCGAGATCCTGAACGGCCCGGATGTCACCGCGCAGTCGGTGGTGGACATCATCGCCGCGCATGGTGTGGAAGTCGCCGCAGAGAATCTCGATGAGGCTCCGGGTGGAGAGCCCGAAGCCGGACCCACGGCGATCGTCGCGCGCGCCGACGAGACCATCGCCGCAGAAGAGGAGACGCGATGAGCGCCGCAGCAACTGTCCGCACCACCTGGTGGCGAGACCTCATCCACAAACCCTGGTTCTGGGGGATCGTCGCCCTCATCGCCCTGCTCGCGCTGAACGTGCTGAAGGACCCGACGTATCTCGGCTTGTCGGTGAACCCGAACAACGGCAATCTCGTGGGCAACCTCGTCGACATCCTGAAAGCGGCAGCGCCGATCATGATGATCGCGTTGGGGATGGCGCTGGTGATCGCCACTGCTGGCATCGACCTCTCTGTCGGCTCGCTGATGGTCGTGGGCGGCGCGGTATCCATGGAATTCATCAGGGCGATGGGCGACTCGAGCTCGCTCGGTGTTGCACTGGCCGCGGTCGGCCTCACCCTGCTGGTGACCGGCATCCTCGGCGCGGTCAACGGCGTGCTGATCGCCTACGTCGGTCTGCAGCCGTTCATCGCCACGCTGGTGCTCATGCTCGCCGGTCGCGGTATCGCCAAGGTGATCACCGGGGGGCAGAACACCTCGGCCTCGAATGAACCGTTCCGCTGGATCGCGAATGGTTACATCATCGGTGTCCCCGTGGTGTTCCTCTTCGCCGTTGCCATCGTCTTGATCGTCGCCGCAGTGGTTCGCCGCAGCGCGTTGGGCCTCATGATCGAGGCGATCGGCATCAATCCGAAGGCCAGCAGGATGGCAGGCATCAAGCCGCGCGGGCTCCTGCTGACGACGTACATCCTCAGCGGTGTGCTCGCAGGCGTCGCAGGCATCCTGTCTGTCGGCACCGTGATGACGGTGGATATCTCCCGCACCGGGTACCAGCTCGAACTGGACGCCATCCTCGCCGTTGTCATCGGCGGCGCCTCGCTGGCGGGTGGCAAGTTCTCCCTGAGTGGAGCCTTCGTCGGTGCGCTGCTGATCGCCACTCTCGATAAGACCGTCGTCTTCTTGGGCATCTCGTCATCGGCGACTCCCGCCTTCAAGGCGATCGTGATCGTCGTGCTGTGCCTGCTGCAGTCCGACCGCGTGCGCGGATGGCTCTTCCGCCGCCGCAAGTCGAAGAATCCGTCAGAAATGAAAGTCGAAGCATCGAAAGAGGAGGCGATGGCATGAGCGCCCTGACTGCAGCACCGACCCGTAAGGATGCCGGCATCGGCATCGGCATCCCGTCCCGCGTCCGTCGGCTGGTCTCGACGAACCCGTCTGCGCTGCCCACCGTGGCCGCCGTCCTCATCCTCGTCGCCATGGTCATCTACGGCGAGATCGCGTACGGCCGGATCGTGCAGGCCAACACGCTGTCGAACCTGCTGATCAACAACACGCACCTCATCATTCTCGCTGTGGCGTTGACGTTCGTGATCATCACCGGAGGCATCGATCTGTCCGTCGGATCGATCATCGCCTTCTCATCGGTGGCGGGCGTGATGCTCTCCAACGCCGGTTGGCATCCGATCGCCGTGTTGATCGTCATGATCGGCTCCGGCTCCTTGTTCGGCCTCGTCTCCGGCATTCTGATCCGCTACTTCAACGTGCAGCCATTCATCGCGACCCTGGCGATGATGTTCCTGGGTCGCGGACTTGCTTCATTGCTGAGCACGGTTCCTGAGCGGCTCGGCGAGGATTCGCCGTTGCGCTGGATCGGTTCGCAGATCAAGGTCGTCGACGGTCCCAAGGTCAATGATCTCGTGATCACTCCGGCAGTCATCATCACGATCCTCGTTGTACTCGGTGCGTTCTTCGTGCTTCACCGCACCCGCACCGGTCGCACCGTGTACGCGATCGGCGGCTCAGAGAACTCTGCCGCATTGATGGGTCTGTCCGTGCAGCGCACGAAGGTCCTCGTCTATGTCATCAGCGGAACCCTCGCCGGCATCGCAGCAGTGCTCTACACCTCGCGCCTGGGCACAGCACAGAACATCACCGGCATCGGTTGGGAGCTCGACGCGATCGCTGCCGCGGTGATCGGCGGCACTGTGCTGACCGGTGCGTACGGGTACGTGCTCGGCTCGGTCGTCGGCGCCCTTGTGCTCGGCCTTATGAATGTGCTCATCACACGCGATGGCAAGATTCCCCCCGAGATGACGACGATCATCACCGGTGGCATCCTGCTGATCTTCGTCCTGTTGCAGCGTGCGGTCACCCGCAAGCGTGAGTAGTCCGGGGCCGATCGGAGATATACAAGTCCTCGCGCGGATCGGGCCCGTCACACGTGGTCGCGCCAGGAGTGCTGCGGGTCGAAACCGAGGATCCGTCGCGCCTTCGCGATCGACAGCAGCGTCTCGTTCGGGCCTACCTCGCGCATGAGTGGAACGTCGGGGAAGACCTCGGCGATCAGCTCGGCGTTCGGCCGCGACATCACGGTATCGGCGGCCGCGATGATGAACTGGTCGAACCCCGGTGCGGCGCTCTCGAGTGCGCGCTGTACAGCTTGGGCGCCGTCGCGTGCGTCGATGTAGCCCCAGAGGTTCCACTTGCGCTGCAGGGCGTCGTCATCGAAGGAGGGGAAGGCCGCATAGTCCTCGGGGTTCATGACGTTGGAGAAGCGCAGCGCGGTGATCGAAAGATCTGGATGCCAGCGTACGAGCTCGGTCGCCAGGTGCTCCTCGAGCGTCTTCACGAGCGAATAGACCGATTCGGGGCGGGCCGGGTATTCCTCGTCGACCGGAATGTAGGGCGGCAGGACGTCGAACGGGAGCCCCAGCACCGTCTCGCTCGACGCGTAGACGATGCGCCGGATGCCGAGGCGCACCGCTGCCCAGAAGACGTTGAACGTGGCCGGCATGTTGTTGTGGAACGTGGCGACGTCGCTGCGGATGCCGGGCGCGGGGATCGCGCCGAGATGCACGACCGCGTCGACGCCGTCGTGCTGGTCGCCGACCGCGGTGAAAGCATCCACGACCTGGCCGTAATCGGTCAGATCCACCTGGACGAACCCGGGCCCGCGCACGCCGGCGAGGTCCATGCCGATGACCCCGTGGCCGCCCGCACGGAGTTCCCTCGCGACGACAGTTCCGAGCTTGCCCGATGATCCGGTGAGAGCGATGCGCATGTCACCAGAGTGGCACGGACGCGGGCGGAGCGGCTCGTTCGGCATACACTCGTCGGCGTGAGCGACATGATCAGCGACCCGCGGCGCACCGTCGGCGTGCGCGACGTCGCCGCGGTCGCCGGAGTCTCGAGGCAGACGGTCTCCCGCGTGCTCAACGAGCATCCGGAGGTCGCGCCGGAGACCCGCGAGCGGGTACTCGCGGCGATGTCCGACCTCGGCTACCGCATGAACAACGCGGCACGCGCGCTCGGCACCAGGCGCACGCGGACGATCGGTGTGGTGGCATCCGATGCCCTGCAGTACGGACCGTCCCGCAGTATCGCCGCGATCGAGGCATCCGCGCGCTCGGCCGGTTACTGGGTATCCGCAGCGTTCGCCGACTCCGGCGACGCGAACTCGGTGCGCTCGGCCGTCGCGCATCTGCAGGCCCAGGCGGTGGACGGGCTCATCGTATTCGCCCCGCACGCGCACGCACTCGACGTCCTCGACGGGATCGACGTGGGGGTGCCCGTAGCCGTGCTGCACGCGGGAGGGCGAGGCGAGAGCGGGCTGTCCGTCGATCAGGTCGACGGTGCACGGCTGGCGGTCAGCGCGCTCGTGGGCGCAGGGCACCGGCACATCGCCCATATCTCCGGACCCGAGGAGTGGATGGAGGCCAGTGCGCGCACCGCTGGTTTCGTCGCCGAGCTCACCGCACACGGACTGGATCCGGTCGCGATCATCAGCGGTGACTGGACGGCCGGGTCCGGGCATCGTGCCGCCGCCGCGATCGATGAATCCGGTGCGACCGCGGTATTCGTCAGCAACGATCAGATGGCGCTCGGACTCATCGGCGGCCTCCGGGAGCGGGGGGTGCAGGTGCCGGAAGACGTCAGCATCGTGGGCTTCGATGACACCCCGGATGCCGCGTTCTTCTGGCCGCCGCTGACCACAGTGCGCCAGGATTTCGAGGAGCTCGCTCGCCGCGCTGTCGCGGCGGTCACCGGCGAAGGCATCGTGCCGCGTGAACCGGTCGCGCCGGTGCTCATCGAGCGTGCGTCTATCCGTCCGCCGCGGCACCGGCGCGGCATTGCGCGCGGGAGCAACGCCTGACACAATTGCTGTGACCGGTCACAGTCGCGAGAGGACCTCAATGACGACCTTCCCTGAAGACGTTCAGCACGCAATCGACGCAGTGCGCGAAGACGTCGCACACCTGCACGGTGAACTCGTCCGGTACAACCTCATCGTCTGGACCGGTGGCAACGTCTCCGGGCGCGTGGCCGGCGCGGACCTGTTCGTCATCAAGCCGTCCGGCGTCAGCTACGACGACCTGGCTCCCGAGAACATGATCCTCTGCGACCTGGACGGCAACATCATCCCTGGAACCCCCGGCAGTGATCGCAGCCCGTCGAGCGACACCGCAGCCCACGCTTACGTCTACCGGAACATGCCCGAGGTCGGCGGTGTCGTGCACACCCACTCGACCTTCGCGGTCGCCTGGGCCGCACGGGGCGAAGAGATCCCCTGCGTCATCACTGCGATGGCCGACGAGTTCGGCGGGCCGATTCCCATCGGCCCCTTCGCGATCATCGGCGACGACTCGATCGGCCGCGGCGTCGTCGATACGCTCACCGGACACCGCTCTCGCGCAGTGCTCATGCAGAACCACGGACCCTTCACGATCGGCGCGAACGCGAAGGACGCCGTGAAGGCGGCCGTCATGGTCGAAGACGTGGCGCGCACCGTGCACTACGCCCGTGAGGCGGGCCCGCTGATCCCGATTCCGCAGGATGCGATCGACAGCCTGTACGACCGGTATCAGAACGTGTACGGCCAGAGCTCGGATGCTCGCCGGTGACCCTTCGACAGAGCTCAGGGACCGGGCGCGATGACTCAGGGACCGGGCGCGACGATGCAGGGACCGGGCGCGATGACGCAGGAACCGGGCGCGACGACATCGCCGAGGGCCGAACGAGCCTCGGAATCGAGTTCGGCTCGACCCGCATCAAAGCGTGCCTGATCGGGCCTGACGCCACCGAGGTGCTGGCCGTCGGCTCGTTCGCGTGGGAGAACAGCCTCGAGGACGGCGTCTGGACCTATGCGCTCGACGAGGTCTGGCACGGACTGCAGACGGCATTCGCCGATCTCGTCGCCGACGCCGAAGAGCGCCACGGCATCCGGCCCGAAACCTTCGGCGCCATCGGCATCTCGGCGATGATGCACGGTTACCTCGCTTTCGATGCGGCAGGCGATCTGCTCGTGCCCTTCCGCACCTGGCGCAACACCAGCACGGGACGAGCTGCGGAAGAGCTCTCTGAGCTGTTCGGCATGAACATCCCGCTGCGCTGGTCGATCGCGCACATTCACCAGGCCGCCATCGACGCCGAGATGCACGTTCCCCAGGTCGACTTCGTCACGACGCTGGCCGGATACGTGCACTGGAAGCTCACCGGAGAACGAGTGCTGGGCGTGGGAGATGCTTCTGGCGTGTTCCCGATCGACTCCGCCACCGGCGACTACGACCAGCGGATGGTCGACGCCTACGACGCTCTGATCGGTGACCGGCTTCCCGCACCGCTGAAGAACCTCCTCCCCGCCGTCCTTCCGGCCGGTACCGTCGCCGGGAACTTGACCGCTGAGGGTGCGGCCCTGCTGGATCCGAGTGGCGCGGTGCGCCGCGGCATCCCGCTGTGCCCGCCGGAAGGCGACGCCGGAACAGGCATGGTCGCGACGAACTCGGTGGCGCCGCGCACCGGAAACGTGAGCGCGGGCACCAGCATCTTCGCGATGGTCGTGCTCGAGGGGCCGCTCAGCAGCAGCCACCACGAGCTCGACCTCGTCACCACTCCCGCCGGTGACGCGGTCGCGATGGTGCACTGCAACAACGGTGCGAGCGAACTGGCCGCCTGGGCCGGGATGTTCGCGCGCTTCGCCGCCGCAGCGGGCAACCCGCTCGACGACGACGCTGTGTTCGACGTGCTCTTCCGGGAGGCGCTCGCAGGCGACGCGGATGCCGGGGGGCTCCTCGCTTACAACCACCTCGCCGGAGAGCCGATCGCAGGCCTCACCGAGGGGCGGCCGCTGTTCGTGCGCACCCCGGACAGCTCGTTCACTCTCGCCAATGCGATGCGCGCTCAGCTGTACGGCGTGTTCGGCACGCTCGCCCTCGGCATGCAGGTGCTTGAGGGCGAGGGCGTGCAGATCGACCGGATGTTCGCGCACGGTGGCATGTTCCGCACCGCTGGCGTCGCACAGCGCTTCCTCGCCGGAGCGCTCAACGCGCCCGTCGCCGTCGGCGAACTCGCCGCAGAGGGCGGAGCATGGGGGATCGCCGTCCTGGCCTCGTACCTCGCTCATTCCGCAGAGAGTGACCTCGGCGGCTATCTCGAGGATCAGGTGTTCGCCGCGGCATCCCTCGCCACAGTCGATCCCGATCCCGCTGACGTTGCCGGCTTCACGACCTTCCTCGACCGCTACCGCGGCGGCCTCGCCATCGAGGCCGCCGCCGTCACCGCCCTCTGACCACATCCACGAACCAGCAAAACCACGCCGAAACAGCAGCGAGCCGACGCAGTCTCGGCGTGGTTTTGCTGGTTCGTGAAGCACAAGGAGATACACATGACACGTACACCGCTGAAGACGAGCCTCGACGAGTACGAGGTCTGGTTCCTCACCGGCAGCCAGCACCTCTACGGACCCGAGACTCTCGCTCAGGTCGCCGACCAGTCCCGTGCGATCGCCGAGGCCCTGGACGCGGCATCCGAGGTTCCCGTGAAGATCGTCTGGAAGCCGGTGCTCACCGACACAGCCAGCATCAAGCGCACGGTCCTCGAGGCGAATGCCGACGACCGCGTGATCGGCCTCGTGTGCTGGATGCACACCTTCAGCCCGGCCAAGATGTGGATCACAGGGCTCGACGCCCTGCAGAAGCCGCTCGCGCATCTGCACACCCAGGCGAACGTCGAGCTCCCATGGGCTGACATCGACTTCGACTTCATGAACCTGAACCAGGCTGCCCACGGCGACCGCGAGTTCGGTTACATCCAGACGCGTCTCGGCGTGCCGCGCAAGACGATCGTCGGTCACGCCAGCGACCCGCGCGTGCGTCAGGATCTCGGCACCTGGCAGCGCGCGGCAGCAGGACTTGCCGCATCCCGCTCGCTCAAACTCGCCCGGTTCGGCGACAACATGCGCTTCGTCGCCGTCACCGAGGGCGACAAGACCGAGGCCGAGCTGCGCTTCGGCGTGCAGGTCAACACGTGGGGCGTGAATGACCTGGCGGATGCTGTCGCCGCTGCATCCTCGTCCGACATCGACGCTCTCGTCGCTGAGTACGAGGAGCTCTACGAAGTCACCCCGGAACTGCGCAAGGGCGGGGACCGGCACCAGTCGCTGCGCGACGGGGCGGCGATCGAGATCGGTCTGCGCTCGTTCCTCGAAGAGGGCGGCTTCGGCGCCTTCACGACGTCGTTCGAAGACCTGGGATCACTGAAGCAGCTGCCGGGCCTGGCAGTACAGCGCCTCATGGCCGAGGGCTACGGCTTCGGTGCCGAGGGCGACTGGAAGACCGCCGTGCTCGTGCGCATCGCCAACGTGATGGGTGCGGGCCTCCCCGGAGGCGCGAGCCTGATGGAGGACTACACCTACGACATGACCCCCGGCGACGAGCTGATCCTCGGGGCGCACATGCTCGAGGTGTCGCCGTCGCTGAGCACGGCGAAGCCGACGCTCGAGGTGCACCCGCTCGGCATCGGCGGCAAGGAGGACCCGGTGCGCCTGGTCTTCACCGCCGACCCTGGCCCTGCCATCGTCGTCGCGCTGAGCGACATGCGCGACCGGTTCCGTCTCACGGCGAACGTGGTCGAGAACGTCGAGCCGCGGGCATCGCTGCCCAAGCTTCCGGTCGGCCGCGCCGTCTGGAAGCCGCAGCCCGACTTCCACACCAGCGCTGCGGCGTGGCTGACGGCGGGCGCTGCCCACCACACCGTCATGTCGACCGCCGTGGGTCTGGAGGCCTTCCGCGACTTCGCCGAGATGGCCGAGGTCGAGCTGCTCGTCATCGACGACGAGACCGCGCTGCCCGAGTTCCAGAAGCAGGTGCGCTGGAACCAGGCGTACTACCGCCTGGCGCAGGGGCTCTGATGGCCCCGATTGCTGACGCTTCGACAGGCTCAGCGGTCGAAGCATCCGGACGCCAGCTCACGCTCGTCGGCCACGGGTACGAGGCGGCGATCGCCAGTGTGGGCGCCTCTTTGCGGATGCTTCGGCACGTCGCCCCCGGACAGCCTGGCCGCGACCTCATCGTGCCGTTCGACGCCGATGAGGTGCGTCCGGCGTATCGTGGTGCGACGCTCGCCCCGTGGCCGAACCGCGTCGTCGACGGCAGCTACTCGTTCGGCGGTGCGGAGCATCAGCTCGCACTCACCGAACCCTCACGGGGGCACGCGCTGCACGGACTGCTGGCGTGGACCGAGTTCGCTGACCGCGTCGTCGAGGACGACCGGGTGGTACTCGCAGCCACGATCGAACCGCAGCTCGGCTACCCGTTCCGCGTCGAGGTCGAGGTCGAATACCGCCTCGATTCAGACGGTCTGAATCAGACCGTGAGCGCGAGAAACCTCGGGGCGGATGCTGCGCCATGGGGAACCGGTCCGCATCCGTATCTGGTGGGTGGCCCTGCGACAGGCTCAGGGGCCGGCCGAGTCGACGAGTGGACGCTCACGCTCCCGGCATCCGAAGTGCTCACGGTCACGCCCGACCGGCTGAGTCCTGTCGCGGTCGAGTCCGTCGACCAGCATCCGGAATGGGATTTCCGCGAGCCGCGGAAGATCGGCGACGTCTTCATCGACCACGCCTTCACCGACCTCGCAGCCAAGGACGGTGTGACCGAGGTGCGCGTGGTGGGTTCCGATGGCCACGGCGTCGCCATGACCTGGGATGAACGCTGCCCCTGGGTGCAGGTGCACACGGCAGATCTGCCGGATGCGGCGAAGAGCCGGATCGGCCTTGCCGTCGAACCCATGACCTGCCCACCGGATGCTTTCAACTCCGGAGTCGATCTCATCGTGCTCGAACCGGGCGCAGAGGCGGCGGCCGCTTGGCGGTTCACCGCGATCTGATCGCCTGACTGAAAAGATCCCCGCCGACCCGATTCGGTGGGGATCTTCTCATTTCGGGAGCTGTGCTCACCGTGGCGCGGAAATTTTCTGACTACCCGATCCGGTCTGAGGTCTTCCGCGCATAAGCAGTTGTACGTGCTGAAAGTTGCCGGACGGTGAACGCGCGTCGAACGTCAGATTTACAAGGGTGTCCTAGCAAATCTCCGGAGTGCAGAGTAATCTGGACATCGTGCCAATGAGGGCACGAAGGGACATCACAAAATGATTCGTAATATCTCTCATTTCGTTGGCGGATCGCTCCTCACCCCGGATGCCGGACGTTTCAGCGATGTGTTCGATCCGAGCACGGGCGCCGTTCAGGCCCGCGTGCCGCTGGCAACTGCTGCCGAAGTCGAAGCTGTCATCGCGAACGCCGAGGCCGCGCAACCCGCATGGGCGGCGACCAATCCGCAGAAGCGCGCCCGAGTGCTGATGCGCTTCGTCGATCTCGTGAACCGCGACATGGTTGAGCTCGCGAGGCTCCTTTCCAGCGAACACGGCAAGACTTTCGACGATGCCAAGGGTGATGTGCAGCGCGGGCTCGAAGTCATCGAGTTCTGCATCGGCGCACCGCACCTGCTCAAGGGCGAGTACTCCACCGGCGCCGGCAGCGGCATCGACGTCTACTCGATGCGCCAGCCGCTCGGTGTCGTGGCGGGCATCACGCCATTCAACTTCCCCGCGATGATCCCGCTGTGGAAGATCGGTCCGGCGATCGCAGCGGGCAACGCCTTCGTACTCAAGCCCAGCGAACGCGATCCCTCTGTTCCTGTCCGGCTCGCCGAACTGTTCGTCGAGGCGGGGCTGCCCGCGGGCATCCTCAATGTCGTCCACGGCGACAAAGAAGCCGTCGACGCTCTGCTTACCGATGACCGGATCAAGGCCGTCGGCTTCGTGGGCTCCACGCCCATCGCCGAGTACATCTATACGACGGCGATCGCGCACGGCAAGCGCGCGCAGTGCTTCGGCGGGGCCAAGAACCACATGGTCGTCATGCCCGATGCTGACCTCGATCAGGTTGCCGACGCGCTGATCGGCGCGGGCTACGGCTCGGCGGGCGAGCGCTGCATGGCGATCTCGGTTGCGGTTCCCGTCGGCGAAGAGACCGCCGATGCGCTCGCCGCGAAGCTCACCGAACGCGTCGCGCAGCTCAGGGTCGGCCCAGCGCTCGCGGACGGCTTCGACTACGGGCCCCTCGTCAGCGCCGCGGCGGTCGAGCGGGTCAGCGACTATATCCAGCAGGGTGTGGATGCCGGCGCGACGCTTCTCGCCGACGGCCGGGGCTTCTCGGTCGAAGGCCATGAAGGGGGCTTCTACCTCGGCCCGACCCTGTTCGACCATGTCACCTGCGACATGTCGATCTACCGCGAAGAGGTCTTCGGGCCGGTGCTCGTCATCGCCCGCGCTGCGGATTACGAAGAGGCCCTGGCGATGGCATCCGATCATGAGTTCGGCAACGGTGTTGCCATCTTCACCCGTGACGGCGACGCGGCCCGTGACTTCACCGCGCGGGTGAATGTCGGGATGGTCGGCGTCAATGTGCCGATCCCCGTGCCGATCGCGTACTTCACGTTCGGCGGCTGGAAGAAGTCGGGATTCGGTGACCTCAACCAGCACGGCACCGATGCGTTCCGCTTCTACACGAAGACCAAGACAGTGACCAGCCGCTGGCCGGCGCACGGGGTGCGCGAGGGTGTCAGCTTCGTCATCCCGACCATGCACTAGGAGGCCGACATGACCATGACATCGACTTTCACCACGGCAGAAGAGCGCGAAGCGATCTTGGGCGCCGTCCGCGACTACGCCGAAACCGAACTCGCACCTTTCGCGATCGAGCGCGACGAGCAGCACCTTTTCCCCAGGGAGGCGCTGCATCGCGGCGGCGAACTCGGACTCGGCGGCATCTACGTGCGCGAGGAGTCTGGAGGGACGGGACTCAGCCGCAGCGACACCGTCGCGATCTTCGAGGAGCTCGCCAAAGCCGACCCGACGATCGCGTCGTACATCTCAATCCACAACATGGTCGCCTGGATGATCGACAGCTACGGCGATGACGCGCAGCGGAGCGAGTGGCTCCCGAAGCTGGCGGTCATGAGCGAGTTCGGCAGCTACTGCCTGACCGAGCCAGGGGCCGGATCCGACGCGGCCGCGATCACCACCAGTGCGGTCCGTGAGGGCGACGAGTATGTGCTCACCGGCGTCAAGCAGTTCATCTCGGGTGCGGGCGAATCGGGCATCTACGTCGTGATGGCCAGGACCGGAGCCGCCGACTCGGGGGCTCGTGGTATCAGCGCCTTCCTCGTTCCGGCAGAAGCGGAGGGCCTCAGCTTCGGTGCGCTCGAGAAGAAGATGGGCTGGCGCGCTCAGCCCACCCGTCAGGTCATCTTCGATGGGGTTCGGGTTCCGGCATCCGCCATGCTCGGCGACGAGGGCAAGGGCTTCGCGATCGCGATGTCGGCGCTCAACGGCGGCCGTCTCAACATCGCCGCCTGTTCGCTCGGCGGTGCGCAGTGGGCACTCGACCGTGCCGTGGAGTATGTGCACGAGCGCGTCGCCTTCGGCGAGCCGCTCGCCGAGAAGCAGTCGATTCTGTTCACGATCGCCGACATGCGCACAGATCTGCACGCGGCGCGGCTGATGGTGCAAGACGGCGCGCTCGCCGTGGACGAGCAGGCGCCGGATGCCGCAATGCGCTGTGCGATGGCCAAGCGCTTCGCGACGGATGCGGGATTCGACGTCGCCAACCGCGCCCTTCAGCTGCACGGCGGTTATGGCTACCTTCAGGACTACGGAATCGAGAAGGTCGTGCGCGACCTGCGTGTGCACCAGATCCTCGAAGGGACCAACGAGATCATGCGTCTGATCGTCGGCCGCGAGATGCTGCGACCGGCGGGATCCGCATCGATGAGGAGCACATCATGACCCGAATCGCGTTTCTGGGCCTCGGGCACATGGGCCTGCCGATGGCGGTGAACCTGACGAAGGCCGGGCACGAGGTGCACGGCTTCGATCTGATGCCCGCGGCAGTCGAGGCGGCCAGCGCCGCCGGCATCCCGATCACCGACAGCGGTGCGGATGCCGCGAAAGACGCGGATGTCGTGATCACGATGTTCCCGGCCGGAAAGCACGTTCTCGACGCCTACGAGGGCGGGCTGCTCGCGGCCGCCGCCCCGGGGACGCTGTTCATCGAATCGTCGACGATCGCCGTGGACGAAGCGCAGGCCGCGCATGCGCTGGCCATCGCCGCAGGGCATAGGAGTGTGGATGCTCCGGTCTCGGGCGGAGTCGTCGGGGCGGAGAACGGCACCCTAGCGTTCATGGTCGGCGGGTCGGATGACGACTTCGCGGCGGCGCTGCCGCTGCTCGAAGCGATGGGCAAGCGGATCGTGCACTGCGGTGGTCCAGGGCTCGGGCAGGCGGCGAAGGTCTGCAACAACATGATCCTGGCGGTGTCGCAGATCGCGGTCGGTGAGGCATTCGTGCTGGGGGAGCGGCTGGGGCTTTCGCACGAAGCACTGTTCGATGTGGTCTCGCAGGCGTCCGGGCAGTGCTGGTCGATCACGGCGAACTGTCCGGTTCCCGGCCCCGTGCCGACGAGCCCGGCCAATCGCGATTATCAGCCGGGATTCGCCGGCGCCCTGATGGCCAAGGACCTCGGGCTCGCGCTGCAGGCGATCGAGCAGACCTCCACTGACGCCAAGATGGGGCGGCTCGCGCAAGAGCTCTATGCGGCTTTCGCGGCCGGCGAGGGGGCAAGACGCGACTTCTCCGGCATCATCACCGATATCCGCGACGGACGAGTGTGACGCACCTTGGCCTCAGGCAGACTGAACGCACACTTACCGAGAGGATTCCGATGACCGAGTACGAGACGATCCTGGTCGAGCAGCGCGGACGGGTGGGGTGGATCACCCTGAACAGACCGCAGGCACTCAACGCTCTCAACTCGCAGGTGGCTGAAGAAGTGACCGCCGCCGCGGTCGCCTTCGACAACGACGAAGGCATCGGCGCCATCGTCGTCACCGGCTCGGAGAAGGCATTCGCCGCGGGAGCTGACATCAAAGAGATGGCAGGGATGTCGGCATCCGACATGCTCGCCACCGACCACTTCGGTGGGTGGGCCGATTTCGCGGCGGTGTGCACACCGGTGATCGCCGCAGTATCCGGCTTCGCGCTCGGCGGTGGGTGCGAGCTGGCGATGATGTGCGACGTCATCCTCGCGGCAGACACCGCCAAGTTCGGCCAGCCCGAGATCAACCTCGGCGTGATCCCCGGCATGGGCGGCACGCAGCGACTCATCCGCGCCGTCGGCTATTACAAAGCCGCCGAGCTCATCCTGTCGGGACGCATGATGGGTGCGGAAGAAGCAGAGCGCGCAGGTCTCGTGTCGCGGGTGGTGCCGGCAGCCGACCTTCAGGGCGAAGCGACGACGCTCGCCGAGACGATCGCGTCCAAGTCGCTCCCCAGCATCTACGCGGCCAAGGCCGCGTTGGACGCTGCGATGGAGACGACGCTCGCCGAAGGACTCGCGCACGAGAAGCAGGCGTTCGCCGCACTCTTCGACACCGAAGACCAGAAAGAGGGCATGGCAGCGTTCCGAGAGAAGCGCGCACCGAACTTCACGAACCGCTGAGGCTCAGCAGCGCACGTCGGCCACGATCAGGCGACGCACGTCAGGGCTGGAGCGAAACGGCAATAACCTCGTTGCGCTCGGCGATCAGTCGCCGCAGGTACTCGCGCATGAAGAGCCGGTCCACGAGCGCGCCGATGGGCCCGAATGGCGAGCGGAAGGTGATGGTGTCGCGCATGAGCGTGCCATCGGGATGCTCGAGAAACACATGCTCGTGATGGAAGGCGCCGAACGGCCCCTTGATCTGCCGGTCGCAGAAGCGATGCGGCTCGTCGATGTCGAAGATCACGATTGTCAGATGGAACGGGATGCCGAAGTGCCGCGCTCGCCACGTCACGGTTGAGCCCTCGGTGAATGATCCTCCCGCGGGGCCCTTGACCATCGTTTCGCCATAGCGGGCCATTGATTCGACGTGCAGCTCGGGATCGAGGGATGCTGCGAACACTGCTGCTGGGGCTGCGGAGATCACGCGTTCGAGGACGAACTCCGCCATCAGAATTCCGTCATCAGAGCGGGTCCGGCTGAGGGCGCGGCTCGGTGAAGTCGCCGGCATCCCGGCGCAGCCGCGCGACGATTCCGACGAGGCCTGCGGTGTCTTCGCTGCTCATCCCCGGTGCGCTGAAGACCTGACTGTTGAGTGCAGCCGTTGCACGCTCGACGAGATCGCGCCCCGTCTCAGTGAGTACGAGCATCGCCGCACGGCCGTCGTGCGGATGCGGTTCGCGCACGATCAGCGCGTCGCGCACCAGACGCTCTGCCGTGCTCGTCACCGTCGTGGCGTGCACCTGCAGTCGGGCGACCACGCTGGACAGCGGCAGGCTTCCGGATCGGCTGAAAGCGAGCAGTCGCAGCATCTCGTATCGCGCGAAAGAGAGTCCGAAGGGCTTCAGCGCAGCATCCACCCTGGCGAGGAGAAGCTGCTGCGCCCGCATGACAGAGATGACCGCGGTCATGCCGTCGGCGGCATCCGTCCAGCCATGCGCGATCCACTGCCGCTTCGCTTCGGCGAGCGGATCGATCGGGAGCGGACGGGGACGGGCCACGGACTCTACGGTATCGGTGCTCGGCCTGTCGGCGCCGAATCCTTCGAACGCCCTGCGATGTAAGCGCTTGCACTTATCTATCCGCATTGGCCGATGGTTCCACAACATATCAACTGGAAGCGCTTGCAGTCTCGCGCGGAACCCTGGTAGCTTCGCACGTACAGCACCCGAGCACCCGAGCACGTTGTCGTGCCTCCTCACCCCCTCACGGAGCATTCGTGTCGAAGAAGACCGCCCAGCGTCGCGCCGCACTCCTGGTCGCAACCACACTCCTCGCCTCTGGCTTCTCTGCCGTCGGCCTCACTGCAGCATCCGCCGCTGACCGCACGGTCGCGCTCGTCGGTGACTTGCAGGCAGCCGTGGGCTGTGCGGCCGATTGGGCCCCAGACTGCGCCGAGAGCGAGTTGCCGCTCACCGCGACCGAGGGCGTCTACAGCGCCGCCTTCGAGGTGCCGGCCGGCACCTACCAGTACAAGGTTGCGCTCAACGACAGCTGGGACGAGGCCTACGGCCTCGACGGCGGAGACGGCAACATCCCGCTCACCGTCGACGGGCCCTCTACGTTGCGGTTCACCTTCGACGACAACCTCAAGCGCGTCGGCGTCGAGGTCGAGAGCCTGCGCTCGACCTACACCGAAGACGATGACGCTCTCGTGGCGGCTCCCGTACGACAGGCCGGCGACGGCGAGCAGTTCTACTTCGTGATGACCGACCGCTTCGCCAACGGTGACACCTCCAACGACACCGGTGGCCTCACCGGCGATCGCCTGGTCACCGGCTTCGATCCCACCGACAAGGGGTTCTACCAGGGCGGCGACATCGCGGGACTCCGCCAGCAGCTCGACTACATCGAGGGTCTCGGCACCTCGGCGATCTGGCTCACCCCGAGCTTCGCGAACAAGCCCGTCCAGGGCGAAGGTGCGAATGTCTCCGCCGGTTACCACGGCTACTGGATCACCGACTTCACGCAGATCGACCCGCACCTCGGAACGAACGCCGAGCTCGAGGCGCTCATCGCCGAAGCGCATGACCGCGGCATCAAGGTCTACTTCGACATCATCACCAACCACACCGCCGATGTCATCGACTACGCAGAATCGTCGTACTCGTACATCGATCAGGCGACCAGCCCGTACCAGGACGCCGACGGCAACGTCTTCGATCCCGCCGACTTCGCCGATGGTACGACGCCGTTCCCGGCTCTCGACCCGGCCAGCAGCTTCCCGTACACGCCCGTCGTGTCCGAGGACGTCAAGATCCCCGAATGGCTGAACGACCCGACGCTTTACCACAACCGCGGCAACTCGACCTGGTCGGGCGAGTCGGTCACCTTCGGTGACTTCGACGGCCTCGACGACCTGATGACCGAGCACCCCACGGTCGTGAACGGCTTCGTCGAGGTGTACGAGCAGTGGATCGACCTCGGCATCGACGGCTTCCGCATCGACACGGTCAAGCACGTGAACTTCGAGTTCTGGGAGCAGTGGACCACGCAGGTGCTCGACTACGCTCACGACCTCGGCAAGGACGACTTCTTCATGTTCGGCGAGGTCTACGACGCCGACCCGGTCAAGCTCTCGCCCTACGTGCGCAACACCGACATGAACTCGGTGCTCGACTTCACCTTCCAGTCCTCCGCGGTGGGTTACGCCGGCGGAAACTCCGCAAAGGGCCTGCAGTCACTGTTCGCCGGTGACGACTATTACACGACCGCCGCGTCCTCTTCGACGGCTCTGCCCACCTTCCTCGGCAACCACGACATGGGCCGGGTCGGGTCCTTCCTCGGCGGCACGGATGCTCCGCTCGAGCGCGACCAGCTCGCGCATGACCTGATGTTCCTGACCCGCGGCCAGCCGGTCATCTACTACGGAGACGAGCAGGGCTTCGCTGGCCCCGGCGGTGACAAGGACGCCCGTCAGACGCTCTTCGCCACGCAGGTCGCCGAGTACGCCGAGCAGAACCTCATCACCGGCGAGTACGCCGGATCCGTCGACCGCTTCGGCACGGATGCCCCGCTGTACGCCCACATCGCTGAGCTGTCCGCGCTGCGCGACGCGCACCCCGCGCTCGTCGACGGGGCGCAGATCGAGCGCTATGCGGCCGATGGCGCAGGCGTGTACGCGTTCTCGCGCGTCGGCCTCGATGAGAAGACCGAGTACCTGGTCGCCGTCAACAATGCGGCATCCGACCAGACTGTCGAGCTCACCACGCTCACCGCAGATGCGGGCTACGACGTGGTCTACGGCGACGCCGCGACGATCGCGACGGATGCCGGTGCAGCAACGACGATCACCGTTCCGGCGCTCTCGGCGATCGTCTGGAAGGCAGACGCTGCAGTGACCGCGCCCGACGAGGCGGCCCCTGTGACCGTCACCGCCCCCGCCGCGGGCGCCGGACTCTCCGGACAGGCGGCCGTGCAGGCCGACACCGCCGACCAGTGGCTGCAGACAAGCTTCTCCTGGCGCGTCGTCGGCTCAGACGAATGGCACGCACTGGGCACGGCTGAAGACACCACCCCGCGCGTCTTCCATGACCTGGGCGGTCTGGCCGATGGCACACTCATCGAATACCGTGCCGTGACCACGGATGCCGCGGGCAACCACGCCGCAGCCTCCACCTACGCCTCCGTCGGAAACGCTGTCACGCTGACCGAGGCGGAGGAGCCCACCTCTACGATCGACTCGGTCGTGATCGCCGGAAGCCTCGACTCCGAGATCGGCTGCGCCGGCGACTGGGACCCCGCCTGCGAGAAGGCGAAGCTGAGCCTGCGCGCTGACGGCGTGTGGGAGGGCACGTTCGACATCGAGGCCGGTGACTACGAGTACAAGGCCGCTATCAACGGCAGCTGGAGCATCAACTACGGCGCCAACGGCGTGGCCGATGGTGCGAACATCACGATCTCGCACTCGGGTGGTCCGATCACATTCTACTTCGACCCGCGTACGAACATCGTGCAGTCCACCGCTGAGGGCCCCATCGTGACCCTTCCCGGATCCCACCAGAGTGCGCTCGGATGCGCCGGCGACTGGGCTCCGGACTGCTTGGGCACGCTAATGGCCGATGGCGACCGTGACGGCGTCTACGAGTTCAGCACCGCAGACCTCCCCACCGGCGCGTACGCGCTGAAGGTCGCGCACGGGATGGGCTGGGACGAGAACTACGGCGTCGACGGTGTCTTCAACGGCGCGAACATCTCGTTCAGCGCCACCGAGGGTAAGGTGACCACCTTCCGCTACACCCTCGAGACGCACATCCTCGAGATCACCAGCGAAGACCCGCTGCTGCCGGGCGTCGGCGAGCAGCGCGCACACTGGATCGACGAAACGACGATCGCGTGGCCGTCGGCGCTGGGAACCCCGTCGAAGGCGGGCTATCTCCTCTACTCCTCGGCTGATGCCTCGCTCGCGATGGCCGACGGCGAGGTCTCCGGCGGCGATGCCATCGAGCTGACGGTCGACGGAACCCTGACCGAAGAGCAGCTCGCGCGCTTCCCCGCACTCGAGGGCTACTTCGCGCTGAAGCTCGAGGATGCAGATGCCGCCGCGCTGGTGCGCACGCAGCTCGCGGTCGGTCAGCTCGCCGTCGACGGCGCGCTCACCGCGTACACCGGGGTGCAGATTCCGGGAGTGCTCGATGACCTCTACGCATCCGCAGTGGATGGTGTGGACCTCGGCGTGACGTTCTCGGGCAACGAGCCGACGTTCCGGCTGTGGGCGCCCACGGCGCAGTCCGTGACGCTCCTCACCTGGGAGTCCGGTTCGGAGAGCGACCCGGTTCGTCACGAGGCCGAGTGGGATGCGGCCGTCGGCGTCTGGCAGGTCGAGGGCAAGAAGAAGCTCAAGGATGCCGAGTTCCTCTGGGAGGTCGTCGTCTATGCCCCGAGCACGGGAGAGATCGAGACGAACACGGTCACGGATCCGATCTCGGTCGCACTGACACTGAACTCTGAGCGCTCCGTCGCCGTCGACCTCGACGACAAGGAGTGGCAGCCCAAGCTGTGGCGCAAGGCTGAAGCCCCGGCTGTCGAGCGTGAGGTCGATCGTGCGATCTACGAGTTGCACATTCGCGACTTCTCGATCTCGGACGAGACCGTGGACGAAGATCTGCGCGGCACCTACCTCGCTTTCGGCGAGGAGAGCGCGGGCACCGATCAGCTGCGGCAGATCGCAGAAGCGGGCATCAACACGGTGCACCTGCTGCCGTCGTTCGATATCGCGACGATCGAAGAAGACCGGGCGGCTCAGGCCACCCCGGACTGCGACCTCGCATCGTTCGCTGCGGACTCCGACCAGCAGCAGGCCTGCATTCAGGCGATCGCTGACGCAGACGGCTTCAACTGGGGCTACGACCCGTACCACTTCTCGACACCAGAGGGCTCCTACGCTGTCGACGCCGTTGGCGGCGCGCGCACCAGTGAGTTCCGCACGATGGTCGGCTCGCTCCACAACCTCGGCCTGCAGGTCGTGCTCGACCAGGTGTTCAACCACACCGCAGCATCCGGTCAGGGCGAGACCTCGGTTCTCGACCAGGTGGTTCCCGGCTATTACCACCGTCTCAACGCGGCTGGTGCGGTCGAGACCTCCACCTGCTGCCAGAACGTGGCAACGGAGCACCTGGTGGCGCAGAAGCTCATGGTCGACTCCGTCGTCACGTGGGCTCGCGACTACAAGGTCGATGGCTTCCGCTTCGACCTGATGGGACACCACTCCACCACCAACATGCAGGCTGTGCGGGATGGGCTGGACGAGTTGACTCTCGACGAGGACGGCATCGACGGCAAGGCGGTCTTCCTCTACGGCGAAGGCTGGAACTTCGGTGAGGTGGCAGACAATGCCCTGTTCGAGCAGGCTTCGCAGGGGCAGCTCGGAGGCACCGGCATCGCGACGTTCAACGACCGACTGCGCGACGCCGTGCACGGCGGCAGCCCGGTCGACGGTGCTTCTACCTACCAGCAGGGCTTCGGCACGGGACTGGGCACCGATTCCAACGGCACCGATTCCAACGGCACGCCTGAAGAGGCGCTCGCCGAGCTCGGGCACCAGACCGACCTGGTCAAGCTCGGACTCGTCGGCAACCTGCGCGACTACTCGTTCATCACCAGTGATGGCGCGCTGACCGCGGGAGAAGACATCGACTATCGCGGGGCTCGCGCCGGCTACGCCGATGAGCCGGGTGAAGTCATCAACTACGTCGACGCGCACGACAACGAGACGTTGTATGACCTCTCGGTTTTCAAGCTCCCCGTCGACACGACGATGGCAGATCGCGTGCGCATGAACACGCTCTCACTCGCCACCGTCACGCTGTCTCAGTCGCCGACGTTCTGGCACGCGGGTACGGAGCTGCTGCGCTCGAAGTCCTTGGACCGCAACAGCTACAACTCCGGTGACTGGTTCAACCGCATCGACTGGACCGGCCAGGAGTCGACCTTCGGCTCCGGCCTCCCGGCAGCGGCGGACAACGAGGGCAAGTGGTCGATCATGGCCCCGCTGCTCGCGAACCCCGCACTGAAGCCGGCTCCTGCCGACATCGCTGCGGCCGAAGCATCCGCTCTGGATCTACTGCGCGTGCGCAACGAGGTCGGGCTGCTGCAGCTGGGATCTGCCGACCTCATCGAGCAGAAGGTCAGCTTCCCCGGGAGCGGAGTGGACGCCACCCCGGGTGTCATCGTGATGCACATCGACGACCTCGTCGGCGCGGATGCTGATCCTGCGCTCGAGGCAGCACTTGTGGTGTTCAACGCATCTCCGGATGCCGTGACGCAGACGATCGAGACGCTCGCCGGCCGTGACTTCGCGCTGACGGCGGCGCAGGCGGACGGTGCGGATGCGGTGGTCAAGGCCACCGCGTGGGACGCCGCCACCGGAACCGTGACGGTGCCGGCACGTTCGGTCGCCGTGCTCGTGGACGCGCAGGGCGAAGGCCCCGGCGGCGGTGGCGGAGACGACAACGGTGGCGATGACCAGGCGTGGGCGAAGATGTCGCTGTCGGCTGACCGCGTCGAGCAGGGGGGTACGATCACGGTCTCGGTGACCGGCCTCGAGCCCGGTCAGCAGATCGCCGCGACGCTGCACAGCGACCCGCTCGTGATCTCGGGAATCCCCGCGGCGGATGCCTCGGGCACGGTTCGCTTCGATGTGAGCATTCCCGCGGACTTCGCGCTCGGCGCACACACGCTCGTGGTCACATCGGGATCGCACGATCCCATCTCGGCCTCGCTGACAGTGGTCCGCTCGGGTGAACTGGCCACCACGGGCGCTCAAGCTCCATGGGGTGCGGCGCTCCTGGCAGTGCTGCTCCTGGTAGCTGGCGGCCTGTTCTACGTCACGCGCAGAAGGGGAGTGCTCACCGAACGCTGATCGGTCATCGCGCTCCGGCGCCACCTCAGGCAATAGTGCCGTATGTATACATTGTGGATAGATCTGAACCTCTACGTTGGTGTAAAACCCAACTGATTCGTGACACTGTCCACAGTGTAGATAGACTCGATCTTGTCGTGAGGAGCATTCGATGAAGATCTTCGTCCTTGTCAAAGAGGTGCCTGACACCTATGGCGATCGCAAACTGAATCTCGAGACCGGACTGGCAGATCGTGCCGCCGGTGACGTGGTTCTCGACGAGATCGCCGAGCGCGCTCTCGAGGTGGCGCTCTCGTATGCCGACAAGGCTGGTGACGTCGAGGTGGTTGCCCTCTCGATGGCTCCCGAGACGTCGACGGCATCGATCCGTCGGGCGCTCGCGATCGGTGCGGCTTCGGCTGTGCACGTGGCAGATGAGCAGCTCGCCGGTGCTGACCTGGGGCTGACCGCCGAGGTGCTGGCTGCAGCGATTCGCCGTGGCGAGCCGGATCTGGTGATCACCGGCAACCTCTCGACAGACGGCTCGGGCGGCATGATCCCGGCGATGCTCGCCGAACACCTCGGCTACGCGCAGGCGACGGCGCTGAGTGCTCTGGAGATCACCGCTGATGGTGTTGCTGGCACGCGCGCCGCTGATGACGGATCACAACCCGTCTCGGTGTCGTTCCCCGCGGTGATCTCGATCACCGAGGCGCTTCCTGACGCGCGCTTCCCGAACTTCAAGGGCATCATGGCGGCCAAGAAGAAGCCGCTCGAGGTGCTCTCGCTGGCTGATCTCGGCGTCTCTGCCGATCCTGCCGCAGCCCCCCGCACGATCATGACGACTGTGTCCGAGAAGCCCCCGCGCGCGGCGGGCGTGAAGATCGCCGATGAGGGCGACGCCGGCGCGAAGCTGGTCGAGTTCCTCGTGCAGAACAGGCTGGTGTGACGATGAGCTACCCCGCAGATTCCATCCTCGTCCTCGTTGACGTGACTCCGACCGGCGATGCTGCCAGCTCGACGGCAGCACTGATCGGTGCGGCGGCGCAGATCGGCTCCCCGGTCGCGCTCGTTCCCGGCGGATCGAAGAGCGCTGTGGATGCCGCGGCCGCCGCGGGTGCCGGCGTCGTGCTGACGGCGGATGCTGACGCGGAAGCGCTCACGGTCCCGCTCGTCGATGCGCTGCAGGCCGCGTACCAGAAGGTGAAGCCGGACGCGGTCCTCGTCTCGAACTCGATCGCGGGTCGTGACGTCGCTGGTCGTTTCGCCGTGCGCGAGAAGCTCGCCCTCTCGGTCGACGCGGTCGGCGTCGTCCGCGACGATGAGGGTGTCATCGCGCATCACTCTGTATACGGTGGCGCGTTCCTCACCGACTCTGCGCCCACGTTCGGCGCACCGGTCATCACCGTCCGCCAGGGCGCGGTGGATGAGCGGGCTGAGGCTGTCGCCTCTCCTGCGGTTGAAGCTCTCGAAGTCGCCGCATCGGGGGCGGCCGCGGCAAAGGCCGGGGCCATCGAGGTTGTCGAGGTCGAGTCCTCTCGCCCAGAGCTGCGCGGTGCCACCAAGGTCGTCGCAGGTGGTCGCGGTCTCGGCTCGAAGGAGCAGTTCGTGCTCGTAGAGCAACTCGCCGACGCGCTGGGTGCTGCTATCGGTGCGTCACGTGCCGCTGTCGACGCGGGTTACATCCCCTACGCTCATCAGGTCGGTCAGACCGGTGTCTCGGTCTCGCCTCAGCTGTATGTCGCGGTGGGGATCTCGGGTGCGATCCAGCACCGTGCGGGCATGCAGACCGCGAAGAACATCGTCGCGATCAACAAGGATGCTGACGCGCCGATCTTCGACGTCGCCGACTTCGGCATCGTCGGTGACCTGTTCACGATCGTGCCGCAGGTCGTCGAGGCTCTCGACGCACGGAAGAAGTAGCCATGGGCGCCCTTCGACAGGCTCAGGGACCGATGCTCAGGCGAGGCCTGCCGCGCGTGGCCGGCGGTGACCCCTGGCCACCTGCGGGCGAGGTCGAGGGGGCGGATGCTGCTTCGGCCGCTGAGCCTGAGCCCGCCTCGGTCGCTGAGCCTGTCGAAGCGTCCGCGCCAGCGGTTTCGGCCGCTGAGCCCGCTTCGGTCGCTGAGCCTGTCGAAGCGTCCCACGCGACCTCGGGAACTGGCGCGACCTTGCGCCGCGGCCTGCCGCGCACGCCCGGCGGCGAGCCCTGGCCTCCTGCGGGTGAGGTCGAGGGGGCGACTGCGGCCTCGGTCGCTGAGCCCGCTTCGGTCGCTGAGCCTGTCGAAGCGTCCTACGCGACCGAAGTGGCAGCGAGCCCTTCGACGAGCTCAGGGATCGGCACGATGCTGCGCCGCGGCCTCCCGCGCACGCCGGGCGGCGAGCCCTGGCCTCCGGCTGGCGCGGCCGCTGTCGTCTCGATCGAGTCCGTCGACCCTTCGACAGGCTCAGGGACCGGTTCGACAGGCTCAGGGACCGGTTCGACAGGCTCAGGCGTCGACTCTGAGGCTCTCGATCTCATCGAAGCACCCGACATCCCGCCGTCCGCTGCCGTCTCGACGATCGACGTGAGCACACCGTTGCCGTTCCCGCGCACGGTCTTCCCCGGCAAGTACGCGTTCGTCCCGCAGGCTCCCGCACCGGAGCCGAAGCGGTACGGCCCGTTCACGAAGGGCCAGTGGGCCGGCACCGTGATCGTCGGCGGCATCGCGCTGCTGGGCGCTGCGGCGATGGCCGTGCTGTTCGTGCGCTGGCTGTTGAGCCTGTCGGGCATGCAGGACTTCCTCACCACCTACCCGGGCGAGTACCACCTGCCAGAAGGGGCGCCGATCGGGTTCCCTGCCTGGCTGGGCTGGCAGCACTTCTTCAACGTGTTCCTGATGGTGCTGATCATCCGGTCCGGGCTTCGGATCCGTAACGAAAAGCGCCCGACAGCGTTCTGGACGCCACGGAATAACCCGAAGGGCAAGGTCAGCCTGACGATCTGGTTCCACCAGGCCCTCGATATTCTGTGGCTCGTCAATGGCGTCGTCTTCATCGTGCTGCTGTTCGTGACCGGTCAGTGGATGCGGGTGATCCCCACCAGCTGGGAGGTCATCCCCAACGCCTTCACCGCAGTGCTGCAGTACATCTCGCTGGACTGGCCGACCGAGAACGGCTGGGTCAACTACAACTCGATCCAGCAGATCGCGTACTTCGTGACGATCTTCATCGCAGCCCCTCTCGCCGCTGTCACCGGGTACCGGATGAGCGGCATGTGGCCCAAGAACGCCGAGCGGCTCAACAAGGCATACCCGATCGAGTGGGCGCGCGCGTTGCACTTCCCGGTGATGCTGTACTTCGTCGCGTTCATCGCCGTGCACGTGTTCCTCGTCTTCGCGACCGGTGCACTGCGCAACCTCAACCACATGTACGCAGCCCAGGGCTCGGTCGATCCGAACGCCTACGCTGACAACTGGACCGGGTTCTGGTTCCTCGTGGCATCCCTCGTCGTGATCGTCGCCGCCTGGGTCGCCGCCCGGCCCCTCGTACTCGCGCCGATCGCGAAGCTCTTCGGCACCGTCAGCAGTCGCTGACCCCAGCACGAGACCCCTGGCCGCCAAGCAGCCAGGGGTCTCGGTGCGAAACGGGTTCGCGTCGATCAGGGGCGCACGAACCGCACTTCGGTCAGCGTCTCACCGAGGAACGGCTCGGTGTGACTGGTGCCATCGAGGCGGAAGCCGTTGCGGTCGTAGAAACGGTGGGCACGAGGGTTGTCCTCGGCGACCCAGAGGTACAGCGGCTCATCGTTCTCGACAGCGGCATCGAACAGCTTCTGGCCGAGTCCGGTGGAGTGGTACTCACCGAGCAGGTAGATGAAATACAGCTCGCGGAAGGCCGGAGCATCCTTGTCGCGGGCAGGGCCCGAACCGACGAAACCGACGATCTCACCATCGACGAGCGCGGCGCTCATCTTGAAATCGTCGCCCTGTGCGGCCCAGTTCGTCCACAGCTCTGCCATGCGACGAGGTGAGACCCGCTCGAGGGCTGCCTTGCTGATCAGGTGGTCGTAGGTCTGGTGCCAGCACTGTGCGTGCACGCGACCCAAGGCCTCCGCATCCACATCGCGGACCGGACGGATGATGACTTCAGGCTGGGCTTCGGCGCTCATGCCGCGACTCTACGCGCGCGCTCCGATTACCGGAAATCGAGCGATGTCGACGCGATGATCGAGCCGCACAGATGTGAGATTCCTACAATCGACTGCGCGGACCATGAGGCGGTGGCTACGATCGGATCTCGTGAATGTGATGTGGCGAACTCTCTTCGTGATGTGGCGTGCGCGCCGCCGTCTGCGCCGTGAAGGACTCATCGCTCCGACGGAGCTCAGCCGTATCCGTGCGACGACGCTGCCGACCGATATCGATGTGCTCCGCCACATGAACAACGGCCGCTACCTGTCCCTGTTCGACCTCGGGCGGTGGGATCTGCTGACCCGCACCGGCATGGCCGGTGCCATGAAACGCCACGGCTGGTACGGCGTGGTCGTCGCCGAGACCATCACGTTCCGCAAGTCGCTCGAGCTGTGGCAGCGCTTCGATATCGAATCGCGTCTGATCGGTCATGACGACAAGGCGATCTACCTCGAGCACCGTGCCGTCATCGATGGTGAGATCTACGCTCGCGCCATCATCCGCAGTCGCATGCTGAAGCGTTCGGGCGGCACGCTCTCGCACGAGGAGCTGTTCTCTGCGATCGGGCGCCCTGACGGGCTTCCCGAGGTCGACGAATGGGTGCGCGACTGGGCCGCGGCCTCCGCGTTGCCTTCGACGCGCGCACACGCCCCCAGCGTCTGGAGCTGACGTTGTGACGGCGTGTGCCGGGGCGCGCTAACGTAACCACATGCTGATCATCCTGGCGTCGACACGCCGCGTGCTGCTGCGCCACTGGCCAGCGATGCTGGCGTGGTTCCTCGCGGGCCGCATCGTGCACTACGTCGGCATCGAGATCGCTGGCTACGTCGGCGCGTGGACGTCCACGGCCGGGTTCCTCATCCTGCCGCTTGCGATCCTCGCCCGCCTGATCAGCTTCGTCGCGATGTTCCTCGTGCTGCGCGATGGCCTCCGTGACCTGCAGGCGATCGCGCCGGTGCCCGAAACGGGCGCCGAGCGGCGCCGTACATTCCTGAACACGCTGCTCGCCAGCATCCTGCCGTTCTTCGCCATCTATGCCGCGTGGGGGATGCTGCGCGACGACGTCACCGCATACTCTGCCAGGGCGCTGGAGGTGAACAGCGGCATCCTGCTGCAATCGGTCGTCGATCAGGTGGATGCTCCCGAGCGTGAGATCGCGCTGAACCTCAGTGTCAATGTCGTCACCGTCCTGATCATCGTGCTCGCCTACTCGGGCCGCTGGGCGTGGAAGAAGTGGGCGACCCGGCTTCCGAAGCCCTTCTCACTCGTGGCGGTCTATCTCGAGGCCGTGTGGGTGTGCTTCTCGCTGTTCCTCATCCGTGACGGCATCAGCGCCCTTACCGGGTGGGTCGATACCCGGGTCGGGATGCAGTGGATCATCGGACTTCGCTCGTGGGTGAGCGACCAGCTGGTGCCGATCGCCTGGATCTGGGACGGCGTCGAATGGTTCATCGGTGAGGTCGCCGGTCTCGTCGCGGAGCCGCTGGCCTGGCTCGCTATCGCCGGGGTGATCTACGGCCAGGCGATCGCCGCGGAGAAGCCGTGGGCGAACTATCGGCTGTTCACGCGCAGCAGTAAAAGGATGGAGCGCATCCCCGGTCCTGCCCGGCGCGTTCTCACCGAGATCGGCAAGGACTTCACCGGACGCTTCACTCCGATCTCGAACGCGATCGCGCTGATGTGGCGTACAGGGCCGGTGCGCATCGCGAGCTACGTGCTGCTCTATACGATCGTGCTCGCGCTGAGTGCCTCGGGGCTGCGGCTGATAGCGCTGCTGATCGGACCCCAAGACCTCTTCGGGTTCTGGTCGGTCGCCGATGTGGCATTCGGGCTGTTGGTCGCCGCGGTCACCGAGCCGGTTCGCATCGCGCTGGTCGCCTCTGCGTACGATGCGGCCCTCGGACGGGCAGATCAGGGATCGATCGAGAATCTTGCCAGTCGTGGCAGCGACTCGACAGGGGACACCTCCACCCAGAACGGCCCCTCCGCATCGTCGGGAACGCCGAATGCCACGATCAATTCATACGGGTCGACCACCGGGTCATCTTCGGTGGCGACTGCGCAGGAGGCCGATTCCTCGATCGAGTAGGGGATGCCGAGCGCGGAGCGCATTTCGTTCCACTGCCGTCCCGTGCTCTGCTCGACCAGCTGCGGCGCCATGCACGACGGCGCATCCTTGCCCGGCTCGACCGGCACAGCGACAGCGATGACTCTGACGCCTTCGGGAACGGTGTACTCCGAAGTGTCGGTGATCTCCACTGAACGCACCGGCCCCCACGTCGCGTTCGCAAGCTCCACCGTACCGTCCTCCTGCGGATCCACCGGGACCGTCGAACGATACAGGTAATAGTCGGCCCACTCATTGCCGGCGATGACGACCACGCTCGCGGGCACCAGGATGACGAGTGCGCCGAGCGCCAGAGCGTTTCGGCGCCACCAGCTCATGGCTTCCCCCACACGGTGTCTTCGAGCGGGGCCGCGGGCAAGATGTCGAGCGCGCCGAGATCGAGGGTGAGCTCGGCGACGTTGTCGCCGCGGTTGTCGTCCCTGGTCGACAAGTGCAGAACCCCGGTGCCGCGCAGCGCACCCTCGGGAAGCTCGAACGCGAGCGTGCCCTGGTACGGGATGCCGGGGACCAGCGGATGCCCGAACATCGACGTCATCCGCTCGCTCGCCCGGTACGTGCGGTCGCCGATCGTGAGCGTCGCGCCGGACAGCATCGTTCCGTCCTGAACCCGAGTGGCTTCGGCGGTGAGATCCACGAGCAGCCAGGTGCCCTCAGCGCTCCAGCCGTCCGAGGTCGATATCGTCCCGGCGGCGCGAACGTCCCGCAAGGTGAGCGCGAAATCGCGCGCCACAATCTCCTCACCGATCGCGGCGGTGATCGGGAACGGCTCGGTCGTCGATCGATCGGCGGGCGTCACGAACGCCACCAACCATGCGGCGGCGAGGAGCAGGAGGGTCACGACCCACGGCAGCACGCGCTTCATTCGGCATCCGAACGGTCGAGGTCTTCGACGACAAGCGTGACGTGCGCGGCGACCGAGACATCGGTCCAGTAGTCGCCGGCGATGAAGTACTTGCCAGTCTGCTTGTGTGCGGTGGGCAGAGCGACGCGCAGGTCGTCACCATCGACGAATGCGGATGCCGGAACCGCCCAGGTCAGCATGAGCTCAGCCGGTACTCCTGGCTGCAGCCAGGGGGAGTAAGTGGCATCGTCCACCCGGGCGATCGTGGGCGCGGCATCCGGCATGCCCTCGACCCGCACGTCGCTGAGACTGCCTGTGCCCGCGCTGCTGCGCGGGTCCTCGTCGAGGTTTTCGGCATCCATCACCACGACGAGGAGCCGTTCCCCGGGGGCGGCGGTGACGCGCGTATCGCTGAGCTCATCGACTGCGAAGGCGTGCCGCACCGTCATCTCCAGTGCGGCGTCCGTGAAGGTCTCTCCCGCGCTCAGCTCAGGAAGCGGCGGCACGGCGACGGCCTCGAGCCCGCCGAACGCCGCGGTGGAGATCAGCACGACCCCGGTGGCGATTCCGCCCAGCCACTTGGCCGGCACGCGATCGGCGACAGCGGTGACCCACCGGGCTCGCGCGGGGCGCGCAGGGGCGTCATCGGGCGCGGCCTGCGCGGCGCCCTCGGCTCCCCCCGACCCGCTCACGACAACATCTTATGGGGCTTTGCGCGTCGCGGATGGGCGCTGCGGCCGATAGGCTCGAAGACCGATAGACGCCGGGGGGCGCAGCGTCACAACGCTGGAGGAGAGCATATGTCGAACGAATCTTATGGCGGCCACCCGGATCAGCCCGGGCAGCCTCCGTACGGGGCGCAGCCCCAGTACCCCGGTCAGCCCCAGTATCCTGCGCAGCCTCCGTACGGAGCACAGCCCCAGTACCCCGGGCAGCCCGCTCCCGGGCAGTACCCCGGCTATGGTGGTCCGGCAGGTTACCCACAGGCCCCGAATCCGGGTGTGGGCGGCCTCGCGATCGCCGCGCTGATCGTCAGCATCGTCGCGTTCCTGAGCGGCTGGGTGCCGTTCGTCGGACTCGTTCTGGCCATCGTCGGCCTCGTGCTCGGCATCCTGGCGCTGCGGAAGCCCCGTGGCAAGGGCCTCGGAATCACGGCCATCGTGCTGTCTGCCCTCGCCGCGCTCACCGGGATCATCATGCTCGTCGTGACGTTCTGGTTCATCCCCGCCGCGATCGAGAGCGAAATCCAGCAGTACGACGACAGCACCGAACTGTGGGCGGAAGAAGACGAGTCGGATCTCGGAGAGAGCAGCTTCGACGAAGCAGAATTCTCTGCGGTCTCCGGACAGTTCATCGAGACACCGTGCTGGTCCTATGACGGCCCGCAGTACTTCACGAACAACATCTCTTCCACCGATGTCGACGCGTGTGTGGGCAAGCTCGAGCTCTGGGGCGAATACGACGAAGACGACAACTTCTACCCCACCGGTGCCGGCATGATCGCCGGCCAGATCGGTGTCATGCCGTTGAACCTCGACGCCTCTAACGCCTACGGCCCCGTGGGTGACCTCGACGCCGCTGTCGAGGGGCTGCAGGAACCGTTCTTCAGCCAGCAGGGCGGCGAAGCCATTGGTGAAGAGACGGTCACCCTCGACGGAGCCGAGGCGCGTCTCATCCGCTACGAGAGCGATGCGGCTGACACCAAGACCAAAGCCTTCCTCACGGTCTTCTCGCCGGAGCCGTATCCGATCGCCGGCACGCAGGCGCAGCTGTTCGTGATCAGCCTCGTCACGCCGTATTCGAACGGTGAAGACCAGTTGCAGCAGATTATCGACAGCTGGGAGTGGAAGTAGTCGTATAGCTCCGCTGTGTCACCGCCTGAGAAGCACTCCGCGCTCTTAGGCTGAGTGCATGTCTGAGTCGCCCGTTTCGGGTTCCCTTCCGCTCGCTGAGCAATCGGTGAAGCTTGCCCAGCGCTGGGTCGCCGAAGCATCTGAGATCGAAGTAGATCCCGCTGCCGCCCGCCTTGCCGACGTGCTGCAGGACAAGAACGGGTTGCCGTTCACTCTCGGATTCGTCGACTCGGTGATGCGTCCGGAGAGTCTGTCGGCTGCGGCATCCGGACTGCACCGGATCGCTCCGATCGTGCCGGACTTCCTGCCCTGGTATCTGCGCGGTGCGGTGCGCCTCGGCGGCGGGGTCGCGCAGGTTCTGCCATCACCGGTGGTGCCGATCGCTCGCCGCGTGCTGCGCGAGATGGTCGGGCACCTCGTCGTCGACGCGCGACCTGCGAAACTCGGCGAGGCCATCGAGAAGCTGCGCGCGTCGGGAAGCGCACGTCTGAACCTCAATCTGCTCGGCGAGGCAGTGCTCGGTGAAGACGAGGCGAAGCGGCGCCTCGAGGGTATCCACGAACTCATCCGACGTGACGATGTCGACTACGTCTCGGTCAAGGTCTCGTCCGTGATGAGCCACCTGTCGATGTGGGCGTTCGACGAGGTCGTCGAGGCCGTCGCCGAGCGCCTCACCCCGCTCTACCTCACCGCGGCGAAGACGGGGACCTTCATCAACCTCGATATGGAGGAGTATCGCGATCTCGACCTGACGATCGCGGTCTTCACCCGCATTCTCGAAGACGACCGCCTGCCGCTGCTCGAAGCAGGCATCGTCCTCCAGGCGTACCTCCCCGATGCGCTCGGCGCGCTGCGCGAACTGACCGCGTGGGCGAAGGATCGCGTCGAGCACGGCGGCGCGGCGATCAAGGTCCGCCTCGTCAAGGGCGCGAACCTGCCGATGGAACGCGTGGATGCCGCAATGCACGGGTGGCCGCTGGCCACCTACGACAGCAAACTCGATACCGACGCGAACTACCTTCGCCTGCTCGATGAGGCGCTGCGTCCTGAGAACGCGGCCGCTGTCCGAATCGGCGTCGCCGGGCACAACCTGTTCGGCATCGCCTACGCCTGGCTGCTGGCGGGCGAGCGCGGCGTGCGTGACGACGTCGAGTTCGAGATGCTGCTCGGGATGGCTCAAGGGCAGGTGCAGGCCGTCTCGCGGGAGGTCGGTCCGGTGCTGCTGTACGTTCCGGTCGTGAAGCCGGCCGAGTTCGACGTCGCCATCAGCTACCTCGTGCGCCGTCTTGAAGAGAACGCCGAGCACGACAACTTCCTCTCTGCGGCGTTCCACCTGCACGACGATGAATCCCTGTTCGTCCGCGAGCGAGACCGGTTCCTGCGTGCCCTCGAGCGCGCAGATGATCCGACGCTCCGCTCGGTGTCGTTCCGTATGCAGGACAAGCAGAAGCCGGTGCACGAATCGCTGCGCCCTGCCCAGCACACCGAGGCCGACGACGGCGACCTCACCCAGATGGTGCTCGGCATCGCTCGAGGCTCCAGCGCGGAAAGCCGCACCGACGCGTTCGTCGAGACCGCCGTGTACTCGCCACGTGAGCTCGATGTCGATTCCGCCGGCGCTCCCGGCTTCCGCAACACGGCAGACAGCGACCCCGCTCTGCCGACGAACCGGGAGTGGGCGCGCGAGATCCGCTCCCGCATCGCGACCTCGACAGCGGGCGATGAGACACTGCGCGCCGCACTCGTCGACGACGCGGCACTGCTGGATGAGACCATCGACCGCGTCGTCGCCGCAGCCCCCGGCTGGGGATCGCGCCCGGCAGCAGAACGCGCCGAGGTGCTGGTGCGCGCCGCCGCCGCCCTCGAATCGAGGCGTGCAGAGCTGATCGAGGTGGCCGCATCCGAGACCGGCAAGGTACTCGCCGAAGCAGACATCGAGGTCAGCGAGGCGGTCGACTTCGCTCGCTACTACGGCGCGAAGGCACGCGAACTGGATGCTGTGACGGGTGCCGCTTTCGAACCCGCAGCGCTCACGGTTGTTGCGCCCCCGTGGAACTTCCCGCTGGCGATCCCGGCCGGGGGAGTGCTCGCTGCGCTCGCTGCAGGGTCCGGCGTCATCTTCAAGCCCGCGCCGCAGGCACGCCGATGTGCGGCCGTGATCGCCGAGGCGTTGTGGGAGGCCGGCATCCCGCGCGATGTCCTGGCCCTCGTCGATCTCGAAGAGGATGAGCTCGGCCAGCAGCTCATCTCGCACGAGGCGGTCGACCGCGTCATCCTCACCGGTTCGTGGGACACGGCAGCGCTCTTCCGATCCTGGCGTCCCGACCTGCCGCTGCTGGCCGAGACCAGCGGCAAGAACGCGATCGTCATCACGCCCTCGGCCGACCTCGACCTCGCTGTCGCCGATCTCGTCAAGAGCGCATTCGGGCACGCAGGGCAGAAGTGCTCTGCGGCATCGCTCGCGATCCTCGTCGGTCCGATCGCGCGATCCAAGCGCTTCGCCCGCCAGCTGGTCGATGCCACGCGCTCGCTGCACGTGGACTGGCCGAGCGATGCGCTCGCCGACCTCGGGCCGGTGATCGAGAAACCGCAGGGCAAGCTCGCCTGGGCGCTGAGCGAACTGGAAGGCGATGAGCGGTGGCTGATCGCACCCTCACGCGTGGCGGGCGATGAGACGGGGCGGCTCTGGCGTCCCGGCATCCGCGTGGGTGTGCAGCCGGGTTCGCGCTTCCACATGGAGGAATTCTTCGGCCCGGTGCTCGGCATCATGTATGCGCCGACGCTCGATCGTGCGATCGAGATGCAGAATGCGGTGCCCTATGGGCTGACCGCCGGGCTGCACACGCAGGACCCCGACGAGCTCGCTACCTGGATCGATCGGGTTCAGGCCGGAAACCTGTATGTGAACCGCGGCATCACCGGGGCCATCGTGCAGCGTCAGCCGTTCGGCGGCTGGAAGCGCTCATCGGTCGGACCGGGCACGAAGGCTGGCGGCCCGAACTACCTCATCGGCCTCGGCAGCTGGAGGGCGCGCGCGGGTGGCCCTGCCTCCAGCACCCTGCACCTGCGCGGGCTCGATTCGCGCATCACCCACCTCATCGAATCGGCTCAGCCCTCACTCGACTTCGAGAGCTTCGAGTGGTTGCGCCGTTCCGCGCTCTCGGACGCCATCGCATGGGACCGCGAGTTCGGCCAGGTGCGCGACGTCTCACAGCTCGGCATCGAGCGGAACCTCTTCCGGTATCGCCCTGTGCCCGTGATGATCCGCGCGGTGCGGGACGCCGGATGGCACGAACTGCTCCGTGTCGTCATCGCCGGCATCCGCACCGGATCGAAGTTCTTCCTGTCGACACCGACGGGGCTGCCTGCCGAGGTGCGCCGAGCACTGTCTGAGCTGCGCGTAGGCGTCGCGGTGGAGAGCGACGAGGAGTGGAACGAGCGGATGGCGCGCGTCGACGATGCCGACGCGGTCCTGGCCGGAGCCGCCCCTCGTGCCTCGCGGGTGCGGCTGGTGGGGCCTCGGGATGCCGTGGCGGCTGCGCACCGCGCGCTCGCCGAAACCACCGGCGGAGACCCCGACCTGTCGGTCTACGACGGAGAGGTGACCTCGGCCGGACGCATCGAGCTGCTGCCGTTCGTGCACGAGCAGGCAATCGCGATCACTGCGCATCGCTTCGGCAACCCCGATGACTGGAGCGCCGAGGCCATCTGACCCGGCGCACATGCTCGCAAGGAGTGCCCGTTGGGCGCGCCAGTAGTATTTGAGCGTGGCTGACGGTGAAGAGCAGGAAGATTCCAAGAGCTCACGGCGAGACTTCTTCCGTTTGGGAGGGGTAGCAGCCGCTGGCGCGCTGATCGGCGGCGGAGCGGGGGCTGCCGCAGGCTTCGCACTCGGAAAGCAGGACGGGTTCGCTGAGGCCGCTGACGGCTACGGCGCACTCTCGCCGCGGCACGCACCCGGCTTCGATCACATCGTCGTCCTGATGGGCGAGAACCGCTCCTTCGACAATCTGCTCGGCTACCTGTACACGAAAGAGAATCTGCCGGAGGGACAGGACTTCGACGGTCTCGATTTCGGCGACTACACGAACACCGCATCTGACGGCACGACGGTCGCCGCGCACGTGTACGACGGGCCGACCGACCGGATCATGACGTATCCCGACCCCGATCCCGGTGAAGAGTACCCGCACGTCAACACGCAGATCTTCGGCACTATCGAGCCGGCCGGCAACTTCGGCATCCCGACGGGGGCGATGGAGCCGCCCTACAACATGCCTCAGCATGGCGAGCAGCCCACGATGGGCGGGTTCCTCGAGGACTACATCAGCAACTACAGCGAGCTGAAGAAGGGCGAGCGGCCGACAGCCGAGCAGGCGAAGCACATCATGGGCTCGTTCTCGCCCGAGATGCTGCCGACACTGTCGATGCTCGCTCGAGAGTTCGCAGTGTTCGACAACTGGTTCGCGGCAGTTCCCTCGCAGACCTTCTGCAATCGGTCGTTCTTCCACGCGTCCACCTCGCACGGGTTCGTCACCAACAAGCACGGCGGCGGCTACGACAAGTGGCTGGATGCACCGAAGTCGCCGACGATCTTCAACCGGCTCGAAGACGCCGGGCTCACCTGGAAGGTCTACTTCGACGAGCTGCAGATGGTCTCATTCACCGGCGTCCTGCACGCACCGGTGCTTGAGAAGTTCTGGCGCACCGAGCACTTCGGCACGATGGACGACTTCTACGCGGACGTGGAGCACGGCGAGCTCCCCGCCTATGCGTTCATCGAGCCGCGCATGATCTACAACCACAATGACTTCCACCCGCCGTTCGGGCACCGGCGCGTCAGCGACGTCGACGGCTCAGAGGTGTTCGACAGCGCGTACTCTGACGTGCGGGCAGGTGACGAGCTCGTTCACGACATCTACTCCGCGGTCCGCGCGAGCAAGAGCGCCAAGGGATCGAATGCCGTCAACACGCTTCTGCTGATCACTTTCGATGAGCACGGCGGATGCTACGACCACGTGGCGCCCCCGGCCGCCACGCCGCCGGATCGGGCGGGCCCTGGCGAGATGGGCTTCGAGTTCGATCGGCTCGGATGCCGAGTGCCCGCCATCGCGGTGTCGGCCTACACGCGGTCGGGAACCGTCATCAATGACGAGATGCATCACGGTGCTGTCATCTCGACGCTGAATCGGCTGCACGGGTTGAAGCCGCTCACGCAGCGAGATGCCACAGCGAACGACCTGTTCAGCGTCATCAACCTCGACAAGCCGCGGCATCCGTCGGACTGGCCGAGGACCACCCCCTCGTTCACTCCGCTCAATCCCGAGAAGACCGATGCGCATCCCGCTCATGAGCACAAGGACAAGCCATTGACGCCGCCCGCCCGCGGGCTGCTGGGGCTGCTGCTCGCGCGCGCGGGGTTGCCCGAGTCGCAGGAACCGCAGACGTTCATCGACGCATACAACCTGCTGCACTCGCAGGGGGAGGGGCTGTTCGGCCCACCTGACAAGAACTGATGTAAAGAATTCTTGACACGGATGCTGCGCGCGCAGTACCTTCAAGATGTCAAGAATCTTTTACATCAGGAGGTTGTCATGGTCTATCACGAGCGTGCGGCGTGGGCAGGTCTCGTCATGTCCGTCGTCACGATGGGCGTCTATCTCACCCTCGTTCTGAGCAACGCGGGCGGGGGAGACGTCACCGGCGTCGACTGGTTCCCGCTGATGCTGTGGACGATCGGCGGGAGCATCCTGCTCACCATCCTCATCACGATCCTCTGGGGCATCATCGTCGGCATGCGCGATCGAGAGGCTGCGTCGGCGTCCGATATTCGCGACCGTGATATCAGTCGTCTGGGTGGGCGGGTCGAGTCCGTCTTTCTCACGATTGCAGGACTCGGGGTGATCGCACTCTGCGCGACCGGGGCAGATGTGTTCTGGATCGCGAACACGATGTTCCTCGGCTTCGCCGTCGCCGCATTCGTCGGGGGTATCGCCCGGGTCGTCGCTTACCGGCGAGGGCTGGTCTGATGGTCAAGCCCACGCTCGTCACCAACAGCATCCGCTCGCGCCGCGAGGAGGCCGGCATCACGCAGGCCGACCTCGCCCGCCGCATCGGGGTGACTCGTCAGACGCTCATCGCCATCGAGCAGGGCAGATACTCGCCGACGCTCGAGCTCGCGTTCCAGATCGCGCGCGCCTTCGAGGTCGGAATCGACGACCTCTTTCAATACCCCGAAAGTTGAGCAGGCCGCTGGCGCATACCCAGGGGCGGGTGTCACAATAAGAGCTGGCGTGCCTGTGTCGCATCTTCTTCGCCGTTGTTCCCTGAGTCTGTCGAAGGGTCACGGTGGGTCGAACTTCCGCCGGGCCTCTGGACAGCGTCCGCCCGACCCTCTCAAGGAGAATGATGTCGACGCCTGAAACCATGACCGCACCCTCGAACACCCGCACTGCGCACCACCGGCGCTACCTGATGTGCCGTCCAGAGCACTTCACCGTCAGCTACAAGATCAACCCGTGGATGGAGCCGGCACGGCCCACCGACACCGCCAATGCGGTCGCGCAGTGGCAGAAGCTCTACGACCTGTATCTCGCACTCGGCCACGAGGTCGAACTGATCGAGCCGCTCGCCGGGTACCCCGACATGGTCTACACGGCCAACGGCGGTTTCGTCATCGATGGCCGTGCGTACGTTCCGGAGTTCCGTTTCGTCGAGCGACAGGGAGAGTCACCGGCGTTCGCCGAGTGGTTCCGCGCGAACGGCTTCGACACTGTCATGCCCGAAGAGGTCAACGAGGGCGAGGGCGACTTCCTGCTCGTCGGAGACACGATCCTCGCCGGAACCGGTTTCCGCTCCACCGGTGACAGTCACCGTGAGGTCGGCGAGGTCTTCGGCCGCGAGGTCGTCTCGCTCAACCTCATCGACCCCCGCTTCTACCACCTCGACACCGCGATCGCCGTGCTCGATCCGGTCGAGGGAATCGAGAACGGCGGCCCGGAGCGGGCGAACATCGCCTACCTCCCCGGTGCCTTCGATGAGGCCAGCCGCGCCATTCTCGAAGAGCGCTACCCGGACGCGATCCTCGTCTCGGATGAGGACGGTTCGGTGTTCGGCCTGAACTCCGCCAGCGACGGATACAACGTCATCATCTCGCCGCGCGCCAAGGGCTTCGAAGCGCAGCTGCGCGAGCGCGGGTACAACCCGATCATGGTCGACCTCTCCGAGCTGCTGCTCGGCGGCGGCGGCATCAAGTGCTGCACTCTCGAGCTGCGCGGCGCAGAATGACAGCAGGTGCTGGGCGCGCGGAGGCGCATGTCGCAGAGAACTACCACCCGCTCCCGGTGACGATCGCCACCGGTGAGGGGGTGTGGGTCACCGACGTCGAGGGCAAGCGCTATCTCGATCTGCTCGCGGCCTATTCGGCCGTGAACTTCGGGCACCGGCATCCGGACCTCGTGGGCGCGGCGACGCATCAGCTGGGGCGCGTGACCCTCACGAGTCGCGCATTCATGAACGATCAGCTCGAGCCGTTCGCCGAGGCGCTCGCGCGCCTGTGCGGCAAGGAACTCGTGCTGCCGATGAACACCGGAGCCGAGGCCGTCGAGACCGGCATCAAGGTCGCCCGCGCCTGGGGGTACCGGGTCAAGGGCATAGCCTCGGGCAAGGCGCGGATCGTCGTTGCAGCCGGGAACTTCCACGGCCGCACCACGACAATCGTCAGCTTCAGCGACGACGACACCGCGCGCAAGGGCTTCGGCCCGTTCACGCCCGGTTTCGACGTCGTGCCCTACGGCGATGCGGATGCCATCGCCGCGGCCATCACGGACGAGACCGTAGCTGTCCTCGTGGAACCGATCCAGGGCGAAGCCGGGGTCATCATCCCGCCGGAGGGCTACCTGACGCGGATCCGCGAGATCTGCGACGAGCAGAATGTGCTGTTCATCGCCGATGAGATCCAGGCGGGCCTCGGCCGGGTCGGTGAGACCTTCGCGTGCGACCGTGAGGGTGTCGTTCCTGACCTCTACCTGCTCGGAAAGGCTCTTGGCGGCGGCATCCTGCCCGTCTCCGCAGTGGTCGGCAACCGCGACGTGCTCGGCGTCATTCGTCCTGGCGAGCACGGTTCGACCTTCGGCGGCAATCCGCTCGCTGCGGCCGTCGGGCTGCGCGTGGTCGAGATGCTCGAGACCGGCGCATTCCAGGAGCGCGCGCGTCTGCTCGGCGCGCACCTCACCGAAGGGCTCGAGAAGCTCGTCGGCCACGGTGTCACCGGCATCCGGGTTGCCGGGCTCTGGGCCGGTGTCGATATCGACCCGGCTCGCGGCACCGGCCGCGAGATCAGCGAGAAGCTCATGGAACGCGGAGTGCTCGTGAAGGACACGCACGGTCAGACGATCCGCATCGCGCCGCCGCTGGTGATCCGCGCGACCGAGATCGACTGGGCGCTCGAGCAGCTCCGGCTCGTGCTGGAAGGCTGACGCCGATCCGGTCAGCGCCGCTTCGGCAGGCGGATCGGTGTCGTTGCCGCGGCGACTTCGTCGCTGAACTCCACGGGGTCAGGGCGTACGACTGAGATCGGCAGGGTTTCGTCGAGCGTGAGGCGGAACCTGCTGTTCTCGTGGCGACGCAGCCGACCGGATGCGATGATCCAGGTGAGTCCGACCGCCATTGCGAGCAGGCCGGCGATGCCGCCGACCATGATCGCGGTGCGAGGGCCTGCGATATCGGTGATCCATCCGGCGATCGGTGCACCGATCGGTGTTGAGCCCATCACGACGGCCATGTAGAGAGCGAGCACTCGGCCGCGCAGGGCGGGGTCGGTGGTGGTCTGCACGTAGCCGTTGGCTGTGGTGAGCATGGTCACGGTCGAGAAGCCGACGAAGATGAGCACGACCGCATACGACCAGTAGCTCGGCATGCCCGCGGATACGACGGATGCGACGCCGAACCCTCCTGCCGCGACGATGAGCACGCGCACTCTGGCGCGGTCGCGCCGGGCGGCGAGCAGTGCCCCGGCGAGCGAGCCGATCGCGAGCACCGAGCTCAGCACCCCGTAGCCGTCGGCGCCGCGGCCGAATTCCAGAGCCATCGTCGAGGCGAAGATCGGGAAGTTCATGCCGAACGCCCCGAGCAGGAACACCATGACGAAGACGACCTTGAGGTCGCTGCGAGACCACACGTAGCGGAAGCCCTCGGCAAGGCCGTTGCGTCCCTTGCTCGATACGCGCGGGAGCAGCTCGCCCGTGCGCATGACGCTCAGAGCGATGAGCATCGCCAGGAACGTCACCGCATTGATCACGAACACCCAGCCGGTGCCGACCGCGACGATGAGCAGTCCCGCCACGGCGGGCCCGATCAGGCGCGCCATGTTGAACGATGCCGAGTTGAGTGCGACGGCGTTCGAGGCGTCTTCGACCGCCACCATGTCGGAGACGAACGCCTGTCGAGCGGGAGCGTCGAACGCGTTGGTCACACCGAAGGCGAGCGCGAAGCAGAACATCAGCGACAGCGTCATGACGCCCGTCAGCAGGAGGGCTGCGACGGCGAGCGCGAGCATCATGAGCGTGATCTGCGTGACCAGCAGGATCTTGCGCCGATCGAACCGGTCGGCGACCCATCCGGTCACGCTCACCAACGCCAGCGGCGGCCCGAACTGCAGCGCCATCGTGACGCCCATCGCGGTGGCGTCGTTATCGGTGAGCTCGGTGAGAACGACCCAGTCCTGCGCGGTGGCCTGCATCCACGTGCCGACGTTCGAGACGACTGCGCCGATGAACCAGGTGCGGTAGTTGAACGTCGCAAGCGAGCGGAACATGGCCGTCATCGTTCGGCCACCTTCCGCATCAGAGCCGCCGCTTCCTGGAGTGTGCGCAGTTCCTGCTCGCTGAAGTCGAACTCGGCCAGAGCGGCGGCGAGGGCGGCATCGTGCTTCTGCACGGTGGCGCTGACGATGGCGGTTCCGGCATCGGTGATCTCGATGTACACGCGTCGGCGGTCGTCTTCAGCGGGCACGCGCAGCACGAGGCCGGCGTGGGCGAGGGCATCTACCGAGCTCGACATCGTGGGCGCGCTCACTCGTTCGCGCTGTGCGAGTTCGCCGATCGCGAGACGCCCGTGTGCGCGCAGGGAGGCGAGGACGGCGAACTGCGCATCGCTGATGTTGTCACTTGCGCGTTCGCGGCGGAGTCGGCGTGCGAGGCGAAAGGTCGCCAGGCGCAGATCGGTGGCGGTGGTGTGCAGAAGATCAGGTTCAGTCATTACTTAGGTAGTCTAACTAAGTTTGCTGAGCAGGAGGTCAGAACGAGAAAAGGGAAGCGCTGGGGCTGTGGCCGGTGCGACCGTAGACTCATCCCATGCCCCAGACCTCTGAGTTCACTGACGCGCACGGCGTCACGATCGTCTATGACGTCCATGCGGCAGAGGGAACTCCGCGAGCGGTCGTGCAGCTGCTCCACGGCGTCGGCGAGCACGCCGGCCGCTATGGCGCGCTGATCGACGCTCTTACCGGGGCGGGGTACATCGTGTACGCGGACGACCACCGCGGTCATGGGCGCACGGGACTGCGTCAGCACGGCGGGCCCGCCAAACTCGGCAGGCTCGGCAAGGGCGGTCTGCGTGCAGCGGTCGATGCCGTCTGGCAGCTGACCGGCATCATCCGAGAGGAGCACCCGGACCTTCCGCTGGTGCTGCTCGGACACTCGTGGGGGTCTTTCCTCGCGCAGAAGCTGGTGAACGCGCATCCGGAGGCATGGGATGCCGTGATTCTCTCGGGCTCTGCGCATCTGACGCCGCGCGGGCTGAACGCCGCGCCGCTCAACGCACGCTGGGAGAGCAAGGACGCGACCGGTTACGAGTGGCTCAGTCGCGACCCCGCGGTGTGGAAGGCTTTCGACGAAGATCCGCTCACCACGAACGTGCCCCTGCTCAAGCTGTTCGGACCGATCGAGGCGCTCAAGCTCTACGGACGGCCGGCGAAGAACCTCGGCAGAGACATCCCCCTGCTGCTCATCGTCGGACGCGACGACCCGGTCGGCGGAGCCATCAGCGTGCACAAGCTCGCCGATGGCTACCGCAGCCGTTCCGGTCTCACCGACGTCACGACCCTGGTGTACCCGGACGCCCGTCACGAGGTCTTCAACGAATTGCAGCAGCGTGAGGTGCGCGCCGATGTGCTCACCTGGCTCGACAAGCACATCCCCGCGCGATGATCGGTTGTCGATCCCTGAGCCCGTCGAAGGGTCGTTAGGCTGGAGGGGTGCATGGTGAGTATAAGGTTCCTGGTGGAAAGCTCGTCGTCGTCGATGTCGAGGTCGCTGACGGTCGGCTGACGGACTTCCGTCTCGCGGGCGACTTCTTCCTCGAGCCGGACTCGGCTCTTGAAGACATCAACGCCGCGGTGAACGGGCTGCCGGCTGAATCGGATGCCACGGTGATCGCCGATGCCGTGCGCGCGGCTCTTCCTGCGGGCGCGCAACTGCTCGGGTTCAACCCGGAATCCGTCGGCACTGCGGTGCGCCGCGCTCTCGTGACCGCACCGGGATGGCGTGACTTCGATTGGGAGATCGTGCACGAGAAGGCGGTGTCTCCCCGCATGAACCTCGCGCTCGACGAGGTGCTGACCGCGCGCGTCGGCGAGGGGCGTCGCCGCCCGACGCTGCGCATCTGGGAATGGGAAGAATCCGCTGTCGTCATCGGCTCCTTCCAGTCGTACCGCAACGAGGTCGACCCCGAGGGGGCAGCCAAGCACGGCTTCGATGTCGTCCGGCGGATCTCCGGCGGCGGTGCGATGCTCATGGCCGCGGGGCAGATCATCACATACTCGCTGTACGTGCCGGCATCCCTCGTGCAGGGGTTGACCTTCGCCGACTCTTACGCGTTCCTCGACGATTGGGTGCTGCAGGCGCTGCGCTCGGTCGGAATCGATGCGACCTATCAGCCGCTCAATGACATCGCGAGCCCGACCGGCAAGATCGGTGGGGCAGCGCAGAAGCGCCTCGCCAACGGCGGAGTGCTGCACCACGCGACCATCTCGTACGACATCGACGGTCAGGTCATGACCGAGGTGCTGCGCATCGGCAAGGAGAAGCTCAGCGACAAGGGCACGACGTCGGCCGCCAAGCGCGTCGATCCGTTGCGCACGCAGACCGGCCTCAGCCGCGCCGAGATCATCGAGAGCTTCAAGGCAACGTTCCGTTCGTTGACGGATGCCGAGGATGGTGCGGTTACCGCTGGCGAATACGCGGACGCCGAAGCCCTCGTGGAGTCGAAGTTCGCCACCGATGCGTGGCTGCATCGCGTGCCGTGACGGTCACGCCTCCGCATCCGGCCCCTGAGCCTGCGGTCCCTGAGCCTGCGGTCCCTGAGCCTGCGGTCCCTGAGCCTGTCGAAGGGTCCGTCTCGATCATCCAGGGCGACAATCTCGACGTCGCGCGAACGCTGCCGTCGGCATCGTTCACGCTCGTGTATCTGGACCCGCCGTTCAACACCGGCAGGACGCAGGAGCGGCAGATCGTCACCGCCCGGCGGACGCAGCCTGACGCGGATGCTGAGGAAGAGCCGATCATCCGCGAGATCCGGCACGGGTTCCACGGGCACGAATACGAGCGCGTGCGGGGGATGCTGCGCACCTACGACGACCGCTTCGACGACTATGGCGCCTTTCTCATGCCGCGGCTCGAAGAGGCCTGGCGCCTGCTCGCCGCCGACGGCACGCTGTACCTGCACCTGGACTACCGCGAGGCGCACTACGCGAAGGTCATGCTCGACGCGGTCTTCGGCCGTGACTGCTTCCTCAACGAGCTGATCTGGGCCTATGACTACGGCGCGAAGTCGCGCAGGCGCTGGCCGACCAAGCACGACACGATCCTGGTCTACGTGAAGACCCCTGGCGGACACGTGTTCAACTCCGACGACATCGACCGTGAGCCGTACATGGCGCCCGGCCTCGTCACGGCAGAGAAGGCGGCGCGCGGCAAGCTGCCGACCGACGTCTGGTGGCACACGATCGTGCCGACGACGGGGCGCGAGAAGACCGGCTACCCGACGCAGAAGCCCGAGGGGATTCTGCGCCGGATCGTGCAGGCCTCCAGCCGCCCGGGCGACCGCGTTCTCGATCTGTTTGCGGGCTCGGGGACGACAGGGGCCGTGGCATCCGCACTGGGTCGCGACGCCGTCCTCGTCGACGAGAGCTCAGAGGCGGTGCAGGTCATGCGCACGCGGATGCCGCACGCCGAGGTCACGACGTACTGACCACGCGGCCGTCCTGAAGCACCAGGACATCGTCGATGCGGGTGAACTCGGTGATGTCATGAGTGACGGCGATGACGGCTGCTCCGGTCGCAGTGCGCTGATCGATCGTCTCCGCGATGATCGTGCGCGAAGGTGCATCGAGCCCGGCCATCGGCTCATCGAGCAGCACCAGATCGGCTCGCTGGACGAGTGCTTGAGCCAGGAGCGCTCGCTGTCGCTGCCCACAGGAGAGCGCGCCGATCGGCCGACGGGCGAGGTCGGTGAGGCCCACAGTTTCGATCGCGTCCGCGACGAGGCCGCGATCGGCTCGGCGAGCGGGGCGCCACGTGCCGAGGTGCCGCCACGTTCCCATCATGACGATGTCGGTGATGTGCAACGGCAGATTGCTGAAGGTCGACGAAATGGATGTCAGCTACTTCGGCCGAGGCATCCGCAAGAAGCCTTTCCGCGCCCTCAAGGGTGTCAACATCGAGATATCACCCGGCGAGACGCTGGGACTGGTGGGAGAATCCGGCTCTGGCAAGACCACGCTCGGGCGCGCCATTCTCGGTCTTGCGCCCGTCACCGCCGGTTCTATCGTGTTCGAGGGTGAAGACATCTCGCACGCAACACGGGCGCGGCGCAAGGAGCTCAGCCGTGACATTCAGGCTGTCTTCCAGGATCCGTATACGTCGTTGAACCCGTCGATGCCGATCGGTGAGACCCTGGCCGAGCCTCTCCAGGTGCAGGGGGTGTCGTCGGCCGACGCGAATCGTCGAATCCGGCAGCTGCTCGATCAGGTGCATCTGCCGTCTGACACGGTGAACCGACTGCCTCGTGAATTCTCCGGCGGCCAGCGGCAGCGCATCGCGATCGCCCGTGCGCTGGCGCTCTCGCCGAAGCTCATCGTGTGCGACGAACCCGTGAGTGCGCTCGATCTCACGACGCAGGCCCGAGTTCTCGACCTGTTTCTGCAGATTCAGCAGGAGACCGGAGTCTCGTATCTCTTCGTGAGCCATGACCTCGATGTGGTTCGCCACATCAGCCATCGCGTCGCCGTGATGTATCAGGGTGAGATCGTCGAGCAGGGAGATGCCATGCAGGTCACGACGGAACCCCGCCACCCCTACACGCAGCAGCTGCTGTTGGCTTCTCCGATCGCGAACCCTGACGAACAGGCCGAGCGTCGCAGAATGCGTCAGGAGCTCAAAGCGGTTCCGCGCTAGCGCCGGCGGTCTCAGACCAGCGCAAGGACGCTGTCGTACGCACCCTCTGCAACCTCGGCTCCGTCGCCGCCGAACACCCGCGCGATACCGGGATCAGTCGCCCAGGCGGGCCATCCCGGGTCTCCATCCGAGATGAACTGCACGGCCGCGCCATGCATCTCGTCCGCCAGCGACTGGGGCGGATTCGGCCCGGCAAGATTCTCGACCTTCTCCCTGTCGAGCCCATCGAACCAGAAGGGCACGTCGAGGCAGTGACATGCCCAGCCCTTCGCCGGGGACACCCACGAGAATCGGTACGCCCAGGTGGCGGCATCCGCTTCGCGTCGTGCTTCGGCGACGCGAGGGACGAGCACGCGGAACACATGATCGCTGATGAACCGCCCGACGACGGCCACTCCACCCTTCTTGCGCTGAGCGGCGTTGGCAGTGAGGTAAGCGCGCCGGATCGTGCGCTTGCGCAAGAACGGCATCAGCAGAAGGGCCGCGGGCGCACGCCGGAGCTTTCCGCCTTCTCGCTCGGCGACCATCGTGAACTCGTCATCTGCGGATCCGAGCAGCAGCGGCTTATCGGCGCCGACACCTGTGGCCAGGGAGTCCACCGTCGGGTGTGCGAGCAGTTCGCCGTCGATCATGGGGCCCCACGGCAGGCCGTCAGTGATCAGATCGAGCACCATGCCGATGCCCTTGCGCGGCGTCGCGGCCTTCGGCTGCAGCTGCCGGATTCTGCGCTCGGTGAGACTCCGGAAACCCTCGATGTCTGCCGTGACACCACCGATCTCGGCGATGCGCTCGGCGCGTGCGCGGGCTGTGGGCAGTGGCACATCGGCGAGGGCGCCCGAGAGCGAGATCGCCTGATGGAAGAGGTGCTGGGCCTGCGGCATCCCGAGCAGTGTCAGCACGGCACCACCACCTGCGGACTGTCCTCCGATCGTGACGCGCGATGGGTCGCCGCCGAAGGAGGCGATGTTCTGCTGCACCCACTCGAGGGCGGCGATCCAGTCACGGACCCCGCGGTTCGCGGGTGCGCCCTCGATGTACCCGAAGCCGTCGAAGCCGAGCCGGTACGAGACCGTGACGGTGACGACGCCGTTGCGATTGAACCGCGCGCCGTCGTACCAGGGGCTCGCGGGCGATCCCTCGGTGTAGCCGCCGCCGTGGATCCAGACGAGAACAGGCAGAGACCCGTCGGGCGCGGGCGTGAACACGTTCACGTTGAGGGTGCTCTTGCCCGGGACTGCGGGTTCGGGAATCAGGTTGTCGACGCCCGAGATGCGCAGTGCGGTCGCGCCGTAGGCGGTGGCATCCAGCGGTTCTGTCCACGGCTCGGGCGGCGTGGGCGCTTCGAAACGCAGGTCGCCGACGGGCGGTTTCGCGAACGGGATGCCGAGAAAAGCAGCGGATGCTTCGGGCGTTCCGTGATCGCGCCAGAAACCTCGCACCGGGCCTGAAGCGGTGTCGACGATGGGGGTCTCGGTCACGCGGTGTCTCCTTCGATCGCGAGCGCCAGCTTCGTAGAAGCGCGCATTCTTCGCACGAATCTACTGGCAATCATTGCTCAGCCGGCGTTGCGGCGGGCGTCCCAGCCCGTGCGCACCATTTCGTCGACCGAGTAGCGCATCTTCCAGTCGAGGTCGCGGGCGGCGAGCTCTCCGGTGGCGACGATGCGGTCGGGGTCGCCGGCACGACGGGGCCCGATCTCGGGAGTGAAATCGATGCCGGTGACGCGGACCATGGCATCCATGATCTGCTTCACCGAGAGGCCGTCACCGGAGCCGAGGTTGTAGGCGGCCTCGATGGATGCTCCGGACGCGAGGCGCTTCGCCGCCTCGACGTGCGCGGCTGCGATGTCACCGACGTGCACGTAGTCACGTACGTTCGTGCCGTCTTCGGTGTCGTAGTCGTCGCCGTTGATGCGCGGAGTCTTGCCGGCGAGCAGTGCTTCGAACACGATCGGGAAGAGGTTGTGCGGGCTGACGTCGTAGACGGTCGGGTCCGCCGAGCCGACGACGTTGAAGTAGCGCAGCGAGGTGTGGCGCAGCGGCGCCTCGCTGTCTGCTGTCGCGGTCGCCTGGTCGCGCAGCATCCACTCGCCGATCAGTTTGGACTCGCCATAGGGGCTCGCCGGCTTCTTCGCGGTCTCTTCGACGACGAGCGCGACGCCAGGCGTGCCGAAGACGGCGGCGGAGGAGGAGAAGACGATGTTGCGGACGCCTGCTGCTTCCATTGCCTCGAGGATCACGCGCGTGCCGTCGACGTTCTGCGCGTAGGTGTGCAGCGGGCGCTGGACCGAAACGCCGGCGTACTTGAAGCCGGCGACGTGGATGACGCCCTCGGCGTTGTGGTCACGCAGCGTCTTCTCGACGAGCTCACGGTCGAGGATGGTGCCGTTGACGAACGGAACGCCCTCGGGAATGAAGGACGTCTGTCCGCTGGAGAGGTCGTCGATGATGACGGGCGAGAGCCCGGCTGTCGCGAGGGCACGCACGACGTGCGCTCCGATGTAGCCGGCTCCGCCGGTGACGATCCAGGACATGTGTTCCTCCACTAGGTCCGTTATATTCTCCCCGAAACTGCAACACCACGCCGAAACGGCGTTGAATCGCGTGCGTCTCGGCGTGGTTTTGCGGGTTCGCAGGTCAGGCGTCGCGGTGGGCGCCGGCGGCCGGAGCCACCGAGAAGATGTGCGGTGCCGTGAACCCGGATGCCGCGAATGCTGCGGTCACGGCGCTCGACACGCGCTCGACGGCCGAGTGCTCGACCAGCGCGATCGCCGCACCGCCGAAGCCGCCGCCCGTCATTCGTGCCCCGATCGCGCTCGCTGCCAACGCGGTCTCGACGGCAAGGTCGAGCTCGGGCGTCGAGATCTCGAAATCATCGCGCATCGACTCGTGGGAGGCGACGAGCAGATCGCCGATCGCGCGCGCTCCGCTCTCACCGAGAACGCGAACCGTGTCGAGCACGCGCTGGTTCTCGGTGACGATGTGGCGCACGCGCCGGAAGGTGACGTCGTCCATGACCTCTTCCGCGCGAGCGAGGTCATCGATCGAGACGTCGCGCAGAGAGGTGGTGCCCATGAGGGCTGCGCCCCGCTCGCAGGACGCCCGGCGCTCGCCGTAGCCGCCGGTGGCGTGCGCGTGCTTCACCTGCGTGTCCATCACGAGAATCTCAAGGCCTGCATCAGCCATTCCGAGCGTGACAAGATCCGTCTCGAGGGTGCGGCAGTCCAGGAACAGTGCGCGGTCGCGCTCGCCGAGCATGGAGGCCATCTGGTCCATGATTCCGGTCGGTGCGCCCACTGCCTCGTTCTCGGCGCGGCGGCCGATGCGGGCCAGCGCCCTGCGGTCGAGGCCAGCTTTCCACAGGTCGTTCAGTGCGCCGGCGGCAGCGCCCTCGATCGCGGCTGAGGATGACAGTCCGGCACCGACGGGAACATCAGAGGCGATCGCGATGTCGACGCCTGTGCCCGTGGCACCGGCCAGCTGCAGCGCCCAGGCGACGCCGAGCGGATATGCGGCCCACTCCGGGACGGCGGGCTCCGCGCCGGATGCTGTCGGGAACAGCGCGTTCAGCTCATCAAGGGCGACTTCGACGGGTTCTTCAGCGAAGGTGGACGCCACGCGAATGCGCAGGTCTTCACGGATGCCGACAGCGGCGTATGTGCGATGCGGGATGGCGAACGGCAGCACGAAACCATCGTTGTAGTCAGTGTGCTCTCCGATCAGGTTCACGCGCCCCGGTGCCGACCAGATGCCGGCGGGAGCACTGTCGGTGAGCTCGGCGAACAGAGCGAGAGCGGCTTCTTGAGTGGTCATGCGTTACCTGATTCTGCGCGTGCGATGGCTTCGCGGATCCGCTCCGCGCCCTGTTCGGGGGTGACTTCGGCGGCCCACGCCCACATGGCGGCCTCAGATCCAGCGAGGAACTTGAGCTTGTCGGCGGCGCGGCGCGGGCTCGTCAGCTGCAGGTGCAGACGGACCGTGTCGCGGCCGATGTTCACGGGCGCCTGGTGCCACGCAGCGATGTAGGGGGTGGGGGTGTCATAGAGCGCATCGACGCCCCCAAGTAGCTTCAGGTACAGCGGGGCCAGCTCATCGCGCTCAGCGACGGTGGTCTCGGCGAAGTCGGGCACCTGCCGGTTCGGCATGAGGTGCACCTCGAGGGGCCAGCGTGCGGCGAAGGGCACGAACGCGGTCCAGTGCTCGCCTCGGAGCACGACGCGTTCGGAGTCCCGCTCCGACTCGAGGATGCGCTGGAACAGGTCGGGCGAGGTGCGGTCGATGCTCTCGAGTGCGCGGGTCGTGCGCGGTGTGACGTAGGGGTACGCGTAGATCTGCCCGTGGGGATGGGGAAGGGTGACGCCGATCGCTTCGCCGCGGTTCTCGAACGGGAAGATCTGCTCGATGCCGGGAAGCGTCGACAGCGCGGCCGTGCGATCGGCCCAGGCCTCGATGACGGTGCGAGCGCGCGTGACCGACTGGGTTCCGAAGGATCCGGAGTGGTCAGGGCTGAAGCACACGACCTCGCAGCGGCCGACGGAGGTACGGGTGCGGCCGAGGCCGAGCGCGCCGAGATCGTCGAGGCCGCGGGGTGGGTTCTTTGCCACAGGTGCGGTGCCGACGGCTTCGGCGAGCGCAGGGCCGAAGGCAGGGGAGCGGTTCTCGAACACCGCGACGTCGTAGAGCGAAGGAACCTCGGACGGGTTCGTCGGCGACTGCGGTGCGAGTGGATCGGCGTCGGCCGAGGGCATCATGACGCGGTTCTGGCGGTTCGCGGCGACGGTGATCCAATCGCCGGTGAGCACGTCGAGGCGCATGCTCGCGCTGTCCGGGCGCGGGGCGAGGTCACGGGCGTCGACGGCGCGCTCTGCGCCGAGGGTGGTGCCCGGATCGTCGTAGTAGAACAGTTCGCGGCCGTCGGCGAGGCGGGTGGAGCGCTTGATGACGCCGGCGCTGAGCTCGGTCGGCGGGCACAACTCCGGAGTTTCTTCGATGTTCACGTAAACACGGTACCTGGCGAGCGGTGGTAACGTCAACATTCAGAAGTTGTGCGAGCAGTCGTGAACGGAGGATGCCGGTGACCGACGACCTACTCGGCCAGAAGCCGCCGCGAAAGCGCCGCAGTTCTGCGCCCGGGCGCGTGTCGATGGCGATGGTGGCCAGCCGGGCCGGGGTGTCAGGGCAGACCGTGTCGCGCGTCGTCAACGACAGCCCCCGCGTCGACCCCGCCACCCGGGCGCGAGTCGAGAAGGCGATGGCCGAGCTCGGCTACCGACCCCATCGCGCCGCGCGCGCGCTGCGCACAGGGCGCACTCACACGATCGGACTGGTCGTGACGACGCTCGCGACGGTCGGCAACTCCCGGATGCTGCAGGCTACCGCCGAAGCGGCCGAACGTCGTGGCTACGCGCTGCTGGTCGTGACCGCCGCGAGCAGCATCGCCGAGGCCTTCGACCGACTGCAGGATCAGGGCGTCGACGGCGCGATCGTTCTGAACGAGGCGTCGGCTCTCACCCGCTCGGCGGAGTCTCCGGCCGGGCTCCGGCTCGTGGTCGTCGACGGTGCATCAGACGGCTCAGCGTCTGCGTTCGTCAGCACGGTTTTTGTCAGCACGGTGAGCAGCGATCATGCCGGCGGTGCCACCGAAGCGACGCGTCATCTGCTGCAGGGAGAGCACGCCGCCGTGCACCACTTGGCGGGGCCAGCGGACTCCTTCGCCGCTGCCGAGCGTGAGCGCGGCTGGCGCGAGACGTTGCAGGATGCGGGCATCGATGCGCCACAGATCGTTCGCGGTGACTGGTCGGCGGAGTCGGGGTATGCCGCCGCGGCCGCTCTCGAGAGCGCGACTGCGGTGTTCTGCGCGAACGACCAGATGGCGCTCGGGCTCATGCGTGCTCTTGCCGAACGTGGCAGCCGCGTACCTGAAGATGTGAGCGTGATCGGGTTCGACGACGTTCCGGATGCCGCGAACTACCGCCCGCCCCTCACGACGATCCGGCAGGATTTTCCTGCGCTCGCCGAGGCCGCGGTGGCCGCGCTGATCGCGGATATCGAGCACGCAGAATCGACGCCCTCGATGCTGATCCCGACGCGCCTGGTAGAGCGCTCCAGCACGAAGATGAGCTCATGAGGGTCGTTCTCGCACCGGACAGTTTCAAGGGCACGATCACCGCTCTGGAGGCGGCATCCGCTCTGGCGGAGGGCTGGCGGCGAGTCGATTCGGATGCCGAATTCGTTCTGCGACCGATGGCCGATGGCGGCGAGGGCACCGTCGCGGCATTCGAGGCCGCGGTTGCGGGTGCCCAGCGCATGCCGGTGCGGGTTGATGGACCGTCAGGCCGCCCGATCGACACCAGCTGGCTGCTCCTGCCGGGCTCGGATGACGCGCCCGCGGGGACGGCCGTGATCGATATGGCCTCCACGTCGGGGATCGAGCTGCTGGACGAGCTGCGCCCATGGGATGCCGACTCCACGGGATTCGGGCAGGCTATCCGCGCGGCTCTCGACTACGGAGTCTCGCGTGTCGTGCTCGGCATCGGATCCAGCGCATCGACGGATGGCGGCACCGGGATGCTGCGCGCGCTCGGCGCACGATTCCTCGATGAGTCCGGCGCAGAGGTTCCGCTCGGTGCGCGCGGACTGTCCGGCATTGCACACGCCGACCTGAGCGGTCTGCGCGCGGCTCCCGAGGTGCACGTGCTCACCGACGTCACCAATCCGCTGACCGGTCCGCGCGGGGCGGCGGCCGTCTTCGGTCCGCAGAAGGGTCTCGCAGACGCTGGTGATATCGAACGAACGGATGCCGCACTCGCGCAGCTCGCTGGCCTGCTGGGCCTTGAGCGCACCAGGCCAGGCGCGGGAGCAGCCGGCGGGGTCGGCGGCGCACTCATCGTCTGGGGTGCCCACCTCGCGCCAGGGGCCGCGGAGGTCGCGCTCCTCATCGGGCTCGCTGACGCTATCGCGGGCAGCGATGTGGTCGTCACCGGTGAAGGCGCCTATGACGGACAGTCTGGTGATGGCAAGGTTCCGTCGTTCGTCGCGGGGCTCGCAGCGAGGGGCGGGGCGAAGCCGATGCTCGTCGCAGGACGCATCGATGAGGATGCCGACACGGGGCTTTTCGCGGCATCCGCTTCGCTGACTGATCTCGCGGGGTCTTCAGCATCCGCTCTTCAGGACCCGGCGCAGTGGCTGCGCGCGGCGGGCGAGGCGCTCGCTGCGAGCGTCTAAGCGCCTCGACCCGTGCCCAGGTCGCAAACTATGCCGTTCTCACGCGCGCAGAGCGGCACAATTCGCGACCTGAGTGGCGTGCGCCTCAGGCTCCCAGCGCGGCCGAAACCACAGCGCGGGCCTCGGCCTGCACCTCGGCGAGGTGCTCGGGGCCGCGCAGGCTCTCGGCATAGAGCTTGTAGACGTCCTCGGTTCCCGAAGGGCGCGCGGCGAACCACGCGTGCTCGGTCTGCACCTTCAGCCCGCCGATCGCCGCACCGTTCCCAGGAGCGTTCGACAGCTTGGCGGTGATCTCCTCGCCGGCAAGCGTGGTCGCGGTGACCGACTCAGGGGTGAGGCGAGCGAGCGTCGCCTTCTGCTCCGGCGTCGCCGGTGCGTCGACGCGCTGGTAAGCGGATGCTCCGAACGCGGCCTCGAGCTCCGCATAGCGCTCCGACGGGGACTTGCCCGTCACGGCGATGATCTCGGCGGCCAGCAGACACAGCAGGATGCCGTCCTTGTCGGTCGACCAGACGGATCCGTCGCGGCGCAGGAACGACGCTCCGGCCGACTCTTCGCCGCCGAAGGCCACCGATCCGTTGAGGAGCCCTGGGACGAACCACTTGAAGCCGACGGGAACTTCGAGCAGACGGCGGCCGAGCGATTCGGCGACGCGGTCGATGATCATCGATGAGACGAGGGTCTTGCCGATTGCGGCATCCCGCGGCCATTCCGCGCGGTGCGAGAACAGGTAGTCGATCGCGACGGCGAGGTAGTGGTTGGGGTTCATGAGTCCGGCATCCGGGGTGACGATGCCGTGGCGGTCGGCGTCGGCGTCGTTTCCGGTGAGGATGTCGAAATCTGCGCGACGCGCGACGAGCGAGGCCATCGCGCTCGGTGAGGACGGATCCATGCGGATCTTCTCGTCCCAATCCAGCGTCATGAAGCGCCAGGTCGGGTCGACCTCGGGGTTCACGACGGTGAGGTCGAGGCCGTGCATCTCTTTGATGAGGGCCCAGTAGTCGACGGATGCTCCGCCGAGAGGATCAGCGCCGATGCGCACACCAGCGTTCTTGATCGCGTCGAGGTCGATGATCGAAGGCAGGTCGCGCACGTACGCGTCGCGGAAGTCGTAGCTCGGGAGCGAGTCCCAATCGATGTCGGCGAAGCTCGTGGCCTGCACGCCTTCCATGCCCGCCTCGATCAGCGCGTTCGCGCGGTCTGCGATCCAGCTCGTGGCATCTGTGTCGGCGGGGCCGCCGTGCGGGGGGTTGTATTTGAAGCCGCCGTCGCGGGGAGGATTGTGCGAAGGGGTGACGACGATGCCGTCTGCTCGTTCGGCGGCATCCGAGGCTCCCGGTCCTTGAGCCTGTCGAAGGGCGCGGTTGTACGTGAGGATCGCGTGGCTGAGCGCCGGAGTCGGCACCCACGAGTCGCGGGAGTCGACACGGATGTCGACGCCGTTCGCGACGAGCACCTCGATCGCGCTGCGCTCGGCGGGGAGCGAGAGGGCGTGGGTGTCGCGACCGAGGAAGAGCGGGCCGGTGATGCCCTGCGTGCGGCGGTAGTCGACGATCGCCTGCGTGGTGGCGAGGATGTGGTTCTCGTTGAAGCTGCCGGTCAGCGACGAGCCGCGATGGCCGCTCGTGCCGAAGACCACGCGCTGTGCGGGGTCAGCAGGATCAGGGTGCCGATCGTAGTAGGCGGCGATGAGGGCGTCGACATCGATGAGGTCTTTTTCCTCCGCGGGGAGGCCGGCACGGCTGGTCATGCTTCCAGTGTGCCCCGATCCGGGCGCGCGCGCATCCTGAATGACAAGGCGGGTGCGGGGAGGACGGGGCTAAGGTGAAACGCGTGACTGAACGCCGTACTTACAGCTACCTGGGGCCAGCGGGCACCTTCACCGAAGCAGCGCTCGATCAGGTGGCCGAGGCTCGGGGGCACGATCGCCGTCCGGTGCACAACGTCGGCGAGGCGCTCGCGGATGTGCTCGAAGGGCGAAGCCACGCGGCGATGATCGCGATCGAGAACTCCATCGAGGGTGGCGTCTCCACGACTCAGGATGCTCTGGCGACTCTCCCGGGGCTCCGCATCGTCGGTGAATACCTGGTCAAGGTCAATTTCGTGCTCGTCGCCCCTCGTGGGACGAAGCTCGAGGATGTCTCTGCGATCGCCGCGCATCCCGTGGCCTATGCGCAGTGTCACGCCTGGCTCGGCGAGCATCTGCCTAACCACTCCCATGTTCCGGCGGCGAGCAACGTCGCATCCGCCATCAGCGTGCTCGAGGGGACCTCGCCCGCGCAGGCGGCGATCGCACCTCCCGGAATCGTGGCGCACTACGACGTCGACGTGCTCGCTTCCGAGATCGGCGATAACACGTCGGCCGTCACCCGATTCGTGCTGGTCACGCGGACGACCACCGCGCCGGATCCGACCGGGGCAGACAAGACTTCGCTCATCGTCGAACTCCCCAACGATCAGCCGGGAGCCCTGCTCGACATGCTCGAGCAGTTCTCGACCCGCGGCATCAACCTGTCGCTCATCGAGTCCCGCCCCATCGGAGATGCGCTCGGTCGCTACCGCTTCGTAATCGATGCGGACGGACACGTGCACGACGAGCGGATGGCCGATGCGCTGCTCGGCATCCGCCGCTTCAGCCCGCGCGTGGTCTACCTCGGGTCGTACCCGCGGGCCGATCGCCGGATCGTGCAGTACCCCGACCGCTACGCCGATGACGTGTTCGTCGAGGCGCGCGACTGGCTGCGCGCCCTCATTGCAGGCGAGCCCGAGGCCTGACTCCACTCGTTCGTTCGTCCTCGTTCGTCACGCGGTAGGGTGCGGCGCGCGTCGGCCGGTGCTTCGGTCGGTGCGCGTGGGATGGATTTCGGGTCTAAGACGGCGTGGGGGCCGCGAAAAGCATCCCGCGCGCGAGCGCGCGCACCCGCCGACGCTAAAGCGCGGCGGCGACGAGCTCGAGCGTCTGGGCTCGGCCGGCCGGAGCATCCATCGGCTCTGTCTCGTACGCGCCGGCGACGGGTGAGACCATGACCTCGTCGACGCCGAACTTCGTCGCGAACTCGCGCAGCTCGGTCGCGACCTGCGCGCCGGTGCCGACGAACCAGCGTGAGCGGGCGGCCTCGACGACCTGGTCGGTCGCGGGGTCGGATGCCGCGGCCAGCGCCTCATCGACCGTCTCGAGCGCGATCAGCGGCTTGTTCAACCGCAGCCGCGACATCATGCGCAGCTGCGGCAGCGCCCGCGCCTCGGCCTCTTCGGGGGTGGGGGCGGCGACGACGTTGACGGTGAGGAAGGTCCGAGGTGCCGGGTGCGCCTCGCTCGGCTGATAGTTCGTGCGGTACAGATCCAGCGCGCGCTCGAGCCCCTGGCCCGAGAAATGGTTGGCGAACACGTAGGGCAGGCCCTGGGATGCCGCGAGCTGAGCCGAGTAGTCGCTCGAACCCAGTAGCCAGACCTCCGGCGTGCTCGTCGCGGCCGGCGTCGAATGCACGATGTACTCGCCACCCGACGTGAAGCGCACCGTCGCACCCTCACCGCTGAGGAGCATCGTGATGTCCTGCACATGGCGGGGGAACTGCTCCACGTCACTGGTCGTTCCTGAGCCGCGAAGAAGCTGAGTGATGACCGGGTCGCTGCCGGGCGCCCGGCCGAGTCCGAGGTCGATGCGCCCAGGAGCGATGGCCTCGAGAGCCGCGAACTGCTCGGCGACGATGAGCGGCGCATGGTTGGGGAGCATGACACCACCGGAACCCAGACGCATGGTCTTGGTGCGCGCGGCGGCGGCCGCGATCAGCACGGGTGGGGTCGTGGATGCCACGGCCGGCATGTTGTGATGCTCGGCGAACCAGTACCGGTGATAGGCGAGCCGGTCGGCGGTCTCAGCCAGCGATAGCGAGGCGTTGATCGCCTCTGCGCTGGTCTGGCCGGTGCGCACCGGAACGAGGTCGAGCACGGACAGAGCGGGGGCTGAAGCAGTCATCACCTTGGTGCAACCGAACGGATACGGGCGTCATTCCCGGAAGGGCGCCGATAGTCTTTTCCGCATGGATGCCACCTTCTTCTACGTGCTGGTCGGAGCCGTCATCGTGGCGGCGATCGCGCGGTGGCGGGGATGGCCTGCGCCGTTGCTGGTCACGGTCGTGGCGCTCGCGGCATCCTTCATTCCGTTCATCCCCGATCTGGAGATCGACGGTCATCTGCTGCTGAGCGTCGTGCTTCCGCCGCTGCTGTACTCGGCGGCGCTGGACGTCTCGTTCGTGGGATTCAAGCGCAGCCTGCCGCAGATCCGCCGGCTCGGGATCTGGCTCGTACTGCTGACCACTGCCGTCGTCGGGGTGGTGGCGTGGCTGATCATGCCGTCGCTGACGTTGCCTGGGGCGCTGCTGCTGGGGGCGATCGTGGCGCCGCCGGATGCGGTGTCCGCTGCCGCGATCGGTCGGAAGCTCGGTCTTCCGAGGCGCATCATGACGGTGCTGTCGGGGGAGAGTCTCATCAACGATGCGACCTCGCTGACGCTGTACCGGGTGTTCGCGGCGATCATCGCAGGGGCTGCGCTGACCGTATGGGACGGCATCTGGCAGTTCGTGGTCGCGGTCGTGGTCGGGGTGTTCGTCGGCCTCGTGTTCGGTGTCGTGCTGCATCAGCTGCGTATGCGGGTGGCCGACCCGGTGGTGATCGGCACCTTCGGGCTGCTCGTGCCGTTCGGCGCCTACGCGATCGCCGAGCATCTCGGTGGATCTGGTGTGCTCGCGGTCGTGGCGATGGGACTGTACGTGGGGTTCAACGCTCCGCGCACCGATTACACGACCAGGCAGCAGGAGGCCCCGCTGTGGCTGTCGGCTGATCTGCTGCTGGAGAGCTTCGTCTTCGCCTATATCGGGTTGCAGTTCCCGCGAGTGCTGCGCGATCTCAGCTCGGAGTCGGTCGGCCAGTTCCTGCTGCTTGCCGGGGCCGTGCTGCTCGCCGTACTGCTGGTGCGTCCGCTCTACATCTATCCCGCGCACGCATGGGCGCGGTGGGCCGAGCGAAAGCGGCTTGCACGCTGGGAGCGGATGGTGGCTTCAGGACGCACGCAAGCGCGCCCGAGACCGGGACGCCCGGCGCTGACGGCGGAGCAGATGAAGAAGCGGCTGACCGAGCCCACGCTGGACTGGAAGGACAACGCGGTCATCTCGTGGGCGGGAATGCGCGGTGTGGTGACGCTGGCGACTGCGCTCGCGGCATCCGATCTTGCGGCGCTCGATGACAAGTCATCGCACGCGATCGTGGTCGTCGCCTTTATCGTGACGGTGGCGACGCTGCTGTTGCAGGGGCTGACGCTGCCGGTGCTGATCAAAAAGCTCAAGATCGAAGGCGACGTTGATCACGAAGAGGATGCCAGGGCGATGGCCGCGGTGCGCAAGCGCAGCCGCCAGGCGGGCAAGGCGTATCTTGCCGAGCAGCGCGAGAATTGGGCTGGTAAGTACGACGAACGTCAGCTGCAAGCGTTCGATGCTTTCGCCCAGCGGATGACGCGGGTCGAGACCGACACCGATCGCGCGCAGGACCTCGAGGAATCGATGCCCCAGCCGTCGTATGAGGATCTCGTCGCGCTGTCGAAGGGATGGCTGCACGTGCGTCGCGAGGTGCTTCTCGCCGAGCGCGATGACGACAATCTCGACGAGGAGCTGATGCGCGAGCTCATGACAGCGATCGACGCCGAAGAGCTCGCGCTCGACACGCGCGGTGCGATCTGGTCGCAGCCGCGCGCGTAGACGCTACTCGGCGCTGCAGGTCATGGCGGCCTCGGACATCGTCTGCGAGACGAGATCCTTGGCCTCTTCAGAGGTCTGCTCGTCCTTGCCATTGGCGAGGCTCTGAAGATCCTTGTCGGAGACCTTGGAATCGAGGAACTCCCCGGCCACGCAGTCGAGCTGGTCGGCGGTGAGGACATCGCCCTGCCCTGCGTCCTCGAGGATCGTGGCGATGCCGGAGCTGAGCTCGTCGGCCGTGGGTCGGGCGTCGCCTCCGGTGGCACCGACGCCGGAGCACGCGGCGAGGGAGATCGCTGCGGCGGCGATCGGGAGTGCGAGCAGGAGGCGGGTGCGGGTGCGCAGGGTTCCGGTCATGAGCACCAGCCTATGAGGCGCTGCCCGCAGGTACGGCAACGGGCGATGGGCAGTGATGCCCATCGCCCGTTATCGAGGGTGTCAGCGCGCGGCGACTGGTTCGGTCGCGGGGCCGGCGGGGCCGGCGGGGGCGGCATCCGCCTCATCGTCGTCTGAATCGTCCGCGAACGGCAGGCCTTCGCGAGGCGCGTTGTAGAGCTCCTCATCGAGGATGCCTTCGCGCTTGGCGACGATCGTCGGAACGAGTGCCTGGCCTGCGACGTTGACGGCGGTGCGTCCCATGTCGAGGATGGGGTCGATCGCGAGGAGCAGGCCGACGCCTTCGAGGGGCAGGCCCAGCGTCGAGAGGGTGAGGGTGAGCATGACGATCGCGCCGGTGGTGCCCGCGGTGGCGGCGGAGCCGACGACCGAGACCAGGACGATCAGCAGGTACTGCACGAAGTTCAGCTGGATGTCGAAGAACTGTGCGACGAAGATCGCGGCGATGGCGGGGTAGATCGCGGCGCAGCCGTCCATCTTCGTGGTGGCTCCGAAGGGAACCGCGAAGGAGGCGTAGGCGCGGGGCACGCCCAGGTTGCGCTCGGTGACGCGCTCGGTGAGGGGCAGGGTGCCGATCGATGAGCGGCTCACGAAGCCGAGCTGCACGGCGGGCCAGACACCGGTGAAGTACTGCTTGATCGACAGGCCGTGGGTCTTGACCAGGATCGGGTAGACGACGAAGATCACGAGGGCGAGGCCGATGTAGACGGCGCCGGCGAACCAGGCGAGGGATGCGAGTTTCTCCCAGCCGTACTTGATGACGGCTGATCCGATGAGGCCGAAGGTGCCGATCGGGGCGATGCGGATGATCCACCACAGCACGCGCTGGATGATCTTCAGCAGCGACTCGGTGAAGACGAGGAACGGCTCGGCCTTCTTGCCGGCCTTGAGGGCGGCGATGCCGACGACGGCGGCGACGACGATCACCTGCAGGATGTTGAAGTTCACCGAGGATGCCACAGCTCCTGCCTCAGCGTCGAAGGAGCTGCTCACTCCGAGGCCGAGGAAGTTCTGCGGGATGAGGCCGAGGAGGAAGTTCCACCACGTGCCGACCGTGTACGGCTCGCCGGGCTCGAGGCCGGCGCCTGCGCGGGATCCGGGCTGGATGACCAGGCCGAGGATGATGCCGATCGATACGGCGATGAACGCGGTGATCGCGAACCAGAGCAGCGTCTGACCTGCCAGGCGCGCGGCGTTCTGCACGCGGCGCAGGTTCGAGATGCTGGCCACGATCGCAGTGAAGATGAGCGGGACGACGGCCGCGCGCAGCAGCGTGACGTACGAGCTTCCGATCGTGTCGAGGGTGGCGGAGAGGCCGTTGGGGGTGTCGGCTGTCGCACCGAGCTGGCGTCCGATGAGGCCGGCGGCGATGCCGAGCACCAGGGCCGCGAGGATCTGGAAGCCGAATGATGTCAGCAGTTTGCGGACGGGGCCGCGGGTATCGGGTGCCTTTTGGGCGCGTGCAGTCGTGCTCATGGTTCTCCAGATCAGGCGCACTCCGGACGCGCGCCACGGATTTAAACGTTAGACGCGAAGATTCATTCCCACGCATGTTGTGACGTTGCGTGACGCGGAGCTTTTTACGAGGCGCGCCGCCGCGGCGCGGTGCCGCCGAACATCTCTGACGTGAGCCCATCGAGGAAGTCGCCGGGCTCGGTCTTCAGCGCCTCGGCGATGCGCACGAGCGTCTGGACGCTGAGCATCGCGCGGATGCTTCGCTCTCGTACACCGGAATCGAATCACACGAGGGGCTGCGACGCTACGGTCTGTACGACACCGTGGTTGCGGTGGAATGACGGCCGCGTAGTTATCCACAGATCCTAGAATCTTTGTCGCAATGTCGGTGGACTCTGAGAGTATGAAGTATGGCAACTTTCACCGACGTCGCGGCGCTGATCCCCACCCTGTGTGGGCAGCTCGCCGCGGGTGAAAGCGTCGCGGGCGCCCAAGCGTCGATGATGCAGATGCCCGATGCTGAGGTCGTCAGAGTGATGGCCGAGACGGCCGCACTGGCCCGCCAAGTTGAGCAGATTCAGGTTGCGGCGGCGGGAGTGATCGCCCTGCGCTCGAAGCGAGAGCACGGGCACTCCGGGCTCTCGGCATCGCGGGGGCACCGATCGGCGGCGGCACTGATCCAAGACCTCACCGGATCGACCAAGGCAGAAGCGAACCGCGTGGCTCGCGTGGGTGAGGCGCTGGTTGACGACGGCGCCGGATCATCCTCGGGTGATGGGCAGCTGCTCACCGAGAGTGGCGAGGCCGATACTCCTTCGCCGCCCGAGCCGTGGTTTCAGCCTCTTCGGAACGCACTGCGCGATGCGCGGGTGACATCGGCCCAGTTCGACGCGATCCAACGCGGACTCGGAGAGCCGCCCGAGATCGACACCAAGTTCGAGAATGACTCCGCGCTCGAGAATGGCGCCGAGCTGATGGATGCTGAGGCGATTGCGGCGGCACGCGAAAACGCGCGCGCGGCGTGGGCGCAGGCCGCCGAGCAGCTGGTCGACGCGTCGCGCGAGTGCACGGCTGAGGAGCTCTGGCATCAGGCGCGGAGCATCCGGGATCTGCTTGACCCAGAGGGAGCAGAGGCGCGGTTCGCAGCGAGATTCGAGAAGCGATCCTTCCGCACCTACCGCGATCAAGACGGCCAAAAGCGCGCGAACATGGTGCTCGACGACGAAGGCGACCTGTTCATCGAGACGATTCTGGCCGCGGCGATGCGTCCGCGGCGCGGAGGTCCGAGGTTCGTCGACTCCGACGAGCAGGAGCGGGCGAAGTCCCTCATCGACGACCCACGAACCAATGACCAGCTCGCCTATGACCTGATCCTCGATGTGATGCGCGCCGGCACACTCGCCGACGCGAAGAGCGTGTTCGGAACCCGGCAGGCCGGCGTGCGACTCGTGCAGGTTGTGGATGCTGACGGAACTGCGGCTCCAGTCGCGCACAGCGAAGATCACGTGATGTCGATGCCGGCGGCAGTTGCCGAGTAGCACATCTGCGACACAGGCGTCGTACCCGTGACGATCGATGAGTGCGGAAATCCGCTCGATGTGGGCCGAGAGCAACGGCTTTTCACTCCAAGACAGCGCATCGGGCTCGCGATCCGCGACGGCGGATGCCGATGGCAGGGTTGCGATCGGCCAGCCTCCTATTGTGAAGCCCATCACATCGATGAATGGAAAAAAGATCAAGGTCACACCGACATCGATCGCGGCATCCTGCTCTGCCGGTTTCACCACATGAATTTGCATAATCGCGAGTGGAAGATCACTCGGCGAGCGAAAGACGACTTCATCCTGCATGCCGCATCAGGGGAGAAGTGGGCGATGCGAACACGCACGGTGCTCAGCTACGCCTTCGCCGACATTGACCCGCCACCCAAGCGATTCCGCCCCACGGGGTGATTCAGCCGCACCCATTAGCGCGACCGTCCAGCAGGCGGAGCCAGCACCAACAGCTCACCCACCTCGCACTCGAGCACATCGCAGATCGCCCGCAGCGTCGAATAGCGAATAGCCCGCGCCCGATCGTTCTTCAGCACCGAAAGGTTCACGATCGACACCCCGACCCGCGCGCTCAACTCCGTGAGCGTCATCCCGCGCGCAGCCAACAGCTCATCGAGTCGACAGTGGATGCCGGTCTCTTCATCTTCCGGCGGCGGGGGAGTCACACCAACCCCTCCGCATCCCTCTGCAGCGAAGTCCCGCGACGGAACACGATCACCAGCACGCCCAACGCAATCGCGGCGACGAAGAGCGGCATGCCATCCATGAGCAGCATCCACTGCCCATCGAACTCGCCGCCCAGGGCCGCGAACACGCCATTCAGTCCCATGTTCTCGAACCACGCCCACGCCAGCCCCGCGGCCAGCAGCCCCATAGACATCGCGAACGTCAGCCGGGAGTTCACTCTGTCGAACACCGCACCTCGCATCAGCCGACGGCACAGCAGGACACCGAGCGCAGTGACACCGACCAGACACGCGGTTCGCAACACAATCGCGAGAACCAGGCACACCACGCTCACGACGTTCACATCCTCCACGGTCAGCGTTGCGGTGTCGACGGTCGCCGACGCACCCGCTCCGATCCCCACGACGAATTCCTGGGCAGGCACCCGTGTGGTCACCGTCACCGAACCGGCCGTCGCAAACAACTGCACGAGAGTGCGGATGCCGTCATACAGCAGCCAACCGATGACCAGACCGCCCACGATGATCGCCGTGTTCAGATCGTTCCGATCCGATTTCACCTGCTTCGTGTTCATCAGACCAATCCTTCCGTCTCGCGTTGCAGACGCTGACCGACCTCGAAAGCCGTCGCCACGAGGGCGAGAGCAATGCCCCACCCGACCGGCGCAAGGTCCGCCGAGACCAGGAACGTCCAGAACTGCGACGTGTCAACGCTCGTGGGCAACTGCTCCACCACCTCAGCGCGACCGAGCCCGCCGAGAAACGGACCGATCATCCCCGCCACAATCAGCGCGACCGCGGCCGTCGCCAAAGTCGGAACCATAGAGCGCCGAAACGCCCGCTGCCGGATCAGCGAGAACCCGAGCCACCACAGCGACGCGCACACGATCACCGTCGCCAGCGCAGGAAGCGCGGCCTCCCCGAACAAGAGCCAGCGAGCGCCGCCAGACAGCGCCTCAACAGAAACCACGGACTGCGTGTATTCGGCGGCGGTGATGCCCGCGGCATCCGACAGCCCGCCTATCGGCGCATCATGCACCGGCAGATCGACCGCGACCGGCGACCCGAAGATCTCGACCCCAGCGCCGATCGCCCCCACGATCGCCGCGATCCCGATGCTCACCGCACTGGTCGCCACCAGTCCTAACGCCACCGCCTCAGCCATAGACGGTCGGCCCATTCGTAAAGCCATCATGCCCTCCGTATCGAATATCGTTGTTATCGATGTTCGTTAACATAACGACTCTCGATAAGACGTGTCAACGTCCCTTCGACAGGCTCAGGGATCGGGTGGGTGCGGGCCCAGGGATCGGGTGGGTGCGGGCTCAGGGATCGGGTGGGTGCGGGCTCAGGGACCGGGCGGGTGCGGGCCCAGGGATCGAAACCGACGGAGGCTATATGCCGACGGCGAACACGGCCTTGCCCGGCGCGACAGGTCGTTACTCTCGATGTACAGGCGCAGAGAACCGTATTCGGCGTCAGCGCTTCGCCCCGTGCGATAAGGAGTCACAGCATGTTCGAGAGATTCACCGACCGAGCCCGTCGTGTGGTCGTCCTCGCCCAAGAAGAGGCGAAGATGCTCAACCACAACTACATCGGCACAGAGCACATCCTGCTCGGCCTCATTCACGAGGGCGAAGGCGTCGCAGCCAAGGCCCTCGAGAGTCTCGGCATCTCCCTCGACGCCGTGCGCGAGCAGGTGCAGGACATCATCGGCCAGGGCCAGCAGCAGCCCACCGGTCACATCCCCTTCACTCCGCGCGCCAAGAAGGTTCTCGAGCTGAGCCTGCGCGAAGCGCTCCAGCTCGGCCACAACTACATCGGCACCGAGCACATCCTGCTCGGCCTCATTCGTGAGGGCGAGGGTGTTGCAGCCCAGGTGCTCGTCAAGCTCGGCGCCGACCTCAACAAGGTCCGCCAGCAGGTCATCCAGTTGCTCTCGGGCGCACCGGGCCGCGAGCCCGCCGCCGTCGGCGCACAGACCAACGACGGACCCCAGGCCGCCCAGGGCGGATCCGCGGTCCTCGACCAGTTCGGCCGCAACCTCACCCAGGCCGCGCGCGACAACAAGCTCGACCCGGTCATCGGACGCGAGAAGGAAGCCGAGCGGGTCATGCAGATCCTCTCGCGCCGCTCCAAGAACAACCCCGTTCTGATCGGTGAGCCCGGCGTCGGCAAGACCGCCGTCGTCGAGGGCCTCGCCCAGGCGATCGTCAAGGGTGAAGTGCCCGAGACGCTCAAGGACAAGCAGCTCTACTCGCTCGACCTCGGCTCGCTCATCGCCGGATCCCGCTACCGCGGTGACTTCGAAGAGCGCCTGAAGAAGGTCACGAAGGAGATCCGCACGCGCGGCGACATCATCGTCTTCATCGACGAGATCCACACTCTCGTCGGTGCGGGCGCTGCCGAGGGCGCGATCGACGCGGCCAGCATCCTCAAGCCCCTTCTCGCGCGAGGTGAGCTGCAGACGATCGGTGCGACCACGCTCGACGAGTACCGCAAGCACTTCGAGAAGGATGCCGCTCTCGAGCGCCGCTTCCAGCCGGTGCAGGTCAACGAGCCGAGCCTTCCGCACGCGATCAACATCCTCAAGGGACTGCGCGACCGCTACGAAGCGCACCACAAGGTGCAGATCACGGACGGCGCCATCGTCGCGGCGGCGAACCTCGCCGACCGCTACGTCTCCGACCGCTTCCTGCCGGACAAGGCCATCGACCTGATCGATGAGGCCGGGGCCCGTCTGCGTCTCAGCATCCTCTCCAGCCCTCCCGAGCTGCGCGAGTTCGACGACAAGATCGCCGCCGTTCGCGAGCAGAAGGAAGCAGCCTCCGAGGAGCAGGACTTCGAGAAGGCCGCATCCCTCCGCGATGAGGAGAAGAGCCTCCTCGCTGAGCGTCTGCGCCTCGAGAAGCAGTGGCGCTCGGGTGACGTCGCGACCGCCGCAGTGGTCGACGAGGGTCTGATCGCCGAGGTTCTCGCGCAGGCCACCGGCATCCCGGTGTTCAAGCTCACCGAAGAGGAGTCCAGCCGACTCGTCTTCATGGAGAAGGCACTGCACCAGCGCGTCGTCGGCCAGGAAGAGGCGATCGCTGCCCTTTCCCGCACGATCCGTCGCCAGCGCGCAGGCCTCAAGGACCCGAAGCGCCCCTCGGGCTCGTTCATCTTCGCCGGCCCCACCGGTGTCGGAAAGACCGAACTCGCCAAGGCTCTCGCCGAGTTCCTCTTCGACGACGAGAACGCACTGATCTCGCTCGACATGAGCGAGTTCGGCGAGAAGCACACCGTCTCACGTCTGTTCGGTGCCCCTCCCGGATTCGTCGGATTCGAAGAGGGCGGCCAGCTCACCGAGAAGGTGCGCCGCAAGCCGTTCAGCGTTGTGCTCTTCGACGAGATCGAGAAGGCGCACCCCGACATCTTCAACTCGCTGCTGCAGATCCTCGAAGAGGGTCGCCTCACCGACGGTCAGGGTCGAGTCGTCGACTTCAAGAACACGGTCATCATCATGACGACCAACCTCGGCTCGTCCGCGATCGCTGGTGGCCCGGTCGGCTTCCAGATCGAGGGCAACGCGCAGACCAGCTACGAGCGGATGAAGGGCAAGGTCGACGAAGAGCTCAAGCGCCACTTCAAGCCCGAGTTCCTCAACCGCGTCGACGACGTCATCGTCTTCCCGCAGCTGTCGAAGACCGAGCTCGTGCAGATCGTGGATCTGTTCGTGAAGCGTCTCGCCGAGCGTCTGCTCGACCGCGACATGACCGTCGAACTGTCGCAGGCGGCCAAGGAGCGTCTCATCGAGATCGGCTTCGACCCGGCGCTCGGCGCCCGCCCGCTGCGTCGTGCGATGCAGCGTGAGATCGAAGATCACCTGTCCGAGAAGATCCTGCACGGAGAGCTGAACCCCGGCGACCACGTGAAGGTCGATGCCGAGGACTGCAAGTTCCTCTTCGAGACCGCTCCGCGCGGCGAGAAGGTCTCCGTCGGAATCAACACCACCGGCGGCGCGATCTCTGCGACTCCCGACCTCGCTGCGGCCTCGGGCGAGTAGTCCCCACGAACGAAAGGCGGATGCTTCGGCATCCGCCTTTCGTCGTTTTCGGGCGCGTGCCAGGGAAAGCACGACGACCGGTTCTAGGGTGGAGAGGTGAGCTATACCGTCCGCCCGGCACGCAGCGCCGACATCCTCGGCATCCACCATCTGTTGGAGCCGCTGGTGGAGCGACGCATTCTGCTCGGCAAGGACCTCGCCGTCCTCTACGGCGCCGTGCAGGAGTTCGTGGTCGCCGAGCGCGACGGGCAACTCATCGGATGCGGTGCACTGCACGTGATGTGGGAGGACCTCGGCGAGATCCGCACGCTCATCGTGCGCGACGACTGGCTGCGCCACGGCGTGGGGCAAGAGATCGTCGCCATGCTCGAACAGCGGGCACTCGAGCTCGGGCTCTCGCGACTGTTCTGCCTCACGTTCGAGACCGAGTTCTTCACTCGCCGCGGCTTCGCCCCGATCGGCGAGCAGGTCGTTGACCCCGACGTGTACTCGCAGCTGCTGCGCAGCCCGGATGAGGGCGTCGCGGAGTTCCTTGATCTCGCACACGTCAAACCCAATACGCTCGGCAACACCCGGATGCTGAAGAGCCTGTGATGCATGCAGTCAGCCCCGCGGTCTACCGACGCCGACGACTGGTGTTCTTCACGGCGCTGATCCTCGTGATCGCGGCGATCGGCGTGGGCATCTGGCTCGCCATCGCGCAGCCGTGGGCAGCTCAGCCGACACCTGCTCCTACGAGCACGGCTTCCACCACGCCCACCGCTTCCGCTACGACCGCGCCGCCGGAGAGCCCCGCGCCCGACAGCAGCCCCGCTCCCGATCAGAGCGAGAATCCGGTTGCGGCGCCGTGCCGCGGAACAGACCTCACAATCGAGGCTGTCACCGACGCGGACTCGTACCCGGCGGGCGCGCTTCCTGCACTGTCGATCTCGCTCACGAACGAGGGCGCATCCGCCTGCACCCTCGACGTCGGTTCGGCGACCCAGGCGTTCACCGTCACCAGCGGCGAAGACGTGTGGTGGCGCTCCACCGACTGCCAGGAGAACCCGAGCGGCATGGTGGTGACCCTGGAAGCCGGACAGAACGTGACCAGCGCGGAACCCGTGACCTGGGACCGCACGCGTTCTGACGTCTCTACCTGTGCGGACGAGAACCGAGCCCATGCTCCGTCGGGCGGCGCGTCGTACCACGTGGGAGTTTCGATCGGCGGGTTCGACTCCTTGGACACGAAACAGATACTTCTGTACTGACCTCGCCCGCGGGCTGACCTGGCCGGCGTACTGACCTGGCCCGTGAGCGCCCACTTATGCTTGAAGCCATGGCAGGAAAGAAGTCGAAGTCCGCAGGCAGAAGCAAACCGGCACCCGAGGAGTTCCGTGCTGAGGCCCTCGCCCACGCGCTGGAGAAGCAGGATGTCGCGGCTGTCGCGCTCGCACTCCGCCACGGGAACACCGTTGTGCCGCTCCTGCGCGCTGGTGCCCGTGACAATCCGCTCGACGGCGGCGAGGTCTGGACCTACCGCGACCCGAACACGGGCGATGTCGCACTGCTGCTGTTCAGCGACGCGAAGAACAAGCCCGAGAATCTGCCTCCCGGCGTGGGGATCTACTCACCGGACTGGCTGAAGCAGTTCCTCACCACGCACCAGCAGACCATCACGACGGTGTTCCTCGATATCGCGGGCCCACACCCGATGCAGGCAACGCCCGATGAACTGCTCAAGGCGCTCGCCTGAGCACGCGCCAGACCTGAGCACGCACGCGCCTGCGCGCGCCAGACCTGAGCACACGCACCGGACGTCACCGATCAGAACGGCGGAACGTCGTCGATCTTCGGCTGAGGCTTCTTCGCAGGATGCACCGACCTGCTGCGGGAGCGCACATCGTCGAGCGCGGCGCTGAGCCGTTCCGAGCGGTCATCGATCACCTGCTGATAGCCCAGACGCGCAGCCTCTGAACGACGCTGCGCGGCCTGAGTCACTGCACGCACCTCGCCGGCCAGACTCAGTTCGCCGACCGCAGCGATCGTGCGCGGCACCGAGAAGTTACGAATCGATGCCGCCACAGCGATCGCGATGGCGAGATCTGCCGCAGGCTCGGTGAACCGCACTCCGCCGACCGTAGAGACGTAGATATCGAGCTTTCCCGTTTCGTAGCCCGCGCGTCGCTCGAGCACAGCGAGCACCATCGCCACCCGCGCGGAATCAAGACCAGACACCACCCGCCGCGGATTCGGCGCGGTCGTGGCGACCGTGAGCGCCTGCACCTCGACAGGCATGGCGCGTCGGCCCTCCATCGCGATCGCGACGCAGGTTCCCGGCTCGGTCGAGCCGTGCCCGAGGAACAGTCCTGAAGGGTCGGGGACTTCGGCGATTCCGTCGCCGGTCATCTCGAAGCATCCGACCTCGTCAGTGGGTCCGAAGCGGTTCTTCAGCGCGCGGATGAACCGCAGCGCGGTCTGGCGGTCGCCCTCGAAATGGCAGACGACATCGACGAGATGTTCGAGGATGCGGGGGCCGGCGACCTGACCGTCTTTGGTGACGTGCCCGACGATGATGATCGGCAGGCTGCGCTCTTTCGCCACCCGGATGAGGGTGGCGGCCACTTCGCGCACCTGGCTCGGCTGGCCGGCCGCGCCGTCGGAGAGCGAGGATGCCACGGTCTGCACGGAGTCGACGATCACGAGCTGGGGCCCTACCTCATCGATGTGCCCGAGGATCGTGGCGAGATCAGTCTCGCTCGCCAGATACAGCTCGTCGTGCAGCGCCCCGGTGCGCTCGGCCCGAAGCCGCACCTGCGCCTGCGACTCTTCGGCGCTCGCGTACAGCACGCGCCGACCACCGCGCGCGGCTTGGGCGGCCACCTCGAGCAGCAGGGTCGACTTACCGACACCAGGCTCGCCGCTGAGCAGAATCGCAGCCCCCGGCACGATGCCGCCGCCGAGAACGCGATCGAACTCGGCAACGCCGCTCGAGCGCCGGGGCGTCTCGGCGGTGGAGATCTGCGTGATCGGTCGCGCCGCACGATCGGCACCCGGCGCGAGCGGGCTCACCTGCCGGATGATGCCGGTCTTCGCGGCTTGCTCCTGCACCGTGCCCCACTGCTGGCACTCACCGCAGCGGCCGACCCACTTCGAGGTCGTCCACCCGCACTCGGTGCAGACGAAAGCGGGGGGAGCGGGACGACGTGTTGCCATGCTGCAAGGCTAACTGTGGCATCCGACATCGAGATCCACCCGGATACCCTGGGACCACGCATTCCGAAGGGCGACCCATGACAGATCCGGTACGACTCGTCACGCACGCTGACGTGATCTCGGCAGCGCAGGATGCTGGGACTTTCTCCAGCCGCACATCCCGCCACCTGCACGTGCCCAACGGCATGGACGGCGAAGAGCACCGCGCGTTCCGCGCCATCGTCGATCGGCAGATGACCCGCGCGATCGTCGACGCGATGCAGCCGATGCTCGACGCCACCGCTACGGAGGTCGTCGACGCGATGCACCGCGGCGCAGCCTGCGACGCGGTGATCGAACTCGGCGAGGTGTTCGCGGTGCGCGCGCAGTGCCGCTGGCTGGGCTGGCCGGAAGAGCTCGAGACACAGCTGCGCGAGTGGATGGCAGAGAACTACGCCGCCGCGCGTGAGCGTGACCCAGAGCGCAATGCCGCCGTAGCCGCGGAATTCGATGAGATCGTCACCCGGCAGATCGACGCGCACCGCGCGGCACGCGATGCCGGTGAGACATCGGACGATGCCACAGACCGACTCCTCGAGGAGCAGGTCGATGGCCGTGCGCTCACCCAGGACGAGCTCGTATCCATCCTGCGCAACTGGACCGCGGGAGACCTGGGATCCCTCGCGCGCTGTATCGGCGTCGTCGTGCATCGCCTCGCCCAGCGGCCCAGATGGCAGCATCGCATGCGCACGCTCGCCGCCGAGATCTCAGACGCCGCGGCTCCGCAGCGCGCCGAGTTCGACGCGATCCTCGGCGAATGTCTGCGCCTCGATGACCCCTTCGTCGCGAACAAGCGCGTCACGACCTGCCCGGTGACCATGCCCTCCGGCATGGCCATCGACGAGGGGGAGCCGGTGCTGCTGGACTGGGTGGCGGCCAACAGAGACCCAGGAGTCTTCACCGATCGCTTCGACCCGCACGAGAACGGTCCGCACAACATCGTCTTCGGCATCGGCCCGCACGTGTGTCCGGGGCGAGACCTGTCGTACGCCGAGCTGCGCGCCGTCATCGGTGCGCTGCTGCGGGGCACCTCGAAGATCGCTCTGGCGTCCGATCCGGCGACCCGTCACGAACCGCCCATCGGCGGATGGGCGCGCGTGCCGATCGTGCTCAGCTGATCACTTCTTCCTGCCGACGTCGCGGAGCATCCCCGCGACGACCAGCGCGAAGGCTCCGACGAGCACCAGCAGCCACAGGCCCAGCTGGTACGAGTTGGTGTCGGCGTGATAGGTCGCACCCATCACCAGCGGCGGGAAGAAGCCGCCGAGGCCGCCAGCCGCGGCGACCACACCGCTGACGGCGCCCACCTTCTCCGGCGGTGTCGACGGGCCGATCCAGGCGAAGACCGCACCCATGCCGAGACCCATCGCTGCGGCCATCAGGATGAAGGTCACCCCGGTGACGATGCCCTCCGGCGGCTGCTGCCCGACCACATACGCGAGCGAGACGATGCCGCCCAGCGAGATCAGGGCGATGATCTTCGGCCCGAACCGGTCGGCGAGCACACCACCGATCGGCCGCGCGACGACCGCGGCGATCGCGAACAGTGCGGTGCGCGTGCCGGCCCCGACCGCGTCAACGTCGCCAGGGTAGATCGTGGTGAGGTACTTCGGCAGGAACGTGGAGAACGCCACGAAACCGCCGAACACGATGCCGTACAGGAACGCCATCTCCCACGTCACCGGCAGCTTCAGCGTGTCGAGCACTTTCGGGATCAGCTTCTCGCGGTTCGGCTTCCACACCGGCGAGTCGCGCAGGAAGAACCAGCTCACCAGCGCCATGACCACAAGAAGTCCGGCGATCAGCAGATGCGTGGGGAGGTATCCGATGCCATCAGCCAGTCGAGGCGTCATAAAGGCCGACACGGCCGTGCCGATCATGCCCATGCCGAAGATGCCGTTAGCAAGACCCCGATGTGCCGGCGGATACCAGGCGCTCGCGAAGGGAACGCCGACCGCGAAGATCGTGCCGGCGACCCCCAGATAGAACCCGGAGATCAGCAGCAGCGGAAAGCTGTTGATCATGCCCGAAAGCGCCACCAGCAGCACAGCCGGCACCGAGATCAGCAGCACGGCGGTGAACATCTTGCGTCCGCCGAATCGATCCGTCATCGCACCCACGAGGATGCGGCCGAGCGCCCCGACGAGCACTGGCGTGGCGAGCATCAGCGAGATCTGGCCCTCATCGAGCCCCATCTGGGTGGCGTAGGTCTTCTGCAGCGGCGCGATCGCCATCCAGGCCCAGAAACCCGCGGTCGAGGCGAGAGTGGCCAGCAGCACTTGGGCGAGTCCACCTCTGAGCTCTGTGGTCGGCCTGGCGGAGGCGGTGGTCTGAGCGCTCATCTGGCATCCCTTCGATACCGGTGACACTGGTCGATACCGGCGACAGTATCCTGTCGCGCGGCGGGTGACCAGAGACGGCGCCGGGAAAAAGATGCGCGGCCGTGAATAAAAACGGCTCCCCCTTGTTCCGCGACGGGCGTCACGGCAGGATGCTGAGGTAACAGGCATGTATCTCCGGAAGGGAGCAACAATGAGCCTCAGCACCCGCTCACAGAGCACACCCGCAACAGATGGGCCGCTCGCAGACGCACTGGTGAACATGGGGCGCTTCCTTCGCCCAGGTAAGACGTCCGAGGATCTGCGGGCGGTCTTCCTGCAGGGCGGGCGTGCGGGTGATTCGTTCTACCGTGACCGCTGGTCGCACGACAAGGTCGTGCGCTCCACGCACGGTGTGAACTGCACGGGTTCGTGCTCGTGGAAGGTGTACGTCAAGGACGGCATCATCACGTGGGAGTCACAGCAGACCGACTACCCCTCGGTGGGACCTGACTCCCCGGAGTACGAGCCGCGCGGCTGCCCCCGAGGCGCGGCCTTCAGCTGGTACACCTACTCGCCGACTCGGGTGCGCTACCCGTACATCCGCGACACGCTCGCGCAGCTGTACCGCTCGGCGAAGGCGCAGCATCCTGACCCCGTCGATGCCTGGGCCTCGATCGTCGAGGATCCCGAGAAGGCGACGTCGTACAAGCGCGTCCGCGGCAAGGGCGGACTCATCCGCACGACGTGGGACGAGGTCATGGAGATCGCCGCGGCAGCCCACGTCTACACGGTGAAGCAGTACGGCCCCGACCGGATCGCGGGCTTCTCGCCGATCCCGGCGATGTCGATGGTCTCGCACGGTGCCGGTTCGCGTTTCATGAACCTCATCGGCGGCACGATGCTGTCGTTCTACGACTGGTACGCCGACCTGCCCGTCGCAAGTCCCCAAGTGTTCGGCGACCAGACCGATGTGCCCGAGTCGGCGGACTGGTGGAACGCCGGATACCTGATCATGTGGGGTTCGAACGTGCCGGTCACGCGCACGCCGGACGCGCACTTCATGACCGAGGCGCGCTATCGCGGCCAGAAGGTCATCACCGTCTCGCCCGACTACACCGACAACACGAAGTTCGCCGACGAGTGGGTCGCCCCGCACCCCGGCACCGATGCTGCACTCGCGCTCGCGATGGGTCACGTCATCCTGCGCGAGCACTACGTCGAAAAGCGCACGGAGCGCTTCGAGTCGTACATGCGCCAGTACACCGACAGCCCCTTCCTCGTCGAGCTCGAGCAGCGCGGCGACGGCCTGGTTCCCGGTAAGTTCGTCACCGCATCCGACCTCGATGGTGCAGACGCCCGCCAGTCCAGGGCCGATTTCAAGCCGGTCCTCATGGACGAGCACGGCAACCCGGTCGTTCCCAACGGCTCGCTCGGCCACCGCTTCTCGCCAGAGGACGAGGGGCGCTGGAACCTCGACCTCCACGGGGTCGTCCCTCCGCTGTCGGTCGCAGACCTGCCCACGTGGAACGGCGAAGCCGCCGAAGTGCGCCTGCCGAGATTCGACCTCGACCCAGAGCCCGGCCAGGAGCACGCCGGCGGCTCTGGCAGCATCACCCGCGGCGTGCCGGTGCGCACGATCGCCGGCAAGACCGTCACCACCGTGTTCGACCTCATGCTCGCGCAGTACGGCGTGGGCCGTGACGGGCTCCCCGGCCAGTGGCCGACCGGCTATGACGACGCGTCGAGCCCCGGAACACCCGCCTGGCAGGAGGAGCACACCTCGGTGCCTGCCCCGCAGGCCGAGCGCATCGCGCGTGAGTTCGCCGACAACGCCGAACGGTCGGGCGGACGATCGATGATCCTGATGGGCGCGGGAACCAACCACTGGTTCCACTCCGACACGATCTACCGCACCTTCCTGGCGCTGACGACCATGACCGGATGCCAGGGCGTGAACGGCGGCGGATGGGCGCACTACGTGGGCCAGGAGAAGGTCCGCCCCATCACCGGGTACCAGCAGTACGCCGGAGCATCCGACTGGGTGCGCCCGCCGCGCTATACGATCGGCACCGCGTTCTTCTACCTCGCCACCGACCAGTGGCGCTACGACGGACTGCCCGCTGACCAGCTGGCATCGCCGCTGGGCAAGGGCACCTTCGAGGGGCGCACGACCGCCGACTGTCTGGTCGAATCCGTGCAGCGCGGCTGGATGCCGAGCTACCCGACGTTCGACCGTAACCCGCTCACTCTCGTCGACGAGGCCGATGCGCTCGGCAAGGACCCGGCGCAGCACGTGGTTGACAGCCTCGATGACGGCTCGCTGCGCTTCGCGGTGGAGGATCCGGATGCTCCGGAGAACTTCCCGCGCGTCATGAACATCTGGCGTGCGAACGTGCTGGGCTCATCGGGCAAGGGCAACGAGTACTTCCTCAAGCACCTGCTCGGAACGGATGCGGCGGTGCGCGCCTCCGAGGCGCCGGAGGGCTCGCGTCCGTCGACGATGACCTGGCGCGAGAAGGCGCCAGAGGGCAAGCTCGATCTGCTGATGACGGCGGACTTCCGCATGACGAGCACGACGCTCTTCAGCGACATCGTGCTGCCGGCGGCGACCTGGTACGAGAAGTACGACCTGTCGTCGACGGATATGCATCCGTTCATCCATGCCTTCAACCCGGCGATCACCCCGCCGTGGCAGACGAAGACCGACTTCGATACATTCCGTATTCTCGCGGAGAAGTTCAGCGAGATGGCGCGCACGCACCTCGGCGTCCGTCGCGATCTGGTCGCAACCCCCCTCCAGCACGACACCCCCGATGTCATGGCGACCCCGCACGGGCGCGTGCAGGATCTGCCGCGCGTGCCAGGAGTGACGATGCCGAAGCTCGCCGTCGTCGAGCGCGACTATCCGAATCTCGCCGAGAAGTGGAAATCGCTCGGACCGCTGACTGCGAAGCTCGGGATGACCACTAAGGGCATCACCTACCACCCCGAGCCCGAGATCGATCTGCTCAGTCGACTCAATGGCACGGTCGCCGCCGGTCCCTATGCGGGTTCGGTGCGGCTGGACACCGATCAGCGCGCATGCGAGATGATCCTCGCGTTCTCGGGCACGAGCAACGGCCGCCTCGCGGTACAGGGGTTCAAGGCGCTCGAGAAGCACACCGGGCAGAAGATGGCGTTCCTCGCCGAAGAGCACGAGGGTATGCACCTGTCGTTCCAAGACGTCTCGGTGCAGCCGCGCAGCGTGATCACCTCGCCGGAATGGTCGGGTTCCGAGCATGGCGGGCGTCGATACACGGCCTTCGCGATCAACGTCGAGCAGTTGAAACCCTGGCATACCCTCACGGGCCGCCAGCACTTCTATCTCGACCACGACTGGATGGATGAGCTCGGCGAGACGCTGCCGATCTACCGGCCGCCGCTGGACATGCACCGGCTGTTCGGTGACGTGGTGCCCGGCACCAACTCGGCCGCCGAGGTCAACGTGCGCTACCTGACTCCGCACTCGAAGTGGTCGATCCACTCCGAGTACCAGGACAACCTGTTCATGCTCTCGCTCTCGCGCGGCGGCCCCACGATCTGGATGAGTCCGCTGGATGCCGAGAAGATCGGCGTGCGCGACAACGACTGGATCGAGTCGTACAACCGCAACGGCGTCGTCGTCGCTCGCGCGAACGTGTCGCACCGGATGCCTGCGGGCACGGTGTACATGTACCACGCGAAGGACCGCACCGTGGATGTGCCCATCTCGGAGACCAGCGGTCTGCGCGGCGGCATCCACAACTCGCTCACCCGCATTCTGCTCAAGCCCAGCCACCTCATCGGCGGCTATGCGCAGCTCGCGTGGGCGTTCAACTATCTCGGGCCCACCGGGAACCAGCGCGACGAGGTCACCACGATTCGTCGCCGCAACCAGGAGGTGCAGTACCGATGAAGGTCATGGCTCAGATGTCGATGGTGATGAACCTCGACAAGTGCATCGGATGCCACACCTGTTCGGTCACGTGCAAGCAGGCCTGGACGAACCGCACCGGTGTCGAATACGTGTGGTTCAACAACGTCGAGACCCGACCGGGAGTCGGGTACCCGCGCGGGTACGAAGACCAGGAGAAGTGGGGCGGCGGCTGGGTGCGCAACAAGCGCGGACGGCTGAAGCTTCGCAGCGGCGGGCGCCTCGCGAAGCTCGCACGCATCTTCTCGAACCCGAAGCTGCCCGAGATCGACGACTACTACGAGCCGTGGACCTACGACTACGACATGCTCGTGAATGCTCCGAGCGGCGACCACACCCCGGTGGCCCGCCCGAAGAGCCTCATCACCGGCAAAGACATGAAGGTGTCGTGGTCGGCGAACTGGGATGACGATCTTGGCGGCTCGATCGAGACGATGCAGCAGGACCCGATCCTGCAGAAGATGAGTGAAGAGGTCAAGGCCGAGTTCGAGCAGGCCTTCATGTTCTACCTGCCGCGCATCTGCGAGCACTGCCTGAACCCCTCGTGCGTGGCATCCTGCCCGTCCGGGGCGATGTACAAGCGCGCGGAGGACGGCATCGTTCTCGTCGATCAGGATGCCTGCCGCGGATGGCGCATGTGCGTATCGGGATGCCCCTACAAGAAGGTGTACTTCAACCACAAGACCGGCAAGGCCGAGAAGTGCACGATGTGCTATCCGCGCATCGAGGTGGGACTTCCCACCGTGTGCTCCGAGACATGCGTCGGACGCCTGCGCTACCTCGGACTCGTGCTCTACGACGCGGACCGCGTCGCTGAGGCCGCCGCCGTCGAGGACGAGCACGAGCTGCTCGACGCGCAGCGCTCGGTTCTGCTCGACCCGCACGACCCCGCCGTCATCGAAGCGGCCAGGGAGGGCGGCATCCCCGAGGACTGGATCGAAGCAGCTCAGCGCAGCCCGGTCTGGCGCCTGATCCACGACTACAAGGTCGCGCTGCCCCTGCACCCGGAATACCGCACCATGCCGATGGTCTGGTACATCCCGCCGCTCTCGCCCGTCGTCGACGTCGTCAGCAATTCCGGCGCCGACGGTGAGGACGCCCGGACGCTGTTCGCGGCGATCGACAAGCTGCGCATTCCGATCAGCTACCTCGCTGAGCTGTTCACTGCCGGCGACATCGCTCCGGTGGATTCCTCGCTGCGCAAGCTCGCCGCGATGCGCTCGTACATGCGCGGGGTGAGCATCGACGATCACCGCGACGAGAGCATCGCCGAGGCGGTCGGGATGACCGGCCGCGAGATCGAAGAGATGTACCGGCTGCTCGCGATCGCGAAGTACGAGGAGCGCTATGTGATCCCCCCGGCGCACTACGAGCAGGCGCATGATCTCGAAGAGATGGCGTGCTCGCTGGACTTCGAGGGAGGCCCTGGCATGGGCGGCGCAGGGGGGCCCTTCGGCGCAGCCAGCGGTCAGTCGGTGCCGGTCGCCGTGGAGAACTTCACCATGCTCGCGGATCGCCAGACGGCTGACCAGCCCTCGACATCCGGGCGGGTGAACCTGCTGAACTGGGATGGCAACGGACGCCCGACCGGGCTCTTCCCGCCGTCGGATGTCTCTGAGCAGCGCTCGTACGACGAGGAGAGTTCATGAGCACGGTCCTGCCTCCGCGCGTCACGCCGCGCAGAAAGCTGCCGGATGCGCTGGCGCCGGTCGCTCTGGATTCTGCGCAGCGCAGCACAGTGCACATGCTGGCATCACTCCTGATCGACTACCCGGATGCTGCGTGGTACGACCGCCTGGATGTGTTCGAGGCGAACGCGGTATCTCTGCCTCGCCCCATCGCACAGCCGCTGGAGCGCTTCATCCACCGGGCGCGCGAGGCCGGAGCATCCCAGTGGCAGAAGACCTATGTCACGACCTTCGATCTCAAGCGCAAATGCTCGCTGTACCTCAGCTATTACGCGACCGGTGACACCCGTCGCCGCGGCACGGCCCTGGTGACTTTCCTCGACGCGTACCGGGCGGCGGGGTGGGAGTTTGATGCGGCAGAACTGCCGGACTACCTGCCGGCCGTTCTGGAATTCTCGGCCCGCTCGCAGTCCGACGTCGCCGACGCACTGCTGTCCGCACACCGCGAGGGCATCGAAGTGCTGCGCGCGGCGCTGGAAGACATGGACAGCCCGTGGTCGGACATCGTGCGAGCGATCACGCTGTCGTTGCCGAAGGTCGACCAGGCTACCCGCGACCGTGTGCTCGCACTCGTCAATGAGGGGCCCCCGACCGAGACCGTCGGGCTCAGCCTTCCCATGCCCACCTTCCGAACGGGGGAGCCGTCATGAGCATCGTGGAGATTCTGCTCTGGGTGGTGCTGCCGTACCTGTGTGCGGCCGTGTTCATCGTGGGCCACATCTGGCGCTACCGCTACGACAAGTTCGGCTGGACGACGAGGTCGTCGCAGACGTATGAGAACCGCCTGCTGCGCTGGGGCTCACCGATGTTCCACCTCGGCATCCTCATGGTCATCGCCGGCCACGTCGTGGGGCTGCTGATTCCGCGGGAGTGGCTGTACTTCATCGGTATCAACGAGGAGATCTACCACATCGGCGCGACGGTGCTCGGCACCTTCGCCGCAGTGCTGACGCTCGCCGGGCTTGCGATCCTCATCTTCCGTCGTCGTACCGTGCCCGCGGTGTTCCTGGCGACCACGGTGATGGACAAGGTCATGTTCGTCTTCCTCGGCGCCACGCTGCTCTTCGGCACCGCGGCCACCGTGGTCTACCAGGTGTTCGGGCCCGGGTTCCACTACCGCGAGACGATCTCACCGTGGATCCGGGAGATGATGATCTTCCGCCCGCGTCCTGAACTCATGCTCGAGGTGCCGCTGCTGTTCCAGCTGCACATCATCACCGCATGCGTGCTGTTTGCGCTGTGGCCGTTCACTCGTCTCGTGCACGTGTTCTCGGCGCCGGTCGGGTATCTCTTCCGGCCCTACATCGTCTACCGCTCGCGCGACGATCACCGCGGTTCGCGCGAGCCGAAGCGCGGGTGGGACCCCGTGGAGGCGCCGGACCCCGCGCGCCTGCGGCGACCGTGACTCTCCGAACGGTCGAGGAGCACCTGGCGAAGATCCTGGCGGTGACCCGGCGGCTGTCGCCGGTCACGGTGCCGATCGGCGACGCGCGCGGACTCACGCTCGGGGCGGATGCTCGGGCGCGCAGTGCCGTGCCGGTGTTCGACAACTCGGCGATGGACGGGTTCGCCGTGCGGTACGCCGATGTCGCCAAGGCGAGCGAGACGACCCCGGTCTCGTTGCGCGTGGTCGCTGACATTCCCGCAGGCAGCGGAATCGATCCGCAGCTGTCGCCGGGAGAGGCCGCGCGCATCATGACCGGGTCGCCGGTGCCGAGCACGGCCGACGCGATCGTGCCCTTCGAGGACACGGTGGGCGGGCTCGCCGATTCTCTTTCCGAGACAGTCGTCACACGCGCACCGAAGGCGCTCGGTGCGCACATCCGCAGAGCGGCCGAAGACGTTGCCGAGGGCGACGTCGTCCTGCCTGCCGGCACACTTCTGGAGGCATGGCAGCTGGCGGCGCTGGCCTCCACCGGGATCTCAGAGGTGGCGGTCGCACCTCGCCCCCGGGTCGTGATCGTCTCGACGGGCTCGGAGCTCGTCGTGGGTTCTGGTGCGCTCTCGCGCGGGCAGATCCCCGAGTCGAACGGCATCCTCCTCGCGGGCCTGGTCGAAGAGGCGGGCGCCGAGGTCGTGCTGCGACGGGTGGTCGACGACTCGGGTGATGGCCCGGCGCAGGTCGTCGCCGAGGCCGCGCGCTGGGAGGCGGATGCCGTCATCTTCACCGGTGGCGTCAGCGCCGGTGCTTATGAGGTCGTGCGGCAGAGCCTCGCCGGCGCGATGGAGTTCAGCAAGGTGGCGATGCAGCCCGGCAAGCCGCAGGGGTTCGGGGTGACAACCGACGGGATGCTGCTGTTCGGGCTCCCCGGTAACCCGGTGAGTGCCGCGGTCTCGTTCGAGGTGTTCGTACGGCCCGCGCTGCTGAAGATGCAGGGGCGAGGGAGCATCCATCGGCAGGTGCTGCACCTTCCCGCTGCAGCAGATTGGCGCACACCGCCAGATCGACGTCAGTACCTGCCGGTCGTGATCGATCGGAGTGACCCGATGCACCCGGGCGTGCGCCCGGCGACCAGCGGCGGATCCGGCTCGCATCTCAGCGCAGGACTCGGGGTCGCTGAGGCCTACGCGGTCGTGCCAGCCGACGTCACGCAGGTCGTTCGCGGAGACCTCATCGAGGTCATGCTGCGGTGACCGCCTCACGCGTCTCGGGAATCGGGGCGATCCTGCTCGTCGGCGGTAGGTCGCACCGCTTAGGCGGCGGCATCAAACCACTTCTCGAGGTTGGCGGGAGCACGCTGTTCGCACGATCGATGGACGCGCTGACCGATGCGGGGTGCGCGCCCATCACGGTTGTGGGACCTGTGCTGGATGCCGCGATGCCGGTGCGATGGGTGCGCGAGGATCCGCCGTTCGCAGGCCCGGTCGCGGGCATCGCCGCAGCGCTCGCCGGGGACGGTGCTCTCCCAGATGACGCCTCTCCCGAACCGGAATGGATGCTGCTGCTCGCCGGCGATCTGCCCCGGGTGGGGCTGCTCGTCTCGCGGCTGGTTGCGGCAGCCGCGTCAGCATCCGGGGCCGATGCGCATGTGTTCACCGCCGACGGGCATCCGCAGTGGCTGGCCGGCATCTACCGCACTGCCGCCTTGCGCGCCGCGCTCGCCGCCTTCACGGCGGAATATGCCGGAGCCTCATGCCGTGCACTGCTCGGCGACCTGGCGATCTCGTGGCTCGGCGACGAAGATGGAATCACCGCCGACATCGATACGCCGGCAGACCTCGCGCGCATCCGCGCCGAACTGGAGGAGAAACCGTGAGCGATTCATCTCGCACCCTGCCACCCGAAGCTCTCGACGAGTGGGCGCAGGCGCTGCGTGAGCGCTTCGGCCTCGGCGAGGAAGACCTGCCGATCGCACTGATCCTCGACCTCGCGCGCGACGTCGCGAACGGAGTGGCAAGACCGGCAGCTCCCTTCAGCGCATTCGCTGCCGGACTCGTCGCCGGGCGGGCCGGTGGCTCACCGGATCAGGTCCGCGCGGCAGTCGGAGAGGTCGTCGAGATGGCCCTCGCCTGGAGCGAGCGGCGGCAGGACTAACCGCCGAGGCCCTTCCACTCGGTGGTGCCGTCGGCCTCGACCTGACGCTTCCAGACCGGCAGCTCGCGCTTGATCGCTTCGATCACCTCACGGCAGACCGTGAACGCCTGATCCCGGTGCGGAGACGCCACGGCGATGACGACGGCTGCCTCACCCACCTCGAGCCTGCCGACGCGGTGGCTGACCGCGACGACGGCCTCGGTTCCCTCGGCTGCGGCCTCGGCGATCCGGCGCAGTGCGGACTCGGCATCCGGATGGGAGGAGTATTCGAGCGCGACCACGGCGTCGGCGGCATCCGGATCGTGGTCGCGCACGCGACCCACGAACGTCGTGACGGCACCCGCCTTCGTGCTGTCGACCGCGGCGACGTGCTCGTCAAGTGAGAGAGCGCTTTCGGAGATGCGGGCCAGACGCACGACGGGGGACATGTGACCAGGCTATCGTCGGCATCCGACATCTCTATCGCGAAAGCTGATTATTCACGGCCGAACAATCCTGGTCTGATCAGGAACTCGCCATACTTGAGATATGGCTTCAGCTCGCCCCGCATGCGGCCCCATCTCGACGTTCTCACGAGTGCAGATCCTGCATCTCGTCCAGTCGCGATCCCCCCGGTCGATCAGCGAACTGTGCGAAGCGACCGGGCTGCACCAGAACACGATCCGCGAGCACCTGCAGCGTCTGATCGAGGGCGGCTACATCATCCCGTCGATCGAGCACCGCGCCACTCGCGGGCGCCCGCGCACCCTCTACAGTGCTGTCACGGGAACGCCCGAAGCCTCCAGCGCGGTTGCCCGAGACAAGGTCAACGCGGCTGCCCGCCGAGGCGACCTGATGCGGCGGGCAATGCCCGCGACGGCATCCGACCTCGGCCCTCGGGCCACGTATCAGCTCGACGCGCTGATCGAACATCTTGAAGAGAGCGGCTTCGAGCCCGTCATCGACGACGCCCAGCTCACTGTAGACCTCACACCGTGCCCGCACGCCGCGGCACGGCCAGAGGATCGCCCGGTGCTGTGCCGGGTGCATCTTGGACTCATGCAGGGAGTGCTGACCGAGGCAGGAGGCCCGCTGGCCGCCGACTCCGTGCGCGAAAGTGCGCTGCCTGCAGAGTGCACAGTGCAACTTCGGCTCACCGACATCGCGGCCTGACGTCGCTCGAGAAAGGGAGACCACTTGATGGAGTGGCTCGATCCGCTGGCGCTCGCCAGATGGCAGTTCGGTCTCACGACCGTGTATCACTACCTTTTCGTTCCCCTCACGATCGGAATGGCGCTGTCGGCAGCGCTGTTCCAGACCGCGTGGGTGCGCACCGGGAAGATCCACTACCTGCACCTGACCCGGTTCTTCGGCAAGATCTTCCTCATCAACTTCGCCATGGGCGTCGTGACCGGAATCGTGCAGGAGTTCCAGTTCGGAATGAACTGGTCGGACTACTCGCGCTTCGTCGGTGACGTCTTCGGTGCACCGCTTGCGTTCGAGGGGCTGCTCGCGTTCTTCTTCGAGGCGACCTTCATCGGCGTCTGGATCTTCGGCTGGGACAAGCTGCCCAAGAAGCTGCACCTGATGAGCATCTGGTGCGTCTCCATCGGCAGCATTCTTTCGGCCTACTTCATCATCGCGGCCAACGCTTTCATGCAGAACCCGGTCGGCTACGAGTACAACCCGGTCACCAACCGTGCAGAGCTCGTCGACTTCTGGGCGCTACTGACGAACCCTGTCGCGCTCGCCGCGTTCCCGCACACGATCTTCGGTGCGTTCATGTTCGCCGCCGGTGTGATCATCTCGGTTTCGGCCTGGCACCTCTACCGCGGACAGCACATCGACACGATGCGCGTCTCGCTGAAGTTCGGTCTGTGGGGCATGCTCATCTCGACCGCCGGCGTCGTGCTCTCCGGTGACCAGTTGGGACTCGCGATGTACATCGCACAGCCGATGAAGATGGCCGCGGCCGAGGCGACATTCGATACCGCCTGCGGGGCGGATGCCTCGTTCAGCCTGTTCACGCTCGGAACCCCGGACGGTTCGTCCGAACTGTTCTCGATTCGTGTACCGTATCTGCTCTCATTCCTGTCAACGCACACGTTCGACGCCTGCGTGCACGGTATCAACGACCTGAACGCCGAATATGCGATGACATATGCCGATCTCGGCATCGACAACTTCGCCCCCGTCCTGTGGATCACCTACTGGTCCTTCCGCTGGATGATCGGCCTCGGCATGCTGCACGCCTTCATTGCCCTGGTCGGTCTGTGGGTCACCCGCAAGGGCGCGAAGAAGCCGGTTGCGAAGTGGATGTGGAAGATCGCGATCTGGTCGTACCCGCTCGCGCTACTGGCCAACATCGTCGGATGGGTCTTTACCGAAATGGGGCGACAACCCTGGATCGTGTTCGGCCTCATGTCGACCCAGGACGGTGTCTCGCCTGGCACCAGCGGACTCGAAGTGCTCATATCGCTGATCGCGTTCACGGCGATCTACGCGGCACTCGCCGTCGTCGAAATCCGACTCATCGTGAAGGCCGCGCAGAAGGGGCCCGACACCGACGAGAAACCTGCAGACGAGACGGCCCAGCTGCCGTCGGTCGTCTACTGAGAGAGGCGGACATCATGGATCTCGCTACCCTGTGGTTCGGCATCATCGCCTTCTTCTTCGTCGGCTACTTCGTGCTCGACGGTTTCGACTTCGGTGTCGGCATGTCGCTGCCCTTCCTCGGCAAGGACGACGTCTCGCGCCGACAGATCATCAACACGATCGGCCCGGTCTGGGACCTCAATGAGACCTGGCTGATCGTCGCCGGAGCCTGCCTGTTCGCCTCGTTCCCGGAGTGGTACGCCTCGCTGTTCAGCGGCTTCTACCTCGCGCTGCTCCTCATCCTGTTGACGCTCATCATGCGCGGTGTCTCGTTCGAGTACCGCCATCAGGGCAAGTCCGAGAAGTGGAAGGCCGGCTTCGACCGGATGATCGTGATCGGTTCGGCGGTGCCCGCATTCCTGTGGGGTGTTGCGTTCGCGAACATCATCCAGGGGGTGGCGCTGAACGAGCAGCACATCTACGTCGGCACGCTGTTCGATCTGCTCAACCCCTACGGGCTGCTGGGCGGACTGACCACACTGCTGCTGTTCTTCACGCACGGTGTCACGTTCGTGGCGCTCAAGACTGATGGCCAGTTGCGTTCGGATGCACGCAAGCTCGCGTTCAAGGCGGGGCTGGTGACTCTCGTGGTCGCAGCCGTCTTCCTGGTCTGGACGGTCGTCGCGCACTTCTCGATCCTCGTCCTAGTGCTCGCAGCCCTCGCTGCGGTCGCGCTGGTGCTGTCGATCGTGGCGAATCTGCGCGGTCGTGAGGGCTGGGCGTTCACGTTCGGTGCGGCGACGACCATGTTCGCGGTGGTGACGCTGTTCGCGGCGCTCTTCCCGAACGTGCTGCCGTCGACGATCGATCCGGCCTTCAGCCTGACGATCGCGAACGCCTCGAGCACCGAGTACACCCTGCAGATCATGACGTGGACGGCGCTGGTCGCCATGCCGCTCGTGCTGCTGTACCAGGGGTGGACGTACTGGATCTTCCGCAAGCGGGTCACCCGCGCCTCGATCGAAGGAGCTCCGGTTCACGCGTGAAGCCCGTAGACCCGCGTCTTCTGAAGTACGCCGGCGCCGCGCGAGGATTCTTCGTTCTCGCCGCGGTGATCGGTGTCGCGCAGACGGCGGTCGTGATCGCGTTCGCCTGGTTCCTCACCGATGCGGTGACCGGCGCGATCGCCGGACACTCGGTGCTGTCGTCCATCGTGTGGATGCTGGGGCTCGCGCTGCTGCGCGGCGCGCTGATCGCGGCATCCGACTATGCCGGCATGCGCGCGGCCGCGGCGACCGGCGCGCAGCTGCGTCGGGCGCTGATCAGCGCGATCGGGCGGCTGGGGCCCGGGTGGCTCGCGCAGCGCAACCAAGCATCGCTCGCCGTCACCGCAGGGCACGGGCTCGAGGCACTGGATCAGTATTTCGCGAAGTATCTGCCGCAGCTCGTGCTGACCGTCATCGCAACGCCCGTGATCGTTGCGGTGATGTGGTGGCAGGACTGGCCGAGCGGGCTGATCGCCGTGATCACGCTGCCGCTCATTCCGATCTTCATGATCCTGATCGGCGTCGCCACGCGCACGGTGCAGCGCACGCAGTGGCAGACACTGCAGCACCTCGCCGCGAGGTTCGCCGACACTGTGCAGGGCCTCGCGACGCTGCGGCTGTTCGGGCGGGACTGGCGCGCGGCATCGCAGATCGAAGTGACGGCCGAGCAGTACCGCCGCGAGACCATGAAGGTGCTGCGGTTCTCGTTCCTGTCCGGCTTCGCGATGGAGCTGCTGTCGTCGCTCGCGGTCGCGCTGATTGCGGTGGCGGTGGGATTCCGGCTGCTCGCGGGTGATCTGTCGCTCGAGGTCGGACTGTTCGTGCTGCTGCTCGCGCCGGAGGCGTTCCTGCCGATCAGGCAGGTCGGAGTGCAGTTCCATGCGGCATCCGAAGGGGTCGCGGCGACCGAAGACGTGTTCACCGTGCTGGACGAGGCATCCGGCGCAGGGGATGCGGCGGGCGGTTCGCCGACCGGTTCACCCGGCCCCACCGCGCAAATTCTCCAGGAGTTGCGCGTCGACGGGCTCCGTGTCCGCGACCTCCCACCGGTCTCGTTCACCGCGAAACCAGGCACGATCACTCTGATCGAGGGGCCGAGCGGCTCGGGCAAGTCGAGCCTGATTGCTGCCCTCCGCGGCGCGGTGCCGTTCGAGGGCACCGCGACTCTCGGCGGCGCTGATCTGCGCGCACTCGATCTCGACTGGCTCGCCTGGGCGGGGCAGTCACCAGGGCTCATCCGCGGCACGATCGCCGCGAACGTGTCGCTCGGCGCTGAACCCGGTGCCACCGCGATCCGTCAGGCGCTGGATGCCGCGTGCGCCGACGACCTCGACCCGGAGCAGGAGCTCGGCGTGCAGGGCAGCGGACTGTCTGGCGGGCAGGCACAGCGGGTCGCCGTCGCCCGCGCGCTCTACCGGCACGCCGCCGCCCCGCAACGCGTGCTCGTTCTCGATGAGCCGTCCAGCGCGTTGGACCCCGACACCGAATCCCGCCTGTGGAGCACGCTGCGCACGCGGGCGGATGCTGGCGCCACGATCCTGCTCGTCTCGCACCGCCGCTCGGCGCGCACGATCGCGGACGAGGTCGTCGCCCTTCGACAGGCTCAGGGAACACTCGACAGGTTCAGGGCACATTCGACAGGCTCAGGCAACGGGGGGTGACGGTGTGAACGAGACAACTCAGGTGCGCGATGTCCTCCGTCTTGCACAGCCGTCGGCCGGCAGGTTCCTCCCCGGCCTCATCTGGGGCGTGCTGTCTGCCGCCGCTGCTGTCTCGTTGCTCGCCGTGAGCGGCTGGCTGATCGTCAGCGCCTCCATCGTCGATTCGCTCGTGCCGCTGTCGGTCGCCGTCGTCGGCGTGCGGTTCTTCGCCGTCTCGCGCGCCGTGTTCCGCTACCTCGAGCGGCTGGCGGGCCACGATGCCGCGCTGCGTCAGCTCGCGACCACCCGGGCCGACATGGTGCGAAGGCTCATCCCGCTCTCGCCCGCAGGGCTCGGTCGCACCGATCGCGGGCGCGTGCTCTCCGCCCTCGTCGACGACGTCGAGAACCTGCAGAACCTCCCGCTGCGCGTCGTGCAGCCGCTGGCCGTCGCTGGTGTCGTCGCGCTCGGCTCGGTCATCTTCATCGCCGTCATCTCGCCGCCGGCCGCTCTCACCCTCGCTGCCTGCCTCGTCGCAGCCGCGGGCATCGCGATCGGTCTCGGCTGGGTGTTCGGTGCCAGGGCCGAGGCTCGGGTTTCGCTCGAGCGGGCGGAGCTCTCGGCATCCCTCGTCGACTACTTCGGCAGCCTCGATGTTCTGCTCGCCTACGGCGCAGAGCCCGCCGCCCGCGGGCGGATCGAGCGTGCCGACGCGGCCGTCCGGCGCACCGTGACGCGCGCGTCACTGGCGCAGGCGCTCGCGGCCGGTGTCGTCTCGGTGCTCGCCGGGGTCGCATCGGGGTGGGCGGTCGCGGCGGCTTCTCCCGGGCTCGCGACCGGGGCGATCGATGGTCCGTGGCTCGCGGTCGTCGTGCTCGTGCCGATGGTCGTGTTCGAGGTGTTCGGCGCGGTTCCGGTCGCGGCGGCATCCTGGCGGAGCGTGCGCGCCAGCGCCCAGCGCGTCGTCGACGTGCTGCCTGCGTCGGTCCCCGACGAGTTGCGATCGGATGCCGGTGATGACGCCGCCCCCGCAGGTACAGCCCTGCACCTGCGCGACGTTCGTGCGTCGTGGCCAGGAGGTGCCCCGGCGCTGCGCGGCGTCTCGCTCGACGTCGCACCGGGAGAGCGCGTGCTCGTGGCCGGGCCCAGCGGCGCGGGCAAGAGCTCACTCGCGTCGGTGCTCGTCGGGTACCTCCGCGCCGAGGGCGAGTTCACGATCGGGGGTGCGGATGCCGCGGCTCTCAGTGGTCCTGCCCTCAGGCGCACGATCGGGCTGTGCGAACAGCATCCGCAGCTCTTCGACGAAGACATCCGGCAGAACCTGCTCTTCGCGCGCGATACCGCCACCGATGGTGAACTGATGGCGGTGCTCGAACGCGTGGGGCTCGGTGACTGGGTGCGCCAGCGCGGCGGTCTGGGCGCTCGCGTCGGCGACCGCGGCGCCCTCGTGTCGGGCGGCCAGGCCCAGCGGATCGCGCTGGCGCGTGCGCTGCTGCGCGGCTTCCCCGTGCTCGTGCTCGATGAGCCGACGGCGGGCGTCGATCCTGAAGCATCCGATGCGCTGCTGCGCGACCTGCTGGGGGCTGCGGGTGAGCAGTCCGTGGTGCTGATCTCGCACGTCGCGCCGCCTGCGGGTACCGTCGATCGGGTAGTGCGGATCGAGGCTGGGCGCACGGTCTGAGCGCCGCCGCGGTGCGCGGCGGCCCGGGCCGAACCGGAGGTGTCGCGCTACGCCGCCTCGAGGCGGCGGAGGTGTCGCATAATGCCGCCTCGAGGCGGTTTACGCGGCACGAACAACCACCTCCCGGTGAGAATCCGGTCAGTGGAGCGCGACCGGCGGCTCCATCACGATGCCCTGCGCCTCGAAGGCGCGGCGGCGCTCTTCGATGCGGCGGTGCAGTTCAACTTGCGCCTCTTCGACCAGCGCAGGGTCGAAGGTGACGTTCTCTGCGTGGGGGGTGCCGCCGTTCGCGTTGATGTAGGCGTCGAGTTCTGGTCCCGAGGTCAGCGAGGTGATCAGCGAGTACCGCGGAGAGGATCCGTTGTGCCAGGCGGCGTGCCAGAAGCGCTGCGTGTCCACGATGATGTGCGTGCCCGCTGCGAGCCGGAAACGCAGTTCCGTCGCCGGGTCGAACCGGTCGCTGCGAAGGATGAGGAAGGAGTCCGGGTCGTCGGTGAGGTTGATGAGCGCGCGCACGACCCAGCCGGTTCCGGCCTCGTTGAGACGATTGTTGTCGTCCTGATGCAGGTTGTAGATCGCATCGGCGTAGCTGTTGGGCTGCAGCTCGACGACCCGGCAGCGGCCGACGTTCGCACCGGGCTCTTGGGCGAGACGGGCCAGGGTCGGGGCCTTCTCGACCTGCGAGGGAATCCAGACGCCGTCCTTGTCGGTGCGCGGGGGAGTGTGGTTCCAGAATCCGTTGCAGTCGATGTCGCCTGCGTAGCTGGCGAGAGGTGCATAGCGGGTGATGCCTGAGGAGCGCCAGCCGACGTATTCGAGGTCCTGCCACTCGGCCGGATCGATGGGTGTCGGGTGGGGCGGAAGGATGACAAAACCGGTCTCCGCGAGCGCGGCCGACGTGATGAAGCTCATGACTACCTCCGTAAGGTCATCCTAACCAGCATCCGTCTTCGGGGTCGGCGGTAAGGCCGGAGATAACCGGCGTCTCGTCGATTCGCGCGAGAGCCCCTCGTCGCGTAAACTCTTCCGCGGTGACGTGTCCGAGCGGCCGAAGGTGCAACACTCGAAATGTTGTGTAGGTTTACCCCTACCGCGGGTTCAAATCCCGCCGTCACCGCCAGAAAAACCCCTGTTGATCAGGGGTTTTTCCATGTCCGGGCCCGCGAGCGCCAGGCCAGGGACGAGCGCTCGCCTGATATCTACGGCCGAGCGGGGTGCGCAGAGCCGCCCGATGCCTGTGTGTCGGTAACAGCGATCATTCGTTCGAGGGGCGGTCCATGTCTAATGAACTCAGCACGTCGACGTCCGACGTCCCGGCATCGGCATCCGTCGGCACCGTCTTCCGACCGGGCACCGGTACGGCGGTCTTCTGGATCGCAGCGGGCTTCATCGCGTGGGTCGTGTCGTTCCTGCTCTACCTGGAGTACGTCGGGCAGCTCACCGACGCGCCGCCGCTCGTGTCCTGCGACATCAATCCGATCGTCACCTGCGGACCGAACCTGCTCTCGCCGGCGGGAAACCTGCTCGGCTTCACGAACGCGATCATCGGCATGGTGGCCTTCGTCGGCCCGATCTTGGTCGGCATCGGAGCGCTGGCCGCGCCGGGCGGCATGCGCGCCTGGTACTGGCGGATCTACGCCGTGTGCGTTCTCGGCGGATGCGCGCTGGTGCACTTCTTCGCCTACCGCAGCGTGTTCGAGTTCGGGTCGCTCTGCCCGTGGTGCATGGTCATCTGGTTCGTGACCATCCCGCTGTTCTGGTCGGTCATCGCGTGGAGTCTGCGCGCCGGTGTCTGGGGGCAGTCGCTGCGCGGTGCGGGCGCGTTCATCGGTCGATGGATGGTGCTGATCGTTGTGCTCGACTACGCGGTCATCGCTGTCGCCGCGCAGTTGCGGCTTGACCTGCTCGGCGCTTTCTTCTGATCAGCCCTCGGCCTGCCGGCCTCGGTCTGCCGGCCACGGCCACGTCACTCCAGCTGCAGGTACCCGCCCCACCCCGAGCCGATGAGGCTTCTCGCCCCGAGCCTGCCCTTCCCGTCGCCGGGATACAGGTAGAGAGCGCCTGAGGCATCGCGACCGATGATGTCGACGCGGCCATCGCCGTTGTAGTCGACGCCGCCGGTGAAAGCGGTGAATGCAGCCCAGCCGCTGCCAACGGCGGTCGCCGTGGTGAAGGCATTGCCGACACCGCGATAGAAGTAGAGCGTGCCGTCACGCGACACGGCCATGATGTCGCCGATCCCATCACCGTTGAAGTCGCCGCCGGCCAGGAACTTCATGATGCCCCACCCGCTGCCGGCTTTCGTGCGCGCCCCGGAGAGCGCCCCGACCCCGTTGCCGTTGTAGATGGTGAGTTCGCCCGCCGAAGACGTCGCGAGCACATCCTGCAGCCCGTCGCCGGAGAAGTCGGCACCCGATACGACATGCACCATGTCGGACCACCCGAACTCGAGCCGGTCGTAGCGGTTGAATCCGCCGCCGGATCCTCCGCCGTAGTACTCGAGCAGTCCGTCGCCCCGCACCGCGAGGATGTCGCCTCTGCCGTCGGCGTTGAGATCGTTATGCACCAGGTGGCGGTACACACCCCATCCGCTCGTGATGACCGAGGGCGACTGCATTCCTCCTCCGCCGTTGCCCGCGAGGAACTGCAGATCGCTGTCGCCGCTGATTCCGAGCAGATCGGCTTTGCCATCGCCGTTGTAGTCGGCCGATGACACCGGAGAGGTGGGAATCGCGGGGGCCGTCCGAAGGCCGGGGAATACCAGCGGCAGCGAGTTGCCGCGCGCCACCGTCGACAGGCACACGAAGCCATCGTTGATCGCGGAGTACACCGAGCCGTTCCGCCACACCTCGAAGTGCAGGTGTGCGCCCGTCGAGTTGCCGGTGCTGCCGACGACACCGATCTGCTGACCGCGCACGACGTGCGCCCCGGGGGCGACGACTCCCTGCGCCACCATGTGGGCGTATCTCGTCGCGTACCCGCCGGTGTGCTCGATGTCGACGTAGTAGCCGTATCCACTGCTGTACGTGCGGGTCTTCACGACGCCGTCGTAGGCGGCGAGGATGGGCGTTCCGCCCTGACCGGAGATGTCGATGCCGTCATGCGCGCGATAGTCCGAGCGGCATCCGTCCCCGACTTTCGACTGAATCGTGCCGGATGCTGGATAGATCATCTGTCCATCCGTCGCCGCCGCCGCGGGAGCAGGCGGCGACACCGCGGTCGCGATCATTCCGACGAGGACGGCCGCTGTCGCGGCGATCGCGATGCCTGAGAAGCGCCAACGGGACGTCCGTCTCATCTCGAGTGCCCTCCACCTGCCTCGCACCCTCGGATGCGAGCGCTATCGAGGTCACCGTATCAGCGCGAGCACGCCATCGGCATCTGCTCACGTCACGCGATCGATCAGCCCCCCACGACAGCGGCGAACTCATCCGCCTCGCGCAGATTGCGTCCCCCGCGGAACTGCGCCGCCGGGTGCGAGTCCGCCACCCGGGGACCCGCTCCGTGCACCCGCTCGCGCAGCGTCTCGCCAGGGGCGTATGCCTCGCGCAGACGCCCGCGCCGACGCAGTTCAGGGACGGCGTACTCGATGAAATCCTTCGCCGTGTCGGAGCTGTGGTACTGGACGAGATTGATCCCGTCAATGTCGTGTTCGTCGAGCCAGCTCTCGATCTCATCGGCAACGTCTGACGCCGACCCGACCGCCATGAAGGGCTTGCGCTGGAACCCTGACATGGTCTTCAAGAACTCCGAGATCGTCAGATCCTGCGGCAAGAATGCCGCCTGCGCATCCTCGCCGCGTCCCTCGCGCCGCAGTGCCTCACCGACCGTGATGTCGCCGTCGTGCGCGGTCGGGTCGAAGGGCAGGCTCGCATGCGCGAGTACTCCATCGAGGCTGGCGTACTCCTCGTACTCCCGCAGCTTCGCTTCCGCCGCTTCGCGCGTCGCGCCCACGATCACCGTCGCGCCGACGACGAACTTGATGGCATCGCGCGGGCGACCCTGGCGCTCCAGCTCATCTCTGATGCGCGCGATCGTGCTGCTCACGCCCTCGAACGATGATCCGCCGGTGAAGATGAGCTCTGCGTGCCGACCGGCGAATTCGATCCCGCGCGAGGACTGCGTGGCCTGGATGAGGAACGGCGTCCGCTGCCGAGATGGTGATGACAGATGCGGGCCCGCCACCTGGAACCGGGGGCCCTCGTGGTCGATGTAGCGCACCTTCGCAGGATCCGCGTAGACATTGGTCTGGCGGTCTTCGATCACGGCATCGTCATCCCACGACCCCTCCCACAGCTTGTAGAGCACATCGAGGTACTCGTCAGCGATCTCGTACCGGGTGTCATGGTCGACCTGGCCGGTCAGCCCGAAGTTGCGTGCAGCGTTCGGCAGGTACGACGTGACGATGTTCCACCCGACCCGGCCCTTCGTGAGGTGGTCGAGCGTCGACATGCGCCGCGCGAACGCGAACGGCGGCTCGTAGGTCGTAGAGAACGTGATGCCGAAGCCGAGGTTCTTGGTCACCGCTGCCATGGCAGGCACGACCAGCATCGGGTCGTTGCTGGGGATCTGCAGCCCCTCGCTGATTGCTGTCTCCGGTCCGCCGCGGAAGACGTCGTACGCACCGATGACATCGGCGAGGAAGACCGCGTCGAATCCGCCGGACTCGAGAAGCTGCGCGAGCTCGGTCCAGTACTCGATGTCGTTGAACCGCGTGCGGCTGTTGCCCGGGAGACGCCACAGGCCGTGCGTGATGTGGCTTACGCAGTTCATCTCGAACAGGTTGAGGATGAGGCGCTTCGGCTCTGACATGACGGATGCTCCTTTCGGACCCACCAGCTGCGAGTCGACGTCGTTCATCCTGTGCGCACCGGGTGACCTCTCGCTCGCGCGGCGACACACAGCGCAACATGACGAACCATGACGTTCTGCGGCGTCACGTGACGGGGGCAGGTTTCATCGTTCGCAGACCTCGTCATGCTCGTGTCCACGAAGCACCAGCTTCGACGACGACGCCCAGGAAAGGCACCCTCACAATGAGCACTCACCGCTTCTGCAGGTCAGCGACCGTGTCCGTCACGCTCGTGGCGGCGATGATCGCGATGACCGCCTGCGGTACGTCCGAGGCGATCGTGCCGGCGTCCGACGCCGAGCGCATCGACGGCGGCACCCTCGTCTACGCCCATCAGCAGGAACCCCAGTGCCTCTACGGCGGCTGGATCGAGCAGGCCTACATCTCGTACCAGTTCCTCGACAACCTCGTCTCGCTCGATGACGACGGCAGCGTCGTTCCCTGGCTCGCCGAGAGCTGGGACGCCTCCGACGACGGGCTCACCTACACGCTGATCCTCAAGGACGGTGTGAGCTTCACCGATGGCACCCCGGTCGACGCGGCGGCCGTCGCGTACAACTTCGACTACTGGATCGCGGGCGGCAACAGCACCGCGAACGTCTGGCTGGACGGCTACTACGAGTCGGCCGAGGCCCTCGACGACCGGACCGTCGCGGTTCATCTCTCCGCCCCGTACCCGCGGTTGCTCGAGAACCTCTCGCAGTCGTACTTCGGCATCCAATCGCAGCAGGCGCTCGAGACCCGCACCGCTGAGGAGAACTGCGAGCAGCCGATCGGCTCCGGGGCCTTCGTCGTCGAGGAATGGAACCGCGGAGAGAACGTTCTGCTCGCTCGCAACGACGACTACACATCGCCCCCGGCGAATGCGAAGCACACCGGTGCCGCCTACCTCGACAAGATCGACTGGCGCTTCGTCGCCGACGGTGTCACGCGCGTCTCGGCACTGCGCTCTGGGGAGGCCGACGCCATCTACGACATCCCGGCCCTGGAATGGGCGGGCCTTGAGAGCGAGCAGTGGGAGCTGCAGAAGTACGTCACCCCTGGCCGGCCGCAGCAGATCTCGTTCAACACCACCCGTGCTCCCTTCGACGATGAGTCGGTGCGCAAGGCGTTCATCTACAGCCTCGACCGCGAGACCATCGTCGAGACGATCGGTCACGGCGTGATCCCCTACGACGGCAACGGGTCGGTGAGCCAAGCGACCCCCGGTTACAGCCAGGCCGCAGCCGACCTCTACGGCTACGACGTCGATGAGGCGGACAGCCTCCTGGATGCGGCAGGCTGGACCGACCGCGACGGCGATGGATACCGCGTCAAGGACGGCAAGACCCTCGACGTCGTCTTCCCCTATAACGCGGGAACGATCATCAACGCCGACGGCGCCGCGATCTTCCAGGCCGTGCAGGAGCAGGCGAAGGCCACGGGCTTCAAGGTGAAGCTCATCCCGGTGCCGCCGTCCGAGACCTGGGCGGGCAAGTACGCCGGGCCCGACGCCTATGACATCTCGGCCGGGTACTGGACGTCGGTGAACGCCGGCATCCTCTCCATCACCTGGCGCCCGAGCACCGAGGAGAAGCCGAACTTCTCGAACAGCGCCTTCTACGACGATCCGGCCCTCGGGGCGATCATCCTCGAGGCGAACTCGACCGCTGACGTCGACGCGCAGAATGCGCTCTACCAGCAGGCGCAGGAATACATCGCCGAGCATGCGACCGCGTTCGGGCTCTACGACCGGCTGAGCACGCTCGGCATCAACCCTCACCTGCGCGATGTCTGGCAGGAGAACGCACAGGGAGGACCGACGTTCTATGACTCGTACTTCGTCGAGTGACGTGCTCGAAAGTGCGGATGCTGCTTCGCACAGCGCAGCATCCGACAGGCCCGCACAAGATGCGGCGACGATCCCACGCAGGCGATCGCAGCAGGCCAGACGAATCGTCTCGCGCCTGATCGGCGCCGTCGTGGTGCTCTGGGGTGCGGCGACAGCCGCCTTCCTCGCACAGGTGGCACTCCCGGGCGACCGGGCGACAGCGATCCTCAACATCCGCACCGGCCAGGCGCAGGAGCGCACTCCTTCAGAGCTGGCCCCGGTCATCGAGGCATACGGTCTGCATGACCCGGTGCTCGTGCAGTACCTGCACTACCTCACCGGGCTCCTGCGCGGTGACCTCGGCACGTCGTACCAGCAGTTCCGGCCGGTGTGGGATCTGATCGGAGAGCAGCTCGGATCCACGTTCGTGCTCACTCTGGTCGCCATCGCGGTGGCGTGGGTGATCATGATCGTCTGGGTCACGCTCACCGCCGGCCGCAGCAGGCGGATCGGTGCGGTGGGCTCGGTCGTCGATACGGTCGCGGCGAACCTGCCGCCGTACTGGCTCGGTATTCTGCTGCTGCTCGTGTTCGCCCTGAACCTGCGCTGGTTCCCGGTCATGGGCGGCACCGGTGTCGCAGGCATCGTGCTTCCGGCGCTGACCCTCGCCATCCCCCTGGCCGGCTTCATGGGGCAGTCCGTGCGCGCCGAGTACGAACGGGCGCTCGACCAGCCATTCGTGCTCAGCGCGCGGATGCGCGGCATGGGCGACCTGCAGATCCGGCTCCGGCACGTGCTGCGCCACGCCTCGCTGCCGGCTGTCACCCTCACCGGCTGGGCGATCGGCGCGACGATCTCGGGCGCCGTGATCGTCGAGCAGATCTACTCGCGGCCGGGAATCGGCAAGACGCTCGTCGCCGCCGTCGGGGCGCAGGATCTTCCCGTCGTCACCGGCATCGTGATCCTCGTCGCACTCGCGTACGTGGTCGCCAACCTGCTCGTCGACATCGTCTACGCGCTGATCGACCCGAGATTGGAGCGGTCATGACCATCACCGCATCGAAGCCCATCGCCGCATCAGCCAGAAGGCGCCGCATCGACCCAGGGCTTGCCGTCGCGATCGTGCTGACCGCGCTGTTCGCGCTCGCCGCCATCGCCCCGGCGCTGCTGGCGACCGCAGACCCGACCGCGCAGAGCTTCGCCGATGCGCTTCGCCCGCCCTCGCTCGCGCACTGGTTCGGCACGGACGAGTCCGGCCGCGACCTGTACAGCCGGGTGATCTACGGCACCAGGGAGTCGCTGCTGATCGGTATCGGCGCGGCAGGCATCGCCCTGGTCGCAGCACTCATCCTCGGGTCGCTGGCGGCACTGGGCGACAGATTCACTTCGGCGATCGTCAGCCGCGGCATCGAGGTGGTCTTCGCCTTCCCGATCCTGCTGCTCGCGCTGCTGCTCGTGTCGATCCTCGGCGCATCCGCGTGGACTCAGGTCATCGCCGTCGGGGTGAGCACCGCACCGGGATACGCGCGGATGGTCCGCGGGCAGATCCTCGCGGCCAAGAACGCCGGGTACGTCGAAGCAGCACGGGCCCTCGGGCACAGCCGCGGCCGCATCCTCACCCAGCACGTGCTCCCCAACGCGATCCGTCCGCTCGTGGCCGTGTTCACGATGGCGATCGGGCAGTCGATCGTCTGGGCGTCAGGGCTCGCATTCCTCGGGCTCGGCGTGGCGCCGCCGTCATCGGAGTGGGGTGCCCTGCTCGATGCGGGACGCGCCTACATCCTGCAGGCCCCGTGGCTGACCTTCGTGCCCGGACTTGTGATCCTCGTCCTGGCGCTGACGGCGACGTCGCTCGGAAAACACATCCAGAACAGCTTCGAAAGGGGCGAATGACATGACCACGCAACTGGCCTTGACCAGGCCCAGCATCCAGGCGCAGACTCCGCGGCTCCGCATCCGCGATCTGCGCGTGGGGTTCGCCGCAGGCGGCCGGACTCGACAGGTCGTGCACGGGGTCTCCTTCGATCTCGCACCTGGGCGCTGCGTCGCGATCGTCGGCGAATCCGGGTCGGGCAAGAGTGTCACCGCGCGCACCCTCGTCGGCCTCACCGGCGCGGGTGCCGCGGTGGAGGGCACGATCGCGCTGGGCGGTGACGACGCTGCGGAGAGCATCGACCTCACCACGCAGACCGACCGGAGCTGGCGCCGCATCCGGGGCAGACGGATCGGGTTCGTCCAGCAGGACGCGCTCGTCTCCCTCGACCCCCTGCGCCCGGTGGGCGCCGAGATCGGCGAGGCCCTGCGACTGCACGGGTGGAGGGATCGCGCGGCTCGGGAGCGCAAGGTGATCGAGCTGCTCGCGAGCGTCGATGTGCCGTGGCCGAAGCTGCGGGCCCGGCAGCGGGCGGGCGAGCTCTCCGGAGGACTCCGGCAGCGCGCGCTGATCGCCTCTGCTCTTGCCATGGACCCCGAGATCATCATCGCGGACGAGCCCACCACGGCGCTCGATGTCACCGTGCAGGCACAGGTGCTCTCGCTGCTGCAGGATGCCAGGGCTCGCGGTACCTCGATCATTCTCATCAGCCACGACCTCTCGGTGGTCGCAAGCCTCGCCGACGACATCATCGTGATGCGCCGGGGAGAAGTAGTCGAGCAGGGTGAGGCGGCGAGCGTGCTCTCAGCTCCCCAGCATCCGTACACGCAGAGCCTCATCGACGCGGTCCCCGGCGGGCACACCCGCGGGGAGCGCCTGGCTCCGCAGGCGAGCGAGGTGCCGAACCTGCATCTCGCGCGCGCTCATACCGGCGAGCGGGGGGAGCCGGTTCTGCAAGCGCGCGACCTCGTCAAGAACTTCGTCACCCCGGATGGCCGGCTCACGCAGGCGGTCGATCACGTCTCGTTCACTCTGCACCGAGGAGAGACTCTCGGGATCGTGGGGGAGTCGGGCTCGGGAAAGAGCACGACAGCGCGCATCGCGCTCGCGCTCGAGACGACGGATGCCGGCGATGTGGCGCTCCTCGGTCAGCCTTGGTCGGCGGTCCCCGAGTCGCGACGCCGCGGGCTGCGCCCGCACATCGGTGTCGTCTATCAAGACCCGTTGAGCTCGTTCGATCCGCGGTGGAACGTGCAGCGGATCCTGCTCGACGCGATCCCCGCCGATGCCGGGCTGAACCGGGCGCAGAAGACCCAGCGCGTGCGGGATCTGCTCGCGCAGGTGGCCCTTCCTGCAGAAGTCGGCGACCGATTCCCTCTGCGGCTCTCGGGCGGTCAGCGTCAGCGCGTGGCGATCGCACGGGCGCTGGCGACCTCTCCGGAGATCCTCGTCCTCGACGAGGCGGTGTCGGCACTCGACGTCTCGGTGCAGGCGCAGATCCTCGATCTGCTGGCTGATCTGCAGCGCGAGTACGGCCTCAGCTACCTCTTCATCTCGCACGATCTCGGAGTCATCCACCACCTGAGCGATCGGGTGCTGGTGATGAAGGACGGCCGGGTCGTCGAAGCGGGCGAGTCGGATCAGATCTTCTACGCTCCCGAGCATCCGTACACGAGGGAACTGGTCGCCTCTCTCGCGACGTTGGATGCTGCAGGCTGACCGACCCTTCTGGTTCGAAGAAGAAACGAGAACTTTCTGCCCTGATTTCGCCAGAGGAGCGCTTGTTCTTGCCTGAGAGTGGAGGTAACGCTGAACCGCCACCACAGCAAAGGACACATCATGACCGCCTACCAAGACGACATCGACGCCATCCGAGCACTGAAGGAAGAGGCCGGATCCGGGTGGGATGCGATCAACCCCGAGTCGGTCGCCCGGATGCGCGCGCAGAACCGCTTCAGGACCGGCCTGGAGATCGCCCAGTACACCGCCGACATCATGCGCCGCGACATGGGCGAGTACGACGCCGACTCCTCGGCGTACACGCAGTCGCTCGGTGTCTGGCACGGCTTCATCGGTCAGCAGAAGCTCATCTCGATCAAGAAGCATCTGAAGACCACGAACAAGCGCTACCTGTACTTGTCGGGCTGGATGGTCGCAGCTCTCCGCTCTGAGTTCGGGCCGCTGCCGGACCAGTCGATGCACGAGAAGACCTCGGTTCCGGCGCTCATCGAAGAGCTCTACACGTTCCTCCGCCAGGCTGATGCGCGCGAGCTCGACCTGCTCTTCTCGCGGCTCGATGATGCTCGTGCCGCCGGCGACGACACCGCGGCCGAGTTCATCCAGTCGCAGATCGATACCTTCGAGACCCACGTCGTGCCGATCATCGCCGACATCGATGCGGGCTTCGGGAACCCCGAGGCCACCTACCTGCTCGCCAAGAAGATGATCGAGGCCGGCGCCTGCGCCATCCAGATCGAGAACCAGGTCTCTGACGAGAAGCAGTGCGGCCACCAGGACGGCAAGGTCACCGTTCCGCACGAGGACTTCATCGCCAAGCTCAACGCCGTCCGCTACGCCTTCCTCGAGCTCGGCATCGACAACGGTGTGATCGTCTCGCGCACCGACTCCCTCGGCGCTGGTCTCACTCAGAAGATCGCCGTCACCACCACCGGCGGCGACCTCGGCGATCAGTACAACTCCTTCCTCGATGTCGAAGAGATCTCAGAAGATGACCTGGGCAACGGCGATGTCGTCATCAAGCGCGACGGCAAGCTGCTGCGTCCGAAGCGGCTTGCGAGCAACCTGTTCCGCTTCCGTGCGGGCACCGGTGAGGAGCGCTGCGTGCTCGACAGCATCACGTCGCTGCGCAACGGTGCCGATCTGCTCTGGATCGAGACCGAGAAGCCGCACGTCGAGCAGATCGCCGGAATGATGGACAAGGTTCGAGAGGTCATCCCGAACGCGAAGCTCGTGTACAACAACAGCCCGTCGTTCAACTGGACGCTCAGCTTCCGCCAGCAGGCGTACGACCTCTTCGCCGAGCAGGGCAAGGACGTCTCGGCGTACGACCGCAGCGCTCTGATGAGCGTCGACTACGACGACACCGAGCTCGCTCAGGTCGCCGACGAGATGATCCGCACCTTCCAGCGGGATGGATCGGCCCGTGCCGGCATCTTCCATCACCTCATCACTCTGCCCACGTACCACACGGCGGCTCTGTCGACGGATGATCTCGCCAAGGGCTACTTCGCCGAGGAGGGCATGCTCGCCTACGTGAAGGGCGTGCAGCGCCGCGAGATCCGCGAGGGAATCGCCACGGTGAAGCACCAGAACATGGCCGGCAGCGACATCGGAGACAACCACAAGGAGTACTTCGCAGGGGATGCTGCGCTGAAGGCAGGCGGCAAGGACAACACGATGAATCAGTTCAACTAGGCTGCCAGACGCGGACGGGCCCGGGCATCGCCTGGGCCCGTTCGCTGCATGTCAGTACGCGAGATCTGCGACCCCGGAGCTGATGAGCTTCGCCCCGAGGATCACGAAGAGGATCATCATGGTGACGGCGTGATTGGCCACCAGCCAGTCCCGTACGCCGCTGAGGCGGGCCTCGACCTTGCTGGGCGAGATCACACTGATCAGCCAGGGGATCAGCACCCCGAGCACACCGATGAACGCGAAGATCAAGATCACGATCATGATCTCTTCCACTGGCAGCCTCGACTGCGAGACGCGTCCGCTTGCCGCGATGAGCAGCGGGAGGTCCTTGGGTGAGAGTGGCCCAGAGATCAGCACGCCCGCGAGGAACGCCTGCCAGATCGACAACCCGTCCAGGGCGCTCATCCACTTCGGAGTGCCGGTGTGGTTGCGGTTGCGCCACTGCAGCACTGCCAGCACGAGCAGCACCACACCCAGCACGATCTCGACGATGTCCACCGTCACGTGCGCGTCAGATCCGGCATCCTCGGTTCCGGCGGAGCACCCGAGGAGCACGCACAGGCCGACGAAGGCGGCGGCGAACGCGTAGCAGCCCAGCACGAACGCCGTACCGTTAGTGCGGCCCTTTCCCGACGTCGCCATCAGAATGACCGCGACGATCGCGAGCGGACTGATCGCGATACCGATTCCGATCGGTCAGAAGTTCAGCGAGCAGATGCAACATGGTGGTCCGGCTTTCTCTGGACGAGAACGAGAATCAGGCGCTGGCGGCCTTCGCGGCCGCAGCCTTGCGGACGATCTCCAGGGTGAGGAAGTCCAGCGTGCGTCCCGCTTCGAAGTGGCCGCTCACATTGCCGGCCAGTCCGCCCTCGAGGGCGAGCTTGCTGCCCAGATCGAGCACGGCCTCGGGCATGCCCTCGCTGAAGTCCAGGTCTGCGAAATCCACCCAGACGATGTTGGGCCTGCCGCCGTTGTCGGCATGCTGGGCTTGCGCCGCCGGGGTGCGGACGGGCCTCCCCGCAAGGAAGTCCGCAGCATCGACCGTGAGCTTCGGAAGGCCGCGCATGCCGCCAGCGATGCTCGTGCTCTGCGCGAGATTCCCGAGGGCGCTGACCCTGAGGAAGCGCTCGCCGCAGAGCTGGAGCTGCTGGGTGTGATGCGCACCCGCCTGCACGAGTTGGGACGCTCTGGGCGGCACACCACGAGCGCGCTGCGGTATGTTCTCGATGAGCTCGACGCGTACGAGATCAGCATCAGGCTCCGCCTGGAAAGCGAGAAGAAGTAATGGAAGTCGGTTCGCTCCCTCTGGCGGGAATAGCGCTTGCGCTGTGCTCTGCCCTTGCCCTCTCCGTGGGCAATCTCTGGCAGGGACGCGGTGTTCGCGATCTGGCGACGCACCCCAAGGGCGGGTCGAAGCTCCTCCAGCTCGTCAGCAGCCGCATCTGGTTGATCGGATCGGTGGTCCTCGGCCTGTCGATCGTGCTGCAGATGGGCAGCCTCACCTTCGCGCCGCTGATGGTGGTGCAGCCGATCGGAGTCACCGCACTGGTGTTCACGGTGCTTGTGACCTTCATCGTCACGAAGAAGAAGCCCGCGCCAGGGGTGGTGCGCGCCATCCTCACCTGCGTACTGGGTGTTGCGGTGTTCGTCACGGTCGCCGCCCTCGTCAGTACGCAGCGCGCCATCACCAACGCGCAGCTGATCGCGGTTCTCGTCGTGCTCGCCAGCGTGCTCGTGCTGACCGGAATCGCGCTCGTTCTCGCGCGCCGCCGCAAGGTGCCGTCGCTCGTCTGGGTCATCCTCGGCGGAACGTTCTCCGCATTCGTGGCAACGCTCGGAAAGACCGTGATCATGCGGGTGCAGGCCATTATCAAGGCGCAGAAGCTCGAGCTCGACACGGCGAATCTGCTGACCATCGGATGCCTTGTCGGAATCGGAATCGCGGGCGGGCTCTCGATCTACTTCGTTCAGCGCGCGCACGCCGAAAGCCGCCCAGAGGTTGTCGTCGCCGGACTCACGGTGATCGACCCCGCCGTCGCCGTCGTGCTCGGCATCACAATCCTGGGAGAGGCGAGCGGGGCCTCGATCTGGGCCGTCCTCGCCTTCATCGCCGCTGGCGCTGTGGCGGTCGGTGGGGTCTTCGCGCTGGCGAAGGCAGAGCAAACGGTTCCCCGTTAGCCGACGAAGCGCGTACGCAGTCCGGCGAGCTCATCGTCGGTGAGTCCGCCGGAGCGCAGGTAGGCAGTGATGCCGCCGTGCGCGTCCACCCAATCGAGCGCCTTCTCGATCTCTTCACGAGGGGTGCCCGTCACCAGGGTCTTGAGCGCGGGCGTGAGAGGCACGCCCATGGAGGAGACCATGTGGAGCATCCCATCAGCCCAGGGGCCGGAGAGATTCTGCTGCGAGCTGGCGTAGTCGGCAACGATGGCGCGGCGCTCGGCGCCAGCTGCTTCGAGCATCAGTGCGGTGGCGACGCCGGTGCGGTCCTTGCCCGCAGTGCAGTGCACCAGCACGGCACTGGGAGTGGTGTCGCTCGAGGCGGCGATGAGCCGGGCGACCTGTGCGAATTCTGACGCACCGTGCTGCAGGATCTGGATGTACAGGTCACTCAGGGGTGGGATGCTGCTCATCGCCTGGCTGAGCATCTCCGGGGTGGGCGGGGCTGAACTGCTGCCCATGAACTGCTTCGTCATATCGGCCATCGCACCCTCGAGGAAGGGCAGCTCGACCATCTTGAAGGGTCGCGAATCGGGAACCCGATCGGGCCCTGCCTCGCGCTCCTGCGGAGTGCGGAAGTCGACGATGACACCAACAGCGGTGTGCGCAAGCTCGTCGAGCCCCGTCGGCGTCAGATTCGTCAGGGCGTCGGAGCGGTACAGGATGCCAGGGCGGGTCACTCCGCCGTCACGGAGCGGCAGTCCGCCCGTGTCGCGGAAGTTGTAGCACCCCTCGACCTGCAGCTTCGGCATGTCTCAGTGCCGTCCGACCCGGAACGCGCGCACGATGTTGATGATTCCGAGGACGACGAGCGAGATCCCCAGCAGCCACCACAGCACGGCCGCTCCCCACAGCGGCGAGAACAGCAGCACGATTCCCGCGATGATGCTGAGGACCGCGAAGAGGATCGCCCAGACCTTCGACCCGGCGCCGCCCAGCGTCGACAGAGCCACGATGCCCTCGACGATCCACATGATGCCGACGAGGACGCTCACGAGCACGGCCAGGAGCCCGGTCGCGAGCGTCAGGTTCATGAACGCGATGATTCCTGCGATGACGAACACCAGTCCGAGGACGATGTGGCCGATTCTCGGCCAGGTGCGCATCGTCTTGCTGAAGATGCCCATGCTGCCGTACACGAGCCCGACGACGATGGCATAGATCGCGATGATCGCCGCGACGACGACGGCCGTCTTCCCCGGCCAGACGAGAACGAGGATTCCGACGATGAGCGCCAGGATGCCGCTGATACCCAGCACGGTGCGGATGCCGTTGGTCACAGTGCCGGCGGCGGAGGTTTCGGTGTTCATCTCAGAGATTCCTTCTGAATAGGCGAGAAGTATGCCTTCAGTTTCGCGAATGCGCAGGTGCTGCGGCGCGATCGTCGACGAAAATCATCCGCGCTGTCACCCGGGCGCTCATCCCGTCACGCACACCGGATAGTCGTTGACTTCAGGGAATAGTTGTGGTTACGCAACTAAAGTCGTATTGTTGACGTCGATCAACCTTTATCTGCAGGAGCACTTCACTTTGACATCCACTAATCGCGTCTCATCTGAGGCAGCCCGTTCGCCGCGCGAGGTCTTCACCGCGATCTCCGGCCTCATCGTCGGCATGTTCGTCGCGGTGATCTCGGGAACAGTCGTCTCCACTTCACTGCCGGTCATCATCGCCGACCTCGGCGGCACGCAGGCTCAGTACACCTGGGTCATCACTGCGAGCCTGCTGGCCACGGCCGTCACCACCCCGATCTGGGGCAAGCTCGCCGACCTCGTCGATCGCAAGGTGCTCGTCCAGGTCGCTCTCATCATCTTCACCGTCGGCACGGTGGCCGCGGGATTCTCGATGGACACCAACATGCTCATCGCGCTGCGTGTGGTGCAGGGTATCGGCGTCGGTGGCCTCATGTCGCTCGTGATGATCGCCGTCGCGCTGATCATCTCGCCGCGTGAGCGCGGAAAGTACATGGGCGTCGTCGGCGGCATCATGGCCCTCGCCACGATCGGCGGACCGCTTCTGGGCGGTTTCCTCACCGACGCATGGGGCTGGCGGGCCAACTTCTTCGTCGGCGTGCCGTTCGCCATCCTCGCGCTCGTGCTGCTTCAGGTCACTCTGCACCTGCCCAAGCCGCAGAACGTGAAGGTCTCGATCGACTACCTCGGTATCGTCCTGCTCGCCGTCGGCGTCTCGACCCTGCTGATCTGGGTCTCGATGGGCGGCAGCCAGTTCGACTGGGACTCCAGCACCAGCATCGCGCTCGCGGTCATCGGCTCGGTCGCGGTGCTCGCGTTCATCGCCACGGAATTCTTCGTGAAGGAGCCGATCGTGCCGATGTCGCTCTTCCGCAACCGCACGTTCACCCTGTCGGTTCTCGCCTCGATCGCCATCGGCGTCGCGATGATCGCCACGTCTGTCTTCCTCGCGCAGTACTTCCAGCTCGCCCGCGGTGCCACGCCGACCGAATCCGGCATCATGACGATTCCGATGATCATCGGCCAGATGGGCGCCTCGATCATCATCGGGCAGCTGGTGAGCCGCTACGGCAAGTGGAAGGGCTGGATGATCACCGGCTCAGGGCTGACGACCATCGGCGTCACCCTGATGGCGACGCTGCGCTACGACACCCCGTTCCCCCTCGTTGCGGTCTACATGTTCGTGCTCGGTGCCGGCCTCGGCATGGTGATGCAGAACCTCACCCTCATCGTGCAGAACGACACTCCGCCGCAGCAATTGGGCGCAGCATCCGCCAACGTCAACTTCTTCCGCACCATCGCCGGCACGATCGGCGTGACCATCATGGGCACGATCCTCTCGACCAGTGTGAAGTCGTACACGAAAGAGGGGATGGCGGGATTCGTCCCATCCACTCCAGAAGAGATCGAGGCCCTGAAGGGGCTTGGCTCCGGCGACGTTCCGAAGGTCGGGCAGCTGCCAGATGCAATCCGGGTGATCGTGGAATCGGCCTATGGCCACGGCATCGCGGATGCCTTCATCCTCGCGATCCCGCTCGCGGTGCTGGCGATCGTCGCGATCGCGTTCATCAAGAACAAGCCGCTGTCGACCAAGACCGCGGCCGAGCAGCTGCGCGAACAGGCCGAGGAATCGATCATCGAGTTCGCCGAGGCAGAAGTGGGATCGACCGTCGACACCGGTGCCATCCGGACTCAGCAGGGCCGTTGACGTGGCAGAGCAGCCCGGGGTGTCAGAGGAGAGCGACAGCGCACTCGTCGAGCTCCAGGGACATCTGAATCTGCTTTTCGCCCGCGCGCGGACGCACTGGAGAGAAGCCGCCGCACGCATCGACCCGCAGCTGCAGCCAGCTGGGTACAAGCTCCTGATGTTCATCGTCCGAGTGGGAAGCGCGAATGCGCACGAGCTCGCCGAGCGTTTCGAGATGGACAAGTCGGTCATCAGCCGGCAGGTGCGGATGCTGGAAGACCTCGGTCTTCTGGAGTCACGCCCGGACGAGCTCGACGGGCGCCAGCGCGTGCTGACGCCGACTTCTGAGGCGTGTACCGCGCTTGCCGAGCTGCGCGACGATCACACCGAGAAGCTGCGCAGCACGCTCGCCGAGCTCACCCCGGAAGAGATGCAGGGGGCGTTCAAGGTGTTCCGGCTGTTGGCCGAGAACTGAGCGGGCTGCGCCGTAAAATGACGGATATGAGTGCCACGTCCGACGATCCGCGCCTGGATGCCGCAGTCACCAGGGTCGAACAGGAGCTCGGTCGCCTCTTCGCTCGAATCCGCGTGAGCTGGCGTGAAGCGGCAGCGACAGTGCATCCGGATCTTCAGCCGCTCGGATATCAAGTGCTGACCTCGATCGCGACGGGGAAGGCGACCTCGGCCAGCGCCATCATCGAGCGGCTGCAGACCGATAAGTCAGCGGTGAGTCGTCACGTCCGCCAGCTCGAAGAGCTGGGGCTCGTCGAGAGCATCCCCGACCCGCAGGACCGTCGCGCGCGAGTGCTCGTCGCGACCGATCTCGCGCAGGAGAAGGTGACCATCGCGCGTGCGCGCTACGAAGCGCGCATCGCGGATCGGCTGCGCGACTGGTCGGCGGCAGATCTTGACCACTTCGTGGACCTTCTCGGATCGCTCGGCAGCTGAACGGCTGATCACCCGGTCGGGGTGACGGATGCCGCGGGCTTGCGGATTCCGATCCAGGAGACGATCCCGCCGGCTGCCATCAGCGCCGCTGTCACCAGTGCTGCGCTGTGGAAGCCGTCGAGATCGAGTGTGCCGCCGACGATGGTCGACAGCATCGCCACGACGATGAGGCCCGCAACGCGAGAGATGGCGTTGTTGACCGCGGAGGCGATTCCGGAGCGGTTCTCGTCGATCGCCCCGAGCACTGCAGAGGTGAGGGGCGCGACCGTGAGCGAGAGCCCGAGGCCGAGCAGAATCATCGATGGGAGCACCTGCCCCCAGTAGCTGAAGTCATCGGAGACGGTGAGCAGCAGCAGTGCCCCCGCAGCCATGAGCAGGGGGCCTACGGTCATGAACAGCCGCGGTCCGAGCTTTCCTGCCCATGCGCCGGCCTGAGAGCTGAGCAGGATCATCAGGATCGTGATCGGGAGGCTCGCAAGCCCCGCGGCCGTCGCAGGAAGTCCCGCCCCCTCCTGCAGATAGACCCCGATGATGAAGCCGTTCAGCGAGAGCGCGGCGTAGATGAACAGGGTGGCGAGGTTGCCCCACGCGAAGTTGCGCGCGGCGAACAGCGACAGCGGCATGAGCGGCGTGCGAGAGCGCTTCTGCCGAATCAGGAACCAGACGAACAGCACGATTCCCGCGGTCGCCGGAATCCAGATCGCGGGCGATCCCCATCCGAGATTCGGCTGCTCGATGAGCGCGAACACGACGGCTCCGAGGCCCAGCGCGCACAGCGCGCCACTCCACCAGTCCACGCGCAGATCGCGAGGGTGATCCGGCAGCTGCAGCCGGGCGAGCAGCAGCAGCGTGATGCCGATCGGGATGACGTTGATCACGAACACGAAGCGCCAGGACAGCAGGTCGACGAACAGTCCGCCCAGCAGCGGGCCCGCGATCTGCGCCCCGGTCGTGAATGCGGTCCACACCCCGATCGCACGGGCCTGCAGCTCACCGCGCATCGTCGCCATGATGAGGGCGAGCGAACTCGGCACGAGCAGGGCGCCTGCCGCTCCCTGCAGTGCGCGAGCGAGGATGAGCGTCAGAGGTTCGGGTGCTGCGGCCACGGCGATGGATGCGAGGCCGAAGGCGATCAGCCCGATCCGCATGATGCGCACCCGGCCGTACGCGTCAGAGAGGGAACCCGCCAGCAGAATGAGGGCGCTGAGGGTGATGAGATATGCGTCGACGACCCACTGCTGCGTCGTGATTCCGCCGCCGAGCTCTTCGCTGATGGCCGGCAGAGCGACCGTGACGACCGTGCCGTCGAGGAACGTCACGAACGAGGCGAGCACCGCGATCGTGATCACGAGCCGCTGCAGGGCGGAGAATGCGGGCACGGTGAAGAGACTACGCCCGGGGTGGCCATCGACGCCGGGCGCCTTCGGGATTACGCTGGCGTCAAGCGGGCGATCTGCCCGTGAATCCGGCGCGGGTCGCTCACCGGCTCGGCCACGATGCAGAGCGGGGCAAGAACGATGGACTCGATGATGATGAGCGCGATGGCTGCGGATATGAAAGACATGACCGGCATGGAGATGCGGATGGACATGGCCGTCATGCAGGCGTGCATGGACGCGTGCGCGGCGTGCGAACAGGCCTGCACCGTGTGCTCGATGCAGATGATGGACTGCGCACCGGCGTGCATGAACTGCGCCGACATGTGCAACACCATGATGCGCGCGATGATGCGGATGCAGGGCATGACGCCCGCGGTGATGATGGCGATGCTCGACGCTTGCATCGCCATGTGTCAGCTGTGCATGGATGCCTGCATGGAGCACGCTGACCACAGCGAGGTCTGCAAGATGTGCGCTCAGTCGTGCAAGGCGTGCATGGAAGCCTGCGTCGACATGAAGAACATGATGATGGCGGCGGCCGCCTGACCCGCTTCTCAGACGGCGACGTTGAAGCGTACGCGCCCGACGGCGAGTACGTGGTACTTCCGGTGCAGCGCGACCGGTGTTCCCGGTGCTGCTTCGAGGGCAGCGCCCTGGGCGCTCCACAGCGCCCATTCTTCGCCGTCCAGCGTGCGCACGCGCAGTTCGCCGGTGGCAGCATCCGCTCGCTCGACGATCGCATCGGCCCACTCGCTCGGCGTCGCCGACGCCAGCCGCGCCTGGATCAGGTGCAGGGCGTGACCGGGCGCGAAGGAGGAGCAGACATCACCGTGGTCGCACATGCAGGCCGCACGTCCGCTCACCTCGAGGGGCGATGCTGTGCGGTGCGTGGTGGACACGATGTTCTCCTGAAGTCGGCGGATGCTGTTCCCCCACGGTAGGTGGCGCGCGCCCCACCGCCAATGCGCGGCGAAATACAGCGCAACACGTGGCCTCGAGCGCTCAGCGTGGCTCGTGCGCCACGAGGGCATCGCGCATTGCACTGAGTACGTCGGCGATGGCCGTATCGTCGCGGGAGGACGCCCTGGTCGCGGCGAAGATCTCGCGCACCGGCGACCCGGGCAGGTCGAGCAGTCGCACGGACGCGCGATCAGAGGTCCCAGATGAGGTCCGGCAGCATTGCCGCCGCGTGACCGGCGGCAACGAGCCGCGCGTGTGAGATGAGGTCGGTCGCCTCGAAGCGCACATCTGGTTCGAACCCCGCCGCCCGGCACTGCTGCACCGCCCACTGCCGTACGGCCGCACCCTGCGGCTCCATGGCCCAGGCGGCATTCTTCAGATCGGCCAGGGTGGATGCGGTCGACTCCGGCGGAACAGCGAGCCGCACGGCATCCGTGCCGAGGAGCGTGTGATCGATTCCCTCGAGGTGCTCACGAGTGTGCCCTGCGTACTGCTCGGCCACCACCAGGTCGAAAGCTCGCGCCTGCAGCTCGAAGAGCCCTGCTTCCGGAGCCATCTCGACCATCTCGAGCCGAAGGTCGGGTGCGCGCTCGGCCAGCAGCGTGAGGGCGGCCGGCACGAGGGCTTCCGCTGCCGTGGGCATCACGGCGATGCGCACGCGGCGGTGCGCACGCTGCGACGAGGCGAGATCCGCCCGGGCCGACTCGTCGAGCTCGAGGGCGCGTGCGGCATGGTCAGCCAGCACGCGCCCCTGGACAGTCAGACGCACCCGCCTGCCATCGGCCTCGAGGAGCGGTACTCCGGCCTCCTGCTCGAGGCGCGCGAGCTGCTGCGAGACGGTCGAGGGGCTGTACGAGAGGGCCGCGGCGACATCGGCGATCGTTCCGCGCAGGGCCAGCTCGTGCAGCAATCGCAGGCGGCGCAGCTCGAACATCGCACCCCTTCAGAACTCATCGATGAAACCGAATGATATCTATCGTAAACCCTCGCTTTTCACGATGAGAGTGCTGGTTCACACTGAAGTCAGAACGAGTACACCGCCGTGCCCTGAAGCGAGGAAGACCCATGACGCAGACCGCAGTGATCCCCACCGGCCACGCAGAGCTCACGGCGCTCGCCGATGACGCCACAGCGCTCGTGCGCTCGTGGCTCGAGCAGAGCCGCGAGGTGCCGACGGATGCCGCGGCCCACCGTCTTGCCGGCGTGCTGGGAGACCCGAACGGTCTCGACTTCACCGTGGGATTCGTCGACGGCGTCGTGAGGCCGGACGACCTCAGGGTCGCTGCCCACAACCTGCACGACCTCGTGCCGCTCACGCCGAAGTTCCTGCCGCTGGCCCTGCGCAGTCTCATCCGTCTCGGCGGAGCGTTGGCACCCGCCTTCCCTGGAATCGTTGTGCCGATCAGCCGCAAGGTGCTGCGCAGCATGGTGCGCCATCTCATCGTCGACGCGACCGATGCCAAGCTCGGCGCGGCGATCCGCAGCATCCGCTCGGCTGACGGCGTGCATCTGAACATCAACCTGCTCGGCGAGGCGATCCTCGGCGAAGACGAGGCCGCCAGGCGCCTCGAAGGCACGCGCCGCCTTCTCGAGCGCGACGACGTCGACTACGTGTCGATCAAGGTGTCATCGACCGTCGCCCCGCACACCCCATGGGCTTTCGACGAGGCCGTCGCGCACGCCGCTGACGCACTCGTGCCGCTGTTCCGCATCGCGCGCGACCCTTCGACAGGCTCAGGGACCGGTCCGAAGTTCATCAACCTCGACATGGAGGAGTACAAGGACCTCGATCTCACGATCGCGGTGTTCACCAGCATCCTCGACCGTGATGAATTCCGAGGCCTCTCCGCCGGAATCGTGCTGCAGGCGTACCTGCCCGATGCGCTCGGCGCGATGATCCGCCTGCAGGAGTGGTCGGCGGCCCGCGTCGCCGCCGGCGGCGCCGACATCAAGGTGCGCGTCGTCAAGGGCGCGAACCTGCCGATGGAACGGGTGGATGCCGAGACCCACGGCTGGCCGCTCGCCACCTGGCACAGCAAAGAGGCGTCGGATGCCTCGTACAAGGCCGTGCTCGACTACGCCCTGCGGCCGGAGCACGTGAAGAACGTGCGCATCGGCGTCGCAGGGCACAACCTCTTCGACATCGCACTGGCCTGGCTGCTGGCGAAACAGCGCGGGGCGACCGAGGGCATCGAATTCGAGATGCTGCTAGGCATGGCGACCGCGCAGGCGACCGTTATCCGCCGCACCGTCGGGTCGCTTCTGCTCTACACACCGGTCGTGCACCCCGCCGAGTTCGACGTCGCGATCGCCTACCTGATCCGTCGCCTGGAAGAGGGGGCATCGACCGAGAACTTCATGTCGGCAGTCTTCGACCTTGACAGCAACCCTGCGCTCTTCGAGCGCGAGCGCGACCGCTTCCTCGCGTCCATCGCCTCGATGCCGGCCGATGTTCCGGCGCCCAACCGCACGCAGGACCGCTCTGCGTCTTCGGTCCCTGAGCCTGTCGTGCCGATCCCTGAGCCTGCGTCTTCGATCCCTGAGCCTGCGTCTTCGATCCCTGAGCCTGTCGAAGGGTTCGAGAACACTCCCGATACCGATCCGAGCCTCGCGGCGAATCGCGCGTGGGGTGACGGCATCCGCTCTCGCATGCAGGAATCCGACCTCGGAAACGAGACCGTGCGCGCGAACACCATCTCTGACGCGCAGGTGCTCGACGAAGTCATCACGCGCGCTGCAGCAGCGGGGGAGTCCTGGCGCGCACTCGGAGCTGCAGGGCGCGCGGCGATCCTGCACAAGGCAGGCGAGCTGCTCGAGAGCCGCCGCGGAGCGCTGCTCGAAGTGATGGGCTCGGAGTGCGGCAAGGTGCTCGAACAGGGTGACCCCGAGGTCAGCGAGGCCATCGACTTCGCCCACTACTACGCCGAAAGCGCACTGCGCGCTGAGGCGATCGAGGGCGCGACGCCGAAGCCGGTCGGGCTCACCGTGGTCACGCCGCCGTGGAACTTCCCGGTCGCGATCCCCGCCGGATCGACCCTCGCAGCGCTCGCCGCAGGATCTCCCGTCATCATCAAGCCCGCCCGTCAGGCGCGCCGCTCCGGTGCCGTGATGATCGAGGCGCTGTGGGATGCCGGTGTGCCGCGAGACGTGTTGCAGTATGTTCAATTCGACCGGTCCCTGAGCCAGTCGAAGGATCTCGGCCAGAAGCTCATCAGTGACCCGGCAGTGGAGCGCGTCATCCTCACGGGCGGGTACGAGACAGCGGAGCTGTTCCGCAGCTTCCGCCCTGATCTGCCGCTGCTTGCGGAGACGAGCGGCAAGAACGCCATCATCGTCACCCCGCACGCCGACCTCGATCTCGCCGCCCGCGACGTCGCCTACTCGGCCTTCGGCCACGCCGGCCAGAAGTGCTCGGCGGCATCTCTGGTGATCCTGGTCGGCTCTGTCGCGAAGAGCGAGCGCTTCCGCCGCCAGCTCATCGACGCCGTCGGCTCGTACCAGGTCGGCCAGCCGTGGGACGGCTCGAGCCGGATCGGCCCGCTCATCGGCCCGGCCGAAGGAAAGCTGCTGCACGCCCTCACCACGCTCGACGCAGGCGAGCAGTGGGTCATCGAGCCCGAGAAGCTCGACGAAGACGGAAAGCTGTGGCGCCCGGGCATCCGCGAGAACGTCGCAGCCGGGAGCCCGTTCCACCTCACGGAGTACTTCGGTCCTGTGCTCGGCATCATGACGGCCGAAAGCCTCGATGAGGCCGTCAGTATGGTGAACGCGATCGATTACGGTCTGACGTCGGGCCTGCACTCCCTCGACGAGGGTGAGATCGCGCAGTGGCTGGCGAACGTGCAGGCCGGAAACCTCTATGTCAATCGCGGCATCACCGGCGCCATCGTGCAGCGCCAGCCGTTCGGCGGCTGGAAGAAGGCAGCCGTTGGCGCGGGCACGAAGGCCGGCGGCCCGAGCTACCTCATCGGACTGTCGGACTGGGCGGATGCGCCGGTTGCCGCCGCTGCGCCGAACGACGAGCTCTCGCGCGGTGCGCTCGCCGCCCTCGAAGGCGACACGACCTGGCTGCAGGGAGCACTTGCCACCGACGTCGCTGTCTGGCGAGACGAGTTCGGCGCGGTCAGCGACCCGACAGCGCTCCTCACCGAGCAGAACGCACTGCGCTACGGCACGGTGCCCGTGACGATCCGTGTGGAGAACGGCACCCCCGCTGAGGCGGTCCGTGTGATCGCGGCCGGTGTTCGCACCGGTGCACGACTGAGCGTGAGCGCAGCCGCTGAGCTTCCGGCATCCGTCAGGTCATGGCTCTCGGCGCACGCGATCGGTGTCGCGATCGAAGATGCCGCCGGCTGGGGAGCGCGCGCCGCGCGCCTCGCCGAGACCGGCGGGCGCATTCGACTCATCGGTGGGGATACCGCTGCCCTCGCCGCCGCTATCGACGGGTCACCCGCGGTCGCGGTGTATTCCGGTCCTGTCCTCTCGGCCGGACGCATCGAGATGCTGACGTTCCTGCGCGAGCAGGCCGTGTCGGTCTCCGCGCACCGGTTCGGAACGCCGCATCGGTACGAGATCCCGACGCTCGGCGCCTGAGGACTGTGACAACAGTACGAGAGGGGCGTAAGCTCTGCGGGTGCTGTTTTCGATGAATGCGCCTCGCGCGCGGAAGGTGGTCGCAGGCGCTCCCGGCGCCGGCGGCAGAGGCTGAACATCAGCCGGAGGCGGAACTCCCGTCACCGGCAGATCGTCCTCCCCTCACCGAATTCAGAAAGCACTTCATCATGCGTCCCATCGACGAGCGCGAGATTCGCGCATCCTTCATCAACGCCTCCCGTAAAGAGGTTTCATCCCTTTCGCTGCCGTCCGCGTTCTCTGAGATCGACTTCGACCGGCTCGACTACCTCGGCTGGGCTGATCAGAAGTTCGCCCGCCGCGCCTATGTCGTCACCGAGGTCGACGGTGTTCTCACCGGAGTGCTCTTGCAGCGTGCCGAGCAGCGCGTGCTCGCCCGCGCGCAGTGCTCATGGTGCGAAGACGTGACGCTCCGCAACGACGTGCAGTTCTTCTCCGCGCGCAAGGCCGGAGCGGCGGGGCGCAACGGCGACACGATCGGCACCCTGGCGTGCGCGGAGTTCGGCTGTTCGCACACTGTGCGCCGGCTCCCGCCTCTCGCCTACGAGGGCTTCGATCGTGAAGCCGCGCGGGAGCAGCGCATCGAGCGGCTGGGCGAGAACGTCCGGGCGTTCCTCCGGTCCGTCGCCAGCTGACCTGCGGTCAGCCGGCTGACCGCTCAGCCGAGCGCGTCGCGTACCGCCAGCACACCGCTGAGCGCCTCCGCATGCGAGGTGCTCAGCGGTGAGAGCCCGAGGCGAATGCCGTCGGGGAAGCGGAAGTCCGGGATCACGCCGTCTGCCCACAGCGACTTCGTGACCTCGGCGAAGTCGGGGTGACCGATCGTGACGTGACCGCCGCGCGCGGCGGCATCTCTCGAGCTCAGCAGACGCACCCCGCGCGGGGCGAGCTCCTCGTCGAATGCGCGCACGACGAGATCGGTCAGCGTCTTCGACTTCTCGCGCACGGCTTCTATCGTCGCCGCTTCGATCAGGTCGAGCATGCCCTGCATCGCCAGCATCCCGAGCACGGGTGGTGTGCCGCTGATGAACTGGCGGATGCCGCTGGCCGGCGCGTAGGCGTCTCCCATCGCGAAGACGTCTCCGGCGCCCATCCAGCCCTGAATGGGCTGGCGCAGCACGCCGTGGTGGCGGGCGTTGACGTAGGCGAAGGCGGGGGAGCCCGGCCCGCCGTTCAGATATTTGTAGGTGCAGCCGACGGCGAGGTCGACCCCGCACGCGTCGAGCTCGGTCGGGATGACGCCGACCGAGTGGCAGAGGTCCCAGAGAATGAGGGCGCCTGCGGCATGCGCGGCATCCGTGATCGCCTTCATATCGGCCAGAGCGCCGGAGCGGTAATCGACGTGGCTGAGCACGACGAGCGCTGTCTGCTCCGTGACGGCGGCCTCGACATCGGCGATCTGCACACCGATGATGGGATCAGGGCTGATCCAGCGCAGCGTCAGGCCGCGCTCGGCGGCGACCCCCTCGGTGACGAAGCGGTCGGTGGGAAAGTTGCCCTCTTCGATCACGATCTCGGTGCGCTCTGGGCGCGCTGCGACCGCGGCCCGCATGAGCTTGTAGAGCAGCACGGTCGTGGAGTCGGCGACGACGGTCTGGCCCGCTACGGCGCCGAGTGCGATGCGGCCGATCCGGTCGCCGAGTTCGATCGGCAGCTCCATCCACTGCTCGTCCCAGGACCGGATCAGGCGCGTGCCCCAGTCGTTCTGCACGAAGTCGGCCAGCCGCTCGGGCAGTGCGCGCAGCGGGCGGCCGAGAGAGTTTCCATCGAGATACGCGGTGACGCCGGGCGCCTCGACGAAAGCAGCGAGGTGTGCGCGCAGCGGGTCTGCGGCATCGAGGTCGCGGGCGAGGGCTTGCAGGTCTGACACGTCATTCCTCCAGGTCGGCGGGGGTGAGCGGGCGGGCGAGGAGCGGGTCGGGCACATCTCCCGGGATGAACAGCTGCCGGCCATCATCGACAGGGGCCAGCGTGCGGATGAGGGCGTCGCCATCGATGCCGGCCTCGCGCAGCGCCCTGATCTCGCGCTCGCTCAGGTCGACGGAGGTGGGGCCATTGCCCATGTCTGTGCCGTAGAGCACCGTGCCGCCGCCGGCGGCATGGAAGCGGCGCACGTTGTCGACGGCGGTCTCGTACGTCGGGCCGGCGTGGATGGCGAGCGTCGAGATCCACTGCACGGATGCCGCCTGCAGCGAGATCTCGTCATCGGTGAGTCGCTCGCTGAACGGCGCGTGCGCCAGCAGGTCTACGCCGAGAGCAGCGACGCGCTGGGCTTCGCCTCGGCCCTCTGCATGGGCGATGACGGGCAGGCTCTCCTGGGCGGCGAGCTCGATGATCCTCTGGAGCATCTCGTCGGAGAACACCGACCCTGCGATGCGGTTGCTGGCGACCTTGATGCAGACCGCACCTGACTCCTTCATCTCGGCGACGGCTCTGGCCGCGGCATCCGCATCGGGAATCTCGCGTACCGACCCCTCCGGCGCCCACGAGCGCATCGAGGGGTAGCCGCCCGGCGGCGTCAGAAACGCGCCGGCGTAGGCGATCTCGACGCCGGCCTGCATATCAGCGAGCACCGCCGGGTTTCCGCCGAGGTCGATCACGCGCCCGAGCACAGAATCCGCCAGCAGAGCGTGATCGACCAGCTGCAGGTGCACGTGGTGGTCGGTGAATCCTCCGACGATGAAGCCCCGAGCTGTCTGCTGCATCACGCCCCGATCTCGGTGCGCACCGTGTACAGCTCGGGGAAGAACGTCAGATCCAGCGCGCGCTGCAAGAAGCTCACTCCGCTCGAGCCACCGGTGCCCTGCTTCATGCCGATGGTGCGGGTCACTGTCTTCAGGTGCCGAAAACGCCAGAACTGGAAGTTGTCCTCGAGATCGACCAGATCTTCGCAGGCCTCGTAGAGGTCCCAGTGCTCCTGCGGGTTCTCGTAGATCTCGCGGATCGCCGGCACGAGCGAGGCGTGCGGGCGATAGGGCGCGCGTACGTCGCGCTCGAGGACCTCAGCCGGAATCGGGATGCCTCGGCGCGAGGCGTACCGCAGGAACTCGTCGTACAGGGTCGGCCGCTCGAGCTCTGCCGCCAGCAGCGCGAGGTTCTCCGGGTGATCGCGGAACACCTGCAGCATCCGCGCGTTCTTGTTGCCCAGGGCGAACTCCACCGCCCGGTACTGCACGGACTGGAAGCCCGACGAATTTCCCAGAGATCCGCGGAACTGGGCGTACTCGGTCGGGGTGAGGGTAGCCAGCACCGACCACTGCTGGGTCATCACGGCCTGGATCTGCTTGACGCGCGCTACGCGCTTGAGCGCTTCTCGAAGGTCGTCGTGCGCCAGCAGCGTGCGCGCCGAAGATACCTCGTGCAGCAGCAGCTTCAGCCAGAGCTCGGTGGTCTGATGCTGAATGATGAACAGCATCTCGTCGTGGTGCTCTGGCCTGCTGACCGGATGCTGGGCGTCGAGCAGCTTGTCGAGCTCGAGGTAGGAACCGTAGGTCATCCGCCCCGCGAGATCGGTGACGATGGTGTCTTCGAGCGCACGCTCGTTGTCGGTGCCTGCGGAGTCTGTGGCCATGATCCCGAGGGTATCCTGAACGATCGGTCAGGCGTCAGGGGTGATCTCGGATCGCGGCTGATGTCAGATCAGTGCGTGGCGGCCGATTAGCGCGTGTGCTCGTCCAGGAAGTCGATCGTCTTCTGCAGTGCGGTCTGTGCATCTGGCATGTCGAGGTGGAACTGGTACTCGTGCGGGAGTGCCGGCTCGTGGTCGGCGGGCCAGAACTGCGTCGTGACGTCGACGCCCAGTGCGTCGAGACGCTGGGACATCGGAATCGACTGCAGCCAGGTGAGAGCGTCGCCGTTGCCCCCGGAGATGTAGGTCGTGGGGAAGTCCTCGGTCACCCAGTTCACGGTCGACATCGTGGCGCCCGACGAGTCCTCGGCCCAGGTCTTCGTTCCCGTGTACGCCCACATCGAGGACTTCAGTCCCCAGCCGACGATGCCGTCGAGCGCGGCGAGGGCCGCGAGGTCGTAGACCCCGCAGTTGAGCACCGTGGCCACGACCTGGTCTGGCATGAGGGCCGGGGTCACAGACATGATCTCGGCATAGTCGGGGTTCGTGATGAGTGTCGCCATCTGGCTGGCCAGCTGACTGCCGGCTGAGTCTCCGGCGAGCACGATCTGTGTGGGATCGACGCCCAGATCGGCGGCGTTCTCATTGATGTACGCGAGGGCCTGGTTGATCTGGCCTACGGCGGTGGGATAGAAGCCCTCTGGTCCGAGCGTGTAGTTCAGCGCGATCGTGGTGTACCCCTCGGCCGCGAGGATGCGCATGTACGGGTCGACGTTCTCCTTCGAGCCCGAGATCCAGGCTCCGCCGTGGATCCAGACGATCGTCGGCAGGGCGCCGGTGGCGGATGCCGGGGTGAAGACATCCATCGTCGTGTCGATGCCGTCATCGGCATATGCGACGTCGAGCGTCTCGGTGAGCTTGGTGTCGGGAACGTGCCCGTCCATCTCGGTCGCGGTCGCTTCACCGCCCTGGGTGAAGACGGCGCGGATCACCATGGCCGATGGCCACGGTGTGATCGCTCCGATGATCGCGACGATCAGTACGACCACGATGATGATGCCGAGCGTGATCTTGGTCCGGTGCCAGCGCTTGTGCGGCTTGCGGCCAGCGGATGCTTCGACGTCCTCGTGCGTGGTCATGTATTCCTCTCCACCGATCAGTGTGCCAGTAGCCGGCATCGCCGCGCTCGTTCAGGTCGCAGTTTCTGTCGCTCTGGCGCCCGCAGAGAGGCATAAAGTGCGACCTAAAGTGTGCAGCTCAGAGCGTCGCGAGCACCTCGGATGTCGTGGCGAGTGTGAGCTGCGGCGGGTACAGGCCCATCACCGTGACGGCCGCGGCGTGATTCTCTGCCGTCGAACCGGCACAAGCGTCGGTGACGACGGTCACCCTGGCCCCAGCATCCGCAGCGGCGAGGGCCGTCGAGATCACACAGCAGTCGGTCGATACGCCGGTGAGAACGACGCGTCCGCCGCGTCCGGTGATCTCTTCCAGAGCGGCCCATTTGCCGAATGTCGGTACGTCGAGCGTCGGATGCTGAGACAGCGAAGCGGCAGCCGGAACGAGGTCGAACAGCGCATCTGTCTCTGGTTGATCAGCGAACGGCCAGGCCTTGAAGTACTCGCCCCACGAGGTCGATCGGTCAGCGGTCGGCAGCCAGCGGGTCACGAGCACGCGCTCGCCGAAGGCCGCAGCCAGTGCCTGAATCCGCGGCATCACCTCGCCGAAGAATGGTGAGCCCCACTCCGAATCCGCAGAGGCGAAGATGTTCTGCGGATCGATGACGACCAGCCACGCCCCTTCGACAGGCTCAGGGAGCGGGTCGACAGGCTCAGGGAGCGGGGAGCTCACGACTGCTCCTGACGCCTGATCTTTGCGGCCCGCGCGAAGTAGGTGACGACGAACGACAGCACCAGCGCGAAGAAGACGCCGAGGTTCGCGTATGCCCACTCGCCGTCCTTCCCGCCGATCAGGAACAGCAGGTAACCCTGCCAGTTGTTCCAGGGGGCGTCGTCTGCGAAGTTGTTCACCACGAGTCCCCACCCGATCACCGACGTCACCACCATCGTGACGATCGCCGTCCAGTCCCACGCGCCGTAGCGGCCCTTCGCGTCGAACAGGGCGTCATCGTCGTAGTCCTTCTTGCGACGCAGGATGTCGGCGATGAGAATGCCGGCCCACGATGCCAGCGGAACACCCAGCGTGATGAGGAACGACTGGAAGGGACCTAAGAAGTCGGTGGCGAAGAAGACCACCCAGATCGTGCCGAGCGTCAGGATGACGCCGTCGATCGCCGCCGCAGAAGGGCGGGGAATGCGGATGCCGAGGCTGATGAGCGTCAGCCCAGAAGAGTAGATGCCGAGCACGGCACCGGAGACGAGCGCGAGCACAGCGGTCAGCAGGAATGGCACGAGCACCCAGATCGGCAGCAGCGTCGCAAGCGCTCCGATCGGGTCGGCGCCGACGGCATCCATGAGCGCATCGTCGGAGCCGGCCAGCAGCAGACCGAATACGACCAGCAGTACCGGGGCGATAGCCCCGCCGAGAGTGTTCCAGAAGACGATCGCCCCGTCAGACGCGGTGCGCTTCTGGTACCGCGACCAGTCGGCGGCGATGTTGATCCAGCCGAGGCCGAAACCGGTCATCACCATCACCAGAGCGCCGATCACTGCGCCTATTCCGCCATCGGGCCGTGCCATGACGGCGGCGAAATCGATGTGCGGGATCGTGAGGATGACGTAGAGGATCGTGACGGCGCCAGTGACCCAGGTGAGTACCGACTGCATCTTCATGATCGCGTGATACCCGAGAACGGATGCCGCCACGATGAGCGCAGCGACCACGATGGTGGCGATGATCTTCAGCGCGACGCTGTCGCCATCACCGCCGAGCTGAGTGATGACGGTCGCAGTGGCCAGCACCGCCATGATCGCGAGGAACGTCTCCCAGCCGATCGAGGTGAGCCACGAGACGATGCCGGGAACCTTCTGCCCGTGCACGCCGAACGCTGCGCGCGAGAGCACCATGGTCGGGGCAGAGCCACGCTTTCCGGCGATCGCGATCAGTCCGCACAGTGCGAAGGAGACGACGATGCCGATGACCGAGACGATCGTCGCCTGCCAGAACGAGATGCCGAAGCCCAGCACGAACGATCCGTACGACATGCCGAACACCGACACGTTCGCCGCGAACCATGGCCAGAACAGGTCGCGCGGCTTTGCCGTGCGCTCGGATTCGGGGATGATCTCGATGCCGGCGCGCTCGATCAGCCCCGGTGCTGCACTTGTCTCAGACATGCCACCATATTGGCACCGATGGGTCAGGCGGAGAAGAACGCCGCAGCGACGCGCGTCAGGTCGTGCAGATCGCTGACACCGGCGAGCTCGCGTGCGGAGTGCATCGAGAGGATCGGGATGCCGACGTCGACTGTGCGGATGCCGAGCCGCGTCGCGGTGATCGGACCGATCGTCGAACCGCACGGCACGGCGTTGTTCGAGACGAACTCCTGCGAGGCGACGCCGACGCTCTCGCACCAGGATGCCCAGGCTGCTGCCCCCACGGCGTCGGTCGCATAGCGCTGGTTGGCGTTGATCTTCAGGATCGGGCCGGATCCGAGCAGCGGCTGGACGACTGGGTCGTGCTTGTGCGCGTAGTTGGGGTGCACCGAGTGCCCGACGTCGCTGGACAGGTGCCAGGATGCCGCGAACGCGCGACGCTGCTCGGTCGCATCTGCGCCGAGCCCCGCGTAGACGCGCACGAGGATGTCTTCGAGGAAGGGGCCGGCAGCGCCCGAGCGCGATGCCGAACCGAGCTCTTCATGGTCGAAGGCCGCAAGCACGGCGATGGAGCCCGAGCCTGCCGATGCGTCAGACAGCGACGCCAGCGCGACGACACCGGCGTGCACGGATGCCAGGTCATCCAGCCGCCCGCTGGCGAAGAACGCGTCGTTCTTGCCGAATACCGCGCCGCGTGCGGAGTCCGCCACGACGGCATCGAAGCCGCGGATGGCTGAGGCATCCACACCCGCTGATGAGGCCAGCTCGCCGAGCAGGTCTTCGGAGGTGGGGTCGCCGAGCCCCCACACCGGCTGGGTCTGGAACTGCTTGTCCAGAGCTAGGCCGCTGTTCGCCTCGCGGTCGAGGTGCACAGCAAGTTGCGGCAGTCGCAGCAGCGCTCCAGTGTCAGCGAGCACGACGCGTCCGTCAGCGAGCGCGAGGCGCCCGGCAAGGCGCAGCTCGCGGTCGAGCCAGGAGTTCAGCAGCGGCCCGCCGTACACTTCGACACCGGCCTGCAGCCATCCGCGTGAGCCGGTCGTCGGCTTGGGCTTCAGCTTGAAGCCGGGGGAGTCGGTGTGTGCACCGAAGATCTGGGATGGCGTCGTCGGGGTGGCATCGGCGGGAACGACCCAGGCGATCGCCGCACCATCGCGCACGACGACGAAGCGGCCACCGGGCTGCGCCGGCCACGCGTCTTCTTCTGCGAGCCGGGTGAATCCGGCATCCTCAAGGCGCCGGGCGACTTCGGCTGCGGCGTGATAGCTCGAGGGAGAAGCCTCGACGAAATCGGCGAGATCCTCGGCGTGGGCAAGAGCAGAAGCGGTGACGACCATGCCTTAGATCGTATCCGCGATGCCTGACGCCCGACTGTCTGCGACCGAGTGCCGACGCCGAGTGGACGAGGGTGGCCGGTAGGGGGCACGCTGTACGGGTGACCTCGAACCCTGCATCCCGCCCCGCAGTCGGCGTTGTGCTGGTCATCGGTTCGTGCCTGTCGCTGCCGTTCGGCGCGGCCATCGCCGCGCAGCTGTTCCCTGCCCTCGGCGCGTGGGGCGTCACCTCGCTTCGAATCGGGATCGCGGCGCTCATCCTGCTGGTCTTCGTGCGGCCGCGCGTTCGGCGCTGGAACAGAAAGCAGTGGGTCAGCGCGGCGCTCTTCGGAGTGTCACTGGCGGGGATGAACGGCTTCTTCTACGCAGGGATCGAGCGGGTGCCGCTGGGACCGGCGGTCGCGATCGAGTTCCTCGGACCGCTGCTTCTGTCGGCTGTCCTCACCCGCCGCCTCATGGACGGCGTCTGGGTCGCGCTCGCGCTCGCCGGTATGGGACTGCTCGGTCTCGACGGGATGCTCGGCGCCGAGCCGCTCGACCTCCTCGGTGTCATCTTCATCCTGATCGCAGCCGGGTTCTGGGTGTTCTACATCCGGATGAGTGCCACGGTCGGCGAAGCGATCCCTGGTAGCGGCGGTCTTGTCGTCGGTCTGCTCGTGGCATCCGTGCTGCTGCTCCCGGTGGGCATCCCGACGGTCGTGACGGTGAGCACCTCGGGCGACGCGACGACGCTGCTGCTGCTCGCCATCCTGACCGCTGTGCTGTCATCGGTCATCCCGTACAGCTTCGAGCTGGCAGCCCTCCGGCGTCTGCCGCAGCGCGTGTTCGGCGTGCTGCTGAGCCTTGAGCCGGCCTTCGCGACGCTCGCCGGCTGGCTCGTCCTCGGCCAGACGGCGACGCCGCTGAAACTCGCCGCCATCGCGCTCGTCGTCGCCGCGAGTGCGGGCACAGCGCTGAGCGTGCGCCGCGCGAAGAGCGCACCGCCCGGTGAAGAGGGCCCCGAAGAGCCCGGTGTCTTCACCGGGGCGATTCCGATCGTCCCGAACTGATCGCGTTCACACCGGTCTCACGCAGCCACCGGCAGCGGGTAGCGACGCCGCAGGATCACACGCTGCCCGAGCGTCCACGCCACGGTCACGGTGAGATACAGCGATGCCGCCAGCGGGACGAATACGGCGAACACCGCAGACAGGTAGTGCAGCGCGTTCATCATGCGCAGCATCCCCGGGGAAGACAATGGCGAGTCATCGACCGGAACGGGACGGAATACGCGGCGCGTGACCTCCGCGACGCCGATCATGATCGCGATGAGCGCGAGATACACCAGCAGCGTCGCGAGCGAGAAGGGTCCATCGACCAGCATGTTCGACAGGCTCGTCCCGAGTGACGCTCCGAACAGGTCGTGGCTGAGCAGCTCATTCGGGTGGCCTGCGATATCGGTCCGCAGGAACAGCGAGTAGAGGATGCCGACGACCGGAGCCTGCAGCAGCACGGGCAGGCATCCGGCAAAAGGTGAGGTGTTCTCGTCCTTGTAGAGCTGCATGGTCTCGCGCTGCAGCCGTTCGGGGTTCTTCTTGTGGCGCTTCTGGATCTCACGCAGTCTCGGCGCGAGCCTGGCGCGCGTCTGCTCGGCCTTGGCCTGCGAGATGCCGACCGGGATGAGGAGTGCGCGGATGAGGAGAGTGACGAGGATGACGGCGGCAGCGGCGGCCGCAGAACCCGCGAGGGGTTCGAGGAGAGCGGAGAGTGCGGTCAGTGCGTTGTAGGCGAAGTCGAGGACCGCCGCGATCGGCGGGAAAGCAAAGATATCCAAGGGAGTGTCCGTTCGGAGTGTCGGGAGGGTCGGCGGTGTGCCGTGCTCCCGTCACGAACGGACGCTCACACGGCGCGCACGACTCCCGGCGCCCTGGGACGGGGGTGGCCTGCGGCTCCCGGATCGCTCTGGGCGAGCAGAACGGATGCGCCGATGGCGCGAAGCGGATGCGGCGATGAACCCTGGCCGGTTTGGAAGATGCCCAGCGTGATCACGACAGCAAGGGTCGTGACGGCCAGCACTGCGACGGCGAGGGTGAGTACGGCGATCTCCATTGTGGAGAGATCGGGCATCGCCGTCAGCCCCAGCACAGACGCGACCAGCTGCATCAGCTGCTCGAGTGCGCCGGAGAATGTCATGTCACACAGGGTACTCGCTTCAGGCGGAGGCGTACCGTGGAGAACATGACTGATCTGCGTGAAGTGCTCGGTATTCAGCATCCGATCCTGCTCGGTCCGTTCGGCGGACTGTCATCGGTCGCACTGACTGCGGCGGTCAGCAATGCCGGCGGTCTCGGTGCCTACGGTCTGTACGGATACGACGGAGCGCGGATCCGCGAGACGGCAGCTGCGCTGCGTGCGGCGACCGACCAGCCGTTCGCGCTGAACATCTGGCTGCCGACCGGTGACGAGGTCCTCCCTGGTCCCCAGCACACCGTTTTCGCCCAGGCGCTCCAACCGTTCTACGAGGCCGTCGGCGTCGAGATCCCCTCTCGCCCTGAGGCGTATCTGCCTTCGCTCGATGAGCAGATCGAGGCCATCTGGGAGGCCGCTCCCGCAGCGCTCAGCGTCGTCTACGGAGTTCCCTCGGCCGAGATCGTCGAAGAGGCCCATCGCCGTCGCATCCGCGTGATCGGAACCGCGACGACGGTTGCCGAAGCCGTCGCTCTGGAGGAGGGTGGCGCGGATGTCGTCATCGCCACGGGCGCGGAGGCGGCCGGACACCGGGTGTCGTTCCTGCGTTCGCCGGAGGACTCCCTGGTCGGCACGTTCGCGCTCGTGCCGCAGGTGGCAGATGCCCTCTCGATTCCCGTGGTGGCCGCCGGTGGCGTTGCCGACCGGAGAGGTGTGGCTGCCGCGCTCGCGCTCGGAGCATCCGGGGTTCAGGTGGGCACGGCCTTCCTCGCGACCGAGGAATCCGCCGCGAACGACGCGCACCGCGCAGCGATCCACGCGACGGCTGCAGACGAGAGCGTGCTGACCCGCGCGATGAGCGGTCGGCTCGCGCGCGGCGCGCGAAACCGTGCAGTGCGGGCGATCGAGGCCAGCGGCACGATCGCACAGTTCCCGATGCAGAACTGGCTCACCGGTCGCTTCCGCACGGCGGCAGGACAGCAGAACCTCGGCGAGCTGCAGTCGCTGTGGCTCGGGCAGGGTGCGCCGCTGGCGATGCGCGATCATGCGGCCGAGGTCTTCGCTGAGCTGATCGCTGGGCTGCCGGCGTAGCATCCGCCCGTCTGAAGTCAGGAGCTTCGCCCGGGATCAGGCGCGCGCTACAGGATGACGGTCGAGTGGCCGTGCACGATCACGCGGTCTTCCGCGTGCCACTGCACGGCGCGTGCGAGCACCTGACGCTCGACGTCAGCGCCGCGGCTCTGCAGATCTGCTGCGGAATCGGCGTGCGAGGCGCGGGTGACATCCTGCTCGATGATCGGACCCTCGTCGAGGTCGGCGGTGGCGTAGTGCGCGGTGGCGCCGATGAGCTTCACTCCGCGTTCCTTGGCGCGCGCGTAGGGGTTCGCGCCGATGAACGCCGGCAGGAAGGAGTGGTGGATGTTGATGATCGGCGCCCCGACCTGCTCGATGAAGTCATCGGTGAGGATCTGCATGTACCGCGCGAGCACGACGAGGTCGACGTTGCCCTGCAGCAGCGCGAGCTGACGCGCTTCCATCGCCGCCTTGTCGGTAGCGGGGATGTGCATGAACGGCACGCCGAACGTGCGCACGGCCTCGGCGAGATCGGGGTGGTTCGAGATGACCATGGTGATGTCGACGTCGAGCTGTCCGCGCTGCTGGCGCCAGAGCAGCTCCATCATGCAGTGGTCGTACTTCGAGACGAAGATCGCGACGCGCTTGCGTCGTGCGGTGTCGTGCAGCGACCACTCCATGCCGAATCGCTCTGCCACCTCGCTCAGCGATGCTTCAAGCTCGGGGCGCGCGGCGGCGAGCCCCGGAAGGTGGATCACCGTGCGCTGGAAGAAGCGCCCACCTGCGGCATCCGTGGAGTACTGGTCGAGCGAGATGATGTTCGCGCCGTGCTGAGCGAGGACGTTCGCGACGGCCGCGACGATTCCGGGCTGGTCATCGCAGGCGATGAGCAGGCGTGCGGTATCGATCTGAGACATGGATGCTCCTTGCAGGGGTGTGCATCGATTCTGCCCCGTTCACGGCGGCGCTGGCGAATCGACAGGTGCGTTCCCAGGACCGAGATGTCGCTAATCTGAGCGAGTGAACGCGAGTGACATGGGACTCATCCTGATACCGGTGCTCGCTGTGGCCGCTCCCCTGCTCGCCAGGGGGCTGCGCCGAGCCGTGCGCGTGCCGATCATCGTCTTCGAGCTCGCGCTCGGCATCCTCATCGGTCCCGCTGTCCTCGGGTGGGTCGCCCCGGGGATCGTGGTCGATCGGCTCTCGGACTTCGGCGTGGCGATGCTGTTCTTCATGGCCGGCGCAGAGATCGATTTTCGCGCCGTAGCCGGACGCCCCCTCGTGCGCGCATCGATCGGCTGGGTGCTCAGCCTCGTGCTCGGCGTGGGTGTCGGACTGCTGATCGCGCCCTCCGAGAGCATGGTCGTGATCGGGATCGCGCTCAGCTCGACGGCCCTCGGCACGCTGATGCCGATCCTGCGCGATGCCGGTGAGTTGGGAACTCCCTTCGGCAACGTGGTGACCGCGATCGGCACGGTGGGGGAGTTCCTTCCGCTGATCGCGATCTCGATCTTCCTCAGCACCCGGCGTGCACCGGTCGCCGCCGTGGTCCTCCTCGCGTTCGTGCTGCTCGCCGGAATCGTGATCTTCATCGCACGCCGCTCCTCGCACGGGCAGCTGCACGAATTCATCAGGGCGACACTGCACACGTCCGAGCAGTTCGGCGTGCGATTCGTGCTGATGCTGCTGGCCGGGCTCGTCGGGCTCAGCGTGCTCTTCGATCTCGACATGCTGCTCGGCGCGTTCGTGGCCGGCGCGGTGTGGCGCATCATCATGACCAGGGCGCCGAAGACCGACGCCGAGGCAATCGAGAGCAAGCTCGAAGCCGTCGCCTTCGGGTTGCTCGTGCCGATCTTCTTCATCTACACCGGCGTCACGTTCGATCTCGGCTCGTTGCTCGCATCTCCCGTTGCGCTCGCCCTCGTACCGGGGCTGCTGGTGGCGCTGCTGGTGATCCGCGGTACCGCTGCTCAGTTCTCTGCGCCCCGCGGAACGTCGCTGCGCGAGCGCGGCGCGATCGGCATGCTGGCTGCCACCGGCCTGCCGATCATTGTGGCGGTGACTTCCATCGGCGTGAGTGAAGAGCTGCTCAGCCCGGCCATTGCCGCAGCACTGGTCGGAGCGGGCATGCTCTCGGTGCTGCTGTATCCGCTCATCGGCATGATCCTGCGCGGCGATCGAGCGAAGCTCGCGACTGCCGGCGCCGAGCCCCCGGGGGAACTGTGAGCTGCGCCCAGATTCTGAGTGCAGCACGGGCGGCGCTCAGCGGCATCCCGAAAGAAGGACTCGGCGAGGAGCGCTCTTCGCGGTGGCGCGGTCAGCGGATCGTGCGCGTGGGAGAGGCCTGGCACGTGGGAGTTCTGCTGCTCACCGATGATGGCGCGCTCGCCACCGGCGAGATCCTGCGGGCGGGTGACCCTGGCCGCCGCGGCTACGCAGCAGAATCGGCGCGCGCACGCGCTGCGCGTCGGCAGATGGCTCTGCGCGGCGGATTCCGAGAGGGAGATGTCGTCCACGTGGGCTGGTCGGTGATCGACGTGGCAGCTGTCGACGTGGGTGGCGCATCGGGGCCGCTCGCGCTGCAGGGCGGTGTGCCGATGGTGCGCTGGTCAGGCAGCTCGTACCGGCCGCTGGAGGCGTACCTTCAGGAGCAGGTCGACCTCAAGACTGGTCGCTGACGAACTCTCGGAAGCGGCCGAGCAGGTCGGTGCCGTTGACGGATGCCGCGAGCACGCGCTCGGCCGTCAGGTCGTACTCGTGCGGGTCGAAGTACCCGGTCGTGCGGTAGTAGGCCATGCGATCCACGAAGTCCTGCGGTGTGACCTCGGGATGGAACTGCGTCGCGTACAGCCGGTCGCCGACCCGGTACGCCTGCACAGGGCAGTCGTCGTTCGTGGCGAGCAGCACGGCGCCAGGCGGTGGCTCGATTGAGCCCTCTTTATGCGCGGTGAGCACGGACATCGCGGGTGCGCTCGCCGCGAAGAGCGGGTCGGCCGTGCCTGCGGAGGTGAGGCGGATGCTCGTGGCACGCGTGGATTCAGGGACGGCCGTGCCGACTGTGCCACCCAGCATCCGGGTGACGACACCGATGCTGTAGCAGGTGAACATGGCGGAGAGGTCGCCGTCGATCGCGCTTCGGGCGATTGATTCAAGGTCAGCCTCGACGCGCTTCTGCAGGTCACTGCGTTCGTCGACGACGACGTTCAACGGGGACCCGCCGATCACGATGCCGTCGTAGCGGTCAAAGATCGATTGCTCGAGCGGCCGGTCGAGCAGGTTCCATCGGTCGAGCGAGGGTACGCCGAGGGCGCGCCGGAACGATCGGTGCTCGGCATCTGCCGCGCCCTGCTCCGGCCTCACGCAGACGTACAGGATCGAGGCCACCTCATGATTCTATTCGCGGAGTCGGGAATACCCGCACGCAGACAGTGTTGAACCTGAGTGCGTTACACTCAACTTTGTACTTGAGTGAACACGGCTCAAGTTTTCAGGAGGATGACATGGCCAACGACTTCAACGACACCGGCGCGGGCTCGTTCGACGATTTCCTCGCCCGATACCTCGCGGGCGAACAGGCGCGGCAGGCTCGTTCCATCGACCTCAGCCGGTTTCTCACCGCGCGCACGCAGCAGATTCTGCAGCGCGCCGGACGCTTCGCGCTCGAGCGCGGTCAGACCGAACTCGACGCCCTGCACGTGCTGCGCATGATCGTCGAAGACGATGCCGTTGCCCGTGCGATCGAGAACCTCGACGTCGCGCCCGCACAGATCATCACGGCGGTCGAATCGCGACTGCCGCTGCCCGGCGAGGCCACCGGCGTGGATGCGGCGACCATCACCCCGAGCGCGAGCCGTGCGCTGTTCCACGCGTACCAGGTGGCGCGCTCGTCTGGTGCGACCTATATCGACCCCGAGCACCTCTTCTTCGCGCTCGTGCTCGGACAGGACGTGCCGGCAGGCCAGGTCCTTGCCCGCGCCGGCGTCACCGCAGAGGCTCTGACACAGGGTGCGCGCGAGCATGTCGCCGCCCCGGTCGGCGGTTCGGATGCTGAGGCTGAAGCGCCAGCATCCGGCTCTTCCATGCTCGAGAAGTACGGTATCGATCTCACTGCCCGCGCACGCGCGGGCGAACTCGACCCGGTGATCGGGCGTTTGGATGAGATCGAGCAGACGATCGAGATCCTCAGCCGTCGCACGAAGAACAACCCCGTGCTGATCGGTGAGGCAGGCGTCGGCAAGACCGCGATCGTCGACGGCATCGCTCAGGCGATCGTCGACGGCTCTGTTCCCGCGCAGCTGGAGGGGCGCCGGGTGATCGCGCTCGACCTGCCCGCGATGCTGGCCGGCACGCGCTACCGCGGCGACTTCGAGGAGCGGCTGACCAAGACGATGGATGAGATCGCCGCGCAGGCGGGCGACGTGATCGTCTTCATCGACGAGGTGCACACTGTCGTCGGCGCCGGTGGCGCGGGGGACGGCGGAATGGATGCCGGTAACATCCTGAAGCCCCGCCTCGCTCGTGGCGACCTGCACATGGTGGGGGCGACCACGCTCAACGAGTACCGCCGGATCGAGAAGGACCCGGCATTGGAGCGCCGCTTCCAGCCCGTGAAGGTCGACGAGCCGTCCGCCGAAGACGCCGTGCGCATTCTGGAGGGGCTGAAGGACGCGTACCAGCAGCATCACCAGGTGACGTACACGGATGCCGCGCTGCGCGCCGCGGTGACCATGAGCGCTCGCTACCTGCCCGACCGAGTGCTGCCCGACAAGGCCATCGACCTGATCGATCAGGCGGGTGCGCGGCTGCGGCTGAAGCTCGGTCTTCCGGTGGACACCTCAGCCCTGATGGCCGAGCTCGCCGACATCGAGGCACGCAAGAACGCGGCAGTGACAGCCGAGAAGTACGAGGAGGCATCGCAGCTGCGCGATGAGTCTGCTGCGGTGCAGGCGCGGATCGATGCGGCATCCTCTGGGGCTGCTCTCAGCGCCGGTGAGGCTGTCGTCGACGAACGCGAGATCGCAGAAGTGATCGCTCGTGCGACGGGAATCCCCGCCAGCCGTCTCACCGAGGGGGAGCGTGAGCGTCTCGCCGACCTCGAGGCCGAGCTGCACGATCGCGTGATCGGGCAGGATGACGCCGTGACCGCGGTCGCACGCGCCGTCCGCCGCAGTCGCACCGGAATGGGCGATGCGCGTCGGCCGGTGGGGTCGTTCCTGTTCCTCGGTCCGACCGGTGTCGGAAAGACCGAGCTTGCGAAGGCCCTCGCAGATCGCCTGTTCGACGATGAGAACGCCGTGATCCGCTTCGACATGAGCGAGTTCGGCGAGCGGCACATGGTGTCGCGTCTGGTCGGTGCCCCTCCGGGATACGTCGGTTACGACGAGGCAGGCCAGCTCACCGAGCGCGTGCGGCGCAACCCGTATTCGATCGTGCTGTTCGACGAGATCGAGAAGGCGCATCCCGACGTGTTCAACCTGCTGCTGCAGGTGCTCGATGATGGGCGTCTCACTGATGGTCAGGGTCGTACGGTCGACTTCCGCAACACGGTGATCGTGATGACGTCGAACGTCGGGTCGGAGTTCCTCGCGTCGCGCTCTGGCGCACTCGGATTCGTGGCGTCCCAGGATGCGTCGGCCAACGGCTTCTCGTCGATGGACGATCTGCGGGCACGAGTGATGGGCAAGCTCCGTGAGGCTATGCGTCCGGAGTTCCTGAACCGCATCGATGAGATTGTGCTGTTCCAGAAGCTCAGCCGTTCGGAGCTGGGCGAGATCGTGCGGCTGATGCTGCGGGCGACCTCAGCACGGCTCGAGGACCGTTCGGTGACGCTGGAGGTGACCGATGCTGCGGTGGAATGGTTGGGCGAGCACGGGTACGAGCCCGAGTACGGTGCGCGGCCGCTGCGCCGACTGATCCAGCGCGAGGTCGATGACCGGATCGCAGATCTGCTGGTCTCAGGTCACCTCGTCGATGGCGGCGCGGTCCGTGTGGATGCCGGGGCCGATGGCCTCACGGTGGAAGCGCCGGTGCTGGTCGGCTGACCCGGCGGCGCGGCTCGATTAGCGCGAAGAGTTCGCGGATCGGCCGCGGACGATTCCGATGAAGGTCTCGACGTCCTCCGTCGTGTGCTCTCGCCGCCAGGCGAGCACGACGGGGGACGTTCGTCCTGCCAGCAGCGGCCGGTAGCCGACGTCTTTGCGGTGATGCAGCCGCGCCAGCGACATCGGCACGACGACGATACCGACGCCCGATGCCACGGTCGCGATGGCATCCTCGGTCGTCGCGATCGGTGCGAACTCCGGTGCGAGCGTCGGCAGATCCAGCGGTCCGAGCACGTCATCGCCGGGGGTGATCAGCACTTCGCCCACGAGGTCGTTAGCGGTGAGGCGATCCACAGCCATCAGGTGCGATTCTGCGGATGCCACGACGACGGGAACCTCGTCGTACAGCGGGATCACGTGCAGGTCGTCGGTGTCCTCGAGCGGACGGCGCACGAGCGCAGCATCCACTTCTTCGATCGCAGCGCGCTGCGACGCGAACTCGATCGGCACGATCTCGATCGGGATGCGCGGCATCCGCTTCTTCCACGTATCGATCCACTTGCCGGGTGTCGCGCCGGGAACGACCCCCAGACGGAAAGTGCGGGGGTCGATCGTGCGCGTTGCCATGGGATCAGGCTACCGTGGTGGGTCAGGCTGCCAACCAGAGCCCCTTGCGGTCAGTTGCGATGCGCAACCCTGCGGCGACGGTCTCGTCGTCTCCGATTCGCGCGCCGCGAGCGATGAGTGCTCCCGCGCCGATCTCGGTGCGGACGCCGATGTGGGCGCCGTCTCCGACGGCAGCACCCGCGCCGATGTGCGCGTGCGCGTCGATGTAGGCGTTCTCGCCGATGACGGCATCTGGTTCGATCCATGCTCCGCGGATCAGGTGGGCGCCTGCGCCTACGCGCGCCCCCGGTTCGACATAGGCACCAACTTCGACAACAGCCTTCGGGTGCACCTTCGCGCCGTGCGCGATCAGGCCTCGGCCGTTGACGTGCTTGCGATAGCGAAGCGTCGTGCCGTGGTCGTCTTCAATATCGATGTAGTTCTTACCCAAGATTCCTCCCAGTCCGGAACTGCCCGGATATAAGCACAACCACGAGAATGCCGAATTCATTCCCGAATCGGGATGATCCTCACCTCTGGCAGCTCGGACACCAGAAAGTGACCCGTTCGCGGGTCGGGTCGGCACCCTGCTCATCGCGTCGGATGAGGGTTCCGCAGCGGCGACAGGGACGGTTCGCGCGCCCGTACACCCAGGTCGTCTGGCCTCGGCGGTTCACTCCGGTGAAGGTGCGATCGACGCGATCACGGTTCGCGCGGATCGTCCGCGCGCCGAGGTCGAGGAGCGCGCCGGTGTCGACGTCTGCAGCCGGAGTGGTGGGCAGGATTCCGCGCAGAAACAGCAGCTCAGCGGCGTACTCGTTGCCGAAGCCGGCGACATTGCGCTGGTCGAGGAGCGCGACGTGGATGCTGCGCGGATCGCTGCTGAGACGTCTCGCAGCCTCTGCGGCATCCCAGTCATCAGCGAGCGGATCAGGCCCGAGATGAGCGGTCAGCTGCGGCTCGTCACGAGTCGGAACCAGAGCGATGTCGGCGATGTCGACCCCAACCGCTTCGTGCGTCTGCGTGCCGACGATTGCGCGGACTCTGAACGCCGGATGCCGCCATTTCTCGCCCGGCCGATACAGCAGCCAGGCGCCATCCATGCGCAGATGCGAATGCAGTGTGAAATCGCCGATGCGCATCAGCAGATGTTTGCCGCGAGCCGCGCAACCGTGGATCGTCGCTCCGGTGAGATCGGCGGTGGCAGCCTGTGGCACGCGCAGATCGAAGCGGGTGACCTCGTGTCCGGCGAGTGCCTCATCAAGCCGTCGCGCGGTGCGTAAGACGGTATCGCCCTCAGGCACGCGGAGCCTCCGGAGGCGGCGGCGGCGCGCCGAGCGGGGGAGGTGTCGCAGTGTGCCGCATGGGCGGCGCGCCCAGCGTGGGAGGTGTCGCATCTTGTCGCATCTGAGCTGCGGAAGCGACACTCTGCGACCCCTGCTGCCGCACCGCAGCGTCGGCCGGCGCATTCGCCCGCTGCAGCAGGTCGCGCGCGAGCAGAGTGGAACCGGCGACCGCGGCCGGCATCGTCACGATCGCACCGAACGGCACGAGGAAGCACAGCTGCGTCGCGACGCCGAAGCCGATCACACGGGCTCGCCCTGCACGAAGCATCCCGGATCGGGAGTATCCGGTGAGTCCGCGTGCGTCGAATGCGCGCCCCGTGAGCTCGCGTGCGAGGATCCTGCCATTGAGAACGACACCGATGACGGATGCCGTGATCCCACCGACCGCGGGAATGAAGCCGATCAACAGCGTGAGAAGGGCGACGAGGATGCCGAGCATGACGAGCCGGATGCCCTCGCCGATGGTCGTCCAAAAGCCGGTCTCGCCGGTGGGATCTTCACCGAGGGAACGCTCGACACCTCGCCAGATGCGCTGATAGAACGGATCACCGATCGTGAGTGTGAGCGCTGTGAAGATCGCAGCTGACAGCGCGAGCGCCGCGATCACGATCACCGCTCCCAGGCCGAATCGCACTCCGCTCCGCCACGGTTCGGTCCAGCCGTCTGCGAACGGTGTCATCCAATCGGTGATCGGCGCGAGCCAGATCAGCAGCGGAATCGCAGCCACGAGCAGCACCGCCCAGGCGATGAACGCGGGAATGAGGCCGAGCGCCATGAGGCGGGTGTGCGTCTTCCACATCCGGAAGCCGCGAAACAGCGTTCCGACACCGGTGAAGAACTCGCTGAACACGATCAGATCGCCTTTCGGAGGGCGAAGCCGCGTGGGGTCACAACGAAGCCCGCTTCCTGCAGGGCGGTCGCGAACGGCGTGCCGTAGATGGCGTCTCCGTTGATCTTCTCGATCGTGAGAGTCTCGAGTCGGCGCGCGCGCGACGTCGCGACGAGATCGGATGCCGCAGCGCGCAGCACTTCTGAGTCGTCGGTGAACGCCAGTACTGTGCGGCCTCCGCGCTCGAGGTAGAGCGTGAGGTCACCGTCGACGAGCACCACCAGGCTGCCGGCTTTGCGACCGGGGCGATGCGAGACGCTCTCGCGCTTCGGCCATGCGAGCGCCGCACCGTAGGGGTTGGCGGGATCGGTTGCCGCGAGTGTGATCGTGCGGAGGGGCGCCGGGTCGGGAAGATTCGCGAAGGTGCGAAGCCGGTCGACAGTTGCGGATGCCGCGAACTGCGCTGCGCCCAGTTGCTCGATGACGTAGCCGCGGCGGCAGTGGCCGGCCTGCTCGAAGCCCGCGAGGATGCGGTACGCCTGAGCGAAGCCGCCTGGCATGCCTTCAGACTGCACAGCTCCCCGCGTGACGACGCCGTAGCGATCGAGGAGGAGCCCTGCGGAGACCGTGGCGCGTCGGTTCGCGTCGGCACCGTCGCTCGGGGAGGACTGCGGCAGAAGCGACCAGCGGCCGCCGGTTGCTGTCGGCCGTGGGGCCGGGTTGCCGGTGAACGAGACCCCGCGGAACGTTCGCGTGCGCGGCGCCCGTCGCACGGATTTGTGGGCCTGCGAACCGCCGGCGAGAAGCGTGCGCACAGGAGCGAAGGTGTCGTTCGTGACCCGCCCCGACCAGGTCAGGTTCCAGAGCGCCTCGAGCACGGACTGTTCGTTCTCGGCGGCGACCATCTCTTTCAGCTGGGCTGCAAAGTACGCCCCTCCGCGGGCCAGAGCCGCAAGCAGCGCGCTTTCGAGCTCATCCGGCGTCTTGTCGTCGTCTGCCAGCGGGAGCGTGAAAGATGCGAGATCGGCCGGATGCAGCGACACCCAGCCATCACGCCCGGGCAGAGTGCCGTGGCCCGCCCACACGACCTCGCCGCTGGAGGTGAGCTCGTCGAGCAGCGCGGGGGAGTAGTCGCGCACCCGCGACGGCAGGACGAGCGTCTCCCACGCGCTGGCGGGGATGGGAACGCCGGCCAGCTGCTCGATCACGGCCAGTACGCCGTCGACTCCTTCGAGCGGTCGCGTGAGGTGCTGCCAATCCGGCAGGAAACGCGCATACGCCTCGGGAGAGACCGGCTCGACGCTGCCGCGGATCGCTGCGAGCGAGCGCATCCGCAAGCGTCGCAGCACTTCGGTGTCGCACCACTCGTTCTCCGTCGAGCCGCCGGTCCCTGAGCCTGTCGAAGGGCTGTCGGGCAGGAAATATCCGCTCGTGATGCGCCCGGACTGCTCGAGGCGCTGCAGAGTGTGGCGCGCGACAGCTGTGCCGATCCCGAAGCGGGTGGCGACAGCATCCGTGGTGAACGGGCCGTGCGTGCGCGCGTGACGCGAGACGAGATCGCCGAGAGGGTCGGCGACCGGCTCGAGGAAAGCGACCGGGATCCCGGTGGGCAGCGCCGCCCCGAGTGCGTCGCGCAGGCGCCCTGCATCCTCGATCGCGGCGACGCGCAGCGTGCCTGCGATCGTGACCGGGATCGCGCGGCGCGCGGCGATGAGAGCGTCAAGGTGGAGCTGGGCTTCTTCTGCGGACTCGGAGTCCAGGCGGGTAGCGACCTCGGTGGCATCGAGCGGCCCGAGGGTGCGCAGCAGATCGGCGACTCCCTCTGCGCCACGCGCGTGACGTTCGGGATCGAGCCGCTGCGCCTCGCGTTCGAACTGTGCGATGACGTCGGGGTCGAGCAGCTCGCGCATTTCGACCGTGCCGAGCAGCTCTCCCAGCAGCGCCGGATCCACCGACAGCGCGGCGGCGCGACGCTCGGCGAGAGGGGAGTCTCCCTCGTACATGAAGGCGCCGACGTAGCCGAACAGCAGATCACGGGCGTAGGGCGATGGCTGTGCCGGCTCGGTCTCGACCAGTCGCACGCGGCGCTCAGCGATGGCTGTGGTCAGTCGCCGCAGCGACGGCAGATCGTAAACATCCTGCAGCACCTCGCGCAGGGTCTCGAGAATCACCGGGAAGGTCGGGTGGCGCCTCGCGACCTCGAGCAGCTGGGCGGAGCGCTGCCGTTGCTGCCACAGGGGAGTGCGCTTGTTCGGGTTCATCCGCGGCATGAGCAGCGCGCGTGCGGCGCACTCACGGAACCGGGAGGCGAACAGCGCCGAGCCGCCCACCTCTGCGGTGACGATGTGCTCGATCTCGTCAGCGTCGAAGACGAACAGTTCGGCTCCGGGTGGTTCAGCGTCAGCATCCGGAATACGAACGATGATCCCGTCATCGCTGGCCACGGCCGATCCTTCGACACCGAGACGTTCACGAACCCGCGCGTTGATCGCCAGCGCCCACGGGGCGTGGACTTTCATGCCGTACGGGGAATGCAAGATGACGCGCCAGTCGCCGACCTCGTCGCGACCGCGTTCGACCGTGAGAGTGCGGTCGGTCGGGAGGGTGCCGGTCGCTTCGCGCTGCTCCTTCAGATGCGCGAGCAGGTTCGCTCTGGCCTGCGCGTCGAGCCCTGCCTCGATGAGGCGCTGGGCGGCCTTCTCAGGCGGCGCGGCATCGACTTCGCGTGAGAATGCTCCGAGTGCCTCGCCGAGCTCGTACGGCCTGCCGATGCCGTCGCCGTGCCAGAACGGCACCTTGCCCGGTTGTCCGTACGCAGGCAGCACATTCACTCGGTCGTGGGTGATCTCGGCGATCCGCCAGCTCGTCGTGCCGAGGGTGAAGACGTCACCCACGCGCGACTCGTAGACCATCTCTTCGTCGAGCTCGCCGACGCGCCGGCCTGCACCTTCGCCGGCGACGAAGACGCCGAACAGTCCGCGGTCGGGGATCGTCCCGCCGCTCGTGACGGCGATGCGCTGTGCGCCGGGGCGACCGGTGAGGGTTCCGGCATCCCGGTCCCAGACGAGCCGGGGCCGAAGCTCCGCGAACTCGTCGGAAGGGAAGCGTCCGGCGAGCAGATCGAGCGTCGCCTCGTACGCCGAGCGGGGCAGCGACTGGAACGGCGCCGAGCGGCGAACGGTCTCGAACCACTCCTCGACGTTGATCGCATCCAGCGCGCAGGCCGCGACCGTCTGCTGGGCGAGGATGTCGAGCGGGTTGCGCGGCACCGCGATCGCCTCGATCTTTCCCGCCAGCATCCGCTCGGTGACGATCGCGGTGTGCAGCACGTCGCCGCGATGCTTGGGGAAGAGGGCCGCGCGGCTGATCTCGCCGACCTGGTGGCCGGCGCGGCCGACACGCTGCAATCCGGATGCTGCGGACGGAGGAGCCTCGACCTGAATGACGAGATCGACGGCACCCATGTCGATGCCGAGCTCGAGGCTGCTGGTCGCGACCACGCAGCGCAGGACGCCCGACTTCAGTTCTTCTTCGACGAGCGCGCGCTGCTCTTTCGAGACCGAGCCGTGGTGTGCTTTGGCGAGTACGGCGTCGGCGCCCGCCGTGGATCCGGCTTGCGCCATCACCGCGGCAGGCGGGGCGGATGCTTCGGGAAGCGGTACGCCCGGCCCCTGAGCCTGTCGAAGGGTCCGCTCCGAGTAGATCTCGTTGAGGCGCCCCGTCAGGCGCTCAGCGAGGCGGCGGGAGTTCGCGAACACGATCGTGGAGTTGTTCGCGAGGATGCGGTCGACGATCGCCTCTTCGACGTGCGGCCAGACCGAACCGGTGACCTCGGTGTACTCGGCGTCGTCCACCCCGATCCCTGAGCCCGTCGAAGGGTCGGGCACGCCCGGTGGCGGAGGCGGGTTGGTCATGTCGTCCATCGGGACCACGACCTGCAATTCGAAAGTCTTGGATGCCTTCGGGGCGACGATCTCGACCGGTGCTGACCCGCCGAGGAATCGGGCCACCTCGTCGATCGGGCGCACGGTTGCAGACAGGCCGATGCGCTGCGCCGCAGCATCCGCCCCTGCCGCGCGTCGTAGGGAATCCAGCCGTTCCAGGCTCACCGCGAGGTGTGCGCCGCGCTTGGTCGCGGCGACAGCGTGCACCTCGTCGATGATCACGGTGTGCACGCCGCGCAGCGTCTCGCCCGCCCGACTCGTGAGCATCAGATACAGCGATTCGGGCGTCGTGATGAGGATGTCGGGTGGGTTCGTGACGAGCTTGCGCCGATCGCTCGAGGTCGTATCCCCCGAGCGCACGCCGACGGTCACACCTGGGGCGGCGACGCCGAGGCGGCGGGCGGACTGACCGATGCCGACGAGCGGTGAGCGCAGGTTGCGTTCGACGTCGACGCCCAGCGCCTTCAGCGGGGAGATGTAGAGGATGCGGGTGCCCGCAGCATCCGGCTCCTCGACCTTCTCGCGGAACACGCTGTCGATCGCCCAGAGGAATGCAGACAGCGTCTTTCCCGATCCCGTGGGAGCAACGACCAGCGCGTGCCTGCCTGCCGAGATTGCCTGCCACGCGCCTGCCTGCGCGTTGGTGGGCGCCGCGAAGGCACCGCGGAACCAGTCCTGGGTCGCGGGGGTGAAACGGTCGAGCACATCCCTCACACCTCCATCTTCGTGGGTACCTCCGACAAAGACTCACCGATATGCGATCGCGCCCCGTCATCGGACGAAAGTCGGAATGTCAGTGGCCCTCAGTTGAATGGAGTCATGCCCATTTCGACGATGACGAACCCGGTGCTGAACGCGCTGTTGGACGACGTCGTGTCGACGGTCACCTCGGTCGAGCAGACGATCAATCAGCTGATGGCGGTCAAGTCCGCTCTCCTTGCATCGGCGTCGCGCATCGCCGATGACGAGCCGTTCGACTCGGTCGATTCACGCGAGATGGCGCAGCGGGCGGTGGCAACCGAGATCGGCGCTGCGCTGCGCCTTAGTGACAGGACTATCGAGTCGCAAATGGGTATCGCCGCGCGCCTTCAGGAAACGCTCCCCGCAACGGCGGCGTCCTTCGGCGCTGGGCGCATCTCGCAGACGCATGTGCGGATCATCATGGATGCCGGCGAGGGGATCGAAGATGCTGCGCGCAGAGCCCGTTACGAAGAGATCGTGGTCGCGCGTGCTGAGACGGAGTCGGCGAACAGGCTTCGCCCGTTCGCCGCACAGACCGCTGAGCGCTTCCGCGATCAGTCCTTCACCGAGCGTCACCGTGAGGCGCGTGAGCGCCGCGCGACGTGGGTGAAGGCGCGTGACGATGCGATGAGCGAACTCGTGATCTTCGGTCCGAGCACGATCATCCATGCGATGCACGACCGGAAGACGGGCTGCTGGGCGAGATTCGCGGGCACGTCGACATCACGGTGCCGTTTCTCACCCTCACAGATCCCGATGAGGTCGCGTCGCCTGCACACCTGGAGGGGATCGGACTGATCGACCCGGCGACGGCCCGGATCCTGACAGCCAACGCGTCCGGGTTCGACCGAGTTCTGACGCATCCGATGTCGGGAATGGTGCTCGGCGTCGACAGATATCGACCGTCTGCGCAGATGCGCCGATACCTACGTGCCAGAGACAGACGGTGCCGATTCCCAGGTTGCAGGGTGCTGGCGAGAATGTGCGATGGCGACCACACGATCGATCATGCGCAGGGTGGGGCGACCACGCTGACGAATATGGCGGACTTCTGTCGCAGACACCATGTGACGAAGCACGTGACGCCCTGGCGGGTGCGACAACTCGGCGGTGGCGATCTGGAATGGACCAGTCCCACCGGCAGAACCTACATCGACCGCCCGCCGGGCGTCGCCACTCACGTCACGCTTGACAACATCGCGGAGCGCATGCCGGCCGAAGCTGCCCCCTTCTGATTTCTGAAGTCGATAGCCTGTTGCATCATGAGCGACGCTGCCATACCTCGACGAAGCGCGCAGACGCTGGCTGCGCGACGCGCTGAAGCGCACTCTGCCCGATCACAGCTGGTTGCAGCAACTCTGATCTTGCCTCCACTATCGACAATGTCACCCGCGGGGTAGATGGTGGTGTCATGGCTGAGCACACGACGAACTACCAGAGCACTTTCATCGAGGTGTCGGAGGACTGTCCGATCGATCACGGCGCGGAGCCGCCGATCGCCGAGAACCTCTCGATCGCAGCTCTCCACTACCGGCTGATCTCCGAGCGGCCGTACGAACTGACCTCGGACGACGTGCTCTTCGAGACGCACGCGCTGCGCAAGGGCATCGATGCGGACGACGCCGAAGCCAGGACGGAGTTCTTCTCGAAGGGGCAGGCCTGTCTGCGATCCTCGCCGCTCAGCAAGCGCTACGGCTGGGGCACGCATCACGACGCCGAGGGCCGTGTTGCGCTGGTGCCGCGCGACTCTGAGGAGTACGCAGCCCTCGCCGCTGACCCCTCGCTCGTGCACACGCGAGCAATGCGCTCGAGTCGCGCGCTGTAGCGCTCAGCTCACCTCGTTCAGCCGCCCCTCCGCATCGATCTCGAGGGTGAGATCGATGTCCAACCGCGCGAGGAACGCATCGTCGTGACTGACGATCAGCACGGCGCCACGGTAGGACCGCAGCGCCTCCACCAGCTGATCGACCGTGTCGAGATCGAGGTTGTTCGTCGGCTCATCCAGCACGATGAGGTGCGGTGCTGGGTCAGCGAGTAGGAGTTTCGCCAGCGCGATGCGGAACCGCTCACCGCCAGACAGCGACGATACCGGTCGGTCAGCCGCGGCCCCGCGGATCAGGAACCGGGCGAGCCTATTGCGCAGCTCTTTCTCGGGGGTGGATGCTGCGACATCTGCGATGTTCTCGACCGCCGAGCGTGTGCCGTCGAGGCCGTCGATCCGCTGCGGCAGATATCCGACGCGGATCTGTGACAAGGTTCCGGAGTCATGCAACGTGGCAGACGCGACCAGCCCCTGCAGCAGCGTCGTCTTGCCTGTCCCGTTGCGACCGATCAGCGCCACGCGCTCCGGCCCCTGGATGACCCAGGAACGTTCCTGGTCACCCAGCGTCGCGATGCGGCGAGATGCGGACACCACAGGATCGGGCAGCTCGATCTTCATGGTGGCATCCGAACGCACCCGATAGCCGGCTTCATCGAGAAGAGTCCGTGCCGCGGCCTCTTTCTCGGCCACCTCCGTGCGCAGTCGTCCGGCAGATACTTGCGCCGCCATTTTCCGACCATTGGCGACGATCTTGGGAACGCGCTTCTCGACGAACGCTTTGCGCCCCACCTGGGCTCGGGTCGCCAGCTTCGACTCCGCCTCGATCCGCTGTCGCTTCTCTTTCTTCAGAGTCTGCTTCGCGTCGCGCTCGTCCTGTCGTGCGGCATCCTGCTCGGCATCCAGCCAGGCGCGCCACTGCGAATACGGACCGCCGAACACGCTCAAATCGTGCCCGTACAGCTCAGCGGTGTCGTCCATCAGTTCGAGGAGCGACACATCGTGACTGACGACGATGAGCGTGCCCTTCCACGACCGCACCATGTCGGCGAGTTTCGCGCGCGCCTCACGATCGAGATTGTTGGTCGGCTCATCGAGCAGCGTGATCGGCGCGCGACGCAGGCGGATGCCGGCGATCGCGACGAGCACCGATTCACCGCCCGAAAGCTCGCCGACGCGGCGGTCGAGGAACGAGGGATCAAGACCAGCCTCGGCGAGCGATGCTTCGGCCCGCGCCTCGATATCCCAGTCGTCGCCGACCGCATCGAAGTGCGCGGGGTCCACATCGCCCGAGGTGATCGCGCGTACGGCGTCGAGTGCGACGTCGACACCGAGCAGCTCTGCGACGCGGCGATCGACGTCGAGCGTCAGCTGCTGCGGCAGGTAGGCGACATCGTCGGTCGTGTGCACCGCGCCAGAGGTGGGCTCGAGTATGCCGGCGATCAAGCGCAGCAACGTGGACTTGCCTGACCCGTTTCGTCCGACGAGTCCGGTGCGTCCGGTGCTGAACGCGCCCGATATGCCATCGAGCGCGGTGGAGCCGTCCGGCCAGGTGAAGGTGAGACGGTCAAGGGTGACCGATGCGTGGGTGGTGGGTGTTGACATGGCTGTCTCCGGGAGTGTGCGGGTTGCACTGACACCGGTCGCCGAAAGAGCGCCAGAGAAGGCGGGGCAAAGCCGTACAGGAAGGGTCGTGTCAGCGCGCGGAAAGAGGGGCGCGGAGGCAACGACTCAGATCAATGAACTTCCCAACACGGCGGACAGGACTCGTCGATGCTACCCGGGCGTGTCGCGCGGCGCAAGGGATGCGGGTGTCGCGCAGTGCACTCGGGGTCGTACGGTGGGGTCATGGCTGACGATCGCATGAGTGGCAACGAGATGCGCCAGCGCCTGAGCTGGGGCGCGGGCATCGCGATCGGCATGGGGGTCGGTGTGGCAATGGGGTCGGCGCTCGACAACATGGGGGCCGGCATCGCGATCGGTATCGCGATCGGCATCGTCTTCGCGATAGCCATCGGCTCGGTCGGCAAGCGCCGCAAGCCTCGGGCGGATGACGAGAGTGCAGACGAGGGCGACTCAGTCGGCTGACGCGTCGCGCCACTTCTCGAGGAAGATCCGCACATCGTGCAGTTCGTCTTCGGACACACTGTGTGTGAGCCCCGGATAGACCCGCCCGGTGAGCTCTGAATGGTCGGGAAGCCACTGCGAGGTGTGATCGATCAGCGGCTCGGGGATGACATCGTCGTGCGTGCCCCGGCCCCAGAACACCTTCGGGCGTGAGGTGCGCAGATCCTCATCGTCTGGCAGATCGCCCGGCGTCGCGTAGCCGCTGAGTGCGACGATCGCACTGAAGCGCGCAGCATCCAATCGCATCGCCTGCAGCGACACCGCAGCGCCCTGCGAAAAGCCGAGCAGCGCGATCTTCGACGCCCCAGCGGCTTCGGCGTCGATCCAGCGCAGGAGCGCCTCGGCCGCATCGGTCACCCCATCGGGATGCCGCCCGTTGATGCCCTCGATCGCGTACCAGGATCGACCGGGCGCCGGCCACGGTGGGGCCAGCGGAGCGGCGACGGCTGCCACCGCGATTCCCTCTGGCAGAAACGGGCGCAGCCCGAAGAGGTCGTTCTCGTCGGATCCGTAGCCGTGTAGAAGCACCAGCAGCGGCAGGCCGTCGCGTTCTGCGGGGGCCCAACGGGTCGCATTCGCATCGATCGAAAGAGAGTTGCTCACATGACCATCCTGCCAGCGGCGACCGACACTGGTAGAAATGGAGCATGGCGGTGCGCACACCAGATCCAGATCCAGAACCCGATGACGAGGGCGACGACCTCTCGCAATTCGCCGAGCTGCCCGCTGACGCCAGCAACCCCGGCTGGCTGAGCGAGTTCGAACTCGCCGACGCGCGCCGCAGAATGCCGATGCTCTACGTCGAGGCGATCCCTGTGCGTACCGACGGGCTCGGGGAGGTCACCGAGATCGGCATGCTGCTGCGCTCGACTCCGATGGGAGAGATGACCCGCACGATCGTGTCCGGTCGCGTGCGCTTCGGCGAGACGGTGCGCGATGCGCTGTTCCGTCATGTCGAGAACGACCTGGGTCCGATGGCTTTCCCGCTTCTGCCGTCGCAGCCGACGCCGTTCACCGTGGCCGAGTACTTCCCTATGCCGGGACTGAGTGCTTTTCATGACGAGCGGCAGCACGCGGTGTCACTCGCGTTCGTCGTGCCGGTGACCGGCACCTGCGAACCTCGCCAGGATGCCCTCGAAGTCACCTGGTTCTCGCCGGAAGAAGCGGCATCCGACGCCGTCGCCGCCGAGATGGAGGGTGGCCGCGGGACGCTGATCCGCACCGCACTGGCCAGCCTCGGATTGCTCCGATAGAGCACAGCTTCCGATAGAGCGCAGAGCGGCGAGCCCCGAAGGGCCCGCCGCGTGAATCCAGGTGTATCAGCCTGCGGTGTAGCCGCCGTCGACGACGAACTCGCCACCCGTGGCGAAGCTCGCGTCATCGCTCGCGAGGAAGGTGATCATCGCAGCGATCTCCTCCGGCTTGCCGAGACGGCCGACCGGGGTGCCTGCGATGAGTCCTGCACGGTCGGTGTCGCCGAGGATCGGGGTGTCGATGAATCCGGGGTGCACGGAGTTCACGCGCACGCCCTCCTTCGCCCAACCGAGCGCCGTGGTCTTGGTGAGCAGTCGCACCGCGCCCTTGGCCGCGTGGTAGGCGGGGCTCACGCCAGAGCCGACGATGCCGTACATCGAGCTGATGTTCACGACGGAGCCGTTGCCGCTCTTCTTCAGTGCGTCGCCGGCGGCCTTCATGCCGAGGAACACGCTGGTCTGAGTGACAGCGACGACCTTGTCCCAGGTGGCGAGAGTGGTGACTTCGATCGGCTCGGTGTCACCGATTCCGGCGTTGTTCACGAGGATGTTCAGTCCGCCGAAGGCGTCGACGGTCTTTGCGACAGCATCCGCCCACCCCTCTTCGCTCGTGACATCAAGATGGATGAACAGCGCCTTGCCGCCGTCCTTCTCGATCTCGGAGACGACCTGTGCGCCGAGGTCATCCTGCACGTCGGCGATCACAACCGTTCCGCCCTCGGATGCGATTCGCAGTGCTGTTGCCTTGCCGATTCCGCTTGCGCCACCCGTGACCAGGGCGACACGTCCGTCGAAACGAGTCATGATCTCTCCTCTTTCCTTGTGGGATGCGGCCGGCGGATGCCGTGCCGTGTCTTCAGTGCAACATCGGAGGCGTATTTATATTCCCTTGAATGAATATCAGACCGTGGTGAGGCGCGCGATCTCGGCGACGAAAGCGTCGACGTCTGCCTCCTGCGTGTCGAAGCCGCACATCCAGCGCACCTCGCGGCGCGCGGCATCCCAGTCGTAGAACCGGAAGGACTTGCGCAGCTGGTCGGCGACTCCTTCGGGGAGCGTGGCGAAGACGCCGTTGACCTGGGTGGGCTGGGTGAATTCGACACCGCGGATGCTTCCGTCGGCAAGACCTGCCTCGATGGAGGTGCGCAGACGGGCGGCCATGGCGTTGGAGTGGCGGGCGTTGCGCAGCCACAGGTCGCCCTCGAGGAGCGCGATCAGCTGCGCAGAGACGAAGCGCATCTTCGAGGCCAGCTGCATGGAGTATTTGCGGCTGTAGATCAGACCATCGGATGCTTCGCCGTTGAGCACTACGATCGCTTCGCCGAGCATGGCGCCGTTCTTGGTGCCGCCGAAGCTGAGCACATCGACCCCGGCGTCGCGCGTGAAGTCCGCCAACGGCAGGTTCAGGGCTGCTGCCGCATTGGAGAGGCGAGCGCCGTCCATGTGCAGGCGCATGCCATATCCGTGAGCGTGGTCGGCGAGAGCGCGGATCTCATCGGGCGTGTAGAGCGTGCCGAGTTCGGTCGACTGGGTGATCGAGACGACCAGCGGCTGTGCGCGGTGCTCGTCGCCCCAGCCCCAGGCCTCGCGGTCGACGAGTTCGGGGGTGAGCTTGCCGTCTTCGGTCGGGACGGTGAGCAGCTTCATCCCGCCCATGCGCTCGGGGGCGCCGCCCTCGTCGACGTTGATGTGCGCGGTGGATGCCGCGACCACCGCACCCCAGCGGGGAAGCATCGACTGCAGTCCCACGACGTTGGCTCCGGTGCCGTTGAAAACAGGGAAGGCCTGGATGCCGTTGCCGAAGTGGCCGCGGAAGACCTCTTGCAGACGCTCGGTGTATTCGTCTTCGCCGTAGGCGCTCTGGTGGCCGTCGTTCGCCGCGACGATGGCCGCGAGAACCTCGGGGTGGATGCCGGAGTAGTTGTCCGACGCGAAGCCCCGGATCGCGGGGTCATGCAGAGTGTTCACTGAACCAGCCTATGTCGATCACGCGGTCGTTGAGGTCTGGGGCTGCGGCATCCCACAGACCTGCGACAGCGGTCGCGAGGGCATCCGGTTCCAGCGCTTTCGCCCGGAAGATGACGGATGCCGCGCGCAGCGGCACACCAGCATCCCGAGCAGTCTTCGCGAATCCCTGCGCGACGGCGCGCGCCCACGCCTCGCTCGCAGCCTTCACTGCCGCGTAGTTCGCGCCTCCCGCGAGGGGACGGGCGACGGCAGTGGACGACACGATCGCGAAACGGCCGGCATCCGATGCCTGCAGCAGAGCGTCGAATGCGCGCGAGGTGGTGCGAACGGCCTCGAGGGCCGGCAGGAGCGCCGCGAAGTCCTCATCCGACTGCCCGGCGAGGCCGCCACCTCCCCGCCATCCGCCGACCAGTGAGATCACGCCGTCGACAGCATCGAGGCGACCGGCGAGGGCCGACATCTCGTCGAACGAAGTCGCATCGGCCACCTCGACCTGTGCTCCGGCTTCGCGTACGGCGACGAGCCGCTCGGCAGAGCGCCCGGTCGCGATCACTCGCGCCCCGGCATCCATGAGCACCCGAGCGAGGGTCAGCCCTGCGTCACTGGTGGCGCCCGCCAGCAGAATCACGCGTCCGGTCGCGCTCATGGTGCCGTCACCTCACGTCTGTCGCGCAGCCCAGAGACCTCACTCATCGCCGGCACGGATTCCCGCGGTCGACTCGATCACCGGCCGCATCTTCTTCTCGAGCGCCTCGAAGAACATCGACAGCGGGAACTCGTCATCCAGCACCGCGTCGGTGTATCCCTTGGGGAGCCCGGCAAGCACCTCGTCCGAGAGCCCGCGAGCCCAGACGGATGCCGGGTTCGGCGCCAGCACGTTGCTGATCAGCTCGTACGCTGCCAGCCAGTGCGCCTTCTTCGGGCGATCAATCGAACGCCAGTAGAGGTCGTTCACCGCGTCGCTGAGCGCGATCACCGATTCCGGCACGCCCTCCCAATCGAAGGTGAGCTGCGTGTCGGTCCAGTGCAGCACGCCGTGCTGGTGCAGCCACGCGAACAGCAGCTGACCGCCCAGGCCGTCATAGTTGCGCACGCGCGAACCGGTGATCGCGAAGCGGAAGATCCGGTCGAAGATCACCGCGTACTGCACGAGCGACGCGTGCTCGAGCATCTCCTGCTCGGCATCCGACAGGTCATCACGCGCAGCGAGCCGCTTCTCGATCGCGACCGACTCGCGGAACGCGGTCAGATCGCACCGCAGCTCCTCGAGCGAGTAGAGGAAGTACGGCATCCGCTGCTTGATCATGAACGGGTCGAACGGCAGGTCGCCGCGCATGTGCGTGCGGTCGTGGATGATGTCCCACATCACGAACGTCTTCTCGGTGAGATCCTGGTCCTCCAGCATCCGCGCGGCTTCCGCAGGCAGATCGAGCTTGGTGATCTCGGATGCTGCGCGCACCACGCGCCGGTAGCGCGCAGCCTCGCGATCCTGGAAGATCGCGCCCCAGGTGAAGGTGGGGATCTTGCGCATCGCGACGGTCTCGGGGAACAGCACCGCGGAATTCGTGTCGTATCCGGGCGTGAAGTCGATCAGCCGCAGCGAGACGAACAGCCTGTTGGCGTAGTCGCCCGCTTCGAGTTCGGCGATGAATTCCGGCCAGATCGTTTCGACGATGAGCGCCTCGACCAGGCGATCGGATGACCCGTTCTGGGTGTACATCGGGAACACGACCAGGTGCCGGATGCCGTCGATGCGGTGCTGCTGCGGCTGGAAGGCGACGAGCGAGTCGAGGAAGTCGGGGATGCCGAAGCCTTCGGACGCCCAACGTTCGAAATCGCGAACGGATGCCGCGAGATACTCGGCATCGTGCGGAAAAGCGGGGGAGAGGGCACGGATGCCGGCGATGAGAGCCGCGACGTGGTCGTGCGCTGCGTCGTGCGCCCCTTCGATCCCTGAGCCGGTCGAAGGGTCGGGGATCGAGCCGTCCTTGACCTGCAGTTCGCGGATCGCGATGGCGGCATCCTTCAGCATCCGCCATGCGGCACTGGTCTCGGCGAGGGCTGCATCCTCGACGACCTCGGGCTCGCCGTCCTTCGACAGGCTCAGGAACGGGGCGTTGTTGATCTGGGTAGGAGTGGACATCGGGACCTCCGATCGTGGACTCAGCGGAAAATATCCGGTGAAAGGTGACGTACACCGATATTCTTCCATTTATGGAAGATGCTGTCGACCGCCAGATCCTCACCGAGATCTCTCGCGATGCGCGTGCGACGCTCGCGCAACTGTCTGAGGCGGTCGGGATGTCGACCTCCGCAGTGCAGAGCAGGCTGCGCAGGCTCGAATCGCGGGGCGTGATCGCGGGGTATCGCACCATCCTCGACGCTGAGGCCGTCGGCAAACCGCTGGCTGCATTCATCGAGATCACCCCTCTCGACCCCGGTCAGCCCGACAACGCTCCCGAACTGCTCGAGCACATGACCGAGATCGAGGCCTGTCACTCGATCGCGGGCAACGCGAGCTACATGCTGTTCGTGCGCGTGGCGGCTCCGCGCGCGCTCGAGAAGCTGGTGGGCGACATCCGTCTCGCGGCGAACGTCAGCACGCACACCACAGTCGTGCTGCAGACCTATTACGAGAACAGGCCGATCTCCGTCGACGGCTAAGCTTTCGTCGAGGAGAACATGAACCGATCCATCCCCCAACGGCAGCTTGCGCTCGCCGCACTGTTTCTCGTCCCGGGGATCGGTATCGCCTCCTGGGTCACGCGGACACCTGACATCCGCGATCTTCTCGGCGCTTCGACGTTCGAGATGGGGCTCGTGCTGTTCGGACTGTCGCTGGGCTCGATGCTGGGCATTCTCGTCTCAGGCCCGCTCGTCGCTCGTTTCGGCGCGCGACCGATCATCGCGGCGGGAGCGACCAGCATCGCCCTGAGCATGCCGTTGATCGGTATCGGAACGGGCATCTCCGAAGCGTTGGTCGCTGCTGCCGGGCTGTTCCTCTTCGGTGCGGGCATGGGCGGCGGCGAGATCGCGCTCAACGTCGAAGGTGCCGACATCGAACAGGTGACGGGACGCTCTTTCCTTCCGCGCCTGCATGGCTTCTTCAGCCTCGGCACGGTCATCGGCGCGCTGGTCGGAATCCTCGCCACCGCGTCTGCGTTCCCGGTGAGCATCCACATGGTCATCATCGGGCTGCTCGCCCTCATCGCGGTGTGCCTCGCCATGCCGCGGATCCCGTCGGGAACCGGGCGGGCGCCGCGGGAGGCCTCTGGGTCTCCTCGCGCAGCGAGGGCACAGCTGTGGCGTGATCCGACGCTGCTGCTGATCGGCGTGATCATCCTGGCGATGGCGCTCGCAGAAGGCACCGCCAATGACTGGCTGCCTCTCGTCATGGTCGACGGACACGGGTTCGATGCGGCATCGGGATCAGCGATCTACGCAGTGTTCGCTGCGGCGATGACGATCGGTCGATTCGTCGGCGGATGGTTCATCGACCGTTTCGGCCGTGCGGCCGTGCTTTGCGCAAGCGGAGTGTTCGGCGCGATCGGACTGGCTCTGCTCATCTTCGTGGACAACCCGGTCATCGCAACCGTGGCGGTGCTGCTGTGGGGGCTCGGCGCGTCGCTGGGCTTCCCCGTGGCGATCTCTGCCGCGGGCGACTCCGGTCCGGATGCCGCGGCGCGAGTGTCGCTGGTGGCAACTCTCGGCTATGTGGCGTTCTTGGTCGGTCCGCCCGCGCTCGGCTTCTTCGGCGATGAGTTCGGTCTGCGCACAGCACTGATCATTCCCTTCGTGCTGGTTTCGCTCGCCGCGTTCGCAGCACTTGCCTACGGGCGCAGGACGCGCCCGGCCCTCGAAGTCGAGCGCGCCGCCTGACTGCGAGCTCGCTGTCCGCACCACGGCTAAGATTCCAGATCGTGGCAGCATCCTCAAAGCGCAAGACGTCGACACCCCCGCACAAGCCGGTTCGCACCAGCGGCAACCCCGCGAGGCGGCCGATCGTCGAGGCGCCGCCGATCACTGCACGCGACTGGATCGGAGCCGCACGCCTGCGCACGCTGCCGCTCGCGGTCGCGCCAGTCATCATTGGCACCGGCGCCGCGCAGCTCGTCGACCGCGAACTGCACTGGGTCATCGCCCTGGCTTGTCTTGCCGTCGCCGTGTTCCTGCAGGTCGGCGTGAACTTCACGAACGACTACAGCGACGGCATCCGCGGCACCGATGCTCACCGCGTCGGGCCCGCCCGCCTCACGGCCTCAGGCCGGGTCAACCCGCGCACTGTGCTCATCATCGGGCTGGTGTTCTTCGCGCTCGCGGCGGTCGTGGGGCTTGCGATCGTGATCCGCACTGGCCAGTGGTGGATGCTCGCGGTGGGAGCTGCCTGCATCGTCGCCGCCTGGTTCTACACCGGCGGCAAACGCCCATACGGATACCTGGGGCTAGGCGAAGTCTTCGTCTTCGTCTTCTTCGGACTGGTTCCTGTGCTCGGTACGACGTGGGTGCAGGCCTTCTACCTGCCAGTGGAAGCCTGGCTCGGCGCGGTAGCCGCAGGCCTGTTCGGCTGTGCCGTGCTGCTCGCGAACAACCTGCGCGACATCGATCAGGATCGCGAAGTCGGCAAGCGCACGCTCACGGTGCGGATCGGCAGGCGCCCGACGAAGGTGCTGTACACGGTGTTCGTCGCGGCACCCTTTGCGATCGCGATGCTGACCGCACTGCTCTACCCGATCGCGTGGCTGGCTCAGCTGGCGCTGCTCGCCGGCATCCCCGCGATCATCATCGTCTGGACGTACCGCCAGGCGCGCGAACTGGTGATCGCGCTCGGGCTCACGTCGCTCACCGCCCTCGCGTACGCGGGCGCAATGTACTGGGCGTTCGTGGGCTGAGGTTCAGCTCTCGCGGGGCGGTTCGCCCGCAGGCGTTTCCGCAGGAGTCTCGTCGAGAGCTGCGTCTTCCGCGTCAGCATCCTGCGCGGCCACGCTCGAACGCGTACCCGTCCGTGCTTCGCGCTGCTCGTAGATCTCTGCCGATGCGCTGGAGAGCGGCTTTCGCAGGAAGATGATCGAAATGCTCATGCCGATCAGCGCCGCGAAGACCACCGTGAAGTACCAGAGCTCGCGCATGATCGGGAAGAAGAGCCACATGATCGCCAGCGGAACCAGGAACGCCAGCAGCCTCAATACCGAATAGACGAGGAGGGGTGGCAGCTTCTTCATCGTTCCAGTCTAAGCGGGCTGCGGTGGGGTGACCTCGGCGCTGACTGACCGCGCGAAAGATAACCGGCTTAGACTGGGGTCGTGGCAAGAGTACTGATCGTCGGGGGTTTTCTGGCTCTCGTCTTCTGGGTTTTCAGCATCGTGGACTGTGCAGTGCAGCCGGCGACGCGGCATCGCGGCGTGCCCAAGGGGGCATGGATCGCGATCGTCGTTCTGATCCCGGTGCTCGGCGGCATCCTGTGGTTCGTGATCGGTCGGCGCCGTCGCAGTGACGAGCAGAAGCTGCGCTCCCTCGCCCCCGACGACAACCCCGAGTTCCTGCGCAGCCTCGGCAAGAACGAGCAGGACGAGCGCATCCGCCGTCTCGAAGAAGAACTCGCGCGCCTCGACGATGAGACCGACGGCCCTGCCGCGGACTCTCGTTCATGACCTCATCACCCGCTGCGGATTCCGCGGCATCCCTGCTCGCTGAGCTCGTCGCCCACGGCGTTCGCGACGTCGTGATCTCACCGGGTTCGCGCTCGCAGGCGCTCGCGCTCGCCGCCATGCACTTCGCCCGCGAGGGCGCCATCCGCGTTCATATTCGGATCGACGAGCGGGTCGCCGGCTTCACCGCCCTCGGCATCGCCCGAGAGACTCGCGTACCGGTTGCGGTGATCTGCACCTCCGGAACCGCCGCGGCGAACCTGCTTCCCGCGACGATGGAAGCCTTCCATTCCGGCATCCCGCTGCTTCTACTCACCGCCGATCGCCCGCCGGAGCTGCGCGGCGTCGGCGCGAATCAGGCGACCATCCAGCCCGGAATGTTCGACGCGTTCGTGCGCTGGCAGCGCGACGCGCCGGTGCCGGGGGACGGCATCTGGGACGGCCTTGGCCAGGGTGCCGTCACCGCCGCGATGGGGGTGGATGCTGCGCCCACTGCCCTCACGGGCGTTCCCGGCCCCGTGCACCTGAACCTTCCCACCAGGGAGCCGCTCTCTGGTGCGCTTCCTGCCGGTTTCGTTGCGACCCCAGGTGAGACGCCGACGTCGAATACCGGCGAACCGCTCGTTCTCGAACTCGGCCCGCGCACGGTCGTGGTGGCTGGTGCCGACGCCGGGGCCGCGGCCGAAGAGATCTCGCACGCGGGGTCGTGGCCGCTCATCGCCGAGATTGTCAGTGGTTCTCGCTTCGGCCGCTATGTCGTGCACGGCTACCGCGCGCACCTCAGCGATGAGAATCTCGGCGCGCGCATCGAGCGCGTCGTCGTTCTCGGACACCCCACAGTCAGCCGCGAAGTCACAGCCCTCCTGAAGCGAGACGATGTCGAGGTCATTGCCGTGCGCTCTGGCGGCGAGGCGCTGAATCTCAACGGCCGCACGCGTGCGGCGGCATCCGTCACTGTCAGCGCGGGGGCCTCTGACCGGGCGTGGCTGGGCGAATGGATGCGGGCATCTGCGGCATCCGTCATCGACCTCAGCGAAGATGCTCCCGATCACGACGGACTGCACTCCACTGATTTCGCTGCCCGCCGCGATGCGGTGCGCGCAGAACTCGATGCGGTCCGCCGCCCGCTCGACCGCGCACTGCTCGTTGACGCCGTCTGGCGCGCGACGTGGCCACACGACCGCCTGATGTTTGGATCTTCGAGGCTCGTCCGCGTCGCCGACGCTGTGCTCGGCGGTAAGAAGGTGCCGGTGCATGCGAACCGGGGACTCGCCGGAATCGACGGGACGATCGCCACGGCTTTGGGCATCGCGATCGCGAGTCAGGCAGATGGTGCGGCGGGCGTGACCCGCGTGCTGCTCGGCGATCTCGCCTTCCTGCATGATGTCGGTTCTCTGCTGCTGCCGCCCGATGAACAGGAGCCGCGCATCCAGGTCATCGTCGGAAACGACGGCGGAGGAACGATCTTCGACTCGCTCGAGGTCGCCGCATCCGCCCCTCGGGAAGATCTCGACCGCGCGTTCTACACGCCGCATACTGCGCAGCTCGAACAGCTCGCCCTCGCCTACGGCTGGGACTATCAGCGCATCACCACGCGCACCGCGCTCGATCAGGCGCTCACCTCTCCCGTCGTGGGCCGCCAGATCATCGAGGTTCCGCTCTCGCGCTGAGCCCGTGTCAACCTCGCTCTGGGGCGGGCGCCAGCCCCACTCTGGGTCGCGATTTATGCCGTTCTGAGCGCCGCATACCGACACAATTTGCGACCTGGACGCCCCGCCCGCGCTCGCGCACGCCCGCCCTGGGGCAGGATGTACGCATGAGCGAGCGAGGGTGGTCTGCCGACGCAACCGAGATCCTGCGAGTGGGAAAGGGGTTCCGGCTCGGGGACGTCGATCCCGGCAGCCAGCCCGGCTACGACGGTGACAAGGGCGACGGCGAGGAGGATCTCGCAGTCGGGCTCGACGCGCTGGGCGAACTGCAGGAGCGGCTGTTCGCGCAGAGCCGCACCGGTGACGCAACCGACTCCGTGCTGCTCGTGCTGCAGGCGATGGACTCGGCGGGCAAGGGCGGCATCGTCCGGCACGTCGTAGGCGCCGTCGACCCGCAGGGCGTCGAGCTCGCCGCGTTCAAGGCGCCCACCGCCGAGGAGCGCGCGCATGACTTCCTCTGGCGCGTCGAGAAGCGCCTGCCGCAGACCGGGTACATCGGCGTGTTCGATCGCTCGCACTATGAGGACGTGCTGATCGGGCGCGTGCGCGAGCTCGCTCCGGCCGAGGAGATCGAGCGCCGCTACGGCGCGATCAACGAGTTCGAGGCGCGGGTCGCGGCATCCGGCACCCGCATCATCAAGGTCATGCTGCACATCTCGCCAGGCGAGCAGAAGGAACGGCTCATGGAGCGGCTCGAGCGCCCCGACAAATACTGGAAGTACAACCCCGGCGACGTCGACGAGCGGATGCTGTGGCCGAAGTACATGCAGGCCTATCAGACGGTCTTCGAGCGCACCTCCACCGAGCATGCCCCCTGGTACGTCGTGCCCGCCGACAGCAAATGGTACGCGCGCCTCGCGGTGCAGGAGCTGCTGCTGGAGACGATCGAAGCGATCGACCCGCAGTGGCCGGGTGCCGACTTCGACATCGAGGCCGAGAAGAAGCGGCTCGCCGCGAGTTAGGCCAGCGCGTCCACGAGCGGGCGGAACTTCACCCTGGTCTCGAGCAGTTCGGTCTCGGGGTCGCTCGCGGCGACGATGCCCGCACCCGCGTGCGCGGTCACGGCGATCGTGTCGTCCCCAGCCGAGAACTGTGCGCACCGCAGGGCGATCGCCCATTCACCGTTGCCGTTCGCGTCGATCCAGCCGACCGGCCCCGCGTAGCGGCCGCGGTCGAAGGGCTCGAGCTCTCGGATCGCCGCGACCGCGGCGGGTGTGGGGGTGCCCGCGACGGCGGCGGTGGGGTGCAGGGCTCCGACGAGATCGAGCGCGGACTCTCCTGCGGACAGCTCGCCTTCGACATCGGTGGCGAGATGGAACAGGTTCGGAAGCTTCAGCAGGAAGGGCTGCTCGCTCGATGCCATCGCCCGCACGTGCGGCCGCAGCGACTCCAGAAGCGAGCGCACGGCGTACTGGTGCTCGTCGAGGTCTTTGACGCTCGCGGCAAGACGAGCGGATGCTGCGGCATCCTCATCGGCATCCGCACCGCGCCCGATGGTTCCTGCGAGCACCCGCGCGGTCACCGTGCGATCCTGCACGGTGACGAGGGTCTCGGGGCTTGCGCCGATGAGTCCGTCGACCGCGAAGGTCCAGGTGTCGGGGTAGCCCGTCGAGAGCTCGCGCACGAGGCGGCGGAGGTCGGAGCCTGCGGGGATCGTGCCCTCGAGATCGCGGGCGAGCACGATCTTGCTCGCCTCTCCTGCGCCGATCCGCTCCAGAGCGTCACGAATGGAGGCCTGGTAGCCAGCCGGACTCTGACGCCCTGGGCCGACGGTTCCCGCCCAGTGCGGTCCGTAGGCGACGGGCGAGAGAGTAGCACCCGGCTGATCGCCGGGGAGCTCCGTTCCGGATACCGCGATGCGGGTGATCCAGCCGCGTCCCCGGTGGCGCCCCAGAATCATCGAGGGTACGACCAGCACGCTGTCGGCCGCTGAGCCCTCGTCGAAGGTCAGCGCACCGAACCCGACCAAACCGGTACCGGGCAACTGCACAGGGTCATTGATCTCCGCGGCGTCGGTGAGCGCGCGCCACGACTCTGCGATCACGGCGCTGCGCAGCGGGCCGCGATCAGCAGGCACTCTGATGGTCACCGGGGCGCTGTCGCCGACGGCGACGATGCCGTCGCCGCGCCGGAGCCACGCAAGGGGGGAGTGCGGATGCGCGTAGGCCAGCAGATCGTCGACCGGGTCGAACTCACGGGTCTGCACGACCAGGCGGGTGCTGCTCACCCATCCAGTTTAGGCGGCGGGGCGCCCTTCGCCGGCGCCGCGCGCAGACAGCGCGGTCGATCTAGACTGGTCGGATGAGCCAGCCCAATCGCGCCGACCTCGGCAGAGACCCGCAGCGCGTCAGCGGCATGTTCGATCAGGTGGCCGCTGGCTACGACCGTACGAACACGGTCATGACGTTCGGAAACGACGCACTCTGGCGCGCGGCGACCACTCGTGCGGTCGCGCCCCGTCGCGGTGAGCGGATCCTCGACCTCGCGGCAGGAACAGCTTCTTCGTCGGCATCCCTTGCCGCAAGCGGCGCCGATGTCGTCGCGGCCGATTTCTCACCGGGGATGCTTGCTGAAGGCAAGCGCCGCCACGGACACCTGGCGAACTTGAGCTTCGTCGAGGCAGACGCCATGAACCTGCCGTTCGCCGACGATGAGTTCGATGCCGTCACGATGTCGTACGGGCTGCGCAATGTGCAGCAGCCGAAGAAGGCGCTCGCCGAGCTGTTCCGGGTGACCAAGCCCGGGGGTCGCCTCGTGATCAACGAGTTCTCCACCCCTCCTGGCACATTGTTCCGCGGCCTCTACCGCTTCTACAACGCCCAGGTGCTGCCGCGCGTTGCTCGTCTGGCCGGTACCAACAGCGACGCCTACGACTATCTGAACGAGTCGATCCGCGATTGGCCCGATCAGAGCAAGCTCTCGGCATGGATCCGGCAGGCGGGCTGGACGAACGTCGAGTACCGCAACCTCACGTTCGGCATCGTCGCACTGCACCGCGCGGTCAAACCCGCCTCCGTTCCGATGACGAAGCCTGAGTGAGCCGCGGGTAGGGTGGACACCGTGACTTCGAGCCCCGCTGCCCCGGGTTCGCGCCTTGCGAACCGTCTGGGCTTCAGCGACCGCGTGTTCCTGGGCCCTGCTGCGCGTCGTGTCGCGCGTCAGATCGAGGACGGGCTCGAACTCGTCGAGAACGGGCTGTCCGAAGACCTGCGCGTTGCAGACTCTCTCGTCGACGCATCCGCCCGTTATCTGTACGAGGCCGGTGGCAAGCGCATCCGTCCCGTGCTCACGCTGCTGACCGCGCAGCTCGGCGAGGGCAACATCCCGGCAGTGATCGACATCGCGAAGGCGCTGGAGATCACCCACCTCGGCTCGCTCTATCACGACGACGTCATGGACGGCGCTGACCGTCGCCGTGGCGTTCCTGCGGCGCAGGCGGTGTGGGGCAACAACGTCGCCATCCTCACCGGAGACATCCTCTTCTCTCGCGCGAGCCAGCTCATGGCGAAGCACGGCACCAGGGCGATCCGCCTGCAGGCCGACACCTTCGAGCGGCTCGTGATGGGCCAGCTCCACGAGACCGTCGGCGCTCAGCCCGATGACGATCCGATCGAGTTCTACATCCAGGTGCTGGCCGACAAGACCGGCTCACTCATCGCTGCGGCGACGCAGGGCGGTGCGATCTTCTCGAACGCGCCGGAGGAGTGCATCGAGCCGCTGCGTCTGTACGGCGAGAAGGTCGGCATCGCATTCCAGCTGCTCGACGATGTGATCGATCTCTCGGCTAGCCCCGAAGAGACCGGAAAGGTTCCAGGCACCGATCTGCGCGCCGGCGTTCCCACCATGCCATACCTGCTGCTCAAGGCAGAGACCGATGCCGCGTCCGCCGATCTCGCAGCCCGCATCGACGACGGGGTGGAGCGGATCGCCGCCGGTGAGGATGCCGTCATCCTCGACCAGCCGCTCGCCGAACTGCGCGATCACGCGGTCACGCAGAAGACGCTCGACCTTGCCCGCTCGTGGACGCGTGACGCCATCGACGCATTGGCTCCGCTGCCCAAGGGCACGGTGCGCGAGGCGCTGACACGCTTCGCAGAGACTCTCGCAGACCGCAGCAGTTGATCGCCCTCTATCGTCGATCAGGCTCTTCGCTGCAGCATCCGAAAGGACTTTCATGACCAAACTCCGCCTGGCCATCGTCGGAGCCGGACCCGCCGGCATCTATGCCGCTGACATCCTGCTGAAGACCGAGCGCTCCTTCGACGTGTCGATCGATCTGTTCGAGCAGCTGCCGGCGCCCTACGGCCTCGTCCGCTACGGCGTGGCACCCGACCACCCCCGCATCAAGGGCGTGATCAACGCGCTCCGTGACGTGCTCGACCGCGGCGACATCCGCATCTTCGGCAACGTGCGCTTCGGCGAGGACATCACGCTCGACGACCTCAAGAAGCACTACAACGCCGTGATCTTCGCCACTGGCGCGATCCGCGACACGACGCTGGACATCCCTGGAATCGACGCCGAGGGCTCTTACGGTGCCGCAGACTTCGTGAGCTGGTTCGACGGTCACCCCGACGTGCCGCGCGAATGGCCGCTGGATGCCGAGTCGGTGGCCGTGCTCGGCAACGGCAACGTCGCGCTCGACGTGGCGCGCATGCTCGCCAAGCACGCCGAAGACCTGCTGCCCACCGAGATTCCCGACAACGTGCACACCGTGCTCGAGGGCTCGAAGGTCACCGACGTCCACATCTTCGGTCGCCGTGGCCCCGCGCAGGTGAAGTTCACCCCGCTCGAGCTGCGCGAGCTCGGCGAGCTGCGTGATGTCGACACGGTCATCTACGACGAGGACTTCGACTACGACGAAGCATCCCTCGCGGCGATCGCCAGCAACAAGCAGGTCAAGGTCATCGACCGCATCCTGCAGCAGTGGCGCACGCGTCCGTCGGTGAACAACTATTCCTCGCTCCCTGACGCTTCGACAGGCTCAGCGGTCGAAGGGAAAGCGAGTCGCCGCCTTCACCTGCACTTCTGGGCCAAGCCGGTCGAGATCAAGACGGATGCTGAGGGCAAGGTCGCAGCGATCGTCTACGAGCGCACCAAGCCTGACGGCTCCGGGGGAATGACCGGCACCGGCGAGCTACGCGAGGTGGCGATCGGTCAGATGTACCGCGCGGTCGGCTACTTCGGCTCACCGCTGAAGGACGTGCCGTTCGATAAGAAGCACGGTGTGATCCCGAACCGCGAGGGGCAGGTCATCGCCAAGGACTCCAACCAGCGCGTCCCAGGCATCTACGCGACCGGTTGGATCAAGCGGGGACCGGTGGGTCTCATCGGCCACACCAAGTCCGACGCCATGGAGACCGTGCAGCACCTCGTGAACGATCAGGGGTCTTGGTGGGATCCCGCTGACCCCTCCGAGGCTGCGATTCCCGCGCTCCTCGAGTCTCGCGGCATCCAGTGGACCGACCTCGACGGCTGGCACCGCCTCGACGAGCACGAAGTCGCACTCGGGGCACCGCACGAGCGCGCGCGCGTCAAGGTCGTCCCTCGCGACGAGATGGTGCGGATCTCTCGCGGCGAGTGACGTCGCCCGTCAGTTCGCGGGTGCGGTGACTTCGACGGTGAAGGTCACCGACTCGTCGCTGCTCGAGTTGTCGAGCGTGACCTCGGTCTCACCGACTTCGAGTGCGGTCAGGCCCGGGTTGAACTGAGCGCTGCCGTCGTCCTTGCCCGGCGTGAACTCGACGATCTTCTCGTCCGCGATCTCGGCGGTCCAGTCGGTGAAGGTCTCGTCATCGCCGGTGAGGTCGATCGCGTTGCCCTTGGTGACCTCAACGGTCGTGCCGTCGATCTCACCGATGTTCACGATGACGGGGGCGATCACCCCGGACTCCTCGTCGGTCCCACCGGAGGACGAGCAGCCAGCGAGAGCGAGAGCGGTGCCGAGAGCGAGAGCCAAGGCCCCGGCGCGGAAGGATGAACTGCGGCGGTGCGACATGTGTGAGGGTCCTCTCGACGATGCTGCGCTCAGTCTAGGGGCACGACTCAGCCTGCGGGAGGAGTTTCTGGGGCTGCGGGGTTGCTGGTGGGCACGGCGGATGCTCCGTAGAGGGCCGCGATGATCGCCTTGGCGACCACGACAGCCGCCGTCTCGCCGTCGACGGGAGACGCCGAGAGGTTCGCTCCGACGATGATCGTGTCATCGGTGGTGTTGTTGTAGACCATGAACGTCGAGTAGCCGGGGAGCTGGCCGTCGTGGCCGAGGACGCCCGGCGCGAACTGTGCGATTCCCAGTCCGTAGCCGACGCCGCCGGTCTGGCCCGTAACGGTGGGCTGCACGCTGTCGAGGCGGATCTTCTGCATCGTGTCATCGAGCAGGCCGCCGCCGACGAGCGCCTTGACGTAGACGGCGAGATCATCGGGAGTCGAGATCGCGCCACCGGCGGTCCATGCCCATGAGGGGTTGGCGTCGGTCTGATCGATCGGTGCAAGGGTGCCGTCGAGCGCCGCCGGGAGCTGATCGGCGGGAACGGCGTAGGAGTCGATCGTCTCGACGTTGGTGCCGAACTGGTATCCCTGCGCATGGGGCGAGGGGATCGCCGCATCCGAGGGCTCGGGCAGTGACGAGTTCTTCAGGCCCAGCGGCTCGAAGATCCGCTCCTGGAAGGCATCGGATGCCGACATGCCGGTGAGCTGCTCGATGACGAGCCCGAGCAGCACGATGTTCGTGTTGCTGTACTCGTACTGCGTGCCGGGGGCGAAGCTCGCGGGATACGCGAAGGCGATCGCGAGCAGTTCGTCTGGCGTCCATGCCTTCTGCGGGTCCTCGTCAAGGGTCGCGTTGAAAGCGGGATCGAACGAGTAGCTGACCAGGCCGCTGCGCATCTCAGAGAGCTGAGCGATCGTGATGCTCTCGCCGTTCGGCACATCGGGGCGGAACTTCGAGATCGGGTCATCGAGTGAGAGCAGCCCTTCGCCCACCAGCTGCAGGATGACGGTCGAGGTCATCGTCTTCGTGTTGCTCCCGATGCGGAAGAAGTCATCCATCGACATCGGCACGGATTTGCCGAGCTCCGCCGTGCCGAAGGTCGCGGACCAGTCGCCGTTCTTCGGAGAGAGGACCTTCACGACGACCCCGGGGATCGCGTTCTGCGTCATGATCTCGGGGATCTTCGCCTCGAGCGCTGCAGCGTATTCTGGCGCGGCATCTGTCGCCGCGGAAGTCGACGTGGCCGACGGGCCGGAGGATGCGGGGCTCGTGGCGCTGCACCCGCTCACGAGCAGCATGGTGCTGACGGCTGCCGCCAGGAGAGCTGTGGAGTTCTTCATCATGTCTGCGTTCCTGGGTCTGTCAGTGCGCGGGTGCGGTGGTGGGTGCGGGTGGGGGATTCTCGGGCACGATCTGAGAAGCGAGCTGGGTCGCGAGCGTTGCGGCGTAGTTCTCGAGGTTCCCGTTCCACTCGTCTGTCGTGTAGCTCTGGGCTCCTGGCGCGACCGAGACAGAGACCGTCACCGACCCGATCGGGGACTGCGCCTCGGGCAGGGTGGCAACGGCGGCCTGGTACCCGCCGAAGAGCGGGGTCTGCATCACCCAGTCGTCGCGGAGGAACACCCCGAGTCCGTAGGTCCATTCCTCGGTCAGCGTGTGACAGGAGCGGCATCCCTCGAGCGGGGCGCCGAAGCCGACGAGATCGGTCGAGATCATCGCCTGGTGCGACTCATCGCTGAGCAGCTCTCCGCGCCCGACGATGGCATCGAAGCTCGAGGTCATGTCATCGATCGTGGTGGTTTCGATAGCGCCGTGGGGGAGTGTCCACGAGGGGTTCCAGTAGGTCGAGTCCTCGAAGATCCCTCGTTCGGCGGTGAAACCGTGCACGACGGGGTTCGGAATATGGGCGGTGACGTCTGCCACCGTGCCCTCGAGTGATAACGGGTCGAGGACGTACTTCTCGACCAGCTCCGCGAGTGTCTTACCGCTCTCCGCCTCGAGCACATGAGAGAGGATGATGTACCCGGCGTGCGAATAGTCCCAGTTCTCACCCGGGGCGAAGAGCCGAGGACTCGCCGCGCTGTAGGCGAGAAGCTCCTTCTCGGTCCACGCGCGGAACGGGTCTGCTGCCTGCGCGGTGAGGAAGTCAGCATTCGCGACATGATCGGGGTATCCCGAGGTCATCGATGCCAGCATCCGCGGGGTGGCCTGATCGCCGCCGGGCAGGTCGGGAAGCCAGCGTGAGATCGGTTCGTCGATATCGATCAGACCTTCGTCGGCCATTGCGAGCATGGTCGCCGCCACGTACATGATGGCGACAGCCCCATTGCGGAAGCGCCCGTCTTCGGTGACAGGGAAGCCGGTCATCGATTCGCCGTACGTCACGGTGTCGATCACGCGCCCGTCGACCATCACCTGGGCGACGAGTGAGGTGAACCGCTTCTGCTCGAACTCCCGCTGGGTGAGGTCGGTCAGCACAGTGCTGATCGCCTTGTCCTCGGCGGTCTGAGCTGTCGATGACGGCGTGCTCTCCGACACCTCGGCTCCGGTGCAGCCGGTCAGTGCGACGGCCGCCGCGAGTGCGACGGCAGCACCCGCACGCCGCGCGCGACGACCTCGTCTCGTACCGGCCGAAGACACGCGTGGAAAGCCCATGTTCGGTAGCGTATGCACCTCGATGCAGGGCAGATAGAGACCTAGGTCGCCAGAATCGCGGTGGCCTCCCGCAACACTCGCACGGCACTTGCACCTGCGCAGAGAACGCGGTCATGATGAGACGGCGTCGAGCGCGAACGCACACCCTTCCACGGCGAGGAACCCATCCAGATGAGCACGGGCGCGAGCGCACCGATACGGCGGTCCTTCGATCGCGCGCTCTTCGTGATCCTGTGCGCGGGAGTGCTGCTCGACACTGCTCTCGTGGCGCTGCTGCCCCTTCACGGGCCGCTCGGCCCGGTGCTCGCACTCTTCCCGATCAACGTCCTGATCTATCTCGCCGCAGGCGTTCTCGCCTGGCATTATCGGCCGAGCAATCGGATGGGCGCGCTCATCCTGCTCACGGGCGCCTGGATGCTTCTGGGCGGGCTCGGCAACACGGATATCGCAGCCCTTGCTGCGCTCGGCACCATCGCCGGCAGCATGCCTCTTGCCGGATTCGTGCACCTGCTGCTGGCATTTCCCGCCGGTCGCGTGCGGGGAGCGGTCGCGCGCGCGACCGTGATCGCCGCGTATGTCACCTCGTCGCTCCTGCAACTGCCTCGCTACCTCTTCGCACCGGATGCTGCGGCTCCTGGCCTGATGATCGTTGATGTCCCCGCGTTCGAGCAGTGGGGCGGGGCCGTGCAGGAGGTCGTCGGCTTCGCGGTCTTGATGAGCACCCTCCTCGTGCTCGCGGATCGCCTGCGGCGATCGACCGCAGTGGAACGCCGTGTCCTGGTGCCGCTCTACGGGTACGGGATCGTCGCGCTGAGCGTGCTGCTGTTCGCCTCCCGTGTCCTGGGGCCGGTGCTCGGCTGGGCGCCGACGGATGTTGCGGCTCTACAGCTGCTGGTGTTCTGCGGCGTGCCGATCGCTTTCGCGCTCGGAACGCTGCGCGGAGGCGTGGCAAGGACCGGCGAGCTGGAAGAGCTCGGCGTCTGGCTCGGCGAAGTCGGCAGCGTGAAACCGGCGATCGGCGCAGCGCTCGCCCGCACGCTCGGTGACCCTACGCTCGAAGTCTGGTTCTGGGTGCCCGCTCGCGAAGGCTACGTCGACACCGAGGGAGTCGAGGTGACCTCCGAGCGCCAGCACGCGCATCGCCTGGTCGAACCCGTCGAGCTGGATGGACGCAGGATCGGCGCCATCTCGTGCGATATCGCGCTCTTGGCCGAGCCAGGGCTCGTGCGCACCGCTGGCCGGGTGGTGGCGATCGCGCTTGACCGTGAGAGGTTGATCGCCGAGCTTCTGGCGAGCAGTCGCGCGCTGCAGGCGTCGCGGGAGCGGCTGGTCGAGGTCGCCGACCGCGAGCGGCGCCGCATCGCGCAGGATCTGCATGACGGGCTGCAGGCGCAGCTCGTGCTTCTGGCGCTGGAGGCGCAGCAGATCGCGCACGTCGGCACCGACGAAGAGACAGTGCGCGAGCGCGCGACCGAGCTGCGCAAGGGAATCGATGCCGCAGCGTCAGGACTGCGCGAGGTGGTGTATTCGGTCATGCCGGCTGCCCTCTCCCAGCGCGGGCTGTCTGCGGCGGCCGAGGACCTCGTCGATCGGATGCCGATACCCACGACCCTCGACCTGAACGTCGCCGACAACGAATGCTCCCCGGTTGTGGAGAGCACCGCGTACTTCGTCGTAGCCGAAGCGCTGGCGAACGCCATCAAGCACTCGCGCGCCGGTGCCATCGCCGTCCAGCTGGGTCGCGATGGCGACGTGCTGCACGTCGAGGTGCGAGACAACGGCGATGGCGGAGCACGCGTCGGGCACGGTTTCGGCCTCACCGGAATGGTCGAGCGCGTGCAAGCTCTGGGCGGCACCGTGCATATCGAGAGCCCAGACGGCAGCGGCACGACAGTACGAGCGGAGATCCCATGCGGGTTGTGATCGGAGAAGACGAGGCGCTCCTGCGGCGCGGGCTCGAATTGATGCTGGGCGATGCCGGCTTCGAGGTCGTCGATGCGGCCGCAGATGCGCCCGCGCTCGAGCGCGCCGTCGAAGAGCACCGGCCTGATCTCGTCGTGACGGACATCCGGATGCCGCCGAGCTTCACCGACGATGGCCTGCGGGTGGCTCTGCGCATCCGCGCGCGGATGCCGCAGACCGCGGTGGTGGTGCTCTCGCAGCACGTGCAGCGCAGGTATGCCGTGGAGCTGCTCTCCGGCCAGACCGGCGGTATCGGCTACCTCCTCAAACAGCGCATCGCCGACGTCGATGAGTTCCTGGGCGATCTTCGCCGTGTCGCGGAGGGCGGTACGGCGATCGATCCGGATGTCGTTGCGGTCATGGTCTCTCGTGCCAGCCGGTCGGACTCCGCCGTGGGATCCTTGACCGCCCGGCAGCAGGAGGTGCTCTCGCTGATGGCAGAGGGGCGCAGCAACGCATCGATCGCCGGCAGGCTCTTCCTGACTGAGAAGGCGGTCGTGCAGCACGCCTCGCGCATCTACGATGCGCTGTCATTGGCTGTTGACTCCGATGCGCACCGGCGGGTGCTCGCCGTGCTGCAGTATCTGAACCGCGAGGACTGACGGTCCTCCGGCGCGTGCGGTTCCGGTGGCTGTGCGAGCATTGGCCTCATGACCGAATGGGTTCCGGATGTCTTGGGCGACGAGTTCGAGCAGCGGACCCTCCCGCTCGGAACGGACGAACAGGGCGAGGTCGTCGCAACGCTCGTGCGGGCTCTGCCTGCGCCGCCGCCACCGCCGCCTTCGGGGTGGGAGCGGTTCGTCGCCCGGCTTCGGGGCGAGTCCGTCGAGCCACGGCATCCGATGCTCGACGGTGTTGACGTGCTCTACGTGCACGGCTGGTCTGACTACTTCTTCCAGAAGCGGCTCGCCCGATTCTGGACGGCGCGCGGCGCGCGATTCTTCGCGCTCGACCTGCGCAAGTACGGTCGCAGCCTGCGCGAGGGGCAGGCGCCCGGATACATCGCCGATCTCGCGACGTACGACGAAGACATCGCCGCGGCCCTCGAGGTCATGAGGCAGGATGCCGGCGAGTCTGCGCGTGCACGCAGACTCATACTGATGGGACACTCGACGGGTGGCCTCGTGCTGAGCCTGTGGGCGTCACGGCATCCGGATGCGGCGGACGCCGTCGTCCTCAACTCGCCGTGGCTGGAATTCCAGATCGCGCCCCTGCGGGCCGCGATCGCGCCGATGGTCGAGCTGCAGGCGCGGTTGCGTCCGATGGAAGCCGCGCCGCAGATCGATCTGGGGTTCTACGCGAGGGCGCAGGCCGCTGTCATGGATCCGGATGACGTGATGGAAACGAACCCCGCCTGGCGGCCAGTGCCGGCGATGCCCGTGCACGCGGGCTGGCTGCGGGCGATCCTGCACGGGCACCGAACCGTTGCGGCAGGCCTGGCGATCACGGCGCCGGTGTGCGTGATGCTCTCGGCGCGCTCAGCGCTGCCGACCAGGTGGTCGGAGGAACTGACCTCCGCAGACACCGTGCTCGTCGTCGAAGACATCGCCGAGCGTGCGCTGAAGCTGGGCCACTCCGTGACCGTCGAGCGGATCGACGGCGCGCTGCACGACATCTTCCTCTCACGCAAGGTCGCGCGAGATGAGGCCTATGCGCGGCTCGAGCGCTGGCTCGTCGGGTGGGCGGCGTTTAGCGGTAGTTGATGAACTGCATTGGGGTGTTTGCCAGTGGTTGCCCGCAGGTGAGATCCTTGGAATTCCGCGGATTTTCGGTTGTCGTGGGACGGGCCTCAGAGGCGTGCGCGGAGGGTTTTGCGGACTTTTTGCGGACTGGACGCGGACTCGCATTCGCATTCGCAGTACCGTGCAGTCTTGGCTGACTTCGCCGGCGCCATTCGAGGGTACCCGCTCACCCCGCTTCCGTGCCCGCGCTTTCGCGGCATAGCGCCGACGCTGCGCGCCGACGTATTCCACGACGCGGGCACTCACGCGTGCCGAGCGGGTTGATGGCAAGGACGGCCAGCTCGGAGCAGATTGCCGCGCTGGGCAGTCTGGGGTGATGCGCCCGGGCTCTTCCACCCCCCACTCATTCGCGACTCGGACCTCGCCTCAAGCCTTGTCGCCAACGACTGACTCGCCGTCGCGTCCGGAAGAGACAACTGTCTCGTGCGTCACGGGGCTGCGAGACACCTGCGGGACGGCCGTGTCGCGGTCGCGGATCGATCGTGGTCATCGGTCGAGGATGGCGCGGGTCGTGGTGTCGGGACGAAGGTCGAGGCGGCGCAGCAGCTGGGCGTTGAGGGCGACGACAATTGTGGAAAGTGACATGAGGACGGCGCCGACGGACATCGGCAGCACGAACCCGATGGGGGCGAGGACGCCGGCCGCGAGCGGGACGGAGATGAGGTTGTAGCCTGCGGCCCACCAGAGGTTCTGTTTCATCTTCCGGTACGCGGCGCGGGAGAGTTCGATCACCGAGAGTACGGAGCGGGGGTCGTCACTGGCGAGAATGACACCGGCCGAGGCGATAGCGACATCAGTGCCCGCCCCGATGGCGAGCCCAACGTCAGCCTGGGCGAGCGCGGGAGCGTCATTGACGCCGTCGCCGACCATCGCGACTTTCCGACCTTCTCGCTGGAGCTCTTGGACCTTCGCGGCCTTGTCTTCGGGACGCACCCCGGCGAAGACCCGGTCGATGCCGAGGTCCTGAGCCACCGCGTTTGCAACGGCTTCTGCGTCTCCGGTGATCATGACCACTTGCACGCCGAGGGCGTGTAGTGCGTCGACCGCTTCGCGCGACTCCGAACGCACTTCATCGGCAAGCTTCAGCGCACCAATCACACGTCCGTCTTGAACCACGTGCAGGATGATCGCGCCGTCCGTGCGCCAGGCGTCGGCGATGGGGAGTTCGTCCGCGCCTTCCTCCGTGAGAAGGTGTGGTCCACCGACGCGGACCGTGGTGCCGTCGACGGTTGCGGTGACGCCCACGGCGGGAGACGAGGTGAAGTCGCGACTTCCGGGCACTGCGAGCTTTTTCTCGGCGGCGGCCCGGACGATGGCCTTCGCCAGTGGATGTTCGCTGTCAGCCTCGGCTGCGGCCGCCAGAGCAAGCACATTGTCTGCGTCGTTCCCTTCGGTGACTGACACTTCGGAGATGCTGGGCTCGCCCTTCGTGAGGGTGCCAGTCTTGTCGAACAGCACCGTGTCGACGGTGCGCATGCTCTCCAACGCCAGACGATCCTTCACGAGCACACCGCCGCGCGCTGCTCGCTCGGTCGCGATGGACACCACCAGAGGGATCGCAAGCCCGAGCGCGTGCGGGCAAGCGATCACCAGGACCGTGATGGTGCGGATGACGGCGGCATCAGGGAAGCCCACCAGCGTCCACACGAGTGCGGTGATGGCCGCAGATCCGAGCGCGAACCAGAACAGCCATCCAGCGGCGGTGTCGGCCAGGCGCTGGGCACGGGATGAGGAGTTCTGTGCTTCGGTCACCAGGCGTTGGATGCCTGCGAGGGTGGTGTCGTCGCCGGTCGCGGAGATCTCGACACGCAGTCCGGAATCGGTGGCGACAGTGCCCGCGGTGACCGGATCGCCGGTGCCGCGGGTGACGGTGCGGGATTCGCCGGTGACCATGGACTCGTCCATCGACGCGCGTCCATCGACGATGCGGCCGTCTGCGGGCACGCTGCCCCCGGGGCGGATGACGACGACGTCGCCGACAACGAGGTCGGTGGGTGAGACGACGACGACTTCACCGTTCTCGACACGCTCCGCTTCATCTGGCAGGAGTGCAGCCAGAGAGTCGAGGGCGGAGGTGGTCTGTGCTAGGGAGCGCATCTCGATCCAGTGACCGAGCAACATGATGACGATGAGGAGCGCCAGCTCCCACCAGAAATCGAGCTCGTGATGTAGCACCCCGAGAGTTGCACCCCAGGACGCGAGGAATGCGACCGTGATCGCGAGACCGATGAGGAGCATCATCCCGGGCTTTCGGGAGCGGATCTCGCTGACGGCGCCGACGAGGAACGGTTTCCCGCCCCAGACATACATCACCGTCCCCAGTACCGGGGACACCCACATGATCCCGGGAATGTCCGGGAGGGTGTAGCCGAGGATCATCGAGAACATGCCCGACAGCGCAACGGTCGGGACCGCCAGGACGAGCATGATCCAGAACAACCGGCGGAACTGCCCGACATGGTCCCCGTGCCCCGCATGACCACCGTGCCCCTCGTTGGACCCGTGAGCGTCGTGCCCTCCCTGGGCACCGTGCGTACCGTGCGACATCGTGTCGGGATGTGGAAGGTGCGAGGAGCCCTCTGCGGCGGCATCGACCACGTCCGTATGGGCATGATGCGCCATCTCGTGATGGGACTCGTGCTCCGCGGGTGTGTGTGACTTGTGATGTCCGTCGGTGTGTTCAACGCCGTCGTGGTGCGAGTTGCTCATGGGTCGATCCTCCTCGGAATGGTGATGCCGTGCAGGGGTGTTTGGTGCGCGTGCCGCACGGGTGGGGTGTGTTTAGGCGGCTGCGACGTACTTTGCGGGGTCCGCGTCGAAGCGGGGGCCGCATCCTGCGCAGCAGAAGTAGTAGCGGGTGCCCTCGTAGTCACGGAACAGGCCCGCGACTTCTGCATCTGCCTTGACGACGGTGCTGCCAACCATCACCGGGCATTCAGCGAGCTCGTCCGCGGACGGAGCGAGCAGATCCTTGCGCCCATCGGCGGCGACCGCACCGTTATTGTTGTTGCTGCAGCAGGATCCAGCGGGGGAATCGGACATGGTGTGTTCCTCTTTCAGGCTTTGCGATTCGACTCTGACACGCACAACCATATACCCCCCTGGGGTATTCCTGTAGAGTGAGCGGAACAGGCTTCACCACCATCGCGTGACCGTTTGATGAGCGAGGTCCGCGCATTGCGTCAGGCCCATCACTCAACCGTCGGCGGTGAGCATCTCCCCAGGGTGTTCGCGGAGCCGGGGTGTTAGCGTGGGAGAAGGAGCGGAGGGCCGAGCATGCAGATCACGCTACGCATCGCGCGTCAGCAGCTATCGTTGCGCGCTCTTCTGCTGATCGCGGGTGCCGCACTCATGATCATCGTGGGGCTGCTCGGCATGCACACTTTCAGCACCGACGTGGCAGGCCACGACGCCCACCATTCCGCGACGGTGTCAACGGCCACCGACCACTCCGCCTCGATGGCAGCCGCCTCCGGAACCAGCGGCGCTATCGCGTGTGATGACACGTGTCTGATGGGAACAGGGCAAAGCCATTCGGACATGGTCACCGCGTGCGTCCTCGCATTGCTTGCAGGTCTTCTTCTGCTGTTTCGCCCGATGCTTCTGGAGCATCTCGGCCCGCCCCTGCAGGCACTGGTGTCGTCTTTGCGGTTGCGGGCTGTGAGCGTCCTGCCGCGCACACCCTCACTCATATTCCTCTCGATTAGTCGAACCTGATCGGTCTCCGTCGGTATCTTGCCGACACCTCGGCGTCGCCTCTGCGCGGCGCTGTGTCCACGACCCCTCATATCTGACTCATTCGAAGGATTTACTCATGAAGAAGCTTCCCCTTGCCCTCGGCACTGGCGTGCTCAGTCTCGCCCTCGTTCTCACCGGCTGCTCAGACGCATCCGCGCCGACAGGCGAAAACACCGCATCGTCGGACACCTCATCGACCGCCACGGCGAATGATGCCGACGAGATGTTCGTCACGATGATGATTCCGCACCACCAGCAGGCCATCGAGATGGCCGACATCGTGCTGGCAAAGGACGGACTCGACCCGGCCGTTGCTGAGCTCGCCCAGCAGATCAAGGATGCCCAAGGCCCGGAAATGGAGCTGATGCTCGGCTGGCTGGACGACTGGGGCGTCGAGTACGACCCGGACGGCATGGGCGGCATGGATCACGGTTCGATGGACGACTCCGGCGACGGGATGATGTCTGAGGAAGACATGGCATCACTGGAAGAGGCAAATGCGACGCAAGCGAGCCGCATCTTCCTCGAGCAGATGATCGTGCACCATGACGGCGCCGTGGATATGGCGCGCACTGCTCTCGAAGACGGTCAGAACCAGGAGGTCCTCGACCTCGCCCAGCAGGTGATCGACGATCAAACCGCCGAGATCGCCACCATGCAGGACCTCCTCAACGAGCTCTGACCCACCCGGGGCGGGCCGACACCCGACACGGCCCGCCCGCCCCCGCGGGAACCTCACGCAGCAGGTCCCGACGCGAACCCCTCAGCCTCACCCTACGACCCGTGATCTGCCGCCTCGTAGGTCCTCTACTTACTTCTCTCGGAGCACCCATGAACCACCTCCTGCCCCTGACCACACTCGCCGCACTCGCTCTGGTTATGACCGGATGCACCAGCACCCAAATCACCGAACCCGACGCGGCCACGCCCCGTATCGAGCATGTCCACGGCATCGCCGAAGACCCCCGCGGCACTGACTTACTCGTCGCCACCCACAACGGCATCTTCACCGTCACCCCAGCCGGTGACGTCTCCGGTCCCATCGGCGGTCACGACTTCGACGCGATGGGATTCACGATCACTGAGGACACCTTGTTCGCTTCCGGACACCCCGGACCCGACACCGCGGCAGAACTCGGCACCCCCAACCTCGGCATCATCCAAAGCGACGACTACGGCCAAACATGGTCACCCGTCGCGCTGAACGGCAGCACCGACTTCCACGTCCTCACCGCCGGCCCCGACGGCACTCTCTACGGAATCGCGTCCAGCGACATCGACCTCCTCATCAGCACCGACGGCGGCCACGAATGGACGACAGGAGCGTCGCTCGGAGCGGCCGATCTCGTCGCCACAGACAACGGCATCTACGCCGCAGCCGAAGAAGGACTCCTGAGCAGCGACGACGACGGCGTGACATTCGTCCCCGTTGACGATGCGCCGCTCCTCTATGCGCTCGACGCACGCTCGGACGGTGCCCTCGTCGGAGTCGGTACGGACGGCGCTCTCTGGGAACAGAACGCTGACCAGACCTGGCAGCGCCTCGAGGCCGTCGACGGTGCCGTGCAAGCCTTCGCCGCGATCGGCGATCAACGAATCGTCCTTGTCGATGAACGCGGGATCGTCGAGATTACCCCCGACGACACCACCGTCCTCAGCCCCGCCCGTTAACGCCACGGCACTCTTCGGACTACGAGAGACATCATGAATCAGAGAAAGAACCCGCTCAGCAACCCGGCGATCTTCATCGCCGCCGCGACCATCGCCCTGATACTCGTGACGATCGCGAGCTACCTCGCCATCGGGGCGATGTTCCAATGACACGCTCACACTCAGGCGGGCGTCACACGGATTCAATGCGGCACCTCCGTCATCTTGCTGACGTCTCATCGCTCTCGTCGGCACCGATATCGGCGTCATCCCGCAGAGAACGGACGCATCGCCGGCTCGTGCGTCTGGGACGAATACTGTTGGTGCTCGGGCCGGTGCTCATCGTGAGCCACGTCTTCAGCGACGCACAGCTTGCTGGCGAGGCTGCACTGTGGACCTACACCGTGGCAAGCTACGACATCGCGGGTGTCATCACGATCATTGGCGCTGCCCTCACCTGGCGCACCCCACCCGCCGAGGAGCGCTGCAGCAGGTAGGTGGTCCGCGACCGCATCGAACAACGCAAGCGTGCCATCCTGTAAGAACAACGCGCCTTCTCAATCAAGATCCAGCGCAGACCAGCAGGGTTCGCCATCGACGCCGGTGAAGAGGACCTTTCGGTAGACGCTGGCCCGGATCACGTCCACGAGCTCAGAGATGAATCGGAACGGCACGGCAATCAAGACAATGCACGCAGGCACCAATAGTGATTCCTAGTTACATGTGACTCAAAAATGAAGTAATTTGGTGCTGTGCGAGGTGGTTTGGAGCGCTGGAAACGAGGTGGCGATTCGCGCGGTGTTCGCCACGCGATCGCCTACGCCTTCGAGGGAAGATGCGATGCCCACCTGCCTCACTCTCCCGTAATCGAGGCGCTCGAGACCTACAGTGGCGCTGGCGACTCGACGGTGGCGCGCTTCGTTGTCGAGGGCGGAGTGGTTACTTCCGACGAGCTCTCGGCAGGCGGACTACGGGTGTGGCTCACCGGCAATGATCCGGTCACGGGGGAGCAGCGCGGCACGTCCCTCATGCGACCCGATGCAGACCTGCTCCTGGACGGAACGCTGAATCACCCCAAGTCGTACAGCATCGCCGCGTTGCTGCATCCGGATTTGGCAGCAGAGTTCGAAGCGCTTCAGGATCGCATCCGCGACCGCGTCATAACACTTTGGCAACGCGAGCTGAATGCGCGGCGCGGTCACGGCGGGCTCATTCGCGAGCCCATCGCTCGGCTCGAGGTCGTCGAGTTGCAACACCGTCGATCCTGCGCTCTCGACCCGCACGCGCATCGGCACCTTTGGCTGAACGTGAAAGTGCGTGGTGATGACGGCAAATGGACCAACGTCGATTCACGAGTCGCGATGAAGTTCCACACCGTCATCAATGCCGAGGGTGAGCTCGCCGCCCGCACAGACACGCAATGGATCGCCGCACTCGCCCGTCACGGCTACACGATCGGTGCGGACGGGGAGATCGCGGAGCTGACCGCCGCAGTCGCGCCGATGTCTCGGCGATCGGCGCAGATCGAGACAAATCGAGTCCGTTTGATCGCAGAGTGGGAAGCCGCGCACAGCGGAACCAGGCCGAGCGTCGAAGTGCTGCAGCAGATTGACCGCCGAGCATGGGCAGTCGCGCGCCCTAACAAGCCGTCCCTGCTCGACGAGCGATCATGGGAAGCGACCGTATGTGAGGAACTTGCCACATCTTGCAGTGCAAGCAACGTCTCGAGTTGGAACTCGTGGCGCGCCCGGACTGCTGCGTCACGGTGCTCTTCTGCACGGTTTGTGCGTTCCCGTTCCAGGACACGGCGATCTCTGCGGGCCTCGTTGACGCCCGCGAGCAAGTAGCCAACGAATGCCGCGATCAGTGTGGAGACCGCGATGATGATCTGCGCCCATGGGAAATCTTCCATGGTGCAATCATGGCCCAGAGCGCACTAACGATGGTGCCGGTTGATGTCGTAGAGCTCGCAGCCGAGGCGCCTGGCTGCTTTCGTCTCTTGTCCGTCGCCGAGGCGTTGAGTTTGGGGGGCGCCGGGTATTCGAGGAAGAGTTCGTGTTCGCGGTTGATGCGGATGAGTTCGAGATCGGCTTTGCGATTTACGCTGGCAAGAGCTGTATGGGTGCACCGTTCAAACCACAGGTGTTTATCCCGGGCGATCTTGCTGACGTAGCCGGGGGAGGGCGCAGTGCTTCCTCGCAATGGCGTTGCGGCCGAGCCCTGCGCGAATGTCGTCGGCGACGGCGCGGCGGGTCTCTGCGGCGAGTGGTGCGGGCATCAGGCGGCCTTCTGCTGGGTGCGCCCTGCGCCGAGCCCGTAGTTCTTGCCTGCCCAGAATCCGACCTTGGCTTTCGAGGCTTTCGCGTACTGCCAGCAGAGGAGCGCGACGTCGCATCTCGCGCAGATCAGCTTTAGTACTTCGATGTCGGCCGCGGTGATGGTGTCGGCAGTGAAGAGGTCGATTCCGTTGCATTCTGGTGCGCGCTGATCGAGCGCGCGGGAGAGCTGCGCGTATGCGGCCGGGACACGCGTTGAGGCTGCGGCGTGTAGGTGTCATCCGGTGACATAAGTTCGCTGCAACCCTAAGCTCAGGCGTGGCGCGGAGGGCACGCTATGCGCAGGTAGAGTGCCCCCGTGGTCACGCTACCCTCGACGCGTGGATCATGCCGATGCGAGCTACCGGATCAACCGGCTTGCCTTCGAAGCGTGGATGCGGATGCTGGAACGCGAGAAGGCTTGGTTGATTAGCGAGGGCAGGATGCCGGAGGAGGACTCAGGCAGGTACGCGGTTGAGGCGCTGCGCTGGCAGATCTATCCGACGTACGATCTCGAGACCGCTGCCGTGCTGCTGCAGGTCGACGACGATACGCTGAGCGACGCGATCGCGCGAGGCGAGCTTGAGTACGTCGCTCACTACGACATGATCCTCGTGCCGTTCAGCGGTCTGGTGGCGTTTGCCGAAGCGGATTCGACCCCCGCGCGCATGCCGTCGGGCGGAGGGCGGGGGGATCTGCCCGCAGATGAGTGGTGGCATTGGCATCATGAGCGGGCTCGTCAGCACCGCGCGACGTTCCACGGACAGCCGGAGCGACTCGCAATGGTCGAGGAGATACTGCAGCGGGACGAGAGTCGATACCTGGAGTCACAGGAGCGCGCTGCGCAGGGTCAATCATGACTTTCTGCGGACTCCCTGCGGACTAAACCAGGAAAACCCCTGGTCAGAGAGGTCTGTTACCGGTAGTTGATGAACTGCAGGTCGACGTCGAGGTCTGAGCCCTTGAGCAGCGTGATCACGGACTGCAGGTCGTCACGGCTCTTGGACTGCACGCGCAGTTCATCGCCCTGAATCTGGCTCTTCACGCCCTTGGGGCCCTCGTCGCGGATGATCTTGCCGATCTTCTTCGCGTTCTCCGAGGAGATGCCGTCCTTGAGGGTCGAGACGATGCGGTACTCCTTGCCGCTGGCGAAGGGATCGCCCGACTCGAGGCTCTTCAGCGAGATGCCGCGCTTGATGAGCTTGGACTGGAACACGTCGAGCACAGCCTTGGCGCGCTCTTCGGTGTTCGCCTTGATCAGGATCGATTCGCCGCTCCACTCGACCGAAGCGCCGGTGCCCTTGAAGTCGTAGCGCTGCTCGACCTCTTTGCGGGCCTGGTTGAGGGCGTTCTCCGCCTCTTGGTGGTCGACCTTGCTGACGATGTCGAACGATGAATCTGCCATGGCGCCATCCTACTGATTTCACGCAGGGGGATCGATTTTGGAAGCGCTTCCATCGGAGGCGCGCTCTCGGTTCCTCTATTACAGCTTGATATCACCCACGTCGGTCGTTTCGTTAACGAACAATTGCCATGCATACTGTAAGCGCTTACAGTTCTGTGAGCAGATACCGCATCGAGAGAGGCAACACACCAATGAAGGTGAACATGAGGGCCATCGTCGCGTTCGGCGCGATCGCCGCCGTTTCCACGCTGACACTCGCCGGCTGCTCAGCCGGCGCTAACAGCGACAGCGAAAAGGGCGCAGAGTCCGCGGATTCGTCACTCGTCGTCTGGGTCGATGCTGAGCGCGTGGACGCTGTTCAGGGTGCGGCAGATGCCTACGAAGAGAAGACCGGTATCAAGGTCGAGCTCGTAGGCAAGGACGTCGACACCATCAAAGACGACTTCATCCAGCAGGTCCCCACCGGCAAGGGCCCTGACGTCACCATGGGCGCGCACGACTGGCTCGGCGAGCTGTCCACCAACGGCGTCGTCGCACCGCTCGAGCTCGGCGACACGGCATCCGACTACCTCGACGTCGCGCTCCAGGCATCGACGTACGACGGCACCGTCTACATGCTCCCCTACGCGGTCGAGAACATCGCCGTGCTCCGCAACGCGGACCTCATCCCTGAGCCCGCTGCGAACTTCGACGACATGATCGCCAAGGGCCAGGCTGCAGGCCTCGACCAGCCGTTCGTCGTGCAGCAGGGTACCGAGGGCGACCCATACCACCTGTATCCGTTCCAGACCGCCTTCGGCGCTCCCGTGTTCGGCACGTACGCTTCCGGCAGCTACGACGCCGCAGACCTTCAGCTCGGCAGCGCCGGCGGTACCGAGTTCGCCACGTGGCTCGGCGCACAGGGCGCAGCGGGTGTCTTCAACACCGACATCGACGGTGACATCGCCAAGCAGCAGTTCATCGACGGTAAGGCCGCATTCTGGCTGACCGGTCCGTGGAATGTCGGTGCGGCTGTCGACGCCGGCATCACTGTCGAGATCGACCCCGTCCCGAGCCCGACCGGTGAGGCCGCATCTCCGTTCGCCGGTGTGAAGGGCTTCTTCGTGAGCTCGGAGTCGAACAACAAGGTCGCCGCGAACGACTTCCTCGTGAACTACCTCGGCACCGAAGAGGTCCAGCTCGCGCTGTTCGAAGCAGGCAACATCCTCCCCGCCCTCACTGCAGCCGCTGACACCGCGGCATCCGACCCGATCGTCGCCGGTTTGCAGGCCGTCGGTGCCGAGGCAGTCCCGATGCCCGCCATCCCGGCCATGGGCGCCGTCTGGCAGTTCTGGGGCATCGCTGAGGCAGCGATCATCAACGGTGCCGACCCGGCCGCGACGTGGCAGAAGCTTGCCGACGACGTGGCAGCGGCCATCAAGTAACACAGCTCGAATCGTCGGGGTGGGCGCGGCAGCGCTCGCCCCGACAACACGATGGACGGGATGAAGATGAGCGACACCACCGAGGCTGAGCAGAGGCCGCCGCAGACCAGGCGACAGCGTCAGGCCGCACGGATCGCGGAGGAGGCATCAACACCGATCGGGTGGATGCTGCTGAAGATCGCGCTCCTCGCGATCGTCGACGCGGTGGCCCTCTATGCGGCATTCGTGCTCTTCACCCACAGCGAATGGCTCGTGCTCGCGTTCGTGGTGATCGTCGCGGTCGTGGTGAACTGGATCTACTTCTCCCGCAGAGCGGTTCCCGCCAAATACCTGACACCGGGGATCATCTTCCTCATCATCTTCCAGGTGTTCACGCTGCTGTACACGGGCTACATCGGCTTCACGAACTATGGAACCGGCCACAACGGTTCGAAGGATCAGGCGGTCGCCGCGCTCATGCGCTCCGCGCAGGAACGCGTGGAGGACTCACCGGTCTTCCCCGTGACGGTGGTCGAACAGCTCGGCACACTCGGACTCCTGGTCACCGATCCCGATGACGGTGACGTCAGCCTCGGCACGAACGATCAGCCGCTCGAAGAGGTCAGCGGCGCCACCATGGAGGGCGGCAAGGCCACCGCCATCGACGGCTGGACCTCACTCAGCTTCGCTCAGGTGCTGGCGCGCTCCAATGACCTCGAGCAGCTCTCTGTTCAGTACAGCAGCGACCCCAACGAGGGCTCCATCCGCAGCCCCGACGGGCAGAACGGTTATCTCTACGTCTCGACGCTCGAGTACGACGAAGCGGCCGGAACGATGACCGATACAGACTCGGGCACCGTCTACGAAGACAACGGCACCGGCGCGTTCACCTCGGCAGACGGCGAGCAGCTTCTGCCCGGCTGGCAGATTACGGTCGGCTTCGACAATTTCGTCCGCGCGGTCACCGACAGCTCGATCCGCGGTCCGCTGATCTCAGTGACGATCTGGACGTTCGCATTCGCCGTGATCTCGGTGGCGACGACGTTCTTCCTCGGACTCCTGCTCGCTCTGGTCTTCAACAACACCAAGATGCGATTCCGCAACGGCTACCGCATCCTGCTGATCCTTCCCTACGCATTCCCGGCGTTCCTCTCGGCCCTGGTCTGGGCCGGCATGATGAATGAGAGCTTCGGCTTCCTCAACCAGGTGCTCTTCGGCGGAGCATCCATTCCCTGGCTCACCGACCCGGTGCTGGCGAAGGTCTCGGTGCTCATCGTCAACCTCTGGCTCGGCTTCCCGTACATGTTCCTCGTGTGCATGGGCGCTCTGCAGGGAATCCCCGAAGAGGTGAACGAGGCGGGAGTGATGGATGGCGCGAATCCCTGGCAGATCTTCCGCCAGATCAAGCTGCCGCTGCTGCTGGTCACGGTTGCACCACTGCTGATCTCGGCGTTCGCATTCAACTTCAACAACTTCAACCTGATCTACATGCTCACCGGCGGTGGGCCCCGCTTCACTGACGTATCGATCCCCGTCGGGCATACCGACATCCTGATCTCGATGGTCTACAAGGTCGCCTTCACCGGTCAGACGCGTGACTACGGCCTGGCATCCGCATTCACGATCATCATCTTCATCGTGGTCGCTGCAATCTCGATCATCAGCTTCCGCAAGACCAAGGCACTCGAGGAGCTGAACTGAGATGACTTCCACGACCTCCTCACCTATCCGCCGGCGTTCGTTCGGCAAGTGGTTCGCCGACACCGGGTGGCGCCACCTCGTCGCGATCGTCGTGAGCCTCTTCGCGATCTTCCCGCTGCTGTACGTGTTCTCGGCGTCGCTGAACCCGAAGGGAACACTCACCGGATCGAACCAGCTGTTCTCCGCGGTAGGAATCGACAGCTATGTGCGCATCCTCAGCGACCCGAAGAATCCCTATGGCATGTGGTTCCTGAACACTCTCGTGATCGCCGTCGTCACGGGCCTGGTCACCGTCTTCATCGGCGCCTGCGCCGCATATGCCTTCTCGCGCATGCGCTTCACCGGGCGTCGGGTGGGACTTGTGACGATCGTCGTCGTGCAGATGTTCCCGCAGCTGCTGGCGGTGGTGGCGATCTTCCTGCTGATGTCGACGCTGGGGGACTGGTTCCCTGCGATCGGGCTGAACACTCACACCGGTCTGATCCTGGTGTATCTCGGTGGCGCGCTGGGCGTGAACACCTATCTCATGTACGGCTTCTTCAACACCATTCCGAAGGAGCTCGACGAAGCGGCCCGCATCGACGGCGCCGGTCACGCTCGCATCTTCTTCACGATTATCCTCCGTCTGGTCGCGCCGATTCTCGCGGTGGTGGGGCTTCTCAGTTTCATCGGAACCGTGAACGAGTACGTCGTCGCGAGCGTCGTGCTGATCGACCCTGAGAAGCAGACCTTGGTCGTCGGTCTCACCAAGCTCGTCTCCAACCCGCGCTACGCGGACTGGTCGGCGTTCTCGGCCGGTGCGGTGATGGCTGCGATCCCCGTGATGATCCTGTTCCTCTTCCTGCAGAAGTACATCGTCGGGGGCCTGACCGCTGGAGCGACGAAGGGCTGAGTTCGCCCAGCGTGTCCACCCGGTGCGGTGCCGTCTCGGTCGTAGCGTGGAGGCATGGCACGGGTAGGCGGTCGAAACATCGCGATGAGCTGGATCGCGGGTCTGTTCTGTATCACGGTGGTGGTGGCACTGCTGTGGCTCGCCCTGCCGATGGGTCCCGTCATGGTGCAGTTCGTCGGCGACACGCTTCGCAGCATCACACCAGGCGCCATCTCCTGAAGATCTGAGACATACCGGATGCCGCGGGTCCGAAGACACGTCGGCACGCCTCCGCTTTCGCCAGACCGCACGGCGGTAACCTCACAGTGCACATATTGACGAGAGGCGCCCACATGAGTGACCCTGAGGTCCCCCAGCACGAGCACAAGTCCGACGTCGACGACGTCGTCGACAGCGCTAACGCCGGACTCGCCGACGCCGAGGCCGCCCGCGGTGACTCCCCGGCGCAGTCAGCCGACGCCGATGCTTCGACATCCGTCAACGATCCCGTCGACGACACGGCTGTCGATGCGGATCTCGCAGCCTTCGAGGCCGCAGAGCGTGAGCACCCCGGCACCTTCGGCGCCTCGGAGCCCGTTGTTGCAGCCTCGGACGACGACTACCGCGCAGCGGTCGCTTCTTCGGGTGCCGCCGACTTCAGCGCAGCTTCCGAACCGGCAGCATCCGAGTTCGTCGTCACTGACGTTGCGGCATCCGACGAATATGACGCGCCGACGCGCGTCGTCCCGTCGGAGCCCGTCGCCGAGACGGTGGTTGTTGCTCCGGTCGCGCAGCATCAGCCGATCTTCGTGCAGGCGCCTGAGCCGCCGCGCGACCGCGGTAACCGCGGCACCGCGGCTGGCATCGGCCTGCTCGCGACGCTGTCGTTCGCGATCCTCTACCTCGGTACTGCTCTCGGCCTTCAGGCTCTCGTCGGCGATGTCACCGCAGAGAACATCGGCGAGGCCGCTCTTGCTCCGCTGACGACCTGGGGTTTCTGGGTGCCCGTCGTCGTCTTCTTCATCGGATTCTGGCTGTTGGGCGCGATCATCAACCGCGGCCGCTGGGGCCTGTGGGTCGTCTTCGGACTCATCGTCGGTCTGTTCGCGTGGGCAGGCCACATCCTCGGCCAGCTGTTCGAGGCGCCGTTCTGGCTTCTCTCGGCACGCGACGGCAGCGAGCTCGCCGTCACTGAGGCGCTTGCGCCGCTTGCCATCGCAGCCTTCGTCTTCGGTCGCGAGCTGACCATCTGGTTCGGTGCATGGGTCGCCCGCAGCGGCGCACGCAAGACCGAGCTCAACGCCGAGGCGCAGCGCGAGTACGAGCGCACCATCGAAGCCGGCCCGACACTTTCGAGGTAGCCACGAACATCTCTTCGCCCGACTCCCGCAGCCCTGAGCCTGCGGGGGTTTCGGCCGTCTTGGCGACGGTGATGACCGCTATCGGTTTCTTCGCTCTCGCCATCTTCGGTCTCGGAGCGCTGAGCGTCATCACCGATTCCGACGTCATCTCCGTGCCCGGCACCGGGCAGGCGCCGGGAATCGTGGGGATGATCCTCGCGATCGCGGCATTCGCCGGTGTCCTGTGGCTGGCCGTTCGCGGGGCGCATCCGAAGTTCCGCTCGGTGTGGACGATCGCGATCGTCACCGCGCTGGTCCACCTGCTCGGGGTCGGCGCGACAGCGGTCATCGTCGTGGGTGAGGTCGTCACCCCTCTCGCCGTGATGAGCGAGCTCGTCACAGGCGGTGCGAGCCTCGTCGTGCTGGTCGCCGCCGCGGTCGCCGGATGGGCCGGCGTCGCACTGCGACGCGCCCGCCGAAGCAGGCCGAAATGGCCCTGGGAGCGTGAGGACCCTGACGCGCAGTGACGCACTGCCGCGAATCGGATGCCGCAGATCACTGCCGTTTGGCCCCTATCGCCGTACCCTGGTTCTGTGGAGCGGTCGCTAGAGGCGCAGGTTGACCAGGCTGTCGAGGCCTGGCTGCGTTGGGTGCCGCGCTGGGAGCCGGCCACGCACCGCGGGCGAGTCGCTCCCTGTCGGCGGTGCCTCGGTTCGCCGATCCTCTCGGCCGTGGGCATCGGCTCGAACGTTCCGCACGGAGTTCAGCATGGGCTCTCGACACGCATCAAGACCGTCGTCGACCGTGTGGTCGCTGACTACACGGCGCGCAATCTGCCGATGCTGCAGGCCGAGCTCGACCAGCAGGCCGCGCGCAACCGGGCGCGCAGCTATCGTCCCGCTGAGGACCTCGCGCCCGAATTCGAGGGGATGCCGCTGGACCCAGATCCTGTGCCAGGGGCGCCCTTCCTCTTCACGATCGCGGGACTGGCCGATGACGACGCGGGGGAGCTGCCCCCGCTCCCACCGCTCACAGACGAGGCGAAGGCCGCACTGCGGCAAGAGGTGACCCTCGCGGACGAATACGCCAACATGGTCGGTCGGGAGATCTGCGGCGTGCTGCTGCGCCACAGGTTGAGCGTGCAGGGCGCGATCTCGCAGTATGTCGAGCCGCAGATCGAAGCGATGCTCGAAGAGCTCACGCAGTCGCTGGATTCGCCCTTCGATCCCGAAGCGCCGTAGGTCTGATCGCGCGTCATCGCGATCCGCGCCGATCTCATTTGACCGCATGTGTTACTGGGGATTACACTTGGCCAGGTGTGTGCACGTCTTGACGTGCCTGCACACGGGCTCCGATCCATATCGGTCAGCCCCCACGGCATACTCACCACACCAAAAGCACGCCTGATCGGGCGTGCCGGTGAGTCATGATGTGAAACCCATCACGCTGTCACCGTGCAGCATTATGAGGAGAGAACGTGCCAACCATTCAGCAGTTGGTTCGCAAGGGTCGCTCGCCCAAGGTCACCAAGACCAAGGCGCCGGCGCTCAAGTCGAACCCCCAGCAGGCCGGTGTCTGCACTCGTGTGTACACCACCACGCCGAAGAAGCCGAACTCGGCGATGCGCAAGGTCGCTCGTGTGAAGCTCCGCAACGGCGCCGAGGTCACCGCCTACATCCCCGGCGAGGGCCACAACCTGCAGGAGCACTCGCTCGTGCTCGTCCGTGGTGGTCGTGTCAAGGACCTCCCCGGTGTGCGTTACAAGATCGTCCGCGGCGCCCTGGACACCCAGGCAGTCAAGAACCGTAAGCAGGCTCGTTCCCGCTACGGTGCGAAGAAGGGTTGAGTTAGATGCCTCGTAAGGGTCCCGCCCCCAAGCGCCCCGTCGTCAACGACCCCGTATACGGCGCACCGATCGTCACCTCGCTGGTGAACAAGATCCTCGTCGACGGCAAGAAGTCGCTGGCCGAGTCGATCGTCTACGGCGCCCTCCGCGGTGTCGAGGCGAAGAACGGTCAGGATGCCGTCGCCACCCTCAAGAAGGCGCTCGACAACGTGCGCCCCACCCTTGAGGTCCGCAGCCGCCGCGTCGGCGGCTCGACCTACCAGGTTCCGGTCGAGGTCAAGCCTCACCGCGCCAACACGCTTGCCCTGCGCTGGCTCGTCAGCTACGCCAAGGGTCGCCGCGAGAAGACGATGACCGAGCGCCTCCAGAACGAGATTCTGGATGCTTCGAACGGCCTGGGCGCTGCTGTCAAGCGTCGTGAGGACACTCACAAGATGGCCGAGTCGAACCGCGCGTTCGCTCACTACCGCTGGTAACCCTTCGACAGGCTCAGGGACCGGGCTCGCCCTACCTGAGCCTGTCGAAGCACTCACACTTCCGCAGTCTGACTGCTAGACAGAAAAGGACACTCCTGTGGCACAAGACGTGCTCACCGACCTGAGCAAGGTCCGCAACATCGGCATCATGGCGCACATCGATGCTGGCAAGACCACCACGACCGAGCGCATCCTGTTCTACACGGGTGTCAACCACAAGCTCGGCGAAACGCACGATGGCGGCGCGACGACTGACTGGATGGAGCAGGAGAAGGAGCGCGGCATCACGATCACGTCTGCCGCCGTGACCTGCTTCTGGAACAAAAACCAGATCAACATCATCGACACCCCCGGCCACGTGGACTTCACCGTCGAGGTGGAGCGCTCGCTCCGCGTCCTCGATGGCGCTGTCGCTGTCTTCGACGGCAAGGAGGGCGTTGAGCCCCAGTCCGAGACCGTGTGGCGTCAGGCTGACAAGTACAACGTTCCGCGCATCTGCTTCGTCAACAAGATGGACAAGCTGGGCGCTGACTTCTACTACACCGTCGACACGATCGTGAACCGCCTGGGCGCCAAGCCCCTGGTCATCCAGCTCCCCATCGGTGCGGAAAGCGAATTCGTCGGGGTCGTTGACCTCGTCGAGATGCGTGCACTCGTCTGGGAGGGTGACTCCAAGGGTGACGTGACCATGGGTGCTTCTTACGAAGTGCAGGAGATCCCGGAGAACCTCAAGGAGAAGGCGGCGGAATACCGTCAGCGCCTCCTCGAGACCGTCGCCGAGACCGACGACGCACTTCTGGAGAAGTTCTTCGGTGGCGAAGAGCTCACGGTCGCCGAGATCAAGGGCGCCATCCGCAAGATGGTCGTAAACTCCGAGATCTACCCGGTGCTGTGTGGTTCGGCGTTCAAGAACCGTGGTGTGCAGCCGATGCTGGATGCTGTCGTCGACTACCTGCCGAACCCCCTCGACGTCGGTGCCATCGAGGCACACGACCCGAAGGACTACGACACGATCGTCAAGCGCAACCCGAGCTCCGAGGACCCGTTCGCGGCTCTGGCGTTCAAGGTTGCTGTGCACCCGTTCTTCGGTCGCCTCACCTACATTCGCGTGTACTCGGGCCACCTGGACTCCGGCTCGCAGGTCGTCAACTCGACCAAGGGCAAGAAGGAGCGCATCGGCAAGATCTTCCAGATGCACGCCAACAAGGAGAACCCGGTTCCCTCGGTCACCGCAGGTAACATCTACGCGGTCATCGGCCTCAAGGACACCACCACTGGTGACACCCTGACTGATATGGCAGAGCCCGTCGTCCTCGAGTCGATGACGTTCCCTGAGCCGGTCATCGAGGTTGCGATCGAGCCGAAGACGAAGGCCGACCAGGAGAAGCTGGGTGTTGCCATCCAGAAGCTCGCTGAAGAGGACCCGACCTTCCGCACCGAGCTCAACCCCGAGACTGGTCAGACGACCATCAAGGGCATGGGTGAGCTGCACCTCGACATCCTCGTCGACCGCATGAAGCGCGAGTTCAACGTCGAGGCCAACGTCGGCAAGCCGCAGGTGGCGTACCGCGAGACGATCAAGAAGGCCGTCGAGAAGCACGACTACACGCACAAGAAGCAGACCGGTGGTTCGGGTCAGTTCGCGAAGATCCAGTTCAACATCGAGCCGCTTCCGCTGGATGCTGACAAGACCTACGAGTTCGTGAACTCGGTCACGGGTGGTCGCATTCCGCGCGAGTACATCGGTTCGATCGATGCTGGTTTCCAGGATGCGATGAACGTTGGCGTGCTCGCCGGCTTCCCGATCGTGGGCGTCAAGGCGACCATCGTCGATGGTGCTGCACACGATGTTGACTCGTCTGAAATGGCGTTCAAGATCGCGGGCTCCATGGGCTTCAAGGAAGCTCTGCGCCGTGCCAACCCGGTTCTGCTTGAGCCGCTGATGGCCGTCGAGGTTCGTACGCCCGAGGAGTACATGGGCGATGTCATCGGCGACCTGAACTCACGTCGTGGCCAGATCCAGTCGATGGAAGATTCCACCGGCATCAAGATCGTTCGCGCACAGGTTCCGCTGTCCGAGATGTTCGGATACATCGGCGACCTGCGCTCGAAGACTTCGGGTCGCGCTGTGTACTCGATGGAGTTCGACTCGTACTCCGAGGTCCCCAGGGCCGTCGCAGACGAGATCATCCAGAAGATCAAGGGCGAATAAGTCCTTCGTCCGGGACTCGCTCCCTGAGCCTGTCGCTCCCTGAGCCTGTCGAAGGGTCGGGTCCCGGACAACACACAACTTCACAAAGCTCTCTCTACTAAACTGAGAATCAAACCCCGTAGGGAACCGGTCACAATCCAGTGCCCGGCAATCTCTACACGAACGTCCTGAGGAGGACCCAGTGGCCAAGGCCAAGTTCGAGCGGACCAAGCCGCACGTCAACATCGGAACCATCGGTCACGTTGACCACGGCAAGACGACGCTGTCCGCAGCCATCTCCAAGGTGCTCGCCGACAAGTACCCGTCGGACACCAACGTGCAGCGTGACTTCGCCACGATCGACTCGGCGCCGGAAGAGCGCCAGCGTGGTATCACGATCAACATCTCGCACATCGAGTACGAGACCCCCAAGCGTCACTACGCACACGTTGACGCTCCCGGCCACGCCGACTACGTCAAGAACATGATCACCGGTGCAGCTCAGATGGACGGCGCGATCCTCGTGGTCGCCGCTACTGACGGCCCGATGGCTCAGACCCGTGAGCACGTTCTGCTCGCCAAGCAGGTCGGCGTTCCGTACCTGCTCGTCGCGCTGAACAAGAGCGACATGGTTGACGACGAAGAGATCCTTGAGCTCGTCGAGCTCGAGGTCCGCGAGCTTCTCGCTGGCCAGGGCTTCGACGAGGACGCACCCGTCGTCAAGGTCTCGGCTCTGAAGGCACTCGAGGGCGAAGAGAAGTGGGTCGACGCGATCCTCGAGCTCATGCAGGCTGTCGACGACAGCGTTCCGGACCCGGAGCGTGACCGCGACAAGCCGTTCCTCATGCCTGTTGAGGACGTCTTCACCATCACCGGTCGTGGAACGGTTGTCACCGGCCGCGCCGAGCGTGGCACCCTCGCCATCAACTCCGAGGTCGAGATCGTCGGCATCCGCCCGACGCAGAAGACCACGGTCACTGGTATCGAGATGTTCCACAAGCAGCTCGACGAGGCATGGGCCGGCGAGAACTGTGGTCTGCTGCTCCGTGGCCTCAAGCGTGAGGACGTCGAGCGCGGCCAGGTCGTCGTGAAGCCGGGTTCGGTTACCCCTCACACGAACTTCGAGGGCACCGCGTACATCCTGTCCAAGGACGAGGGTGGCCGTCACAACCCGTTCTACACGAACTACCGCCCGCAGTTCTACTTCCGCACCACCGACGTCACCGGCGTCATCTCGCTGCCCGAGGGCACCGAGATGGTCATGCCTGGTGACACCACCGACATGTCGGTCGAGCTGATCCAGCCGATCGCCATGGAAGAGGGCCTCGGCTTCGCTATCCGTGAGGGTGGACGCACCGTCGGCGCCGGTACGGTTACGAAGATCGTCAAGTAAGTTCTCTTACTTCTGCAAAGGGGTCGGGCCTTCGGGCTCGGCCCCTTTGTCGCGTCCATGAGTTCATCGTGCGCCTCGTGCGGCGCTCTTCCTTCTGAGCGCCCGCACGTGCACAATGAGAGTGCCGACGCAAGCCTGTCGGAGACTAAACATCTAGAGGGGGACCCGCACATGGCTATCGATGACCTGGTGAACAAGGGCAAGGACCTGTACGAGCAGAACAAGGACAAGGTCGACAACGCGCTCAAGAGTGAGCAGGCGGAGGACGTCAGCGACAAGGTGCTCGACGGAGTCGCGGACTTCGCGAAGAAGATCGCTCCCGATGCTGCCGCGAAGATCGACGAGATCCGCGACGCAGCGGACAAATCGATCGGCAATCAGTAATTTCATCCAGCGAAGGCGGCGCATTTTCGGATGCGCCGCCTTCGCTGTGCTCGCGCAGGATTCGAGCGCGACACGCCCGGGTTTGCGTAAGTGAAATCGGCCATGGCAGAATAGATAAGTTCCACATTCCGGAGGTGCGCTGTGCGCGCCGGACGGATCACTACCAGGGCAGTGCATAGGCGGCGCATAAGCGCAGGGTTCTAGGCCGCGGGTAGCAGGACAAGCCCCGACACCCCGCATCGACGTTTCGTCGTGCGTGACGGGCTGATAGAAGAACAGTGGCGCAGTGCGTCCAATGCCCCAGAGTCATCCGGCTCTGGACGGTACGACGCTTTATAGAGAGATGAGCAGACAATGGCGGGACAGAAGATCCGCATTCGCCTGAAGTCGTATGACCACGAGGTCATCGACACGTCGGCGCGCAAAATTGTCGACACCGTGACCCGTGCGGGCGCGACTGTCGTCGGCCCCGTGCCGCTTCCGACCGAGAAGAACGTCGTGTGCGTTATTCGGTCGCCCCACAAGTACAAGGACAGCCGCGAGCACTTCGAGATGCGCACCCACAAGCGCCTCATCGACATCGTGGACCCGACGCCGAAGGCTGTCGACTCGCTGATGCGTCTCGACCTTCCGGCTGACGTCAACATCGAGATCAAGCTGTAAGGGGTCTCGCATGGTTGACATCAATTCAAAGATTTCCAAGGGAATGCTGGGCACCAAGCTCGGCATGACCCAGGTGTGGAACGCGGACGGCAAGCTCGTCCCCGTCACCGTCATCGAGCTGGCACCGAACGTGGTCACCCAGGTCCGCACGCCCGAGAAGGACGGCTACAACGCTGTTCAGATCGCTGCGGGCCAGATCGACCCCCGCAAGGTGAACAAGCCCCTCACCGCTCACTTCGAGGCAGCCGGCGTCACGCCGCGCCGCCACGTCACCGAAATCCGCACCGCGGATGCTTCTGACTACTCGCTTGGCCAGGAGATCACCGTTGACGGACTCTTCGAAGCAGGCCAGCTGGTCGACGTCGTCGGCACCAGCAAGGGCAAGGGCACCGCTGGTGTCATGAAGCGCCACAACTTCAAAGGCGTTTCGGCATCGCACGGTGCACACCGCAACCACCGCAAGCCCGGCTCCATCGGCGCATCGTCGACTCCGAGCCGCGTCTTCAAGGGCATGCGCATGGCCGGCCGTATGGGTGGCGAGCGCGTGACCGTCCTCAACCTGACGGTGCATGGCATCGACGCCGAGAAGGGACTGCTGCTCGTCAAGGGCGCCGTTCCCGGTGCTCGTGGCCGCGTCGTCTACGTCCGCAACGCAGTGAAGGGTGCCTGATCATGGCTGACTCGACTCTCGCGCTCGACGTTCTCAACGCTGACGGCAAGAAGGCTGGCTCCATCGAGCTGCCCGCCGCGCTTTTCGACGTCAAGACGAACATTCCGCTGATCCACCAGGTCGTCGTCGCGCAGCGCGCGGCGGCTCGCCAGGGAACGCACTCGACCAAGCGTCGTGGTGAGGTCTCCGGTGCTGGCCGTAAGCCCTTCAAGCAGAAGGGCACCGGTAACGCCCGTCAGGGCTCGATCCGCGCGCCGCACATGACCGGTGGTGGCATCGTCCACGGCCCGAAGCCGCGTGACTACTCGCAGCGCACCCCCAAGAAGATGATCGCCGCCGCCCTCCTGGGTGCGCTCAGCGACCGCTTCCGCGGTGAGCGTCTGCACGCCATCGAGTCCTTCGGCATCGACGGAGCTCCTTCGACCAAGGCAGCCGCGACCTTCCTCGCGACCGTCGCATCGTCGAAGAACATCCTCGTCGTCACCGAGCGCAACGATGAACTGACCACGAAGAGCATCCGCAACCTTGCGAACCTCCACGTGCTCAGCTTCGACCAGCTCAACGCGTACGACGTGATCGTCTCCGACGACATCGTCTTCACCAAGGCCGCTCTTGAGGGCTTCATCGCCTCCAAGTCCGGCGCAACCGAGGAGGTCTCGGCATGACCGAGCAGAACGGCGCCCTCCAGTCGGCGTTCAACAAGGACCCCCGCGACATCATTCTGAAGCCGGTTGTCTCTGAGAAGAGCTACTCGCTGATCGACGAAGGCAAGTACACCTTCCTCGTCGACCCGCGCGCTTCGAAGACCGAGATCAAGCTCGCCATCGAGAAGATCTTCGACGTCAAGGTCGCGTCGGTCAACACGATCAACCGCGTCGGCAAGGCCCGTCGCACCCGCTTCGGCACCGGAAAGCGCAAGGACACCAAGCGCGCCATCGTTGCTCTGAAGTCGGGCACCATCGACATCTTCACGGCAATCGGCTGACCCGGGGGATAAAGGACAATCATGGCTATTCGCAAGTACAAGCCCACGACCCCCGGTCGCCGTGGCTCGTCAGTGGCTGACTTCGCCGAGATCACTCGATCGACGCCCGAGAAGTCGCTGCTGCGCCCACTGAGCAAGACCGGTGGCCGTAACAACCAGGGCCGCATCACCACCCGCCACATCGGTGGTGGACACAAGCGCCAGTACCGCGTCATCGACTTCCGTCGTAACGACAAGGACGGCGTGAACGCCAAGGTCGCTCACATCGAGTACGACCCCAACCGCACCGCACGCATCGCGCTGCTGCACTACTTCGACGGTGAGAAGCGTTACATCCTCGCCCCGAACAAGCTGAAGCAGGGCGACGTCGTCGAGAACGGCGCATCGGCTGACATCAAGCCGGGCAACAACCTTCCGCTGAAGAACATCCCCACCGGTACCGTGATCCACGCGATCGAGCTCCGCCCCGGCGGCGGCGCGAAGATGGCTCGCTCGGCCGGAGCATCCGTTCGTCTGGTTGCTAAGGATGGCCCCTACGCGCAGCTTCGTCTGCCGTCGGGTGAAATCCGCAACGTCGACGCACGCTGCCGCGCCACGATCGGCGAGGTCGGCAACGCCGAGCAGTCGAACATCAACTGGGGTAAGGCCGGTCGCAACCGCTGGAAGGGCATCCGCCCGACCGTCCGCGGTGTGGCGATGAACCCGGTCGACCACCCGCACGGTGGTGGCGAGGGCAAGACGTCCGGTGGACGTCACCCCGTCTCCCCCTGGGGCCAGGCCGAGGGTCGTACCCGTCACGCCAACAAGGAAAGCGACAAGTACATCGTGCGTCGTCGCACCGCCGGCAAGAAGCGTAAGTAGGAGTAGAAGAAGATGCCACGGAGTCTCAAGAAGGGCCCCTTCGTCGACGAGCACCTGCTTCGCAAGGTCGTCGTGCAGAACGAAGCTGGTACCAAGAACGTCATCAAGACCTGGTCTCGCCGGTCCATGATCATCCCGGCCATGCTGGGTCACACGATCGCGGTCCACGACGGTCGCAAGCACATTCCTGTGTTTGTCACCGAGACCATGGTCGGTCACAAACTGGGCGAGTTCGCGCCCACCCGCACCTTCCGCGGCCACGAGAAGGACGACAAGAAGGGCCGTCGCCGCTAACGCGGTGACGATAGAGGAGAGAGAAATGGTGGAGTCCATCGCACGCGTGCGACACATCCGCGTGACCCCTCAGAAGGCTCGTCGTGTCGTCGCGCTCATCAAGGGCAAGCAGGCCCAGGAAGCTCTGGCGATCCTGAAGTTCGCCCCGCAGAGCGCCAGTGAGCCGATCTACAAGCTTGTTGCGTCGGCTATCGCCAACGCACAGGTGAAGGCGGATCGTGACGGCGAGTACCTCGACGAGCAGGACCTGTACGTAGCTAATGCCTACGTCGACGAGGGCACGACGCTCAAGCGTTTCCGCCCCCGTGCACAGGGTCGCGCTTTCCAGATCAAGAAGCGCACGAGCCACATCACGGTCGTGCTCTCGACGCCCGAGGTCGCTGCTGCGGCTGACGGCGACAGCAAGAAGAAGGCGAGCAAGTAATGGGCCAGAAAGTAAACCCGTACGGCTTCCGCCTCGGAATCACCACGGACCACGTTTCGCGCTGGTTCTCGGATTCGACGAAGCCTGGTCAGCGTTACGCCGACTACGTGGCTGAAGACATCAAGATCCGTAACCTGCTGAAGACGCAGCTCGACCGCGCCGGTGTCTCGAACATCGAGATCGAGCGCACCCGTGACCGCGTCCGCGTCGACATCCACACCGCCCGTCCGGGCATCGTGATCGGACGTCGTGGTGCTGAGGCCGAGCGGATCCGTGGCGACCTCGAGAAGCTCTCGGGCAAGCAGATCCAGCTGAACATCCTCGAGGTCAAGAACCCCGAGGCTGACGCTCAGCTCGTCGCACAGGGCATCGCCGAGCAGCTTTCTGCTCGTGTGGCGTTCCGTCGTGCGATGCGCAAGGGTCTCCAGGGCGCTCAGCGCGCTGGTGCCAAGGGCATCCGCATCCAGGTCTCCGGCCGCCTCGGCGGCGCCGAGATGAGCCGTTCGGAGTTCTACCGCGAGGGCCGTGTGCCGCTGCACACGCTGCGCGCGAACATCGACTACGGCTTCTACGAGGCACGGACCACCTTCGGCCGCATCGGTGTGAAGGTCTGGATCTACAAGGGTGATCTCACCGCTAAGGAGCTTGCTCGCGAGCAGGCCAACGCGCCGAAGTCACGCGGTCGCGACGACCGTGGTGGCGACCGTCGTCGTGCCCCGCGTAACGAGGCACCCGTTGCAGAAGGAGCGTCGGCATAATGCTCATCCCCCGTAAGGTCAAGTTCCGCAAGCAGCACCACCCGGGTCGCTCGGGTCAGGCTACCGGCGGCACGAAGGTCTCCTTCGGCGAGTACGGCATCCAGGCTCTTACGCCCGCTTACGTGACCAACCGTCAGATCGAGGCAGCTCGTATCGCGGTGACCCGTCACATCAAGCGTGGTGGAAAGGTGTGGATCAACATCTACCCCGACCGTCCGCTCACCAAGAAGCCTGCTGAAACCCGCATGGGTTCCGGTAAGGGTTCTCCCGAGTGGTGGGTTGCAAACGTCAAGCCGGGTCGCGTCCTCTTCGAGGTCGGCGGTGTCAGCGAGGAACTTGCTCGCGAAGCACTGACCCGAGCCATTCACAAGCTGCCTCTCAAGGCACGCATCATCAAGCGCGAGGAGGGCGACGCGTAATGGCGATCGGCACCAAGGAGCTCGCCCCGGCGGAGCTCGACACGTTCGAAGACCAGCGCCTCGTTGAGGAGCTGCGTAAGGCCAAGGAGGAGCTTTTCAACCTCCGATTCCAGTCGGCTACCGGCCAGCTGGAGAGCCACGGCCGCATCCGCGCCGTCAAGCGCGACATCGCGCGCCTCTACACGGTGATCCGCGAGCGCGAGCTGGGCATTCGTGCCACGCCCGCGCCCGTCGAGGCCCCGGCCAAGAAGGCGTCCAAGTCGAAGGCGAAGAAGACCGAGGATGCCTCGGCTGACGCCGAAGGGAAGGCTGAGTAATGGCCACCAAGAAGGAAGCGGCAGCGGAAGCTCCCGTCTCGCACGATGTGCGTGACGAGAACGCTCGCGGTTACCGCAAGACGCAGCGCGGCTACGTCGTCAGCGACAAGATGGACAAGACCATCGTCGTCGAGGTCGAAGACCGCGTGAAGCACCCGCTGTACGGCAAGGTCATCCGCCGTACCGAGAAGCGCAAGGTGCACGACGAGACCAACTCGGCGGGCATCGGCGACCTGGTCGTCATCAGCGAGACCCGTCCGCTCAGCGCCACCAAGCGCTGGCGTCTGGTCGAGATCGTCGAAAAGGCCAAGTAAGCCTCCGGCTTACTTAAGGAGTAATAGTGATTCAGCAGGAATCCCGCCTCAAGGTCGCCGACAACACCGGCGCGAAGGAGTTGCTCACGATCCGTGTTCTCGGTGGTTCGCGCCGCCGTTACGCCGGTCTGGGTGACACCATCGTCGCCACCGTCAAGGACGCGATCCCGGGTGGAAACGTCAAGAAGGGCGATGTGGTCAAGGCCGTCATCGTCCGCACCAAGAAGTCTGTCCGTCGTCCGGACGGCTCCTACATCAAGTTCGACGAGAACGCCGCCGTCCTTCTGAAGAGCGACGGGGAGCCCCGCGGCACCCGCATCTTCGGACCGGTCGGTCGCGAGCTTCGTGACAAGAAGTTCATGAAGATCGTCTCGCTCGCCCCGGAGGTTATCTGATCATGGCGAACATCAAGAAGGGTGACCTGGTTCAGGTCATCTCGGGCGCTAAGCCCGAGCGCGGCGGAGACCGCGGCAAGCAAGGCAAGGTCCTCGAGATCCTTGCCGAGCAGAACCGCGTGATCGTCGAGGGCGTGAACTACATCACCAAGCACACCCGCGTCGGCCAGACGCAGCGTGGCACCAAGACGGGCGGCATCGAGACTCTCGAGGCTCCCATCCACATTTCGAACGTCGCACTCGTCGACCCCGAGACCAAGAAGCCGACCCGTGTCGGCCGACGGGTCGAGGAGCAGACCAAGGACGGCGTCAAGCGCATCGTTCGTGTGCGTTACGCGAAGAAGTCAGGTAAGGACCTCTGATGAGCACCGAGACTGCCGCGCCGGCTGGCAAGATCCAGCCGCGCCTGAAGCAGAAGTACAAGGCCGAAATCCAGCAGAAGATGCAGGAAGAATTCGGCTACGAGAACGTGATGCAGATCCCGGGTCTCGTCAAGGTCGTCGTCAACACCGGTGTCGGTGAGGCGGCTCGCGACAGCAAGGTGATCGATGGTGCGGTCGAAGACCTCACCAAGATCACCGGCCAGAAGCCGATCGTCACGAAGGCCAAGAAGTCCATCGCACAGTTCAAGCTGCGTGAGGGCCAGGCCATCGGCGCGCACGTCACCCTTCGTGGCGACCGTGCGTGGGAGTTCATCGACCGTCTGGTGTCACTCGCGCTGCCGCGCATCCGCGACTTCCGCGGCCTGTCGGGCAAGCAGTTCGACGGCCACGGAAACTACACCTTCGGTCTCCAGGAGCAGAGCGTGTTCCACGAGATCGATCAGGACAAGATCGACCGCGTTCGCGGCTTCGACATCACTGTTGTCACCACTGCGAAGACGGACGACGAGGGTCGGGCGCTGCTCCGTCACCTCGGCTTCCCCTTCCAGGCGGAGGACGCAAAGGCGTAACACTGCGGACCCCTGCCGGTCCCTGAGCTTGTTGATTCCGATCCCTGAGCTTGTCGAAGGGCGGGCGGGGGTCCGGTGTGCGCTTACAATTGAAGATTGCATCTCATAGAAGGTCGTCTGTCGTGTAACGGCAGCCGAAACCTCATGATCAAAGGAAAATACTCATGACAATGACAGACCCGGTCGCAGACTTGCTGACCCGTCTGCGCAACGCGAACTCGGCACACCACGACTCCGTGTCTCTGCCGTCGAGCAAGCTCAAGACCAACATTGCCGAGATCCTCAAGCAGGAGGGTTACATCTCCAGCTACGAGGTCACTGACGCACGCGTCGGCCAGAACCTCACTCTCACGCTGAAGTACGGTCCCAACCGTGAGCGTTCGATCGCGGGCATCAAGCGCGTGTCGAAGCCGGGTCTGCGCGTTTACGCGAAGTCCACGGAGCTCCCCAACGTCCTCGGCGGCCTTGGCGTGGCCATCCTGTCCACCTCCTCCGGTCTTCTCACCGACCGTCAGGCTGAGCAGAAGGGCGTAGGCGGAGAAGTCCTCGCCTACGTGTGGTAATTCGAAATGTCGCGTATTGGACGACTTCCCATCGAGATCCCCGCGGGCGTCACCATTTCGGTTGACGGCCGTGCGGTTGCGGTGAAGGGCCCCAAGGGTGAACTCACCCTCAATGTGGCCAGCCCCATCGAGGTCGCGGTCGAGGACACCCAGGTGGTTGTCTCCCGTCCCGACGACGAGCGTGAGTCCCGGTCGCTTCACGGCCTGACCCGCACGCTCATCAACAACAACATCATCGGCGTCACCCAGGGCTACACCAAGGGCCTCGAGGTTGTCGGCACCGGTTACCGCGTGCAGCAGAAGGGCAGCTCGGTTGAGTTCGCTCTCGGCTTCTCGCACCCGGTCCTGATCGACCCGCCCGAGGGCATCACCCTGACGGTCGAGGGCAACAACAAGCTCACCGTGAGTGGCATCGACAAGCAGGCTGTCGGCGAGGCAGCTGCGAACATCCGCAAGATCCGCAAGCCCGAGCCGTACAAGGGCAAGGGCGTGCGTTACGCCGGCGAGGTCGTGCGTCGCAAGGCCGGAAAGGCTGGTAAGTAACCATGGCTGTGAAGTCGAAGTCCGACGCCCGCGCGCGTCGTCATGCCCGTCTTCGCAAGAAGATCGTCGGCACCGAGACGCGTCCGCGTCTCGTCGTGAACCGCTCGGCCCGCCACGTCTTCGTCCAGCTGGTCGACGACAGCAAGGGCCACACCGTCGCCTCGGCGTCCACCCTCGAGACCGAGCTGCGCTCGTTCGACGGTGACAAGACCGCCAAGGCCCGCAAGGTCGGAGAGCTCGTCGCAGAACGCGCCAAGGCTGCCGGTGTCACCGAGGTCGTCTTCGACCGTGGTGGCAACCGCTACGCCGGCCGTGTCGCGGCGATCGCCGACGGCGCCCGCGAAGGGGGGCTGGCACTGTGAGTGACAACAAGGAGAACGAAGTGACCACCGAGCAGCCTGCTGCTGAGAACGCGCCGGTCGAGACCGCTGCGTCCACCGAGCAGCCGCAGCGCGACGACCGCCAGGGCCGCCGCGGTGGCCGCGACCGCGGCCAGGGCGGCCGTGACCGCAACTCGCGCGACCGTGGGGACAACCAGTTCCTCGAGCGCGTCGTCACCATCAACCGCGTCTCGAAGGTCGTCAAGGGTGGTCGCCGGTTCAGCTTCACCGCTCTCGTGGTCGTCGGTGACGGCAACGGTCTGGTGGGCGTCGGCTACGGCAAGGCCCGCGAAGTTCCTCTCGCCATCTCCAAGGGTGTCGAAGAGGCCAAGCGGAACTTCTTCCGTGTTCCCCGCGTCGGCACCACGATCCCGCACCCGGTTCAGGGCGAGGCCGCTGCCGGTGTCGTGCTGCTCCGTCCGGCTGCTGCCGGTACCGGTGTTATCGCTGGTGGTCCGGTCCGCGCCGTACTCGAGTGCGCCGGTGTCCACGACGTTCTGTCGAAGTCGCTCGGTTCGTCGAACACGATCAACATCGTGCACGCGACCGTCGCGGCGCTCAAGAGCCTTGAGGAGCCCCGCGCTGTCGCGGCTCGTCGTGGTCTTGACTACGACGCCGTCGTTCCGGGCATCATCATCCGTAACGAGGCAAAGGCTGCTGCGGCAGCCGCTGCAAAGGTAGGTGCCTGATGGCCGCCCGTCTGAAGGTGACCCAGATCAAGTCCAAGGTGAGCGAGAAGCAGAACCAGCGCGACACGCTGCGCAGCCTCGGTCTCAAGCGCATCGGTGACACCACCGTTCGCCCCGACGACGCGCAGACGCGCGGCTACGTCAAGACCGTCGCCCACCTCGTAAAGGTTGAGGAGATCGACTAATGGCTGAGAAGAACGACGCCGTCGAGGAGAAGGCCGCAAAGGCCCCCGCCAAGAAGGCTGCCGCTCCCAAGGCTGCGGCTGAGAAGAAGCCTGCTGCGAAGAAGGCGCCTGCAAAGGCCGCTGCCGACGCGAAGGCACCCAAGGCTGAGGCTGCTGCCAAGAAGCCTGCTGCCAAGAAGGCCAAGCCTGCGGCGGATGCTCCGGCATCCCGTCCAGGGGTCCTCAAAGTCCACCACCTGCGTCCGGTCCCCGGCGCCAACACCGCGAAGACCCGTGTCGGTCGCGGTGAGGGCTCCAAGGGCAAGACCGCTGGTCGCGGAACCAAGGGCACCAAGGCTCGCAACACCGTACGCATCGGGTTCGAGGGTGGGCAGATGCCTCTGCACATGCGCACCCCGAAGCTGCGCGGGTTCAAGAACCCGTTCCGCGTCGAGTACCAGGTCGTAAACCTGGCCAAGCTCGCGGAGCTCTACCCGAAGGGTGGGGACGTCACCATCGGCGACCTGGTCGCAAAGGGCGCAGTTCGCAAGAACGAGAAGGTCAAGGTTCTCGGCAACGGCGACATCGATGTGAAGCTCACCGTCTCGGTCGACAAGGTCTCGGGATCTGCTGAGCAGAAGATCGTGGCCGCTGGCGGAACCGTCAAGTAGTCACCACAGAGAGGGGTCGGAGATTCTCCGGCCCCTCTCTGCGTTACGCTGGTCTTTCGGCCGCCCTCAGCGGACCGGCAACCATTCCTGGAGGAACGCCCTTGTTTAGCGCTATCGCGCGGATCTTCCGCACCCCCGACCTACGGCGGAAGATCGGTTTCACCCTGGCGATCATCGCCCTCTACCGGCTCGGTTCGCATGTGCCGGCTCCGTTCGTGCACTTCCCGAACGTCGAAGAGTGCCTGCGTCTGAATGCCGGTACTGAGGGTCTGCTGAGCCTGGTCAACCTCTTCTCGGGCGGCGCTCTGCTCCAGCTCTCGATCTTCGCCCTCGGCGTTATGCCCTACATCACGGCGACGATCATCACGCAGCTGCTTCGTGTGGTCATCCCGCACTTCGAGGCACTGCACAAAGAAGGCCAGGCAGGACAGGCCCGCCTGACCCAGTACACCCGCTACCTCACGATCGCACTCGCACTGCTGCAGTCGACGACTCTTGTGACGGTGGCACGAAGCGGCCAGTTGTTCGGAACAACCGACATCGCCGCTTGTCAGCAGCTGCTGACCAATGACGTCTGGTGGGCCCAGTTGCTCATCATCATCGCCATGACCGCCGGCACGGGCCTCATCATGTGGTTCGCCGAGCTGGTCACCGAGCGCGGTATCGGCAACGGAATGTCGCTGCTCATCTTCACCTCGATTGCTGCGACCTTCCCGTCCGCGATGTGGATGATCTTCGAGTCGAACGGCTTCGAGACATTCCTGCTTGTTCTTGCGATCGGAATCGTGGTCACCGGCCTCGTCGTGTTCGTCGAGCAATCGCAGCGCAGAGTGCCGGTGCAGTACGCCAAGCGCATGGTCGGTCGCCGCACATACGGCGGAACGAACACGTACATCCCGATCAAGGTGAACATGGCGGGTGTGATCCCGATCATCTTCGCGTCGTCCCTGCTCTACATCCCGATGCTGATCGCACAGTTCAACACTCCGCAGGATGGTTCGGAGCCGGCCGGCTGGGTCGTCTGGATCTCGCAGAACTTCACCACGGGCGACCAGCCGCTGTACATGGCGGTCTACTTCCTGCTGATCATCGGATTCACCTACTTCTACGTCGCGATCACGTTCAACCCGGTCGAGGTCGCCGACAACATGAAGAAGTACGGCGGATTCATCCCCGGCATCCGCGCGGGTCGTCCGACGGCCGAGTATCTGGACTTCGTGCTCACGCGCATCACGTTCCCGGGTTCCATCTATCTCGGTCTGATCGCACTCATCCCGCTCATCGCTCTGGCCACCGTCAACGCGAACCAGAACTTCCCGTTCGGCGGCGCGTCGATCCTCATCATCGTCGGTGTGGGACTGGAGACGGTCAAGCAGATCGATGCACAGCTCCAGCAGCGTCACTATGAAGGGCTTCTCCGTTGACACAGCCTCAGCACACCGCAGCATCCGCTCGTCTTCTGATCGTCGGCCCGCAGGGCTCCGGCAAGGGCACGCAGGGCGTGCGCATCGCTGAGGCCTACGGCATCCCCGTCGTCTCGACCGGCGATATCTTCCGCGCCAACATCAAGGGCGGTACCGACCTCGGCAAGCAGGTCACCGCGATCCTCGACCGTGGCGACCTCGTGCCCGACGAGCTGACCGGTGAGATCGTGCGCGATCGTCTGTCGCAAGATGACGCTGTGCACGGGTTCCTGCTCGATGGCTATCCGCGCAACGCCGCACAGGTCGGTCACCTCGACGAGTTCCTCACCGCTCGCGGTGAGTCGTTGGATGCCGTCATCCTGCTGGATGTTCCACGCGACGAGAGCATCGCGCGCCTGAAGCTTCGCGCAGAAGAACAGGGCCGTTCGGACGACACCGAAGCGGGCATTGCGCACCGTCTCGACATCTACGAGAACGAGACTGCGCCGATCCTCGCCGTTTACGGTGAGCGCGGCATCGTCGACCGCATCAACGGTGTCGGCTCACTCGACGAGATCACCGAGCGGATCATGGCGGCGCTGCAGGCGCGCGGCCTGACGCTCGCGGCCTGAGCTGTGTTCCGTCGCTCGATCTACAAGACCCCCGCGCAACTGCGGGCGATGATCGAACCCGGACTCATCACCGCAGCCTCACTCGACGCTGCGGGCGCGGCTATTCGTGCCGGGGCATCGACTGCCGAGGTTGATGCTGCGGCGTCGGCCGCGATCACGGGACGTGGCGCCGAGTCGAACTTCAAGCTCGTGCGCGGCTACCGCCACACCACGTGCATCTCGGTGAACGAGCAGGTCGTGCACGGCATCCCCAGCGCACGCGTATTGGCGCCCGGCGACATCGTCTCGGTCGACAGCGGTGCGCAGTTCCAGGGGTGGAATGGCGACAGTGCACGCACGTTCATCGTGCCGGACCCGGAGCGGCCCGAACTGGTAGCGCGACGCGCCGAGCTCTCTCGCGTGACCGAGGGATCGATGTGGGCGGGGATCGCTGCGATGGCATCCGTTTCGCACATCGGTGCGATCGGTGCGGCGATCCAGGAGTACATCGAGGCGCAGGGCCCCTCTGAGGTTTCGGGCTCGACCTACGGCATCCTGCGCGAGTACGTGGGGCACGGCATCGGACGCAAGATGCACGAGGCGCCGAGCGTGTTCAACTACCGCACGCCCGACCCGGGGGCTGAGATCAGGCCGGGCCTGGTCCTTGCGATCGAGCCGATGGTCACCGCCGGGGGAGAAGACACCCTGGTCGAGGATGACGACTGGACCGTCTCGACGGTCGACGGCACTGACGGCTCGCACTGGGAGCACAGTGTCGCTTTCCATGCCGACGGGATCTGGGTGCTGACCGCCCCCGACGGTGGCGCTGCGGGCCTCGCCCCGTTCGGCGTGACTCCTGTCCGCCCCGCCTAGCTTTCCCGCGCTCCGCGCTCCCTCCTCGAGAATCGCTTTGTCGCGCCAGAATCGTGCTGGCATGAGAATTCTCGGCGCGCTTGGCAATTCTCAGTGCGCCACTCGTTCTGCACAACGGCGTGCCGGGCATCAGCGGCTGTGGAATGCGGATGTGGTCGCGCGGGCCGCGGCACGATGTGGAGATGCCTCTTCTGCTGACTGACCGGGCCAGCTCGTTCTCGCCCATTCCACTGCACACCTATGACGGACTGAGGATGCTGGGAGCGGACCCGCGTTCCGCACAGTGGCGGCGGTTGCGCAAGGGCGTGTACGTGGACCGTCACAGGTTCGAGAAGCTCACGCCGTGGCAGCGCTACGAAGTGCGAGTCCATAGCCTCCTCCTCGTCTCGCCGGACGTCGTGCTGTGCCTTGAGTCCGCTGCGGTTCTGCATGGCATTCCGCTGTTCGGGGAGACAAAAGACATTCATGTCTTCTCTCGGGATCGGAAGACCACGACGCGCAACGGGGACGTGTGCATCCATACGAGTGAGGATCCGCGCCAGGTCGTCGAAGTAAATGGCACACGGGTGACATCGCTCCTTGACACGGTCTCGGATCTGGCCAGGGTACTGCCGCCGGCGAAAGCGCTTGCTCAAGTCGACGCTGTGATCTCTCCGGCGCAGGGCGGGACGCTTCGTCTTGAGCGGCTGCGCGATCACGGTTCCGGCCAGAAGAGTCGGCGCGGTGTGCGACTACGGGAATGGGTATGGGATCACGCCGATCCGCGCTCGGAATCACCGGGCGAGAGCGTGAGCCGGGCAGTGATCCTGTGGAGCGGATTCGAGGCACCCGTTCTGCAGAACGACTTCTTCTACGAGGGGTGCAACGACCGAACGGACTTCTTCTTCCCGTCCAGCGGCGCCGTCGGTGAATCTGACGGGTGGGGCAAGTACGATCTGAACGACCTGGATGCTGCCCGTCAACACCTGCGTGAGGAGAAGGCTCGCGAGGACAGGCTGCGGCGCAATGGGCATCCGGTGGCGCGTTGGACCGCCACGGAGATGTGGCGGGTCGACCCGCTCGGTCGGGCGCTGACGCAGGCCGGCGTGCGGCGTGTAGAACCGCCGCACCACCCGTTCCTCGCGACGCTGCGAAGCAGTCGGCGCCAGGCGAGGCGATTCGAGACAACTGAGAATCGCCCTGCGCGCTGAGCCGGCTGCTGCCAGCGCAATTCTCGTCGCACAAAGCAATTCTCGGGGGAGCGAGGCGCTCACAAGCGGGGCATAGGAATCCGCGGCAAGATTGACGGATAACCTTGCCCGGACCCGCATGCGCGCGGGCCTGAGAGAACGGAAAGTCATGGCCGCTGCTGCCAAGAGCAACACCAACTGGTTCGCCATCGGAATCTCGATCGCGGTTGTCGTGGTCCTGGTGGCACTGGGCGGACTCGTCGTCTTCCTGAACAACCAGGCGAGCGCTCCGGGCGCAGCCCCGCAGAGCGCGATCATCAACGACGAGACCGGCGCGGTCAGCTTCGGCACCGGTGAAGACCAGGTCGACACGTTCGTCGACTTCATGTGCCCCGCGTGCAACGCCTTCGAGCAGCAGTACGGTGCGCAGCTCCAGGAGGCTGCGGCCAACAACGACATCACGCTCAACGTGCACCCGATCTCGATCCTCGACCGCTTCTCTCAGAACACCGAGTACTCCACGCGCGCTGCCGCGGCATCGTACTGTGTGGCAGAGACGGCGCCCGACTCGTTCCTGGACTACTTCAACCTGCTCTTCGAGAAGCAGCCTGCCGAGAACACGACCGGGCTGACCGACGATGAGCTCGCTGACCTCGCCGACCAGGTGGGCGCGGCGGATGCCGCGGACTGCATCGCGGCCGGTACCTACATGGACTTCATCGGAGACCAGACCAACGCGCACGAGGTCCAGGGCACGCCCACCGTCGACATCAACGGCGAGCGGCTCGATCTGCAGGCCGGCGGCGCAGCGAAGCTTCAGCAGCTGCTGGGCTGACCTGCCCGCACCCACCTCGAGTTGCCGAGGGGCACCATAGCGGATAAGATGGAGCGTTGGTGCCTTGCGCCCAGTTTCGGCGTGTCCGTCTGGAGCGGCATCACAATCATCCATCCAACGCAGATCGACCGGTCTGCAGAAGCGTCAGCGAGGCTATGGCTAAGAAAGACGGTGTCATCGAGATCGAGGGCGTGATCTCCGAGGCTCTGCCCAATGCGATGTTCCGCGTTGAGCTCAGCAACGGACACAAGGTCCTTGCAACGATCTCCGGCAAGATGCGACAGAACTACATCCGCATCATCCCCGAGGACCGTGTCGTCGTGGAGCTCAGCCCCTACGACCTCACCCGCGGTCGTATCGTCTACCGCTACCGCTGATCGGTCGAGAAGTAACGGCCTGCCCCTGCCAGGGGCGGTACGAAGACAGCGAACAGGAAACATCATGAAGGTCAACCCCAGCGTCAAGCCCATCTGCGATCACTGCAAGGTGATCCGCCGTCACGGCCGCGTCATGGTGATTTGCAAGAGCAACCCGCGCCACAAGCAGCGCCAGGGCTGATCGAGCAGATCTGACACACAACTGAATACACACAGGCAGGGTCAAGACGTTTCGACGGGCTCAACGCTCGAATGAAACTGACACCTCGGGACAGAGGCCCGGGTCCACATCCTGCCCCACACCTCTACTCATCTCAGGAGAAACCGCATGGCACGTCTTGCCGGCGTTGACATCCCGCGCGACAAGCGCGTGGTGATCGCCCTTACCTACATCTACGGCGTCGGCCGTACCCGCTCGGTCGAGATCCTCAAGGCCACCGAGATCGACGAGTCGATCCGCGTCAAGGACCTCTCGGACGACCAGCTCATTACACTTCGCGACTACATCGAAGGCAACTACAAGGTGGAGGGTGACCTGCGCCGCGAGGTCGCCGCAGACATCCGCCGCAAGGTCGAGATCGGCTCGTACGAGGGCATCCGCCACCGTCGTGGCCTTCCGGTCCGCGGTCAGCGCACCAAGACCAACGCCCGCACCCGCAAGGGCCCGAAGCGCACCGTCGCCGGCAAGAAGAAGGCCCGCTAAGCAGCGGCCAGGGAATAGGAGAAAACTTTCATGGCTGCACCTAAGGCCGCCGCGCGCAAGCCGCGCCGCAAGGAAAAGAAGAACATCGCGCTGGGCCAGGCCCACATCAAGTCGACGTTCAACAACACCATCGTTTCGATCACCGACCCGTCCGGAGCTGTCATCAGCTGGGCTTCGTCGGGTGGCGTGGGCTTCAAGGGCTCGCGCAAGTCGACCCCGTACGCCGCTGGCATGGCTGCCGAGTCGGCTGCCCGCCAGGCTCAGGAGCACGGCGTCAAGAAGGTCGACGTCTTCGTGAAGGGTCCGGGCTCCGGACGCGAGACCGCGATCCGTTCGCTCACGGCCGCAGGCCTCGAGGTCGGTTCGATCCAGGACGTCACTCCGCAGGCGCACAACGGATGCCGCCCGCCGAAGCGCCGCCGCGTCTGATCAGGTTGTTGCGAGGGGTGCTGCGGCATCCCTCGCTCTGCCCGTCAGGGCACTGACTTCCACAACTCAAAAACCTCACCCAACACATGTCATATAGCGGGCATGTGATCGAAAGGAACACAGAGTGCTTATTGCACAGCGTCCCACACTTACCGAGGAAAAGATCGCCGAGGACCGCAGCCGGTTCATCGTCGAGCCGCTCGAGCCCGGCTTCGGATACACCATCGGAAACGCGCTGCGTCGCAGCCTGCTCTCCTCGATCCCCGGTGCTGCTGTTACCAGCATCCGTATCGATGGCGTCCTGCACGAGTTCAGCACCATCCCCGGTGTGAAGGAGGATGTCACTGAGATCATCCTCAACATCAAGCAGCTCGTCGTCTCGAGCGAGCGCGATGAGCCCATCACGGCTTACCTGCGCAAGACCGGTGCCGGAGAGGTTACCGCCGCTGACATCTCGGCTCCTGCCGGTGTCGAGGTGCACAACCCCGAGCTCGTCATCGCGACGCTCAACGACACTGCGAAGTTCGAGCTCGAGCTCACGATCGAGCGTGGCCGTGGCTACGTGTCGGCGACCCAGAACCGCAACGAGTACGCCGAGGCCGGGCAGATCCCCGTCGACTCGATCTACTCGCCGGTCCTCAAGGTCAGCTACCGCGTCGAGGCGACTCGTGCCGGTGAGCGCACCGACTTCGACAAGCTCATCCTCGATGTCGAGACCAAGAACAGCATGCTTCCGCGCGACGCTGTCGCTTCGGCTGCGAAGACCCTGACCGAGCTGTTCGGTCTCGCTCGCGAGCTGAACGTCGAGGCAGAGGGCATCGAGATCGGCCCGGCACCTGTGGAGCCCGTGCTCTCCAGCGAACTGTCGATGCCGATCGAAGACCTCGACCTCTCGGTCCGCTCCTACAACTGCCTCAAGCGCGAGGGCATCAACACGGTGTCCGAGCTCGTGGCGCTGTCGGAGACGCAGCTCATGAACATCCGCAACTTCGGCCAGAAGTCGGTCGACGAGGTGCGCGACAAGCTCATCTCGCTCGGTCTGTCGCTCAAGGATTCGGTGCCCGGTTTCGACGGCGCCCACTTCTACGGCGCAGGCGAAGACGAGTCCTTCTGACCTCCCCGAAATTCTGACCAGGAGTTAGATCAATATGCCTAAGCCCACTAAGGGACCCCGCCTCGGAGGCGGCCCCGCACACGAGCGTCTGCTGCTTGCCAACCTGGCTGCTGCTCTCTACACGCACAAGTCGATCAAGACGACCGAGACGAAGGCCAAGCGCCTGCGTCCGCTCGCTGAGCGTCTGATCACCTTCGCCAAGCGCGGAGACCTGCACGCCCGCCGTCGCGTGCTGTCGATCATCGGTGACAAGCAGGTCGTCCACACGCTCTTCACTGAGATCGCACCGCTGGTCGCTGACCGTGAGGGTGGCTACACCCGCATCACGAAGGTCGGAAACCGCAAGGGCGACAACGCCCCCATGGCAGTGATCGAGCTCGTCCTCGAGCCCGTCACCCCGAAGAAGAAGGCCGCTGCCAAGGCCGCCCCGAAGGCGGAGAAGACCGAGAAGGTCGAAGATGCACCCAAGGCAGAGGAAGCTGCACCCGCAGCACTCGTCGACGGTGACTTCGGTGCTGACTCGGCCGCTCCCAACGAGGACGGCTCGGCTCCCGAGGGCTTCGAGATCAAGGGCAACAAGGACTCGATGAAGTTCCACCGCCCCGATGGCCAGTGGTACGAGCAGACCGTTGCTGAGGTCTGGTTCCGTACTGCTGAGGCCGCTGAAGCCGCTGGCTTCGTCGAGGCTGGCAAGTAAGACGCACCTCGTAGAGAAGGCCCGCACTCCCGTCAGGGAGGGCGGGCCTTTTTTACGCATTAGGCTTGCCGAGTGAGTGAGCTAACCAGCCCGATAACCCGAGGCCCGCGCGCGTACCTCACCTTCATCCTCATCGGCTTGATCGCAGGGCTGCTCTCAGGGCTCTTCGGCGTCGGCGGAGGCACGGTGATCGTGCCGCTGCTCGTGCTGATGGTGCACTTCGACCAGCGGATCAGCGCCGGCACGTCTCTGGCCGCCATCGTGCCGATCGCGAGCATCGGCGTGATCTCTTACGCCATCCACGACTCCGTCGCCTGGATCCCCGCGATTCTGCTCGCCGTCGGCGCCGTGGCGGGTGCACAGGTGGGCACCAGATTGCTTCCGCGGGTTTCGCAGACGGCGCTCCGGTGGGGCTTCATCGGTTTCCTCGTCATCGTCATCATCATGCTGTTCGTGGTCATCCCCTCACGAGAGGCGACCTTCGAGCTGGGCTGGATCAACGGTACTGCCCTCGTTCTCGTGGGCATCGTCACGGGGATCATCTCCGGCCTCATCGGCGTCGGCGGTGGCGTCATCGTCGTACCGGTGCTGATGATGGGATTCGGCACCACCGACCTCGTCGCCAAGGGCACGTCGTTGCTCATGATGATCCCGGCGGCTCTATCCGGCACGATCGGCAACCTCCGCCACCACAACGTCGACCTGGTCGCTGCAGCTCTCATCGGTGTCGCCGCCTGCACGATGACGGCCCTGGGCGCATGGCTCGCCACGCTGGTCGACCCCTTCTGGGGGAACATGCTCTTCGCCGCATATCTCGTGGTCATCGCGGTGCAGATGATCATCAAGGCGCTGAGGACCCGGCGAAGCTGAGCGACGCGGTGCAGGCTGGATAGACTTGTCCGGTGCCTGTGAACAACGAACTGATCGGCCGGGAGTTCCCGCCGACGCCTGCGTACCTGGTCGGTCGTGAGAAGGTGCGTGAGTTCGCTCGCGCCGTCTTCGCCGACGCTCCGCTGCACACTGACGTCGAGGCCGCGCGTGCCGCAGGCTTCGCCGACGTGGTTGCGCCGCCCACATTCGCGATGGTCATTCAAGACCAGACGCTGCAGCTGCTGCTGGCCGAGCCAGATTCTGGCATCGTGCTCGCGCGCACCATCCATGCAGAGCAGAAGTTCACGTATTCGAAACCGATCGTCGCCGGCGATGAGCTCACCGGGCAGTTGAAGGTCACCGGCATCCGCATGATGGCCGGCAACTCGATGGTCACCAGCGAGGCCGTGATCACGGATGCCGCTGGTGAACACGTCGTCACCGCCACGAGCGTGCTGCTCGTCGGCGCGGAAGAGGGGGACGCATGACTTTCACCGTCGGAGACGTCATCGCCGAGCGCACCATCCACCTCACGCGCGAGTCTCTCGTCCGCTACGCGGGCGCCTCGGGCGATTTCAACCCCATCCACTACCGTGATGACATCGCGGAGTCCGTCGGTCTTCCCGGTGTGCTCGCGCACGGGATGCTGACGATGGGACTGGCCTCCTCCGTCGTACTCGCCGCCCTTGACACCGATGCGAAGATCACCGAGTACGGTGTGCGTTTCACGCGTCCCATCGTCGTCGACCCGCAAAGCGGTGCCGACGTCTCGGTGCTCGCGAAGGTCGGCGCCGTCGATGACACCAGTGCGCGCATCGACCTCACCGTCAAGCACGCTGACACCACCGTCCTCGTCAAGGCGCAGCTGCGCGTCGCTCTCTGACGGCCCCTGATGGTAGAGATCACCCCGATACCGCTTTCAGAGCTCACCACCCTGCACACGGGCGCGGCTCCCGAGCGGATGCTGGATGCCACGAGCAGAGACGAGCTCATCGACACGCTGCGCGAGGTGTGGTCTGGCAACGAGGAGTGGTTCGTCCTCGGTGGCGGCTCGAACCTGTTCGCAGGAGATGAGCCCTTCGAAGGCGCGGTCATCCGTATTCTCACCTCGGGTATCGAGCGGGTGGACTCCCCGCACCCCGGTCGCACGCGGGTGCGCGTGCAGGCAGGCCACAACTGGGACGACCTCGTCGCCTACACAGTCCAGCACGGCCTCGCAGGCATCGAAGCGATGAGCGGCATCCCCGGCACGGTCGGCGCAGCCCCCGTGCAGAACGTCGGGGCGTACGGACAGGAGATCCAGGAGACTCTCGTCGAGGTCGAGCTCATCGACGAGTCCACGGGCGAGGTCTCCGCAGTCCCAGCATCCGAACTGGGACTGGGATTTCGCACTTCGGTACTCAAGCACCACTACGGCGGCGCACCTCTGCGTCGTGCGGTGATCCTCTCGGTGACCCTCGATCTCGCCGACGTCGGCGCCGCGGGCCGGCGGATCGGCGGCGAACAGCTGCGTCGCGCGCTCGGCATCGAGGGTGACGAGATCATCCCCCTCTCGTCGGTACGCGAGCGGATCCTCCAGATCCGCGCGGCGAAGGGGATGCTTCTGAACCCCGCTGATCCCGATACCCGCAGCGCCGGGTCGTTCTTCCAGAACCTGATCGTTCCTGAGATCGTCGCGGCGCAGCTGCCGCCCGAGTGCCCGCGCTGGCCCGTGCAGCCGGATCTTGACGAAGCGACCGTGATCCCGCTGGAGTCGTACGACGGGTATGTGCCTCCGGCATCCACGACGCGTCCGGAGGTCAAGGTGAGCGCGGCCTGGGTCATTGAGAACGCCGGAATCACCAAGGGGTTCCGTCTGCCGCGCTCGCGCGCGGGGATCTCGACCAAGCATGCGCTCGCCCTCACCAACCGCGGTGATGCGACGGCAGCAGAGGTCAGTGAACTGGCCCGCTACATCCAGGCCCGTGTGCATGCGGAGTTCGGACTGCTGCTGCAGCCCGAGCCCGTTCTCGTGGGCGTGGAACTCTAGCGACTACACTCGCGGGATGAGCGGACTCGTTCCCTACCTGTTCTTCCCCGGTAACGCCGCCGAAGCGCTGACTTTCTACCGCGGGGTCTTCGGCGGTGAGCTGCAGCTGTTCACGTACGAACGGTTCGCGCGCACCGACGGGCCCGGTGACGCGATCGCGCACGGCCAGTTGAAAGGTGTCGTCGATCTCTTCGCTTCGGATGCCGCCGGCGATGAGGATGCGGTCCACATCGTCGGCGCGACATTCTCACTGCTCGGCACCGCGGACCCCGCCACTCTGCAGAAGTGGTTCGCAGCGCTCAGTGACGGCGGCGCGATCACCGATCCATTGCAGAAGCGCCCGTGGGGCGACTTCGACGGTCAGGTCACCGACCGCTACGGCATCCGCTGGCTGATCGGATACCAGGAGAGCTGACGCGTCCGCTCAGGCGAACAGCGTCTGCAGGCGCTGGATGCCCTCGAGCAGCTGGTCATCGCCGAGCGCGTACGACAGGCGCAGGTATCCCGACGGACCGAACGCCTCACCGGGAACGACAGCGACTTCAGCCTTCTCGAGGATGAGGTCGGCGAGCTCCAGTGACGTCGTGGGCGTGACTCCCTGCCAGGTGCGGTTCAGCAGGCCCTGCACGTCGGGGTAGACGTAGAAGGCTCCGAGCGGGTTCGGCACCTGGACGCCATCGATCTTCGAAAGCTCCGACACGATCAGGCGGCGACGGCGGTCGAACGCCTCGCGGAACTGCTCCGCCTCGGTCTGGGGGCCGGAGAGCGCGGCGATGGCCGCGTGCTGGGCGATGTTGTTCACGTTGCTCGTGAGGTGCGACTGCAGGTTTCCGGCAACCTTGATGGCGTCGGCGGGGCCGACCATCCAGCCCACCCGCCAGCCTGTCATCGCGTAGGTCTTGGCGACGCCGTTGACGAGGATCGTCTGACCGGCGACTGCGGGAACCGCCTCGACGATCGAGGTCGCCTTCGTGCCCTCGTAGGTGAGGTTCTGGTAGATCTCATCGGAGATGATCCAGATGCCGTGCTCGAGCGCCCACTGCCCGATCGCTGTGGTCTCCTCGAGCGTGTAGACGGCGCCCGTGGGGTTCGACGGCGAGACGAACACGAGTACTGTCGTGCGCTCGGTGCGAGCGGCCTCAAGCTGCTCGACAGTGACCTTGTAGTCCTGATCAGCGCCGGCGAAGACCTCGACCGGGGTGCCATCAGCCAGGCGGATCGCTTCGGGGTAGGTGGTCCAGTACGGCGCGGGCAGCAGCACCTCATCGCCCGGGTTCACCACGGCCTGGAACGCCTGGTACACCGACTGCTTTCCACCGTTGGTGACGATCACCTGCGACGGTGCGACCTCGAGTGCGGAGTCGCGCAGCGTCTTCGCAGCAATCGCCTCACGAAGGGCGGGGAGCCCGGGAGCGGGGGTGTAGCGGAAGTTCGCCGGGTCCTGCAGCGCTTCAGCGGCGGCATCCACGATGAACTGCGGCGTGGCGAAGTCGGGCTCGCCAGCGGCATAGGAGATGACCGGCTTGCCCTCGGCCTTGAGCGCCTTGGCCTTGGCATCGACCTTGAGAGTCGCCGACTCGGCGATGGCGGACAACTTGCGGGAGAGGGGGGCGCGTTCAGTCACGCCTCAAATGCTACAAGGCTGCGCACTCGTCCACAGCGTTCCGCACTGGTTGTGAAACTCAGTGTCAGATACACTGGCGCTGAGTCTCGCCACGGCGACTCGGCTCGAATATTCAACTCAGGAGTGAACGATGAGCGCTGCAACCCCTTACGTCCCGCCCGTCGCGGACTACGCCTTCCTCTATAAAGAGGCTTTCGGTCGCGATATCGTCGCCGCGGCATCCGGTGGTGCGATCACTGCAGACGATGCCGTCGAGATCATCGCAGGCGCCGGGGAATTCGCCGCTGAGGTCCTCGCACCGCTCGATCGCGCGGGCGATGCGATCGGCGCCCGGCTCGAGGGCGGGCAGGTGCACCTGCCCGAAGGCTTCCCCGAGGCGTATCAGGCGCTCGTCGAAGCGGGCTGGGTCAGCGCGACAGCGCCGGAGTCCGCCGGAGGCGATGGGCTTCCGCAGTCGGTCGGCGCGGGTCTCGGCGAGATCTGGAACGCCTCGAACGCGGCATTCGCGCTGTGCTGGATGCTGGGGGCCGGAGCCATCCACGCACTCGACGCCGCGGCATCCGAAGAGCTTCGTGAGACCTACCTGACCAAACTGGTCAGCGGCGAGTGGACCGGCACCATGAACCTCACCGAGCCCGAGGCCGGCACCGACCTCGGTGCGATTCGCACGATGGCCACCCCGCGCGAGGACGGCACCTACGCGATCAGCGGTCAGAAGATCTTCATCACCTGGGGAGATCACGATGTCGCGGAGAACATCGTCCACCTCGTTCTCGCGCGCACGCCCGGCGCACCCGACGGGGCGAAGGGTCTCTCGCTGTTCGTCGCGCCGCGCACGCTCGTGAACGCAGACGGCTCACTCGGTGAGCGCAACAACGTGGAGACGGTTGCCATCGAACACAAGCTCGGCATCCACGCCAGCCCGACCTGCGTGCTGGCCTATGAAGGCGCCACCGGCTACCTCGTCGGCGAACTGCACGGCGGTCTTGCCGGAATGTTCGTGATGATGAACTCCGCGCGAGTGGGCATGGGACACCAGGCCACCGGCATCTCTGACCGTTCCTACCAGGGTGCCGCGGACTACGCACTCTCTCGACTGCAGGGGCGCGTGCAGGATCGACCCGCGGGGACGCCGATTGCCGAGCATCCCGATGTACGCCGCATCCTGCGCTCGATGTCCAGCCAGATCTTCGCGATGCGCGCACTCTCTGTGTACGTCGGCGATCTGTTCGACCAGGGCGAGGAATCCGCGCGACTCGCGGAGCTGTTCGTGCCGATCCTCAAGGGCTGGGCGAGCGAAGAGGCCCTGCGGGTGACGAGCGATGGCATTCAGGTCTATGGCGGCATGGGCTTCATCGAAGAGACCGGTGCGGCTCAGCACTACCGCGATGCCCGCATCGTGCCGATCTACGAGGGCACGACTGCCATCCAGTCGAACGACCTCATCGGGCGCAAGGTGCTGCGCGATCAGGGCGCGACGGTGGCAGAGCTGTTCGCGAAGATCGACGACACGGTGAGCGCATTGCGCCAGGCCGGGGGAGAGGTCGCCGTGCGCGTCGCCGATCGACTCTCGCGTGCGCTGGATGCCGCGCGTCGCGCGACCGAGGGGCTCGTCGCGTTCGGCGCGGGGCGGGATGCCTCGGCTATCAGCGTTCCGTACCTCATGCTGCTCGGCACGCTTGCCGGCGGCTGGATGCACGCACTCGCCGTCGCCGCGGTGGTGGCACACACCTCGCCGGAAGAGGCGGATGCTGCGAGACTCATCGACGCTGACTTCTACGGTGCGCACCACCTCGTGCGGGTGCACGCGCTCGCTGAGACGGTCACCGGCGGCGAGATCGCCTGACCGGCGGCGAGCGACGACACCGTGGGCTCACAGGTGAGGGGTCGGCGCCAGCCGCTCATCCGATGAGACCCAGGGGAACGATGAACGACAGGACTAACAGAGCGGTCAGCGCCGCCGGATAGAGAAAGCACGCCGCGGCGAGGACGACGGCACAGATGCCGAGAGGCTTGAGCAACCGTTCACCCGACGCAGTAGGTCGGGGCAGGCTGCTCAACAGGATCAGGCTGACGATGGCGGAGAAGTTCCAGTATGGAGCGGCATTCCACAGCAGGATCCGGAACAGATCCATGCCAGTGGGGCCGTCGAGGGAGATGAACCTGCTGTCGAAGATCTCGAACCCGAGCGTCGTCGACGCCGCGACGATGGTGAGGCAGCTGAGAATCAGTGAGAGCGTGCGGCGGGTGCGTATCTCGCGACTGCTCGGCACGCGCGTGAGCGGTGCAACGACGGCCGGTGGTGGGGGGATCGGCATCCGGTGAGCGTAGCGCGGCGCGCTCGGGCGGCTTCCGAGTTATCCACAACGGATGATGCAACGGACGATGGCAGAAGGGTTTCCCGGCGCCGAATCGATCCTGAGCCGGGAAACCCTTCTGCCGTGGTGAGCGGGCCTGACGCGATCAGTCCTCGTCGACGAGGAACTTCGAGTAGGCCGACAGCGTGAGGAAGGCGGGGAACTCGGAGCCCAGCGATACCTCGCGGAAGATCTCGGCGGCGTCGTCGTAGCGGTCTCCTGCCGCGCGGGTCGCCTGAGCGAGCACGTCAGTGATGATGCCCTCGATGTACTCCGGCGTGATGCGGGTGCCGTCTTCGGTGGAGCGGTCCTGGTGGATCCACTGCCACACCTGCGAACGCGAGATCTCTGCGGTTGCGGCATCCTCCATCAGGTTGTCGATCGCGACGGCGCCGAGGCCTCGCAACCACGCCTCGATGTAGCGGATCGCCACCGACACGTTGCCGCGCACTCCGGCAGCCGTGATCGGGCGTCCGATGCGCAGGTCGAGGAGCTGCTCGGCCTTGACGCTGACATCGTCGCGCTGCCGGTCGATCTGGTTCGGCCGGTCACCGAGGACCGCGTCGAACTCCGCTTGAGCGGTGGGGATCAGATCGGGGTGGGCGACCCAGGTGCCATCGAACCCGTCGCCGGCCTCGCGCTTCTTGTCTGCGGTGACCTTCAGGGTCGCGGCCGCCGTCACCTCAGCATCCCGACGGTTGGGGATGAAAGCGCTCATCCCGCCGATCGCGAAGGCACCCCGCTTGTGGCAGGTCTGCACCAGCAGCTCGGTGTACGCCCGCATGAACGGCACCGTCATCGTGATCTCGCTGCGGTCCGGCAGTACGAATCGTGCGCCGCGGCCACGGTAGTTCTTGATGATCGAGAAGATGTAGTCCCAGCGTCCGGCGTTCAGGCCCGCGCAGTGATCGCGCAGTGCGTAGAGGATCTCGTCCATCTCGAAGGCCGCCGGCAGCGTCTCGATGAGAACCGTGGCGCGGATCGTGCCGTGATCGATCCCGATGTAATCCTCGGCGAACGTGAAGACGTCGTCCCAGAGGCCTGCCTCTTCGCTGGATTCGAGCTTGGGGATGTAGAAGTACGGCCCGCGACCCGCATCGATCAGCACCTTGGCGTTGTGGAAGAAGTACAGGCCGAAGTCGACCAGCGAAGCGGATGCCGCCATGCTGCGGCCCGTTCGGTCAACGAAGGTCAGGTGCTTCTCGACCAGGTGCCACCCGCGCGGGCGCATCACGATGGTGGGCGTCTGCTCGGCGGTCACCTCGTAGGTCTTGCCTTCGGGGGAGGTGAACGTCAGCTCACCGCGGATCGCATCGCGCAGCGACAGCTGGCCGCCGATGACGTTCTGCCAGGTGGGGCTGGTGGCGTCCTCCTGGTCGGCGAGCCAGACCTTCGCGCCCGAATTGAGGGCGTTGATGGTCATCTTCGGATCGGTGGGGCCGGTGATCTCCACACGGCGATCTTCGAGACCGGGGCCCGCTCCCGCCACGCGCCAGTCGGCGTCTTCACGGATGTGCTTCGTGTCGTCGCGGAACTGGGGGTCGCGGCCGCTGCCGATCTCGAAGCGGCGACGCAGGCGGTCTGCCATGCGGTCGTGGCGGCGGCCTGCGAAGCGATGGTGCAGCTCGGTGAGGAAGGCGAGCGCCTCAGGGGTGAGGATCTCGTCGAACCGATCGCGGACGGGGCCGGTGACGGTGAGAGTCGGTCCCTGCTGGATGGTCTGCGTAGGAGCAGTGGTGGGTGAAGCGGTGGGAGTGCTCATGATGTCTCCTCGATTCGGTCGAGCTACGGAGTGGCGTGACATCCACTCTGTGTGAAGTTCAGGGGTCCAGATGGACATTCTCGAAGTGAAGAATTCTTAAATTTCTGCTTTCGTGACAGAATCAGCCGCATGACGACCCTTCGACAGGCTCAGGGCCCAGAAATCACCGAAGACGCCGATGCCCTCACCATCGGGCGCCGCATCCGCCAGCTGCGCACTGCACGCGGGATGACGCTCGAAGATCTCGCCTCTGCCGTCGACCGTGCACCCAGCCAGATGTCGATGATCGAGACCGGAAAGCGCGAGCCGAAGCTCACCCAGCTGCAGGCGATTGCGCGCGCTCTCGGCGTCAGCCTCGATGCCGTGCTCGAGGGAGAGCCGCTCGATGAGCGCAGTGCCACCGAGATCGCTCTCGAGCGCGCGATGAAGGGGCAGACCTTCCAAGCGCTCGGCATCGATCCGTTCCGCATCTCGAAGACCGTGCCGACGGAGGCGCTCAAGGCGCTTCTCGCCCTGCATGAAGAGATCGACCGGCTCAAGGACGAGCGCGCTGCCACTCCCGAAGAGGCCCGGCGTGCGAATGTCGAGCTGCGCCACCTGATGCGCGATCAGGACAACCACTTCGAGGATCTGGAGGTTCGCGCCGCTGAGATCCTCAGCGCGGTCGGGCACCCGGGCGGACCGTTGACTCAGCGCACGGCATCCGAGATCGCCGCATACCTCGGGTTCACCCTGCATTACGCGCCCGACCTGCCGCAGACCACGCGCAGCGTGGCCGACCTCGCCAACGGCCGGCTGTACCTGTCGAGCAGCGTGCCGGCGAAGGGCGATGCGCGCACCGCAGTGTTGCAAGCGCTCTCGAGTCGCATCCTCGGGCATGCCGAACCGCGCAGCTACGCCGAGTTCCTGCGCCAGCGGGTCGAGACGAACTATCTCACCGGCGCGCTGCTGATCCCCGAGACGCATGTCGTCCCGGCGCTGAAGGATGCGAAGACGCGCAGAGCGATCTCGATCGAAGACCTGCGCGACACGTACTCGGTCTCGTACGAGACCGCGGCGCATCGCTTCACCAACCTCGCCACAAGGCACCTCGACATTCCGGTGCACTTCCTGAAGGTGCATGAGTCGGGCACGATCACGAAGGCGTACGAGAACGACGACGTGAACTTCCCGACCGATCGGTTGGGCTCCATCGAGGGACAGATGTGCTGCCGCCGGTGGACGAGTCGGGTCGTGTTCGACGAGGACGACCGCTTCAACCCGTACTACCAGTACACCGACACCGGAAACGGCACCTACTGGTGCACGGCGCGGGTCGAGGCGTCCAGCGAGGGCTTGCACTCAGTGAGCGTCGGAGTGCGCTTCGATGACACGAAGTGGTTCGTCGGCCGAGACACCACGAACCGCGGCGTCTCCAAGCACTCCGTCGAGGTGTGCTGCCGCCGGGCACCTGCCGACCTGGAGGAGCGCTGGCGCGAGCAGTCCTGGCCGAATGTGAAGACCCCGCGCACGCTGCTCGCGACGCTGCCGACCGGGGCGTTCCCCGGCGTGGACACGACCGACGTGTACGAGTTCCTCGAGGCGCACGCGCCGCGCTGAGCCGACAGCTCGCGGATGGCGAGCAGATCAGGTCGTGGATGAGTCGATCGGAGCGGTCAGACAGTCGCTCGCCGAAGCGCGACGCGCGCTGGGTGGGGCGGATGCTGCAGACCAGACGACGCGATCGGATGCGGTCCTGGCTCTCGACCGGCTTCCCGCAGGCGCGAGCCCCGCGGCGTCCGCGGCGATCATGGCGCTCATGAGGATCGATTGGGCACTGCGGCAGTTCGGTGGCGATGATGGAGACGTCGGAAGCGGGCGACGGTCGCGCAAGAAGTCTCCTGTCGCGCTGCCGCCGAGCTGACGCCCGGCTCAAGCCGTCTGCAGCGCGGCCCACAGCTCGGCGCGTGCGGGGAACGACGAGAGGTCCATCCCCAGCAGTCGGGATGCGTCCGCGATGCGCGCTCGCAGCGTGTGGCGATGGATGCCCAGCGCCTCTGCGGCGGATTCGATCCTGGCGTCATGGGTCAGCCACGTGCGCAGCGAGTGCTCAAGATCACGCCCGTCGGCGTGCAGCGGTGCGAGGCGCGACTGGGCGACGAGTCTCGCCTCATCCGTGGCGAGCACGCCGAGGATGCTGGTCGCAATGGTGTCCGCATAGTGCACCGCCGCTGCGCTCTCCTCCTGCGAACGTGCCTGCGTCAGCGCGGCACCGGCCTGCGTGTGCGCGCGCGAGAACGCCTCGTAGTCCTCTGGATCGGACACCCCGATGCGGATGCCGACGCTCGCCGCCAGTTCGTCGAACAGGCCGGCATCGCCTGCTGTCACGACCATGGTGAAACCCAGATCCGAATCCGCGTCGAGGACCATCGTGCCGCGACCGGCACGCTGTCGCTTCCACCACTGGTCGATGGCGTCCGCCGGCGCGTCGGAGTCCGCGATCGCCACCACGATTGGGGCTGCGGGGATGGAGCCCAGCACATGTCGGGCCAGAGACGGATCGTCCAGAAGCAGGGACTCGAGCACCCTGGTCCGCAACCGGCGACGGGCCATGGTGAGCTGTTCGTTCTGCTCGACCGCGAGACCTGCCATCGCGATCACCGAGGTGACGACCGTGCGCGACTGCGCATCCAGCGATGCCGTGCCGATGCCGATCACGCCGCGCAGATGTCCGGTGCGCCCGAGTGTGAACAGCGTGAATGATTCTGCGCCGAGCGTCAACGACTGTCCGGCTTCGCTGCCGCGGCTGAGGAGTTCGGTCGCCCGCGCAGTGAGCGTGTCGATCTCGTCGGCGCGCACCCCTTTCTGCGGATGCTCGTGAACGAGCACCCCCGATGCGTCGAACATGCCGACCCACTGGTCGAGCCGACGGGCGAGCTCAGTGAGCGCGGATTCGAGTCCGCGTGGGCGCAGGGCCGCGATCGCGAGCGCCCGATGGGTGTCCAGCGCCCAGGTCTGTCGCGCGTAGGTCTGCGCGGCGATCGCTTCGGCGTGGGCGCGCGCGATCGCGATGAACGGAGTGTCGTAAGGCACCTCGAACAGGGGAATCCCCGCGTCGGCGCAGGCCTCGATGAGGCGCTCAGGCACGTCGCGCTGCTGCACTCCGGTGCCGAAGCCGAGCCCTACGATCCCGTGGGCCGCCAGCCGGGTGACGTACCCGGCGATCTCTTCTGCATTCCCGTCACGGAACTGGCTTCCGGTGGTGAGGAGGGCGAGATCGTCAGCCAAGAACGGAGTGGGGTCTGCGAGGTCGGAGGAATGCACCCAGCGCAGAACACGGTCCACTCCGTCGTCCTGCTCCGTGATGAGTCGAAGTCGGAGATCACGGCGGTGCAGCAATGCGCGCAGTGTCGGTTGGTCCACGGCATCCCTCGCTATACGCTCCGGCGAATTTATTACCAGAATCATACAGTCCGGCGAGTGCAGGGGTGGTCCGCCGGGTCTACGCTCACGACTATGGCACTCCTTGATTCCGCATCCTCCGTCACGACTCTCGGTGGTCCCGGCCTCCCGCAGGAGCGTCGCCTGGTCACTGATCTGCCTGGGCCGCGATCCGCGGCCATCCTCGCGCGCAAAGCAGATGCTGTTCCTGCCGGTGTGGGCCACACGGTTCCCATCGCCGCTGTCGCTGCCGGTGGCGGAGTCGTTGTGGATGCTGATGGCAACTCGCTCATCGACCTCGGAAGCGGAATCGCTGTCACCACCGTCGGCAATGCGCACCCGAAGATCGCAGCCGCTGTCGCGGCGCAGGCTGCGCAGTTCACGCACACCTGCTTCATGATCTCTCCGTACGAGTCATACATCGACGTGGCCGAGGCGCTGAACCGGCTCACCCCTGGTGACTTCGCGAAGAAGAGCGCACTGTTCAACTCGGGCGCCGAGGCGGTCGAGAACGCGATCAAGGTCGCCCGCAAGCACACCGGGCGCCAGGCCGTCGTCGCCTTCGATCACGGCTACCACGGCCGCACCAACCTCACCATGGCGCTGACGGCGAAGTCGATGCCGTACAAGAGCGGCTTCGGACCGTTCGCCCCCGAGGTCTACCGTGCGCCGATGTCGTACCCGTTCCGGGACGGGCTCGCCGGTCCCGAGGCTGCCGCCCGCGCGATCTCGCAGATCGAGAAGCAGATCGGCGCAGAGAACCTCGCGGCCATCATCGTCGAGCCGATCCAGGGCGAAGGCGGGTTCATCGTTCCCGCAGAAGGCTTCCTCCCCGCCCTCGTGGACTGGTGCCGCGAGAACGGTGTCGTGTTCATCGCCGATGAGGTCCAGACCGGGTTCGCACGCACCGGGCACATGTTTGCCAGCGAGATCTTCGGCATCGAGCCCGACCTGATCACCACGGCGAAGGGGATCGCCGGAGGTCTGCCTCTCGCCGCCGTCACCGGCCGCGCGGAGATCATGGATGCGTCTCATGCCGGCGGGCTCGGCGGCACGTACGGCGGCAACCCGATCGCGTGCGCCGCAGCGCTCGCCGCAATCGATGTGTTCGAGAACGATGGTGTCATCGAGCGCGCACAGCAGATCGGCGAAATCCTCGGCGGTCGCCTTCGCGAGCTGCAGGCATCCGATGCCCGCATCGGGGATGTGCGCGGACACGGCGCGATGATCGCCGCAGAGTTCGTCGACCCTGAGACCAACGCTCCGGATGCCGCACTCACCGCGGCGGTCGCGAAGGCCGCCATCGCCCAGGGAGTGATCGTGCTCACCTGCGGAACCTACGGCAATGTCATCCGATTCCTGCCGCCGCTGTCCATCGGCGACGAACTGCTCAATGAGGGAATCGACATCGTGGCCGCGGCACTCGCCGGGGTCTGAGAACGTCCGGTCGCGGGCGGGTCGGGGGATACCGATTCCGCGACCGGCACCTACAACAAGGGAGTTGCAGATGGCTGAGATCACACGGGACGTCGTCATCGTCGGCGCAGGAGCCGCGGGCCTGACCGCTGCGAATGACCTGCGCAGGGCGGGACTCTCCGTTGCAGTGCTGGAAGCGCGTGACCGCGTCGGCGGCCGACTGTGGACCGACTTCATCGATGGCGCCATGCTCGAGATCGGGGGGCAGTGGGTCTCGCCAGACCAGGATGCGCTCAAAGACATGATCGAGGAGCTCGGCCTCGAGACCTTCGATCGCTATCGCGATGGCGACAGCGTCTACGTCGGGCCAGATGGCGTTGCCGCGCGCTTCACGGGCGAAATGTTCCCGGTCACCGCGGAGACCGAGAAGATCATCGCTGACATCACCGCGCAGCTCGACGCGATGGTCGCCGAGATCGACCCGGATCGCCCCTGGGCTCACGCCAAGGCGCAGGAGTGGGACGAGATCTCTTGGGATGCGTGGCTGCGCGAGCAGACCGATGATGACGAGGCAGTGCGCAACCTCGCCTTCGCCACCGGGTCTGCGATGCTCACCAAGCCGACCCATGCGTTCTCACTGCTGCAGTCGCTGCTGATGGCGGCATCCGCTGGTTCGTATTCGAATCTCGTCGACGCCGACTTCATCCTCGACAAGCGGGTGATCGGCGGACTCCAGCAGGTGCCGCTGCGGCTCGCCGAGCGCCTCGGCGAAGACGTCCTGCTTGACCAGCCGGTACGAGCGCTGGAGTGGGATCCTTCCGGGACCGGCGTCACCGTGACGACCGATGACCTCACCGTCACAGCGCGGTTCGCGATCCTCGCGCACGCGCCGATCCTCTACAACCGCATCTCATTCGTCCCGCCGATGCCGCGTCGCCAGCACCAGCTGCATCAGCATCTGTCGATGGGCTTCGTCATCAAGGTGCACGCCGTCTACGACCGACCGTTCTGGCGCGAGCAGGGTCTGAGCGGCACGGCGTTCAGCCCGTACGAGCTCTCGCATGAGGCCTACGACAACACCAACCACGACGATGAGCGCGGGACCCTGGTGGGCTTCGTCAGCGACCAGCACGCCGATGATCTGTTCACGCTGTCGGCCGAGGAGCGCAGGCAGCGCATCCTCGAGTCGCTCTCGCACTACTACGGGCCAGAGGCGCTGAACCCGGTCGTGTACTACGAGAGCGACTGGGGCAGTGAGGAGTGGACGCGCGGCGCCTATGCCGCCAGCTTCGACATGGGTGGCCTGCACCGCTACGGTGCCGACCTGCGCACCCCTGTGGGCCCCATCCACTTCGCCTGCAGCGACCTCGCGGGGGCGGGCTATCAACACGTCGACGGCGCCATCCGCATGGGACACCTCGTTGCCTCGAACATCGTCGATGCGAGCCGGTCAGCCAGCGCTCCCACAGGTGGTGTGCGATGAGCGGCACGATCGTCGTCGGGTACACCGCGACAGAGTCAGGGGCGGATGCCGCGGCCCTCGGCGCCCGCCTCGCGCGCAGTCTCGGCGCGCGCCTGCACCTGGTGATCGTGCTCCCCTCGGAGGGAACCCGCAGTGCGGCTGTTCCACCGGAGCGCGCCTACGAGGACGTGATCCGCGGACAGGGCAAGAAGTGGCTCTCCGACGCGATGGCCGAGCTTCCGCAAGACCTCACCCGCAGTGGGCACGTGCGTTTCGCAGAGTCGTTCGCCGAAGGGCTGATCGCGGCGGGCGAGGAGTTCGGCGCACGGCTCATCGTCGTCGGTGCCGCTGCCGGTGCTCGTTTCGGCCGCCACCGGCTGGGTGGGGTGGCATCCGCTCTTCTGCACTCCTCGCCGATCCCCGTCGCGCTGGCACCGTCCGGAACGGCGAAGCAGGCGGAACTGTCCGTGCCTCGCATCACCGCGGCACTGGGCACCAGAACCGGCGCTGATGTGCTGCTCGACGAGGCAGTGGCGCTCGCCGCCGACAGCGCGAGCGCACTTCGTCTTGTGTCGCTCGTGCCCTTCGATGTGCCGCCGGGGCTCGACACCGGCGCGATCCGCGTCGTCGCAGGCGGACATGCCGATGAGGTGCTCGCCACTGCCGAGAAGACGCTGCCCGCCGGAATCACCGCCACGGTGGAACAGGCACCAGGAGACACCGTCGAAGACGCCGTCTCGCACCTGTCCTGGCTTCCCGGCGAGGTCATCCTCGTCGGCTCGAGTCGGCTCGCCCAGCCGCGCCGACTCTTCCTCGGATCGACGGCGGCGAAGATGCTGCACGTGCTGCCCGTACCCATGATCGTCGTGCCACGCACCCGCACCGGTGCCCAGGTCGAAGGAGACCTCGCATGAGCGCTACGCCCCACACCGAAGAACCAGCCCCCGTCACCGGCGGGCTCTCGCAGAAGGGGCTGAGCGCCGGAACGGTCGGCCTCATCGGCGCCGTCGTCATCGGCATCTCGTGCATCGCTCCGGCATACACGCTCACCGCGGCGCTGGGCCCGACCGTCTCCGAGGTCGGCTTCCAAGTGCCGGCGATCATCCTCGTCGGCTTCATCCCGATGCTCCTGGTCGCCTTCGGCTACCGCGAGCTCAACCGCAGCATGCCCGACTCGGGCACTTCGTTCACGTGGGCCGCCCGTGCCTTCGGTCCGTGGGTGGGATGGATGGCGGGGTGGGGCCTCATCGCGGCCACGATCCTCGTGCTCTCCAACCTCGCAGGCATAGCGGTGGAGTTTCTCTTTCTGCTGATCGACCAGATCGCCGGAAGCCCTGGCACGATCGCCGAACTGGCCTTCAACCCGTTCATCAACGTCGCAGTGTGTCTGCTGTTCATGCTCGGTGCGACTCTCGTCTCGTATCGAGACATGCAGACGACGCAGAAGCTGCAGTACTTCCTGGTCGGATTCCAGGTGCTGGTGCTGCTGGTCTTCTCGATCACGGCGTTCGTACAGGTCGCTCAGGGCAATGCCTTCGACGCGAGTCCGATCGAGCTGAGCTGGTTCAACCCGTTCGCCGTCGGATCGGTCGGTGCTGTGGTGGCCGGTCTCTCGCTGTCGATCTTCATCTTCTGGGGGTGGGATGTCACCCTCACGATGAACGAGGAGACCAAGGACCCCGAGAAGACTCCGGGGCGCGCCGCGACCCTCACGGTGATCACGATCGTCGTCCTCTATCTGCTGCTGTCGATCTCGCTGCTGTCGTTCGCAGGAATCGGCACGGGAGAGCTGGGCCTGGGCAACGAAGACATCCAGAGCAACGTCTTCTTCTATCTGTCAGGACCCATCCTCGGACCGCTCGCGTTCCTCGTGTCCCTTGCGGTGCTCACGAGTTCTGCGTCCTCGCTGCAGTCGACGTTCGTCTCGCCCGCCCGCACACTGCTGGCGATGGGGCACTACGGTGCGCTGCCGAGTAGCTTCGCCAAGGTGAGCCCGCGCTTCTTCACCCCCGGCTACGCGACGATCGTGGCATCTATCGTGGCATCCGCCTTCTATGCGGTGATGCGCTTCATCAGCGAAGACGTGCTCTGGGACACCATCACGGCCCTCGGCATGATGATCTGCTTCTACTACGGCATCACCGCGTTCGCCTGCGTCTGGTACTTCCGCAAGCAGTGGTTCGACTCGGCGCGCACGTTCGTGTTCACCCTGCTCTTCCCGCTCGTCGGCGGCGTCATCCTGGCCGCACTGTTCGTGATGACCCTCGTCGACAGCATGAACCCCGACTACGGCAGCGGATCCAACATCGGCGGTGTCGGGCTGGTGTTCATTCTGGGCGTCACAGTGATCGTCCTCGGCGTCATCATCATGATCTGGCAGGCGGTCAGGCGCCCGGCGTTCTTCCGCGGCGAGACGCTCTCGATGGATGCTCCGGCCAGTCTGCGTCGCCGATAACAGCTTCACTACCCACCGAAAGAGAGACCGATGACCATCGCACTCGCAGCGAACGAGACCGCACTGCTCGATAGCGTCCCGAAGGGATTGTTCATCGGGGGTGAATGGATCGACGCCGAAGGCGGACGCACCTTCGACGTGCGCGACCCCGCGACGAATGCGGTGATCGCATCGATCGCCGATGCATCGGCCGATGACGGCATCCGCGCTCTCGATGCCGCCGTCGCCGCGCAAGACGGGTGGGCGGCGACACCGGCGCGCACCCGCAGCGAGATCCTGCGCCGTGGTTTCGACCTCGTTCAGGACCACAAGGAGGACCTCGCCCTGCTCATGACGCTCGAGATGGGCAAGCCGCTGGCTGAAGCCCGCGGCGAGGTCGTCTACGGCGGAGAGTTCCTGCGCTGGTTCAGCGAAGAAGCGGTGCGCATCTCGGGGCGTTATGGCACCAACCCAGAGGGAACCGGCCGCATGGTCGTCTCGCAGCGTCCGGTGGGGCCCTCGTTCTTCATCACGCCGTGGAACTTCCCGTTCGCGATGGCCACCCGCAAGATCGCGCCGGCGCTCGCCGCGGGCTGCACTGTCGTCATCAAACCCCCGGCGCTGACACCGCTGACGACGATGTTCTTCACCAAGCTGCTTGAGCGGGCCGGGCTCCCCGCCGGTGTCGTCAACGTCGTGCAAACCTCTTCGTCGTCGAAGCTGTCTGCGCCGATCATCGCCGACCCCCGGCTGCGCAAGCTGTCCTTCACCGGGTCGACCGAGGTCGGACGCGCGCTCATCTCGCAGGCGGCAGAGGGAGTGCTGCGCGTATCGATGGAGCTCGGCGGAAATGCGCCGTTCGTCGTGTTCGACGACGCCGACCTCGATAAGGCTGTGGAGGGCGCGATGGCGGCGAAGTTCCGCAACATCGGCCAGGCGTGCACGGCAGCGAACCGGTTCATCGTGCACTCTTCGGTCGCGAGCGACTTCGCCGATCGGGTTACCGAGCGTGTGAAGGCCATGAAGATCGGTCGGGGAACCGAAGACGGCGTGGCGATCGGGCCGCTCATCGATGCGGATGCTGTCGACAAGGCTGTTGAGCTGGTCAAGGATGCTGTCGACCGAGGCGCGAATATTCGCACCGGTGGCAGCGCAATCGACGATGAGGGCACGTTCTTCGAGCCGACCGTCATCACCGATGTGGCGAAGGGAAGCGACATTCTCCGGGAGGAGATCTTCGGCCCGGTGCTCGCGATCGCGACCTTCGAGACGGAGGAAGAGGCCGTGCGCCTCGCGAACGACACGGAGTACGGTCTCGTCTCCTACGTGTTCACACAGGATCTCGCCCGCGGGCATCGGATGATCGACGCACTCGAAACCGGCATGATGGGGCTGAACGTAGGGGTCGTGTCCAATGCGGCTGCCCCCTTCGGCGGCGTCAAGCAGTCCGGCGTCGGCCGCGAGGGTGGGTTCGAGGGTATCCACGAATACCTGTCCACGAAGTACACGCTGATCCCGAACGACTGATCAAAGACCGCACGACTGAGAGGACGATCATGACCGACTACGCCGTCGTCAACCCGGCCACAGGGCAGACCCTTGCCGCCTACGACACGTTCACCGACGCGCAGATCGAGGAAGCCATCGCGGCGGCAGACGCTGCGCACCGAGGGTGGTCGCGTGCATCGACGGTCGCCGAGCGGGCGGCGCTCTTGCGCCGTGCAGCAGAGCTGCATCGAGAGCGCCGTGAGGAGCTCGCGGACATCTTCGTGCGCGAGATGGGCAAGCCTCGCGAGGCAGCCCTGGGCGAGGTCGACTTCGCTGCTGATATCGCCGAGTACTACGCCGACCAGGCGGAGACCATCATGGCCGATCAGTCGATCGCGATCCTCGGAGATGGCACGGCGATCATCCGTCGAGATTCGCTGGGCCCGCTCGTCGGGATCATGCCGTGGAACTTCCCGGCTTACCAGATCGTCCGCTTCGCCGCCCCCAACCTCATCGTCGGCAACACGATCCTACTGAAGCCCGCCCCGCAGTGCCCGGAGTCATCGACGGCTCTCGCGCAGATCTATCTGGATGCCGGCTTCCCGGAGGGGGCGTACGTGAACATCCTCGCGACGAACGAGCAGATCGCAGATCTCATCGCCGACCCGCGTGTGCAGGGTGTCTCACTGACCGGCTCCGAGCGTGCAGGGGCGGCAGTCGCCGAGGTCGCAGGGCGCAATCTGAAGAAGGTCGCGCTCGAGCTCGGCGGCTCTGACCCGTTCATCGTGCTGTCCACCGATGACCTGGATGCCACAGTGCAGGCCGGCGTCGACGCACGCCTGGACAACAACGGTCAGGCCTGCAACGGCGCCAAGCGGTTCATCATCGTCGACGATCTGTACGACGCGTTCGTGGAGAAGTTCGCCGCGGCCATGTCAGCGGTGACGGCAACCGACCCGATGCTGGATGACACCGTGCTCGGCCCGCTGGCATCACACGCTGCCGCAGAGCACCTGCAGGAGCAGATCGATCGGGCCGTATCGCAGGGTGCGACGCTGCTCACCGGTGGCAGCCACGACGGCGCGTTCTTCGAGCCGACGGTGCTGGCGGACGTCACACCGGAGATGGATGCGTATCGCGAAGAGCTGTTCGGCCCGGCCGCCGTCGTCTACCGGGTGGCCGACGAAGAGGCCGCGGTGGCTCTCGCCAACGACACGCCCTTCGGGCTCGGCTCGTACCTGTTCACGACCGACGCCGAGCAGGCCGAGCGGGTCGCCGACCGGATCGAGGCGGGCATGGTCTACGTCAACCTCGTGCTCGCTGACAGCCCGGAGCTGCCCTTCGGCGGCGTCAAGCGCAGCGGTACTTCGCGCGAGCTGGGGCTGCTGGCAGCCGACGAGTTCGTCAACAAGAAGCTCATCCGCAAGGCGTAGGCGTCTGCGGCGGGTGGTGCATGCTCGAGCTTGAGGGCGCTCTGTTCTTCCCCTGACGTTCGGGCCACAATGGGGGTATGGACAACACGCACGGCCCCGTAGTGGCGTTGAGCGTTGCCGAGTCATGGACGCTTCTTCGCACTCAGCAGCTCGGCCGCCTCATCACGAATGTCGGGGAGAGGATCGACGTCTTTCCCGTGAATTTCGTGATCGACGCCGATCAGATTCTGTTCCGCACTGCAGAGGGCAGCAAGCTCGTTGAACTGACAATCAACGATGAAGTGCTCTTCGAAGCGGATGACCACACCGACACGCACGCGTGGAGCGTCATCGTGCGCGGCACCGCACGCCGTTTGGAGACGGATGCCGAGGTGCAGCACGCCGACAGCCTGGGGCTTGCGCCATGGATTCCGACGCTGAAAACGAACTATGTGAGCATCGCTGCCAAGTCGGTCACCGGCCGGGCGTTCCGCCTCGAGGAGGAGCCCGCACGGGACGGCGTCCAGCTGTACTGACGGGCCGCGCGAGCGAATCATGGCCGTTTCGGTTCGCCGCGCCGGGCGGCATGCCGTACACTGGACAGGCAGTTGTCTGCATTCTTTTCTCGTGCCTTCGGGTGCGGGGCAGAGGCAGATCCCGAGTCCGCAAGGGCTTTAGGGCGGTAGCTCAATTGGCAGAGCAGCGGTCTCCAAAACCGCAGGTTGCAGGTTCGATTCCTGTCCGCCCTGCGCGTCAGCGCCATGCTGACACACGAAAGGTACATTCATGATGGATCAGGACGAACCGCGCGTCGACATCGTCGCCGGTGGCGGTGCCGCCAGCGTGAAGCGACTCGGCTTCTTCGGCCGGATCGCACTGTTCTTCCGCCAGGTCATCGGCGAACTCCGCAAGGTCGTCACTCCGACTCGCAAGGAGCTGTTCAAGTTCACCGCGGTCGTGCTGGTGTTCGTGGCCATCATGATGGCGATGGTCTACGGTCTGGACACCGCCTTCTCGTGGCTGACTGCCCAGGTCTTCGGAGTACCGCAGTAAGCGTCGCTCCCGCGGTTCCGGCCGCACTGATTGGAAAGAAATAACGTGTCTGAACGATATTCCGACGACGCCGACTGGGCGACCGCCGCGGAGCAGTCCAGCGAGGACGACGAAGCGCAAGAGGGCAACATCCTCGCCTCGGAGGAGAAGGCGTCTTCCGCTGCCGAACATGAGGCCGTGCACATCGAAGGCGACGACGATGCTGCCGACGATGAAGGCGCAGAAGACATCGAGATCAACGACCCGGAGGCTGACGCGATCGTGAACGACGCTCTGAACCTGGACGAGACTGCAGAGACCGAAGCCGCCGCTGAGGTGCTCACCGAGTCTGCGGCCGAAGAAGTCGCGGAGGCCGATGCGGCCGCCGCAGAAGAAGTCACCCCGTACGACGGTCCCGACGTGAACGGCGACGAAGACGAGTCGGCAGATCCTGCAGAAGAAGACCCGTACGAGTCTTTCCGCATGGATCTGCGGATGCTCCCGGGCAAGTGGTATGTCATCCACTCCTACGCCGGTTTCGAGCGCAAGGTGAAAGCCAACATCGAGCAGCGCAAGTCGACGCTCGAGGTCGAGGATGACATCTACCAGGTCGAGGTCCCGATGGAGGACGTCGTCGAGATCAAGAACGGCCAGCGCAAGATGGTCACTCGCGTGCGCATTCCGGGCTACGTGCTTGTGCGCATGGAACTCAACGAAGACACCTGGTCCGTCGTTCGTCACACCCCTGGCGTCACCGGCTTCGTGGGCAACGCTCACAACCCGACGCCGCTGCGCTTCGAAGAGGCCTTCAACATGCTGAAGGCGCTCGTCGAGGTCAAGGACATTCCGACCGCGAAGAACGTTCAGTCCAAGGGAGGCGTGGCTGTCGCCCGCTCCATCCCCGCGGAGATCGACTTCGAGGTCGGCGAGACCATCACGATCAAGGAAGGCTCGTTCGCGGGCCTGCCCGGTTCGATCAGTGAGATCAAGCCTGAGAGCGGCAAGCTCACCGTGCTCGTCTCCCTGTTCGAGCGCGAGACTCCGGTCGAGCTGTCGTTCGACCAGGTCACCAAGATGCTCTGATCCGCGCTTCGCGGAGAACGCCCCGTCGGCCTGTGCCGGCGGGGCGTTTTGCATCGGGTACACTTGGATGGTTTGTGCGCTCGGTTCCTGAGCTTGTCGAAGGACGCGCGCAGAACACACCACATTCCGGAGATGCCGGTGTGTGGGAGAGCGGGAGCGTCATGCATCCGCTCGATGAAAGGAAAAGGAAATGGCACCTAAGAAGAAGGTGACCGGCCTGATCAAGCTCCAGATCAACGCCGGCGCAGCCAACCCCGCGCCGCCGATCGGTCCGGCGCTCGGTCAGCACGGCGTGAACATCATGGAGTTCTGCAAGGCGTACAACGCCGCGACCGAGTCGCAGCGCGGCAACGTCGTTCCGGTCGAGATCACCGTCTACGAAGACCGCAGCTTCACGTTCATCCTGAAGACTCCGCCGGCTGCAGAGCTCATCAAGAAGGCCGCTGGCGTGCAGAAGGCTTCGGCCACGCCGCACACCGTCAAGGTCGGCAAGATCACGAAGGACCAGGTCCGTCAGATCGCTGAGACCAAGCAGGCTGACCTGAACGCAAACGACATCGAGGCTGCCTCGAAGATCATCGCCGGCACCGCCCGTTCCATGGGCATCACGGTCGAGGGCTGAGGGGAATAATCATGGCAAAGTCCAAGGCTTACAAGGCTGCCGCCGAGAAGATCGAGGCAGACCGTTTCTACACTCCGACCGAGGCAGTCGCTCTCGCGAAGGAGACCGGTTCGGCGAAGTTCAACTCGACCGTCGAGGTCGCGCTGAAGCTCGCAGTCGACCCGCGCAAGGCTGACCAGATGGTGCGCGGCACCGTCATCCTGCCGCACGGTACCGGTAAGACCGCTCGCGTCATCGTGTTCGCGACGGGCCCGGCCGCCGAGGCTGCAATCGCAGCTGGTGCTGATGAGGTCGGCGGCGCCGAGCTCATCGAGAAGGTCAGCGCAGGCTGGACCGACTTCGACTCGGCAGTGTCGACCCCTGAGCTCATGGGCCAGGTCGGTCGCCTCGGAAAGGTCCTCGGACCCCGTGGCCTGATGCCGAACCCGAAGACCGGCACCGTGACTCCGAACCCGGCTAAGGCCGTCGAGGAGATCAAGGGCGGAAAGATCGAGTTCCGCGTCGACAAGCACGCCAACGTCCACTTCGTCGTCGGCAAGGCTTCGTTCACCGCAGAGCAGCTCGATGAGAACATCGGTGCAGCTCTCGAGGAGATCGTTCGCCTCAAGCCGTCGAGCGCCAAGGGCCGCTACATCCAGAAGGGCGTCGTCTCGACGACCTTCGGCCCCGGCATCCCGCTGGACGTCAACAGCATCTGAGTCGCGTAAGCGCACTCCGAGCGTGTGAAGAGGGTCCCTGCCTATCCGGCAGGGGCCCTCTTCGCGTATGTGCTGGAGGGGGCGCCGACCCGTGAAACAGCGCGACACGCCAGGGATTCCGCCCCGATTTGCCGGAGGCGTGGATCCCGCGTAAGTTATTACTTGTTCGCCCCACAGGGAAGCGGAAAGGCCGGAAGGCCTCACCCCCCTCAAGCGGAAAGAACAACTCCCCGAAATCCTTCTCTCACTTGAGAGTGCGGACGTTTACGTCTAGGATGGAGAGTCCCACCTCGTGGATCGCAGTCATCGGCTGTGCATCGGATCTCAGATCCGAAAGCGCCGATTTGACAGGCACCACGGAGCGGGTAAGATTGAGAAGTTGCCCTGCGGGCCTGGTTGTGATGGCCGGGTCGTGGGTGCGTCCGATCCTTGAGAACTCAACAGCGTGCACTTGTCAAATGCCAAATAACCTCGTCTAGCTTCGGCTAGGGAGATT
>NZ_JBLXHF010000001.1:0-598036 GCF_048259935.1 Microbacterium sp. | reverse complement strand
TGTTCGCTCTCATCGCCGTCGCGGCCACGGCCACCGCGATCGTGTTCGCGTTCCGGGTCCGACGCCCCGGGTGGGCGATCGTGATCGGTGGGCTCGGCGGGGCCGCTGCTTCGCACGCCGGCGACCGGCTCTTCCGTCAACCGGGATTCGCTCAGGGGCACGTCGTGGACTTCCTGGCCTACGGCAACTGGTTCATCGGTAACGTCGCCGACATCGTGATCGTCACCGCTGCGATCACCGGAGCGATCCTGATGTTCCGCGGGAATCCCTCACAGGAAGCTTCTTAGCCGGGCCATATTCGACTGGTATCATCGTGGACAAATGAAACCGACGGCTAGTAAACGCATGAAGACGTTGCTGGCCGAAACTTCGCTGATAACGAAGATCATTACCGGACTCGGGCTGGCGCTGCTTCTGATCCTTGGGGCATGGTCGGGAGAGATTCACGAGTCTGAGACGTCCATCTCAACTGCCTCGCTCGCGGGTGTGCCGCTACCGACACAGGACTTATCCTCTGTCGGTAGCGCAGAAGCCGCTGCCGCTAGCACTGCGATCGGCGAAGGATCCGACGACCCGTTAATGCTCGGCGTCGCTGGATGTTTGCTGGGCATCATCTGCTGCGTACTCGTCCTTGTTCTCGCGCGCATTCTCTCCGTCCGAGCAGCGCCACGCATCCTGTTTCGTCTGCCCCGCATGCTTGCGTTCGCTCGGGCGACGGGCCGACCTGTCACTGCTCCTCTATCTTTGGCGCAGCTCTCCATTTCACGCACCTGACACACACTCCGCACAGCACCATCTGCCTGTGATGGTGTCCACCCGGCTGTAGCTGGAATCCGTGTGTCCTTTGTGTCTGAGTTTGGAGTGTCTGTGAAAAATTCTGTGAAGGCAGCCATCGCCGCCGTAGCGCTTGTGGTCGTGCTGTTTGTCGGTGCACTGATCTATGTCCTCGTCAATCAAAATAATGCTGCCTCCGTCGCTGAGATCGGTGACGGTCCGCAGGTGATGCGAGAAGGGTCACATGTCCTTGATGATGGAGGTGAAGGCGCGGTGACCGTGGTCGAATTCTTGGACTTCGAGTGTGAAGCTTGCGGCGCGTTCTACCCCGTTGTCGAGGACCTCCGTGAGAAGTACGACGGAGAGATCACCTACGTGGTCCGCTACTTCCCTCTACCTGGTCATCTCAACTCCAAGAACGCTGCGATCGCCGCCGAGGCGGCCGCGCAGCAGGACCGGTTCGAGGACATGTACCATCGGCTGTTCGAAACGCAGACGCAGTGGGGCGAGGCGCAGGACTCACGCGCCGATCTCTTCCGAAGTTTCGCTGAGGAGCTCGGGTTGGATATGGCAGCGTTCGATGAATCTGTCGCTGACCCTGCAACGGCGGAGCGGGTCGAGCTAGACCTCGACGACGGCGAGCAACTCGGAGTCAGCAGTACCCCCACGTTCTTCATCGACGGTGAACCGGTCACCCTCCAAAAGTGGGATGACCTTGAGAACAGCATCGAGTCAGCGGTGAACGGTGAGCAATGATGGCACAGGCACTATCTCACCGACGGGTCATCATCGTGGGGTCCGGACAATCTGGCTTGGCTGTTGCTGCCGCGCTGAGAAACCAGGGCATGGAGCCGCAGAAGGACTTCGCGGTTATCGACGCCGCCCCTGAAGGACAACGTAGCTGGGCGAGTCGATGGCATTCCATGGTGCTCCTCAGTGATGCACGTCGCAGTGCGCTTCCTCAATTCCCATTTCCGGGAGACCAGAACCGCTATCCGAGAGCCGACGAGATGCTCGACTACCTGGCATCAGTGGAAGCCGAACTCGGTGTGAGAGCCGTGTGGGGGGTGCGAGCACACAGCGTGACACAAATAGGCGCTGGCTTCACTCTGCAACTGTCGACATCCAGCGGAGATATCCAAACACGCAACGTCGTCTGTGCGACTGGTGCAGCCACCATACCCCAGGTCCCGGAATGGTCTCGGGCATTGACGGTGCCGGGCATCGTGCTGCACTCCAGCGAGTACCAGTACCCTGCGCAGATTCCACCGGGGAGCGTACTGATCGTCGGCGGAGGAAACAGCGGTGTCCGGCTCGCCGAAGAGCTCTCCGGCTCGCATGACGTCACCCTTTCGTCGCGGACACGACGGCGGTATCGAGCACGGAAGCACTACGCATCGGCTGCCAGGCCGACGGTGTCGTGGCTGTCACGCGTGCGACGCCCTGAGCCAGTTTTCAGTGACCAGGCTCACCTTTCCCCGGGGATCACGCGGGCGCCAGCCGTCGTGGGTGCGGGTGGCGCGACGGTGACGTTTGCCGACGGATCGCAGGTGCAGCCAGCTTCAGTGATCCTCGCCACTGGTTACGCCTCCGGAGATTCCTGGCTCCCCAGACGGCCTTCGGACCGGCCACTGCGTACGAAAACCAGCGTGCCTGGCCTGTTCGTCGCCGGAATACCCAGCTACAGCCTGCGGGGCGCCGACACGATCACCGGAGCCTGGCAAGACGCGCTCACCATCGCGCACCAAATCGCCGACCGCCCCTGAAAGGAAGGCCAATCATGAAAGAAGTGGGTCACAGCCACGGGACCGGAAATGCCACCCCTCGCAGACGCCTGATTATCGCGTTCTCGATTACCGCATCATTCTTCGTCGTCGAAGTAGTCGGCGCGGTTATCACCGGCAGCCTGGCGCTGCTCGTGGACGCGGCGCACATGCTCACCGATGTCATCGGGCTCGCGATGGCCGTCACCGCCGCGCACCTGATGAACCGGCCACCTACTCCCCGCTACACCTATGGACTGCGGCGCACGGAAGTGCTCGGCGCTCTCGCGCAAGCCACCCTGCTGCTCGGCGTCGGTCTCTTCGCGCTCGTCGAAGGGGTCAGACGGTTGTTCGAGCCTCCGGAGATCGCATCAGGGAGCCTGCTGTTCTTCGGCATCATCGGGCTGGTCGCCAATATCGCATCCCTACTTGTTCTCGTGGGCGGACGAGGGCAGAACCTCAACATGCGTGCCGCGTTCCTCGAAGTCGTCAACGACGCCCTCGGGTCCGTCGCCGTCATCGCCAGCGCAATCCTCATCGCCCTGTTCGGCTGGTACCAAGCAGACGCTGTAGCCGGCGTTCTGATCGCCTTGCTCATCATCCCGCGCACAATCATCCTGCTGCGGGCTTCCGGCCGGATGCTGCTGGAATCCACACCGCGGGGCCTTGACCTTGACGAGGTCCGCCGACACATCCTCGAGCTCCCGCACGTCGTTGCCGTTCACGACCTTCACGCCACGCAGGTATCGACAGATCTACCCACGCTGAGCGCTCACGTCGTCGTCGACGCCGCAGCGACCATGGAGGACTCCTCTGCGCTGCTGACAAAGCTCCAGGAATGCGTCACCGAGCATTTCGCCGTCAGCATCGAACACTCCACATTCCAGATCGAACCCGAATCGCACCCCGGAGAACACCTCACTCATGAGTAAGAAGCACTCAGCACCATTCGTCGCCCTGGTCACTTTTTTTGTTGCTTTCGCCAGCGTGCTCGGCATATCTTCCCCCGCCGCAGCTCACGACGATTTCGTTTCGTCCTATCCACAAGCGAACTCCACCATTGACGGCTCTCCGGATGAGATCACCTTGACCTTCAGTGGAGCGCTCACAGATATGGAGGGCGCGTCGGTCATCGAAGTGCTCGACGACCAGGGAGCAACTGTCGCAATCGACGCTCCGGGTATCAGCGGCACGTCAATCACTCAACACCTCGCGCCGACGGCGGTCACGGGCTTGTTTACAGTGCGCTGGAAGGTCGTCTCTGCCGATGGGCATCCCATCAGCGGCGAGTACACGTATACGGTGGCGCCCACGACCGCTGGCTCCGACGTCGACAAACCAGAAGGTATCAGCCCGAGTCCTTCGGCACCCGAAGCGGCCGCCAAAGAACCGGCGATTGAAGTCTCTGCTTCCCCCGCTGAAACGACGAAGGAATACGGTGGCGCTCCATCCGGCGGCGGGGCGTTCGAGTTCCTCCCGCTCCTCATGGTGAGCGCCTTCGTCATAATTCTCGGTGGCGGAGTTATCGGAGTGCTCCTGATGGGTCGTCAACGCCGCCAAAGGGACCGTGCCCAAGCCGCAAAGGATGCCCACAATGACGCGTAACCGTCTACGCCGATTCGCCACGGCGCTTATCGTCGCCGCGGGCATCGTCCTGGTAGACCAGGGGACGAAAATCCTGGCTGTCAGCGAGCTGAGTCAAGACCGACGTATACCTCTTCTTGGCGACCTGTTGGGGCTTCAACTGGCATTCAATCCCGGCGCAATCTTCTCATTAGGCTCCAGCGTCACTGGACTCATCACAGTGATCGGAGTTGCCGCAACTGCTGTCTTGTTCGTTGCAGCTGCGCGCACTCGGAATAGAGGATCGGCCATCGGATTCGGGTTCATCTTGGGGGGCGCGATCGGCAATCTCATCGACCGGCTCTTCGCGCCGCCCGCGTTCGGCAGAGGTCACGTCACAGACTTTCTGGTCTATGGGGACCTCTTCATCGGCAATCTCGCCGACGTCGCCCTCGCCATCGGCGCTGTCCTCCTCGTGGTCTGCAGCCTTCGAAGGAGCGACCGACGCACCACGCAACCAGATCCGACTGTAATCGGACGCCCGACAGTAGAGGAGACGGTGAGCTGACCGTGAACCGAAAAACACCAACCCCTTCGCGATATCAGCGAAACGCTCTCGCGCCCAGCCTCATCGCGGCAGCCATCTTGTTCCTCGCCCCGGCGCTGATCCTTGCGAACTGGGCACCCTTGGTCCAGTTTGTGGCATCGATCTTTGCGTTGATCGTGGGCTGGTTCGCCATGCAGGCACGGCACTGGTGGTGGATTCCGGTGTTCTTAGCCATCGCGGTGATATGGAATCCTGTGGCGCCCTTCCCTTTCTCCGGGCCTGTTTGGACAACAGCTCAACCCGCGGCGGCCGTCGTCTTTATTGTTGCCGGTGCGACCATCAGGGTGAAACGGAAATGAGCCGAAAACTGCTCGCCGCTACGGCAGCTGCTACCAGCAATCGTGATGTCGACGCCCACGGCAATGCCCAGCTCGATGACTACAACCAATACCTGAACACGCTGAACTCCCGTGACGTTGAACGCTGACTCTTCGATGGTTCATCCTGCGCAACGAGCGTGGCGACCCTCCCAACCTGGGGCTGCTCCGCGAAGGATCACACCAACGTTGCCACTGCGCTTCGCGGTGATCGCGGCGCTTCTTGCCGGTGCGTCCCTGGACCTCGCCTACCCCGAAATCGGGTGGTGGCCCGTTGCTTTCGTGAGCGTGACGATCGCTCTCTGGACGCTGCAAGGGCGTTCGCTTCCGTCCGCCTTCCTCGTTTCTTTCGTATACGGGGCGTCTTTCTACTTCACACACCTCGTGTGGGTGTCGAAGTTCCTGGGGCCGGTGCCGTGGGTGGCGCTGGCGGGCCTGGAATCGATGCTGTTCGGCGCCGGTGGCGTATTGATTGCTCTCGTTTACCGCCTCGCCCTGTATTCGCGAGGGCTCTTAACGGTCGTGCCTGCAGTGGTGGCCGGCGTATGGGTGCTGCGTGAAACGGTGATGGGCAGCTGGCCATACGGTGGCTTCCCCTGGGCGCGGACAGGCCTCACTCTCGTTGACAGCCCATTCGCAGCCGCCGCCTCATGGGTAGGTACGACAGGACTGTCCTTCTTGATGGTCTTCATCTGCGCCAGTGTCCTACAAGCATTGGGTCAGCGGCGAGGGCGAGGGTTGATTCCCGCCGGGCTGGTTGTTCTCCTCACCGTGCTCATCCCGCTGTTTCCGACCGAGCAAGTCGGGGCTTTGAAGGTCGGGTGGGTGCAAGGCAACGGTCCGAGTGGCTATTTCGACGCGAAATCCGCTGGGGACATCCTGGACGCGCAGGAAGCGGCGAGCACGCCGCTAGCCGGACGCTCGATGGATCTTCTCGTCTGGCCTGAGGGATCCGTCGATGCTGACCCGCTCCGCGACGCGGAAGCCGCCGCTCGACTTGACCGGCTCGTCCGCGACATGGGGGCACCCGCGTTGGTGAACGCGGCAACAGTGCGCGAGGGGGGCATATTTAACACCTCGCTGTTGTGGGGCGAGGACGGGGCGGTGCAGCTCCACGACAAAGCCAACCCAGTGCCGTTCGGTGAATACGTCCCAGATCGATGGTTCTACGAAGCCGTCGCTCCCGACCTCATTGGCCTGATCCAGCGGGAATATGCCCCCGGTTCGAACGCCCCTGTCATGGACGTCGCAGACGCGCGCATCGGATTGGCGATCTGCTTCGACGTGATCTACGACAACGTCATCCGAGAAAGTGCGATGGCTGGTGCGCAACTGTACGTGTTCCAGACGAACAACGCCGACTTCCGAGGAACGGACGAGAACCTGCAGCAACTGGCTACCGCACGCATGCGTGCCATCGAAACCGGTCGGACAGTTGTGAACGTCTCCACCACGGGCACCAGCCAGATCATCGGGAAGGATGGAACGGTGCTCTCAGAATTATCCGTGGACACAACCGGCGCCCAGATCAGCGAAGTGTCCCTCTACACAGGCATCACCCCGGCAGTGGCACTGATGCCCTGGATCGGTCCCGTGCTCGGCGGTGCAAGTGTGTTGGCCCTGCTCATTGCCACTTTCGTCCCGCGTCACACGCGCTATACCGGCGGTGCACGCCGCGAACGGAACAACCTATGAAAACTACGACACGGCTTCTTCTACTCTCCGGCGCCGCAGCGGTGATGGCGGGACTCAGCGGCTGCACATCCACGATCCACATGGAACCGGCAGCGGAAGCGAATGACCCGCTGTGCGCAGAGGTCACGGTGCGCCTTCCGGACTCAGTCGGCGATCAAAGCCGCGTCTGGACCGACGCGCAGGCGACAGCCGCGTGGGGAACGCCGAGCAGCATACTCGTCACCTGCGGCCTGGAGCCACCTGCCCCCACAACGCAGCAGTGTGTCACTCTGAGCGGCGTGGATTGGATTGTCGACGAATCCGAGACACCCAAGCTGCGCTTGACAACGTACGGACGGGAGCCTGCTGTGCAGGTCTACGTGGACACGACGATCCTGTCTGCGGACAGTGTTCTTCAATCGCTGGCCGGAGCGGCCCAACAACTGTCGAAGACTAGCGAGTGCACAGCGCCGGCCACTCAGGAAGACGATGCGCAGGGCGAGGGAAGCACACCGTGAGCCCGACTTTCCTCCGGGTAACCGGGCCGACGATCCTGATCCTCGCCGCAATCATCGCGGGCGCCATCGCACTGATGATCGGCGGCGGCGCGGACCCGCGCTTCACCAATGATCCGGGTGCTCTGGTGCGCTGGGGCCTTCCGTTTGCCGAGTTGTTCGTGAACCTTTCTGGCGCGGTAATGGCCGGAGCGCTCGTACTCGCACTGTTCGGACTCCCAGCCGGTACGAAGCCCTTCAATATCGCGCTCGATGTCGCTTCCACTGGTGCTGCGGTGCTCACCGTGGCAAGCGGAACGGTCGCATTCCTCACGTTCCTGTCATCATTCAACCCGGAAGTCAGCCTCGGATCAGAGTTCGGCGCGCAACTGGGACGGTTCCTTCTTGACACCGAGCTTGGGCGAGCATGGCTCATCACCACCGTCCTTGCATCCTCCGTCACCGTGCTCACATTTGCCGTGCGCGGATACGGCGCCGTGCTCATCACCGGACTGCTGGCACTTATCAGCCTGGTGCCGATGGCAACGCAAGGACACTCAGGCGAGCTCGCCAATCACGACGCAGCCGTCATGTCTCTCGTCCTGCACGTCGTCTCAGCTGCAGTTTGGCTTGGCGGTTTGACGCTTCTTGTCGTCGTTCGCCCCGTCGTCCCGCAATCGGCACTCGAGGACCTCCTCCGCAGATACTCGACGCTCGCGCTGGTCGCTTTCATCATCGTCGCCGTCTCGGGATACGCACGTGCGCTCACTGCACTCGGACGATGGGAAGACCTGGCAACTCCGTATGGTCTGATCCTGCTCACCAAGATCGTCGCTCTGCTGGCCGTAGGGATCCTCGGGGCCCTCTACCGTGGTCGCCTCATCGCGAAAGCTGGCTCCGGACGAGGCATGTTCTGGGTGTTCGTGTGTATCGAACTGGCCTTCTTGGGCATCGCGAGTGGAGCGGCGGCCGCGCTTGCGCGGACGGCGGCGCCGTCCGAAACGGCGCCCCTAGCAAAAACGACGGCCGCGGAGATCCTCACTGAAGCGCCTGTGCCGCCGGAGCTCACCATAGAGCGCTGGTTCACCGCATGGAGCCCCGATCTTCTGTGGGTGTTTGCAGCCGCGTTTGGAGTGTTCTTCTACATCGCGGGCGTCCAACGTCTCCGACGAGAACAGCAACGTTGGCCCGTGCGACGCACGGTGTACTGGATCAGTGCCATGGGATTGCTGTTGTGGACGACCAGCGGCCCGATCGCCGTATACGGAACATATCTGATCAGCATGCGCCTTTTGGCGCTTGTCTTGTTGAGCCTTGTCGTACCTCTTCTCTTCGTATCCGCTGCCCCTCTCACTCTGGCGATCGCGACCATCCGTCCGCGTGAGGATGAAACCCGAGGCATCCGGGAGTGGGTTTTGAAAGCGACCGATAGCACGCTCGTGCGAGTGGCGATACACCCTGTCTGCGCCGCGACGTTGTTCGCTGGCTCGTTGTGGTTGGTCCATCAAACCGATCTGTTGCGGTGGTCGCTGTACGACCAACTCGGCTACCAATGGCTGCTCACTCATCTGCTCTTGACGGGGTGCTTGCTTGTCGCCGCGTTTTTCCGCCCAGATCAGTCAAAACCTCATCTCTCGCGTCCATGGCTGCTCAGCACGCTCATCGCGTTGACCCTGGTGTCGGCGCTGTTCGCCATCAACATCATCGCCCGATCCGACCTCATGGTGTCGGAGTGGTTTGGCGCGATGGGCCGCACCTGGGGACTCACCCCGCTACAGGACCAGGCCGTTGGCGGAACCATTGCCCTGTCCATCGGAGGAACGCTTGCGGCAATGACCGTCATAGTGGTCATCCGCTGGAAGCGGAGTAATCCGCACGACAACACCCTGGTCTCACAAATCTCACAAGTCTCACGAAAGGACATTCACGCGTGACTGCACGAAAAGCCCCCTGGTTCGCTGGTGCCATCATTGCCCTAGCTGCGCTGGCGGCCATCAGCGGCCCCGCCACGGCAGCCGTCGCACATGACACCCTTCAGGACGCCTCACCAGAAGCCGATGACACCGTCACACAGCTCAACGAAGTCGTCCTCACCTTCAGCGGTGAGCTTGTCGATTTCAGCCAGGCAAGCTTCGCGCAAATTCAGGGGCCCGATGGGCTGTTCTACGAGTCCACTTGCTCCACGATCGACCGCAACGTCCTCTCTACCGCGGTGAAGCTCGGCGAACCGGGCGTCTACTCCGTGGTATGGAACGCGGTGTCCAGTGATGGGCATCCCATATCCGAGGGATACGAGTTCACGTACGCACCGTTGGACGAGGTTGAGCCGGCTCTCGGCTGGGATCTACCGGCGTGTGGGAACGCGGACAGCCGCGCACAACCCGGAGCATCGGCTCCCGATCCGACGACAGACACAGATGTCACAGCAAGCCCCGAAGCCTCGCCTTCGGCACTCCCAGATCAGGGAGAAGAATCCGCAGGCATCGTGATCCCCATCATCATCGGAGCGGTCATTGTGGGCGTGGGAATCGTGTCAATTTCGCTCAGCGTGAGCCAGATCCGAAAACGACGTGCCCGAGATTGACGCCAATGCTTTGGCAGTCGCATCATACGGTCTGACCTCGCGTCATCGGGGCCGATTCTTCTGATCGATCTGTTCGAGGTAGGCGTTGTACGCCACCAGCTCGGCGTCGTCATGGGACTCGTTCACGCGGGCGCGGCGCCGATCGCGTGAATGCCAGCGGGAGAGGCAGACGATGAGCACGATGAGCAGTGGTAGTTCGGCGTAGGTCCACAACAGCATCCCGGCAATGGCTTGGTCGTAACCTGGATCCGACCCTTGCTGCGGGGTTGCGTATGCGGCGAACAGCGGGGTGCCCGCTCGGATCAGGACGAGCCCGAGAACGGCGTGAATCTGTATCTCCACGAAGATGTCGACCAGTCGCGCCGGAAACGAGGGTGCCCGCGGAAGCGGGTCCGAGGACCACAGCGGCACTGCTGCGACGATGCCCGCAACCAAAAAGAAGGCGAGGAGGAGGTCTGCTCCGACCCGAGTCGCCATCACCAAGCTGATGAGATCCGTCAGGTAGAGGGCGGGGAACATCGCGAGCGCGATCGCGATGGGCATGAGGGGATGCAGCAGCGCACGCGCCCACCGCGATCGGAGGCCGGCGTGAGCCGCCCGCAGGACGAGCCGTCCTGCTCCATGGTGCGGGGTACTGCGAAGCAGGAGACGACCGGGGGAACCAGCGATGAGCAGTGGTGGGATGACGGTCATCGCCGTGATCTGCTGGAACATCAACGCGGTGAGCGAGACGCTCGCGTAACGGTTCACGCCGAACGTCGCGATCACGAACATCAGCGCACAGCCGAGGATGAACGCGATCGTCCTCGGTAGGGCCCACCTTCTGCCGTGCGTCCACATCCAGATCGCACCGTACACATACCACCCGCATAGGAGCAATGCCGCCACCGCGACGATGGGAGAGGCGCCTGTGGGGTCGAAACGGAACCAGTCTGGGAAGGAGGGAAGTAGCACGTCAGCCAACACACAGTCTCCTTCGCTCGCAGGGTGTGCGCACCGAGCTCGGGGGCCGAGTTCCCGTGAGATGCGTGTCCTCTCTGCCCGAGTCGTTCATGGGTCCATCTTTCTCGAATCGGATGATGTTTGTCACCTGGCCACCCTCACGGTCGTTCTGGGAAAGGGAGCTGTCGCGAGATCTTCAGAGCCCTGAGTACGAGTGCAGACCGGGGATGAAGACGTTCACGATGGCGTAGTTGAAGATGACGGCGAGGAACCCGATGATTGCCAACCACGCGGAACGTGTTCCGCGCCATCCTCGGGTGGCTCGTGCATGGATGTATCCGGCGTAGATGACCCAGATGATGAATGTCCAAACTTCTTTCGTGTCCCATCCCCAATATCGACCCCAGGATCGCTCCGCCCAGATGGATCCGGCAATGAGAGTAAACGTCCAGAAGACGAAACCGATCACGGTTGTGAAGTAGGTGAGATTCTCCAGTTTCATGGCGTCGGGCAGTGTCTTCAACAGCGCAAGCGACTTCTTACCTGCTTCGCGTCTGGTTTGCAGCAGCTGGATAATTGCGAGACCGGCGCCGATGGCGAAAAGCGCGGTTCCCAGGGACGCGACGATGACGTGGATGATGAGCCAATAGGAGTCCAGTGCGGGCGGTAACGGCTTCACTGGAACGTAGAAGTTAACGGTACCGACACCCAATGTGATCAGGGTGAACCCGGTGATGTATACCCCCAGGAACTTCAGGTTCTGCCACCACTGTATGACGATGAAGACGCCGATGATAAGGGCGGACGAGATCAGCGCGAATTCGTACATGTTCGCCCAGGGCACGAAGCCCTGTGCCATCCCGCGCAGTGCAACTCCCGCGGCGTGGAACATCCAACCGAGCACGACAAGCGCGAAGGCGATCCGCTCGAACTTGTAGCGTGACGGTTGTTGTCGTGGAGGCTCGGTTTTTTGGAGGGTGGCGACGGCTCCTTGAGCGTCGCTCTGCCGACGATGCGAGCCTACGCTGACTGGTACCGGTTTGCTGGTGGATCGCTTCGCCATGTCAATCGCGAACATCACGAACGCGAGCGTGTAGATGCCCATCGCGGTGTACACCGTGAGGAGTGAATATTCGTCGAGTATGAGGGTCATGGGGTGTCCTTGATGTTGAGCTGTTGGCGGTGTCGTTTCGCGAGGTCGTTGACGGCAGGTTCGAGGCCCGGGTCATACCCGCGTGCAAGACCGGCGTACTCCAGCCGCACGGTACCCGACGTCTCGATAGCCTTCACCCATACCCGGCGGCGAGGGATGAACAAGGCGGTCAGGAGCCCGCTGACGGATAGCAGAGCGAATGCGAGGACCCACCCTCGCGATGGGTCGTAGGTGATGTCGAAAGTGGCGAACCGTAGGACGCTGTCCATGTAGTTGGTTGATGGTGCTGCGTCGGGGTTGGCGTTTTCGAAGGTGACCGTTCCCAGTCCGTTCGGGAGCGGCGCTGACTCACCGGGACGGAGCTTGATCGCCTCGATACCGGTGTTCCCTCCAGCAACCTGGGTCATGCCGTCGACGTCGAGCTGATAAACGTTGCGGGGGATGCCGTCGTCGATGCCCAGGTCGCCTGTGTAGACGTTGAGGGTTAACAGTGGGTTGAGAAGGTCGGCGTGGATCGAGGTCAGTGCACCGGTGGAGAGTTCGCCGGTGGTGGGATAGAAGAACCCGATCATGCCGATCTGTTCCGGCAGTGCGTCGGGCACTTTGATGAACCCCATTGATGTGAGATTCGCATCCTGGGGCAGGAAGGGAACGATGTCGGTGAAGGCCACATTCCCTTCACCGTCCGTCACCGTGATCCGCGGTGCGTAGCCGTTTCCGAGCAAGAAGACGTCTGAGCCGAGAAGAGGCAGTGGCTGATTGACTTTGACGGTGCCGCGGGAGACCGGTTCTCCTGGGATGGAGACGGAAACATCGGCGGTGTAATCGATGGGGAACCCTAACGCGTTGACGTTTTCCTGCTCATACTCGACGGAGAAATCATCCAGCACCATCCGGAAGGGTGGCAGCATGCTCTCATCGAAGAATCGCCCAGGAGTGAAGCTTGAATAGTCGCTCAGAACATTCACGAAAGGTTGTCCTTCGACGATGACTCGCTGACCTGTATATGTGAAACCTCCACCGATTCCCACTGCGAAGAGCACGCCGATCAATGCGGTGTGGAATACGAGGTTGCCGGTTTCTCGCAGGTAGCCTCGTTCGGCCGATACGGAAAGGTTCGCTCCGTCGAACACGCGGACGCGGTACCCACTCTTGCGCAATAGGGTGCGCGCGGACTCGATAGCGACGGCTGCATCCGTGTCCGTCGTTTCCACTGTGCTGAATCCGGGCAGACGTTCCAGCCGCGCGGGTGTCTTCGGCGGGGGTGTGCGCAGTGCTCTGAGGTGATGTGCGGTGCGCGGGATCACGCACCCGATCAGGGACAGGAACAGCAGCAAGTAGATGCTGGAGAACCACATCGAGGTGAAGACATCGAACAGCTGTAGGGCGTCGAGGATCGGAGCGAGATCAGGATTGTCCTTGAAGTACTGGATGACTCCGTTGGGATTCGAACTTCGCTGTGGCACCAATGAGCCGGGGACAGCAGCGAGAGCCAGCAGCAACAGCAACAGCAGCGCCGTCCGCATACTGGTCAGTTGACGCCAGAAGAACCGTAGGTACCCGCTCACACCGAGTGCCGGTTGGGATATCTCCTCGCCGTTGGGAGCGAGCGGCGGGGCGTCGATGTGGTCAGATGGCCGGGACAAAACCGCTGATCACCCCTCCCAGGCTTGACATCAACGCAGTCCATAGCCCGGAGACCATGACAATGCCGACGAGGATCAGCAGCGCACCACCGATGATGTTGATGGTGCGTATGTGGCGTTTGAGCCAACTCACTGATCCGGTCACCCAGTTCAGCCCCAAGGCGACTAGGAGGAATGGTATGCCGAGGCCGAGGCAGTAGATGGCGCCGAGCAGCGCACCGCGGGCGGGAGAGCCACCGTTCAAGCTGAGTGCGAGAACAGCCGCCAGGGTCGGACCGATACATGGAGCCCAACCCAGGCCGAAGACAATACCCAAGAAGGGGGCACCTGCTAGACCGGTCGCTACCTTCCAGCGGGGCTTGATCATGCGCTGCATCGACGTGAACATTCCGATGAAGACAAGGCCCATCAGGATGATGATGACGCCGGCGATGCGCGTGATCAAATCCATCCACGGCACCAACAACAATCCCGCTGTCCCGAAGAGGATTCCCAGCGTCACGAAGATCGCGCTGAAACCGAGGATGAAAAGGAGCACGCCCAGCAGCATCCTTCGGCGGTCTGCGCGGCTGCCGTTGTCGCTGAGTCCGCCGACGTAGCCGAGATAACCGGGGATCAGAGGCAATACGCACGGGGAGGCAAAAGACACGAGCCCGGCGAGAAGTGCCAAGGGAATGGCGATCAGCAGACTCCCTGACACCACGATCTGGTCGATCGTACCCATTAAGATTCCTCTGCGATGAGGTCGCTGATCATGGTGTCAAGTATCGAAGGTTCGTCGATAAGGCCGATGAATCGCGCCGCCACGCGGCCCTGCTTGTCGAGCACCAATGTCGTCGGCACCGCACTGGGCGGAGCGTGACCTGCGAACGCGAGCCGGACAGCCCCCGAGTTGGCATCGATGATCGAGGGATACTCGATGTCGAAACTTCTCGCGAACGCGAGTGATGTCTCTGCTTGGTCGTAGACGTTGACACCTAAGAATCTGGCACCGACGTCCTGATATTTGGCCGAAAGGGCAGCAAGGTCTGGAGCTTCAACTCGGCAGGGCGCGCACGCTGCGTACCAAAAGTTGACCACCAGGACCTCACCGGCATAATCACTGCTGGACAGCGGGTTACCCTCATCCGTGGTGCCATCGAACACGATGGCCTCGCCGCGTTCGTCCGGGGCGAATTCGGAGATGGTGCCGTCCGCGGACGCATAGCCTGGGTCGCCGATCTCCGCGTACTGTTCGGAAAGTGGGTCGGCGGTACAGCCCGACAGCAACAACGTGGCCGCGACAAGCGTTGCGATAGAAACGGGAACGATTCTCAATGTCTCTCCAGCGTGAACGATGATTCTTGGTTGCTCGAAGGTCCGGTGCACGGCGTTGCCGTCACCAAAGAGCTGCGCTATGCAGCCCAGTACGAGAACGCGCTAGATATGCACATCGCTCGATCGAGCAGACGTGGAGGCGCGTCAGCTCAGGAATCAGACTCGGCTGATGGAGAGAAGAACCAGTGACGGGCGGATCGGCCAAGCCAGCGGCATGGGAGCAGGTGCGATGGGAGACATACGACGCAACGTCGCGACCCATGAAGATCTCTGCCTGCCCTGAAGATAGCGGCGGAGGAGAATCAATCCCAGAATGCAGCACCCGATCAACGCCGCACACACGCCAGCCGTGATCAAAGCCGGTGATGCAATGATAGTCGCAGAGCCCTCAAATGCCTGACCGACGATCATCTTTGTGGAACCGTACGCCGCATCCGCGGTATCTGCGCTAAGAGAGGGTGGACTCATTGCCAGTGTGCTCGTGATGGCACTCTCTGCGCCGGGGGCTGAACCCGCGTGCGGCAGAGCGAAGGCACCTATAACCGAAGCAAGCACCAGCAGCGCAGCCGCCGCGATCTTCAGCATCCACGTCCGCATAGCGCTCCTTCCGGATCACGGCACTTAGCCCAACGCGTTATACACAGGATATCCCAACCGGGTATCAAGGCGATCCGTCAAGAGCCAGTGACCGTGTGAATCGTGGTGACGTCCCGCTGTGTGGTGGAGAATCTCGACACTGTGCGGGATCAGTTGTGTTGATTATGCCGCGTTGAGTTCGGGGATGGCCACCTCCTCGTCGTTCGCGGTGAGGAGCTTCATGGAGTGCTCGGAGAAGTAACGGCGGTCTGCGCCGTCCCATTCGTCGTGCTGCTCGATCAGGACGTGCCCTGCCAGGCGCAGGAGCGCGGCGGGGTTGGGGAAGGTGCCGACGACGTCGGTGCGGCGTTTGATCTCCTTGTTGACCCGCTCGAGCGGGTTGGTGGACCAGATCTGTCGCCAGTGCTGCTGCGGGAAGCCGCAGAACGCGAGGATGTCGTTCTTCGCGTCCTCCAGCATGTCGGCGATCTTCGGATGCGACCGGGTCAGCATCCGCACGACCTCGTGGAACTGCGCGAACACATGCTCGGTATCGGGTTGAGCGAAGATCGTGCGGATGATGGAAGCGACCATCGGTCCCGACGCTTTCGGAACGTTCGAGAGGACGTTGCGCATGAAATGGACCCTGCATCTTTGCCAGCTGGCGCCGGCGAACACGGTCTCGATCGCGGAGATCAGGCCGGTGTGCGCATCGCTGATGACGAGCTTCACCCCGCCGAGTCCGCGGGCCTTGAGCGAGCGGAGGAAGCTGGTCCAGAACGGCTGAGATTCGGTCTCCCCGACCTCGAACCCGAGGACCTCGCGGCGTCCGTCGGCGGCGACCCCGATCGCGACGATGACCGCTTGGGAGACGACGCGCCGGCCGACTCTGGCTTTGCAGTAGGTCGCGTCGAGGAACACGTACGGATACGTCGTGTCCGCGAGGGGCCGGTCGCGGAACGCGGCAACGTCCTCGTCCAGGTTCGCGCAGATCCGGGAGACTTCGGACTTCGAGATGCCGGTGTCCGCGCCGAGCGCCTTCACCAGATCATCCACTTTCCTCGTTGAGACGCCGTGGACATATGCCTCCATCACCACCGCGAACAACGCCTGATCGACCCGACGGCGCCGCTCCAACAGCGACGGGAAGAACGACCCCTGCCGCAGCTTCGGCAGCCGCAGCTCGAGGTCCCCGGCCGTCGTGGTCAGAGTCCGAGATCGACTGCCGTTACGTTGCGCCACCCGGTCCGGGGAGCGCTCGAACGGGGCAGCGCCGATGAACGCGGCAGCCTCCGCATCGATCAGCTCCTGATAGAGCGTTTCCGTCGCGACACGGATCCGGTCGGTGACATCGGTGAGTTTCAGTTCCCCGAGCAGCTCGAGGAGGGCAGACTGGTCAAGAGCCATCGTGCTTTGTGTCCTTACGTTGAGATTCCTAGACAGTTCTCACTGACCATCGCACGATGGCTCACCCACGTCTACGACGCGAACCACCTCGTCGGAATCTCCACCACTCCAGGGGACGTCACCTGAATCGTCTCTGTCGATCCTCGTGCGGTGAACACGATCTGAGGGCTTCAAGGACAGCATTGTCGCGATTGTCGATTTTCGACGGGTTCCCCTAGGAGCAGCACGAATCTGTGATCGGTCAGCGCGCACTTGCGTTGCGGTATGTGTCTGTGGGGACGAATGTCTCCAGTTCCCGAGTCAAGCTTGTAAATAGTGAACGTGCTTGGCGCATCCTGCTCTCGCATCCACAATCGACGGAGCAGACGGCCGATCTCCAAGAACTACACCACCAACGCGGCGTCATTCTCGTCCGAGTTGCGCTGAGTCTCGAATTCTGGCTGCCCGACATCACCAATCACAGAACCGCTCGAGTTTCATTCAGTGAAGCATGGAGGCGTTCGGCTGGAGTGTCCCAGTCACGCGTCTTGCGTGGACGTTGGTTGAGGTTCTCGACGACGCGCTGCATTCGGCGGGCGTGTGGCGGGAGAGATCCGTGTCTTTCGGGAAGTACCGGCGCAGGAGAGCATTCGTATTCTCGTTGCTTACGCGTTGCCAGGGGCTGCCTGTATCACAGAAGTCGACAGAGGTGACGGTACCAGCGACTCCAGTATCGGTCGTCACACATGCCCCAGGACGAGCGTGCTCCCGGTTGGTAGGCTCGCCTCAAGGAGTCGAGATGTCACAGCGCCCCTCGCCATGGCGAGTAAACGATGCGGCGTTTTACGACGCCTTGCGCGATGAGTTCCGTTCAGCCGTCGCCGCCGTGATGGCGGCTGCCGATAGCCCTGGAGACACCGTCGTTGCCCGGGTTCAGCAGTTGCGGTCGGACATGCACAGCACGGACGGGTTTGACCGCGACGGGATCGCTTCGCGTCTCGAAGCCGTGCGAGCACCGACTCGAGCGACCCCGGAGCGGTCGCGTGGCTGAATCAGCGGATGCCGGACGAGTACAGGATGTCATCCTGCACTCGTTGTTCGATGACGCAAGCCCCAGCGAGACTCCAGCGTTCGTGGTTCTGGCCGGTGCACCGGGCGCCGGCACGGGGCGTGTGATCACACGGCTACGTCGTGAGCATGGTGGGGATCTCGTCCCGGTCTCGATCGAGGATCTGCAGGCCTTCCACCCGAGGTACTTGGACACGCAGTTCCGGCAGTCCCCTGCGGGTCGGGAGGAGTTGTCGCAGCTCGCGGCGTCCTGGTTGCAGGCCAGTATCAGGCATGCGCGCGAGAACGGGTACTCGTTGCTTCTTGAGGGCGAGTTCCGGACTCCGGATACGGCGCTGGGTGTGGCTCGACGGTTTGCCGATTCCGGCTATGCCGTGCACGTCGTCACGGTCGCTGCGCGCGACGACCAAAGCCTCCTCGCGGCCACGTCGCTTGGCCTACGCCACATGAGGGAAGGGCAGACAGCAGAGTTCGTCACCCCTGCAGAGAACGAGCAGAGTATGCGGAACGTGAGCGCACTGATCGTGGCTGCCGCTGACAGCCCGTTGGTCGCGCGGGTGTCCGTGCTCAATCAGCACGGCGTGAGCGTTTTCGATGCCGAACGGTCAGAATCTGGGACGCTGAGCGGAGCATCCGTCGCGCTGAGCACTTCACGATCAGAGGCGATGAGCGCTCTCGATGCGACGCAGTGGTTGAGCGAACTTCGCCACATGACCGAGTACGCACGGTCCCTGCGAACCGTGCCCGCCCCGGCTATTGCTTCCCTCATCGACTTGCATGAGATGGCGATCCGACGCGTCGTGCCGGAGCTGCCCGTTCCGCCCGGTTCCGAGGTCGTGAGGATCCAGCAGCAGAAGTTGGCAACAGATCTCGCTGGGCTCAAGCGCCTGCAATTGCGCCCAGAGGTCGTCGATGCCGCTGCCCCCACTGTCACCCCCGCGGAGTCTGGGCCTTCGATCTCCCGGTGATCTAACCGCGCATTCTGGCGCCGTCAGGATAGCTGCCGATTCTTAGTGGGCGGTGGGCTGGGTAGTGCCGTGTCGTGGAATACCGGACTGAGCGCCAGCGAGGGAGGATATGCCGCGAAAGCGCGGAACGGACCAGTTTGCCGTCCACTACCCTCTTGCAGCCGGCGGTGCTGCTCAACATTGGCATCCTGTCCGTCTCAACCGATTTCGAGACCAGAAGCTAGCTCATCAATGAGGTCGGGGCGGAAGCCCGACCAGCGCGCTTTCCCGGCTTCGACCACCGGCGCCTCGCGGTAGCCGAGTTCGTCGATGAGGAACGCACGGATCTCGGCGTTGTGTTCAGCGTGGATGTCGACAAGGTCGTATCGAATACCCAACGTGTCGAGCCGCTGGCAAGTGAGTCGGCAGCGCTGGCATGAGGGTCCGGTCGAATACACCGTCACGTGCGTCATGATGGACTCTCGCGGCCTGGCACGGAGTTCGCGGAACTTCCGAAGTGCCGCTCTCCGAGACTTCCCGACTTCGCGACTCTGTTACTTCGGAAGTTTCGAGCTTCTGGAGCCCGGGACTCCGAGACGTCCGGACTTTCCGTGTCTGTAGCTGGCGAACTTCGGAAGTCTGGAAGTCCGGAAGTCACTGAACGGCGAAGTTCGTCCTCGTCCGAGCCGCGGAGCTGTTCCCGGTGCGTGAAGAGGAGATCGATGGCGACGCGGATGAGCATGTTCTCGGTGATGCGCTCTCGCGTTGAGATCCGGTCTCGCATGAGCGAGCGCGCCAGCTCCGTGAGCTCCGCATACTGATCCTCGCGGACACGCGTCTCTTTCCGTGTGAGGCGCAGGAACTTGGGCACCGGTTCCGGCGCTCGGTTTCGCTGACGCTCGAGCCGCACACGCGTCTCGCTGAGACGCTCACTCAGGTTGACCTGACCCATGGCTCACCACGCTCCCTGCAACTGCGGGCTCAGTTGCTCGGTCACCTCAAGCCCGAGACGGGTGACGTCCCAGATCGCGCCTTGCGTGGTTCGGTTGTCGCGGACAGTCGTGACCAGGCTCCCCAGCACCGGAGCATCCGACTGCGCCTTGTACTGGCGCAGACACGCGTCGAAGCGCGGCACCCCGAGGGTGACGTCGAGGAGCTCCTTCCACGTCTCCAGCTGTCCATGGATTCGCGGATCGATCCGGTTGAGCAAGACCGCGAAGCGGACTCCGCACGGTTCGACGAACCGCTGAATCGTCCGCATCGTCGGCTCGACGGCGAGCGGCTCAGGGGCGAGCGGGACGATAACGAAGTCCGACGCATCGACGACGACTTCCAGCGTGCGAGGGTCCTCCAAACTCCCCGGCGTATCCACGATCACAAAGTCGTACTCGCGGTCCAGGTGCGACAGCCGGGACAAGACAGACGGATGCTGGCTGCCGGCGAAGTCGAACGGCAGGCGCCGCTCTGCATTCTCTGCCCACCACACGGTGGACTGCTGCGGATCGACATCCACCACCAGCACGCGATGTCGGCGCGACAGCGCTGCGGCGAGTTGCATCGTGACCGTCGTCTTGCCCATTCCGCCCTTCTGGTTCACGACCGAGATGATCTTCATACCTCCAGTGCCAGCCGCGTTAGACGGCATGGCAAGTTCAGCGAGCATGGCCGTCACCGGACGACATCGCTGACGCGTCGATCCACGACTTGAGCTCTTCCACGTCATAGAGAATCACCCGGCCGAACTTGTAGTAGTCCGGGCCGCGCCGCTCGTACCGCCATTCAGCGAGCTTCTTGACCGTGAGACCCGGGATGAGTCTGGCCACCTCTTGCGGCTTCACGAATTCGTGCCCTAAGTCGGGCGACTTCATGGTGGTCACCGTTGACATCGTCTTCACCCTTCTTGCGTATTGAGATTGCCTATTGACACAAGTAGACGACTTAGCCATACACTTAGTCAAGATGGTTCTGCGAATCTCTGGCACGATAAGGCAAACTAGCGGGGTGAAGGTCGACGTGAAGAATCCTGACGGCACCGCAATGTCATGGCAATCCGCTACGGAGCCGGTTGGGTCCGCGCTGCGCATTGCTCCCGAGTTCGTCGCCTCGGTCCTCGATGACGACGCCGGAGTCGAGACGACGATCGAGGCCCACTACAGCACCGACGAGGGTCACTACATCGTCACCACGATCCTCAACCGGGCCACCCGACCGAACTTCGACCACCAAGCGCTACGCCGCACGGCATCAGCCGCCATCGTGCAGGCCGCCGTACCGCACTGCATCGCGGTGCGTCTCGGGGATGAACAGGACTCGAACTGGACCACGATCGCGGATCTCACTTCCACCGAAGGTCGGATCATCCCGCCATGGATGGCAACCGCTGCTGTGAAACGCGGCATGAAGGATGAGCGCATGGAGGTCGTCGAGATCATCTACGGCGCCGCCGCGCTCGCCGGCGCCCCGCCCGTGCGAGCCGTGCAGGTTGAACTCGACATCCCACACCGCACCGCCTCCGACTGGATCAAGAAGGCCCGCGACGCAGGACGCTTGGAAGGTATGACGTACGCCGTCGGCCGCCAGGCCGATGGGTAACGCCGACTCCGGGCGAATATATGGCGGGCGTCCTCGCCCTCGAATCCCCAGACCGAAGCAGACCGAGGTTGTCATGGGAAGTATTGCTGTCTATCAATCTGCCGGCGGCCGCCGCTACCGCGTCCGATGGCGTGATGACGCATCACGCAAGCAAATCGAGAAGCGCGGATTCAAGACGAAGCGCGATGCTGAGATTTTCCTCGCTCACACCGAAGTCGCACGCGCCGAAGGCACGTACACGGACCCTAGCGCCGCGCGTGCCACCGTCGGCGAACTCGGCGTCGAATGGCTGCGCAACAAGCGACACTCACTAAAGGCTTCGTCGTACAGTTCGCTGGAGACATCGTGGCGGGTTTACGTGTATCCGCGATGGGGCCTAACCCGGATCGGTGAGATACGCGCCTCACAGGTCGAGCAGTGGATTCGAGAACTTTCGGAGGGCACGGCGGTGACTGTGCGTACTCAGAGTAAAGGCGAACGCATGAAGCCGCGATCTGCGACCGTTGTCTATCGCGCGCTCGGAGTCCTGGCCGGGATCCTGGACACCGCCGTGCGCGACGGCCGCCTCCCCCGAAACGTGGCTCGCGGTGCACAGAACCTGCCACAGAAGATCTCCGATAAGCCACGACGCTACCTGACGCACGGCGAGGTCGTTCGTCTCGCGGAGGCCGCCACAACCGACACTCATCGCACCCTGATCCTCGTTCTCGCGTACTGCGGACTTCGCTGGAGTGAGGCGATTGGCATGCATGCTCGTGACATCAACTTCGAGAGAGACCGCATCCAGGTGAATCGTGGGGCCGTCGAGGTCGACGGGAAAATCGTGGTCGGTGCTCCGAAGAACTGGGAGCGCCGAATCGTCCCTTTCCCAGAGTTCCTCGAGGCTCCGCTGAAACGTCTGTGCGGCGGCAAACATGATGATGATCTGGTGTTCACCGATCCCGACGGCAACTACCTTCGCCGAGCGAAGACAAGCGTCGGAACCACATCCTGGTTCAGTAATGCACTTCGCGCAGCGCACATCGAGCGACTGACCCCCCACGACCTTCGGCACACAGCCGCGAGTCTCGCAATCTCCTCAGGCGCAAACGTGAAAGCCGTGCAGCGCATGCTCGGCCACAAGTCCGCCGCAATGACGCTAGACACCTATGCCGACCTCTTCGATGATGACCTGGCCGACGTCGCGGCCCGAATGAACGACGGCGGCCTCTCCGCTGATGTCGAGCGATTGTGGCGCTGACGCCATCCTATTCCGCGACGGATGTGGGCAAATTGTGGGCAAATCCGGACTGACGACTTGGAGCCGAACGCAAAGAAGCCCCCCGATCCCCGTGTTTCCAAGGGATAGGGGGGCTTCCTCAGTGACAGCGGTTGTGGAGCTGGGGGGAATCGAACCCCCGTCCAACGCTGAGTATCCACGGCTTCTCCGGGCGCAGTCTGTGCAGACGTTCTGCTCGGCTCCGACCTTTGTCACAGACACCTAAGTCGACAAGCCCAGCCTGGGAAGAGTCCCGCGTGACGTCCAGACGCCGTCACACAGCAAGATTCCTAAATGACGCCAGGGTCCGTATCGGAATCACATACGGTCTGACGGACTATCGGGCTCGCTTATGCAGCGAGGGCGAAGTCGTTGCGCTTTGTTTCGGCAACTATGTTTTTGCAGGGGGCGTTCACGAGATAACCCTGCATCCTCGGCCCGCTTCACGTGAATTCACAAGCACTGTCGAAACCGATCAGCCCCGTGGTTCTTCTTGCGAAGATGACCGCTGTCACTCTGTGGAATTACTCACCCGAGCACCGAAGTACCCGAGCATCAAAGGATACAACGGAACCGGTGCCCACGCTATTCCTCGCGTAGAGTCACAGCCATGAGCGACGTCACCATCACAGTGCGCGGTGAGAACCAGACCCGCATTGCGCCCGAGCGTGCCACTATCCACATCACCGTGCGCGCCGAAGGCCCTGTGCGCACGTCCGTCGTTGAGCGCGCGCTGACCCTGGCAGAACCCGTGCGTGCCAGCCTCACCGTACGGCAGGATGCTGGATCTGTCACGGACTGGTCCAGCAAGAGTCTCGCCGTCCGCGCCGAACGACCGTGGAGCAGCGACGGAAAGCAGCTCGCGCTCGTCTACCGCGCCAGCGTCGACTTCGTCCCCACTTTCATGGAAGCATCCGAGCTCTCGGTGTGGGTGTCGGAGATCTCGTCCTGGGATGGCGTCGAGATCGGCTGGGTGGATTGGCATCTCACTCCCCAGACGCGGGCCGACATCGAACGCGAAGTCGCCTCCGCTGCCGTCGGTGTCGCCGTCCAGCGCGCTCAGGCCTACGCGGCCGCGCTGGGCCTTCAGTCGGTGACGCCCGTGGAGATCGCCGACACCGGACTCATCTCTCGAGAGCAGGCTCCCGCACCGTCCATGATGAGGGCGCGAGGCGCGGCGTTCGCCGCAACAGCGGATGCCCCGGCAGAAATGGCGTACGAACCGGAAGACATCGTCATCTCGGCCACGGTTGAGGCCCGCTTCACGGCGCGGTGACGGGGCCAGGTCACGCGTGTGTGAATGGCGCCAGATCCGCCGCGAGACGCTCTGAGACGTGCGCGTGCACCTCAGTGCCGTGCTCGCCGTGCTCTGCCGACAGCAGGATTCCCGTCTCATGCACCGCGGCGACGAGGTCTCCCCTGTCGTAAGGCACGAGCGCATGCACTTCGACCGCTGGCATCGGCAGCGCCGCATCGATTGCTGCGCGCAGCTGTTCGATGCCCTCGCCTGAGCGAGACGACACGAAGTGCGCGTTCGGCTCGAGGCCCTGAAGCACGAGCCGTTCATCATCCGTGAGCAGATCCGCCTTGTTGAACACGACGATCTCAGGCAAGTCGCGGGCACCGACATCGCCCATGACATCGCGGACAGTCTGCAGCTGCCCCGCGGGATCAGGATGCGCGCCGTCGACGACGTGCAGAACGATGTCCGCGTCGGCGACCTCTTCGAGCGTCGAGCGGAATGCCTCGACGAGCTGATGCGGAAGGTTCCGCACGAATCCGACCGTGTCTGTGAACGTGTAAACCCGGCCATCGTCGGTCGCAGAGCGACGAACTGTGGCATCCAGCGTCGCGAACAGGGCGTTCTCGACCAGCACGCCAGCGCTCGTGAGTGCGTTGAGCAGACTCGATTTTCCTGCGTTCGTGTAGCCGGCGATCGCAACCGACGGAATCGTGTTGCGCTTGCGCTCAGCGCGCTTCGCATCGCGAGCAGGCGCGAAATCACGGATCTGCCGACGCAGCAGGGCCATACGGGTGCGGATGCGACGGCGATCGAGCTCGATCTTCGTCTCACCAGGACCACGTGAACCCATGCCCGCTCCCCCGGCACCGACCTGGCCACCGGCCTGACGGCTCATCGAGTCGCCCCAACCGCGCAGACGCGGGAGCAGGTACTCGAGCTGTGCGAGCTCGACCTGCGCCTTGCCCTCACGGCTCTTCGCATGCTGGCTGAAGATGTCGAGGATGACGGTGGTTCGGTCGATGACCTTCACCTTGACGACGTCTTCCAGAGCGCGGCGCTGGCTCGGAGCGAGCTCGGTGTCGGCGATCACGGTGTCAGCGCCTATGGCTGCAACCATGTCCTTGAGTTCTTGAGCTTTTCCTCGGCCGAGGTAGGTGGCGGGGTCTGGATGCGGGCGCCGCTGGAGTACCCCGTCCAGTACGACGGCACCGGCGGTTTCGGCCAAGGCCGCCAACTCGCGCAGAGAATTCTCGGCATCGACCTGGGCGCCCTGCGGGTACACGCCCACCAGCACGACGTTCTCGAGTCGCAGCTGACGGTACTCGACCTCGGTGACGTCTTCGAGCTCGGTCGAAAGACCACCCACGCGACGAAGCGCGTGACGGTCTTCAAGATCCCATTGGTCGCCATCGCGATCGCCGTAGGTTGCTGTTGAAGCATCCTGCAGCGCCTGGGCGGCGCCGAAGACGTTCGCCTCGGTGCGCCTCTCTGCGCTCGCGAGCACGCGGTCGAGCGTTTCGTCGTTGTGCTGGTCGTCTGTGGTCTTCGTCATCCTCTGCCTTCTGTAGTCGGCGTCTTAACCTTAACCCGCTGCTCCGGTACGCTCGGCATATGGGGTCCGATCACTATTTCTCTGCGACCCCGGCAAGTGCGCAGAACCTGCGGGCGATCAACGTCACCCTCGCAGGCCGTGACCTCGAAGTGACCACGGCCGGTGGCGTCTTCAGTCCCGACCGTCTCGATGCCGGAACCGCAGTCCTCTTCGCCAACATGCCTCCGCTGCCTCCGGGAGGAGACTTTCTCGACCTCGGAAGCGGCTGGGGCCCGATCAGCATAACGATGGCCCTCGCCGCACCGCACGCGACCGTCTGGGCCGTCGACGTCAATGAGCGAGCTCTTGACCTCGTCCGTCGTAACGCCGAGTCGCTTGGTCTCACTAACATCAACGCGGTTCTGCCCGACGATGTTCCCGATGACGTCGTCTTTCGAACGATTCGCTCGAATCCGCCCATCCGCGTGGGCAAGAACGTTCTCCACGGGATGCTGGAGCGCTGGATTCCTCGGCTCGATGAGCACAGCGACGCCTGGCTCGTCGTGCAGCGCAATCTCGGCTCAGACTCGCTCCAGCGCTGGCTGGCAGCGACCTTCCAGCCCGGTTACAGCGTGCACCGCGCAGCGACCGGCAAGGGCTACCGTGTGCTCAAGCTGAGGCGTCACGGCAACCCGCCGACCGAACCGATTGCAGTTACTGATTAGACGCGCGACGAGTCTCGCAGGCTGAATCCCGCACCGCGGTGCTCGTCAGGCAGCCGGTCTCCACGCCCGTGCAGCTTCTGACGAAGCGTTCCGGGTGTGTACTCGGTCTGGTAGACACCACGCCGCTGCAGTTCAGGCACGATGAACTTGACGATGTCCTCAAAGGTTCCGGGCGTGATCGCATAGGCGAGGTTGAACCCGTCGACATCGGTCTCTTCTACCCAGTCCTGCAGGAAGTCGGCCACCTCTTCGGGTGAGCCGACCACGCGGGGGCCCAGACCGCCGATGTTGCCGAGCCGAGCGATGTCGCGAACCTTCCACTCCTTGCCGTCGTCGTTCGCCTGCTGGAAGTTGGCCACGGTCGACTGGATCGCGTTGCTCTTGACGTTGCCGATCGGCTCGTCGAGGTCGAACTGTGAGAGGTCGATGCCCATCCACCCCGACATGAAGACGAGCGCACCCTCATCGCTGGCGTACTGGAGGAAGTCCTCGTGCTTGGCGTGGGCCTTCTCGCTCGTCTCGTCGGTGATGATCGTCAGCAGCGTGTAGATCTTCGCGGAGTAGCGGTCGCGCCCTGCGGCTTCGAGCGCGTCACGGATGCGCTTCACAGTGCCTGCGAGAACAGTCTTCGTGGGCGCCGCGACGAAGATCGCCTCTGCGTTACCCGCGGCGAACGCGATGCCGCGCGGAGAAGCACCTGCCTGGAAGATCACGGGGGTGCGCTGCGGAGAAGGCTCCGAGATGTGGATGCCCGGAACAGTGAAGTGCTCGCCGTGATGACCGATCTCGTGCACCTTCGACGGATCGGTGAAGACGCCGCTCTCGCGGTCGCGGATGACCGCGTCGTCCTCCCAGGAGCCTTCCCAGAGCTTGTAGGTCACTTCGAGATACTCGTCGGCGACGTCGTAGCGCTGATCGTGCTCGAGCTGGTCGTCATGACCCATGTTGCGCGCGGCAGACGGCAGATAGCCGGTGACGACGTTCCAGCCGACCCGGCCGTTCGTCAGGTGATCGAGGGTCGTCATGCGGCGCGCGAACGGATAGGGGTGTTCGTACGCGGTGCCAGCGGTCACGCCGAAGCCGAGGTGCTCGGTGACGGCGGCCATGGCACTCACCAGCAGCACGGGGTCGTTGACCGGGACCTGTGCGCCGTGACGGATCGCCGCTTCGTTGGTGCCGCCGTAGACGTCATACGTGCCGAGCACATCGGCGATGAACAGTCCGTCGAAGTGCCCGCGCTCGAGGAGCTGCGCGAGTTCGGTCCAGTACGCGAGCTCCTTGTAGCGCGCAGACTGGTCCAGTGGATGCCGCCACATCCCGGAGGACTGGTGGGCGACGCAGTTCATGTCGAAGGCGTTGAAACGGATCTGCTTGCTCATACGCACCATAGTGAACGATGAGGCGCGCTGTTGTCTCGCGGTCCGTCATGAAACGACGCATTCGGCCGAAATCATCTCTCTGCGACGGCCGAGCGGCGGCAGGCTGGCTTGTCAGAACAGCTCGATGGTGCCCGTGTAGACGAGCTGCGCTGGTCCGGAGAGCGCCACATGTTCACCGTCGTCGGCTGGGAACATCCGCACACCGAGCATGCCACCGGGAACCTCGACCTGCCAGTGGTCCGGAGCGCTCTCGCCGGCCCAGTAGCGCACAGCGAGTGCGGTCGCTGCAACGCCGGTGCCGCAGCTCAGCGTCTCCCCCACTCCGCGCTCGAACACGCGCATGGTGACGTGACCGATGCCCTCGCGAACCAGAGGTTCCCCCGGAACGACGAACTCGATGTTCGCGCCCTCAGGGAGTGCAGGATCGAGTTCTGGAATGTACTCGAGCTCGAGACCTGCGAGCTCTTCATCCGATGCGAGTGCGACCACGACGTGCGGATTGCCGACGTCGATGCCCAGGCCGGGGCGCGCCACATCCAGGCCGCGAGCCTTCGCGAGCGGGTCAACGTCCGAGAGCTTCCATCGACCAAGGTCGACCTGGTATCCGTCCGCACTCGCTGTGACGTCACGCACTCCGGCACGCGTGCCGATCGGGAGCGTGGAACCGGGCTCGATCGTTGCGAGCCCAGAGCGAACCAGATAGTGCGCGAAGACGCGGATGCCGTTGCCGCACATCTCGGCGATCGAACCGTCGGCGTTCCGGTAGTCCATGAACCACTCGGCCGCAGGCTCTTCCGCGAGGGCGGCAGAGCCCTCGGGGATCGACGCGGAACGGACGACTCTGAGGACTCCGTCGGCACCGATGCCGAAATGACGGTCGCAGAGGGCGGCGACTTGATCCGCAGTGAGCTCGAGCTCGCCGTCAGGATCGGCAATGATGACGAAGTCGTTGCCTGTGCCGTGCCCTTTGGTGAATGCGACCATTTCTTCATTCTAGAGAGCACGCGCCCACCGCTGGATTCCAGTGATTCTCGTGAACTGGATCGGACCGGCGGCCTACTTCGTGTTCGGCGTTCGGCGCAGCACGCGATAGCGCCCGCACAGAAAGTCCCTGTTGCGCGCGACATCGATCAGTTCCAGGTCGAGCCCCCGCGGAAGCACGGGCGAACCACTCCCCAGTGTGACCGGTGCATACTGCACCCAGACCTCGTCGAGGAGTCCGGCATCGGCGAACTGGCCGGCAAGGTCTCCCCCGCCCACGATCCACAGATCTTTGCCGCCCGCGGCGACCGTCATCTCGGCGTGCACGTCGCGCACATCGGACTGCGTGAGCCGCACAGACCCGTCTTCGGGCACGGAGATCGCACGATGCGTGAACACCCACGCCGGCAGCGTGTACGGCCAGGAGCCTTCGTGAGCGAGAACCCATTCGTAGGTCGTCGCGCCGAGCGCCATTGCCCCCAACATCGCGCGGAACCCGTCATACGCCATGGGCCCGTTCTCATCGATGTCTTGTTTCAGCAGCCAGTCGAGTGAGTGCTGTGCCGTCGCGATGAAACCATCAAGGCTCGAAGCCGTGTAGTAATGCGTCGTCATCCCGCCAGGATGTCACGAGGGTCAGACATCGGCGAGACCCATCTGATCGCGGGATATCTCTTGAACCACGAGACCTGGCGTCTGGCATACCGACGCGTGAGCGCCTGTGTCTCAGCGATGGCTTCGGCTTCGCTCTTCTCGCCCGACAACTGCGCAAGCGCTTGGGCATACCCGATCGCTCGCGGTGCGGTCATACCTCGTTCGATCCCTGCTTCTCGGAGCGCGGATGCCTCCTCAAGCATCCCCTGCTCCCACATGCCCTCTACGCGCCGGTCAAGCCGCTCAACAAGCTCTGGCCGCTCGACGTGCAGACCGATGATGCGGGTGTCGGCGTGCCACGGTTGAGGAGCATCCGGCAGTGCGGCGCCGTGCGTCTGCGCGCCCTGCTCGAGCACTTCGAGCGCACGCACGATTCGGCGACCATTCTTCGGATCGACTTTCGCTGCGGTCGCCGCGTCCGCAGCGACGAGCTTCTCATAGAGAGCCCTGTTGCCGAGTTCCTCGAGCTCTCGCTCGAGCCGTGCCCTGATCGCGGGATCGCGCGGCGGAAACCGAAAGTCGAAGATCACGCTTGAGACGTACAGCCCCGAGCCTCCGACGAGAATGGCGTCGCCGCCACGTGCGTGAATGTCTGCGATCGCCGTGCGAGCAAGCGGCTGATACCACGCCACTGCCGCTTCCTCTGTGACGTCTCGCACATCGAACAGATGGTGCGGGATGCCGCGACGCTCGGCGACGGGGAGCTTCGCCGTGCCGATATCCATGCCGCGGTAGAGCTGCATGGCATCGGCGTTGACGATCTCTGCGGGATTTCCGTCAGCGCGCAGCGCTTCAGCGAGACCGAGTGCGTGATCACTCTTGCCTGTACCGGTGGCCCCGACGATCGCCCATAGGCGCGGTTGCTCAGACACCGACGCGGAGCGTGGGGAGCCCCAGCGAGACCGCGCGTGGAGCGCCGGTTTCGCCGGTGGATGCCGGAATACCGCACGACTCCGCCTGCGCACGGTCCCACGCATCGCCGCCACGAGTGCGGCGGATACGCAGCGGCGCACCCGTCGGGTCATCGGCGAGCAGATGGAAGGGCGCACCATGCGTGATCTTGACTGTGACGACGTCACCTGGCCGCGGAATCTCTGATCCTTCGGTCACCTCGAAGTGGACGAGACGGTTGTCTTCAGCCCGGCCAGTCAGACGGTGCGTCGCGGCATCTTTCTTGCCTTCGCCCACCGAGACGAGCACGTCCACCTCGCGTCCGACCTGCTTCTCGTTCTCTTCGAGGGAGATCTTCTCCTGCAGGGCGATCAAGCGGTTGTAGCGCTCCTGGACGACCGCCTTGGGGACCTGGTCCGCCATAGTCGCCGCCGGCGTACCCTCACGGATCGAGTACTGGAAGGTGAAGGCGTTCGCGAAGCGAGCCTGCTCGACCACGCGCATGGTGTCTTCGAAGTCTTCTTCGGTCTCACCGGGGAAGCCGACGATGATGTCGGTGGAGATTGCCGCATACGGCATGCGCTCGCGCACTCGATCGAGAATCCCGAGGAACTTCGAGCTGCGGTACGAACGGCGCATCGCCTTGAGAATGCGATCGCTCCCCGATTGGAGCGGCATGTGCAGCTGCGGCATGACAGCAGGCGTCTCGGCCATGGCATCGATCACATCGTCGGTGAACGCGGCAGGGTGCGGGCTCGTGAAGCGGATCCGCTCGAGGCCGTGGATCTCACCAGCAGCGCGCAGCAGCTTGCTGAAGGCCTGACGGTCTCCGAACTCGACACCGTAGGAGTTGACGTTCTGGCCGAGGAGGGTGACTTCGATGGCGCCGTCTTCGACCAGGAGGCGGATCTCATTGAGGATGTCTCCTGGGCGTCGGTCCTTCTCCTTGCCGCGGAGGCTCGGCACGATGCAGAACGTGCAAGTGTTGTTGCACCCCACCGAGATCGACACCCAGCCGCTGTGCGCCGAGTCGCGCTTGGTGGGCAGCGTCGAAGGGAACACCTCGAGAGACTCGAGAATCTCGAGCTCGGCGTCACCGTTGTGCTTCGCGCGCTCGAGGAGTCCAGGCAGCGACCCCATGTTGTGCGTGCCGAAGACCACATCGACCCAGGGCGCCTTGTCGAGAACCGCGTCTTTGTCCATCTGGGCGAGACAACCGCCGACGGCGATCTGCATGCCTTCTCGGCGACGTTTGACCGAGGCGAGATGACCGAGCGTGCCGTAGAGCTTTCCTGCGGCGTTGTCGCGCACAGCGCACGTGTTGATGATGACGACATCGGCTTCTGTGCCGGCATCCGCCCGCAGATACCCGGCGCTCTCGAGCGATCCCGAGAGTCGCTCTGAATCGTGCACGTTCATCTGACACCCGAAAGTGCGCACTTCATAGGTTCGCTGGTGTCCGTCGGCATCAACGGCAGCCGGTGAGGCCGTGATGATCGTCGGTTCGCTGCGCGGAGTAGTCATGGTGCCCCTATTCTACGAGCGGAATCTGAGCGTCAGTCCGAGTCGACGAAACGAACACCTGTGGTCGGGCCGCCGAGCGACGCTTCGGCCAGCGCAGTCCGTGCCGCTGTCATCGCCACTGATCCCCCATACCCTCGACGAGCGAGCTGTCCCATCAGCCGGCGCAGCGCGGTATCGAAGTCCAATCGCGACAGCGACCGCGCCTTCGTTCTGGCGAACTCCAGTGCGCGCTCTGCGTCATCGTCGGGAAGATCACCGAGTGCGGCATCGATCACATCGCGCGGAACACCTCGCTGTGCGAGCGCGCGAGAGAGAGCCACACGGCCCTGGCCTTTGCGCTCGATGCCTGAGATGACAAGATGCTCGGCGAGCAGCGCGTCATCGAGGTAGCCCCGCTCGCAGAATCTGTCGATCACATCATCGATGCCGGCGGCATCGAGTCCCTGGCCGCGCAGGACCTGTCGCGCCTCGGATACAGACAGGGAGCGAGCCCGCAGCTTGCGGACCAGCGCCCCTTCTGCATGCCGTGCGACGTCGTCGGGATCGGATTCTTCTGGTCTCTGCGGCGGCCGGCGCCCCTGGACAGAAGAGTGCACCGGCGTTGCCGTCGATCGAGGCTCGGTGGGGGCCTCGTCGCGTGCCAGCTCTGATGCGCGGGTCATCTTGCCGCCGAAGAGTGGGATGACGGGGGCGAGACGATCCTCGCCCCCGTCATCGTGTGCGGGACTCATCAGGCCGGACGGCGCTGCGCGAGTTCGTCAGCCGCAGGCACCGCTTCAGGCGCAGCAGCGCCGCCGATGCCGAGCTTCTGCTTGATCTTCGTCTCGATCTCCAACGCGATATCGGCGTTCTTGATGAGGAACGAGCGTGCGTTCTCCTTGCCCTGACCGAGCTGATCGCCCTCGTAGGTGTACCACGAGCCCGACTTCTTCACGAGACCATGCTCCACACCGAAATCGATCAGGCTGCCTTCACGTGAGATGCCCGTTCCATACAGAATGTCGAACTCCGCCTGCTTGAAGGGCGGTGCCATCTTGTTCTTCACGACCTTGACGCGGGTGCGGTTGCCGACGGCCTCAGTACCGTCCTTCATCGTCTCGATGCGGCGGATGTCGAGGCGGACTGAGGCGTAGAACTTCAACGCCTTACCGCCGGCCGTGGTCTCCGGAGAACCGAAGAACACGCCGATCTTCTCGCGCAGCTGGTTGATGAAGATCATGGTGGTGTTGGTCTGGTTCAGACCACCGGTGAGCTTGCGGAGCGCCTGAGACATGAGGCGTGCCTGCAGACCCACATGCGAGTCACCCATCTCGCCCTCGATCTCAGCGCGAGGTACCAGAGCCGCGACGGAGTCGATGACGATGAGGTCGATGGCCCCGGAGCGAACGAGCATGTCGGCGATCTCGAGGGCCTGCTCACCTGTGTCGGGCTGAGAGACCAGGAGGGCGTCGATGTCGACACCGAGCTTCTTCGCGTACTCGGGGTCGAGAGCGTGCTCCGCGTCGACGAAGGCGGCGATGCCACCGGCGCGCTGTGCGTTGGCGATGGCGTGCAGCGTCAGCGTCGTCTTACCGGAGGATTCCGGGCCATAGATCTCTACGATGCGGCCACGCGGGAGGCCACCGACACCGAGCGCCACGTCGAGGGCGATGGATCCGGTCGGGATGACGGCCACTGGTGCGCGCTCGTCGCTGCCCAGCCGCATGACCGAGCCCTTTCCGAACTGGCGGTCGATCTGGGCGAGAGCTGATTCCAGAGACTTCTCGCGGTCTGCTGCTGATGGCATGATGTGTGCTCCTCGTGTTCGCGTGGTGCCGCCTATAGGCTGTCGCGGCCGCCCCGGTTGGGACGGGCTCTCCGACAAGGCGTATGGCTTCTTGGCCTGAAATCACCGTACGAGGGACCTCCGACATTGCAACGGAAATGCCACGAACGGTGGACAACGAGACCTCGAAACCACTTGTGCAGAACGATACGCGCACATCGAACACATATTCGACGACACGCCGCTGGTGCGGCATCCGGTTACGAACACAGCATCCGCTGCGAAGAAGCGCTACTTGCGCGGCTCGAGCCGTCCGACTCCGTACCGGCGCTCCGCAGGAACGTCCGCCTCGGCACAGAGCGCAAGCCAGATCTCTCGCGGCGGGACACCCGCCTCAAGCGCCTCGGTGGGAGTTCGATTACCCACCGCGCTCAGAACGAGGTCGTTCAGGAGGGTGACAGAACGCCGCCCGAACTCATCTTCGACAGCACGAAGAAATTCACTGCGTCGCATCCGCTCGCTGAACCCGTTGCCGTATCAGTGCAGGGAGAGCTCGGACTCGACCGATGCCATGAGGTCATCGGGAACCACATCGGGGAAGACCTGAATGCCCTCGAGCACAGAGATCCTGTCGCCGACTTCGCGCATGATGATGGAGATGGGGACATCGAGCGCTTCAGCAACAGAAGCGAGGATCTCGCTGGAGGCCTCTTTCTGGCCACGCTCTACCTCGCTGAGATAACCCAGCGCAACAGATGCCTTACTCGCGACCTGTCGAAGAGTGCGCCCCTTCTGCAGGCGGAAGTCCCTCAGCACGTCGCCGATTTCCTGTCGTACAAGAATCATTGGAACCTCCTCTCCATTCCCCTTACCGAAGTCTCCTCCGAACGGATCGCCAGTCTAACCCGACTCGCTGGGGAAAACGCTACCTTTACACGCTGTGCTTTCGCTTTGAGCAACACGTATATGACAACGCCGAGCTCGCGCGAGCTATTCCCCGAGCATCCGGAGCGCAGCGCCGATCGCTGCGCGGACAGCGTGCTCTCGCACCGCGCTTCGATCACCATCGAATCGAAACACCTGAGATTCAGTGCGTTCGCCGACGGCGACGCCGATCCACACCGTGCCGACCGGTTGGCCATCTGGCGAATCAGGCCCGGCGATCCCCGTGGTCGAGATTCCCACGTCGGCCGGGCGTCCCGCGACCTGCACCGCCTTGCGCACTCCGGTAGCCATCTGCGCTGCGACTTCGGAGTGAACCGGCCCGTGCGTGTCGAGGAGCGCCTCATCCACGCCCAGAACCGTCGCCTTGACCGGTGTCGCGTAGGCGACGACCCCGCCGAGAAGCGTGGCCGATGCACCCGGAACCGAGACGAGCTCTGCGCAGAGAGCACCTCCGGTGAGTGACTCAGCCACACCCAACGTCAAGCCCTTCGCAATGAGCACCGATACGAGCCGAGCCGCATCAGCCTCGATACGCCGGTTCATGACCGAGCCGTTCTCGATCCGCGCATCTGAGAGACCACATAGTCGATGCCACTTACGACGGTCAGCACCAGAGCGGCGTACATGAGGACGATGCCGATCCCGGTCCACCAGTCCATCCCGATGAGCTGATGAAGCGGAAGCAGCCACCAGCTCAGTGCCACACCCTGGAAAGCAGTCTTGAGCTTGCCCATCCAGGCAGCGGCGACGATATGGCTGCTGGCCACGATGAAGCGGTGCACAGTGATGCCCCACTCACGAATGAGGATGACGATGACCACCCACCACGGCCATTCGGCGAGAATCGCCAAGCCCACGAAACCGGCACCCGTCAGCAGCTTGTCCGCGATCGGGTCCCAGAGCTTTCCGAAGTCGCTGACGATGTCGTACTTGCGCGCGAGGTAGCCATCGACCCAGTCCGTGGAGATCGCCAGCACGAAAAGCGCGCCGGCAATCCAGCGGATGCCGAGGTCATCGTCCCCGTACGTGCCTCCCAGCAGCAACAGCACGAAGAACACCACCGCGAGAGGTATGCGAGCGATCGTGATCGCGTTCGGCAGCTGCCGCGGAATTGTCATCAGTCGCGTCCTGTCAGGCCCCAGGCGTCTTCATCGCCGTCGCCATTGTCTTCGATTGGAAGCCCGTCAAACTGCGACTCGATCGGGTCGCGTCCGTAGTCGACCGATTCGACCGGGGCGGGAGCTGCCTGAGATGCAGAGGCTGCAGGGGCCGAGGCAGGAACGTCATCACCTCGCAGCTTCGCGATCACTGCCGGGAGCTGCTCGGCGGTGACGAGCACGTCGCGGGCCTTGGATCCCTCAGAAGGACCGACGATCTCGCGCGATTCGAGCAGATCCATGAGTCGGCCGGCCTTCGCGAAGCCGACGCGAAGCTTGCGCTGCAGCATCGACGTCGAGCCGAACTGCGAAGAGACGACGAGTTCAGCGGCGGCGAGCAGCACCTCGAGGTCGTCGCCGATGTCTTCGTCGACTTCTTTCTTCTTCTTCGCCGGGTCCATCGCCTCTTGAACGTCAGAGCGATACTCGGGGCGAGCCTGTGCCGTGACGTGCTTGACGACGGCGTCGATCTCGCTCTCTTCGACCCAGGCCCCCTGCAGCCGGAACGGTTTGGACGTGCCCATTGGAGAGAACAGGGCATCGCCCTGGCCGATCAGCTTGTCAGCTCCTGGCGAATCGAGGATCACTCGGCTGTCAGTGACGCTCGTCACGGCGAACGCGAGGCGAGAGGGCACGTTGGCCTTGATGAGACCGGTGACCACATCGACGCTCGGACGCTGAGTTGCAAGGACCAGGTGAATGCCGGAGGCACGCGCGAGCTGAGTGATGCGGACGATCGAGTCCTCCACGTCGCGCGGCGCCACCATCATGAGGTCAGCGAGCTCATCGACCACGACCAGCAGATACGGGTAGGGCTTGAGGACACGCTCGCTGCCGACCGGCAGCTCGACCTCACCAGCGCGCACAGCCTTGTTGAAGTCATCGATGTGCCGGAATCCGAACGACGCGAGGTCGTCATAGCGCATGTCCATCTCTTTGACGACCCACTGCAGCGCTTCAGCGGCCTTCTTGGGATTCGTGATGATGGGGGTGATCAGGTGCGGAACGCCGGCGTAGCTGGTGAGTTCCACGCGCTTCGGGTCGATGAGCACCATGCGGACATCGGCCGGCCTCGCACGCATCAGCAGACTCGTGATCATCGAGTTCACGAAGCTCGACTTACCCGAGCCCGTGGAACCCGCAACCAGAAGGTGCGGCATCTTCGCGAGGTTCGCGACGACGATGTTGCCGCCGACATCCTTGCCGACGCCGATCGTCATCGGGTGGGTGCTCTTCTGCGCCGCGGGCGAGCGCAGCACGTCTCCGAGCGCCACCATCTCTTTATCGGCGTTCGGAATCTCAATGCCGATTGCGCTCTTGCCGGGGATCGGCGAGAGGATCCGCACATCGTTGGATGCCACGGCGTAGGCGATGTTGTTGCTCAGTTGAGTGATCTTCTCGACCTTGACGCCGTGACCGACCTCGACCTCGTACTGGGTCACCGTCGGACCGCGCGAGAAACCCGTCACCTGCGCGTCGACCTTGAACTGGGTGAACACACCCGTAATCTGCTCGATGACGCGGTCGGTCGCATCGGAGCGGACCACCGGCGGCGGACCTTCACGCAGCACCGCGGTCGAAGGCAGTACATACGGCGCTGCCGGTGCCTGCAGGCCGCGGTCGCCCGGGCCTTCTGTGCCGAAGCCGGAGAGACCGGGAAGCTCAGGCTGCTCGCCGGTGTCGCCGTAGTCGTCGAGCAGCGCGGTGCCGCCCTGCGAGCCGAGTCCGGCCATCACGCCCTCGACGTCGGTGAGGACCTCGGTCACGGAGTCTGATGGATCGTCGACGATGATCGCCTGATCGAAGGCGGTGTGGTTGGCGGGGGCCTCATCGGCGGTCGCGAGCAGTTCAGTAAGGTCCTGCGAGCCGATGCCGTCGTCAGGGTCTTCCTCGCGTCCCGTCTTGTTGCGTCGCCACCATGGGAGCACATCCGGGTCGTCGCCCTGCTCGAATTCTCCTTCGGGCTCGGCTTCTCTGACCGGCTTCTCGACGCGTTCCGCACCGAACATCCACGCGTAGAGATCGCCGAGTCGAGCACCGATGCGGTTCGGTGGCGTCTTCGTGATGATGAGAATACTCAGGGCGATGAGCACGGCGAGGATGACATAGGCGGGAATGTCGGTCAGGTAGGAGAGCGGCTCGCCTAGCATCCATCCGAAAAGACCGCCGGCAGCGCTCAACGCAGGCATGCCGTCCTTGGGCTGCGGCTGGCCGCCCGCAAGGTGGCAGATGCCGGCGATGGAGAGCACGAACAGGCCGAAACCGATACCGATACGACCGTTGTCGTTGACCGATGATGGATGCCGGAACAGCCACCCAGCGAGGATCAGAAGCAGCACAGGCATGAGGAATGCCGTACGACCCACCAGAAGCCCCACCGAGTACGCACTGATGTTCTGGGCGACCTCGTTGCCGATGAAGAACCACTCATTGACCGCGCCTAGGCACGCCAGGATCACCAGCAGGAACGGGAACCCGTCGCGTCGCTGGTCCTTTTCGAGAGACTCAGGGCCGAACGCGCGGAACAGACCGCCGACGCCGTGCGCCAGCCCTGTCCACGCCCGGACGGCGAGCGGCGGCTTATCGACATCGTCGATGTACTTCTTCGGCGCCGCAGCCGTCTTGGCCCTCGAGCGCGCGGGTGCTTTCTCGGAAGCGCGCTCGGTCTTCGTAGTACTCCTGGCCATACTCACAGACTACGGTCGGGCACCGACATCGCCGCGTAATGACGCGGCTTTCTGACCGATCAGGCCTCGATGACGAGCGGGACGATCATCGGCCGGCGACGGAGCCTCTGGTTCACCCAGCGACCGATCGTGCGGCGAACGACCTGCGAAAGCGCATGCGTGTCGCGTACCCCGTTGCCGGATGCCTCCTTGAGCGCGGCGACGATCTTCGGCACGACATCATCGAACACCGCGTCATCCTCGGCGATGCCTCGCGCGTGGATCTCAGGGCCGGTGATGATGCGCCCAGTGGCGGCATCCACCACCACGATGATCGATACGAAGCCCTCTTCGCCCAGGATGCGACGATCCTTGAGGTCGGCATCGGTGATCTCACCGACCGTGGAGCCGTCGACGTAGACGAAGCCGATGTCGTACTGGCCGGCCACGCGAACCTGGCCGTCCTTCAGATCGATCACGGTGCCGTTCGATGCGAGCAGAGTGTTCTCTTCGGGGATGCCGGTCTCTTGGGCGAGTTTGGCGTTCGCCATGAGGTGCCGGTACTCGCCGTGCACGGGGAGCACGTTCTTGGGCTTGAGGATGTTGTAGCAGTACAGCAGCTCGCCAGCGGCCGCGTGACCGGAGACGTGCACGCGGGCGTTGGCCTTGTGCACGACGTTCGCGCCGAGCTTGGTGAGCCCGTCGATCACTCGGTACACCGCGTTCTCGTTGCCGGGAATGAGGCTCGACGCGAGGATGACGGTGTCGCCCTCCCCTGGCTCGATGGCGTGGTCGAGGTTTGCCATGCGGCTGAGGACTGCCATCGGCTCGCCCTGTGAACCCGTAGACATGTAGACGATCTTGTCGTCGGGGATGTCCTTGGCCTTTTTGTAATCGATCAGCACGTTCTCGGGCACCTTGAGGTATCCGAGATCCGCGGCGATGCCCATGTTGCGCACCATGCTGCGCCCGAGCAGCGCCACCCGACGACCGTTGGCATGCGCGGCGTCGAGCACCTGCTGCACGCGGTGCACATGGCTGGAGAAGCTCGCGACAATGACTCGGCGAGTCGCCTTGGCGATGACCTGGTCCAGAACCGGGCCGATCGACTTCTCGGTAGGGGTGAATCCGGGCACGTCGGCGTTGGTCGAGTCGACGAGGAACAGGTCGACTCCCTCTTCACCGAGGCGCGAGAAGGCGCGGAGGTCGGTGATGCGGCCATCCAGTGGCAGCTGGTCCATCTTGAAGTCGCCGGTAGCGAGCACGAGACCGGCTGGCGTGCGGATCGCAACGGCCATAGCATCCGGGATCGAGTGGTTCACTGCAATGAACTCGAGGTCGAACGGCCCGACCGTCTCGCGCTGCCCTTCCTTCACGGTGAGCGTGAACGGCTTGATGCGGTGCTCTTTCAGCTTCGCCTCGACCAGTGCGAGCGTGAGGCCGGAACCGATCAGCGGAATATCGCTCTTCAGACGCAGCAGGTACGGCACCGCGCCGATGTGGTCCTCGTGACCGTGGGTGAGCACAACGCCGACGATGTCATCAAGACGGTCCTTGATGGGCTCGAAATCCGGGAGGATGAGGTCGACGCCGGGCTGGTGGTCTTCGGGGAAGAGCACGCCGCAGTCGACGATGAGGATCTTGCCGTTGTACTCGAATGTGGTCATGTTGCGGCCGACCTCGCCGAGCCCGCCCAGAGGGACGACGCGGAGCGTTCCATCGGCGAGTGGCCCAGGAGCTGCGATGGGAATGGACATTGATGTCTCCTCTATCGGACACGTCGTGCCCGTATTGCAAAGTGGGCGCGCTCTGCGCCCGTCGTCTCAGCGCGTCGTGCCGTGCACCTTCGGCAGCGCACCGCCAGCGGCCGCATTGCGGTCGGGGCGGAAATTCGAAAAATCGGCGCCGGGGAGGCCGGCGACAACCGCGAGATCATCCTCGATGAGGGCTGCTTCCCACTCCTCCGGGCCCACCAGCGGCAGCCGCACGCGCGGGCTGGAGATGCGTCCGAGACCGTGCAGGATGTACTTCACCGACACGGTGCCGGGGACGTGGGTCATCACCGCGCGGACCAGCGGCTCGAGGCGCTTGTGCTCTGCAGTCGCAGCCGACAGGTCGCCGCGATTGACCGCGTCAACGATCGTGCGATACGGAGTCGCCGTGATGTTTCCCGTCACACCGATGAGTCCGGTCGCACCGATCGAAAGATGCGGCAGTGCATTCGCGTCATCACCGGAGAAGTACATCAGGTCGGTCTGGTTCAGCACACGACTGACCTCGCTGAAATCGCCCTTGGCGTCTTTGACCGCGAGGATGTTCGGATGCTTCGCGAGTCGCAGAAGCGTCTCGTACTTGATCGGCACCCCGGTGCGACCCGGAATGTCATAGAGGATCACGGGAAGGTCCGTGGCGTCTGCGACCAGACGGAAGTGGGTGAGGATTCCGGCCTGAGTCGGCTTGTTGTAGTACGGCGTGACGATCATGATGCCGTCGGCGCCGGCCTTCTCGCTCGCCTTGTAGAGCTCGATGGCGTGCGCGGTCTCGTTGGAACCACCGCCGGTGATGATCTTCGCGCGCCCGGCAGATACGGACTTGCCCACCTCGACGAGCTTGAGCTTCTCCGGGTCGGTCAACGTCGAGGTCTCCCCCGTCGTACCGGTGACGACGATGCCATCGGCACCGGCGGTGATGACATCGTCGATGTGCTTCTCTGTGGCATCCCAGTCGACCTCACCGTCGGCCGTCATCGGAGTGACGAGCGCGACGAGAACCTGACCGAAAGGATTGCTCGAATGCGTCATTCCTCCAGCGTATCGGTTTCAGCCCTCACCGATCGCCCCGGATATGCTCACGATCATGAGCTGGCAGACCCGCGATTCCCGTCTCGTATATGAGAACCCTTGGATCTCCGTGCGAGAAGACGCCGTGACAGGACCAGCCGGCGACGGCATCTACGGCGTCGTCACAATGCGCAACGACTCTGTGTTCATCGTGGCGCTGGATGACGAGGATCGGGTGTGCCTGGTCACGCTCGAGCGCTACACGACCGGTCGCTCGATCGAGGTTCCGGCGGGAGGCAGCGACGGGCAGGATCCTCTCACTGCCGCCCAGCGAGAGCTCTTCGAGGAGACCGGCATGCAGGCCGAGGAATGGTCGCTGCTCGGATCGATGAACGCGCTCAACGGCGTCACCGTTGCACCCGAGCATGTCTTCCTCGCGCGCGGTCTGAGCGCGGCAGACAGCGCAGGCGCCGCTCATGAAGAGGAGGGCATCGAAGAGGTGTCCTGGGTGCCCTTCGCTGAGGTGCTCCAGATGGTCGCTGACGGTCGCATCCGCGATGGTGAGACGGTCGCGGCGCTGGCCTACGCCGGCATCCGACTCGGACGCTTCGCCTGAGTGCTTCGCGAAGACGTGTCGCTCAGATGCGGCCGCGGCGCGCAGCGCCTGCGGTGAGCGATGACGGAAGGACCCGAGTCAGTGCGACGACCAGCTTGTAGCGCAGCGACGGGACCGAAACCGCTTTGCCACGGGCAGCATCCCGCAAGCCCTCGCGCACGACGTCGGAGGCGTTCAGCCAGCCGATCGCGGGAATGCCCTCCTGCCCTGGCGCAAGTCCCATCCGCTCATGGAATGTCGTGTGCGTGAATCCGGGGCACACCGCCGTCACGCTGACGCCGTCGCGGGCGTATTCGGCATTCGCCCACCGGCTGAAGCCGATCAGCCACTGCTTGCACGCGGAGTAGGTCGAACGAGAGATGAATCCGGCAACCGAGGCCACATTGATGATCCGACCGCCCCGCCCGCGCATGCTGCCGAGCGCTGCGTGCATCAGGCGGATCGGTGCCTCGACATGAATGCGAAGGTGGCGCACCTCGTCTTCGATGTCGTTGTCAGCGAAGTGCAGCGGCAGACCGAACCCTGCGTTGTTGACGAGCAGATCAATCGGATGCTGCGCATCGGCGATCCTGGCCACAACGAGTGCCATCCCCTCTTTCGTGACGAGATCAGCGGGCAGGACGTCGACAGAGATCCCGTGCGCCTCGCGAAGCTCGTCCGCAAGCGCCTCCAGCGAAACCGCAGATCGAGCGACCAGCACGAGGTCAGCGCCGCGCTGTGCGAGCTGGCGGGCGAATTCCGCGCCGAGCCCGGCGCTCGCACCCGTGATGAGAGCTGTGGGCATCAGCGCTCGTATCCCAGGAATCGATAGCGGATGCCGGTGCGAGAGGTCTGCCACTCCCCTTCGTCGACGAGCCGCCAGCCCGCCTTCGACGGTGCGTAAGAGTCTCCGGCGACCGCGAGCTCGAGCTCGGTGACTTCGAGGCGATCAGCTTCTCCGATGACCTGGGCGAAGATTTCGGCGCCGCCGATGATCCACACCTTTTCCAGCCCCCGCACCGCTGCCGGAAGATCGGCTGCACGGCGCGCGCCGTCAGCCTGCCAGTCCTGCTGACGCGTGATGACGATGTTCTCGCGCCCGGGGAGCGGTCGGAATCGCTCGGGAAGTGAGTCCCAGGTCTTGCGACCCATGACCACGGGGGTGCTCAGCGTAACTTCTTTGAAGTGCGCCAGGTCCTCTGGCACGTGCCAGGGCATCCCCCCGTCTGCGCCGATGACACCGCCGGATGCTTCTGCCCAGATCAGTCCGACCCAGGTCATACGGCGACCGCCGCTCGAATTGCGGGGTGGTGCTGATAGTCCTCGATGACGAAGTCGTCATAGGTGTAATCGAGGATCGACTCGGGCTTGCGCGCGAAACGAAGCGTCGGATAGGCGTAAGGCTCACGCGTCAGCTGCTCTCGCACCTGCTCGACGTGGTTGTCGTAGACGTGGCAGTCTCCGCCGGTCCAGACGAAGTCTCCTGGTTCGAGTCCCGCCTGCTGGGCGATCATCATCGTCAGCAGCGCGTAACTGGCGATGTTGAACGGAACGCCGAGGAACATGTCGGCGCTGCGCTGATAGAGCTGACATGACAGCTTGCCGTCAGCGACGTAGAACTGGAACAGAGCGTGGCACGGCGCGAGCGCCATATCGGGGATATCCGCAGGGTTCCATGCGGAGACGATCAGCCGACGAGAATCCGGCGTCGCACGGATCTGCTCCACGACCTGCGACAGCTGGTCGATGTGTCCGCCATCCGGGGTCGGCCACGAGCGCCACTGCACTCCGTAGACGGGCCCCAGATCGCCATCGGCGTCGGCCCACTCATCCCAGATCGTGACGCCGTTGTCCCGCAGCCACGACACATTCGAGTCTCCGCGCAGGAACCAGAGCAGCTCGTACGCGATCGACTTGAAATGCACCCGCTTGGTGGTGATCAGCGGGAAGCCCTTCGCGAGGTCGAAGCGGATCTGTCGGCCGAACACGCTCGTGGTGCCGGTACCGGTGCGATCATCCTTGTGCGTTCCGGAGTCCAGCACCTCGCGCAGGAGGTTTTCATACTGCGTGGGGACGTCGGCGCTCATGCCTGCCACGATACCCGGGATCAACCTCGACCGAGGCGTCATTGGCCGTCATCTCGAGTCTGCGAACGCCTTGCATCCGTATTCTTGGAGAATGCCTGTTTCGACCGCTCTGCTCATCGCCGGTGCGGTTATGGCAGTCGCACTCGCAGTGGGCCTCATCGCCCGCGCCCAGGACGGACGGCGTCGTTCGGGTGGAGCTGTCCGCGTCAGCGACGAGGATCTCCCGAACGGTCGGCGCACCGGCATCACTCTCGTGCAGTTCAGCACTGAGCTGTGCGCCCGTTGCCCGCAGGTGCGCCGACTGCTCGGTGAGATCGCAAGCGCGAACGGCATCGCACGAGCAGAGATCGACCTGACCCGGAGCAGCGATCTCGCGGCGAAATATCACGTGCTCCAGACGCCGACGACTTTCCTCATCGACGCATCCGGCAAGGTCGCGGCGCGTTGGGGCGGCGTTCCCGATCACGGCTCGATCACTGAGGCGATCACCACGCTGCGTGCAGCGTCGCGGACGCCCCGAGAGAGACAGGAGCAGTCATGACCACCCCGTCGGGCATCGATCCCCGCGGTCCGCGATTCGCGGCGACCATCACCTCCGTTCTGCTCCTCGCAGCGCTCATTCTGAGCCTCGTCGGCCTCTCGACGGCGCGAGCGTCGTTCGGCTGGTTTGCCTATCAACCGCTCGCTGGAGCCACCTTCTCCCCCGGGGCGGCATGGGCGCTCCCATCGGCATCGTTCGCGCAGCGGGTGCTCGATCCTGGGTTCCTCGCCCTCTTGGTCATCGCGCTTCTCTTTCTCTGGGGAGTTGCCTTTCCCCGCACCGCACCGTGGGGCGTGCTCTTTCGGCGCGTCGTGCGTCCGCGGCTGTCGGCTCCGACCGAGCTGGAAGATGCTCGTCCCCCGCGCTTCGCTCAGGGCGTAGGACTCGTCGTCGTCACCGTCGGTCTCGTGCTGCATCTGGCCGGCGTTGCGTGGGCACTGCCGATCGCGGCCGCTGCCGCGTTCGTCGCGGCCTTCCTCAACGCCGGCTTCGCCTTCTGCCTCGGTTGCCAGATCTACCTGCTGCTGCAGCGCGCAGGTCTCGTCGGCAGAGAACCCGCAGCCGGCTGAGCTCGCCTGTTCCCCGGCGGAGCCATGGTCGATAGGCTGGCCGGACAGACAGCCACGACTCTGGAGGAACCATGCCCGTCACCAGCGAAGCCATCACCGCCTGGAACGGTTCCCTGATGGAGGGATCGGGAGATGTGACCTTCTCCTCATCGAACCTCGGAACGTTCCCCATCAACTGGAAGGCCCGCAGCGAGGGCTCCGACACGACCACCACGCCCGAAGAGCTGATCGCGGCCGCGCACTCATCCTGCTTCAGCATGGCGCTCTCGAATGCTCTCGCGGAGAACGGCACCCCGCCCGAGCGCGTGAACACCACCGCGTCCGTCACGTTCAAGCCGGGCGTCGGAATCACCGGCAGCCACCTCAATGTGAACGCGACGGTGCCCGGGCTTACGCCCGAGCAGTTCCAGACCATCGCCGAGGGCGCGAAGACCGGATGCCCCGTGTCTCAGGCTCTCGCCGGCATCGAGATCACCCTCGAGGCGACGCTCGCCTGATCTTCGACAGGGTTCGGCTGGCCTATCTCACGATGCGGCTGGCCGAATCTTGGCGAGGCGGATCGCCTCGCGGATGCTCGCGCGGGCGTCTTTGCGGCGCCCTGCGGCCTCTTGCACGACACCGAGGCGGTAGCGTGCCCGCCAATCGTCGACGGCCGCTTCTGCCTCCGTCGTGTAACGCTGCACGACAGACTCAGCATCGGCCTTGGCGAGTTTTCCTCGCGCGCTCAGCTCGGTTTCCGCTGGCGGCATCCCGCCTTCCGCATCCAACTGCGTTCCCAGTCGATCGGCCTGGATTCCGAACTGGATCTCGCGCACCAGCGCCCATGCACCGATCAGCGGAAGCACGATGAGCGCCACACCCATTGCAATGCCGATCGGCGTACCGCTGACGAGATACAGATACGCCCATTGTCCGGTGAGGACGAAGTAGAGGATCAGACACAGACCGACGACGATCACGCCGGCGCGCGCCATCACGAGCGAGTCCGAATGTCTATGTCGAGCATGTTCTCCAAGCCGACGACGACCCCTCGTGCCTCAGCCGCGAACGGCACGGCAAGACGGATGCCGGGAGCATACGCAAGGGCGGGCTCCACCGTGTCGTGGGTCAGGGTGAGCGATTCCCCCGGGCCGGACAGAATGACGTCCTGACGGGCGATGACACCGGGTCTGCGCAACGAGTGCACTGGCACGCTCGCAACCTGCTGGCCTCGCGCGCGCTGATCTGTGTGCGGAGCATCCACCGGACCCTGATCCGCACGTGCTGCGGCAATGAGCTCGGCCGTGCGGACGGCGGTGCCGCTCGGTGAATCGATCTTGGTGTCGCGGTGCGCCTCGATGATCTCGACCGAAGGGAAGAACGGCGCAGCTGCTGCCGCCAACGCCGAGCCGAGCACCGACCCGAGCGAGAAGTTCGGAATGAAGACCGCCGCCGTGCCCGCGGCATCCACGAGCGGGCGCACGAGCGAGATGCGCTCGGCAGACCAGCCGGAAGTGCCGACCAGCACGTTGATGCCGCGTTCGGCGGCTGCCCGCACGACATTAATGCTGACCTGCGGGGTCGATGCGTCGACGATGAGATCCACCCCGTCGAGCTCGCTGAGATCACTGGACGACGTGAGCACGCGTGTCACGTCGAAGCCGTCGAGCTCGTCGATCACCGTCTTTATGATCGTTCCGAGCTTGCCGGAACCGCCGACAAGGGCCACCTGCTTGGTCATGAGGCCAGTCTAATTCGGCTCAGACGAGCGTGTCGTCCGGCAGGCCGGTGCGCAACTCCATAGGAAGATGACTCAGCTCGTTGTGGTTGATCAACGACCACGGACGCCCCTGCTTCTGGACGATGGTCGTGAGCCCACAGTGCGCCTGGTTCAACGTCATCCAGCGCCAATCGGGAGCTTCGAGAACCTCTCGCACGAACCACGCGATGACGAAGTTATGTGTGATCAGCACCTCGTGGACGTCACCCTGTTTGCGGACGAGGAACTCGTTCACGGCATCGGACATCTGGGCGCCGCCCGCCTCGACCTCGGCATCCGTCACCGATCCGAAGAAGGACTCATACACCGCCGGGGTGTCCGGCGTCATTCCCGTCGGAACGCAATCGAAGAGCAGCGCCGACGGCTCAGGAGTGATCGACGGCAGCCGCTCGGCGATCGCTCGTGCGGTCTCAGTTGCGCGCAGCAACGGCGAATGCCAGACAGCATCCAACGGGAGTCCTGACAGACGATCTGCGATCAGCTCGGCCTGACGTTGACCTCGGGGAGAAAGAGGTCCGTCGTCGATGCCGTGCTCGGCATCTTGATGCTCACCATGTCTGACCAGATATATATAGTGCGTCACAACCCACTCGCTTCGTCGCCGTCCGTCTGCCCGGCCTTTCCACCCTACCGGCCGAAGAAGACACGTGCAGGTGCGACCGGCTCAGTTGCCTGCGCGAGTGAGATCTGCGAGCTGTGTCCGCGAAAGCGTGATGCCCGCGCCCTGCATGAGTTCGTCGACGTGCTCGGTGGCGAAGCTGTTGACAATGGGGGCCGCGATCGTGCGCTGTGCGAGCAGCCAAGCGATCGATACCGCCGCGACCGGCGCATTCACCTCAGTGGCCACCTGATCGAGCGCGCGAAGAATTCGGATGCCTCGCCGATTCAGGTGACTGCGCAGCTGCTCTCCTCGCACCCCCCTGGACATCATGGCCTTGCTGCGGTGGCGTCCGGAGAGGAAACCGTGCTCGAGCGCGTGAGACGGCGTCACCGCGAGGTTCTGCGCACCGGCGACAAGACGGAGATCACCTTCGAAGGCGTCGCGCCTGATCAGGTTGTACGGCTCGTCGAGCACTTCGATGCGCGGATACCCCGCCGAGGCGAGAATCCGCACCTCGACGAGTCGTTCGGGCGTGAACCGGAACGCGCCGAGCGTGCCGATCTTGCCAGCGTCGCGCAGCCACTCCACCGTGGCGAGAGTGTCTTCGAGGTTGCTCGTCTGGTCGAGAGTCGCATCGAGGTACAGCACATCGATGCGTTCGACGCCGAGCCGAGTGAGCGAGCCTTCGACTGCACGGACGAGGTTCACCGAACCGAGTCCCGGGTTATCGGCGTGAGTCCCGATGCGTACGCTCAGCACGGTGCGGTCGCGCCGGCCGCGGGAGTGCAACCACTGGCCGATGATGTGCTCGCTTCGCCCGCCGGAGAAACCGTCTGCCGTGTGGATGGCGTTGCCGCCGAACTCGACGTAGCGATCGAGAATGGCGTGGCTGGTCTCGAGATCGACGTTCCAACCGAACTCCGCTGCCCCGAGCATCAGCGGGAAGGTGCTGACGCCGCTCTCGCCGAGCGGCACGCGGATCGTCTCGCCAACGCCTGGCCCGACCACGGGAATCGGAGCTGAGGGATGCTGGGTCGAATCTTGGGAGCGTGTGGAAGACTCTGCTGTCCCTTGACCGAACAGTCGCATCCTCATCACCCCCGCGCGTGTCCTCCGAGAAGAACAGGGATTCCTGTACACCCCCCGGTGCGTACTTCGAGGGTAAGCGAGAACCGTGAACTCCCCGACCATTGCGCGTAACGGAGTCGGAAGTTCCAATAACTTTTCTATAACGGAAGCGCGAAAAGGCCCGGATCCTGTCCCAACGGGGCAGCATCCGGGCCTGAAAGCGAAGACTTACGCTTCTGCGGTCTCTGCCGCAGGTGCCTCTTCAGCCGGTGCGTCGTCGAGCACGGGCTCGAGCGACAGCTTGCCACGGTCATCGATCTTCGTGATCTTCACGAGGATCTTCTGACCGACCGAGAGCACGTCGTCGACGTTCTCGACGCGCTTGCCACCGGCGAGCTTGCGCACCTCGGTAACGTGCAGCAGGCCGTCCTTGCCCGGGAGCAGCGAGATGAACGCACCGAACGATGCGATCTTCACAACGGTTCCGAGGAACTGCTCGCCGACCTCAGGGTTGGTGGGGTTGGCGATCGCGTTGACCTGGGCACGTGCGGCCTCGGCCGACGGTCCATCAACCGCACCGATGTAGACGGTGCCGTCCTCCTCGATGGAGATCTGAGCGCCCGTCTCGTCCTGGATCGCGTTGATCGTCTTGCCCTTCGGGCCGATCAGCTCACCAATCTTGTCGACCGGGATCTGCACGCTGATGACGCGCGGCGCGGTGGGCGCCATCTCGTCAGGCGAGTCGATCGCCGAGTTCAGCACGTTGAGGATGGTCAGACGAGCATCCTTGGCCTGCGTCAGCGCGCCGGCCAGAACGTCCGACGGGATTCCGTCGAGCTTCGTGTCGAGCTGGATCGCGGTGATGAACTCGCTGGTTCCTGCCACCTTGAAGTCCATGTCACCGAGTGCGTCTTCGGCGCCGAGGATGTCGGTCAGCGCGGCATAGCGCGTCTGTCCGTCGACCTCATCGGTGACCAGGCCCATCGCGATGCCGGCAACAGCTGCACGCAGCGGCACACCTGCGTTCAGCAGCGAAAGGGTCGATGCGCAGACCGAGCCCATCGACGTCGAACCGTTGGAGCTGAGAGCCTCAGACACCTGACGGATCGCGTAGGGGAACTCCTCACGGCTAGGCAGCACCGGTGCAAGGGCGCGCTCGGCGAGGAAGCCGTGCCCGATCTCGCGACGCTTCGGCGAACCTACGCGGCCGGTCTCACCGGTCGAGTAGGGCGGGAAGTTGTAGTGGTGCATGTAGCGCTTGCTCGTCGTGGGCGACAGCGAGTCGATCTGCTGCTCCATCTTGAGCATGTTCAGCGTGGTGACGCCCATGATCTGGGTCTCACCGCGCTGGAAGATCGCCGAACCGTGCACGCGTGGGATGACCTGCACCTCTGCGTCCAGCGGACGGATGTCTGCAAGACCGCGGCCGTCCATGCGGACACCCTCGGAGAGGATGCGGCCGCGGACGATGCCCTTGGTGACGGACTTGTACGCACCGGAGACCTCGCTCGCTGCCGACGCGGGCAGAGTGCCCGCCTCGATGGCTGCGGCGACCTCGGCCTTGACGCGGTCCTTGACCTCGTCGTCAGCGTTCTGACGCTCGACCTTGTCCGCGATCTGGTAGACCTTCTCGAGATCAGCCGTTGCGGAGGCTGAGATGAAGTCGTAGGTGGCCTGCTCGTACGCCGGGAACACCGGGTAGACGCCGGGCGCCTTCGACGAGTGCTTCGCCATCTCAGCCTGAGCCTCGACGAGCTGCTTGAGGAACGGCTTCGCCGCCTCAAGACCGCCGGCGACGATCTCTTCGCTGGGCTTGACTGCGCCGCCCTTGATGAGGTTCCAGCTGTTCTCGGTGGCCTCTGCCTCGACCATCATGATCGCGACATCTTCGGTGCCGTCAGCCTTGGTGATCACGCGACCGGCGACCATCAGGTCGAACACGGCCTCTTCGACCTGGGCTTGGTTCGGGAACGCCACCCACTGGTCGGCGTTCTCGCCCTGGCCAGGAATGAGCGCAAGGCGGACGCCTGCGATCGGACCGGAGAACGGCAGGCCGGAGATCTGCGTCGAGGCGGATGCCGCGTTGATCGCCAGCGCGTCGTAGTACTCGCCCGGGGCGATCGAGAGAACCGTGATGACGATCTGGACCTCGTTGCGGAGTCCGTCGACGAACGACGGGCGCAGCGGGCGGTCGATCAGACGGCAGACGAGGATCGCCTCAGTGGAGGGGCGTCCCTCACGACGGAAGAACGACCCGGGGATCTTGCCTGCTGCGTACGAACGCTCTTCGACGTCGACAGTCAGCGGGAAGAAGTCAAAGCCTTCACGCGGGTGCTTTCCTGCGGAAGTTGCGGAGAGAAGCATGGTCTCTCCGTCGAGATAAGCCGCAACCGAACCCTGGGCCTGCTGAGCGAGGCGACCGGTTTCGAAGCGGACAGTGCGGGTGCCGAAGCGACCGTTATCGAGAACGGCCTCGGTGGCAGTGATTTCAGGACCTTCCAAGAGGTCTCTCCTTCTTTGTTTAGACTCGTCCGTCCGTGTGACGGGCGAGATCATACGTACGCGCGCGTATTCGCACGCTGATTGCACACAGCAATCCAGTTCCAGCTTATCAGCGCGGCAGCTCCGAACACCCCGGACACTAGAGGCATCCTCATGAGAACGCTTCGGGCACGCCGACCAGCTGCGGCGTCACGCCGTCACGGAGCCACTGGCGCATAATCGGCTCCGCCGTAGCGGCTCACACCATATCGTCACGTTGGCCTAGGCTGACCCCATGAGCACCGAAGAAAGCGCACCGTCCTCCGCCGAGGACATGAAGCGCAAGTTCAAGGAAGCGCTCGAGAAGAAGAACGCACATCACCGCAACGGTGAGTCGCACCTGGATGGCGATTCCGCCGTCCACGCAGCGAACGCCCCGCAGACGCGGCGTGAGTTCCGACGCAAGAGCGGTTGACCACCGAGAAGGCGCCGCACCCGTTCGGGTGCGGCGCCTTCGTTCTGCCCCGGCTCACTCGCCGGAGAGACCTCCGAGCAGGTGCCCGAACGAACGGCCTTCGCCGAGATAGCTGGCCGGGTCGAATGGATCGTTCGAGGTGACGGCATCCTTGCGGGTGATCGCCTCCGCCAACTCGCGCGCCCCCTTCTCCACGCGCCTGCTGAGCGGTGCGACATCGTCGCCGGATCCGCCCCAGTCGCTGGATGCCGCGAACACGCCGGTCGAGACCGCCTCGGCGTGCAGATAAGCGAACAGCGGGCGGATCGCGTAGTCGATCGCGAGCGAGTGCCGAGCGGTGCCGGCATTCGCACCGATCAGCACCGGCTTGCCAGTGAGCGCGTCGGGGTCGAGCACGTCGATGAAGGATTTGAACAGCCCCGAATAGCTCGTCGAGAAGATCGGCGTCACCGCGATCAGCGCATCGGCCGAGTACACGGAGTTGATCGCCGACTCCAGTTCCGCTGGCGCGAAGCCGGTGAGCAGATTGTTCGTGATGTCATGGGCCAGGTCCCGAAGCTCGATCACGTCGACGGATGCTTCGATTCCGCGCTCAGCCAGCTGACTCACCGTTTCGGCGGCGAGCTTGTCGGCAAGCATCCTTGTCGATGAGGGGTTCGACAGACCCGCAGAGACGACAGCGATACGGCGTGCGGCCATCTTCAGGCTCCCTTCCGGCCGAGACCGAACGCCGCCCCTGCGGGGGCTGCGGTGTCCTGGTACGGCGAGCCCGCCGTCAGGTTGTCACCACGGTTCGCGCCAGGGCGAGCCTCGCGCGATGGGCCATCGCCGTACGCAGCTTTGACGCGAGCGGCGTGGGTCGGCGCATCCGGCACCTCAGCGGGACGATTCGTCATCAGCTCGCGGCGCAGCGCCGGAACGACCTCACCGCCCAGAATGTCGAGCTGCTCGAGCACGATCTTCAGCGGGAGCCCCGCGTGATCGATGAGGAACAGCTGGCGCTGATAGTCGCCGAACGTGTCGCGCATCGCGGCGTAGCGGTCGATGACCTGCTGCGGAGAGCCGACGGTGAGCGGGGTCATCTCGGTGAAGTCCTCCATACTCGGGCCGTGACCGTACACCGGCGCGTTATCGAAGTACGGACGGAACTCATTCACCGCATCCTGAGAGTTGGCGCGCATGAAGACCTGTCCGCCGATGCCGACGATCGCCTGCTCCGGCGTGCCGTGACCGTAGTGCGCGAAGCGCTGGCGGTACAGCTCGATCAGGCGCTGGTAGTGCTCCTTGGGCCAGAAGATGTTGTTGGCGAAGAATCCGTCGCCGTAGTAGGCGGCCTGCTCGGCGATCTCCGGGGTGCGGATCGAGCCGTGCCAGACGAACGGCGCGACACCGTCGAGCGGACGAGGAGTGGAGGTGAAGCCCTGCAGAGGGGTGCGGAACTTACCCTCCCAGTCCACGACGTCCTCATCCCAGAGCTTGCGCAGCAGCGCATAGTTCTCGATGGCGAGCGGCAGGCCCTGCCGGATGTCCTTGCCGAACCACGGGTAGACCGGCCCGGTGTTGCCGCGCCCGAGCATGAGGTCGGTGCGACCATCGGAGATGTGCTGGAGCATCGCGAAGTCCTCGGCGATCTTCACCGGGTCGTTCGTGGTGATCAGCGTCGTCGAAGTGGACAGGATGATGCGCTCGGTCTGCGCGGCGATCGCGGCGAGGGTCGTCGTGGGCGACGAGGACCAGAACGGCGGGTTGTGGTGCTCGCCGACGGCGAAGACATCAAGGCCCACCTCTTCGGCGTGCTTCGCGATCGTTATCGCGTCCTTGATCTTCTGACGCTCGCTCGGTGTCTCTCCCGTCACGGGGTTCTGGGTGATGTCGCTGACGGTGAAGAGGCCGAACTGGATGCCTGAGGTCTCGGGCTGTTCGCTCATGGTGGTGCTCCGGTTTCTCACAGCGGGTGCGCCAGCATCCGCATCTATGCATTTGAATATATCTGATGAAACGCGACCTCAGCGATATTATTCCCGACCGGTAGCCTTCAATGATGAGCAGCACCCCCACCGCACCCGCGGAGCCCACCACCGGCTCCGTTCCGCGACCGCGCAGGCGCGTTCCGTTCTGGGACAACGCCCGCTACGCGTGCATCGTGCTGGTGGTTCTCGGGCATGCCATTCAACGCCTGACCTATGACTCCGACATCGCCATGGCGCTGTACCTCTCGGTCTACGCGTTCCACATGCCGGCGTTCGCGATCATCGCCGGGTACTTCTCGAAGTCCGCGCCCCCCACGAAGAAGCAGATGTCGCGGGTGATCACCGACATCCTCGTGCCGTACGTGATCTTCGAAATGCTGTGGACGCTCACGAAGTGGCTCGTCGAGGGACGGGCCGACCCGAACCTCACCCAGCCCTCTTGGACTCTCTGGTTCCTGCTCGCGCTCGGAATCTTCCGGCTCGTGCTCCCCTACTTGGCGCTCCTGCACTGGCCCCTGGTGTGGGCCGTGCTCATCTCGGTCGGCGCAGGCTACCTCCCCAACGTCGACAGCACGTTCTCGCTCTCTCGCACGCTCGGCTTCCTGCCGTTCTTCGTACTGGGCTGGTGGGTGCACGAGAAGGACCTCGTGAACAGGCTGCGACTCATCGACACACGCCCGTGGTGGTTGCGCGCGATCGCCGTCGCAGCCTTCGTCGCCGTGGGCTTCGTCGCCTGGAACTGGGTGGATCTGTGGAAGAGCATCGACCTTGACAACTGGTTCTTCTACGACGACTCCTATGCCGCCCTCGGCGCACAAGCCTGGTGGTCCGGCGCGATCCGACTGGCGCTCCTCGTGCTCGGCTTCATCCTCAGCATCGCGTTCTTCGTGCTGATCCCGCGGGGTACGTACTGGTGGACGAAATTCGGGCAGTACACGATGTATGTGTATCTGCTCCATTCCTTCGTTCTCTACCCGTTCCGCGAGTCCGGAATCCTGCGCAACGCAGAACCGACGTGGATCTGGCTGCCGGCGGTCATCGTGCTGTCGATCCTGATCGCTCTGGCGCTCGCGACAAAGCCCGTGCGCTGGGTCTTCCGTCCTCTCATCGAGCCCCGCGCGCGGTGGCTCTTCTCGGACGCGCGCCTGGTGGACGCATCCCGTCGAGACGATCCCACCGGTTCGCGGCGACCACGCGAGCGCTGACTTCTCACGCAACTCTGTGTCGGCGTGCCTCGCTTCGTAACACTCGCGTCGACGTGCAGAATTCCGTCTTACGCTCGGGTCATGCCTGATCTCAACCTCCCTATCCTCGACCTGTCGCAGCTCGACCAGGGACCCGAAGCCGCCGCACAGTTCCGCGACGATCTGCGCGCGGCAACCCACGACATCGGCTTCTTCTATCTCACCGGCACCGACGTCACCGCCGAGCTCTCCGAGCGCCTGCACAAGGCAGCACGCGACTTCTTCGCACTCCCCGAGGAGGAGAAGCTCGCAATCGAGAACGTGAAGAGCCCGCAGTTCCGCGGGTACACCCGCACCGGGGGCGAACTCACCCAGGGAAAGGTCGATTGGCGCGAGCAGATCGACATCGGCCCCGAGCGCGAGAACGTCGAGGGCGGTCCGACGTTCAACCGGCTCATCGGCCCGAACCTCTGGCCCGCAGCGCAGCCCGCGCTGCGCGAGGTCGCAGAGGAATGGCTGGCGCACCTCGATGGGATCGCTCGCAAGCTCATGCGCAGCTGGGCTCTGGCGCTGGGAGCCGACGAGTCGCACTTCGATGGAAGCTTCCGCGAGCCGGCGACGCTCGTCAAGATCGTCCGCTATCCCGGCACGGATGCACCGGAGCCTCAGCAGGGCGTCGGTGCCCACAAGGACGGCGGTGTGCTGACGCTGCTCTGGGTCGAGCCGGGCAAGGGCGGCCTGCAGGTCGAGCGTGGCGGCGAGTGGGTCGATGCCCCATCCGTCGACGGCGCCTTCGTGGTCAACATCGGCGAGATGCTCGAGTACGCCACTGGCGGCTATCTCAAGGCCACGAACCACCGTGTGGTCTCACCGAAAGCCCCGGATGACCGCATCTCCGTGCCGTTCTTCTTCAACCCGGCACTCGATGCTCAGGTGCCGGTGATCGACCTGCCGGCAGAGCTGAAGGCGCAAAGCCGCGGCGTCGGCGACGAGTCCTCCAACCCGATCGAGGGCCTGTACGGCGAGAACGCACTGCGCTACCGGTTGCGCGCACACCCGAATGTCGCGGTGATCCACCACGCAGATCTGATGGGCGCGCCCGCCTGACCCATCTGGCCATGCCGCCGCAATAGCCTGGAAGCATGCGACTGCCGTTCTTCACCATCGGACACTCGAATCGGTCTATCGACGAGTTCATCGCCCTGGTGCAGTCCGCGAATGTGGAGAGCATCGTCGACGTGCGCCGCCTGCCGGGGTCGAATCGGCACCCTCAGTTCAACGAAGACGCCTTGCGTGAATCACTCGGCGCCAACAGCATCCGCTTCGATCGCATCCCCGAGCTCGGCGGCCGTCGCCGGGTCTCCAAAGATGTGCCGTTCGAGACGAATGCCTTCTGGCAGAACCGCAGCTTTCACAACTACGCCGACTACGCGCTGTCAGATGACTTCAACCGGGGGTACGACCGCCTCGTCGCCATCGGGCGAGAAGCACGCACGGCGGTGATGTGCTCTGAAGCAGTCTGGTGGCGCTGCCACCGGCGGATCATCGCTGACCACCTGCTCGCTCGAGGCGAGACGGTCTTCCATCTGATGAATGCGGGCCGCGAGAACTCCGCTGATCTCACGCCGGGAGCCATCGTCGCCGGGAACACGGTGACCTACCCCGCCTGAGGAAACGACGAAGGCCGCCCCACACCTGGGACGGCCTTCTAAGAAGTTCTGCGCGATTGAACGCTGGTCGTTATCGGCGGAGCCCCAGGCGCTGAATCAGCGAGCGGTAACGCTCGATGTCAACACCCTGAAGGTAACCGAGCAGACGACGGCGCTGACCGACGAGCAGGAACAGTCCACGACGCGAGTGGTGGTCGTGCTTGTGCTCCTTGAGGTGCTCGGTGAGGTCCTTGATGCGCTGCGTCAGCATTGCGGCCTGCACCTCGGGGGATCCGGTGTCACCGGGGTGCGTCGCGTACTCTTCGATGATCGCCTTCTTGACGTCTGCTTCCAGTGCCATAGATTCGATCCCCTCTCACTCATTGCGCGGCGCCCGACGCCTGATACGTGGGCTCTCTTTATCCGCGGCCGATCAAACGGCAACCTGTAGAGTCTACCAGCCACCGGTCGTACGGGCGGACCGCCTGCGTGCTGCACTCGGATACCCTCGAAGGGTGCATCAGGGACCCAGGGCGTGAGTCATTTCGTCGATCTCTCACCGTTGAAAGAGAGTCCGGCGTTCGCGCGGATGTGGATCGGCTCCGCGCTCTCGGGCCTCGGTGGACAGCTCACGATCGTCACGGTCATGCTGCATGTGTTTGCTCTCACGCAGAGCACATTCGCCGTGTCGATGATCGCTGTCGCAGGACTCGTACCGATGATCCTCGCGGGGCTCTACGGCGGCATGCTCGCTGACGCGTTCGATCGACGCCTGGTCGCGCTGATCGCGGCAGCAGTCGCATTCGCCTCCACCGTGCTGCTCGCGGTCCTCACCTGGACGCAGAACGAGACGATCTGGTGGCTCTACGCATTGAGCATGATCGTCGCTGCCGCGAACTCTGTGGGAATGGCGACCCGCACAGCCATCGTGCCGCGGCTCATCCCCCGCGCGAAGCTCGCCGCGGCATCCGCTCTCAACGGCATCGCATTCGGGATGACCGTCATGGTCGGGCCCGCTCTCGCCGGCGTGCTGGTCGCGCTCACCGGCTACGGGTGGACCTACACGATCGACGTCGTGCTGATGCTCGCAATGTTCCTGGGGCTCTGGACGCTGCCGGCGCTCGTCCCAGAGGGCGAGATCGTTCGTCCTGGGCTCAGCTCCCTCGTGGACGGATGGCAATTCCTGCGTCGCGCCGGGAACATCAGGATGCAGTTCATCTGCGACATCATCGCGATGACATTCGGGCAGCCGCTCGTCATTTTTCCTGCCCTCGGGACGGTGATACTCGGCGGTGGCGCGGTGACCACGGGTCTGCTCACTGCCGCCGTCGCCGTCGGAACCTTCATGTCGAGCCTTCTCTCCGGGCGCATCGCGCAGTACCGCTGGCACGGACGCGGCATCCAGCGCGCCATCCAGGCCTACGGCGCGGCCATCGTCCTCTTCGGGGCGGTGCTGCTGTTCGGATCATTCTCCAGCCACGCAACCGAGACCGCTCCGAGCGTGGGGCTTATTGTGGCAGCCTGTATCGCTCTCGCGATATCCGGAGCATCCGACAACATCAGCTCGATCTACCGGAGCACAATGATGCAGGCTGCCGTGCCCGACACGATGCGAGGACGCCTGCAGGGGATCTTCGTCGTCGTGGTGGCGGGCGGCCCACGGGTGGGGGCCCTCTACGCGGGGACGCTCGCAACCTTCACCGCACTGTGGTTCCCCCCTCTGCTGGGAGGGCTCATCGTGATCGGGCTGGTGGGCGCTCTCGTACGCTTCGCGCCACGATTCCGCGACTACGACGCATTGAACCCCGTGCCCTGACGGACACGGGGTTCACGAGCATTCTCGCAGCGTCAGGCCTGCGCGAGCGAGCCCTGAAGGTCGAGAGTGATGGTGACGTCCTTGCCGACGAGGACTCCACCGGTCTCAAGCGCAGCGTTCCAAGTGAGGCCGAACTCTTCGCGGTTGATCGTGGTCGATGCCGAAGCGCCAGCCTTGTAGTTGCCGTACGGGTCCTGACCGAAACCGCCGAACTCGAACTCGAAGCTCACCGGCTTCGTGGTGCCGCGGATCGTGAGGTCGCCGTCGACGAAGAAGTCGCCGCCTTCGACGCGGGCTCCCGTGGAGACGAACTCCATCGTGGGGAAGTTCTCGGTGTCGAAGAAGTCTGCAGAGCGGAGGTGCCCATCGCGGCCCTCGTCGTTGGTGTCGATCGACGTGACATCCACAGAGGCCTCGACCTTTGCGTCGAGCGGGTTCTCGGGCGCGATCATCGTTGCACTCTTGACACCGAAAGTGCCGCGCACCTTCGAGATCATCATGTGACGCACGCTGAAGGTGACCTCGCTGTGCGAGGGGTCAAGCGTCCAGGTGCCTGCACGGTAGCCGGGAATGTCGATCGTAGTCATGCGGGATTCTCCTCAAGTTCTGAGCCGCAGATGCGGCCTGCACATGGGTGAAACTCGTATGCATGCGCATATATTCCGCCAATACCAGAAATTTTTCGAAGGAAAGAGGAAGGCCCCTGTCACGCGCGTGACAGGGGCCTTCGAGAACAGCGAGTCAGGTCAGCCGACAGCGACGAGGTCGATGATGAAGATGAGGCTCTTGCCGGAGAGGAAGTGACCGGCGCCTGCAGGCCCGTAGGCCAGGTGCGGAGGGATGACCAGCTCACGACGGCCGCCGACCTTCATACCCGGGATGCCGTCCTGCCAGCCCTGGATCAGTCCGCGCAGCGGGAACTGGATCGTCTCGCCACGACCCCAGGAGGAGTCGAACTCTTCTCCGGAGTCGTACTCGACACCGGCGTAGTGCACGGTCACAGTGTCACCGGGCTTGGCCTCGGCGCCGTCGCCTTCGATGAGGTCGCGGATGACGAGCTCTTCAGGAGCGGGTCCGGTAGGTGCGTCGAACTCGGGCTTTGTGCGATCAGTCATGATTCCATCAAAGCGGAGCGTCGGTGCCCGGTCAATGTGACCGCACCCGCTCAGAGCGAACATCGTGTGAACAGACTCAACGCCCGGTGCTGCGGCGATGCCTGCGAGTCTCCCGGGCGTTGAGTTGACCTGTCTCCAGGGTGCACCCGGTCTCTGCACCTGTCAAGAGCCCGTCGAACTCAGTACGCCAGCAACGCTGCTCTCGTTGCGCGTGTACGTGTGAGCAGGGCACGCTCGTCATCGGCTGCAAGCGGATCGCGCCCGGTGAGAGCACGCTGGCGCACTGCTGCCAGCGCCGTGGAGTCCCGGATGAACTGCTTCATGAGCGGGCGCCGATCGCCGCTCAGTGAGGCTGCCCACTGCATCCCGATCTTGCGGCCCGCGGGTGTCGCGAGCATCGTCACTTCCTCGGGTGTGAACCACCCGGCTGTCGAGTACTCGCTCAAGCGCGCTCGCGTGACGCGCGCTTCTTCACGACGCAGCGCGACGATGGCCAGAATGAAACCGATGAACAGCGGCACCTGCAGCGACAGGTAGAGCGCGAAGAAGTCCGCGAAGATCGCCGAGCCGTTCCAGAATCCGTGCAGCAGCATCGCGGCGATCAACCCGAGGCAGCCTGCGCCGAAGACGGCACTCTTCGATGCGCTGCGGCGCGCAGCCAGCCCCATCGCGAAACCGGTCAACGCCGTGAACATGGCGTGCGCGAACGGCGAGAGCAGCCCTCGCATCACGAAGGTCGCCGTCAGTTGGGATCCCCCTCCCTCGAGCAGGCTGATGGCGAAGTACTGGATGTTCTCGGTGAAGGCGAACCCTCCCCCGATCAGCGCGCCGTATACGATCCCGTCGATCGGACCATCAAACGCGCGTCGCCCCATCAGGAAGATGATGAAGATGCCGAGTCCCTTGGCGATCTCCTCGATGATCGGAGCTTGGACCACGGTGCTGAGCACTTCGGTGCGCAACCCGATCAGCATGGTGATCCCGAGATCAACGACGAGAGTGATCCCCACTGCACCGATCGCACCCCAGGCGATCGCGAACGCAATCAGCGGTTTCGGCTCTGGTTCCCATCGATCGATGAGGTGCACGCCCAGGAACACGATGGCCAACGGCACCACGGCGATCACAAGGCCGACTCCAGAGGCCTCAGGTCCGAGCGCCCAGACGAAATACCCGATCAATGCCAGCAGCACGAACGCGAGAATGCCGAAAGCCCAGATCGAAGCCGTGCGTCCCTTCCGCACTGGAACCGGCAGTACCGGCAGCGCGGAAGCCGCGGTCTGCACGATCGGCGCAGGCGGCGCGTATGCCGTGGGCTGTTCGAACGCGGAGGAATACGCAGGTTGAGTGTGATGCGGCTGTCCCGGTCCTCCGAAAGTCATAGCCAAAGCCTAGAGGCCAGTGACCACACCGTCGGTAAGACTTCACCGGTAGCGTAGAAGCATGCGTTTTGCTCATCTGCGCGGCTCCGACGACGGCATCCAGCTGGCCGTCGTCGAAGACTCCTCCGCGATCCTCGTCTCCGATCTCCTCTCCCCGGCACCTGGCACCCTCCAGGAGCTCATCGAGGGCGGCGACGATGCGCTTGACGCACTGCGCTCTGCTCTTGTCGACGGCACCGCACCGCGGCATCCGCTCGATGGCTTCGCGTTCGCGTCTGCCGTGCTGAACCCACCCGTCATCCTGGCTGTGGGATTGAACTACTCCGCGCACTCCAGCGAGCTCGGCCTCAAAACCGACACGGCACCCACCGTGTTCACGCTGTGGCCGAACTCGCTCTCCGGTCACGACCAGATCACCGGCTGGCCGCGGTCGCTCAGCGAATCGATCGACTACGAGGCCGAACTCGGCGTGCTGATCGGGCAGTCGGCGAAGGATGTCTCGGCCGACGACGCGCTCGCGCACGTGTGGGGATACACGGTTGTGAACGACATCACCGCACGCGACATCCAGTTCGCCGAGGCGCAGTGGTCGCGCTGCAAGTCATTCGACGGTTTCACGCCGACCGGCCCCTTCGCCGTCACCGCAGACGAAGTCCCAGACCCTCAGGATCTGCACATCTGGACCGTCATCGACGGCCACACCGTGCAAGATGCCAGCACCGGGCAGATGGTGCGCTCAGTCGCCACACTCATCGCGCACCTGTCGCAGTCGATCACTCTGCAGCCGGGAACGCTGATCTCCACCGGAAGCCCTGGTGGGGCGGGCTACTCGCGCAACCCGCAGATCTTTCTGCGCGATCACTCCACCGTCACCGTCGGCATCGACGGCATCGGCGAGCTCACCACGCACTGCCGCATCTACGGCTGAACCGAGCGCGCCTGGTTCCATCATTGCGATGGAACCAGGCGCGTTCCTGCTCAAATCTGGATCATGTCCTCTGGCGGAATGATATTGATCGCCGAAGTGGCTGCCTGCAGACCGGAAAGTCGTGCCGGCGACAGCTGCTTGGTCACCTCTTCGCGTGACATGAGCTCCGCCTCGACGACGAGGTCGGCGACGTTGCGGTTCGTCAGCAGCGCTGTCTTGGCGAGGGCTGCCGCCGCGGCATAACCGATGAACGGTGTCAGTGCCGTGATGACGCCCACAGAAGCGCCCACCATCGCACCAAGGCGGTCTTCGTTCGCGGTGATTCCGTCGACGCAGTTGACCCGCAGCGTCCACATCGCCTGACGCATCCAGGTGATCGACTGGAAGATCGAGTGCGCGATCACCGGCTCGAAGGCGTTGAGCTGCAGCTGTCCGCCCTCGACTGCCATGGTGACGGTGGTGTCGGCACCCACGACGGCGAACGCGACCTGGTTGACGACCTCGGGGATGACCGGGTTGACCTTCGCCGGCATGATGCTGGATCCGGCCTGCTTGGCAGGAAGATTTATCTCCCCGAAACCGGCCTGCGGACCCGACGAGAGCAGGCGCAGATCGTTGCAGATCTTCGAGAGCTTGATGGCGTTGCGCTTGAGCGAGGAAGAGAACGACATGAACGCGCCGGTGTCGCTCGTGGACTCCACCAGGTCAGTCGCCGTCTCCAGCTCCAGCCCGCTGATCTCACGCAGGTGCTCGAGCACCGCCGATGCGTAGGCGGGGTGCGTGGTGATACCAGTGCCGATCGCTGTTGCGCCCATGTTGATCTCGAACATGAGACTCGCGTTCTCGGTGAGGCGAGAGTGGTCCTCCCCCAGCGTCGTCGCGAATCCGTGGAACTCCTGGCCGAGCGTCATCGGTACGGCATCCTGGAGCTGGGTGCGACCGACCTTGAGCACATCGTGGAACTCGACAGCCTTGCCGAGGAAGGAGCGACGCAGCAGCTCGAGCTCGTCGAGCAGCGACTGAAGGTTCAGCGAGAGGCCGATCTTGATCGCCGTCGGGTACACGTCGTTGGTCGACTGGCTGCGGTTGGTGTGGTCGATCGGCGACAGGAACGCATAATCGCCCTTCTCGCGACCGGCCATCTCGAGCGCGATGTTGGTGATGACCTCGTTCGCGTTCATGTTCGTCGACGTGCCGGCGCCGCCCTGGATCACCCCGACCGTGAACTGATCGAGGAACTCACCGTCGATCACGCGCTGTGCGGCGGCATCGATCAGGTCGGCGCGTTCGGCATCGAGAACGCCGATCGCCTTATTCGCACGGGCGCTGGCCTGCTTCACCATCGCCAGCCCTCGGATCAGATCCGGATAGACCGAGATCGGACGCTTCGAGATGGGGAAATTCGCGTCAGCGCGGGCAGTATGGATGCCCCAGTACGCTTCGGCGGGAATCTCCATGCTTCCCAGTGAATCTGTCTCAGTGCGGGTCAACTCGGGCGCGGCAGAAGCCATGTCACTTCCTTGTGGGTGTGGCGGATCGGTAGTCGGGGGATGCTTCCATCCTATGCCGCGCACACTCGACGCGCCCGGGATATCTGCGTCCGGCGCATCCGGGTCAGATGTCAGTGACCGACGACGATGATGAGAATTCCTGCGATGACTGCCAGCGCGCACAGCGCGAAGCATGCGTACGCCCCGACCAGTGCCAACAGCTTCTGGCCTTCGGTGAGTGGGCTCTTGCGCTCAGCCTTCGCCGCCTGCTTCGCTGCCCGCCTCGCCTGCTTCTCACTGAGGATGGTGATCGCGTCGGTGAACTCGACCGGCGAAACCACGGGGATGCGGCCAGCACGCACGAGGAGCCGTAGCCCTGTCGCATAGAAGGTCACGATCAGACATGCACCCAGCAGGGCGGCGAGGAAGACGTTGACGAATGCCATCCAGTCGATTCCTACACTCATCGCCGTGCCTCCCGTTCGGCCGCTTCTTCATCGGAGACATCCCATTCGGTGAGCTCTGCGCGAGCGCGACGGCTGGCACTGAGCTTCTCCCACTCCTCCGCTGCCTTCTGAGCCTCGGCGAGCTTACGGTTGGCGCGATCAGCGGCCTTGCGCGCGGCCTTGATCGCTGCCTCGGATCCGCCGCTCTTCTTCAGCTTGCGGGCTCGGCGTCCGGCCTTCTCCGCCTCTGCGGCCTTGCGCTCGGCGTGGTCGAGTGCGCGGAGCAGCTCGATGCGGCTCTGACGACGCGTGGGCGGCGGCACCTCGGGGTGCTCGACGGCGTGCCCGGACTCGGCAACGTCGCTCATGGCGTTGTCCGAGGTGACGGCATTCTTACGCGAGCGCAGGTACAGACCGATGATGATGATCAGGGCCAGCACCGCGTCGATCATGACGCCCCAGCCGCCGAGCCACACGACCAGCAGCGCGGCCAGGGCTCCCACTGCGGCAGCGGCGGGAAGGGTGAGCAGCCAGCCCATCGCGATACGGCCGGCGGTACCCCAGCGTACGGACGACCCGCGGCGGCCGAGGCCTGATCCGATGACAGAGCCTGATGCGACCTGGGTGGTGGACAGCGCGAAGCCGAGAGCGCTCGACGCGAGGATCGTCGCTGCGGTGGAGCTCTCAGCGGCGAAGCCCTGCGCGGGCTTGACTTCAGTGAGTCCCTTGCCGAGCGTGCGGATGATCCGCCAGCCGCCGAGGTACGTACCCAGTGCGATCGTCACGGCACAGGCGATGATCACCCAGAGATAGGGGTCGGCGTGATCCGAGCTCTGCCAGCCGACGGTGATCAGAGCGAGCGTGATCACGCCCATGGTCTTCTGCGCGTCGTTGGTGCCGTGGGCGAGCGCCACGAGCGATGACGTGAAGATCTGCCCCCATCGGAACCCGGAGCGTCCATCAGGCTTGCCGTCATAGCGGCGCGTGATGGAGTACGCGAGCTTCGTCGCGATGAAGGCGATGATGCCTGCAGTCAACGGTGCGATCAGCGCGGGCAGCACGATCTTGGAGAGCACCATTCCGAAGTCGATGCCACCGACACCGACGCCGACGAGGGTCGCACCGATCAGTCCGCCGAACAGTGCGTGCGAGGAGCTCGAAGGCAGTCCGAGCAGCCAGGTGAGCATGTTCCACGTGATCGCACCGATGAGACCGGCGAAGATCACCGAGAGGAAGAGCTGGGCGCCCGATTCCAGGATCGCACTCTCATTGATGATGCCGTGCGAGACGGTTTTGGACACTTCCGTCGAGAGGAATGCGCCGACGAGGTTGAGAGACGCCGCAAGCAGCACAGCGGTCTTGGGCTTGAGAGCACCGGTGGCGATGGGCGTTGCCATCGCATTCGCGGTGTCGTGGAACCCGTTTGTGAAGTCGAAGAAGAGCGCCAGCAAGATCACCAGCACGACAATGAGGACTGCGGTTTCCACCGTTAGCTTTCGGTTGTCTGAAGAAGGGATGTGCCGACGTGATCGGCGTGACGAACGAAAAGTTCACCGTGGGTTTCGCTTCCGTTAACCGGCCCCGATTGATCCTCGCACCCCGCTCGGCTCCGGTCAACTTGACCTGGACTACCGTGGAACGGTGACCAACACACCCATCGCCGCTCGCCGCTCGCACACCCGCACTCATCACGGCGACACGTTCGCCGATCCATACGAATGGCTCCGGGAGAAGGACTCCCCGGAAGTGCTCGCTCATCTGGAAGCGGAGAACTCCTACACCGATGCGCGAACCGCACATCTGGAGGGACTGCGCGAAACTCTCTTCGAGGAGATCAAGGGGCGTGTACAGGAAACGGACCTGTCGGTCCCATCGCGTCGCGGAGACTGGTGGTACTACAGCCGCAGCGAAGAAGGCTCTCAGTACGGCATCCAGTGCCGCGCGGCCGCAGCACCCGATGACTGGACTCCCCCGGTGCTCGAGCCTGGTGTCGCCGTTCCCGGTGAAGAGATCCTGCTCGATGGCAATGTCGAAGCCGAGGGGCATGAGTTCTTCTCACTCGGCGCATTCGACGTGTCTGATGACGCGACGAAGCTTCTGTGGGCGCCCGACTACGAAGGCGACGAGCTCTACACGATCAAGGTGCGCGATCTCGTCAGCGGAATGACGCTCGAAGACGAGATCCCGAACACCGGCGGCGGGTTCTTCACCCCCGACGGCAGTGCGATCGTCTACACGACCCGTGACGACGCGTGGCGGCCGGACACCCTCTGGCTGCACAGGCTCGGCACACCCGTCGCCGATGACGTGAAGCTCTTCCACGAGCCTGACGAGCGCTTCTGGCTGGGGGCGGGAATCACCCGCAGTCGTCGCTATCTCGTGATCGGGATCGGCTCCAGCATCACCAGCGAGGAGTACCTCGTCGACCTCCAGGGCGAGATCACTGCGGAGCCGCAGCTCGTGTGGCCCCGCACTGAGGGTGTGGAGTACTCCCTCGAGCATGCGGTGGTGGGAGGAGAGGACCGCCTCTACATCCTGCACAACCAGGATGCTCTCGACTTCGAGCTGGTTTCCGTCGCAGCATCCGACCCTCAAGGCCCGCGTCGGGTCGTCATGCCCCACGAGCCCGGCCGCCGCATCCTCGACGTGGACTGCTTCCGCGATCACGCCGTCGTCGGCTTCCGACGCGAGGGACTCGAGCGCATCGGTCTGCTCGACTACCCGACGGATGCTGTCGAAGAGATCGGCTTCGACGAACCGCTCTTCTCGGCGTGGCCGAGCGGCAATCCGGAGTGGCACGCGCCCTATCTGCGCCTGACGTACACGTCATTCGTCACGCCATCGACGGTGTACGACCTGGATCTGACCACGCAGGAGCGAGTGCTTCGCAAGCAGCAGCCTGTGCTCGGCGGGTACGACCCCGCTGAATACGACCAGGAGCGGCGCTGGGCCCTCGCTGCCGACGGCACGAACGTGCCGATCTCGCTCGTGTGGAAGAAGTCGTTCGGGGTGCCGGGCGACGATGTGCGCCCCGTGCACCTGTATGGCTACGGCTCCTACGAGCACTCCATCGACCCTGGGTTCTCGGTCGCACGCCTCTCTGAGCTCGACCGGGGCGTCATCTTCGCTGTCGCCCACGTGCGCGGTGGCGGCGAGATGGGACGCAACTGGTACGAAGACGGGAAGCTGCTGAACAAGCGCAACACCTTCACGGACTTCGTCGCGTGCGCCGAGCACCTGATCGCAAGCGGTGTCACCTCTGCCGAAAGGATGGTCGCAGAGGGCGGCAGCGCTGGCGGGCTGCTGATGGGCGCGGTGGCGAACCTTGCTCCGTCGAGGTTCGCGGGCATTCTCGCATCGGTGCCGTTCGTCGATGCACTGACCTCGATTCTCGATCCCTCGCTGCCGCTCACGGTCATCGAGTGGGACGAGTGGGGCGACCCGCTGCACAACCCGGACGTCTACGCATACATGAAGACGTACACGCCGTACGAGAACGTGCAGGACGGCGTTGCGTACCCGCCGATCCTTGCCATGACATCGATCAACGACACTCGCGTTCTCTATGTCGAACCGGCGAAGTGGGTCGCGCGCCTTCGCGAGGCCGGCGCGCAGGACGTGCTCCTCAAGTGCGAGATGGCGGCAGGACACGGCGGCGTGAGCGGACGGTACAACGCCTGGCGCGAGCGCGCGTTCGAGCTCGCGTGGATGCTCGACGCGCTCGGCCTCGCCTGAGCTCGGGCACGGGCGCGGGCTCAGCCGAAGAGCGCAGCCGCCTCGTCGTAGCGGTAACGCGGCACGGTGTTGAGCTCGCCCAGAGCCTCCTCGAACGGCACGCGCACGATGTCAGTGCCCTTCATGGCCACCATCTGACCCCAGTCGCCATCCACGATCGCATCTGCGGCGTGCAGCCCGAGGCGGGTTGCCAGCACACGGTCGAACGCAGACGGCGAGCCGCCGCGCTGGATGTGACCGAGAATCGTGGCACGGGTCTCGATGCCGGTGAGCCGTTCGATCGCAGGAGCGAGCTGGTCGCCGATGCCGCCGAGGCGAGGCCGGTTGAAAGCATCCAGGCCCTTGTCGCTGAACGCTTCGTCCATGCCCTCGAGTTTGAAGCCTTCGGAGACGACCACGAGCGGTGCGCGGCCGCGATCATGAGCGCTCGTGACCTGAGCGGCGATCTCGTCGATCGACATCGGCACTTCAGGGATGCAGATCACGTGGGCACCGGCAGCCATTCCGGCGTGCAGCGCGATCCACCCCACGTGGCGTCCCATGACCTCTGCGACCATGCATCGCTGGTGCGAGTCACCGGTGGTACGGAGTCGGTCCATCGCGTCGGTGGCGATGTTCACCGCAGTGTCGAAGCCGAATGAGTAGTCCGTGGCGCGCAGATCGTTATCGATGGTCTTCGGCACGCCGAGAACCTTGATCCCGTCCTTCGACAGCCGGTCTGCCGCAGCAAGAGTGCCTTCGCCGCCAATGGCGATGATGCCATCGATCTTGTGCCCGTAGAGCGTCTTGGCGATGTTCTCGGCGCCGCCGCGGTCCCCCTCGTAGGGGTTCGTGCGACTCGTGCCGAGAATCGTGCCGCCGACCTTCGACAGTCCCTTGACCTCGTGCCGGGTCAGCGGGGCGAAATCACCTTCGACAACGCCGCGCCAGCCATCACGGATGCCGACGAACTCGAGATCGTACGACGTCGTGCCTTTGAGGACGACTCCGCGGATCACCGCGTTGAGGCCGGGGCAGTCGCCGCCGCTGGTGAGAATACCGATCTTCATGCTGATGCCTTCGGAGGTTTCGGAAGTGGGGGGAATCGGCGACGCTGCCTGCACTCGACACTAGTGGGCAACATCCGCAGATGCTATTCGAATGGCGTGAGAACGGCTGATTTTTACACCCGCACTCTGCGCAAATCGCCGATCTGACGGACAGCACCCGAAATGACGCCAAAACGCCCGGTAAGAACAGCTGTTCTTACCGGGCGTTCACGGAGCAGATCAGTCGGACAGCGCCGTACGCAGCAGGTGCATGAGCGCCGCGAGCTGTACGGGCTCGCTCGCTGTCTCTTCAACGGCCTCACCATCGAGAGCACGCGCAGCGAGCCCCTGCTTCTGGTCGATGAGCTCGGCGATCTTGGTGTCGATCGTGTGCGCAGCGATGATGCGCCACGCGGTGACGGGCTCGTCCTGACCGATGCGGTGCACTCGGTCGATCGCCTGCGTCTGCTCGGCTGCCGTCCAGCTGAGCTCCGCGAGCACGACGTTGGATGCCGCCTGCAGATTCAAGCCGACGCCAGCAGCAGTAAGAGAGCACACGGCGACGCCGACGCCTTCATCACCGTTGAAGTCGTCGATGGCCTGTTGGCGCGCCGGTGTCGTCTGGTCACCGCGGATCGAGACATAGCGGATGCCGGAGGCCGCGAAGTGCGCCTCGGCCTGGTCCATGACATCGATGTGCTTCGCGAAGAAGACGACCTTGCCCACGGACCGCTGCAGCTGAGCCGCGTAGTCGGCGGCGAGCACAGCCTTGGCCTGACCGATCTTGCGAACCATCGTGAAGACGTTGTCTCCGCCGGTGCCGGCAGCCTTGGATTCTTCGAGTTCGTTGTGGGCGACGAGCCGCACGATATCCTCGTCGATCTCGCCGGGTTCGAGCCCGCGATCGCCGCGTGCCGCGACGATGCGACGGTACTTCGCGGCCAGTCGCTCCCCCAGCTCGCGTTCGGCCTGTCGGATGCTGCGGCCGAACTCGTCGTCCAACTGCACCGGCAGGTCGGCGATCAGCTTGTCTGGGAGGTCTGCTGCGACGTCCTTCTTCTTGCGTCGCACGATCCCCATGGAGATCACCGCATCGCGCGCCTCGGGGTAGAACGCTTTATCAGCGGGTGTGTGACCGGTGGCATCGAGCTTCTCCATGAGGTCCGGCCCTGGCTTGTCGCCGGTCGTCCAGCCGAGGAAGCGCCAGATCGCGTCGAAGTCCTCGACGTCGTTGATCAGCGGAGTTCCGGTCAGTGCCATCATGAGCGGGTCGCGTGTGCGCTCGCGGATGCGAGACGCCAGCGCGAGAACATTCTGCGAACGCTGTGAGGAGAGGTTCTTGATGAAATGCGCTTCGTCGACGACCATGCCCCCCAGCCCGATGGATCCGAGCCATGACAGGTGCCGGTCGAGAATCTCGTAGTTCACGATGAACACGTCGGCGAACGCATCGATGTCGGTGCCGTCACCCTGGATGACGGTTGCGCGACGCTGCGGCGTCCAGCGCTCGACCTCGCGCGCCCAGTTCATCTTCACGACGTTCGGAACGACGACGAGCAGCGGGTATGCGTCTGCGAGGGATGCGGCGAGCACGGACTGTGCCGTCTTGCCGAGACCGGGCTCATCTGCCAGCAGGAAGCTGCGGTGACCGGCACGCACCGATTCGAGGAAACGCGACTGGTGGACCATGATCTCGAGCCCCTTGGGCGAGAGGTGGTCGTACTCGGGAACAGGCGGAAGCTCCATGGTCGCCGAAGAGCCACCGGCTCCCGTCTCGAATGCCTTGTACAGCGGGCCCATGAGCTCCCAGCCGTCCAGCCGTCGCCGCGGAGTCGAGGTCACCCGCGGGGTGAGATCTGGAGCGAGGAATGGATTGGCGAGCTGACGCGACTCAAGAGAAGGCGGTGTGACCTGTCGCTCGGCAAGTGCCGCTGGCACCACAGGCGCCTGCACCGGAGCGATGTCGGTGATGATGAGCTCTTCCGGCGCGAGTTCAGCACCGGATTCGAGGAGCCAGTCGCGTCGCATGCGCTTGGCAACGGGGCTCGTGGCCTGGTCGGCTTCCAGCAACTGGATCAGCGAAGTGTCGCGTGCTGCGGTCTTCGCCAGAATCGTCGCCACACCGTCGAGCCGCTTGAGCAGCTCAGCGCGAGCTGAATCGCTGAAGGCGTCGTCGGTCTTGACTCGGGCTCGCTCCTCGCGCACCAGGAACGCGATGACCTGGAACTTGACGCGGTTCGTCGGGCCGAGTTTGCCTCGCTGCGCCTTGGCCTCGATCTCGCGCACCTTGCGCGCCAGGATCGGGATCAGCGGGGCTTCGTCGTCACGACGGGTTGTCTTCTTGCGCCGTTTTGCGGCGGCGGTTGCCGTAGTCGGCATGCTCCTCCTGAGCGTGAGATACCGGACGCAGTCGAATGCGCGCCCCGTGTCGTACGTATTCTCCGCGTGTGGCGTGTGCCATGACCGTGCGGAAGTCGTTCTCGTGCTCAGCGATATGTGAACTTCACACCCGCAACGTCGAGAACCACGATCATTCTAGTGCATCGGTTACCAGAATTGCGCGGGCGGCGTGGACATCGGCCGTCATCTGCTGCATCAACGCCTCGATCCCCTCGAATGCCACCATGCCGCGCAAGCGTTCGGCGAACTCCACTGTGACGTCGTGTCCGTAGAGATCAAGGGCGTCCTGATCGAGCACGTGCGCCTCAACCTGGCGCACGAGAACGTCATCGAAGGTGGGATTGGTGCCGACGGAGATCGCTGCGGGGTGACGGATGCCGGTGTCGTGGTCCTGCAGCCAGCCTGCATAGATGCCGTCAGCGGGAACAAAAGCGTCGATCGTCTCGGAGAGGTTGGCGGTCGGGAATCCGAGCTCACGTCCGCGCTTGAGACCGTGGACCACTTCTCCTCGAACATCGACAGGCCTGCCGAGCACCCGAGCTGCCGTCGTCACATCGCCCTCGGTGAGAAGCTCACGAATCCAGCTCGACGACACGCGCCGCTCGGAGCCCGCGACATAGACGTCGTCGACGACGTCGACCGTGAAGCCGCACTCGGGACCGAGCTCGCGCAGAAGCCCTGGTGTGCCTGCTCCCCTGTGGCCGAATCGGAAGTCCTCCCCGACGAGCACCGTCGACACATGAAGAGCGCCCACAAGGATGTCCTGAATGAATGCCTGCGGAGACTGGGATGCGAGGTTCTCGTCGAACGTCAGCAGGAGCGTCGCGTCGATGCCCAGTTCACCGAGCAGCGCGAGCTTACGATCTACCGAGACGACATTCTCGGGGCACAGTTCAGGACGCAGCAGCGCAAGCGGGTTGCGGTCGAACGTCACCGCCACCGATCGCGCTCCGGATGCCGCGGCATCCGCTTTCAGACGCTCGATGACCGCCCGATGACCGGCGTGCACCCCGTCGAATTTGCCGATGGCGACAGCCGACGGCCCGAAATCCTCAGGAACCTCGCTCGGATCGCGGAAGACGATCATGCGATGGACTCCGAACGTTCCCCATTCGCCACAGCGCCGACCGGGCGGTGCGTGCGCAACCACCAGATGCCGAACACGGGCAGCACCAGCGGAATGAACAGGTACCCACGACCGAACACGGACCACACCGAATCGTGTTGGAACAGCTCAGGAATCGCGAGACTCAGCGTGCCGATGATGAGCACTCCGGCGAGCTCGAAGATGATCGCCACCCATGCGATCGTGTACCAGCCTCGGCGGCGAGCGAACACGAGCCCGAGCGTCGCGACGATGTAGACGACAGCCGCGAGAGCAGACAGCGAATAGGCGAGCGGTGCGTCATCGAACTTCCGCACGATCTGCACGAAGCTGCGGCCCGTCGCCGCCAGTGCCATCACTGCATAGACGATCACGAGAACACGGCCGATGCCGGTCATCCGAGTGCGGGGTTGGGTGGTGCTCATAGCGTCTTCCATCCTAAGTGCGCCTGAACGCACCAGACGCCGCGTGCTAGGCGACCTGGATCGTCCAGATGACTTCCATGCGCCACAGCATGATGGCCACGGCGAACGCGAGAAGCCCCAGGATCACGGTGCTCCACCGGCTGCGCTCGACCAGTGCCCAGACGACGCCGCCGATCGGCACCAGCACCGCAGAGACCAGATAGACCCAGAGCTCGAGCAGATCGCCGCTGGGCGGGTTCCCCGCGAAGGGCGAGACGATGGCGACGATCACTTGAATGATCAGCAGAAGCTCGACGATCGCGAGCGCACCCACGGTGAAATCACTCGGTCGTCGCCCCATCAACCCGGCCGTGACGCAGAAGATCCCGGCCACGACCGCGATGGCGATCTGCACCAGTGTGAACCACAGGATCATCGGGTCTCCTCCGGCATGTTCATTGCGCTCTTCACATCAGTGCCGCGCCGCTCGACGATCCCCACCAGGGTGCCGTCCGGATCGACCGCGGCGGCGACAGCGCCGTGCAACTCAGCAGATCGGTCTGGTAATCGTTTGCCATGGCGCAGGTCTCTGGCCTCATCGGCCGATACATCGAACCGCTGCATCACCTGAACAGCGGCGGCAGAAGGTGTCAGGGTCGATGCCTCATCGAGAGCGTCGATGCTCACGGCATCCGAAACATCGAAAGGCCCCACATGCGTGCGGCGCAGCGCGGTCAGGTGTCCCCCGACGCCGAGGCTCTCCCCCAGGTCGCGGGCGAGCGCACGAATGTACGTACCTGACGAGCAGTCGACGACAACGTCGAGGTCGATGGCGCCTGCGTCGCGGCGCTCGGCCAGAACATCGAAGCGCGAGACGATGACAGCACGCGATTTCAGCGCAACTTCTTCGCCTGCGCGCACGCGGTCGTAGGCGCGCCGCCCGTCGACCTTGATCGCAGAGACAGCGCTCGGCACCTGATCGATCTCTCCGGTGAGCACGGCGATACCCTGTGCGATCTGCTCCCCTGTGACACCCTGAACGAGATCGTCGCTCGCGCGTGCAGTGATCTCACCTTCGGCATCGTCGGTCGTTGTCGACTGGCCGAGCCGGATTGTCGCGTGATAGGTCTTCGCAGCCCCGACGATGTACGTGAGCAGCCTTGTCGCGCCTTCGATGCCGATGACCAGAAGGCCGGTAGCCATCGGGTCGAGAGTGCCGGCGTGACCGACTTTGCGAGTGCCGAAGGCGCGTCGCGTGCGCGCGACGACGTCGTGACTGGTGAGCCCACCGGGCTTGTCGACGAGGAGAATACCGGGCTCGACCATCCTTCGATCTTAGCGAGAACAGCACACGCGCCGATCCGCATAGGCTGTCTGCGTGTCTCCGACTTCTGCCGCGACTTCCCTCCGTCAGGAGGAGCTGTCCCAGTGGTATCGCACGCACGCTCGCGACCTGCCCTGGCGTCGTGACCGGTTCCACGACGAGTACGGCGCCTGGGGAACGCTCGTCAGTGAATTCATGCTGCAGCAGACGCCCGTGACGCGGGTCGTCCCGCATCTGCAGGCGTGGCTCGAGCGCTGGCCCACTCCCCTCGCGATGTCGACGGCATCCCCCGCGGATGTCGTTGAGCAATGGTCGAACCTAGGCTATCCGCGGCGCGCACTCTGGCTGCACCGGGCTGCAATCGAGATCACGAACCGTCATGGCGGCTCGGTGCCGCGCGATGTCGACGCTCTGCTCGCACTCTCCGGAATCGGCGACTACACCGCTCGGGCCGTCGCCGCATTCGCCTTCGGAGACCGAGTTCCCGTCGTTGACACGAACATCCGCCGCGTCATCGCGCGTGCATGGGAGGGCCGGTCCCAACCCGGACCTCCGGCACGTCGTGATCTGGAGGCGATGTCCGCGCTCCTACCGTCAGAAGACGCAGAGTCCGCCATCTTCAACGCCGCCATGATGGAGCTGGGTGCCGTGGTCTGCACCGCCCGTGCGCCGCGGTGCGACGCGTGCCCGATCGCAAGCGGCTGCGCGTGGCTTGCGGCAGGGCAGCCGGACACCGGCGACACTCGGCGCCGGCAGGCGCGCTATGAAGGCTCCGATCGGGCGGCTCGCGGTGCTGTCCTGAAAGTCCTTCGGAATTCCTCCCGTGCGGGGGTGCCCGCGGACGCCGTCATTCATGATTGGACGGATGCCGCGCAGCGCGACCGCGCTATCGATTCACTGATCGCCGATGGCCTGATCGAAGCGGTCGATGGACACCTTCGACTGCCGCACTGAGCCGTACCGTCTGCGCGTCAGAGGTACTGGCCCGTTCGGTGCGCAAGCACGGTGAGTTCGACACGGTTCCGCACTGCCAGCGCATTGAATACTCTGCTCACATGCACCTCGACAGTCCGCACCGAGACGTCGAGCTCGGCTGCGATCTCGTTGTTCGTGAGTCCTCGCACAACGCGCATTGCGACCTCCAGCTCGCGCTCGGTGAGCACCTCTGACCAGACGTACCAGCTATTCTCCGACGCATCCGCGTCACCGATCACATTTATCGGTGCCGTGACGATTCCTTCGCTCGCCTGCTGCTGCATCGCCAGCCGATCGATCTTCACATCCACCACGCTCCGCCATGCCAGCGCACCGGATTCCTCGAAGAGGCTGCGTGCGGCACGCAGGTGCCGACGACCTGCCGAGAGATCCTCGTGAACGGCACTGACCGAACCTAACATCGCCTCTACACGAGCGCGGCAGAAGGAGGAGTTCAGCCCACGGGCCGCCTCGGCAACCGCATCACGTTCATGACGCCATGACGCTTCGGGAATCTTCCGGATGCGATGCCTGAGCTCGCGCGCCTTGGCGAGCTCAGGCGGCTCGACCCTGGCACCGAGGACCAGCGGGCCCACCTCATCGAGTCCCGGAACCGACAGCGCCGGCTGCGGCGCGCCTCGATCGTGCCAGATCCGCAGGTTCGTGGCTGCCTGCTCGTGGGCGCCATCGAGGTACGCGCGCAGGCTGTGGTCCACCAGGTTGTCCACGCGGATTCCGGCCGGGAGCGTCGCTCTCAGAACCTGAGGCAGCACACCGGGGGCGCCGAGGAACATGATGTCGAGCCGATGAGCGAGGGTTGTGCCGAGACCGGCAAAGGGCATGGCGATCGGCAGATCAACGGATGCCGCGAGGAGGCACTCCCTTGCCGCACCGATGTCCCCGCGCCAGAAGTGCAGCAGCGTCTCAGTCACGGCAAGATAAGCGCCCATGAGCGGACTGTGCTCGAAACCAGCGATCAGCGGATCGACCTCGTTCAACAGGCCCGATTGCGCACGGCCGAGCATCTGGAGTGCCCGCTCGATGTCGCCCCCGACTGCGGTGCGCAGCGCGCCGACGACACCGCCGGCGAACGGACCTCGAGAGAGGGTTTCAACCTCGCCCTGGTCACCGGTGAGCATCCAGCACAGCGCAACGACCGCATCACGGATCTCGCCTTGCGCCCCAGCCCGCAGGTCCGCGTCGCGCAGTTCTGCCAGCCATACGCGCATCCCCGAGATCTCACCGCGCTCAGCGCACATCATCGCAGCAAGCCCCGCCGTTCGCGCCCACGCGCTCCAGTGCCGAGCATCCGTCGTGGGAGGTCGGTGTTCGGACGGATCGAGCACGGGAACCGTGCCGCGCACGCAGGTCTCGGCGATGAGCATGCTCCCAAGAGCCTGTCTCCTGTGCTCCGCATCGCCGTGCGGGAAGAGGCTTCCCAACCGGTCGACCCCATCTTCGAAGCATCCCGCCGCAACCGCAGCAGCTCCCGCCACAAGGCATGCCTCATCGCGCACTGCCCCGGTGGCGTGCTCCGCGGCCTCCACCGCCACGATGAACGCGAGATCTGCTTGTCCGCACTCGTGCATCTCGCGCGCCGCAGCCGTCAGGTGTGGTGCAACCTCGGCGACCCGCTCCACTGCGCTGCGCGCCAGGTGCCACGCCGCGTGTGCGGCGTCGCCCTGATCGAGATGCGCCTGGTGCAATCGCTCATGGGCACGCATGACCGCCGTGCGGGGCTCGGCATGCCCGATCCACACGCTAAGTCTTGCGTCCTTGAAGCTGTACTGACCCCGCGAGAGCGTCAGGTACTCGCCGACGGATTCGGCAACGCGGTGCGGAGAATCGACTTGTGCCGCCTCCATAAGGAGGTCGGTCCCCGCCTCCGCGCACAGCGAAGCGATCAGCAGCACGAATCGATCTCTCGCAGATAGTTCGAGTCGATCGAACTCCGCCGCAATCGACGGCACGAGCGGAAGCAGCTCCGGGAGCGCTCTGAGTCCGCTGCGCTGCGAGGAGCTGAGCTCTGCGGCCGTCTCCCGCACCGCCTGCGCATCGCTGTTCAGGCGCCGTGCGAGCTTCGTCACGACATGAGGTGCCGTAGGTATACCGCTGCTGGCGAGGTCTGCGGTGATCCGGGAGATGTCCGCGCGGGCGTCAGCGATGCCGTACTGCACACGCAGATCATCCTGCAGAGCCGTCGTCACCTGATCGCATCTCCCGACATCACGGCTCGCATCTGCGGGCCGTCAACGGCGATCAGAGTACCAAATCAGAAACGCGGCTGGCTACTGCTGCTCTGTTTCCGTGACCTCAGGACCATACGGGTCTGCATCGCCGGCATGTGTCGCAGACGACGCGAGCTTGGCGACTTCTGCATCACGTTCTTGCGCCTGACGAAGCAGCGCCGAAATGTTGTCGGCGTTCTCCGGAAGCGCGTCGGCGATGAACTCCAGAGTCGGAACGAGCCGAGTGCTGAGCTGGCGTCCTACCTCGCTGCGGAGCATGCCGGTGGCCGAGGCGAGAGCGACACCGCTGGAGACGCGCTCTTCGTCGGTTCCCAGCACGGTGTAGAAGACGGAGGCATGCTGGAGGTCACCGGAAACACGGACGTCCGTGATGGTGACGAAACCGAGACGAGGGTCGCGCAGTCCCTTCTCCAGACGCTCAGCCAGAATGACGCGGATGCGATCCGCGAGGCGTGCCTGTCGTTCTCCGGCCATTTTCTTTCTCCTCTGTGACGAATGAGGGGCGCCCGTGGGCGCCCCTCACAATCGATCAGATCAGCCGCGAGGCTTCTCGACGAGTTCGGTCGTCTCGATCTCGTCGCCGATCTGGATGTCGTTGTACTTACCGAGACCGATACCGGCCTCGTAGTCCGTGCGGACCTCGGTGACGTCATCCTTGAACCGGCGCAGCGACTCGATGGCAAGACCATCGGCGATGACGACGCCCTCGCGGATGATGCGAGCCTTCGCGTTTCGGGTGATGGTTCCCGAGCGGACGATGACACCCGCGATGTTGCCGACCTTCGAGGAGCGGAACACCTCGCGGATCTCGGCGACACCGGACTGGATCTCTTCGAACTCCGGCTTGAGCATGCCCTTTAGGGAGTTCTCGATCTCGTCGATCGCGGAGTAGATGACCGAGTAGAACCGGACATCTACACCCTCACGAGCCGCAGCCTCACGGGCCTTGGGGTCAGGGCGGACGTTGAAGCCCACGATGATCGCGTTGTCGATCGTTGCCAGGTTGACATCGGACTCTGTGACAGCACCCACACCACGGTGGATGATGCGCAGCTGAACGGTGTCATCGACCTCGATCTTGAGCAGCGATTCCTCGAGCGCCTCGACGGCACCGGAAACGTCACCCTTGATGATGAGGTTGAGCGTCTCGACCTTGCCCTCTTCGAGAGCACGGGTGAAGTCCTCGAGCGAGATGCGCTTGCGGGCCTTGGCCAGCAGTGCGTTGCGCTCAACGGCTTCACGCTTCTCAGCGATCTGACGCGCCATGCGGTCTTCTTCGGTCACGATGAAGACGTCACCAGCACGCGGGACGGAGTTCAGACCCTGCACCTGCACCGGACGCGACGGGGCCGCGTACTCGACAGCCTCGCCGTTCTCGTCGATCATGGCGCGAACGCGGCCATATGCCGTGCCTGCCACGATCGAGTCGCCGACGCGGAGCGTGCCGGACTGGATGAGCACTGTCGCGATCGAACCGCGGCCCTTGTCGAGCTTCGCCTCGATGGCAACACCACGTGCAGCCTTGTTCGGGTTGGCCGTCAGGTCAAGGCCTGCGTCCGCGACGAGCAGCACAGCGTCCAGAAGCTCCTGGATGCCGGTTCCCTGGCGCGCTGAGACGTCGACGAACATGACGTCTCCGCCGTACTCCTCTGCGACCAGGCCGTACTCGGTGAGCTGCTGGCGCACCTTGCCCGGGTTGGCCTCGGGCTTGTCGACCTTGTTCACTGCGACGACGATCGGCACGCCTGCGGCCTGCGCGTGGTTGAGAGCCTCAACCGTCTGGGGCATGATGCCGTCGTCCGCAGCCACGACGAGGATCGCGAGGTCAGTGACCTGCGCGCCTCGGGCACGCATGGCCGTGAAGGCCTCGTGACCGGGGGTGTCGATGAACGTGATCGCGCGCTCGATGTCCTCGTGTTCGGTCCACACCTGGTACGCACCGATGTGCTGGGTGATGCCGCCGGCTTCGCCCTCGATGACGTTGGTCTTGCGGATCGCGTCGAGCAGTCGGGTCTTACCGTGGTCGACGTGACCCATGACGGTGACCACCGGAGGACGAATCTCGAGGTCGTCCTCGCTCTCCTCCTCGAGCTCCTTCTCCAGGTCGAGACCGAAGCCCTCGAGGAGCTCCTTGTCTTCGTCTTCAGGAGAAACCATCTGGATCTTGTAGCCGAGCTCGGCACCAAGGACCTCGAAGGTCGCCTCATCGAGCGACTCGGTGGCCGTGGCCATCTCGCCGAGGTTGAAGAGGATCGTCACGAGGGTTCCCGGCTGGACGGTGTATCCGGTCAGGGTCTCGATCTTGTCTGCGAAGTCAGCAATCGATGCGCCGCGGCGCATGCGGATCGTCTCACCGTTGCCGCGAGTGACGTTGACGCCACCGACGACCGGTGCTGACCGCATTTCGAATTCTTGCCGCTTAGCCCTACGCGACTTGCGCTGCTTGGACTTGCCGCCTCCCTTTCCGAAGGCACCGGCAGTACCACCACCGGGTCCGCGACCACGACCGCCGCCGCCACCTGGGCGACCGGCGAAGCCGCCGCCGGGACGTGCTCCAGGAGCACCAGCGCCGGGACCGCCACCAGGCCGACCGGGTCCACCCGAACGCTGCTGGAACGGAGCACCGGGACGACCGCCCTGACCGCCCCGAGGAGCGCCTGGACGAGGGGAACCGGGGCGAGGAGCACCCGGACGGGGTGCGCCGGGGCGAGGAGCCTGCGGGCGCGGGATGTTGCCGGGGGTCGGGCGCTGGCCCATGCCCTGCGCGGAAGCGAACGGGTTGTTACCCGGACGCGGTCCTGCCGGACGCTGTCCCATGCCCTGGGAAGTCGAGAACGGGTTGTTGCCCGGACGCGGAGCACCCGGCTTGGGCGCTGCCGACGGGTCAGCAGACGCAGCCGGCTCGGCTGCGGGAGCAACCGGAGCCTCGGGGGCCGGCTTCTCTGCTGCCGGTGCGGGGGTCGCCGCTTCGGGCGTCGCCTCGACGGGCTTCGCCTCGGGGGCGGGCTTCGGCCCCGGCTTGGGTCCGGGGGTCGGCGCCTTGGAGGCCGACTTGGCAGCCGCCGGCTTCGCAGCGGGCTTCTCCTCGGCCTTGGGCTTGATCGCCCCGTCCGCCTCGATGGCAGCGCGGAGCTTGCGAGCCACCGGGGGCTCGATCGTTGACGAAGGGCTCTTGACGAATTCGCCGAGCTCCTTCAGTTTCGCGAGTGCGACCTTACTGTCAACGCCGAGTTCGGCGGCAATCTCGTGTACGCGTGGTTTGGCAGCCACAATTCTCCTGTCTGGGTCGGTCTGCCCAGACAGGGCAGACCACTAGTCGCGGACGGGTCTCATTTCGAGCCGTTCACTTTGTTTCCATAGCCGTTCAGCCTTTGTTTCGCTGGTGATGATCTTGAATAGTCTGCGTGTCGAAGTCTTCGGGGAACCCGATGTTCTGCGACACCCGGAGTGCTCGTGCGAAGGCCCGCCGCCGTGTGGCGGCTTCCAGGCACTCTTGCGTCGGATGCACCCACGCGCCCCTGCCCGGCATGACGGCACGATCATCAAGGATGAGCGTTTCATCTTGAGCCACCACCCTGATCAGGGCGGAGCGAGGAGCACGCATGCGACAACCAACGCATGTTCGTACGGGTTCCATCTTACACCGCGCCGCTGGGGAACAACTCCGCGCCCTGCGGGTCAGTCCAGGATGCTGTCGGGCTGGATGTCGATCTTCGCACCGGTCAGCTTGGCCGCGAGACGGGCGTTCTGGCCCTCCTTGCCGATGGCCAGAGAGAGCTGGTAATCGGGGACCAGCGCGCGAACCGCTTTCGTGCCTGCATCCAGCACGAAAGAACTTGTGACCTTGGCCGGTGAGAGCGCATGAGCGACGAATGTCGCAAGGTCGGCGTCGTAGTCGACGATGTCGATCTTCTCCCCCGCGAGCTCCTCTGTGACAGCACGCACGCGTCGTCCCATCTCACCGATGCACGCACCCTTGGCATTGATCGAAGGGTCGTTCGCCTTCACTGCGATCTTCGTGCGGTGCCCGGCTTCGCGCGCCAAGGAGAGGATCTCGACGAGGCCGGCGGCGATCTCGGGCACTTCGAGTGCGAAAAGCTTGCGGACGAGTCCCGGGTGCGTGCGCGACACGGTGATCTGCGGACCTTTGAGTCCCTTCGCCACGCTCGTGACGTAGACGCGAAGGCGCGAGCCGTGCGAGTACTCCTCGCCGGGAACCTGCTCCTCAGGCGGAAGAATCGCCTCGACGCTGCCGAGGTCGACGTGGATCATGCGCGGGTTCGGCCCCTGCTGGATGACGCCGGCGACGATGTCGCCTTCCTTGCCCTTGAACTCGCCGAGTACGGCTTCATCGGCGATGTCGCGGAGTCGCTGGCTGATGACCTGCTTGGCAGCGAATGCGGCGATGCGGCCGAAGTCGCCGGGTGTGGCGTCCTCTTCGCCGATCACTGCGCCTTCTTCGTCAGTGACGGGCTGCAGGACCGCGACGTGTCCGCTCTTGCGGTCGAGCTCGACACGCACGCCCTCAGGCACAGCGCCGTCTTCTGAGACGTGCTTTCCGTAGGCAGTCAGGATGGCCTGCTCGATGATCGCGACGAGTTCATCGAAGGGAATCGCCTTCTCCTTCTCGATCCCGCGCAACAACCCCAGTTCGATCTCCATGACGGCCTCCATATTCAGCTCTTCACCGCGGCATCGTGCGCGCGCGGCATCCGTACAACGATACCCGATCCGCAGATCACGGCGGATTCGGCCCATCATCCCGGCGCTGTGCGAAGGCGCTGGCGTCAGCGTGCGGAAGGCAGCGAGTTGAGTGCGCCGATGAGGTGGTAAAGACCGCCCACTTCGCGCTGCCGCAGACGCAAGGCGAGTCTGGGCAGATCGACGACGTCCTTGTCGGCAACTTCAACGGGCAGTGCATCGATGAGTTCGATGCGCCCCTCTGTCACCAAGGAGGAGAATTCTTCGTTGAGGCGCTCAACCTCGGCATCCGTCGGCATGTTCTTGAGGCGGAGCACCAGCACGTCGTCGACCCAGCGCAGTGAGTCGTAGTTGCGCCAGAAGCCAGTGATCTCGGCGACCGCCTCCTCCGCGGAATCAGTGATCAGCACCCGGTCGAGGTCGTCGGGTGAGATGACGCCTGCGGGGATGAGTGTCTCGACGATGAACTTCTCCAGGCCTCGCCAGAAGCGCCCACCCGGCTCGTCCAGCAGAACGATCGGCATCGGCTCCGCCTTGCCCGTCTGCTGGAGCGTGAGCAGTTCGAACATCTCGTCCATCGTGCCGAAGCCGCCGGGGAGGCAGATGAACCCGGTGGATTCCTTCACGAGCATGAGCTTGCGCGTGAAGAAGTACTTCATCTCGACCGACTGTGTGTCCTTCGCGACGACCGCACTCGGTTTCTCTTCGAAAGGCAGCCGAATCGAGACGCCGAGCGCCATCTTCTCGCCCGCGCCTTCCGCCGCCGCCTGCATGATGCCGGGCCCCGCACCGGTCACCACCATCCACCCGCGCTCGGCGAGGACCGCGGCCACCGACCGGGCCTGGTCGTACAGCGGATCATCGTGCTGAGTTCGGGCGGACCCGAAGACGGTCACCTTGGGCACGTCGGCGTACGGCTGGAACAGGCGGAACGCATCGCGCATCTCTGCGAGGGCAGCGGAGGCGATCTTGAGGTTGAGCCGGTCAGTGTCGTCTTCACCCAGCTGGATGCCGGTGCGCACGATCTTGCGGATCAGCGAACGGTTGAGACCGATACCCGTTTCATCCAGAAGGTGGTCGATCGCGGTCTTCAGCTCGTCCTGTGCCAGCTCGCTCATGCCTCCACCCTGTCACGCGATCAGCGAGCAGTGAGCCTTTCCAGCGCATCCGCGAGCGAAAGTGCATCGCGATCACCCGTGCGGCGATCCCACAGCTCGACCTGGCCATCAGCCGCGCCGCGTCCGACGACGAGCACCAGCGGGATTCCGACGAGCTCGGCATCGCCGAACTTCACACCGGGAGAGACCTTAGGACGGTCGTCGTAGAGCACATCGAGACCAGCGGCCTCCAGGTCAGCGGCGGCCTTCTCTGCAACGTCGAAAGCGATCTGATCGCGTCCAGCGGCGACGACGTGGACGTCGAAGGGCGAGACGGATGCTGGCCAGATAAGGCCCTTCTCGTCGTTGTTGAGCTCGGCGATGATCGCGAGGATTCGGGTCACACCGATGCCATAGGAACCCATGGTCACGGTGACGAGCTTGCCGTTCTCGTTGAGCACCTTCAGCCCGAGGGCTTCGGCGTACTTGCGTCCGAGCTGGAACACGTGACCGATCTCCATACCGCGCGCAAGCGATACGGGTCCAGATCCGTCTGGTGCGGGGTCGCCGTCTCGAACGTTCGCGATCTCGATGATTCCATCGGCCTCGAAGTCACGGCCGGCGATCACACCGTGCGCGTGCTTCTGGTCGATGTTCGCGCCGGTGATCCAGCGGGTGCCCTCAGAGACACGCGGGTCCACGAGGTAACGAATTCCGGTGGCCGACTCCTCGCCGAGCACTGCCCCGGTCGGTGACCACGGTCCGATGTATCCCTTGACCAGCAGCGGGTTCTTCTCGAAGTCGTCCTCTGTGGCGGTGGCGACCTCTGCGGGCGCGAAAGCGACCTCGGCGCGCTTCTCGTCGACCTCGCGGTCGCCTGGGATTCCGACGATCACGAGCTCACGAGTGCCGTCGAGGTGCGTCAGCGCGAGAACGACGTTCTTCAAAGTGTCCGCAGCGGTGTACTCCCCCTCGAGCACCGCATTCGAGTGCGCTACGAGCGTCTCGATCGTGGGCGTGTTCGGGGAGTCGAAGATCGTCGCCTGGGGCGCGTCGTCGAAGCCGATGGCGTCGGGGATAGCAGTCGTGAACGCTTCGACGTTCGCCGCATAGCCGCCGTCAGTGCGAACAAAGGTGTCTTCGCCGACCGGTGTCGGGTGCAGGAACTCCTCTGAGCGCGAACCGCCCATGGCACCAGCATCCGCCTGCACGATCGCGTACTCGAGTCCGAGACGCTGGAAAATGCGCTCATACGCATCACGCTGCGCCATGTAGCTCGTGTCGAGCCCCTCGTCGGAGGAATCGAAGGAGTACGCGTCCTTCATCGTGAACTCGCGGCCGCGGAGCAGACCTGCGCGCGGACGCGCCTCGTCACGATACTTGTCCTGGATCTGGTAGATCGTCAGCGGAAGGTCCTTGTACGAGGAGTACAGGTCCTTCACCAGCAGGGTGAATGCCTCTTCGTGCGTAGGCGCGAGAAGGTAGTCACCGCCCTTGCGATCCTGCAACCGGAACAGCAGGTCCCCGTACTCGTCCCAGCGGCCAGTGGCCTGATAGGGCGCACGAGGCATGAGAGCGGGGAAGTGCACTTCCTGTGCACCCGCTGCCGCCATCTCTTCGCGAACGACCGCCTCGATCTTCGCCTTGACCTTGAGCCCGAGCGGGAGCCAGGCGAAGATGCCCGCCGCCTGCGGTCGGATGTACCCGGCGCGGATCAGCAGCTTGTGACTGGCGACCTCGGCACCTGCCGGGTCTTCACGGAGCGTACGAAGGAAGAAGTTCGAAAGACGAGTGACCACGGGTCAAGTCTACTGACGCGTGACGTGTCAGTTCAGCGCCCGCGTTCCCTCGGGAATCACTCCGTCTGCGTAGAGGCTCGTCGCCACGTCCTGAAGAGCCGTCAATGCGACCCGCTGCGTGGTGGGGCCGTACGAGATGCGTGCGACGCCGAGTGCCTCGTACTCGGCAGCCGTCAGCGCACCCGGGAGCCCGATGACGCTGATCTTGCGCTGGCCGATGCCCTCGACGAGCTGGCGGGTGACGTCAGCGCTCAGGATGCCAGGGATGAACACGCATGTCGCTCCGACATCGAGGAACGCGCGGCCTCGTTCGATCGCATCCGCAATGCTCTCTTCTACGGGGCGACCATTCGCGCGTACGAACGCGTCGGTGCGGGCGTTCAGTGCGAAGGGCACGCCCTCTGCCTCACCCGCCTTCACGATCGATTCCATGACGGCGACGGATTCTGCGAGCGGCTTCAGGCGGTCTTCGACGTTCGCCCCGACGATGCTGGCAGCGATCGCGAGACGCGTCGTCTCGCCCGCGTCGTCATATCCATCATCGAGGTCGGCACTGACGGGAAGCTCAGTGGATGCTGCGATGCGCCCGACCATGTCGATCATGAGCTCGCGAGGGATCTGACCGTCCGGGTAGCCGAAGGTCGCGGCGATCGAGTGCCCGGCGGTAGCGAGAGCGGTGGTCTGATCAAGGGCTGCGATCGCTTTCGCTGAGACGACATCCCAGACGTTGACGACGCGGAGGATCTCTGGGGCCTCGTAGAGCGAACGGAGCTTCTGTGCCTTCTGTGCAGCGGTCATGATTTCACGCTACCTCTCTGTGAGTGGTTGTGGGCGATGAGGTCAGTCTGTTACTTCGAAAATGCCGTGGGCGCCGCGTTCGGCATCGATCATGATGTGGGAGACGAACGGATAGTGACCGGCTTCGGGGAACGCCAGCTCGACGAAGCCGCCCTGTGCCGGCTGCAGTGCGAGCGCCTGTGATCCTGTGTCGACTGCACGCTCGATGAGATAGCGACCCTCCGACCACACGGTGTCGAACTGGCCGCCGACGACGTGGAAGCTGGACGCCCGGTTCGGGCCGACATCGAGCATCCAGATGCGCACTCGCTCGCCTGTCGTCGCGGGAAGGGGCGCATGGTCGTACTGATTCGAATATCCGTTGAAGACGACGAGGTCCGGTTCTTCTGCGGCGAGCGCATCGACATCCACTTCACCGCCGTCCGCGCCGAGGTAGTACTCGCTCTGGATGAGCACGTAGCTGCGATCGACGGCCGGGAGGTCGTCGGGCTCGATCACGACAGCGCCGAACATTCCATTGGCGATGTGGGCGGTCATGGGCATGGTCGAGCAGTGGTACATCCAGATGCCGGAGCGAGTCGCCGTGAAGGTGTAGGTGAGGCTCTCCCCCGGCGCGATCGTGCGCATGGGTTCGTCAGGAGCGAGCGCACCCGCGTGGAAGTCGATGGAGTGTCCCATCGTCGCATCGTTGACGAGGGTCACCTCGAACGTGTCGCCCACTCGTCCGTGGAGCGTCGGACCGGGGGCTGTGCCGTTATAGGTCCAGAGCGTCTGCTCCACTCCTGGAGCGACCTCGGTGACGGTGTCTTCTACCGTGAGCGTGATCTCGTGCGTGGTCGGGCCGTCTGCTGCCGGAAGCGGTGGAAGCACCGCTTCGTAGGGCGAGAAGTCTGGACCGGGCTCTGCGCCCATATCCATCCCCATGTCCATGCTGGCATCACCGGATGCATCCGCACTCTCATGATCGTGGGCTGCGTCGTCGCCGGTGGCGCCGTCTGGCCCGCCGACGCTGACGATCGTGAGCGTCATCCCCATCTGGCGATGTCCGATGATCGAGCACCAGCCGTCGACGTCCTCGGTGATCACACCGACGTCGATGCGCTCGGAGTCACCGGGAGACAGGCGCGTCCCCCCTGTGCCGTTGGCGAAGACGAGGTCGTGGACGAGTTCATCGTCGGTGTTCGTCAGTTCGACCACAAGCCGTGTGCCGACCGGAACCTCGATGACATTCGGGGTGAAGCGCATGTCGGCTGCTTCGACCTGGACGACCTGCACCGGAGCATCCGGATCGCCTCCCGCCTGCGCGCCCCACCCGAGCCCGATCGGATCGATCACCGCGCACACGGCGACAGTGAGGAGCACCGCGAGCAGCCCGGCAACCGCCTGTCCTGCGCGGTGTCCGGCGGGGCTTTCTCCCTCGGGCACGATGGGGCCGCGCCTTGCCTCACCCAGCGTCTGGCCTTCGGCCTTGGCTCGGCGCTGTGCGCGCATCGCGACGAACATGATGACCAGGAAGGAACCCATGGCCACCAGATAGAGCATGGATGCCGCGACTCGCATCAGACTCGACACCGGAAGTGCGCACACGACGAGTGCGGCGTTCGCAGTAGCGATCCGCAGCACGCCGAGGCGGTCGAAGGCCGCGGTTCCGACTCGCACCGGGGTGGGCCCGCCGCCGAGCACCACCGGGATGAGGTAGCTGAGTGCTCCAGGGAGCACCTGAGCGGCGAAACCTGCGACGAGGTACGGCACGGTCTGGTCGAACAGAGGCGCAATGCCCGCGATGCCGCCGCCCTCGATGCTCACGACGATCGTTCCCACGATGAGGACGGCGATGCAGCCCGCCCACCACAGCAGGGCCATTCCCACGGACAGCGCGGCAAAGCTCTTCGGCGGCGCCTGCCGTGCGGCATGCCACAGCGAGATTCCGATGAGGAGGAGCCCGGCGAAGTAGGCGGCAAGTCCCGCAGCCAGCACCGGCAGCCATTGGGCGACGGCTCCCCCCGCAGCGATCAGCACACCGGCCGCGAGCAGCGGAAGCGCGCGTGCGGCTCCCAGCGGTGCGCGTTCGTCGGCGCGCGTGCGGAGGATCGTCGGCCACAGACTGACGACGGTGCCGGCCACGACGATCCCGATCCACCCGAGCACGTTCAGCAGCGCGTGCGCCAGGACGAGGTTCGACGGCGCACCTCCACGTGCGAGCCAGCCTCCGAGCCCCGCACCGACAACGAGCATTGCGGCGGCCACGATGTAGAACCGGATGGTGCGCCCGAACCGGCCGGGCATGCTCTTCTTCGCCCGGATGTGCAGGCTCACCCCATGCCAGCTCACCGCGATGATGAGCAGCGCCGCACCCGCGATGGACAGTGGCCAGATACCCAGGGGCACGCCGAGGAAGACGAGAGCCGCACCGCCATTGGAGAGCAGAAGACGGATGCTCTGCCTACGGCGGTCCCGCACCGTCGCAGCGCTGCGCAGCAGTGCGTAGGAGAAGTACTGGCTCCACACCATGATCGCGTGCGTGATCGCCCCCAGAAGGAGCAGGTGGATCATCAGCCACCGCGGCTCTGGCAATGCTCGATGCGCGATCACGGCGATGACGGTCAGGATCAGCCAGATCGCGGTGGGAAGGTCGCGCGCCGCCCAGAATCCGCGCCCTGGGGCCTTCTCGGCATCTGCGCGTGGCGCAGTGGACATTCTCATCGGTGCGTCTCTCTCGTTCGGGTCCCGCGAATGGTGCTGAAAAGCGCAGTGAGCACGAACAGCATGAGGGCGATCACGCCCATCACGCCGCCGATCTTCCAGCCGGCGGGAATGCCCCATGCGTCCCCGACGAAGATGCGCACGATCAGCGCCGCATGCAGCAGCGCCGCCGGTATCCAGAATGCCCGACGATACGGCAGCGAGATGCCCAGGACGGCCGGGAGAATCGTTGTCGCGTGCGCCATGATCATCGAGAACGTGTAGCCCAGGAAGACCGCATGGACGACGGCGTCATACTGCGGCTGCGTGTCGGGGCTTCCGAGCAGCAGCACCACTCCGGCGAGCGCAAGCCAGACGTACCCCGCGAGGATGCAGGCCGCCATGTACCGCGTGACACCCGTCGATCGCACTGTGCGGCGCGCAACGTCATGAGTGACCAGCCACGCTGTCAAGGAGATGAGCACGAGCCCGAGCAACACCGCACCGGCGTCGGGCAGCACGATCCCGGCCACCAGGGCTGCGACCATCGCCCAGGCGTGCACGAGCAGCCAGAGGCCTGCCCGCGGGCCCATCGTGATGCGGGCGAGCTCCACCCGTTCTGCGGCGATCGTGAGCACGACGAAACCGATGATCCACGGCAACACGAAAGTCATGCTCTCGGGTACCAGCCAGAGGATCGCACCGACCAGTGCGAGGCCTGCGCCCAGCAGCTGTGTCAGCAGTGCGGCGTCGTACTGCCGGCGCCACAGCGGGATGTACAGGACGACGAACGCCGCAGCCCCCGCGATGAGGACGGACTTCGCGACGATCAGAGGAACAGCCGGTACCACCAGAAGGAGTCCGCCGAGGCCGAGGAACATCGGGGCCGCATACCCATACCAACGTCGAAGCGCCGTGGCGCGCTCGAGTGAGATCAGCGTGCCGACGAATCCCAGCACGAGCAGCATGCCGTGCACCTCTGGGAGCCTGCTGCCGTTGATCGGCGCAGGAAGCCCGAGCAGGAGAAGGCCCGCATCAAGCCCTGCCAGCAGAGCGACGCCCGCCGGCAGCATCCAGATCAACCGGAACGAAGGCCGGCGCCGCTGCGCCAGGGCGCTCACGCGGAAGCTCGCAGATGCAGCGCACAGGCGCCATCCAACGCGAACGGGACGAGCGTGCTCTGCAGATCGGATGCGCTCGCGCGAGCAATTCCTTCGATCATCCCCTCGTGCACCGCACAGACCACCTGAGCGTTGCGGGATGCTGCCGCCAGAAGCGGGCAGGCCCGAAGCCGCACGGTGTCTCCGCCGTCGTCTGGCGCGAACCCCTGCTCGCGCATGATCTCGATGATCACGCCCCTGGTGTCGCCTGCGTCTTCGCCGCCTTGCCGCTCCGCGATGAGCTGTCTGCCCCAAGACTGGCCAGCACGCCGTGCGGGTACCGAAGGTTCTGCAGAGACCTCGCCGAGCGCGGATGCCAGCGTCGCCGCAAGACCGGCGTACGCGCCGAGTTGTGCAGGAGGCACCGTCCGCCACCGCCACGCCGGACGTCCGCGGCCGGGCGCCCTGTCGCGTTCGCGCCTGATATGGCCGTCCGCTCGCAGACGCTCCAGGTGTCCGCGCACCGTGTTCTCGTGGAGACCCGTGGCTTCGACGAGCTGCGAAGTCGTCGCCTCAGGGTGTGCCTCGACCTCGCGAAGCAGCCGCTCTCTGGTCGATGAGTGCGCCCGTCCTTCGGCGGTGCGCCGAGGTTCGTCGTGATGCTTTTCCACGGGATTGATTATAGTTAAATATCCAGCAGTCAGCCATCAACGGGAGCAACCATGGGCCACATCGAGATTCAGCGTTCGAGAGAAGAAGCCGTCGACCAGAACCCCACCGCGGGATGCACCTGCGGGGAGGCGGATGAAGAGCTTCCCGAACTCGACGTGCAGACCATCCCCCATGCGATCCGGCATGCGTCGATCTTCGGCGCGATCGAGTCGCTGAAGCCGGGCTCGGCCCTGATCATCTCTGCCACGCACGACCCGGTACCGCTGCTCACGCAGCTGCAGACACGTCACGGCGACGCGTACCACACGAGGCACCTGGACCAGGGGCCCGAGCGCTGGCGCATCCTGATCCGCAAGACGGCCTGATCCGGCGCTCCCCGCACGAAATCACTCGGTTGCGACCACCGTCAGCGTCATCCCCAGCTCGCGGTGGTTCGAGATCGAGCACCAGCCATCGAGCTCCTCGGTGATGACACCGACATCGATCTTCTCGGATGCGCCGGGCGCGAGGTGCGTGCCCGCTGCGCCGTTGTCGAAGACGAGGTCGTGCATCATCGAGGGATCGGTGTTCTTCAGCTCGATCACCAGACGCGTGCCTGCTGGAACCTCGATGACATCCGGCGTGAAGCGCATGTTCGCGGCGTCGACCTGAACGGTCTGCACCGGAGCATCCGCATCACCCGCTGGTGACGCCGCGCAGCCGGCCAATGCCAGCATCATCACGAGAAGCAGTGCGAGCTTTCTCATCCGGTCCTCCGCTCTCCGCGCGGCCTGTGCCGCAGCATCCACGGTAGCCGTGATTAGGCTGAGGACATGCCTCAGCGTCGCGCCCATGTCGCCTCATCCGCCGCTCAGAGCGAGCTTGCAACCGCGCTTGCCGCGTTGCGCGCCGCCTTGGATGTGCCGGTGGAGTTCTCGCCTGCCGCCGAGGCAGAGGCCGCCGCCGCGTCACCGCCCGCACCCGGGCTCGATCTGCGCGATGTGCCGTTCGCCACGCTCGACCCTCAGGGCTCCCAGGACCTCGATCAGGCCTTCCACCTGACGAAGAGCGATTCGGGGTATGTCGTTCGCTATGCGATCGCTGACGTGCCTGCGTTTGTCACACCGGGCGGCGCCGTCGATGCGGCGGCCCGTGAACGCGGTCAGACGCTCTATGCGGCGGACGGGCGCATTCCGCTGCATCCGCCGGTCCTCAGCGAGGGCCACGCTTCGCTGCTTCCCGATGTGGATCGTCCCGCCCTGGTCTGGACATTCGATCTCACCTCCGACGGGACCGTTGCGAAGTTTCGTCTGGAACGAGCGCTGATCCGCTCCCGCACTCAGCTCGACTACATAACGACCCAGCAGACGCTCGATCGCGGCGATGAATCCCCTGCGTCGCTCCTGCGTGAGATCGGCGAACTGCGCATCGTCAAGGAGCAGGAGCGCGGAGGCGCGAGCTTGAACATGCCCGACGAAGAGGTCATCCAGAATGAAGACGGCACCTACTCGATCATCCGGGGAACTCCGCTGCCGGTCGAGGAATGGAACGCTCAGCTCTCGCTGATGACGGGGATGGCTGCTGCCGAGCTCATGATCGGCGCGAAGGTCGGCATTCTGCGCACCATGCCCGCACCAGACGAGGCGGCCTTCGACACGTTCCGCCATCAGACCGAAGCGCTCGGCAGGCCGTGGAAGACCGGCGAGTACGGCGAGTATCTCCGGAGCCTCGACCGCGAGGATCCGTTGACGCTTCCGGTGCTGGAGGCTGCGGCATCGCTGTTCCGCGGAGCGGGTTACGTCGCCTTCGATGGCTCGGTGCCCGAAGACATCGAACAGGCGGCGATCGCGGCCCCCTATGCGCACGCGACCGCTCCCCTGCGCCGACTCGTCGACCGCTGGTCTCTGGCCATCTGCCTTGCGATCTCCGAAGGCTCGGAGGTGCCGGCATGGGCACGCGAGTCGCTGAGCGAACTGCCCGCCCTCATGCAGTCCTCATCGCAGCGCGCCTCTCGCCTGAACGCCGACACGGTCAACCGGGTTGAAGCAGCCCTGCTCACCCCGCTCGTGGGCTCGCGCATCGACGCCACCGTGATCGAACTGCGCGGCGATGAAGGCACCCGTGCAGAGATTCAGATCGCAGATCCTGCCGTCACGGCATCCGCGCCCGTCCCCGCAGGCGCGAAGCCAGGCGACACGGTCTCTGTGACGCTGGTGCGCGCCGATATCGCCAAGGGCGAGGTCGAGTTCGAGCTGTGAGTTGATGTGAGCTGCTCGGCCGAGGAGAGCTACGCCTCGCTGCGCACGTAACGGAGCAAGAGCTCGCGCTCTCCCTTCAGGACCGCAGCGACGTCCATATCGGTGGGAGCCGCCTGCGCCGAGTGGGAGATGCGGCGGGCATTCCCTGCCTCCAGTGACGACGCGAGGGTGAGACACATCTCGTCGACTGCTCCGGCCGCAGTGAACGACCCGAACAGGCCCGGACCGCCTTCGGAGTGCACCCGCAGCAGGCCGCGTGAGACCAGGTCCGCGCGCACTGCGTTCGGATCGAGCGCTTCGACCCCGGTATCGACGACGTCTGCGACCGCGGCGAGCGCCTCTCGCCGATCCAGGGGTGCCGTGCCGACTGTGTAGATGATCGGCCGACGGGGCGCATCGGTGAACACCGCCGAATCAGGGTCGAGATCGAGGCTCCCCGAAACGAGGGCGAACACCGGATGCTCCGGCATCCCGCGCACGAGGCGCCACGCGACTGCGTCATCCTGGAGCCGCATCGCACCGTACTCTTCGGCGCGGACGGTGCCTGCGCCGACGAGAATGACGTCGGCTTGGCGGCGCAGCAGCTCGAACACCCGACGATCAGCGTCCCCGCCGAGCCCGCCCGAACGCCCATCCCGAGTGGCTGCGCCATCGATGCTCGAAACGAAGTTCATCCGGAGCCACGCACCAGGGGGGAACTCGTAGGTCGCAAGGATCGTGTCGTCGTCGATCTGTGCGGCCGGGTGGGGCCAGAGTCTGTCGATTGCCGCGTTCATACGTTCCCCGTCGGGTGCATGTTGTGTTCGAGACGCGCAGGCGTGCGCATCCCGAGAATGCTCTCCACCATACGCACCGCATCGACGGCAGGCTCCACGTCGTGCATCCGCACGATGCGAGCTCCGCGCTCGATGCACAGAACCATGGCGGCAAGAGAACCCGCGAGCCGGCGTCCTTGCTCGCGATCGATCGACTCTCCGATGAAGTCCTTGTTCGACACCGCCGCGAGCACTGGTAGTCCCATCGTCGCGAGCTCACCGAATCGACGGGTCAGCTCGAGCGAGTGCAGGGTGTTCTTGTCGAGGTCGTGCCCTGGATCGATGATGATCCGGTCGCGCGGCACACCGGCCGCCTCCGCCACGGAGACCCGCTCCTGAAGAAAAGCCTGCACCTCCCCCACAACATCATCGAAATGCGCGGCCGGCTTCTCGATCCGGGGCGGACCGACGCTGTGCGTGATGACGATCTGCGCGTCACTCGCGGAGACGACCCCTGCCATCTCCGGATCCCCGAGTCCACTCGTGTCATTGATGACGGCGGCCCCGGCCTCGATGGCAGCACGTGCGACCGCCGCCCGGTTCGTGTCGACCGAGACGACCACGTCGCTCGCCTGCACGATCGCTTCGATGACCGGTGCGATGCGGTCGATCTCCTCGCCGACGGAGACCGGCGCCCCGCGGCCGAAGGGGACCCCGCCGATATCGACCCAGTCCGCCCCGTGTCGCGCGGCCGCCAATGCGGCTTCGACCGCGCGGTCCAGCGCGAAAGTGGCGCCGTGATCATAGAACGAATCGGGGGTGCGGTTGATGACGGCCATGACGGCAACCTGGGTATCGAAGTCGAACATGCGGCGACCGATCTTCCGAGGCGCGCCTAGGAGTAATTCAGAGCTGAGCATACGCGACCTCCGAGTCGGCGAGCTTGTCGGGGTCGACGACGGTGTGACCGGCGATGAGCGGCTTGATCTCGTCGATGACGTCCCACACGTTCACGTTCATGGCCGCCAGGATACGGTGTTCTCCGTCGAGCCAGAAGGCGACGAATTCTCGGTCCGCCAGGCTTCCACGGATCACGACCTGCTCGTAGGCGCCCGGGGCGGCATTCCCGATGTACTCGCAGCCCAGGTCGTACTGGTCGCTGTAGAAGTAGGGCAGCTCGGTGTACTGGACGTCCTCTCCCAGCAGAGCGGCTGCCGCCGCTGCGGGCTGGTTGAGGGCGGTGGCCCAGTGCTCGACGCGCACACGCTGGCCGAGAACCGGATGCTGATGATTGGCGATGTCGCCGACGGCGAAGACGTCTGGGTCACTGCTTCGCAGCGAAGCATCCACGAGCACACCGTTGTCGACGACGATGCCGGCATCCGCGGCGATTCCCACCACCGGGGTGACGCCGATGCCGATCACGATCGCATCTGCCGGCACGACCTCACCGCCCTCGAGCCGAACGCCGGTGGCATGCCCGTCCTGCGTCGTGATGGCTTCGACCTTGACGTCCGTGCGCAGGTCCACCCCGTGCGAAGTGTGCAGATCCGCGAAGACCTGAGCGACCTCCTCCCCGAGCACCCGAAGCAGCGGGAGGGCGCCGCCCTCGAGGATGGTCACCGTCGTTCCCGCTGCGCGGGCCGCTGCCGCGACCTCGAGCCCGATCCACCCGCCACCGATGATGACGAGCTTCTTGTCTGCACCGAAAGCCGCGTGGATGGCGTCTGATTCTTCGACGGTGCGAAGGTAGTGGATACCGTCAGCATCCGCCCCTTCGATCGGGAGGTGGCGTGTCACCGACCCCGTCGCGAGGACGAGCTTGTCGTACGGAAGCTGCGATCCGTCATCGAGGGTGACGCTGTGCGCTGCTGTATCGAGCGATACGGCGGTCGCACCTTCGCGCACGACGATGTCGTTGTCGCGGTACCAATCCGCGGGGTGCACGAGGGAGGCGTCGAAAGAGGCCTTGCCTGCCAGGTAGTCCTTGGACAGGGCCGGTCGCTCGTACGGCAGATGCATCTCCGCGGCGACCAGGGTGACGGTGCCCGTGTAGTCCTTCGCACGGAGTGCCTCTGCGGTCTTGGCCGCTGCGAGCCCTCCGCCGACCACGACGACGTTGTTGACGGTGTTCATCAGTGCTCCTGTTCTGAAATGCGGATCGGTGTTCTATGCGCGACGATCTGCGAGCGAGAGGAACTCCGCTCGGGATTCCGGATCCTCACGCAGCTGGCCGAGAAGAGTCGAGGTTCGCGTGCTCGCACCGGTGGCGTGCGCTCCGCGCAGGGTCATGCAGGAATGCTCTGCTTCGATGACGACGCCCACGCCCTGCGGGCTGAGGTGATCTTGCAGCCACTGGGCGATCTGCTTCGTGAGTCGCTCCTGTGTCTGCGGGCGGCAGGCGAAGTGCTCGGCGACGCGTGCGAGCTTCGACAGCCCGACGATGCGCTCGCCAGGAAGATAGCCGATGGTGGCGCGACCGGTGAAGGGCAGCAGATGGTGCTCGCAGATCGATCGCACGGGAATCTCGCGCACGATGACCATCTCGTCGTAGCCCTCGTCATTCGGGAAGGTCGTCAGATCGAATTCGCGCGGCGCGAGCAGCTCAGCCCACGCCCGAGCCATCCGCTGCGGCGTCGCGGCAAGATGTTCGGAGTCCAGCGACATGCCGAGCGCCCGCAGGAAGTCCCCTGCTGCGAGCTCTGCGCGAGCGAGATCCGGCTTGCTCATCGTGCTGCTGACATGGAGAGGCGCGATTTCACGGGTGAGAACCGATTCAGACATTTCCGCCACCGATCTAAAAACTAGTTGATTTATTTTTAGAGTGACACCAGAATGAGGTTTCGTCAAGGTAATCTGATTTTAGAAGGGACACCGCGGATGAACTCGACTGACTACCAGAGAGATCTGGAAGATCTCGCGCTGCTCTCCGATGACGTCCGCCAGCGCCTCTACGACTTCATCACGCAGCACGGCGACAGTGTGACGCGTGAAGAGGTTGCCGCCGCAATCGGCATCACGCGCAGTCTCGCCGCCTACCATCTCGACAAACTCGCCTCCGTCGGCTTGCTCGATGTGACTTTCGCTCGTCCCGATGGGCGCACCGGACCCGGATCGGGACGGCCGGCCAAACGCTACGCGCGAGGGCGCCGCGAGATCGCCGTGAACGTTCCGCCACGCAACTACAGCCTGCTCGCGAAGCTGCTGGCCACTGCCGCCGACGCGGCCCCGTCAAGCGAGTTCCGGGACGCCCTCGAGAGCGCATCCACGCAGGAGGGCATCGCCCTGGGTGCGCAGACCGGTGACATCACTGCGGCACTGAGCAGCGCCGGGTTCGAACCGGTGACCGCTGAAAACGACGACATCGTCTTGTGCAACTGCCCGTTCCACAGCGTCGTCCAGGAGCACAGCGAGCTCGCCTGCAATCTCAATCGTGCTTTCGTCCGGGGTGCGCTCGAAGGGGCCCACGCCGATCCGGACCGCGCGGAACTCTCACCTGCCGCCGGTCGTTGCTGCGTCGTCATTCACCCGAATCCACACCCGTGAGTGCGCACAGGTTCGCCGTCGTCCCGGCGGCATATGTCTACCTGCGTCGCGGCGACGACGTTCTGCTGCAACGTCGCCAGAACACCGGATACATGGACGGCACGTGGGCTGCCGCGGCCGCGGGCCATGTCGAGCTCGGAGAGACCGCGGCGGCGGCCGGAGCACGCGAAGCCGCAGAAGAACTGGACATCACGATTCCCCAAGCAGCGCTCACGCCCCTCACCGTGATGCAGCGCACTGACGGAACTGCGGCCGCGATCGAGCAGCGCGTGGACTGGTTCTTCACCGCATCATCGTGGAGTGGCACCCCGCGCATCATGGAGCCGGGCAAGTGTGCCGAGATCGCATGGTTCCCGCTGCGCGGGCTTCCCGACGCGATGCCTGCGTACGAGCGCGTCGTGCTGGATGCTTTCGCCGAGAGCACTCTGCAGCCATTGACCAACTACGGTTTCTGAGGCCTCACCGCGTCAGCTGCGCGTGGTCAGGCCTCAGCGCCGACGACGCTCGTCGTCATCACGAGAGTCTGCGGATCGGTCAACTCGAGCGTGACCGCAATCGAGGCGAATTCCGCCAGCGACGAGACGTGCGTGCCGCCGCAGAGCATCACGGCGTCACCGTCCGGAAGCGAGCACCGCCACCGGCGCCGATCGATGATCATCGGACCATCCACCTCAATGATGCTCGCGGAGTTCGCCGCTGTCCACACCGCCAGCTGTGCATTGATACGCGCCTCGCGCTCGGCGAGGGTGACTGTGAAAGCCTCCGTATCGAACCCGGCTTTGCGCAGACTCTTGCCAAGGCGGTACTCGTCGACAGCACCGTCTTCGTGGATGCGGCTGGACTGGTTCGCCCGACCCTCGAAGTCAGGATTGCCCAGCGCATCAGCACCAGCATCTTTGCGCCACAGGTCCGCGACGGCAAGATCCAACGCCAGCGATGCCAGATGGCACGCGCTGTGCCCACGGCTGAGCGCATGGCGGCGAGATCCATCGACCTCGAGGTCCACAGTGACGCCTGCGGTGAGCCATTCTGGCGCTTCCGCAGCTTCGACCCGGTGCCCGACGAGCCACGTCCATCCTTCGACGCCTCGTTTGACGGGGATGTCCGCACCGACGGCGAAGACACCGTCATCGCCGACAGCGGCCATGACAGCCTCGGTCACCCGGACCGCATCGTCACCGAGACGGATCGTTCCGGCATCCCCCGGCTGATCCGGCCAGGTGTGGTCGACAGGGTGGAACGAGGTGGCATCCACGACGACGACCGCACCGCCGTCATCTGCATGAACGCGCGATACAACGCCCTGTCCTCGAGTCTCACCGGCAGGGAACGTGACGACGGTCGCGGACATCAGGCGGTGATGACCTGTGCGGTGCCGAGCTGCGCGTCCGGTCCCATCTCAGCGGCGATCCGGTTCGCTTCCTCGATGAGGGTGGCGACGATATCTGCCTCGGGAACGGTCTTGATGACCTCGCCCTTGACGAAGATCTGGCCCTTGCCGTTTCCGGATGCCACACCGAGGTCCGCCTCGCGAGCCTCGCCGGGTCCGTTCACGACGCAGCCCATCACCGCGACGCGCAGAGGAACCGTGAGATCCTTCAGCCCCTCGGTGACGTCATCGGCAAGCGTGTACACGTCGACCTGTGCGCGGCCGCACGACGGGCACGACACGATTTCGAGCTTGCGCTCACGGAGGTTGAGCGACTGGAGGATCTGGTGACCGACCTTGACCTCTTCGGCCGGCGGCGCAGACAGCGAGACGCGAATGGTGTCTCCGATGCCCTCTGACAGCAGGATCCCGAAGGCCGTGGCTGACTTGATGGTGCCCTGGAAAGCGGGCCCCGCCTCGGTCACACCGAGGTGCAGCGGCCAGTCGCCTCGCTCGGCGAGCTGGCGGTAGGCCTTGACCATGACAATCGGGTCGTTGTGCTTGACCGAGATCTTGAAGTCGTGGAAGTCGTGCTCTTCGAACAGCGACGCTTCCCAGACCGCGCTCTCGACGAGCGCCTCGGCCGTGGCCTTGCCGTGCTTCTGCAGGATGCGCTTGTCAAGGGATCCTGCGTTGACCCCGATGCGCAGTGAGACGCCAGCGGCCTTTGCTGCAGCCGCGATCTTGCCGACGTTTCCGTCGAACTCGCGGATGTTGCCCGGGTTCACGCGCACAGCGCCGCATCCCGCATCAATGGCGGTGTAGATGTAGCGAGGCTGGAAGTGGATGTCGGCGATCACCGGAATCTGGCTCTTCATCGCGATGATCTTCAGAGCATCGGCGTCGTCCTGGTGAGGCACGGCGACACGAACGATCTCGCAGCCCGATGCCGTCAGCTCGGCGATCTGCTGCAGAGTCGCATTGATGTCCGTGGTCTTGGTGGTGGTCATCGACTGGACGCTCACGGGGGCGTTACCGCCGACAAGAACCTTGCCGACCCGGATCTGACGGGTCTTGCGACGAGGACTCAGAACTTCGGGGACGCGGGGCATCCCAAGATTGACTGCAGGCACACCTCCAGATTACGCGGCTCTGATCAACGACGGCTGGAAGTGGCACAGGCGGCACGTCGCACTGTGATAGTTTCAGCGCATGCGCACAACCTCGTGGTGGCCCGTCTTCTAGGCGGTGCATTCGCGATCCACGAATTCAGACCGCCTCCGGGGCGGTCTTTTCGTATGCCCGAGCCGGAGCATTTGCACAGGAGACATCGATGACGGATACCGCCGCCCTGCTCGCCACTCTGGCACAGGATGCTGACGCATCATTCGTGCTGATCGCACGCGACGGCACTGCCAGCGTCGAACTGCTCACCGGCCCGATCCAGGACGTCGATCTGCTCGCCGATATCCCGCTCACGGTCGACGGCTCCGCTCAGGAAGTATTCGCGATGGTGCCGTACCGCCAGGTGCGCGAGCGCGGGTTCGAAGCCACCGACGACGGCGCGCCGCTGCGCTGCCTCGTAGTCGAAGAGCATCGCCACCTGGCACTCGATGACGTCATCGCAGCGCTTCCTGCTGACCCGGTGCCCCTCGAAGGCGCCGGCTTCGACATCAGTGACGAAGACTATGCCCAGATCGTCACGCGAGTCATCTCCGACGAGATCGGACGCGGCGAAGGCGCCAACTTCGTCATCCGTCGCGACTACACCGCTACTGTCGACGCGGACGAGCGTCTGACCGCCCTGACCTGGTTCCGGGCTCTGCTCGAGCACGAACGCGGCGCCTACTGGACCTTCGCCGTCGTCACCCCCGGGCACATCGCGGTCGGCGCCAGCCCCGAGGCGCACGTCGTGGCACGTGATGGCATCGTCACGATGAATCCGATCTCTGGCACCTTCCGTCACCCGGCAGGCGGGGCCACGAAAGAGACGCTGGTGGAGTTCCTCTCCTCCACGAAAGAGACCGAAGAGCTCTTCATGGTCGTCGACGAGGAGCTCAAGATGATGAGCGCGGTCTGCTCGGACGGCGGTCGCATCACCGGCCCGCATCTGAAGCAGATGTCTCGCCTCACTCACACCGAGTACATGCTGCGTGGCCGCAGTCGCCTTGATCCGCGCGACATCCTCCGCGAGACGATGTTCGCTCCCACCGTCACCGGGTCGCCCATGCAGAACGCCTGCTCGGTCATCCGTCGCCACGAGACGAAGCCACGTGGCTACTACTCTGGTGTCGCCGCGCTGTTCACCCCGAACGAAGACGGCGGTCACGACCTCGATGCGCCGATTCTGATCCGCGCTGTGTACCTCGAGAACGGCCAGCTGCGCGTGCCGGTCGGCGCGACCCTCGTGCGTCACTCCGATCCCTACGGCGAGGTGGGCGAGACCCACGGCAAGGCCGCGGGAGTGCTCGGCGCCATCGGCGCCATCGAGCGAGATACCGCATCTGCACCGCCGGTCGATGCCGCAGATCCTGACCAACCGGCGACGCCGACGAACCTCGCCGATGATGTCGAGGTCGCAGAGCTCCTCGCATCGCGCAATTCGCGTCTGGCAGAGTTCTGGCTCAACCCTCAGGACGACGGATCGAGCGGGCCGTTCGCCGGTCGCACCGCACTCGTCGTCGACGCAGAGGACCGCTTCACGACGATGCTCGCCCACCAGCTGCACCACCTCGGTCTCGAGGTGAAAATCATGCCGTGGCACGCAGCTACGGACGCAGACGTCGATGCCGCAGCGTTGCTTGTGGCGGGCCCTGGCCCCGGCGACCCGCGCGACGGCGAATCACCGCGCATTGCACGCATGCGTGAGATCGTCGCACGCCGACTCGACCGCCGCGAGCCTCTACTGGCGGTATGCCTGAGCCATCAGATCCTCGCGGATTCGCTCGGTATCGATCTGGCTCCGCTGAGCAGCCCGCACCAGGGTCTGCAGAAGAGCGTTCCGGTCTTCGGCGAGAACGCCTCGATCGGCTTCTACAACACCTTCACCGCCCGGGTCTCCCCTGGAACGGTGACGGTGGGCGCGGGTGAGGTCTCGGCGGACCCGATCACCGGTGATGTCTACGCCTTGCGCGGCGAGCGATTCGCGAGCGTGCAGGGACACCTCGAGTCGATCCTCTCGCGCGACGGCATCCGCACTCTCGAGCGTCTAACCGCACACGCGCTCGCGTAGCACGCGGTCGCTCGCGCGGAGCGCGCCTACTGAAGCAGATCGATCGGGTTCACCACGTCCGCGATCATCAGCAGCGCGCCCATCGCGATGAGCAGCACGGCGACGACGATGGTCAGCGGGACCAGCCTGGTCGCATCCACGGGCGGCGGAGGCGGGCGGCGGAACAGCTTCGCCCACGCACGACGGATGCCGTCCCACAGCGCGACCACGACATGACCGCCGTCCAGCGGAAGCAGCGGGATGAGGTTGAACACGAACAGCGCGATGTTCAATGATCCGAGCAGGCTCAGCAAGAAGATGAAGCGGTTCAGGATCGGAGCATCCGTCGCCGCCACCTCGCCGGCGAGGCGCCCGACGCCGACAACGCTGAGCGGGCCATTCGGATCCCGCTCGCTGCCGGTCACGACTGAGGCGCCGATGTTCCACAGCTTCACCGGGAGCTGCACGATCAGCTCCGCGACCCGCACGACGTTGTCACCGGCCATGACAGCACCCGTGCCGATCGGCTGCGGCACGAACCCCATCTGGGCCCTCATGCCGACGTAACCCACTTCAGCGATGATCTGCTCTCCGTCCGCATCGAGCTTCGGCTGACCACCGGCATCGGTCAGCGCGCGCTCGGCAGCGATCGGGGTGATCGAGAGGTGCACGTTCTCGCCGTCACGCGAGACGACCATGTCGAGTGCGTCTCCAGGAGAGGCCTGCACGATCGCCGTGGCGGCAGCGAAATCCGAAACGGAGATCCCATCGACCGATACAAGAACATCGCCGGGCAGGACCCCTGCTTCAGCGGCGGGTGAGGCGCGGTCACCGGGCTCGCATTCGGTCTGCGTCGTCCCAGCGGGCAGGACGCACTCCGTGACACCGGCGATCGTCGTCGTCCCCTGCTGCAGACCGATGCCGGATGCCAGCACGGTGAAGATCACCACCGCAAGGATGAGATTCATCACGGGACCGCCGAGCATGACGATGACGCGATTCCAGACGGGAAGGCGGTAGAACACACGGCCCTCGGCGCCCTCAGCGATCGTCTCATCATTCGCCGAGCGGGCGTCCTGGACGAGCGATGCGAAGAGTCCTCGCACTGGCTTGCCATCGGATGCGGGATACATCCCCGACATCGAGATGAAGCCACCGACCGGCAGTGCTTTGATGCCGTATTCGGTCTCACCGATCCGCTTGGACCACACGCGCGGCCCGAAACCGATCATGTACTGTCCTACGCGCACGCCGAACAGCTTCGCGGGCACGAGGTGCCCGATCTCATGCAGCCCGATCGAGAGGCCGAGCCCGATCAGCATGAAGACGATGCCGATGACGTAGAGGAGGATTTCCACGCCCCAACGCTACTGCGCACGGACTAGGAATCTGCCGCATAAACTGAGGCGGTGACTTCCCGGCAGCTCCGACTGGTTCGCGGCGCCGCTGCGTCATCGGTCGCGACTATCCTCGCCGCGGTCTCACACACCATCGGCGGCGGAACAGCACCTCACCCGCTCCTGATCGTGGCGCTGGGCGTCTTCGTCACCCCGATCGCCGCGCTGCTGGTCGGAAGCCGTCCGAGCCTTGTTCGCCTCAGCGCGACCGTGCTGCTCTCGCAGACGGTCTTCCACACGCTCTTCGTCGCGCTGAACGCAACCGCCACCCCCACGATCGCGGGCGCAGGCCACAACCACGTGCTCGCACTCGGGCCCCCCACAGACACCGTCGCCGCGGATGCCGGGATGCTCGGCGCGCACATCATCGCCGCTGTCTTCACGATCGCCCTGCTGTGGCGCGGCGAGAGCCTTCTGCGCGCCATCGCTCGATGGATGCGCAGCGCACTGCGCGCACGCGTGCCTCATCTGCAGACCACCTGGCCGGTGCCCGCATCCATCGCGGTCACCGCTCGCACGATCATCCAGGCCATCCGAGTCGGAGACCTCTCCCGACGCGGTCCACCGGTCTTCTCCCGCGGCTGAACTGCCGCACACGTATCGATCATTCCCGCGGCTGCGCGTCTCGTCGGCGTGCCCGCATGCAGAACACTCTGCAATACGTTCCAGGAGAAGAACATGCGCAAAACACATCGTGGCGCCCTCATCGCCGCTCTCGCCGCAGGCCTCGTGCTCGCAGCCCCCGCCGCCGCACAAGCGCACGTCGGGGTCAGTCCGGACTCCATAGCGCCAGAAGGCTCTGCGGTCCTCTCGTTCTCGTTCACCCACGGATGCGAGAACTCGCCCACCACATCCCTGCGCATCACCATGCCGGACGGGCTCGCCTCGGTCTCCCCCACAGCAGACTCACTGTGGGACATCGCCGTCGAACGAGCAGACAACGGCCTCGTCTCTGCGGTGACCTACACCGCGGCAGCGCCCGTTGCGCATGATCTGCGAGGAGCGGTGACGATGGCCGTTCGACTCGGCGAGGAGGCTCCAGACACTCTCGTGTTCCCCGTCGAGCAGAACTGCGAAACAGGGACGAACGAGTGGGTCCAGATCGCAGAGGACGGCGAGGATCCGCACGATCTCGAGGCGCCTGCACCGGTCGTGACCGTCGGTACCTCTGCGATCGGGGGGTCGGATGCCGGGCACGCCGGGCACGCCGAGCACGGGGCGAGCACCGGTGATGCCAGTGCGCCCGACGCATCCGGTCCGCTGCCCGCGATCGGAACGGCTCTCGGTTCAGCAGGCCTCGCCGCCGGGATCATCGCGCTCGTGATCGCGATCCGCACCGCGCGACGCGGACGAAGCGAAAGCACGAACTGATCGCTCGGGGTGCGCCGGACGGCTGCCCGGCGCACCCCTCGCCTCGCGCTATGACGGATGGATCACGCCGACGCGATCAGGCTGTCGGCGGTCCGACGCGCCCAGTCCTCAGCATGCGTCAAGGACTCGATCGTCAAGGTGCCCGGCGCATCGTGCGCGTCGACGACGCGGGCGATCGTGTCAACGATTCCGAGGAACGGCAGCCGGCCCTCGTGGAACGCTTCGACCGCCTGCTCGTTGGCTGCGTTGAAGACGGCGGGGAACGTGCCACCCGCCCGGCCGACGCTCTTGGCGAGGGTGACCGCGGGGAAGGCTTCGTCGTCGAGCGGCTCGAAGTCCCAGCTCGAGGCCTGGGTCCAGTCCAGGGGGCGTCCGACGCCGCCGATGCGGTGCGGCCAGTCCAGCGCGAGCGAGATCGGCAGCCGCATGTCGGGCGGCGATGCCTGCGCGATCGTGGATCCGTCGATGAACTCGACCATCGAGTGCACGATCGACTGCGGGTGGACCACGACCTGGATGTCGTCGTAGTCGACATCGAAGAGCAGGTGGGCCTCGATCACCTCGAGCCCCTTGTTCACCAGAGTTGCCGAGTTCGTCGTGACGACGCGCCCCATGTCCCACGTCGGATGCGCGAGCGCCTCCGCGGGTGTGATGTTCTGCATCTGATCCCGCTTGCGACCTCGAAAGGGCCCACCCGATGCCGTCACGACGAGGCGTCGGATCTCATCATGAGTCCCTGAGCGCAGCGCCTGAGCGAGCGCGGAGTGCTCTGAGTCCACGGGCACGATCTGACCTTCGGATGCTGCCGAAGTCACCAGCTCGCCACCGACGATGAGTGATTCCTTATTCGCGAGCGCGAGCGTGCGCCCGGCCTTCAGCGCGGCAAGCGTCGACCCGAGCCCGATCGATCCGGTGATCGCGTTGAGCACGACGTCGGCCTCGACATCGCGGACGAGCTGCTCGGCCTGCTCAGCGCCCAGCGCCGTGTGCTCGACCTGGAACTGCTGGGCCTGATCGGCCAGGAGCTCGGCGTTGCTGCCTGCAGCCATTCCGACGAGTTCGAACCGCCGTGGATTAGCACGGATCACATCCAGCGCCTGCGTACCGATGGAACCTGTCGAGCCGAGGACGATGATGCGACGCATACCGCCAGCCTATGCCCCGCGGGAAGTGCTATCCGGCGGCGACAGCCGGGTGCATCGTGGCGAGGATGTCGATCACGAAGACCAGCGTCTTGCCGGCGAGCTCGTGATCGCTGGAGCCCTCTTCGCCGTAGCCGAGTGCCGGAGGAATGACCACGAGCACCTGCGAGCCGACCTTCTGCCCTGCGAGCGCCTGAACGAACCCGGGAACGTAGGTGTTGCCCTCGATCGAGATCGGCTCACCCTTCGCCCACGAGGAGTCGAAGCTCTCGCCGGTCGCCCAGTCGACGCCGTAGTACTGCAGCAACGTCGTGTCTCCGTCTTCGACGGGCATGCCGTCGCCCTCCTTGAGGACGGAGATCTGCAGTTCGGTCGGCGCATCGCCATCCGGGATCTCGAGGCTCGGCTCACCGTCGTCTGCCAGGGTGACCTTCGGCATGCCCTCGACCGGCGCCTGGTCCTTGCCCCATGCGGCAGAAGGAACGACATCGAGGACGTCGAGAATGTAGTACTGAGCGGCGGCAGCATCCGTCGTGGGGAACACGACCGACAGGCGCGAGCCCACCGTGGCGCAACCGATCAGCTGGCCCATTGGCGCGTCTGCCGTCAGCTGCGCAGGAAGCAGCTCACCCGCGGCGTAACCGGCGTCTCCCAGACGCTCGCCGGAGTCGCCATCGAAGGCGCTCAGCGCGTAGCTGACGTAATCCCCATCGTTGATGGCCTTGCCGTCGCCCTTATCGAGCACGGTGCGCTGCGCCTCTTCGACCTTCTGGCCGAGTTCGAATTCCGCAGTGGATGCCGTCCCGAAATCGCCATCGACGGTGACGCCGTCGGAAGCCGCACCTGATGCGACTGTCGCTGAGCAGAAGTCAGCGGCTGCGCCATCGGTGCTGTCGCCGGTGTCACCGGCCGTCCCAGAGCACCCGGCCAACAGCAGGGTGGCAGCGGTGAGTGTGGACAGGGCCAGGAGCGAGCGTGTGCGCACAGGGATACCTCTGATCGGAAGCGGGAACCTCTCAATACTGCCGTACGCGCCTTTGCTCCTGCTGAATGAGCGCACCGTCGCGCGGCAGGGCGCTCTGGCCCCATTCCCGAAGAGGAATAGAACCAGGGGTAGCCTGATCTGATGACCTCTGCGCTGTCCGACACCCCTGAGTCGACTCCTGAGGCAGGTTCGGAAGATTCCACCGAGGCCGCATCATCAGGCGCTTCCCCACGCCATGCCGGCGCGGCGTACGCCCTCGGTCGGGCGATCATCGCTCCGCTGGCCCGGCTCATCTACCGGCCGAAGGTCGAGGGGCGCGAGAACGTCCCCACCGACGGACCCGTGATCTTCGCCAGCAATCACCTGTCGTTCATCGACTCGATCGCGATCCCCGTCGCCGCACCGCGCCGCGTGCATTTCCTCGCGAAGTCGTCGTACTTCGAGGGGAAGGGATTCGCCGGAACCCTCAAGCGCACCTTCTTCACATCGATCGGCGCGATCCCCGTGCGCCGCGGAGCAGGTCAAGCCGCATTGGATGCACTGGACCAGCAGCGACAGCTGCTCGACGAGGGGCTCACAGTGGCGCTGTACCCCGAAGGCACACGATCGACCGACGGGCGGCTCTACAAGGGCCGCACCGGGGTGGCGTTCCTCGCGCTGCAGACGGGAGCACCGGTTGTTCCGGTCGGCCTCATCGGCACGGACAAGGTCATGCCCAAGGGCGCCAAGATCCCCTCGATGAAAGAGCGTGCCACCGTGCGCTTCGGCAAACCGATCGATGTCTCGGTGCACGGTCCTGCCACGAGCGGCAGGGCCCGGCGTCTGGCAACGGACGAGATCATGGCCGGCATCCACGCGCTCAGCGGTCAGCAGCTGGCGGGCGTCTACAACGAGCCACCCGCACAGGGCGCCATCGAGAAGATCAAGCAGGCGCTTCCGCACGAGCGCCGTTAGGGCTCATCTCGCGGTGACGATCGCTTCATGGCGTACCGGGAAGTTCACCGAATTCGCGATGAAGCACATCCGATGCGCATCCTCATGTGCGCTCGTGGCCACCTCGATCATGGATGCGTCGGCGACAACGACCTCTGGCCGCAGCAGCACGTCGGTGAACGCCCCACCGCTTCTGCCGTCCTCGGTCATCACACCGGTCGCGTGGTCCCGGTAGGACACCACCACGACACCGGCCGTCACGCACGCATGCAGGTACGACAGCAGGTGGCACTCGGCTAGCGCTCCCAGCAGCATGTCCTCGGGGTTCCACCGCGACGGATCCCCACGGAACGGTTTGTCAGCGGAGGCCAGCAGATCTGGCTTTCCCTCGACGGCGAGGGTGACATCCCTGGCGTATTCGCGGTACCCGCTCGTGCCGGTCCCCCGGTCGCCCGTCCAGGTTGCTGTGAGCGCGTATTCGTGTTCGCCGAGACCCATGGGGCAAGTGTGACAGAGATAGGCTTGTCTGGTGCTGGAGACTCTCACTGTCGCGGATGCTGTAGAACTCGCTGTCGTCGAACGGAGCGGCTTCGTCGAATCCCGACATTCGGGAGCCGCGATCGTCCTCTCCCCCGAGGGCGACGTCGTCCGCAGACTCGGCAACCCCGATGCGCTCTTCCTCCCCCGCTCCAGCCTGAAGCCGCTGCAGGCGATCGCGTGCGTCACCGCAGGCGCTGAGCTCGCGGGCGAACAGCTTGCCATGGCCACCGCGAGCCACTCGGGTACGGACCGGCATGCCGACGTCGTGCGCGATGTGCTGACAGCCGGTGGGCTGACCGAGGATGCCCTCGCCTGTCCCCCGGCCTGGCCCGGCGACACCCCGACGCGCGATGAACTGGTGCGCGAGCACGGGCAGCCCACGCGGATTCGGATGAACTGCTCCGGAAAGCACGCGGTCATGCTGCGCGCCTGCGTCGCGTCCGGCTGGCCGACCGACGGCTATCTCGAACCGTCGCATCCGCTTCAGCTGCACATCCGCGAGGTCGTCGAGCGACTGACCGGAGAGAAGATCGCACACACGTCGATCGATGGCTGCGGCGCTCCAGTGCATGCCCTCACGCTCGCAGGGCTCGCGCGAAGCATCCACCGCATCGGCGCGGCCTCCGAGCGGTCGCCGTTCGCTCTGCATCGCGTGGCGGGCGCTCTGGTGCGTGCGGTCAAAGAGAACCCGTGGACCATCGAGGGCCCTGGCAGGCCAGACACTCTCGCCATTGAGACGCTCGGTGTCTTCGCGAAGGGCGGAGCCGAGGGCATCATGGTCATGGTCGCGCCGAACGGAGCGACCGTTGCTCTCAAGATGCTCGATGGCGCAGGTCGGGCCTCGACGGTCGTCGCTGCGACCCTGCTCGCACGCGCAGGCGCACTCAGCGAAGCGGATGTCGCAGCGCTGACTCAAATACTTCCGCTCGCCGTCCTCGGCGGGGGGAACAACGTCGGGATGATCCGTCCCGGCGCCGGAATCTGATGCCCTGACCCCGGGGCCGCGCACTCCCTCAACGATGAGGGCAGAGAGGAGATCACCATGAGGATCAGTGTCCCCAGTGAGATCAAGAACAACGAGTACCGCGTCGCCCTGACACCGGCTGGTGTGCATGATCTGGTTACTGCAGGCCATGAGGTGTTCGTGCAGGAAGGCGCGGGTATCGCCTCGTCAATGCCGGATGCCGAGTACGCCGAGGCTGGCGCTACGCTGCTGAGCGATGCCGCAGAGGTCTGGGCACGTGCCGAGCTACTCCTCAAGGTCAAGGAACCGGTCGCGAGCGAGTACGCCTACTTCCGTGAGGACCTCGTGCTCTTCACTTATCTGCATCTCGCCGCGGATCGGCCGCTGACCGAGAGCCTCGTTGCGAGTGGAATCACCGCGATCGCATACGAGACCGTGCAGCTCGAGAACGGCAGCCTTCCGCTGCTGGCTCCGATGAGCGAGGTCGCGGGCCGGCTGGCGCCGCTCGTCGGCGCGAACACTCTCATGCGCTCGAACGGTGGTCTAGGGCTCCTGATGTCCGGGGTGCCGGGTACTCGCCCCGCGACCGTCACCGTGATCGGCGGCGGTGTGGCCGGAGCGAACGCGGCAGTCATCGCCAGCGGCATGGGCGCGGACGTCACGGTCTTCGATACCAATATCCCCCGCCTGCGGATGCTCGATGATCACTTCGCCGGGCGGGTGAAGACCGCAGCATCCAACCCTCTGGATCTGCGCCGCGCTGTGCTGGACTCCGATCTCGTGATCGGTTCGGTGCTCATCCCCGGTGCGCGCGCACCCAAACTCGTCACGAACGAGATGGTCGCGCAGATGCGCCCTGGCAGCGTTCTGGTCGATATTGCCGTCGACCAGGGCGGATGCTTCGAGGACACGCATCCCACCACCCACGCTGACCCGACCTTCGCTGTGCACGACACGGTGTTCTACTGCGTCGCCAACATGCCCGGTGCAGTGCCGAACACCTCGACCTCCGCACTCACCAATGCCACGCTGCCGTATGTGCGGAGGATCGCCGCTCAGGGATGGCGCACCGCCCTCGGCACTGACACGGCGTTCTCCGGTGGCTTGAACGTCGCTGCCGGAGCCGTGATCAACGAGGGCGTCGCGGTGGCTCACGGAATGAGCAGAGAGACACTCGAGTCCGTCCTCTGACCTCCAGCGCCCTCACCGCACCGCGAGCGGATCCAGCGAAGCGATGACGACGCGACGCGGCGCGCTCCCGTCATGGATGCTCCAGGCCCTCCCCCTGTGCGTCTCCGAGTAGGGCGGGATCTCCCGGCATCCAGCGAGCGAACGCAGCTCCGCCGCGCACTCAGCGAGCACCAGCATCTCGCCATCGCTTCTGATGCGCTGCCACAGCGTCCACTGGCGCTGCCAGCTCTCGGCGTCTCCGACGAGGATGCCTCGCGTCAGAGCTGAGGTCTCAGGATGGCTGTCTCCCAGCGCGATCACCCCGTGTTCCGGGTGCGCTGCGCGCAGTGCCTGCGCAATACGGCGCACCCCAGGTGCCACGACTCCTACGAGGTCTGACCGAGGTTCCCACGTGGGTGCCCCGGCCACCGTGGCCGGGCGAAGCGGTGACTCCGTCCACGCGACCTGGATCTCGGTCCCGTCGACGCGCGCGCGGCCTGCCGGACGGTCACGGTGGTATCCGTCGTTGTCTCCGCCCGCAGCCAGGTGCTCGAGCTTCGTTCCCGTGCGCAGCAGCATGCGCACCGGAAGTGCTTCGAGCACTCTCGCGATCTGCCCTGACACGCGTCCGGTCGTGATCACGACGGTTCGGCGCCGTGCCGCCGCAGTGCGCACCAGCTTCTCCAACCGTTCGAGCAGGAGCTGACCGTGTTCCACGGAGAATGATCCCACCAACTGGTCGAGATCGTCGCAGAGCACCAGTTCCCCTCCGACAGCATCTGCGCCATCGAGAGCGGCGATCACGTCCCAGGCCTGCTCGGGGTCAGCGGGAATCAGCGCCGCATCGGGACGCTGTACAGCAAGCACCCGCAGCACACTCGAGCGGCCAGAGCCGCTTCCGCCCACAACAGCGATCCCGCGATCGAGGCCCGGACGCAGCACGAACGGTGTCTGGCTCTGCCGCTCTGGTTCGTCTGCCAACCCCAGCAGCAGGCCGCCCTGTCCACCGGATGCCGCATTCGTCGCGAGGCCCTCAAGGGGAAGCTGTCGCGGAAGCGGCGGCAGCCATGGACTCGTCGGCCGCTCAGCATCCGTCCATCGGGAGCCGGCTCGGCGGAGATCACCCGCGCCGGTCAGCGCGATGCGCACGGCAGCGGGATCAGCGTCCTGGGGGCGTCGCACGAATGCCATCCCGCGCGAACGGGCCCCTCCTGGGAGCTCCGCGGCATCGTCAGAGCCGATGACCAGTCTGCTGTCGGCAGCGTCTGTGACGCGAAGACTCACCCGCAGCGGGCAGTTCGCCGCGAGGGCGTCACGGATCACTCCGGCGGCGCGCTGGGTCCCGAGGATCAGATGCATGCCGAGCGCTCTGCCTCGGGCTGCGATATCGGTGAACACGACGCCAAGATGCGGATGCTCTTGCAGAAGAGCTGCGAACTCGTCGACGACGATGACCAGGCGACCGAGCTCACCTCTCGCCTCGCCGATGTTGCGGGCGCCGACCCCCGCCAGCACGGCTTCGCGTCGCCTCAGCTCTGCCGTCAGACTCTCCACACCGCGCCTGGCACCCTCCTGGTCGAGATCAGTCATGACTGCCGACACGTGCGGCAGATCACGCAGCGGGTCGAAAGCCGTCCCACCCTTGAAATCGGCGAGCACGAACGCCACGTGCTCCGGGCTGTGCGCGAGCGCCATGGCAGCGATCCAGGTGACCAGAAGCTCACTCTTGCCGGACCCCGTCATTCCGGTGACGATCGCGTGCGGGCCATCTTCGACGAGATCGAGCATGACATCTCGGCTCTCCGTCCGACCGATGACCGCTCCGAGCCCATCACGCTGCTGATCTTGTCCGGTGATCTCCGCCAGCGCGACGACATCCGGCAGCTGCGCGATCTCGCCCTCCCGCTCTGTGGCCGACGCCGCGATCGCGACCGCCTGAGGCCTGGACAGACACTCGACGGCGATATCTGTCGATTCCCCCGTCGTGCGCAGTCGCGCGTGCATAGGGTCAGCGCAATCGATCACGGTGGTGACCCCTTCCGGGACTTCACCGTCTGATGAGCGCAGGCGAATCTGCGCGACGCCATCGTCAGCGTCGCCATCACCGATGACCACCGCCACTCGCAGCGCGCCGCGCCTGGGTCGTCCCGCGTGCGGAAAGCCATGGACTCCCAGCGCCTCAAGGCCGCCCCCGCACAACGCCAGTTGCGAAGGCGAGTACCGCAGACACAGCTGCACGATCAACGCGCGCGCCGCAGCTGCGACGACCGGCAGCGGCCCGCGAAAGCACACGCCCCTCCCGAGAGGAGTGAGAACTGGAGCATCCATCACCTGCGATGCCTTCTCGCGAAACCCCCTGGCACGATCGCTGTCATCCCCAGTCACGCGCAGACTGCTGCGGCGAGCACCGGAACCGACCACGATCTGAGTGGTCTCATCAATCGCTCGCAGATCACGCAGCGGTGGGTCCTGCACGCATGACGCGGCATCCGGATGCGCCGACTGCAGTTCGCGCCGCTCACGACGATGCCGCCGGCTGAGTTCTTGTTCAACGCGGCGCCAGCCTTGCGCCTGCTGTTCTGATGCCGCGCGACGCGCGCGACGTCTGCTTCGGATGCCGTCGAGCAGAGACGCCCCGATCATCAGCGGGCCGAGAGCGGCGAAACACAGCGAGAAGATCGAACCGGTGATCAACCACAGCACCACGCCCGCAGCGATCGGCACGACCGCCGCGAGGACGGGGATGGGTTGGCGCTTGGGTTCTTCGGGTGCGACGGGCAGCGTCAGTGGTTCGAGATCCATCCCCCTATTGGAGGGCACGAACACTCGCGGTGAACGCTTATCCCCAGCAGATCGCGTGAACGGTCAGGACTCGTCTGATGTGGAGGAGGAGTCAGTGACCGTGGGGATCGACACCGTATCGGCCACTGCCTCATCGAACCCGCCGGTGCGTGCGATTGTGACGACGATGAGCGTGACGTTGTCGCGGCCGCCGTTCTCGAGCGCCGCAGCGAGCATCGCATCAACCGCCTCTGCGGGGTCGCTCTTCTCGCGAAGGAAGTGCTGAATGCCGTAGTCGGTGAGCTCTTTGGTGAGGCCATCGGAACAGATGACGAATTTATCCCCGTCGAAGACCTCGATGCCGAGATAATCAGGCGGCGTGAGCTCGCTCGCACCCACGGCGCGAGTGATCACGTTGCTGTAAGGGTGGCTCTCTGCTTCTTCGGGGCTCAACCGACCAGAGCTGATGAGCTCCTGCACGACGGAGTGATCAGTCGTCACCTGAACAAGGCGCTGTTCACGCAGCAGGTATACGCGTGAGTCACCGATGTTGAGCGAGACCCAACGCGGTTCGCCATCGACGATCTCGAAGAACACGCCTGTCAGCGTGGTTCCGGTGCCCTCATCGGTGGTCTCGGGGTGAGACGCGATATCCGCGACCGCGCGCTCGAGTGCGTCTTCGATCGCGTCAGTGGTCACCTCGCCCGAATCGACGACTTCCTTCAGCCGTTCGATCGTGCTCTGGCTCGCAATCTCGCCGCCGGCGTGACCGCCCATCCCGTCTGCGACGACGAACAGGGGGAACTGCGCGAGGAGAGCATCCTGGTTGTTGTCGCGCCGATGCCCGGTATCGGTTGCGCCGGCCCACGTCAGGACGATCTCATCCTGATCGGTGACGGCGACGCTGTGAGTCTGCGCGGCGGCGCGGGACATATCCATCCCTCTACGCTAGCGGAGCAACGGCGTATGAACGACGAAGGACCCTCGATTTCTCGAGGGTCCTTCGTCATACATCATGCGGGAGGCTGGTTCGGGTCCGCCGGAGGTGCAGGCGGAGCCGGGGGTGCAGCCGGAGGCGGCGTAGTCGGCGGGGTCGCCGGTGCGGCCGGTGCGGCCGGAGGCACGGACGGTGCAGCCGGTGCAGCCGGAGGCGTTGCCGGAGGCTGGTAGCCAGGGGCAGGCTGCTGCGGGTAGCCGGGCTGGCCAGCCTGCTGCTGCGGGTAGTCGGGCTGCTGCGGTGCCGCGTAGCCCTGCGGTGCGCCGTAACCGGGTGCGGCCGCGGCCGAAGACTGCACGGGAATCCCGTCCCAGACCGTACGATCCGCGAAGAAGCCGTTACCGGCCCATGGAGCGGGTGCGACCTGCGTGTTCCAGCGCGACTTGTCGAAGGCCATGATGCCGAGCCACACGATCGACAGGAAGATGTAAAGGACGACCCATGCGCCTTCCTTCTGCAGCTTCTGGCCCACACGGTATGCGGCCATCACCATGACGACACCACCGGCAAGGCTCAGCAGGCCAGCGAAGATGTTGAGGACCGGGATCCACGACAGCACGATCGCTCCGCCGAACGAGTAGAGGATCAACCAGGGCGACAGATCGCCGAGCTTGGTGAAGATCATGCTGTTGTAGATGGGGATCCACGCGCGCCACTTACCCTGGACTCCAGCCTTTTCGAAGACCTTCATCATGAATATAGATGTCACGACATAGGCTGCGACTGCGAAGATCAACCCCACCGCGATGAACGCGAAAAGCGCCGCTATTGCAGCACCTGTGTCGTAATAGTAGTTATCCATTTACCCCTCCATGGAATGAACGACGCATTCTCGCATCGCGTGACACACACTAGCGTGCCAGAGAACCAGCGCAACAGGCACACGCGGTCACTGTCACGACCCGACGACGAGATCCACGGTTCCGGGCTTCTCTGCCGAACGGAATTCGATGTCCTGCGAAGAGGCCCATTCCACCAGCGCTGCGAGGGTCCGAACCCGCGGCTTCTGCTCAGCCAGTGCCCGGACGAGCTCGCCTTTCGCTCGTTTGTTGAAGTGATTCAGGGCGCGCCCGTGCTCGGTCACGACGCGCACGTAGACCGAGGGAACGGATGCCGGAATCGGTCCGAGCGCGACGTAGGCCTCGCTTCGCAGATCCAGGATGAATTCTGGCTGCTCGGATTCGATGGCAGAGGTCACGCCCTTCGCCCAGTGCCGTCGCAGCGGGGGCACACCCGGCAGCGCAGTCCCCGCCGCCAGACGATATGTCGGGATGCGCTCCAGCGCGCCCACTGGTCCGAACGGCGCGGAATGCACCCACACGTGCCGCCCCAGCCAGCGTCGGGATGCTGCGTTCAGAGACACGGCATCCAGTGCGTCGTACAGCACTCCGGTATAGCGGTCGACAGCGGGCATCGTCGGCGCCACGCGCAGTGCACGATTGTGCTCGATCTCGCCGAGCTGCCGTTCGCTGAGCTTGAGCACACGTCGCGAAAGAGCAGTGTCGCCCGCCAGCGCCACAAGAGCACTGACAACCTCCTCGCGCTGCGGGGCGAGGGAAGGAAGGCTGAGCGAGGCAAGATCTAGCGCAGCGCCGGAGCCACCGCGCTTTTTGGTCTCAGATGGAGGGAGGAGGATCTTCATTCATACCTCTTCACGCGAGAACGCGCCCGCCCTTCGACAGGCTCAGGGACCGGAGATCGGTGTGAGCTGACGAGGGGCGAGCGCGTTCTCGAGAGTCGACTCAGGCGATGAGCGCCGCGTTACCCGCGACGATCGTCAGAGTGCTGCCCTCCATCGAGAGAAAGCCGTCCTGAGCGTTCGCGAGCACCTTCGTGCCATCGAGCTTCGTGATGCGGACCTCTCCCTCGGCGAGGATCGCCAGGATCGGTTCGTGACCGCTCATGATGCCGATCTCGCCCTCGACGGTCTTGGCGACAACGAGCGACGCCTCTCCCGTCCAGACCTCCGCGTCCGCGGAGACAAGGCTGACCTGCAATGCCATGATCAGCCGTTCTCCTTCTGGATCTGCGCCCACTTCTCTTCGACGTCACCGATGCCGCCGACGTTGAAGAAGGCCTGCTCGGCCACGTGGTCGAAGTCGCCCTTGGCGATCGCGTCGAACGACTCGATGGTCTCCTTGAGCGGAACCGTCGAACCCTCAACACCGGTGAACTTCTTCGCCATGTAGGTGTTCTGCGAAAGGAACTGCTGGATGCGACGCGCGCGTGACACGACGATCTTGTCCTCTTCGGAGAGCTCGTCGACACCGAGGATCGCGATGATCTCCTGCAGTTCCTTGTTCTTCTGAAGGATCTGCTTGACCGTGGTCGCCACGCGGTAGTGGTCCTCGCCCAAGTAACGGGGGTCCATGATGCGCGACGTCGAGGTCAGCGGGTCGATAGCGGGGTACAGACCCTTCGACGCGATCTCACGGCTGAGCTCGGTCGTTGCATCAAGGTGCGCGAAGGTCGTTGCCGGCGCCGGGTCGGTGTAGTCATCGGCAGGCACGTAGATCGCCTGCAGCGAGGTGATCGAGTGTCCACGCGTCGAGGTGATGCGCTCCTGGAGCACACCCATCTCGTCGGCGAGGTTCGGCTGGTAACCCACAGCAGAAGGCATACGGCCCAGAAGCGTGGAAACCTCGGAACCTGCCTGCGTGAAGCGGAAGATGTTGTCGATGAACAGCAGCACGTCCTGCTTCTGCACGTCACGGAAGTACTCCGCCATCGTCAGAGCAGAAAGCGCGACGCGCAGACGCGTTCCCGGCGGCTCGTCCATCTGGCCGAAGACGAGGGCGGTCTTGTCGAAGACGCCCGCCTCTTCCATCTCGGCGATCAGGTCGTTGCCCTCACGCGTACGCTCACCGACACCGGCGAACACGGACACACCACCGTGGTCCTGCGCAACACGCTGGATCATTTCCTGGATGAGGACCGTCTTACCGACACCTGCACCACCGAACAGACCGATCTTTCCACCCAGCACGTAGGGGGTCAGAAGGTCGATCGACTTGATGCCGGTCTCGAACATCTGGGTCTTCGACTCGAGCTGGTCGAAGTTCGGAGCCTGGCGGTGAATCGGCCAACGCTCGGTGATCTCGATCTGCTCGCCGGGCTCGGCGTTGAGAACCTCGCCGATGACGTTGAAGACTCGGCCCTTGGTGACGTTTCCGACCGGAACCGAGATGGCTTCACCGGTGTCGCGCACTTCCTGGCCGCGAACCATGCCGTCCGTCGGCTTCAAGGAGATCGCGCGAACGAGGTCGTCGCCGAGGTGCTGAGCAACCTCGAGAGTGATCTCGGTCTTCTCTTCGCCGATGGTGATCGTCGTCTTCAGGGCGTTGTAGATGTCTGGAAGCGAGTCGTGGGGGAACTCGATGTCGACGACCGGGCCCGTGACGCGTGCGACGCGCCCGACGACCGCGGTCCCAGCCTCAGCTGTGGCGGTGGGGGTCATATCTTCGTCTCTTTCTTGATGGTCTATTTGCTCGACGAGAGGGCGTCGGCGCCGCCGACGATCTCAGCGATCTGCTGCGTGATCTCCGCCTGACGCGCGTTGTTGCGAAGGCGGGTGTAATCGGTGATGAGCTTGTCAGCGTTGTCGCTCGCCGACTTCATAGCCTTCTGCGTCGCAGCCTGCTTCGCGGCGGACGACTGCAGCAGTGCGTTGAAGATGCGACTCTGCAGGTACACCGGCAGAATCGCGTCAAGCACGGTCTCAGCGTCAGGCTCGAACTCGTAGAGCGGATAAACCGCGCCAGAGTTCTCGACCGTTGCATCGTTCTCGACGATCTCGAGCGGCAGCAGTCGCACTGTCTCGGGCTCCTGCGTCATCATGCTGACGAACCGGTTGTAGACGAGGTGAAGCTCGTCCACTCCGCCGTCTTCAGAATCGCGGTTGAAGGCCTCGAGCAGTGTTGCCGAGATCTCTTCTGCGGTCTTGAAGTGCGGCGTATCGGTATCTCCGATCCACTCCGCAGCCGAAGCAATGCCTCGGAACTGGAAGTACCCGACAGCCTTGCGGCCGACGAGGTAGTAGACCGGTTCACTGCCCTGCGACCGGATGAGCTCACCAAGTTCCATCGCCTCGCGAAGAATCTGCGAGTTGAAGGCACCGGCAAGGCCGCGGTCCGAGGAGAAGACCACGACGGCTGACCGACGGATCATCTCTGGTTCACGCGTGAGCGGGTGGTCGACGTTGGAGTGCGTCGCGACAGCCGACACGGCCTGCGTCACAGCTCGCGCGAACGGCGACGACGCGCGCACGCGCGCCATCGCCTTCTGAATGCGCGAAGCCGCGATGAGCTCCATCGCCTTCGTGATCTTCTTGGTCGTCTGAGCAGAAGAGATCTTCTGCTTGTAGACCCTGAGTTGAGCGCCCATATTTCAGTACCCGCGCGTTAGGCGCGACGACCCTTGACGATCTTCTCCTGGTTGACGTCGTCCAGATCCTGAGCTGCGTGCTCTTCGTTGCCCACAGCTCCGATGGACTGGCCCTTGCCGCCCTGGAACTCCAGCACGAAAGCGTCGACCTGCTTCTCAAGCTCGGCGACGATCTCGTCGGAGAGGACGTTCGTCTCACGCAGGTTGTCGAGGATCTTGGTGTTGCGACGCAGGTGGTCGAGCAGCTCGCGCTCGAAACGCAGCACGTCAGAAACCGCCACGGTGTCGAGCTTGCCGTTGGTACCAGCCCAGATCGAGACGACCTGGTCCTCGACCGGGTACGGCGAGTACTGCGGCTGCTTGAGCAGTTCAGTCAGACGCGCGCCACGGTCGAGCTGACGACGCGATGCTGCATCGAGGTCGCTCGCGAACATCGCGAAGGCCTCGAGCGAGCGGTACTGCGCCAGCTCGAGCTTCAACGTTCCAGAGACCTTCTTGATGGACTTGACCTGAGCGTCACCACCGACTCGCGAGACCGAGATGCCCACGTCGACAGCAGGACGCTGGTTGGCGTTGAACAGGTCGGACTGCAGGAAGATCTGGCCGTCGGTGATCGAGATCACGTTGGTCGGGATGTAGGCCGAGACGTCGTTCGCCTTGGTCTCGATGATGGGAAGACCCGTCATGGAACCAGCACCGAGCTCGTCGGACAGCTTCGCGCAACGCTCCAGCAGGCGGGAGTGCAGGTAGAAGACATCGCCCGGGTAAGCCTCGCGGCCCGGCGGACGACGAAGAAGAAGCGAAACCGCGCGGTATGCCTCGGCCTGCTTGGAGAGGTCATCGAAGATGATCAGGACGTGCTTGCCGCCGTACATCCAGTGCTGACCGATCGCCGAACCCGTGTAGGGAGCGATGTACTTGAAGCCGGCCGGGTCAGAGGCGGGAGCCGCGACGATCGTCGTGTACTCCATCGCGCCAGCGTCCTCGAGAGCACCCTTCACGGATGCGATCGTCGACCCCTTCTGACCGATAGCGACGTAGATGCAGCGAACCTGCTTGTTGACGTCGCCCGAGTCCCAGTTGTCCTTCTGATTGATGATCGTGTCGATCGCAATCGCGGTCTTACCGGTCTGGCGGTCACCGATGATCAGCTGACGCTGACCACGGCCGACCGGGATCATGGCGTCGATGGCCTTGATGCCGGTCTGCATCGGCTCGTGCACGCTCTTACGCTGCATAACACCGGGGGCCTGCAGCTCGAGCTCACGACGACCCTCGGAGGCGATCTCGCCAAGGCCGTCGATCGGGTTGCCGAGCGGGTCCACGACGCGGCCGAGGTAGCCGTCGCCGACGGCGACCGACAGAACCTCGCCTGTGCGGCGAACTTCCTGTCCGGCGTCGATACCGGAGAAGTCGCCCATGACGACCGTTCCGATCTCGTGCTCGTCAAGGTTCAGCGCGAGGCCCTGTGTGCCGTTCGCGAACGTAAGGAGCTCGTTCGCCATCACACCGGGGAGACCCTCGATGTGGGCGATGCCGTCCGCAGCGTCTACGACGGTGCCGACCTCGGTCGCTGCCGCGCCGGTGGGCTCGTACGCAGCGGCGAAGTCCTTCAGCGCGTCACGGATGACGTCGGGGCTGATCGAAAGTTCTGCCATTGTCTTCCCTTTGTATCTGGGTGCGCGGTTGCCCGCGCGAAGTCGTATTAGCCCGCGAGCTTCTGTCGAAGATCGGCGAGCCGCGCGGAGATGCTGCCGTCGATGACGTCGTCGGCGATCTGCACACGCAGTCCGCCTACGACGAGGGGGTCGATCACTTCATTCACCGAGACCTGACCGTCGTAGCGCTCGGTCAGTGCGGCGCTGAGTCGGTTGCGCTGGGCATCCGACAGCGGAGCCGCCGTGTGCACTGTGGCGACGATGCGGCCGCGCTGTGCCGAGACGATCTTCATCGCCCGGTTCAGCAACTGACGCACGCGACGCCCGCGCGGCTGGCGCACGAGGGACGAGACGATGAGCACGGTAGGGGCGCTTGCCTTACCACCGATCAGCGTCTCGACGAGCGTGCCCTTGGCATTGTTGTCTCCGAGTCGGCCGCCGAGTGCGAGCTCGAGCTCTGCGTTGCCCGCGATCACGCGCAGGAACGCGAACAGCTCGCCCTCGATGTCGGCTGCGGGTTCGGCGATCGCTGCCGCACGAATGGCCAGCTCCTCGATCCCCGCGACGAGGCCCGGAGCATCCGACCAGCGCTGAGCCACTGCGACAGAAACAACCTGTTGCGCAGTCTCAGACATCGAGGCGAACACCGTCGTGACGACCTTCTGGCGAAGCTCGACCGGAGCGGCAGGATCGGCAAGCGCGCCGCTCAGCTGCCCGGACTCGCCCACTAGTCGTGCGACGGTGAACAGCTCACCGGCCGTACCGAGGGTGACGCCCTTCGCCTGAGCGAGAGCCGCCGTCGAAGCCACGAGTGCCTGAGTGGTCGCGCTGCCCATTACTTCGCCGCCTTCTCTGAAGCTTCGAGGTCTGCAAGGAAGCGATCGACGACAGCGTTGGCACGAGCATCATCCGACAGCGTCTCTCCGACGACGCCACCGGCGAGGTCGATCGCGAGAGTGCCGACCTCAGAGCGGAGGGCGACGAGCGTCGACTGACGCTCTGCCTCGATCTGTGCCTGCGCTGCGGTGGTGACGCGTGCAGCCTCAACGGTTGCAGTCTCCTTGGCCTCGGCGACGATCTTCTTGCTGTCCTCACGGGCGGCGTCGCGGATCTCACCGGCCTCGGTGCGTGCTTCAGCCAGCTGGCGGGTGTACTCCTCGAGCGCGGCCTCAGCCTGCTTCTGTGCCTCATCGGCCTTGGCGATGTTTCCCTCGATCGCGGCGGAGCGCTCATCGAGCATCTTCGCCACCTTCGGGAGTGCAACCTTCCACGCCACGATCAGGATGAGAACGAAGCAGACCGCGGACCAGACAATGTCGTACATCGCCGGGAGAAGCGGGTTGTGCTCCGCCTCCTCGGCTGCGAGCGTGACAAGAGCGTTCAGCATCCTGTCTCCTTACGTGTGGTCGGTCGGATCAGTAGCCGAAGAGGAACGCCACGCCGATGCCGACGAACGCGAGTGCCTCGGTGAAGGCGATACCGATCCACATGGTGCCCTGGAGCTTGCCGGACAGCTCAGGCTGGCGAGCAACGCCCTCGATCGTCTTGCCGACGACGATGCCCACGCCGATGGCCGGGCCGATAGCGGCGAGACCGTAGCCGACGTTCGCGATCGAGCCGGTGATGTCGACGTTGATCGAAGCGAGAACAGAGATGGGATCCACTGGATCTTCCTTTCATTGTTGGGGCACCGGAGCGCCCCGTTAGCTTTGCTTAGTGTTCGTCCGCGACTGCGAGCTGGATGTAGACCGCGGTGAGGATGGTGAAGACGTACGCCTGGAGGAATGCCACCAGGATCTCGAAGGCCGTGAAGGCGAAACCGAATGCGAGCGTTCCCGCACCGAGCACCGTCCAGAACCCGCCCATCGAGAAGATGAAGAACTGGGTCGCTGCGAAGAACAGCACCAGCATGAGGTGACCGACCATCATGTTCATCAGAAGTCGCAGCGTCAGCGTGACGGGACGGACGATGAACGTCGAGATGAACTCGAGCGGCGCGACGATGATGTACAGCGCCGGCGGAACCCCGGGGGGGAACAGCGAGTTGCGGATGAAGCCCCACGGGCTCTTGCGGAGCCCTGCGTAGATGAACGTGACGTAGGAGATCACAGCGAGCATCAGGGGCACCGCGATGATCGAGGTTCCGGCGATGTTCAGGAACGGGATGATTCCCGTGATGTTGAAGATCAGCGTCATGAAGAAGATCGTGGTCAGCAACGGCAGGAACCGGTCGCCGTCCTTCTTGCCCATCATGTCGTGGCCGATGTTGACGCGCACGATGTCGAAGAGCATCTCGAGGACGCCCTGACCGCGGCCGGGGACGAGCTTCAGCTTGCGGGTGCCGAGCCAGAGGATCAGGACCACGACGATCGTCGCGAGGAACTGCACCAGATGGATGCGGTGCACCGAGAGCGGCCCGATGCTGAAGAGGATCTCCGGGAAGAACTCTGAAATCGAGGGTGGGTGGAATTCATCCGATGCGAAACGGACGAGGAGGCTCGCGGCGTGAGTCAACGTTGCTCCAGCTTCTGGGCATCGATGAGAATCGACGCGAAGATTGGGTGACGGATTTCAAGCTGAATCAGATCTTTTCGCACGACGCAAGAGACCGTTCAGCGAATCCGGAATCAGACTATCAAGATTTTTTCAGGCTCACGAATCGTTCTCTTCCTCGGGGTTTCTCGTGGGCAGCACGACGTCCGAGACATGCGGCACGCGCAGCTTGCTGAAGGCCACCGCATCGATCACCAGGCTCACCACGATGCCGGCGACGAGCGACAGGAAGATCACGGGAGGCACGATCCAGTCCTGACCACGCAGAATCACGATCGCGACGATGAAGATGACGAGTTTGAGCAGCCAACCGCCCATCACGATCCCGAAGAAGACCGTCGCGAACATCTCGCGCCCGTACCAGCGGTTCGCGATCAGCACGCTGATCGGCGTGAGCGCCAGGAAGATCACGGCGAGACCGACGCCCGCGAGGCCGCTCCAGAGTCCATTCACCCCAGCTACGAGGTACCCGATCCCTCCTCCGAGGATGATCAGGAGGACAGCGGCGATCCCCGTCCAGGCGAGTACCGTCCGCAGCACAGGGTTGATGGACGGTGCGGCTACAGGTTCGGGGATGTCGCTCATCGGGTCTCCAAGGGTGGGGCCGGTTCGGTGGGCTGGGTGGGCGCGCTCGGGGCGCGTCTGGTGGGCAGAAGTGTCACGACAAGGCAGGCGGCGGCGCCGATGATGCCGAAGGCCACACCGGGCAGATACTGCCCTGGCCAGTCCTCACGCGAGCCGACGTACATCAGCAGCACGGCGAGAGAGATGATCGCCGTCCACGCGTAGAAGATCAGCACGGCGTCGCGGTCACGATGACCGAGATCCAGCATGCGGTGATGCAGATGTTTGCGGTCAGGCGCGAAGGGAGAGCGACCAGCCCTCATGCGACGGAAAACCGCGAGCCCGAAATCGAGCAGCGGCAGCATCACCACGACGAGCGGAAGCAGGATCGGGATGAATGCACCGAGCAGCTGAGAACGCCCGAATTCTTCCGGGTCCATCGCAGCCGACGACATCTGGCCGGTGAGCGCGATCGCCGAGGTCGCCATCAGCAGCCCCATCACCAGCGCGCCGGAGTCACCCATGAAGAGCTTGGCAGGACTCCAGTTCAACGGGAGGAAGCCCAGGCAGGCGCCGATCGCGACAGCGGCGAGGAAGGAAGCGAGGTTGAAGTAGCTGCTCGCTCCGGTGTCACGCGTGAGGATGTAGGAGTAGGCGAAGAAGACTCCGTTGGCGATCAAGCACACTCCGGCGACCAGCCCGTCCAGACCGTCGATGAAGTTCACCGCGTTCATGACGATGACGATCGCGAACATGGTGACCGCGATGCTCAGCCAGCTCGAGAAGATGATCATGTCGCCGAGCGGAAGGGCGAGGATCTGCAATCCGCCGACGACGGTGATGATTCCAGCGGCGAGGAACTGTGCACCGAGCTTGATCATCCAATCGAGGTCGAGAAGATCGTCGATGACGCCGATGACGGCGATCATCAGAGCGGCGCCGAGCACCGCCCACATCGTCTGCGGAGGAATCCACATGATGCTGAAGAAGGGGTTCGCTGCGGACACGCCGATGGCGGCGGCGATGCCGAGGAACATCGCCACTCCCCCGAGACGCGGTGTCGGAGTGGTGTGAACGTCGCGCTCCCGGATACCGGGATAGAGCTTGAACCGCAGACTGAGCTGCCAGACCGCCCACGAACAGACGAACGTGATCGTCGCCGTGAAGATGATCGTGAAGAGGTACTGCTTCACGCCGCGCCGTCCGCCGCGCCCTCCGGCGATTCCTCTGGCTCCAGCAGATCGCCCAGAACGCTCTGCAGCTGCGCGCGGGTCACCGCCCCCTCTCGCAGCACCCGTACGCGCTGTTCAGAAGCATCGTCAGCACCGCGGCGCACGAGCGATGTGGCATCGATGATGGTCGAGGCGATGCCTGTGTCACTGAACCCGCCATCGAGATACACCGAGACGCTGTCGCCCAGCATCTCCTGGGCGATCTGCGCCGAGGTCGCCGCCGCTTTGCCGGTGAGGTTGGCACTGGAGACGGCAAGGGGTCCGGTCTCTTCGAGCAGTTCGCGGGCCACGCGCTGGTCCGGCATCCGCACTGCGACCGTGCCGAGGGTGTCACCGAGGTCCCATGAGAGCGAGGGCTGAGCGGGCAGGATGATCGTCAGGCCTCCCGGCCAGAACTCATCGACCAGGCGCTGAACGGGTTCGGGAACCTCTTCGACGAGCGCGGTCAGTGCCGCCTGGCTCGCAACGAGCACGGGTGGTGGCTGATTGCGCCCGCGTCCTTTCGCATCGAGCAACCGCTGCACCGCCGAGGGTGTGAATGCGTCTGCGGCGACGCCGTAAACGGTGTCGGTGGGCAGCACGATGAGTTCACCGCGCGCGATCGCCTGGCGGGCGTGCCGCATTCCGGCGAGCAGCTGGGCCTCATCGCGGCAGTCGAAGAGAGGGGTCATGACCTTCACATTCTACGTGCACGACATCCGCGAGAAGCCAGAGCGCCCTCAGGGCTTGAGCGCCGTGGTCGCACGGTCGCGGTGCGTGAGGTCGGGGTGGGTCGTCGGCGCCCGCCAGCCATCGGCTTCCAGCAGAGCACGGATCTGTGCGCCCTGCAGTTCCCCATGTTCGATGATCAGCAACCCGCCTGAACGCAGAAGCCGCAAAGCCCGCGTGCTGAGGATGCGGATGATGTCGAGCCCGTCCGGTCCGCCGTACAGTGCCATCGCCGGATCGTGCAGCCGGACCTCCGGGTCCCTGGGGATCGCGTCGTCCGGCACATATGGCGGATTCGAGATCACGACGGATGCTGTGCCGTCGAGCTCGTCGAGTGTGTCGGCGAGATCGCCGAGAACGAGTGAGAGGTTCTCCGCATCCGCCGTGTTCCGCGCGGCCCAGGCATGTGCCTGCGCAGACAGCTCTACCGCGTGAATTCGCGCGTGGGGCACCTCAGTGGCCATCGCGAGCGCGATCGCTCCGCTGCCCGTGCACAGGTCGACGCCGATGGGAGCGGGGTCCGCGTCCATGAGAAGCGCGTCGATCGCGAACTGCGCCACTGTCTCGGTCTCGGGCCGCGGCACGAAGACTCCGGGTCCGACTGCCAGTTCGAGGTGGCGGAACGGCGCCGTTCCCGTGAGATGTTGCAGCGGCTCACGAGCCGCTCGTCGTGTGATCAGAGCATCGAGAGCCCCAGCGTCTGCCTCGCTGATGGCATCGCCTCGCACGATCGCAGCCTGCACTTCGCCGCGTCCGCGGCCCTGCACGTGTCCTGCGAGCAGTTCAGCATCCACAAGCGGATCGAAGATGCCCGCGGCGGCGAGCCGCTCTGCGGCGGCTCGAACAGAGGCAGCGAGGGTGGATTCAGACATCCCCTCAGCGTACGTGCGTGCGCATTGTTCCGCGTCACAATGACCCGAGAGAGCATCCTCTCGAATAGGCTGGAACGGCACGTTACGCGAACGAAAGGCCAGCCATGCCCGGCATCCACAACGACATCACGACCGCATTCGGCAACACGCCGCTGGTGCGGCTGAACCGCGTCACCGAGGGCGTCGGCGCAACCGTTCTCGCGAAGCTCGAGTACTACAACCCCGCCTCCAGCGTGAAGGACCGCATCGGCATCGCGATGGTGAATGCCGCAGAGGAGTCCGGCGAGCTCAAGCCCGGTGGAACGATCGTCGAATCCACCAGCGGCAATACGGGCATCGCCCTCGCGATGGTAGGAGCTGCTCGCGGCTACAAGGTCATCCTCACGATGCCGGCTTCGATGTCGAAGGAACGACGCGTGCTGCTGAAGGCGTTCGGCGCCGAGATCGTGCTCACCGACCCGACCAAGGGAATGAGCGGTGCCATCGAAGAGACCAAGAAGATCGTCGCGGAGACTCCTGGCGCTGTCTGGATCCGCCAGTTCGAGAACCCCGCGAACCCGCGCATCCACCGTGAGACCACGGCTCAGGAGATCCTGCGCGATACCGATGGAAAAGTCGACATCCTCGTTGCCGGCATCGGCACCGGCGGCACCGTCACCGGAACCGGACAGGCACTCAAGGCTGCGAAGCCCGAAGTGAAGGTCATCGCCGTTGAGCCCAAGGACTCCCCCGTGCTGACCGAGGGGCACCCTGGCCCGCACAAGATCCAGGGCATCGGCCCGAACTTCGTTCCCGATGTTCTCGACCGCGAGATCCTCGATGAAGTGATCGCCGTCGAGTTCGACGAATCGCTGCGCCTGGCGCGCGAGCTCGCTGCCAAGGAGGGCCTGCTGGTCGGCATGTCTTCGGGTGCGGCGCTCTCCGCCGCACTGCAGGTGGCTGCCCGCCCCGAGAACGCAGGAAAGATCATTGTTGCTGTGATGCCCGACACCGGTGAGCGTTACATCTCCACCGCGCTGTTCGAAGACCTGCGAGAGAGCTGAGCCCGCAGAGAGCGACGAAAAGATGGGTATGTTCGCTCGCGTACGCGAGGACATCGCGGCCGCGCGCCTTCGAGATCCTGCCGCCAGAAGCAGCATCGAGGTCGCACTGCTGTACCCGGGGCTGCACGCACTCTGGGCACATCGTGTCTCACACGCGCTGTGGCGACGCGGTCTGCGGTTCCTCGCGCGGGCGAACTCCCAGATCGCCCGCGCGATCACTGGCATCGAGATCCACCCCGGTGCGCAGATCGGGCGGCGGTTCTTCATCGACCACGGCTCTGGCATCGTGATCGGCGAAACCGCCGAGATCGGCAACGACGTGATGCTCTACCACGGCGTCACGCTCGGCGGGCGCACGCGCAATGACAGCGGGAAGCGGCATCCCACGCTCGCCGACGGCGTCATCGTCGGCGCGGGGGCCAAGATCCTTGGCCCCATCACCGTGGGCCGCAATGCCGTGGTCGGCGCCGGAGCCGTCGTCACGAAGGACGCACCGGAGAACAGTACTCTCACCGGGGTCCCCGCGCACGCGCGCACGCGCCGCCCGCACGACGACTTCAGCGACCTGCGGCTCGCTTCGGACTATTCGATCTGAGTCCGCTCTCCGCCGGTCTGAGAAGCCTCGGTCTCAGGAGTCCTGACCGACCGCGGCCAGGCGCGCCTCTTCGTCGGCGGTGATCGCGCTCTCAATGATCGGGTCGAGTGCGCCGTCCATCACCTGATCGAGGTTGTACGCCTTGAATCCGGTGCGGTGGTCGGCGATCCGGTTCTCCGGGAAGTTGTAGGTGCGGATCCGCTCTGAACGGTCCATGCCGCGGATCTGCGACTTGCGAGCGTCGGATGCCGCGGCATCCAGCTCTTCCTGCTGTTTTGCCAGCAGTCGGGCTCGCAGAACACGCATTCCGGCCTCGCGGTTCTGCAGCTGGGATTTCTCGTTCTGCATCGAGACGACGATCCCGGTGGGTACGTGCGTGATGCGCACCGCGGAGTCGGTCGTGTTCACGGACTGACCGCCTGGGCCGGAAGAGCGGTAGACATCGATCTTCAGATCGTTCGGATCGATGTGCAGTTCTTCTGGCTCGTCGACTTCGGGGAAGACGAGCACGCCGGTGGTGGACGTGTGAATGCGGCCCTGCGACTCGGTCGCGGGAACACGCTGCACCCGGTGCACCCCGCCCTCGTACTTGAGATGCGCCCATACGCCCTGGGCAGGGTCGGAGGATGAACCCTTGATCGCGATCTGGACGTCTTTGTAGCCGCCGAGGTCGGACTCGTTGCGCTCGAGGAGCTCGGTCTTCCACCCCCTGTGGGCGGCGTACTGGATGTACATCCGCAGCAGATCGGCGGCGAACAGCGCGGACTCCGCACCGCCCTCTCCTGCTTTGATCTCCATGATCACGTCACGGGCATCGTCAGGGTCACGAGGGATGAGCAGGCGGCGCAGACGCTCCTGGGCCTGGGACGCACCCTCTTCGAGGGCGGGGACTTCCTCGGCGAAGGCGTCATCTTCCTTGGCCAGTTCGCGCGCTGCGGCGAGGTCGTCTGTTGCCCCGGCCCACGCATCGTAGGCTGCGACGATCCGGCTGAGCTCGGCGTAGCGTCGGTTCACGCGCTTCGCACGTGCGGCGTCGGCGTGCACCGCCGGGTCGGAGAGTTCCTCCTGCACCCGGCGGTGTTCGTCGATCAGCGCCTGAACGGAATCCAACACGCCTCTGCTCCGATCCGCGTCAGATCAGCGAATGCTGTTCTCGTGGCTGTGGCTGGAGCCACCGGCCGCGGGAGCGGGCATCGACTTCTGCATCTGCACGAGGAACTCGACGTTCGACTGCGTCTCTTTCAGCTTGCCGAGCACGACCTCGAGAGCCTGCTGCTGGTCGAGGCCCGCCAGGGCACGACGCAGCTTCCAGGTGATCTTGACCTCATCGGCCGACAGCAGCATCTCTTCGCGGCGTGTGGACGAGGCGTTCACGTCAACGGCCGGGAAGATGCGCTTGTCAGCGAGCGAGCGCGACAGGCGAAGCTCGCTGTTTCCGGTGCCCTTGAACTCCTCGAAAATGACCTCGTCCATCTTGGAGCCGGTCTCGACGAGAGCGGTGGCGAGGATCGTGAGCGATCCGCCGTTCTCGATGTTGCGGGCGGCGCCGAAGAAGCGCTTCGGCGGGTAGAGTGCTGCCGCATCGACACCACCGGAGAGCACACGGCCCGAGGTGGGCGTGGCGATGTTGTACGCGCGACCGAGGCGAGTGATCGAGTCGAGCAGCACGACGACGTCGCGGCCCAGCTCGACGAGGCGCTTGGCACGTTCGATCGCGAGCTCGGCGACGGTGACGTGGTCTTCGGCGGGACGATCGAAGGTCGAGGCGATGACCTCGCCCTTCACCGTGCGCTCCATGTCGGTGACCTCTTCAGGGCGCTCGTCGACGAGGACGACCATGAGGTGGACCTCAGGATTGTTCTGTGCGATGGCGTTTGCGATCTGCTGCAGCACGATCGTCTTACCGGCCTTCGGAGGGGCGACGATGAGGCCGCGCTGGCCCTTTCCGATCGGTGCGACCAGGTCGATGATGCGCTGGGTGAGCTTCTCGGGAGCGGTCTCCAGGCGCAGACGCTCCTGGGGGTACAGCGGCGTCAGCTTGCCGAACTCGACACGCGTGGCCGCGTCGTCGACGGAGAGACCGTTGACCGAGTCGACCTTCACCAGGGCGTTGTACTTCTGTCGCCCCTGCTGCTCGCCCTCACGAGGCTGCTTGATAGCGCCGACGATCGCATCGCCCTTGCGCAGGTTGTACTTCTTGACCTGGCCGAGCGAGACATAGACATCGCTGGCGCCGGCGAGGTAGCCGGTGGTGCGCACGAAGGCGTAGTTGTCGAGGACGTCGAGGACGCCCGCGATCGGGATCAGGACGTCGTCCTCACCGATCTCGGTCTCGAACTCATCGGACGTGGTGCCGCTGCGGCGCTTGTTGCGCTGGCGTCCGCGGCCGTTGCCGTCATCCTCGGATGCACTGTTCTGCTGCGAGTCGTTGCCGTTCTGGCCGTTGCCGTTCTGACTGCGGCCACGGTTGCGGCTGCGGCTGCGGTTGCGGCCGCGACCGGAAGTCTCGTCGCCATCGCTGTTGTCACCGGCGGTGTCGTTCGCGTTCACGTCAGAGGACGACTTGTCGCCCTTGTCGGACTCGCTCTTGTCGGACTCGCCCTTGTCGGACTCGCCCTTGTCGGCGTTGTCGCCCTTGCCTGACTGAGGCTTGGAACCCTTGCGGGCGCGCGGGCTCTTCTCGGTCGACGCCTCGTTCTTTGCGTCGGAGTCGCTCTGCACATCGGCGTCTCCGGAAGAAGCCTTCTCGTCCGCCGGCTTCTCACCCGCGGTCTTGTCGGCCGTTTCGCCGGTCGAATCGGCATCTGCCTGCTCGACCTTCTTGGTGCGGCGGCCCCGACCAGTGGTCTTCGGTGCTGCTTCAGCGGGTGCCTCAGCCGTGGCTGAGGGTGCGTCAGCCGCGGGCGCGTCAGCCGCGGCGGCCGGTGCGCTGTCGGATTCGGCCGAAGCAGGTTCGGCGTCAGCCTTTTTCGCACGGCTGCGGCGCGGGGCCTTCGCCTTGGGCGCAGCCTCGGCGGCAGGTGCAGCGTCAGAAGCAGGCGCGGCCTCAGCGGGCGCGGCCTCTGCCGCACGTGCGGACTCGGCAGCCGTCTTCGCGGCCTGCTCTGCCTTCGCGGCTGCCGTTGCCGTCGTCGCGCGACGCGGTGCGCGCTTGCGCGGCGCTGCGGTTGCCTCAGCGGCGGTTTCTACGGCAGGTGCCTGAACGGCGGATGCTGCCTGATCATTCTGGGTCTCGGAGAAATTCTCCACGAGTACTCCCTCATATGTCGTGGGAAATGAGCATGTCTCGCGCACAACGGGTGCTGCGCGCGATCGCACGGGAAGACGCTCGGCGTCCGCCAGCCAGGACCGGAAAAGCAGTTCTGGGGGTTGCGTGCGGGTCTCGCAGATTTGCGATGGGGGCCAGATTCACGAAATTACGTGGAGCCCTCCGCTCGTTCCCTAACTGTACCACCACGCACGTCGACGGCCAGCATGAGGGCCTCCCACGGGGTGTCCGTTACGGAATCGGCGACTTCAACGGCGTCCTGACGGCGACCTGGACCATCAGCGAGGACGAGGACGCTCGGGCCTGCACCTGAGACAACGGCGGCGAACCCGGCAGCACGAAGAGCGGTGACCAGCTTGTGCGTCTCCGGCATGGCTTCTGCGCGGTAATCCTGATGCAGTCGGTCGGCTGTCGCGTCGAGGAGCAACTCAGGGCTCTGCATGAGAGCCGCGATCAGCAGCGCGGTGCGCGAGACGTTGAAGACCGCATCCTCACGAGACACCTGTGGCGGCTGGAGTGACCGTGCGAGCGACGTCGACATCATCCGCTCCGGCACGAGCACGAGAGGCGCGACGCCGCGATGGACGAGAAGCTTCTTGTGCTGCGGGCCGTTCTCACCGGTCCAGGCGATCGTCAGACCGCCGAAGAGCGCTGGCGCGACGTTGTCAGGATGTCCCTCCAGCTCTGTGGCGAGGCGGAGCAGGTCAGCATCGGAGAACTCCACCTCCCCGGCTAGCAGACCCTTGGCCGCCAGGACGCCCGCTGTGACAGCGGCGCCGGAGGAGCCGAGCCCACGGCCATGGGGGACGCCGTTGTGCGCGACGATCCGCAGGCCCGGCATCTCGCGTCCGGCATCCTTGTAGACGTGCTCGATCGAACGGACGATGAGGTTCGACTCGTCGCGCGCGATCTCGGATGCTCCAGAGCCCGTGACCTCGATCTCGAGACGGTCTTTGCCGAGCGCGGTAATGGTCAGCTCGTCGTACACGCTCAGCGCGAGTCCGAGTGTGTCGAAGCCCGGTCCCAGGTTGGCGCTGGTGGCCGGCACCTGCACCTGGACGGTTCGTCCTTCGACCGCCTCCTGAGGTTCAGCGGCCATCACTCGCCTTCCACGCGCAGCACGGACACGACGCGATCCACGACAGCGCTTGCCGCGAGCTCGTCCACCGTGTCGCTCAGAGCCTGCTCCGCTGCCCTGTGCGTGCCGATGATGAGTCGTGCCGTAGCATCCGCCTCTTCACCGGCGGTCTGGACGACCGTCGCGACCGACACGCCTCCGTCGGAGAGGATTCCCGCGACGGTGGCGAGCACGCCGGGCTGGTCGTTGACTTCAAGAGTGATCTGGTAGCGCGTGACGACGTGGCCGATCGGCACTGTCGGAAGGTTCGCGCGGGTGGATTCGCCCACTCCGACTCCCCCGGCGATGTGCCTGCGTGCTGCGGAGACGACGTCGCCGAGCACGGCGGAAGCCGTCTGCACTCCGCCGGCGCCTGCCCCGTAGAACATCAGCGATCCGGCGGCCTCGGCCTCGACGAAGACAGCGTTGTTCGCCCCGTGCACGGACGTGAGCGGGTGGGTGCGGGCGACGAGAGCCGGGTAGACCCTGACCGAGATCGACTCGGTGCCGTCGACGTCGACGCGCTCGCACACTGCGAGCAGCTTGATGACGAATCCGGCTGCGCGGGCCTCTTCGATCATCGACGGGGTGATCTCGGTAATACCTTCGCGGTACACGGCGTCGAGCGGCACAGTGGTGTGGAAGGCGAGAGACGCGAGGATCGCGGCCTTCTGCGCTGCGTCGAAGCCCTCGACGTCGGCGGTGGGATCTGCCTCGGCGTATCCCAGACGCTGCGCGTCGGCGAGCACGTCGGCGAAGTCGGCGCCCTCGGAGTCCATCCGGTCGAGGATGTAGTTCGTCGTGCCGTTGACGATACCCATGATGCGCACGATGCGGTCGCCGGCGAGCGAGTCGCGCAGCGGACGGATGATCGGGATGGCCCCGGCCGCCGCCGCCTCGTAGTAGACGGATGCACCGACCTGATCGGCTGCTTCGAACAGCTCCGTGCCGTGCGTTGCGAGCAGCGCCTTGTTGGCGGTGACGACGTCTGCACCGGAGTTCAGCGCCAGCAGCAGGTTGGTGCGGGCCGGCTCGATTCCACCGATCAGCTCAATGACGATGTCACTGCCGAGAATGAGCGTTTCCGCGTCGGTGGTGAACAGCTCCTTCGGGAGATCCACATCACGCGGAGCATCCACATCGCGCACCGCGATACCGGCGAGCTCGAGAGACGCACCAGCACGATCGGCCAGCTCGTCGCCGTGGCGCAGCAGCAGATCGGCGACCTGCGAGCCCACGGCTCCCGCGCCGAGAAGTGCGACCCTGAGACGGCGGTACTGATCGCTCGATTGGGGCTGAGTCATCGTGCTCCTTCATTCATGCTGATTCCGACGTCCCGTGACAACAGGTCATCGATGGTCTCACCGCGCACAATGACGCGGGATGAGCCGTCTGCAACTGCGACAACGGCGGGACGGGGGACGTGATTGTAGTTGCTGGAGAGCGACGCGCAGTACGCGCCAGTCGCCGGCACAGCCAGCAGGTCGCCGGGGGCAACGTCTCCAGGGAGGTATTCGTGGTCGACGACGATGTCGCCGGATTCGCAGTGCTTGCCGACCACACGGGCCAATGCGGGAGCCGCATCGCTCGTGCGAGAAGCGATGCGAGCCGAGAATTGGGCGCCGTAGAGGGCCGGCCTGGCGTTGTCGCTCATTCCGCCGTCGACGCTCACGTACAGCCGGCTCGCGCCGGACTCGAGCGTGACGGGCTTCGTCGTGCCCACTTCGTACAGAGTGACGCCGGCGGTGCCGACGATCGCACGGCCCGGTTCGAAGGCGAGGATCGGCAGCGGGATGCCGCGCTCAGCGCATCCTGCCGCGACCGCATCGACGATCTCGGCAGCGAGCTGCGCGATCGGCGTCGGATCGTCGACGCTCGTGTACGCGATACCGAATCCGCCGCCGAGGTTGAGGATCGGGATGTCTCCGCCCGCAAGGAGCTTCTCGTGCAGTGCGAGCACGCGTGAGGCCGACTCGCGGAAACCAGCGACGCCGAAGATCTGGGAACCGATGTGGCAGTGCAGGCCTGCGAACTCGAGCGACGCGAGTTCGCGGATTCGCGCCACTGCGGTCTCGGCATCCGCGAAGGGCATACCGAACTTCTGGTCTTCATGCGCTGTCGCGAGGAAGTCGTGCGTCTCGGCGTGCACGCCGCTGTTCACCCGCACGAGAACCCGCTGGACGGTGCCTGCCCGCTCGGCCGCGACGGCGATGCGCTCGATCTCGATCCTGCTGTCGACGATGATCGTGCCGATGCCGGCCGATACCGCCCGCTCGATCTCGCTCACCGACTTGTTGTTGCCGTGAAAGCCCAGGCGTGCAGGATCGACTCCCGCTGCGAGTGCGACTTCGAGCTCACCACCGGTGCACACGTCGACGTTCAGGCCCTCTTCGGTCACCCAGCGCGCGATCGTCGTGGAAAGGAAGGCCTTGCCCGCGTAGTAGACCCTGGCACTCGTCGAATGCTGCGCTGCGGCAGCGGCAAAAGCGTCGTGGAAGGCTCTGGCGCGCCCACGCACCTCGTTCTCATCGAGCACGAGCACCGGAGTGCCGTGCGTGCGCACGATCTCGCTCACCGGCATCCCGCCGAGAACGATCTCCCCGTCAGCATCGCGCTGCGCGGACGCGGGCCATACTCCAGAAGCCAGCGTGTTCGCATCGTCGGGAATGGCCAGCCAGTCCGGAGCGAGGGAATCTGCAGGTGAAAGCACACAGCACCAATCGTGGAGGGAAACCTCGGCAGAAACGGGCCGAGCGAGACTGCCCCGATTCTATGGCACCCGCACAGATGGCCCATATTCGGCAAGCCCTTCCCGCGCGAACATCACCATTCATTACGGTGAGGGCATGAAGATCGTGAAGTCTGTGATCGCCTGGGTGCTGAAGTTGAAAGCGGTGCGCGCGTATCTGCTCTACTCCGAACGACGAGGTCCGATGCTCGCAGACAGCGTCACGTACCGCGCACTGTTCAGCGTGTTCTCCGGCCTCCTGCTCGGATTCTCGATCGCCTCGATCTGGCTGGCGGGCAATCCGCAAGCGTGGCAGGCGATCCTCAAGGCGATCGACGCGGCTGTCCCCGGCCTCATCGGACCGAACGGCGTCGTGAAGGATCCCACAGAGTTCGATGCCCCCGTCGGGCTCTCCATCACGGGCATTATCTCGCTGGTCGCGCTGATAGGTGCCGCGCTCGGCGCGATCGGATCATTGCGCATCGCGGTGCGCAGCATCGCTGGCACGATGCTCGAAGACGTACTGTTCGTCTGGGTGCTTCTGCGCAATATTCTGCTCGCGATCGGAATCGCCCTCGCTTTCGTCGCCGCAGCCGCGGTGACCTTCGTCGCCGGCATCGGACTCGAGTTCCTCAGCGATCTTCTCGGCCTGCCAGCTGAATCGGTCGGTTCGCGCTGGGCACTGCGCATCATCTCGCTGTTGGTCGTGTTCGCACTGGACATGCTGCTGATCTTCGGCATCTACCGATTGCTGTCCGGAGTGCGCGCACCTGCACGGGCGGTCTGGCCTGGCGTGCTGCTCGGCGGGGCGGGCCTGCTCGTCCTCCAAGAGCTGTCGACCCTGTTCGTGGGAGGCGCCCGTTCCAATCCACTGCTGGCATCGTTCGCCTCGCTGCTGGCGCTGCTGATCTGGATGAACCTGTCATCGCAGGTCATCCTCATCGCCTGCGCCTACATCACCACTGGCGCCCAGGAAGCGCACGATCGGATCTCATCGACCGAGAGTGTGCGCACGTTCGCGCAGCGACGGGTGCAACGCGCTCAGGAGGACGTCGTGATCGCGACGAGGGCGTTGCGCGCCGCGGAGAAGGCCGAGGCCGCCGAGCGCACATCGCGCTAGCTGCAGACGCCGTTCTGCTGGAGCGCGGGGTCGGTGACGATCGCGCCATCCACATCGATGTCGATCACGGCTTCTGCTCCGTCGATCTCGAGCCCCGTCATCGTGAGACCGGCTGGCAGCTGATCGGCGATGCAGATGCGCTGCGGTTCAGTGATCCACGCAGCAGCCGTACCGAAGCGGTCGGCGATCTCGGCGGCGTTCAGCGTCACACCGCCGATCTGCGCCCCCACCGGGGTGAGCAGGAGCTCACCGTCATCCGCTGCTGGTGTCACTGTCGCCGAGATCGGCACCGGCACCCCGAAGACCGAGAAGCTGCCAGAGGCGGTGACGTCGGGTTCCGAGAAGCGGATCTCATCGATCAGCAGATCGGATGCGGCAATCAGATGAGTGAACTGCTCTTGGTCGATACGCACTGTGCCTGACGCATCCGTGAGGTCGCCGCCGCGCAGCGGGACTCCGATGGCGGTGACATCCGCTGAGCCAGTAATGCCGCCGATCGTGACCGAATCAGTCGAGAGATGCAGCTCATCCAGGCGACCGCCGATCACCTGCGGCAGCAGGACTCCGGATGCCTCGACGTCGAGCTGCTGGTCAGCAGGCAGCGCGAGCTGTTCGATGACGATGCCTCGAGCGATACCGGGCAGCACTGCACGAGTGACCAGCTCTGCAGCCACTGCGAGGGCCGCAAGAATCAGGATGATCACCAGGAGAACCCACGGCCAGCGCACACGGCGCTTCTGGTTCATGGACTCCCCGTTCATGCGTACGACTACATCCGCTCGGGAGCGGACACTCCGAGCAGGTCGAGACCGTTGCGCAGCACCTGGCCGGTGGCGTCGTTCAGCCACAGGCGCGTGCGGTGGACACTCTCGATCGGGGCATCGCCCAGCGGCGTCACACGGCAGTTGTCGTACCAGCGGTGGTAGAGCCCCGCGAGCTCTTCGAGGTAGCGCGCGATCCGGTGCGGTTCGCGCACGGAGGCTGCGAAGGCGACGATGCGCGGGAACTCCTGAAGGGCTCCGAGCAGCGCCGACTCGGTCTCGTGCGTGAGGGTCTCAGGAGCGAACTCCGAGCGGTCCACACCGGAATCTGCGGCATTGCGTCCCACATTGTGCGTGCGGGCATGCGCGTACTGCACGTAGAAGACCGGATTGTCGTTGGTGCGCTTCTGCAGCAGCTCGGGGTCGAGGTCGAGCGGCGAGTCGGCGGGTGAGCGCTCGAGTGAGTACCGCAGCGCGTCTGTGCCGAGCCACTCGAGAAGGTCATCCATCTCGATGATGTTCCCCGCGCGCTTGGACAGACGCGCGCCATTGATCGACACCATCTGCCCGATGAGCACCTGGACGTTCTTCTCCGGGTCTTCGCCCGCCGCGCCGGCTACGGCCTTCAGCCGGTGAACGTACCCGTGGTGGTCAGCGCCGAGCAGGTAGATCTTGTTCTGGAAACCGCGGTCGCCCTTGTTCAGGTAGTACGCGGCGTCGGCGGCGAAGTAGGTGTATTCGCCGTTGGAGCGGCGGATGACGCGATCTTTGTCATCGCCGAAATCGGTCGTGCGCACCCACACGGCGCCCTCTTCGTCGAAGACGTGTCCTTGCTCGCGGAGACGGTCGACCGCCTGGTCGATGAGGCTGACGCCGTCGGCGTTCTCGGCGTGCAGCGTGCGCTCCGAGAACCAGGCATCGAACGGCACGTTGAATCGCGCCAGGGAACTCTTGATCTCGGCGAGTTGATACTCGTAGGCGAGGTCCTCTGCGACCTGCATCTGCTCGGCTTCAGGCAGCTCGAGCAGGTCAGGGCGAGCGTCGAGCACGCGCGACGAGAGGGTGGTGATGTACTCCCCGGGGTAGCCGCCCTCCGGGGTCGGCTCGCCCTTTGCGGCCGCGAGAACGGATGCTGCAAAGCGCTGCATCTGGGAGCCGGCGTCGTTGATGTAGTACTCACGGACGGCGTGCGCACCGCTGGCGAGCAGCAGGCGCACGATCGAATCGCCGAGGGCTGCCCAACGCGTGTGAGCGATGTGAAGAGGACCTGTGGGGTTCGCAGAGACGAACTCGACGTTCACGCTGACGCCGGCCTGCGAGTCGTTGGTGCCGTATGCGTCGCCGGCGTCGACGATCGTCTTGGCGAGCACGCCTGCCGCTGCGGCGTCGAGACGGAAGTTGATGAAGCCAGGGCCCGCGACCTCTGCGCTGGCTACGCCTTCGGCTTCGGCCACTTCATCGGCGATCTGCTGTGCGAGCTCGCGCGGGTTGGTGCCCAGCTTCTTCGCGAGGCGCATCGCGATGTTCGATGCCCAGTCTCCGTGGTCGCGGTTACGGGGGCGCTCCAGCACAACATCAGTGATGTCGAGGTCGAGCACCTCGTCCGGTCGCAGAGACGCGGCGATCGGTGTGACGACGGCGAGGATGGCTTCGGCGAGAGTATCGGGATTCATATCCCCTCAATTCTAGGGCGCGAGTTGGTGACTGCCTTCCGATCGCCTACCCTCATCCCATGGCTTGGGGAATGACGCGGCGGCACGGTCGCGCGATGGTGCTGACGGCGGTGCTGGCCGCGGCCGTCTCCGCGGCGGTTCTGGGCGTGTGGCGTCCATGGGTACCCCCGACCGTCGACGCTCCGATTCTTGCATCCAGCAAGGTCGTCACCGTGGCTCCGACACCGATCGTGCTACCGGAGCACCCGCAGGTTCTCGTGTTCGGAGACTCGTGGACTTACGGGGCAGCCGCAAGCGACCCGACGCTCGGGTACGCCTATGTGCTCGCCGACCTGCTGAACGGTCAGACCATCGTCGATGGTGTCCGCGGCAGCGGGTATCTCAAGCCCGGCATCGATGGCCCCGACGTCGGCGAGCGCATCACAGCGCTCGACGCATCTCTCGCACCCGATCTCGTGATCATCCAGGGCTCCATCAACGACCGCCGCGAAGGCGCTGCGGGATATCGCGAGGCGGTGAATGCCGCATGGGATGCTCTGGCCGCGACCTACCCGGAGGCATCGATCGTCGTCCTCGGTCCCGCGCCCCATGAGCTTCCAGTCGGCGCGGGAACCGCGCGAATCGATGAGGATCTCGCCGCACTCGCGAGTGCACGCGGCTGGTGGTACATCTCCCCGATTCAGCAGAGCTGGATCACCGAGCTGAACTACCTCGACGTGATCGACGTCGACCTCGGAAACAAGCATCCGTCGACTGAGGGCCATCGCTACCTGGCCGAGAAGGTCGCCTCAGCGATTGCCGAGATGGAAGCAGCCCCTGTCACCGAAGCCGGCGGCGCGGAGCCTGAAACCGCTCACTGAGCGGAATCTGCTACCAGCGCGCTGAGCGCATCCGCATCCAGGATGGTGATGCGACCCCGCGCTGCCTGCGCGATCACCGCCGCGTCGCTGAGTGCCCGCAGCTGACGGCTGAGCGACTCCGGCGTGGTGTCGAGCAGCGAGGCGATGTCCTTCTTCGCCAGCGGCAGCACGACTTCCATTCTGTTGCCCGCACCGTGGTGAGCGGGAAGGGTGAGCAGATAGTTCGCCACCCGCGAGCTCACATCTCCCGAGATCACCGCGGCCAGACGCGCCTCGGCCTCGCCCAGTCGCCTGCTCACGCCTTGCAGCATTCGCAGGCCGATGCTCGCGTGCTTCTCGACGAGTCGTTCGAGATCAGCATGGTCGAACACGCACAGCTGCGCGTCTTCCAGCGCGCTGGCGGAATGATCCGGGCGGATGCCGGTGAGAAAAGCCGACTCGCCGATGAAGTCGCCTGGCCCGAGGACGCGGATGATCTGCTCGTGCCCTTCAGTGCTCGTGCGGGAGATCTTGACGCGTCCGGTGTGCACGACCGTCAGCTGCGAGACGTCGCCGCCTGCGGAATACACCTGCTCTGCACGATCGACGTGTGTCGGGCGCGCGACGCCGGCGACCTCCAGCTGCTGCTCGTAGGTCAGCCCTTGGAACAGCGGCACTCGACTCACGCACAGGTCCTCTGCGGCCTCCGACATCGGCACTCCTATCGCTGCTCCACTCGATCGTCACTCAGTATGGCAATGGATCGCTCACTCTTGGGCATCGCCGCAGCTCCCTGAGCATTGCGGAGCAGCCGCATCGCGTTGAGGATGACGACGAGCACGGAGCCCTCGTGCACGAGCATCCCGAGTGCCATGGTCACACCACCGGTGAAGACGCCGATGAGTAGCAGCACGACGGTGATCAGAGCGATGGCGATGTTCTGCCTCATCACGTTCACTGTGCGCCTGGCCAGCTGAATCGCCTCGGGGAGCTTCAGTAGGTTGTCGCCCATGAGGGCGATGTCGGCGGTCTCCACCGCCACCGCGGATCCGGCAGCACCCATGGCGACGCCGATATCGGCCGTAGCGAGAGCCGGTGCGTCATTGACGCCATCGCCGACCATCGCCACCGTGTGTCCCTCTCGCTGCAGCTTCGCGACGGCATCCAGTTTGTCTTCTGGCAGCAGTGCGGAGTGAACTTCGTCGATGCCGGTCGCCTGCGCGACAGCATCCGCCACGAGCCGAGTGTCGCCGGTGAGCATGACGACCTTCTTCACACCGCTGGCGTGCAGGCGCCTGACCATCTCGGATGCGTCCGCGCGGATCGCGTCAGCGACCGCGAGCACACCGATAACAGCGTCATCGAGGGCGACGATCATCGGCGTCCTGCCCGCTGCCGCCAGCTCATCGGCAGCCGCCTCGGAGCGCGCGACATCGATGATGCCGTACTCGGCGAGCAGCGCGGCGTTGCCGATCAGCACTTGTCTGCCGTCGACGTCGGAGACGATCCCCTTGCCGATGACCGGAGTGACAGACCCGGGGATGCCGGTCGGGGCGACTCCTTCGGCACGCGCCGTATCGAGCATCGGGCGTGCGAGCGGATGCTCTGAGCCCGCCTCTGCGGCTGCCGCCCACTGAAGCACGTCGGCGCGTGTCAGCGCGGGATCGAGCACCACGATGTCGGTGAGCTGCGGGCGGCCTTCGGTGAGGGTGCCGGTCTTGTCGAGGGCAACGGCCGAGATCTTCGCAGAGGTCTCCAGGTACTCCCCGCCCTTGATGAGGATTCCATTGCGCGCCGATCGTCCGATGCCTGCGACGATCGCGACGGGGATCGAAATCACCAGCGCACCGGGGCATCCGATGACCAGCAGCGTGAGCGCCAGCACGACGTCACCGGTGATGAGTCCGGCGGCGAGGGCGAGCACCATCACGGCGGGCGTGTACCAGGTTGAGAAACGGTCAATGAACGCCTGCGTCTTCGCTTTCGCGTCCTGTGCCTCTTCCACGCGATGGATGATGCGCGCCAGGGTCGTGTCCGCGCCGATTCCGGTCGCGCGCACCTGCAGGAATCCCCCGCACGACACTGTGCCCGCATAGACCTGATCGGCGGTCGTCTTCTCGACGGGCATCGATTCACCGGTGATCGATGCCTCATCGATCGCACCCGTGCCGGAGATCACCTCTCCATCGACGGGGACCTTCGTCCCGTTCTTGACGAGCACAGTCTCCCCCATCCGCACTTGGGCGGCGGGGATCTCGACCTGATCTCCGTCGCGCAGCACCACGGCGCGGTCAGGGGCGACGGCCACGAGTGCTGCAAGTGCCGCACGGGTCTTGTTCATCGTGCCGGCTTCGAGCGCGTGTCCGACCGAGAAGAGGAAGGTGACGGCGGCGGCTTCCCAGAAGTTGCCGATGACGATCGCGCCGATTGCGGCGATCGACACCAGTAGATCGATGCTGATGAACTTCACGCGCAGCGCGCGCAGCGCCTTGAGGAGGATTCCGTAACCCGCAACGACCGCCGCGGCGATCATCAATGCGTTCGCGAGAGTGAACACGTCGCCTGAACCGTGCGCGTGCTCCCCCGCGTGCACCCACCACCGCGGGGTCAGTGCGAGGTTCGCCCCGCCGCCCGCGAGCTTCTCCGCCCCGAACGAGAGCAGGATCAGGATTCCGGAGACCACCGGGATGAACCAGTTGCTGTGCCGCCAGGCACGAAGCGCGTTCACGACCGCCGCCTTTCTTTCTATCTCGCTGTATGTGTTGCTGGTGCCGTGCGTCAGAAGGCCGACGCGGTCGACTTGTAGCCGGCCTTGTCGACGGCGGCGATGAGGTCGTCCACCGAGGCCTTCGCGGCGTCGTGGTCGATCTCGACGCGTCCGGAGGCGAAGTGCACCTTCACGTCTTGGACGCCGTCCATCCGACCGACCTGCTTCTCGATCTTCGCCACGCAGGAGGGGCAGGAGAAGCCTTCCGCACGAAGAAGCGTGTGGGTGGCCTGTGGCATGGTGTTCATGACAACCTCTTTCTGACGGTGAGTTCTCTGTCGGACCAGGTATTTTCCTGTCGTCCGATATCGACGGTACCGATGCGTTGAGAAGTTGTCCTTGACCCGGGTCAAGAGAGGCGGAAGCGACGAATCCCCGCCCTGATCTGGGCGGGGATATGGACGTCGGAGAGATCTCTCGTGTGTGCCCCCGACAGGAGTTGAACCTGCGACCTACGGTACCGGAAACCGGCGCTCTATCCACTGAGCTACGGAGGCGTACCGATCGACAATATCACTGACCGGATGCTGATCAGACATCGTGCTCGCCTCGGCTTCTCGCGGCAGGCGGCCGCCTGCAGGCCGGCTTCGTGCGCTGATCCCCGAAGATGAACACATGACCTCGCCCGAGCTGCACGACTGGCCGCCGACCGATCACACCCATCGCCGCTCTGAAGTTTCGGCAGTGCTCGGCCGCAGCGAGGAGATGTGGGAGCGCGCCAGTTACGACGTACTCCGCTGGCGGGTCAAGACTGCGAGTGGCTTCACCGTCGATGATCAAGGCCCCGTCGCCGCGGGCGATCGCGTCCAGATCGCCGCACATGTGCTCTGGTTCAAGATCATCGAGCCCGTGGAAGTCGTGAGCGTCGTTGAGGAGCCCGATCGCGTCGGCTTTTCCTATCGAACGCTCCCCGGCCACCCGGTCAGCGGTGAGGAGGCGTTCGTCGTGCACAGAAGCGGCGATGAGGTGCGTCTGACGGTCCGCTCGCTCACCCGCCCCGCGCCGCAGCAGCCGTGGCGCATGATGTATCCGCTGCTGAGGGTCGCGCAGCTGATCGCCCGTCGCAGATATCTGCGGGCGCTGCGGTTGCCCCGCGAATGAACGCCCGTACCCCTCGTCTGGGTCGCACATTGCGTCGGTATAGCCCCGCGAAAGCGACAGTTTTTGCGACCCAGACGAGGTGGGCAGCGCGTGGGACGTGGGGGACGTGGCCCGCGACGCGCCACCGCGCGTCACACGGGCGCGCCACGCTCTACGATGGAAGCGAAGACCCGGCATCCACCCCCGAGCACGAACGAGGTTCGAGACTTGCAGTACATCTCCACACGCGGCGGCACGCTCGGACAGTTCAGCGATGTCCTTCTCGAAGGTCTCGCACCCAACGGCGGACTCGCCGTTCCCGAGACTCTCCCCCAGCTCTCCCCGGATGACCTCGAGCGCATGCGCGTGCTGACGTACCCGCAGCTCGCCGCCGAGATCATCGGACTGTTCGCCACCGACATCCCTCGTGCCGACCTCGCACGCCTCACCGAGGGCGCATACGGCGACGGCAAGTTCGCCGCGGAAGAGATCGTTCCACTGACGGCCGTCGACGGCATGACCCTCGTCGGCCTCTCCGAAGGACCGACACTCGCCTTCAAGGACATGGCGATGCAGTTCCTCGGCGGGGCACTCGAATACGTGCTCGAGAAGAGCGACCGCGTCCTCAACGTGCTCGGTGCTACCTCCGGCGACACCGGATCCGCCGCCGAGCACGCACTCCGCGGCCTTGACCGAGTCTCGGTCTTCATGCTCTCCCCGCAGGGCCGCATGAGTGCATTCCAGCGCGCGCAGATGTACTCGCTGCAGGACGAGAACGTGCATAACATCGCGGTCGAGGGCGTCTTCGACGACTGCCAGAACCTCGTCAAGCGACTGAACACCGACCTGGACTTCAAGCGCGCCCACAGCCTCGGCGCCGTCAACTCCATCAACTTCGGCCGCATCTCCGCGCAGATCGTCTATTACGTCTGGGCATGGTTGCGCACGACGGATGCCGTTGCCGAGAGCGACCGCGCAGCCTACGCGGTGTCGTTCGCAGTGCCCTCTGGCAACTTCGGCAACATCCTCTCCGGGCACTACGCACGCACCATGGGCGTCCCGATCCACGAGCTCGTCCTTGCCACCAATGAGAACAACGTCCTCGACGAGTTCTTCCGCACCGGCCACTACCGTCCGCGCAGCTCGGCCGACACGCTGGCGACGTCGAGCCCGTCGATGGATGTCTCCCGGGCGTCCAACCTCGAGCGCTTCGTCTTCGATCTGCTGGGGCGCGACCCCGAGCGGACCGCCGCAGCGTGGCACGAGCTCGAAGAGCGCGATGAGATCGATCTCTCCGCCGAGCTCGAGCGCTTCGCTGCAGAGTTCGGAATCGTCAGCGGCAACAGCACGCACGCGGACCGACTCGCCACGATCCGCGACGTCCACGCCACAACTGGCGTCACGATCGACCCGCACACCGCAGACGGCGTCAAGGTCGCGCGCGAGCACATGAGTGACGGCATCCCGATGCTCGTGCTCGAGACCGCCAAACCCGCTAAATTCGCAGAGCTCATCGAGGAAGCACTCGGCGAAACAGTCGAGCTCGACGCCGACACCCGGATGCTGCTTGACGCGCCGCAGCGCGTGACGAACATGCCGGATGATGAGCAGCAGCTGCGCACCTTCATCTCCGAGCACGCTCTGAGCTAAGTCGGTCCATGACCGCGACGTTCGCCGGATGATCCTGCGGCAGCCGGTCGACCAGGTCAGCTGAGAGCGACCGACAGCGCGAGCGCGATGATCGCGAGCAGCGGCAGAGTGCCCTGCATCATCGCGGAGCGCACCATCCTCCGGTTAGAGAGCACGAGCACGAGGGCCGCTGCGAGCATCATCCCGGTACCGGCGAACACCAGTGTGAGGCCGACCGTCGTGAGCCCCGACAGCACAAGGACGATCCCGAGCAGCGTCGCAATCGCGAGGAACAGGTTGTAGAAACCCTGGTTGAACGCCAGGGGCTTCGTGGTCTCAGCATCCGCTTCGCTCGCGACGCCGAAGACCTTGCGGGTCGCCGGCTCCGTCCACCGCAGAGATTCCAGCACGAAGATGAACACGTGAAACGCCGCCGCGAGCGCGGCGAGCAGCAGACCGATGATGAGCATGGACAGAGTCTGGCACGTCAGAAGATCACGACGTAACGCGCAAGCGCGTCGAAGAGCACGCTCGAGAGCCCCGTGGACTCCTGAATGCTCTCGCGTTCGCGCACAGCAGCCGCGGTGATGTCGGTGATGATCCCGTCGGCGTCATCACGCATCAGTTCACGCACACGCTGCTCGTCATTGACCGTCCACACCATCGCGCCGAGGCCGGCCTGGTGTGCGGCATCGTTCATCTCCGCGGTGAACGACCACTCCTCGATGACGAGGAAATCAGCCGCTGTGTCGGGAACGCCGACTCCCGCAAGTGCCATCGTGAGACCGACGGTCAGGTCCGGGCGCAGTCGCTTGAGCTCTTCCACACTGTCTTTGTCGAGCGAGTGGTAGATGTTGTTCTCGAGCACGCCCAGATCTTCGAGTTCGTCGACCAGACGCGGCACGAGATCCGGGCTCTCCCCGCCGTGCAGTTTGATCTCGATGAGCAGCGGTTGTTCGATGTCGCGCGCGACCGTCACATATTCCTCGAGCGAGGGGATTCGATCGCTGTTGCCCTGCGCATCGTGCACGGTCATGGCGACCAGTTCGTCGAGGGTGAGATCACCCACGTTGCCGGCTTCTCCGGTGAGACGGGTGAGCTCGGCGTCGTGCATCACGACGAACTTGCGGTCCGCCGTCTCCATGACATCCATTTCGACGAAGTCGGCATCGGCGGCACGCGCCGCCTTCAGCGACGAGATCGTGTTCTCCACCGCATCTGCAGTATCTCCGCGGTGCGCGAGCACGAGAGTGCTGGGCTCACGGGAGAGCGCATTCATCACGGGAATGTTCACCGCGCTCAGACCGATCACGAGCACGGCGATGCAGACCGCCGGCACCCAGGTGAGGCGACGACGCTGCTCTGCCGCGGGAGTGACCGGCGTGCTGCCTGGCTGCGCGGCGAGAACGACGAGAACCGTGACGATCATCACTGCGCCGATTCCGACCGTGATCATCGCACCCACCTGCGCCACAGCGAGCATCACTGCCGCCACGATCGGCGCAGCATCCGGCAGGAACGCATCGGCGAGCGCGACGGGCCCCAACCCGATCCCGATCAGCGCGCCACCCGCGATCGCGCCGGCGACGAACACGGTGAAGATCACCAGCACGAGCACGACGCGGTGGCCGCGGACGAGACGCCAGCTGCTTCGCAGCGCGCCCCCTCCGCTCGCTCCGGTCGTGGCGAACAGCGGCACGGCGAGCGCGAGCTGGATGTTGAGAAACGCGAGCACAAGAAGGAACACAAGGTAGGCGATCAGCCCACCGGTGGTCTTCATGAGCTCGCCGGTGATGAACGAGGGGATGGTGATCGCCTGCGACAGCACGGACATGAATCCGATGCCGCCGAGGGGAAGCAGCAGGAAGAGATATGGCAGCAGCGGCAGAGCACTCGGGCGCAGCAGCTTCCTGCTCAGGACCCCGAGCTCACGAAGGGTGTCGCGCGCGAACAGCTGCTCGCCGACCTGCACTCGCCTGATGGCGACGACCAGCACCAGATACTGGAATGACAGCACGATGAACGCGATCGCCACCAGCGCGATCAGCAACCCGATCGAGAGCGGCGTGGTGATCAGTCGCGGGAGGGTGGAGGTGTCAACGCCGGCGAGCCCTGCGGCACGCAGCGCCTCGGCAAAGAGCCAGCGCAAGAGCGGGGCCGCGATCAGTGCGATCATGCCCTGACCGACCAGATACACCGCCGCGAGGCGCCATCCGCCCTGCCTGATCACCCGCCAAGCTGCGCCGACCAGCGTCGTGTACTCCTGGCGGAATCCCCCGCGAACGCCGCTCACGTCCTGAACGCTCATGTGCTGATCCTGTCTGTAGAACGAGTGCAGAGTCCGACTCAACCTAGCGCGGCCAGGACTCACACCAGAAAGATCGGCAGCAGCCCAGGATTATGCGCGTGCACGAGCACAGCGAAGACGACGGCGTCGAAAAGCAGGTGCACCGTGACGACGTACGCGAGCGAATGCGTCTTGAGGAATATATAGCCCTGCAGGAGCGCGAACGGAATCGTCAGCAGGGGGCCCCACTCGCGATAGCCCAGCTCCCACAGGAACGACACGAACACGACCATCTGCAGCACGTTCGCAACCGCGTCGGGAAAATGACGACGCAGCAGCGCGAACACCGTGCAGATGAAGAAGAGCTCATCCCAGATACCGACTGCACCAACACCGACGAACAGGCGCGCGATGAGTTCGGGGGTGTCGACAACAGGCCAGTTCAGGTAGACGCCACTGGTGATGAAGTAGAACGGCAGGATCAGCCAGCCGAGCACGAGAACAGCGATCAACCAGGTCCACTGCAGGCGACCCCAGCGTTTCCCCGTGCGCCACGGAAAGCTGATCGCCCGGTCGTGGAACACGAAGCGTGAGATCACGTACGGTACGACGACGGCTCCGCCGAGAGCCAGGGTGAAGCGCAGCATCGCGAGGTTGTCGAGCTCGGCAGCGAGCGGGATCACACTGACGATCAGCATCCCGATCGAGATCAGCGACAGATCGCGCGTGAGCGATGGTGCGGATGCCGTGACCGCCCGACGCTCGATGATCCAGGCGCCGCCGACGCCGAGTGCGAGAAGAATCCAGCCGAGCCAGGCCTGCTCCACCACGAAGAACGCGGGAGCGGCGAGACACACGAGTGCCGCGGGCAGGATCCTCGGCGTCCAGGCCGCTTCGCCGTGCGTCACTCGCGAGGCTTTCGCCGGTACACGAGGTCGCGGATCTCGCGCCCCTTCGTGATGCCCTTGCGTTCGAACGCTGTCATCACGCGCCCATCGAAGCGCTCAGCCCACTCCCCCTCGAAGGCGCGCTCGAACTGCGGCTCCTCATCGAGGACCTCGCACATCTGGAGTGCGTAGTCCTCCCAGTCCGTTGCCAGTCGCAGCAGACCATCATCGGCCAGCGCGTGGGCTGCGGCGTCTCCGAACCCGGGCCGGATCAGGCGCCGCTTCGTGTGACGCTTCTTGTGCCACGGGTCAGAGAAGAAGATCCAGACCTCGGAGGCCGACCCCTCGGGCAGGTAGGTGGACAGCACCTCCGGCGCATTCGCCTCGATCAGACGCAGGTTGCGCACACCCGCTTTGTCGGCGTCGAGCATGGTGCGTGCCAGCCCCGCACGGAACACTTCAACGGCGAGGAAGTCATCATCAAGGCGGGCGGATGCCGCCGAAACGATGGCGTGCCCCTGCCCTGATCCGATCTCCACGATCAGCGGTGCGTCACGCCCGTATTCGGATGCCGGATCCATCCGCGCATCCGGGTGCACACTGGTCGACGCGACATCCCTCGGGACGTCCAGCAGATAGCGCGGGCCGAGGTCGGCGAATGCGCGCTCCTGCGCCTCCGACATCCGTCCGCTGCGGCGAACGAAGGAGACCGGTTCATCGCGGAAAGTGCGGGGTTCAGGCATGTCTCCCAGCGTATCCTTGCCGACAAGGATCCGACGGCCGGCGCGGATCCGACGGCCGCTGCGGGACTACGCGGCGGCAGGCTCGGTGACGAAGTCGATGAGCTCCTCGACACGACCGAGCAACGCCGGCTCCAGGTCGCGGTACGTGTGCACCTTGCTGAGGATGTGCTGCCAGGCGCGGCCGGTGTCGCCCTGTTCTGCGTGCGGCCAGCCGAAGGCCCGACAGATGCCCGTCTTCCAATCGATGCCGCGCGGGATCTCCGGCCAACGCTGAATCCCCAGAGTCTGCGGCTTCACGCACTGCCAGACATCGATGAACGGGTGGCCGACGATCTTCATGTGCTTGCCGTGCGGGCCGCGCAGAATCGCGTCAGCGATGCGGGTCTCCTTGGACCCGGGGACGAGGTGATCGACGAGCACGCCGTAGCGGCGCTTCGCGCTGGGAGGCTCAGCCGCCAGCAGCTCGTCGAGCTTGTCGACGCCCTCGAGGAACTCGACGACGACGCCTTCCGCGCGCAGGTCGGCGCCCCAGACCTTCTCCACGAGCTCGGCATCATGCTTGCCCTCGACGAGAATCCGGCTGGGCAACGCGACTCGCGCGCGCAGGGCACCGGCGACGAAGGATCCGGATGCTGTGCGCCGTGTGCCCTGCTTCACCGCGACTGGCGGGATCAGCCGTACCGGCTCGCCATCGATCATGAAGCCACCGCCGAGGGGGAAGACGCGCTTGCGCCCCTTGTAATCCTCGAGTTCGACGGTGCCGCCCTGCACCCGGGTCACCGCGCCGCAGAAGCCGTCGACTGCCACTTCGACGACGAGATCCTGAACGGCGGCGACATCGTGCACCTTCTTCGCGCCACGATCCTGCCAGCCCGATGCCAGCACGTCGGAGCCATACCTGTCATCCATGCCTTCCAGGGTATGCGTCAACACGTTTCTTCCCTCGCCCGACACAGACTCTTTCCGCCAGTCGCTATCGTCTGTCACCGGGAGTGAATAGACTCGATTCTCCAGGGGCTCACGCCCTCGCGGAGGGAGCACAATGCGGACTCGGTTCACAGTCATGCTCGGGTTGGTCGCGGCGGCGTTCGCGTCGACTGTGACAGCATCGGTCGCCATGGCGACCGCCCCGGTGACTCTCGACTCGGGTTTCGTGACCGATGACGCGGGAGTGCTGTCGTCGTCTGAGAAGGATGCCGTGAATTCACGCCTCTCCGACCTCGCCGCAGCCGACGGCGGCGACCTCTACGTCGTGTTCGTCGATGAGTTCACCGGCCCATCCGACAGCGTCGCCTGGACCGATCAGACGGCGATCGACAACGGGCTCGGCGTCGATCAGTACCTCATCGCCGTGGCCATCGACGCCGGCCAGTACGCAGTCTCCGCCGACCAGAACGGCCCGCTCGATGACAGCGAGATCGATCGCGTCACACAGGCGATGGAGAACGGACTTCGCGCCGGAGACTGGAGCGGAGCAGCGATCGCCGCAGCCGATGCCTTCCCGGGGCAAGGCGGGGGCGGCGATAGCGCCAGCGGATTGACGTGGGTGCTCGTCGCCGCGGCCGTCATCGCGGTGATCATCCTCATCATCGTGCTCGTCTCGCGGTCGCGCAGGAAGAAGCGGACGGCGCAGGTCACCGTTCCCGATCCCAACGACCCCTATGCGTCGATCAGCGACGAAGACCTCGAGCAGCAGGCAGGAAGCGCGCTCGTCCATGCGGATGACGCGATCACTTCGAGCCGGCAGGAGGTCGGCTTCGCGGTGGCTCAGTACGGCGACGACTCGACCGCTGCGTTCACGAAGGTCGTCGAGGCAGCCCAGGCCAAAGTCGCCGAAGCGTTCTCGATCAAGCAGAAGATCGACGATGAGATTCCCGACACCGCCGAGCAGCGACGCGCATGGCACATCCAGATCATCCAGCTGTGCGACGAGGCCGACGATCTCCTCAACGAGAACATCGAGGCGTTCGAAGAACTGCGCAAGCTCGAAACCGAGGCTCCGCAGGCGCTGGAGCGCCTCAAAGCGCGACGCGCCGCGGCGGAGCAGGCACTGGATGCCGCGGCCCCAACGCTCTCCGCGCTCGGACAGACCTATGACGCCGCTGCGCTGGCAACCGTCAGCGACAATCCTGCCCAGGCGCAGCACAGCCTGTCGCTCGCAGATGCCGCGATCGCGGAGGCTGCTACAGCGATCATCGAGGGCAAGAACGGCGAAGCCGCCTTCGATATTCGCACCGCCGAAGACGCTGTCGAACGCACTGAAGAGCTGATCGACGCGGTCACGAGCCTCGGCGCGAACCTTCTTGCCATCGAAGAGCAGATCCGTACGACGATCACCGATCTCGAAGCGGATATCGCAGCGGCAGGAGCCATGCCAGACACCCAAGGGCACCTCGCACCGATCATCGCCAGGACGCGATCGAACATCGACGCGGCGCAGGCCACGCTGCAGGGCACCGCGCGCAACCCGCAGCAGAATCTCGACATGCTCACCGCCGCCAACGCCGAGATCGACGCCGCGCTCGGAAGAGTACGCGAAGCGAGCGAGCAAGCGCAGCGCGTCCGTCGCGTTCTCGAACAGCGCCTCACCCAGGCACAAGCACAGATCAACACAGCGAACGACTTCATCACCACTCGTCGAGGTGCGATCGGAGCGACAGCTCGCACCCGCCTCGCCGAAGCGAACGCGGCATACTCCGAAGCACTCGCCACACAGGCGAGCGACCCCATCCTCGCCACAGAACGCGCGACACGTGCATACAGCCTCGCCTCCGAGGCGACATCGCTCGCCCGCAATGAGGTCGATGCATTCCACACCGGCGGATGGTCGGGCGGCTGGTCGGGCGGCTACAGCTCCGGTGGCAGCAGCGACCTGGGCGGAGCCATTCTCGGCGGCATCCTCGGCGGCCTCTTCAGCGGTGGCGGGGGCGGCGGCGGAGGCGGCAGCTGGAGTTCTGGTGGCGGCTGGCGTTCCGGCGGCTCGAGCCGCAGCAGCACCCGCAGCAGCAGGCCGTCCAGCTTCGGAGGCGGCTCCTCGCGCAGCAGCTCCCGCAGCGGCGGTCGATCAAGAGGGGGCCGGTTCTAGCATCCGCTCGTTCTTCTCACGCTCACGAAAAGCACGAACTCACACGACCCCGTTCCAATCGAAAGGAAACACCATGGCCAAGCAGTCCATCTTCGGTCGAATCTCGACGCTGATGAAGGCGAACATCAACTCCCTCATCGACCAGGCGGAAGATCCGCAGAAGATGATCGATCAGCTCGTCCGCGACTACACCAACAATGTCGCTGACGCAGAGGCTGCCATCGCGGAGACCATCGGCAACCTGCGCCTGCTCGAGCGCGACCACGAGGAAGACATCCAGGCCGCCAAGGACTGGGGCAACAAGGCGATCGCCGCGAGCCGCAAGGCTGATGAGCTTCGAGCCAGCGGCAGCACGGACGACGCGGACAAGTTCGACAACCTCGCCAAGATCGCGCTGCAGCGTCAGATCAGCGAGGAGCGCGAGGCGAGTTCGTCTGAGCCCACCATCGCCGCGCAGACCGAGGTCGTCGACAAGCTCAAGGCCGGTCTGAACGGAATGAAGGAGAAGCTGGGCGAGCTCAAGGCTAAGCGCAGCGAACTCCTCGCCCGCGCGAAGGTCGCCGAGGCTCAGACCAAGGTGCAGGACGCCGTGTCCTCGATCAACGTGCTGGACCCGACGAGCGAGCTCGGCCGCTTCGAGGACAAGGTTCGCCGCCAGGAGGCCCTGGCGCAGGGCAAGGTCGAACTCGCCGCGTCCAGCCTCGATGCACAGTTCGAGAGCCTCGATGACCTCGGTGAGCTCACTGAGGTCGAGGCGCGTCTGGCCGAGCTGAAGGCCGGCGGCTCCTCGCAGGCGCAGATCGAGTCCTGAAACCCCGGATGCCCCAGGCCGTGGGTCCGGGGCATCCGCCCTCACGCTTTGGAGGTCCTTGTGGCCCGCTTCTTGGTTGTTCCGCAATGGCAGGGCTCTCCGTCGGCGCGCGCGATGCTGCTCGTCGATGGGGCATCGGCGATCTCGGGTGATCTCCCACGCAGTGCCACCACGGTGCTCGATATCCCGCTGGAAGCGGGCGAGTCGCTCGGAACCGGTGTGCACCGCCTGAGTTCCCTGCAGCGCATCCGATCGATGATCACCGAGAACTTCCATGACGGCACCATCGTGATCGGTGGCGACTGCAGCGTGACCGTCGCCGCGCTCGACACCCTGGAGCGCGACGATCTCGCTCTGGTCTGGTGCGATGCCCACCCCGATCTGCACACGGATCAGACCTCGCCCTCTGGTGCGTTCTCCGGGATGGCGTTGCGTGCCGTGCTGGGCGAAGGAGAACCTCAGCTCGCGCTCTCCCCTGGCCTCCCCGCCGATCGAGTCGTCCTCGTCGGCGCGCGTGTGATCGACGACGCAGAGCAGGAGCCTCTCGACCGCCTGAATCAGCTGAATGTCACCGACCTTGAGGATCCGGATGCTCTCGCCGCTGCCGTTGCGGCAACCGGCGCCGCACGGGTCTGGGTGCACATCGACGTCGATGTGCTCGACCCCACCGAGATCGCCGGGGTCTCCTCTGCCGCACCCTTCGGTGCGAGTGCCGCGGCTCTCGCGGCATCCATCCGAGCGTTGCGTGAACGCGTGCCGCTGGCGGGGGCGACGATCGCCGGCTTCGCCCCGCGCACTCCGCTCGACGCGATCGAAGATCTCGGCGCGATTCTGCGCCTGGTGGGGGCCGTGGCGTGACCGCGCGCACGCAGATGCCTGACTGGCGACCGGCTGCGGAGGCCGCGCTCGCGCGCGGTCGCCGATTGGATCGGCGCATCCCGTCGTTCCTGTTGCGCTCTCCGATCAGCCGAATCGGCTACGCCTGGGGCACAGCGGTCGGTTGGGTCTGGGGCTCACTGTGGAGCACGGGTCCGATCGAACGACGTAACGGACTGTGGGTCTTCCGCGGGATGCCGAAATGGACGTTCAAACGCGGCGGCGTCTGTGTCGGCGGATGCTATCTGACGGGGCCCTCGTCTCCTACGGACGCGGTGCTCCGCCATGAAGCCGTGCACAAGGCCCAGTGGCTGCGCTATGGATTCCTGATGCCGGTGCTCTACCTGTTCGCCGGTCAGAACCCGTTGCGAAACCGCTTCGAGATCGAGGCGGGGCTCGAAGACGGCAACTACGTCAGTGCGCGGACGGGAGCAAACCGAAGCGCTCGGGTGCGCTGATCGTCGAGGCGGGCACCTCGAGCGTCGAAGTGAGGTGCTCGACGATGTCAGCCGTGCCGAGGTAGCCACCCAGCAGTGTGATGTGCGTGGAGTGCTCCTCGTCGCACAGCATCTCGTCTGCCCAGGCGCACGTCGCGCGAGCCAGTGCCGCGCCGGGTGCGCACGCGCGCCCCGTACCCGGTGCTCCCGTGCGCGATGAGCGTGCGAGCCAGGTGACCGTCATACGAGCGGGTGCCTCGATCACACCGATGTCGCGTGCATCGGGAACCTCGATGAACACACGACCAGACGCACACAGCGGAAGCGTCGCCAAGAACGTCTCGAGTTCAAGCAGCGAGTTCTCATCTGCCGTGACCAGGTGGTGCGAACGCACACGCGCTGCCCGACGCTGGGCTCGGCCGCTGCGGATCTCGGTGGACGTCGTCATGATGTCACCATCGTAACACCGATGAAGGGTTGCCTTACCTTGCTCAGCTGTCGAGCAGGGCAGACCGGAGTCCGGCGAGTTCATCATCGGCCAGCCCGTTCGCCAGCAGGTAGTCAGAGGCTGACCCCCACCGCGCATCGACCTCGTCGAGGACGCCGTGCATCACCTCTGCAGGCGACAGCGTCGCAAGGGCGATGGCGTTCTCAGAATGCGGGTGGTGCTGCTGCAGATACGAGATGATGCGACGGTTGCGCTGCTCGGGAAGCTGCGACGCAGTGAGCGCATAGTCGGCGATCACTTCTTCTCGATGCGCCTCGACCGCCGAGAGCGCCAGGGCGACAGTCACACCAGTCCGGTCCTTTCCGACCGTGCAGTGCACCAGCGTCCGCTCACCGCGAGCAATCACACGGACAGCCTCGGCGAGACGTTCTCCGCTTTCCTCGAGAAGGTGGCGGTACATCTCTTCGAGTCCCATGTCATCGTCGAAGAACGACGCGACCGAACCCAGAAAGAGAGGCAGGTGGGTTGTCGCGATCGACGTCACTGCAGACGGAGCGTCGGCGAGTTCCTGGCCGTCGCGCAGGTCGACGATGCGATCCACTCGCCGCTCGAGCTCGGTGATACCGGCCTCGGTCGCGCCGACAAGGCTTCCCGACCTCAGCAGCATCCCTTCGCGCACCCGACCGCGTGCGCCGGGCATCCCACCGACATCACGCGCATTGAAGACTCCGTCAATCGCGAATACTGTCACTTCGTCGCCTGCTCACCACGCGGCAGCACGGGGTAGCGTCCGGCGATCACGATTCGGTTGAACGCATTGATCGAGACGCACGCCCAGCTCAGCGCGGCATACTCCTTCTCGGTGAACACGCTGCCGACCCGGTTGTACACGTCATCGGACACGCCCTCGTCAGAGATGAAGGTGAAGGCTTCCGCGAGTTCGAGGGCTGCTCGCTCGCGCTCCGTGAACACACCGCTCTCACGCCAGGTTGCGATCTGCGTGATCGTATCGATGTCGATGCCGGCGCTGACTGCACGATCGAGGTGCACGCGAGTGCAGTATGCGCAGCCGTTCAGCTGCGAGCAGTGGATCATCACGAGCTCTTTGAGGCGGTCGTCGATGCCGTTCGTCCTGCAGATCTCGCCGACGGTTCGGGAGAACTCTTCCAGCGCCTTGTAGGCGGCAGGTTCCGTCTTCGACAGGTGCACTCGCGTCTCGCTCATGCACCTCAGCTTAGGCTCAGCCCGAGATATTAGCGTTGCTTGGAATGTCTGGATCTCAGCGGATAGCGAGTGTCGACGGCGTGCGAGGGGTGGCCTCGCTGGTCGTCGTCGTCTATCACTGCAGCCTCATCGCGATGCCGCACCTGGACAGCACTCTCGCAGCATGGCTGACGCAGAGCCCCGGCAAACTCGCATTCGCCGGCACGGAGGCCGTTCTGGTCTTCTTCGTCCTCTCGGGCTTCGTGGTCACTCTTCCGGTGCTGCGCGCCGGCTTCTCCTGGTCGCGCTACTACCCCACACGCGTACTGCGGCTCTACCTGCCTGTCTGGGCTTCCCTCGTTCTCGCAACGGTGCTGATCGCTCTGGTTCCCCGCGATCACTCGACGATGCCAGAGGGTTCATGGATGCGCGATGCGCAGGCTGCGAGCGTGACGTGGAGCTCTTTCCTTGATGAAGCATCACTGGTCCCGGCGTCTTACGACATCAACAATGTGCTGTGGTCGCTGCGCTGGGAGCTGATCTTCTCACTCGCGCTTCCGCTCTTCGTCGCTCTCGCCGTCGCTGTCCGCCGGCATGCGATGGCCGCGGCCGTCATCGCCTGCGTCTTGACCGTCGCTGGCCGCATCGTCGAGATAGACGCGCTCGTCTATCTGCCGGTGTTCATGCTCGGAGCACTCATGGCCGTCCGTCTGGATGATCTGCGAGTCTGGATGCGGCGACCTCGCGGCGCGCTCTTCTGGCCCGGCGCGACGATCATCGCCCTGATGCTTCTCATCGCCAGCTGGCTCGCGCGACCGATCGCTGACGCCGGAAGCATCACGAGCCGAGCACTGTGGGGACTCGCCGGCGTGGGAGCGGTGATCATCATCATCGCGGCCATCGGATGGCCACGATTGAGCGGCCTGCTCGAGCGTCGCGCAGCGCAGTGGCTCGGTCGGGTCTCCTACAGCCTCTATCTCGTGCACGTTCCGCTGCTTGCCACCCTCGTCTACCTCTGGGGCGCATCCAGCTGGCCCTGGGCGATCGCGGTGGGCTTTCCGGCGAGCATTGTGCTGGCGGCTCTGTTCTATCGCTTCGTCGAGGCGCCGGCGCATCGCTTGTCGCGATTCATCGGGTCCGCGGTGTCGCAGCGCGTACGATCACTCCTCGCCTGAGGATGCGTAGCCACCGGTCACACGCCGGACCCGCCGCTTCATGCGTCCGGTGACGTGACGAGACCGTGCGAGCACCGACTCGGGGCCGGATGCCGCGTGCTTCCGCTCCCACGCCTTCTCCATCTCCCGCGCCCACGCCCGCGTCACGGCCTTGTCGTCGAATCGTTCAGATGTGGCGATCGCCCGCTTGCGCATGGCCTCGACGGCGTGTGCCGGCATCTGCTGCAAGTCGACGATCCGGCGTGCCAACGCGTCGATATCTCCCGCTGCCACCAGAAAGCCGTTCCTGCCGTCGACGATGAGATCCGATGGACCATAGGGGATGTCGTAGGCGATCGGGATGCACCCTGCGGCCATTCCTTCGACGAGCGCGAGCGGCAACCCTTCGGCGGTCGATGTCAACAGCATGAAATCCGCTGTTGCGAAGCGCGACCGTGCCGCGGGATCGTGTCCACGCAAGTGCACGCGTTCTGCGACGCCCAGCGATCGGATCGTCTTCTCCAGAAGCGGCCTGCGCTCCCCCTCGCCGAAGATGTCGACACTCACCTCGACAGTCTCAGATGCACGCGCGACCGCCTTGATCGCGTGTGAGACGCGCTTGCGCTTGATCAGAGACGACAGCATGAGCCCACTGCCGCGCAGGTGCGACCGATCATCTCCGTGCGGGGCCTGTGCCCCGTCGAAGCCGTTGGGAATCACGGCGAGGTTCTGCTGCGAGCCTAGGTCCGCGATCAGATCGCCGCGCTGCCGCGTGGTCAGCGTCACGACGGAGTCGAAATCCGACAGATTCTCGAGCACACTGCGACGCGATGCGCTGAGAGATGACCCGTCCGCCGTGCGGTGCGAGCCGTGCAGAACATGCATGGTCACGACATTCGAGCGCCGGTAGGTCCGCGCGAACCGCGCAGCGGTCTTCGAATCCACGATCATGAACGTCTCCTCGCGGCCCAGGATCTGATCGAGCCAATAGCGGTAGACGCCCCACACGCTCCCCCAGCTGCGCCGAGGCGTGCCGTCTCGCTCATACATCACGACACTTCGAGTGCCCGTGGCCTCGTCGCGACGATCCGTTACCAGGATGCTGCCGTCCTCGCGGAATCGATCTGCAGCGATGACTTTGCCGGCCGAGAGTCGTTCACGGGTCAGGACAACCCCGTCCCGTCGATGCTCGACAGCGTCGCCTCCGGCCGCGAGGAGCTCGTGCCCACTCTCGGGCCGGCTCTTGCCCGCTCTCGTCTCGTGCTCACGCAGCCAGTCCCAGATGTTGACGAGTCGCATGCCATCGATGAGTTCACCTGCTGTGCGCAGCTCTCGCTCGACGTCTGCGTAGTCGAGCCGGTCGTCCAGCGTCAGGATGTCGACAGGACGTCCGCCTAGGCGGACGATGGCTCGAGAGCGATGCAACAGTGCACCAGTCATTCCGCCGAACGAGTCCGGGATGCTCCACGTCAGCGCAACCTGACGGCCCGGACGGAAGCGCGGGGTGAGGATAGAAGGCCGCATGGCGACGACGGTAACAAGTACTGCTGTGAACCCTTCACATTCACTCAAACCCAAATTGCTCGCCTGTATCACGGATTATTAAGCAGTATGCTGACCAAGATCCCCAACATGTCTGTCAGATTGCTCCCGAGTTTCACCCGAGCACCCATTTCGGAGCAGAATATGGGCGTGCCAACCACCACCAGCGAGTTCCAGTATCTTCCGTTACAGGCTCAGACGCTTGGTGTACCTGTTCCACAGGTCGAACGCCTCACTCTCACGCTCCCCGACGGTCGCACCCTCAGCGCTCTTCGATTCGGCGAAGGCGCACCAGTGGTCACGCTGCTCCACGGCGCCGGCTTGAATGCGCACACCTGGGACACGATGGCACTCGGCCTGCAGGTGCCCACTTTGGCGATCGACCTCGCGGGGCACGGTGATTCATCGTGGCGCGATGACGCCGCCTACACCGCCCGCACGCTCGCGGACGATGTCGCATTCGCCTTGGCCGAGTGGACGACCGCACCACAGGTGCTCGTCGGACAGTCGCTGGGTGGTCTCACCGCGGCGGCAGTCGCAGCATCCCGCCCGCAACTCGTCAGCGACGTGATCATCGTGGACATCACTCCCGGCATCGACACCTCCGGCGGACCCTCGGCACTTCGTGCGTTCTACGAGGGCCCCACCGATTTCGCTGCTCGAGACGAACTCGTCGACCGCGCCATGTCGCTCGGGTTCGGCGGCACACGCGCAGAGACAGAACGAGGCGTCGTCCTGAACACCAGAGTCCGAGAAGATGGCCGCGTCGAGTGGAAGCACCACTTCGCGCACCTCGCTGCCACCGCGCTCGCCGCTCCGACGCCCGAGGCCGCGAACGCAGTGCTCGATGTGAGCGGCTGGGAGGATCTCGCCTCGATCACCGTTCCCCTGACGCTGGTTCGCGCGACCCGCGGATTCGTCAGCGAAACGGATGCTGAAGAATTCCAGCGTCGCCTTCCCGGTGCGGCCGTGGTGGCCATCGACGCCACGCACAATGTGCAGGAGACCGCACCGCGAGAGCTCGCAGCTCTCATCCGCACCACGATCGACACAACGCCCTGACAACGCACACAGCACCCGTCCCGTCCCGTCCCGAGAGGACATCGTAAAGACATGTTCCGACGCACCAGACGCCTCGCCGTCATCTCCGCGCTTGCCGTCGCAGCCGTGGTCCTCAGCGCCTGCGCGGGAGCCTCACCCGACCCGGTGAAGACTTCTGACGGCAAGCCGGACCCTGACGCCACCCTGACCGTCGGTCTCGTGCTCGAGCCGACCAACCTCGATATCCGCCACACCAGCGGAGCGGCGCTCGAGCAGATCCTCGTCGACAACATCTATGAGGGGCTCGTCACCCGCGCGCAGGACAACACAATCGAACCGCGGCTGGCCTCCGACTACGAGGTCTCGGGCGACGGACTCGTCTACACCTTCACGATCGACGAGGGCGTCACCTTCCACAACGGCACGGCGATGACCTCTGCCGACGTCGTCGCCTCCTTCGAAGCCGTCCGCACGGACGCGTCCCTGCAGGGCAACGCAGAGTTCGCCAACGTCGCCTCGATCACAGCTCCGGATGCCAGCACCGTCGTGATCACGCTCAGTGAGCCGAACCAGAACTTCCTGTTCGCCCTCACCGGTCCTGCCGGTCTCATCTTCCAGGCCGGCGACACCACCGACCTGCAGACCGCAGAGAACGGCACCGGCCCCTTCACGCTGCAGAACTGGAGCAAGGGCAGCACCATCACATTCGACCGGTATGACGAGTACTGGGGCGAGCCCGCAGGAATCGCTGAGGTGGTCTTCGAGTACATCCCCGACTTCACGGCCGGCGTCAACGCGGCGCTCGATGGCAGCCTCGACGTCCTCACCGCCGTCGACCCCAATCTCGCCCCTCAGCTCGAAGACTCCGGCGAGTTCGTGATGACGAAGGGCCGCACGACAGACAAGGCGACACTCGCGTTCAACAACGCCAAGGCGCCGCTGAACGATGCTCGCGTGCGCGAGGCACTGCGTCTGGGCATCGACCACGAAGCTCTGATCGAGGCGGTCGGTGCAGGCCAACCGCTCTATGGCCCCATCCCCGAGCTCGACCCGGGCTATGAAGACCTCTCGGATCTCGTTCCATATGACCCGAAGAAGGCCAAGGAACTGCTTGCCGAGGCGGGTCAGGAGGATCTCGAACTGACCCTCACGATCCCCGCGTTCTACGGAACGACGGTGCCGCAGGTGCTGATATCCGACTTCTCGAAGATCGGTGTGACGCTCGAGGTCGACTCGGTGGAGTTCCCCACCTGGCTCGAGGACGTCTACACGAACAAGGACTACGAGCTCAGCTTCGTGCTGCACGTGGAGCCTCGTGACTTCGGAAACTTCGCTGACCCCGACTACTACTTCGGCTATGACAACCCCGAGGTGCAGAAGCTCTACGCCGACGCTCTCGCTGAGACCGACCCGGACGAGAGCGCGAAGATCCTCGCGAAGGCCGCGCGCCTGGTCTCTGAGGATCACGCCGCTGACTGGTTGTACACCGGCGAGACGATCACCGCACTCCGCCCGACCGTGTCCGGCTTCCCGGAGGACTCGATCAACTCGCGCATCAACCTCGCCGGCGTCACGGTCGCCGCGGACTGACGCCGGCTAGCGACCCCGCGTGATCCGCTACACGCTCACTCGAGGAGTCCTGCTCATCGCAGGACTCCTCGTATCGAGCGTGCTCATCTTCGTTACTCTCCGCGTCTTTCCCGGAGACGTCGCTCAGCTCATCGCCGGCACTCAGGCCTCTCCCGCTGCCGTCGAGGCGCTCCGGGAATCACTCGGCCTCAATCGCCCTCTGATCGCCCAGTACGGCGAATGGATCGGCGGAGTGCTCGCCGGCGATCTGGGCACCTCGCAGCTCAGCGGCGCTTCGGTGGGCGCGGAACTCGCTCAGAAGGCGCAGATCACCGTTCCCCTCGGCATCATGTCGCTGCTGATCGCGCTGCTGATCGCGGTGCCCTTCGGAGTCGGCTCAGCACTGCTGCGCGGCCGCGCAGGCGGAACAGCGATCAACGTCACGGCGCAGACCCTGGCTGCGGTCCCGGTGATCTGGGCTGGCATGATGCTCATCGTCGTCTTCGCCGTGTGGCTGGGGTGGCTTCCGGCACAGGGCTTCCCTCGTCACGGATGGGAACAGCCGGGCCAGGCGCTGCAGGCACTGCTCCTGCCTGCGTTGACCATCGGAATCGTCGAGGGCGCGATGCTGCTGCGCTTCGTGCGCAGCGCGACTCTCCAGGCGCGGGGCCAAGATTTCGTTCGCACCGCCGCGGCGAAGGGCCTCACCCGGAACCGCGCGCTCATCCAGCACGGGATCCCCGCCGTCGGTCTGTCGATCGTGACGGTGCTCGGTCTTCAGGTCGCGGGGATCGTCGTCGGCTCTGTCGTGATCGAACAGCTCTTCACACTTCCCGGCATCGGGCGGATGCTGGTGACCGATGTGGGCACGCGGGACCTGGTCAAGGTGCAGAGCGAACTGCTGGTTCTCACCGGCCTCGTACTCGTTATCGGCTTCATCGTCGACCTCGTGCACCACTTCGTTGACCCCAGGCAGAGAGAGGCCGCATGATGCCCCGCTGGCTGAGATCGCTCTGGAGCACCGCCACCGGGCGCTTCGCCGTCATCGCTGTGGGGGTGATCGCACTGGTTGCGCTGATCTCCCTGTTCTGGACGCCGTTCAACCCGCTGGAGGCCGCCGTGCGCAACCGGTGGGCGCCGCCCAGCTGGCCGCACCTGCTCGGCACCGATGGCACCGGCCGAGACATCCTCAGCCTCATCATGGCCGGTGCGCGCACCACGGTGTTCGTCAGCGTCGGGTCCGGAATCGTGGCAACTGTCGTCGGAATCGCACTTGCTGCCCTTGGCGCCCTGACGTTCCGCTGGATGCGCGAGACCGTCGCTGTTCTCGTCGACATCCTCATCGCCTTCCCTGTGCTGATCATCGCGATGATGATCTCTTCGGTCTGGGGCGGGTCGCTCTGGGTCGTCATCTGGGCGGTCGGCATCGGCTTCGGCGTGAACATCGCCCGCGTCACCCGCCCGGAACTGCGCCGCGTGCAGAAGAGCGACTTCGTGCTCGCCGGTCGAGCGTCCGGTCTCACCACCTCGCAGAACCTCGTGCGTCATCTGCTGCCCAACGTCGCGCCGGTCTTCATCGTGCAGCTGTCCTGGTCGATGGCCGTTGCCGTCCTCGCAGAAGCCGGGTTATCGTACCTCGGTTTCGGAGCATCCGTCACAGAGCCGTCCTGGGGCATTCTGCTCGCCGACCTCCAGCGGTACATCGGCATCCACCCGCTCTCGGTGGTCTGGCCCGGGCTCGCTATCACGATCACCGTGCTCTCCCTCAATCTGCTCGGCGACGCGCTGCGTGAGGCGACTGATCCGACGCTGCAGCATCGTTCGGCCGAAATCCCTACCCCGGCGGTGGTCGCATGAGTCTCGAAGTGCACGATCTCGTGGTCGATATCGACGGCCGCCGAGTGATCGACGGTATCTCGTTCGAGGTTCCTGACGGCGCGCGTCTCGGGCTGATCGGCGAGTCCGGTTCCGGCAAGTCGGTCACGGCGCTCGCGATCCTCGGGCTCCTCCCCGACGGAGCGACAGCGCGCGGCAGCATCCTCTGGAATGGAACCGAGCTGATCGGGATGCCCGATCGAGAGCTCGCACACCTGCGCGGCGATGACATCGGAATCGTGTTCCAAGAGCCGCGCACCGCGCTGAACCCGATCAGGACGGTCGGTCGCCAGATCGCGGAGTCGGTGCGCATTCACACCGGAGTCGGCAGACGCGAGGCGCGAAAGCGTGCGATCGAAGAGGCAGCCCGCGTGCGGCTGCCCGACCCGGAAACGATCATCGACAAGTATCCGCACCAGCTCTCCGGCGGACAGCGCCAGCGCGTCGCGATCGCGATGGCGCTGGCGTGCAATCCGCACCTGCTCATCGCCGATGAACCGACGACCGCGCTCGACGTCACGATCCAGGCCGAGATCCTGCGGCTGCTGCTCTCGCTCGTGGAGGAGCAGGGCATGTCGCTGATGTTCATCACCCATGACCTGGCGGTGCTCGCGCAGGTAGCCACCCACGGCGTCGTGCTCGAAGAGGGACGAGTGATCGAGGCGGCTCCGATATCGACGCTGCTCACCGCTCCCTCGTCACCGATCACTCAAGGCCTGCTGCGCGATGCCACCGCGACGCTCTGGCGGCCGGAGGGAACCTCATGAGCCTGATCGAGGCGCGCGGTCTCAGCCGGGATTTCCCGGTGCCGAAGCGGAGCATGTTCGAGCGCGCCACCACGCAGACCGCGCTGCATCCGACAGACCTCGATATCGACGCGGGCGAGTCCATCGGACTCATCGGCGAATCCGGATCTGGGAAGTCGACGCTCGTCCGCCTCCTCCTCGGGCTGGACAGCCCTACGGCGGGAATGGTGACGGTCGATGGGAAGAAGGTGGATGCTGCGGCGCCCGCACGCTCGCTGCACTGGCTCCGGCGGCAGACCGGTCTGGTCTTCCAGGATCCTTACGCATCGCTCGATCCGCGGATGAGCGCAGGTCAGATCATCGCCGAACCGCTGTGGGCGCTCGGGATCGAAGGCGATCGACGAGAGCGCGTGCGCACCGTGCTGACCAAAGTGGGCCTGGAGCCCGAGATGGCGGAGCGCTACCCGCACGAGTTCTCCGGCGGACAGCGCCAGCGCGTCGCCATTGCACGCGCCATTGTACATCGCCCCCGCATTCTCGTCGGCGATGAACCGCTCTCCGCGCTGGACGTCACCGTGCGCGCTCAGGTTCTCGAGGTCTTCCATACTCTGCTCGAGTCCGAAGGGCTGACTCTGATCCTCGTCTCGCACGACATCGGCGTCGTGCAGAGCCTGTGCGACAGCGTCGCCGTGATGAAGGACGGCGCAATCGTCGAGCGCGGGGCGACCAAGGACGTGCTCCTGCACCCGCAGCAGGACTATACGAAGCGCCTGCTCGCAGCGATCCCCGTGATCCCCAGTGGTGGCGTCATCTCCGACGGCGGCGCTTCGACGCCGGAGTGAGCGAACGCTGCAGATAGATCGTCCCGAGCGATCGCCCGAACTTGAATCCCACCCGGCCCATGCGGCCGACCTCGACGAAACCGTGCTTCGCATGCAGGTGGAGCGAGGCCTCGGCACCGCTATCGCTGATGACCGCGACGATCTCGCGCAGACCGATCTGCTCGCACGCCTCGATCAGAGCCTGCAGAAGCGCCGATCCGAGCCCTTTGCCGCCCGCCCCAGGACCCAGGTAGATCGAGTCCTCGACGGTGTAGCGGTACGCGGACTTGCTCGCCCACGGCTGCACGAGCGCGTAGCCGATCACCTGGCTCGACCCGGTCACGGCGACGAGAAAAGGCAGCCGCAGCTTGGCCAGCAGCGCGAACTTCTCACGCCAGTAGCGGTGGGTCGACGCCTTCTCATCGAAGGTGACAGCGGAGTTGGCGACGTAGTGGTTGTAGATCCCACGGACATCGGGCAGATCACCGATGCGCGCGGGTCGGATCACATAGGCGAAGCTGGCCGGTTCCGGCTCGGGAGAGCGCAGATGGCGCGGCAGTCGTCGACGCGTGTCACCAGGCTCGAACTGCACGTGCTCAGTTTATAGTTCGCCGTCCACACGCCAGTCCACCGCCGCAGCGCCCTGCGCGGCGAGCAGGGCATTGGCCCGCGAGAACGGCCGGGAGCCGAAGAAACCGCGACGAGCGGAGAGTGGCGACGGATGGGCGGAGACGATCGCGGGGGTCTCCTCGAGCACGGGGCGCAGCTTCTCGGCATCCTTCCCCCAGAGGATCGCGACCAGCGGCTGATCGCGCGCCACGAGCGCGCGGATCGCGAGTTCAGTCACCCGCTCCCACCCCCACCCCCGATGGGATGCCGGAGCGCCCGGCCGCACCGTGAGCACTCTGTTCAGCAGCAGCACGCCCTGATCGCTCCACGCGGTCAGATCACCGTGCGGGGCCGGCGAGATGCCGAGGTCGCTCTCACGCTCCGCGTAGATATTCGTGAGGCTCCGCGGCAGCGGCCGCACGGCACGATCGACGGCGAACGAGAGCCCGATCGGGTGCCCAGGAGTCGGATAGGGGTCCTGCCCGGTGATGAGCACTCGCACGTCGGCGAGCGGTCGTTGGAACGCCCGCAGCACGTGAGCGCCGTCGGGGAGGTATCCGGCACCGCTGGCCTGCTCGGCTCGCAGTCGCTCGCCGAGCTGTGCGATCGTCTCCGATGCCGGGGCGAGCGCCTCTGCCCAGCCGCGGTCGATGATTCCGTCATCGGCGAGCTGTGCGAGTGAGCGCCCAGGCACCGATTCAGCCCTCGCGCTGTGGACGCACGCGCAGCGGACCGCGGGCGAGCAGGTGCTGTGCGGACTGCGCCACCGGACGCATCGTGATGAGGTCGAGATTCACGTGACCGGGAGCGTCCATGGCGTAGCCGATGACATCGGCGACGTCCTGACCGGTGAGTGGATCATCGACCCCGGCGTAGACCGCTTCGGCGGCGACGCGGTCACCACCGAGACGATTGAGGGTGAACTCCTCGGTGTGCACGAGTCCTGGTGCCACCTCGACGACGCGAATCGGTTCGCCGTTGAGCTCCTGACGCAGCACCCTGACGAGCATGGATTCTGCTGCCTTCGCCGCGTTGTATCCGCCACCGCCCGGGTAGTCGATCCGCGCAGCGGTGGAGGTCACGAAGACCATGTCGGCGTGACCGTCGGCCGCGGCCGCACGGCGAAGCAGCGGCAGCACCCCTGCGACGACACGCTGAGCGGCGAGGACGTTGACGTCGTACATCCACTGCCAGTCTGCGATGCTGCCGTCTTCGACCCGATCAGTGCCGCGTGCACCGCCGGCGACCTGCACGAGGGCATGTACAGGGCCGGATGCTTCGAGCTCTGCGACGAGAGCCGCCACAGCATCCGCCTCGGTGAGATCGCAGGCGATCGCCGATGCGCCGGTCTCGGCGGCGAGCGTGCGCAACCGATCCTCACGGCGAGCGACGCCGACGACGTCCCAGCCTCTGGCACGCAGGTTGCGCACCGCAGCCTCGCCGATCCCAGAACTCGCCCCTGTCACCACTGCACGCCTTGTCACCATGTCTCCACCGTACGACCTGGCCGCGTATTTTCGCGCATGCGGCATGTTACGTAACATTTCCGGGCTGTTGTCGGCACCGGGGTTGTTCCGTACTCTCGCAGGAATGGCATCCGCCGTACCGACCTCACTACCAGCCCTGGAGGAACTCATGTCCGCACCCGAGACCTGGCGTTTCGAGACCAAGCAGATCCACTCCGGTGCTGCTCCCGACCCGGTGACGAAGGCGCGCGCGACGCCGATCTACCAGACCACGTCCTACGTGTTCGACAACGCCGACCACGCCGCGAACCTCTTCGCGCTCGCTGAGTTCGGCAACATCTACACCCGCATCCAGAACCCCACCCAGGATGTTCTCGAGCAGCGCCTCGCAGCCCTCGAAGGCGGCACCGGCGCGCTCGTGCTCGCCAGCGGCCAGGCCGCGTCGACGTTCGCCGTGCTGAACATCGCGCAGGCCGGAGACCACTTCGTCTCGTCGAGCTCGATCTACGGCGGAACCTACAACCTCTTCAAGTACACCCTCGCCAAGCTCGGCGTCGAGGTCACCTTCGTCGAGAACCAGGATGACATCGAGGAGTGGCGCGCAGCCGTCCGCCCGAACACGAAGCTGTTCTTCGCCGAGACCATCGGAAACCCGAAGATCAACGTGCTCGACATCCAGGGCATCGCCGACGTCGCTCACGACAACGGCATCCCGCTGATCGTCGACAACACGATCGCTACCCCGTACCTGATCCGTCCGTTCGAGCACGGTGCCGACATCGTCGTGCATTCGGTCACCAAGTTCCTCGGCGGCCACGGCACGACCATCGGCGGCGCGATCATCGACGGCGGCAAGTTCGAGTGGTCCAAGAACGCCGAGAAGTTCCCCGAGCTCACCCAGCCCGACCCCTCGTACCACGGGGCTGTCTACACCGCTGCGGTCGGCGACGCGCTCGCGTACATCATCAAGGCGCGCGTGCAGCTGCTCCGCGACCTCGGCTCCGCCATCGCGCCCCAGAGCGCGTGGAACCTCATCCAGGGCGTCGAGACGCTCTCGCTGCGCATCGAGCGCCACGTGCAGAACGCACAGGAGATCGCAGAGTGGCTCGAGGGTCACGATGACGTCGCCTCGGTGAACTACTCGGGGCTCCCCTCGTCGCCGTGGTACGAGAAAGCCAACCAGTACGCGCCCAAGGGCGTCGGTGCCGTGCTGTCGTTCGAGCTCAAGGGCGGCGTGGAAGCCGGACGCGAGTTCGTCAACAGCCTGTCGCTGTTCAGCCACCTCGCCAACATCGGTGACGTGCGCTCGCTCGTCATCCACCCGGCATCCACCACGCACTCGCAGCTCTCGCCCGAGGCGCAGCTCACCGCCGGCGTCACGCCGGGCCTGGTGCGCCTGTCCGTCGGACTCGAGAATGTCGATGACCTCAAGGCAGACCTCGATGAGGCTCTTGCCGCGGCACGACGCGTGTCGGAGGCCGCTCGCGCCTGAGCATCCTCTCGCATTACCGCACGGATCTCGCAGATTTTCTTCGGAACTCTGCGAGATCCGTGCTTTTCTGTCACGTCAGCCGGCGCACCGCACGTAACGTGGGCCCCCGCGGGTGACGGGCAGGCGACAATGGAGACATGGACTGGCAGAGCACCTCTGAAGACACGGTGCCCTCGGCGCGCGTGACCGAAGCGGATGCACGACTGCTCCGTGCTCGCCCTCCCGTGACGGGAGCCTGGCGAGACGGGGATCCTGCGGGCGATCGACAATTCGCCTCTTTCGGCGCCTTCCGCACCGAGACCGGGGCAGAGCTGCCGAGCATCCGCATCGCGTACGAGTCGTGGGGCGAACTCAACGCCGCGAAAGACAACGCGATCCTCGTGCTGCATGCCCTCACCGGCGACAGCCATCTCCGCGGCGACGCAGGCGCCGGACATCCGACAGCGGGCTGGTGGGAGGACATCGTCGGTCCTGGCGCGGCGCTCGACACCGACCGCTGGTGCGTGATCGCCCCCAATATGCTCGGCGGATGCCAGGGCTCCACCGGCCCCGCCAGCATCGCCCCAGACGGTTACGAGTGGGCGTCGCGTTTTCCCTACGTGACCGTGCGCGATCAGGTGGCGGCCCAGGTGCTCCTCGCCGACGCGCTCGGCATCGAGCGCTGGTCAGCGGTCGTCGGCGGATCCATGGGCGGGATGCATGCGCTGGAGTGGGCGATCATGCACCCGGAGAGAGTCGAGCGCCTCGCGGTGCTGTCCTCTCCCCCGGTGAACACCGCCGATCAGATCGCACTGAATTCCGTGCAGCTGGAGGCCATCCGCATCGATCCCCGATTCCAGGGCGGCGAGTACTACGACCAGAGCGTCGGCGAGGGCCCGCATCGCGGACTTGCCCTCGCCCGACGCATGGCGCTGCTGAACTACCGGAGCCCCATCGAGCTGAATCAACGCTTCCAGCGTTCGTGGCAGTCGGATGTCTCACCGCTCGGACACGGCGGCAGATTCGCCGTCGAGTCGTACCTCGACTTCCACGGCAACAAGTTCACGCGCCGCTTCGACGCGAACAGCTATCTCACACTCGTCGAAGCGATGAACTCCCACGACGTCGGTCGTGGCCGCGGGGGTGTTGAGACAGCACTGCAGTCGATCACAGCGAAGACGCTCGTGCTCGGCATCGACACCGATCGACTGTTCCCCGTAGACGGCCAGCAGCGCATCGCACGCAGCGTGCCGCACACGATCGACGACGGACAGACCGTCGTTCTCACGAGCGACTTCGGGCACGACGGATTCCTCATCGAAACGGATGCTGTCGCCATGCACCTGCAGCGGCTGCTGGAGGCCTGAACCCGGGGTTCAGTCCCGCGTGTACCGCCAGGGCATCATGTCGGTCTCCAGCCGGTGCCGCCCAGTACCACCGCTCGGATGCTGCGCGTCGCCTGCCCAGACGAACACCCCACCGCCCAGAAGGTACGTCGTGTAGGTCTCAGGAACTGTCACGGATGCCAGAGCTTCTGCGATGCTCGTGTGCTCGGCCAATGCACTCAACGTGATCCAGGTCGGTGGAAACAGCATCAGCGAACCCTGGGCGTGGCGCTGCAGAGCATCGACCGGTGAGAGCCACGCCGCTTCCATGACCTCGTGCGGAGCGGGATGGATCTCGCCTTCTGGCGCGTGCGCGAGGAAGAACCAGGTGCGCACACGCTTCGGTGCTTCGACGGGCGGCACCCAACACGAGAAGACCCGCGCATCGATCGGCCGCAGCCCGACCTCCTCTTCGCACTCCCGCACGGCCGCACGAGCGGCGATCTGGACCTCGTCTTCGCCGGCCACGATGTCGCCGGCCTCGACGATGCCGCCGGGGAACACCCATGCGCCGCCGAAAGATCCCCGGTCCGGGCGTTGGATCAGCAGCGTCTCGATGCTCGCTTCGCGCTCACGCAGAAGTACCGCAGTCCCGCCGTCGAGCATCGCCTGTGCCATGGCATCACCCTATGCCGCGTACCGCTCCGCTGTGCTGCGCCGTTCGATTCGGAAAGCAATCGCGGTGATCGCCAGCCCGACGATCGCAAGCGCTGCGCCGACCCACGCCGGAGCGGTGAAACCCCATCCTGCCGCGATCACGACTCCACCGAGGAACGCTCCGAGGCTGTTGCCGATGTTCAATGCGGAGTGGTTCATGGCTGCCGCGATCGACTGGTTGTCGCCGGCGACATCCATCAGGCGCGTCTGAATCGCCGGGCTCAGGATAGAAGAAGTCAGTCCGACCGCGAAGGCGAGCACCGCAAGCAGAATGATCTGGAACGACAGCAGCGCCAGCAGAGCGAGCACGAGCACGAGTCCGGCCATGCCGATCAGCAGTGTGCGACGCAGGTCGCGGTCTGCCATGTGGCCGCCGAGCAGGTTACCGACCGTCATCCCCAGGCCCACGACGACGAGCACGATCGGCACCGCCCATTGCGGAGCATCCGCGACATCGGTGACAAGCGGTGCGATGTAGCTGTAGACCGCGAAGAAGCCGCCGAACCCGATGGCGCCGATGCCGAGCGTGAGCCAGACCTGCCCCACCCTGAAGACGCCCAACTCTGAGCGCAGCGTGCGTCCGGGGTCACCCGGATGCTTCGGCACGAACAGTGCGATCGACACCGTGGCCAGGGCGAAGACGAGCGTCACCACGAAGAATGCGGTGCGCCACCCCCATTGCTGTCCGAGGAAGGTGCCCACGGGCACACCGACGACGTTCGCGATGGTGAGCCCGGTGAGGATGAACGCGACGCCCTTCGCTCGATTGCCAGGGCCCAGCACGTCGGCGGCGACCAGTGCGCCGATCCCGAAGTACGCGCCGTGCGGAAGGGCTGCGAGCAACCGGGAAGCACCGACGAGGCCGAACGTCGGCGAGATCACTGTGAGGGCGTTGCCCACCGTCAGAGCGATCGCGAGGCAGATCATGACGCGATTGCGGGGGAAGCGCGCCACCAGGCCCGCGATCGTCGGAGCACCGATGACGACGCCGAGTGCATACAGCGAGATGAGGATGCCGGTCTGCCCGATCGCCTCATCGGGCGAAGTCGCCCACAGGGATGGGAGCAGATCCTGGGCGATATCCGGCAGCAGGCCCATGATGACGAACTCGGTCATGCCGATTCCGAAAGAGCCGATGGCGAGAGAGAGGAGCGCCATCTTCGCCGCACCCCTCGAGAGAGTCGAGGAGTGATTCACCCGTTAAGCGTACTGGGCTATTCGGGGTCGGACTGCTCGATCGCCGCTTCCAGTCGCTCGATCTTCGCGTCGAGCTCACCGGAGTACCCAGGACGGATGTCCGCTTTCAGCACGAGCGATACGCGGGAGCCGAACGGCTGCACTGCGTCGACGGCGCGCTTTACGACACCCATGACGGTGTCCCAGTCCGGGCCTTCGATCTCGGTGAACATGCTGGTGGTGCGGTGCGGCAACCCTGATTCGCGCACGACCTTGACAGCAGCGGCGACGGCATCGTGAACGGAGCCATCGGTGTTTCCGGTTCCGCCGGGAGCAACGGAGAATGCAATGAGCATGGTGTTCCTTTCAGTGGGGGTCAGTTGCGTCTGCCCACACGCGCGGCAGGCACTCGGGTCAATGCGCGGATCGCAATGACCAGGAGCACGATGACGAGCACATTGCGCGCGGTGAGCAGCAGCACGGGCAGCCACTGCGCATGCAGCAGCCCGTCGTACGTCAGCGGATAGACCAGGCAGGTCAGCCCGCTGAGCACCAGCACGATTCCCGCCGGAAGGCCGGAACGAGTGCGATCGAACACGATCCAGAGGATCACCGGTGCGATCAGCCAGGACTGGAACTGAGGAGAACCGACCTTGTTCGTCACGATCAGGGCTGCGACCAGTGCCAGCGCGAGTGGTGGGAACAGTCGGGGAAACGATGCCCCGCGGCTCGCCTTGATCGCCCCTACGACGAGGATCCCTACCGCGACGACCGCCATGAGCGGAGTGAGTACCGCAGCGAGCACGTCGACGCCGGGCGCGCCGATCTGGAAGGTCAGAATCTCGAAGCTGTAGTCGACGGATGCCGCCCCCGCCGCCGCCATCCACATGAACGGTGTCGCGAACACTGCTTCGATCTGCAGTCCGCGCCCGGTCTGTTCGGTGAGGAATCCGAAGAGGTGCTGGTCCGCGCCGAGCAGGAACAGCAGCACGATGACGGCAGCACTGGTGGCGAGGAACACCAGCAGGATCCGCATCCGGGTGCGCGTAGCCGCGATCGCAGCGACAACGAGCGCCCCTGGCCAGATCTTGACCCATGCGGCCACGGTCAGAAGGAGCGCGGCGATGGCCGGTCGCTTCACGAGCCAGCATCCGGCGATCACGGCCATCGGCACGGTCACCGCGTCGATGCGGTACATGGCGATCGGCCCCATCAGCGCGAGCGCCGCCGTCCAGAACCAGCCGGCGGAGCGCCGGGCTGCCGTCCCGGTGCGTCCTACCAGTACGGCGAAGGCGATTGCGTCCAGCGCGGTGATGAGCACCGCCCATCCGATCAGGTACGCGCCCATGACCCCGACGAGCCCGTTCAGGGGCCATGCGATCAGCTGCGTCAGCAGCATCGGCAGCAGCGCTGGCTGCGGGTACACCCACGACTCCGTGATGCCGACGATCGCCCCACCGGTGAGAGCGGACTGCGACCACGGCTGGTAGACGAGAGTCACATCTCCCATCGGCTGCGATGGATACAGCCACCCGAGCGCTGCAATCAGCACATGGACGGCGAGGAACACGGCCCACAGGCCGGCAGTGCGCATCCTCACGACAGCAGCTCTCCGATGGCCGCCGGCAGTGCCTCCGCGACATCGAGCGCAACGATCGGGTGCCCGCGGCGCCCGTCAGTCGTACCGGATGCCAACGCGGCCGCGTATCCGTGCAGCCATGCACCCGCTGCGGCGACATCTGCGAGCGGTGCACCAGCATTCGCCGCGGTCAAGGCGCCGAGCATCCCTGCGAGCACGTCGCCCGTACCCGCCGTAGCGAGCCAGCCAGGGCCTGCCGAGACAGCGGTCACGACCCCGTGTGACGACGCGATGAGCGTGGTCGCGCCCTTGAGCAGCACGGTGATCGACAGCGTGCGCGCCACCTCGGCGACATCGGCCTCCGTGTCGCTGCTGCCGCTCGCGACGAGCCCGAGCATCTCGCGCAGACGCGCGAATTCCCCGGCATGCGGCGTCACGATCAACGGTGCCGCCGCCCCGGCGATGAGGTCGAGAGCGCCGGCATCGACGATCACCGGAGCGGGTCCGGCGAGGATCTCCTGCAGCGCGCGCGTCTCGTCGGCACTGCGGGCCGCGGCATCCGTGCCCGATCCGATCACCCAGGCATCCACGCGCGTGCCGCCGATGTCTGCGGCAGCGACGGTCTCCGGGCGCCGGGCGATCACCGCGTCGGCTGCCCGCCCCTCGCCGACGAATCGGACATACCCTGCCCCCGCACGCCATGCCGCGTCGACACCGAGCACAGCGGCGCCGGGATAGGCGTTCGATCCGGTGCGAAGGGCGACGACACCGCGGGAGTATTTGTCGTCCGTCGACGTCGGCACGCGCAGCAGGCGCACCGTATCCGTACGGGACCAACTGCCCACATCGACCATGGGTTCAACGCTAGCGCGCTGACCCGGGTCCTGCGCACGATACCTTCGAGATGTGACTCTCCTGTTCTCCCCGCTCAGCATCCGTTCCGCCACCTTCTCGAACCGCCTGTGGGTGTCGCCGATGTGCATGTACAGCGCAATCGACGGCGTCGTGCAGGAATGGCACCACACCCATCTCGCGCAGTTCGCCTCGGGCGGTGCGGGGCTCATCGTCGCCGAAGCCACCAGCGTCACCCCGGAAGGCCGCATCTCGCCACGCGACACCGGCATCTGGAATGACCAGCAGCAAGACGCGTGGGCGCCGATCGTGCAGGCGATTCATGACCGCGGGAGTCTCGCCGGCATCCAGCTCGCGCACGCGGGGCGCAAGGCATCAACGTGGTGGCCATGGGCCGACCAGCAGGGATCCGTTGCCGAGGCTGACGGCGGATGGCGGACGGTCGCGCCCTCTGCCATCGCGTTCGAGGGTTTCGCCGAGCCGGTCGCGCTGGATGCCGCGGGTCTCGAGCGCATCGTGGAGGGGTTCCGCACCGCTGCGCAGCGGGCCCTGGATGCCGGGTTCGACGTGCTCGAGCTGCACGGCGCCCACGGGTATCTGCTGCATCAGTTCCTCTCTCCGCTGTCGAACCGGCGAGAAGACGAGTACGGCGGGTCTCTCGAGAACCGTGCCAGGCTCCTGCTGCGCATCGTCGAGAGTGTGCGCGATGTCGCAGGCTCCGACGTGCCGATCTTCGTGCGGATCTCCGCCACTGATCACGCCGAGGGCGGGTTCACCGTGGCAGAGGCCGCCATCGTCGCGGAGTGGGCGATGGAGCGGGGCGCTGACCTCATCGACGTCTCCAGCGGCGGGCTCGTAGCGCACCAGAAGATCGACGTGCACCCCGGGTATCAGGTGCCGCTGGCCGCTGCCGTGCGCCAGGATGGACGCATCCCGGTCGCAGCCGTCGGCCTGATCACCACGGCAGAGCAGGCCGAGCAGATCCTGGTCGAAGGATCAGCCGATGCGATCTTCGCCGCACGCGAGTGGCTGCGCGACCCGCATTTCGCGTTGCGGGCCGCGCATGCGCTGACAGCAGACGTCCAGTGGCCGTCACAGTACGAGCGCGCACGCTGGCGCTGAGGGGCGTCCCCTACCGGCCGCGCACCTTTCGCGTCGCATCCTGCACCTCACCGACGAGCTCTTCGATGATGTCCTCGAGGAACAGCACCGCGGTCGTCTCACCCTGATCGTTGCGCACCCTGGCGAGATGGCGACCTGCGCGACGCATGATCGCCAGGGCATCTTCGAGATCGGTGCTCTCCTGCACCGGCACCATGTGGTGAATGCGCTTGGCGGGGATCGGCGCAGCAGTCAGCGTCTCCGCGTCCTCCCCTTCTGACGCCCGAAGGATGTCCTTCAGGTGCACGTATCCGACCGGCATGCTCTCGTCGTCCACGATCACGTAGCGCGAGAAGCCGTAGCGCGCCACAGCGCGCTCGATGTCGTCAGGCGTCGTGGCCTGCGGCAGCGTGACGAGGTCGCTGAGCGCGACGGCCACATCGCGGGCCTTCTTGTCGGTGAACTCCACAGCCTTGGCGACGGCTCCCGAGGCATCCGAGAGCACGCCCTCGCGACGTGACTGGTTGACGATCGTGGCGACCTCGTCGATCGTGAATGTCGAGGCTGCCTCGTTCTTCGGCTCGACGCGGAACAGGCGCAGGACACCATTCGCTGCCGTGTTGAGCACCCAGATCACGGGGTGGAAGATCTTCGATATCCACACCAGCGGCGGAGCGAGCATGAGCACCGCACGATCAGGGATCGAGAACGCGAGGTTCTTCGGCACCATCTCACCGAAGACGACGTGCAGGTAGGAGACCAGCACGAGCGCGATGACGAAGGCGACGATGTCCACGACAGCATCCGCCCACCCGAAAGCGTGCATCGGGATGCCGAGCAGATGGTGGATCGCGGGTTCGGACACGTTGAGGATCAGCAGCGAGCAGATCGTGATACCGAGCTGCGAAGTCGCGAGCATCAAGGTCGCGTGCTCCATCGCGTACAGCGCCGTCTTCGCCGCGCGCGAGCCCTCCTCCGCTCGCGGTTCGATCTGCGAGCGGCGGGCAGAGATCACGGCGAACTCCGCGCCGACGAAGAAAGCGTTCGCGATCAGCAGGACCACGAGCCAGACGATTCCCGACCAGTCGTTCATCGGATCTCCTCCTCAGCATCGGCATCAACAGGAGACGGCGTGTACCGAATGCGGTCGACGCGACGGCCATCCATGCGGACGACCTGCAGGATGCCGGAGTCGAGGGTTACCTCATCACCGGTGGAGGGCACGCGTTCGAGCACGCTCATCATGTAACCGCCCACGGTGTCGTACACGTCTCCTTCTGGAACGCGCACGCCGGTGCGACTACGCAGTTCATCAGGGCGCAGTTCGCCGGGGAATGTGATCGAGTCGCGCCCTTGAACCACACCGGCACGGCTGCGGTCATGCTCGTCAGCGACTTCGCCGACGATCTCTTCGACGAGATCCTCGAGAGTGACGATGCCCGCTGTTCCGCCGTACTCGTCGACGACCACAGCGAGCTGATAGCCCTTGGCCCGCAGCTCGGAGATCAGCACATCGAGGTGCTGGGTCTCCGGGACGCGCAGCGGTTCGGTCGACAGGGCGCCCACCGGCACCTCGGAGCGTCGATCACGCGGCACGGAGACGGCGGCCTTGAGATGGACGACACCTGTGATGTCGTCCAGATCGTCGTCGTAGACGGGGAAGCGGCTGTGGCCCGTTCGTCGTGCGAGCTGGATGACGTCTTCGGCGGTGTCTCCTGCGGCGATCGCATGCATGCTCGGACGCGGAGTCATCACATCATCGGCTGAGAGTCGCGAGAAGGTCAGTGTTCGATCGAGCAGGGAGGCGGTATCGGCTTCGAGCACGCCAGCGCTGGCCGAGCGTCGCACGAGCGATGACAGCTCCTCTGCGGTGCGCGCGCCGGAGAGCTCTTCCTTCGGCTCGATCCCCACCGATCGCAGGATGCCGTTGGCACTGCCATTGAGCAGGAGGATGGCCGGTTTGAAGACCGTCGTGAATGCGACCTGGAACGGCACGACGAGCTTTGCGGTGGCACGCGGCAGCGCGAGGGCGAAGTTCTTCGGCACGAGCTCGCCGAGAATCATCGACACGACCGTGGCGAGGGTCATCGCGACGACGGTCGAGATCGGCCGGACAGCGCCTTCGGCCACGCCCGCCGCACTGAGCACGGGTCGGAGGAGGTTCGACAGCGCCGGCTCCATCGTGTATCCGGTCAGGAGCGTAGTCAGCGTGATACCGAGCTGCGCGGACGAGAGATGTGTCGAGGTGTGCTTGAGGGCACCGATCGTGATCGCGAGGCGGGACTCGCCACGAGCCTGGCGCGCTTCGAGTTCTGCGCGGTCGAGATTGACCAGTGCGAACTCACTCGCGACGAAAAGACCTGTTCCGACTGTGAGGAGGAGCCCCACGCCCAACATGACGTAATCCATCAGACGCTCCCCTCCGTGGAGTGGCAGCGCGGGCAGTGGGGCGAAGTACTACAACTGGGAGGGTCGTCCATGGTGCCTATGATTCTACCGATCCCTCCGCCGCGCCCTTCTGCTTTTGCTGTGAGTTTCGGGGAGGGCGCTCGCGCTGCTGTTTCCCGGCTCGGGCTGCTGTTTCCTGGCTCGCGCTGTCATTCGCTGTTCGCGCGGCAGAAGCTTCAGCAGCGCGAACAGCGAATAGCCGCGCGAAGCGCGTTAAGAACGCCTGCGCGGCGGCGGAAAGCGAGATGGCAGCCCATCAGCGGTGAGGATGCTGTAGAGCCGAGCCGGATCCCGATGATCCGGAGTCCGCCACCGTGACAGAGCCGACACCTGTCGACGGAGCGCGTCCGCGCGGTCCTTCTCTTCGAGCAGCGCCTGCTCGGGAGTACGTCCGTTGAGGATGTCAGCATCGAAGTATTTCCCCGTGCCGTCGAACTCGCCCACGTGGTCCTGGTCCGGAAAATAGAAGTCCGATCTCGCTACCTTCCCGCCCGGAGGATGGAACTCCTTCTGCAGCACGGGCTTCGGGAACCCCAACCTGTCGAGCAGCACTCTGGCTTCGCTCTCACGGACAGAGTCGGAGAGACTCGTGCTGAAGTCGATCGCCATCGGCACTCGCGCGTACCCGCGTCTCTGATTCACCTCGAGCGCACTCAGAACAGCTTCGCGCGCAGCGAGTGGACCGCCTCCCCTTCTCGCCCACAGCGCCTGGTCGAACGCGATGACCCCGGCGGTGAAACTTCCTTCTGCTGCAAGATCGACCGCTGTCTGCGCCGGCGAGGTGACCAGGTGCCCGCGCCACTCGAGCAGATCCACGCCACCGAATCCCAGCGCGCGGCGGCGGACAGCACCGGATGACCGGCCGCCGGTACTCTGCGCGATGCGCACGTCCACTGGGTTCGGCCACCGACCGATCCGATCGATCGCGTGGATGGCTGCGGCGGCGCTGTGCGTGAAGACAAGCGGGCCCCGCGCACGGTCTGCAACTTCAAGGACCCGTACGAGGTGCTGTTGCATCCATGTCAATCGCTTCCATTCCGCATCGCGCACATAACTGCCTGCGATGACGCGTTGAAACACGCCCTCGCGCACCCGCTGCTTGAGCTTCCGATCGTTCAGGGGTCCGCCGTCGCGCTCGCGTCGACGATGCACGATGATCGGGTGCTCGGTCTGCATCACCATGCCTGGATGCTGACACAGTCACGACAGCATCCGGATCGCCAGGCGCACTCTCGAACAACCCGAGCGATATCGCGTTCTGTGGAGAACGAGTCAGCACGGCGAGTCGCTCCCGCTCGCGCTGTCATTCTCTGTTCGCGCTCCTCAAACTTCAGCGGCGCGAACAGGAAACAGCAGCGCGAGACAAGAAACAGCAGCGCGAAGCGCGACCCAACAGCGCGCGCTACCAGCTGATGGGCAACGCCTTGCCCTCTTCGTATCCCGCAGCCGATTGACGCCCGACCAGCGCACGCTCGTGGAATTCCGGCACAGACGCCGCTCCCGCATAGGTGAACGACGACCGCACACCCGAAGTGATCATGTCCAGCAGATCCTCGACGCCAGGACGCAGCGGGTCGAGGTAGATCTTCGATGAGGAGATCCCTTCGGCGAACAGCTCCTTGCGCGCGCGCTCATAGGCGTCGAGGCGCCCGAACCGCGCCTGCACGGCCTTCGTCGATGCCATCCCCCACGACTCCTTGTAGATGCGGCCTTCGTCATCGGCCTGCAACCGCCCCGGAGCTTCGAGCGTGCCAGCGAACCAGGAGCCGATCATGACGGATGCCGCGCCTGCCGCGAGCGCGAGAGCGACATCGCGCGGGTAGCGCACTCCCCCGTCGGCCCACGCGTGCGCACCGGCTTCCCGAGCTGCTTGCGCTGTCTCGAGCACTGCGGAGAACTGCGGGCGTCCCACCGCGGTCATCATGCGGGTGGTGCACATCGCGCCGGGTCCGACGCCGACCTTGAGGATCGTCGCTCCCGCCTCGACGAGATCGTTCACGCCGTCGGCCGTGACGATGTTGCCCGCAACCAGAGGGATGCCGAGGTCCAGCCCCGCGACGATGGCGAGCGCACGCAGCATGCTCTCCTGATGACCGTGCGCGGTATCGACGACGAGCACGTCCACCCCGGCAGCAGCCAGGGCGCGGGCCTTCGCGGCGACGTCGCCGTTGATGCCGATCGCCGCCCCGACCGCGAGGCGCCCGTGCGAGTCGGTCGCGGGTGCATAGAGAGTGGACCGCAGTGCGCTGCGAGCGCTCAGCGTGCCGACGAGGTGGCCGCGGTCGGTCACCGTGACGAGCTCCGCACCGGTCTCAGTGATGACGTCGAATGCGCTGCGGGCGTCGGCGGCGTCTTCTGCATCGAGTGAAGGAGTCCCTGCGTGCACGAGGTCGCCGAGGCGGGCATCCGATAGTGCGGTGGCAAGGCGTGAAGCCGAGAGGATGCCGGCGATCTCGGATGCTTCGATCCGCCCCGTCCCTTCCGCGACGACCACACCGTGTCCGCTCACCGGCGGCAGCAGCTCCCGCGCGTCAGCCACGGTGGCCGCTGGCGACAGCACGAGAGGCGTGTCCCACGCCACCGGCTGCGCCTTGACATCGCGGATCGCAGCATCCAGCTCCTGCAGCGGCATGTCCTGCGGGAGGATGCCGATCCCCCCACGTCGCGCGAGCACAGCAGCGAGCCTGGGCCCGGTGACGGAGTTCATATTCGAGGCCACCAGCGGGATGGTCGCAGGCGTCCCGTCGTGAGGGGCGAGATCGACTTCGAGGCGACTCGTGATTCCTGACCGCCGAGGCACGAGAAAGACATCGGAATAGGTGAGATCTACAGCGGGCTGCTCACTGACGAACTTCATAACTACACGGTAGCTTTCTCGTCGCTTCTTCGTGCCTGTGTCGGTGCGTCGCCGCACGTTCCCGCGCGGCAGAACACGTTAGGCTAGTAGGCAGAACGCGCATCCCTGGGAAAACCGAGGATTTTGCGCGTCGACAGATCTTCAGCGATGAAAGAGGGCGATAGCGCGTGGCAGGCCAAACAGCCGGCGTCGGGGGTTCGGACGACGGAGATTTCGGAGCCAATTCCTGGCTCGTCGACGAGCTGTATGTGCAGTTCAAAGCTGATCGCAACTCCGTAGACAAGGAGTGGTGGCCGATCCTGGAGAATTACGCACCGGATGCCGCAGTCGCTGTTCCCGCCTCCCCCACGGTGAACGCTTCGAACGACCAGCATCCAGTGACAGCTCCTATTCCGGTCATCGGATCGCAGCCCGTCGCCAGGACCACTGCCAAGCCTGCGAAGCAGGCGCCGATTCCTGCGCAGGCTCCGAAGCCTGCACCGAAGGAAGATCCCAACGACGAGAATTCCGACCAGGTCACGCCGCTTCGAGGTCTGACCAAGACGCTCGCGACGAACATGGACAAGTCGCTGACGATCCCCACCGCCACGAGCGTCCGCACGATCCCGGCGAAGCTGATGATCGACAACCGCATCGTGATGAACAACCACATGGCGCGTTCGCGCGGCGGCAAGGTCAGCTTCACTCACCTCATCGGCTGGGCGCTGATCAAGACACTCAAGGAGTTCCCGAGCCAGAACGTGTCGTATGCCGAGATCGACGGAAAGCCGTCTGTCGTCGCACCGGCCCACGTCAACCTTGGAATCGCGATCGATCTTCCCAAGCCCGATGGCACTCGCGCGCTCATGGTGCCCAGCATCAAGCGTGCAGAGACCCTCACCTTCACCGAGTATCTCGCGGCATACGAAGACCTCGTCACCCGTGCGCGGGGCAACAAGCTCACCGCCGCAGATCACGCCGGAGCGACCGTCTCTCTGACGAACCCCGGCGGTATCGGCACCGTGCACTCCGTGCCGCGTCTGATGAACGGCCAGGGCTGCATCATCGGCGCCGGTGCGCTCGAGTACCCGGCCGAGTTCCAGGGCTCCAGCCAGAAGACGCTCACCGAGCTCGGCATCGGCAAGACCATCACGCTCACCAGCACCTACGACCACCGCGTCATCCAGGGTGCGGGTTCGGGCGAGTTCCTCAAGAAGGTGCACGAGCTGCTCATCGGCCAGCGCGGCTTCTACGAGGAGATCTTCTCGGCGCTGCGCATCCCGTACGCGCCGATCCGCTGGAACGCTGACATCGCCGTCGACCTCGCTGAGCGCGTCGACAAGCAGTCACGCGTGCAGGAGCTCATCAACTCGTACCGCGTCCGCGGCCACCTCATGGCCGACATCGACCCGCTCGAGTACGTGCAGCGCTCGCACCCCGACCTCGAGATCGAAAGCCATGGTCTGACGTTCTGGGACCTCGACCGCGAATTCGTCACCGGCGGCTTCGGCGGCAAGCGTGTGATGAAGCTGCGCGACATCCTCGGCGTTCTGCGCGACTCGTACTGCCGCACGCTCGGCATCGAGTACATGCACATCCAGAACCCCGAGCAGCGGCGTTGGTTCCAGGAGAAGCTCGAGGTCAAGTACCAGAAGCCCGGTCACGACGAGCAGCTGCGCGTTCTCCGCAAGCTCAACGAAGCCGAGGCGTTCGAGACTTTCCTGCAGACGAAGTTCGTCGGCCAGAAGCGCTTCTCGCTCGAGGGCGGCGAATCGCTGATCCCGCTGCTCGATGAGGTCCTGCAGGGCGCTGCCACTGCAGGGCTCGACGGCGCTGCGATCGGCATGGCCCACCGTGGCCGCTTGAACGTGCTCACCAACATCGCCGGCAAGACCTACGGACAGGTCTTCCGCGAGTTCGAAGGCATCCAGACGCCGGGCAACCAGCGCGGCTCCGGAGATGTGAAGTACCACCTCGGCACCGAGGGCACCTTCATCGCAGATGATCGCTCCGAACTGCCGGTGTACCTCGCAGCGAACCCCTCCCACCTCGAAACGGTCGATGGCGTGCTCGAGGGAATCGTCCGCGCCAAGCAGGACCGCAAGCCCATCGGCACGTTCTCCTGGCTGCCGGTCCTCGTGCACGGCGACGCAGCATTCGCCGGCCAGGGAGTGGTCGTCGAGACTCTGCAGATGTCGCAGTTGCGGGGCTACCGCACCGGTGGCACCATCCACGTGGTCGTCAACAACCAGGTCGGCTTCACCACGACGCCGACGGATGCGCGCACCTCTGTCTACGCGACCGACGTCGCAAAGACGATCCAGGCGCCGATCTTCCACGTCAACGGCGATGACCCCGAGTCGGTCATCCACGTCGCTCGCCTGGCCTTCGAGTATCGCGAACGGTTCCATTCGGACGTCGTCATCGACCTCGTCTGCTACCGCCGACGCGGCCACAACGAGGGCGACGACCCCTCGATGACGCAGCCGCTGATGACCGATCTCATCCAGGCGAAGCGCTCGGTGCGAAAGCTCTACACCGAAGCTCTCGTCGGACGCGGCGACATCACCGAAGAAGAGTACGAGCAGGCCAAGGACGACTTCCAGAGCCGTCTCGAGGTCGCCTTCGCCGAGACCCACGCGGCCGAGACCGGGGCGACACCGATCGCGCCTGAGCTCTCTCCCGTGGACGAGGTCGTGGGCGAACCCGAAGTCACCGGTATCTCCCACGAGATCGTGGGTCTCATCGGCGAGGCGTTCGCCAACAAGCCGGAAGGCTTCACCGTGCATCCGAAGATCCAGCAGCTGCTGGACAAGCGGGTCGAGATGACCAAGTCGGGAGGCATCGACTGGGGCTTCGGTGAGCTCCTCGCCTTCGGCTCGCTCCTCGCCGAGGGCACCACCGTGCGCCTGGCCGGCCAGGACTCCCGGCGCGGCACCTTCGTGCAGCGCCACGCCGTCATGCACGACCGTGCGAACGGTCAGGAATGGCTGCCGTTGGCCAACCTCTCTGAGAGCCAGGGTCGTTTCTTCGTATACGACTCGCTGCTCAGCGAGTACGCCACCATGGCGTACGAGTACGGCTACTCTGTCGAGGCGCCTGAAGCACTGGTGCTGTGGGAGGCGCAGTTCGGCGACTTCGCGAACACCGCTCAGGCTGTGGTCGACGAGTACGTCTCTGCTGCTGAGCAGAAGTGGGGCCAGCAGTCCGGCGTCACGCTCCTGCTCCCGCACGGCTACGAGGGCCAGGGCCCTGACCACTCATCTGCCCGCATCGAACGCTTCCTGCAGCTGTGCGCGCAGGAGAACATGATCGTCGCTCGCCCATCGACTCCCGCGTCGTACTTCCACCTGCTGCGCCGTCAGGCCTACGCCCGCCCCCGCAAGCCGCTGATCGTCTTCACCCCGAAGGCGATGCTTCGACTGCGCGGTGCGACCAGCAGCGTCGAAGACTTCACCCAGGGTCGTTTCGAGCCGGTCATTGACGACAACCGCGAGCTGACCCGTGCTTCGGTGAAGCGCGTGCTGCTGCACTCCGGCAAGATCCACTGGGATCTGCGCAACGAGCTCGACAAGAACCCGAACCCGGAGATCGCTCTCGTGCGTCTCGAGCAGCTCTACCCGACGCCGCTCGATGCGCTGAGGAAGATCACCGACTCGTACCCCGATGCTGAGCTCGTCTGGGTGCAGGATGAGCCTGAGAACCAGGGTGCGTGGCCGTTCCTGGCCCTCGAGTTCGCGAAGGTCCGCGAGCGCGGTTTCCGCGTCATCTCCCGGACCGCTTCGGCGTCACCGGCAACGGGGTCGTCCAAGGTTCACGCGATCGAGCAGGCAGACCTGATCAAGCGCTCTCTGACGCTCGACTGATCCGCCGCCCGTCCTCAGTACCAGATGCTGAGGGCGGGCGCCCGGACAGCGCGGAAGGCGTCGTCGAGCGACGCGGCGATCTCTGCTGTCGTCGTCAGCCGCCCCGCGGCAAGCAGCTCCCTCGCGCTCACTCCCCCGGCGTACATCGCGGAGAGCGTGCCGATGTCGAGGGTCGCGTCTGCGGTCGCAGCATCCGATGCCTCGACCTTCGCGCGGCCGTCTGCGACGGTCAGTCGCCAGGTTCCGCTCGTGAACCCGAGCGGGTCCTCGATATGCAGCACGAGGTCGAGCGGTGTGCGGTACGTGCGCGCTTCCAGCGCCGCGCGCACATCGAGAATCCGCAGCCAGCCGTGGTCATGCACCCGCACGTCGACGCCGCGCGGGTCCTTCACGAGCCACGGCAGCGGATCGTCGGTGGGCCGCAGATCAGCGGTCACCTTGTCGACGAGGTCATGCTGCAGCGCGAAACCCCACAGCGCGACGAGCGCTTCATCAGTTACCGCTGTCAGCAGCGAGATCTTCAACTCGAACCGGAAGGCTCCGGGGATCTCGGCGAGCGTGTAGGCGAGCACTCCCCGTGCCGCGCCGTGCTGGTCGAGATAGCGCACACCGCGAACCGCAGCCGCCGAGGGATTCCCCGGCGCAAGCCCCGCGATTCGATCCCAGCGGCGCTCCCATCCGGCAACCTGGCCGGAGCGCTGAGTGCGCTCGACCTCGTGCAGAACAGCAAGGTTGTCGCGCAGCGCCTCCTTGTCCAGGTACTCCAGGCGTCCGGCGGGGGCGCCAGCCGCCCAGCCGGCACGGCGGGTATCGATGGTCATCGCGGCCATCGGAACGGCAGGAGCGAACCCGTAGCGACCGTAGATCGTCGCTTCCGAGACGGTCAGGCCCGCAACCGGGGTGCCGGATGCTGCCGCAGAGCGCAGTTCGCCTTCGAGGAGTGCTCGTGCGATGCCACGACGCCGGTGGGTACCGGACACCGTGACGGAGCTGATGGCCCACATATCGATCTCGCCGCCGGGGATCGTCAGAGGTGTGAGCCAGGAGTTCACCGTCGCGACCGGCCAGGAGCCCTCAGCGGCGCCGGCTTCGAACACGCCGACGTTGCGACGATCGGCGATCGCCGCAGCATCCGCCTCGACGACGTCGGCCGCGGGGTCCGCGTCCAAGAACCCGCGCGCATCCGCGCGGACGAACGCTTCGGCATCAGCCGGAGATGAGGCATCGATCGTGCGGTAGGTCAGCTGCTGACCTGCCAGGCGCTCGAAGGATTCGGGGTCGACGGGGATCTGGCGTGCGTCGGTCATCGTCCCAGCCTATGGGACGCCACAGTCCGCCCGCCCGCCCGAAAAGATCAGTGCGCGGCAGCCACGCGGAGTCGAGCGAGAACCTGATCGCGCAGCTCCTCCGGAGCGCTCTCCTTGCAGGCGCGAGCGACGACCTCGGTCAGGGTCTTCGCGACCAGCGCCTCATCCCGGCACTCCGGGCAGTTCTCGATGTGCTCCTTGAGCACGGAGTGCTGGGTCTTGCATACCTCGTTGCGGAGGTACTCCTCCAGGTCCTGACGCGCTTTGTCGCAGCCGCAATCGCTCATTTCGTGCTCCTCGTACTCGCCGTGGCGATTCCTCGCTCAGCGGCATAATCGGCCAGCAACTCGCGAAGCATCCGCCTGCCACGATGCAGACGGCTCATCACGGTGCCGATAGGGGTCTTCATGATGTCGGCGATCTCCTGGTAGGCGAAGCCTTCGACGTCTGCCAGGTAGACGGCCAGTCGGAAGTCCTCGGGGACCTCCTGCAGCGCGTCTTTGACAACCGATGCCGGCATCCGATCGATCGCCTCTGCCTCGGCGGAGCGGCTGTGCGACGCCGTCGTCGATTCCGCACCGCCCATCTGCCAGTCTTCGAGCTCGTCGATCGTGCCCTGATAGGGCTCGCGCTGCTTCTTGCGGTAGATGTTGATGTACGTGTTCGTCAGGATCCGGTAGAGCCACGCCTTGAGGTTCGTGCCCTGAGTGAATGACGACCACGACGCGAATGCCTTGACGAAGGTCTCTTGAACGAGGTCTGCAGCATCGGCGGGATTGCGCGTCATGCGCATACCTGCGGCGTACAGCTGATCCATGAAGGGGATCGCCTGTTCCTCGAACTCGCGCTGAGCGGTGCTCGTGGCGTCTGCGGGGGTCATGTCATCCATCACCGGCCAGTCTAGGCCGACGGTGTCTTCCACACGACGTTCCAGCGTCGCAGTCATCACCACTCCTTTCTCAGGGTTTCGATGGCCGCGGCGTTCACAGGGCCATTCACTATGGTTGAAACCGATGAGCGACACAACGTATTCCCCGTCCCCTACCGCTGGCGCGTACGACGCACCCGCGGTCACCGGCGCTGTGCACTCGACCGTGACGATTCCCGGGTCGAAGTCACTCACCAATCGAGAGCTGGTGATCGCCGCGATCGCCGATGGGCCTGGCCGGTTGACCGCCCCCCTCCACTCGGATGACTCGCGCCGGATGATCGAGGCGCTTCGCGCACTCGGCATCACGATCGAAGAGGTAGAGGGCCACGGCGAGTTCGGCCCTGATCTGCTGATCACCCCCGCTCCTCTGCGCGGCGACAGCACGATCGACTGCGGTCAGGCCGGTACCGTCATGCGCTTCATCGCACCCTTGGCCGGCCTTGCCAGCGAGGATGTGCACCTCACCGCACACGCGAACGCTCTGCATCGACCGATGGGGGCGATGATCACGGCCCTCCGCGACCTCGGCGTCGATATCGACGATGAGGGGACCTGGTCGCTTCCGTTCACCGTCCGCGGTCACGGGCGCATCCGCGGCGGTCGCGTCGAGATCGATGCCTCCGCATCCAGCCAGTTCGTCTCCGGACTCCTGCTGGCCGCTCCCCGCTTCGACGTCGGGCTGCATCTCGTGCACACCGGTGAGCATCTGCCGAGCCTCCCCCACATCGACATGACGATCGAGGCGCTGAGCCGTCGCGGCATCCGCATCGAGCGTCCGGCAACGGGCGAGTGGCTCGTCGAGAGCGGCGTTCCGCGCGCGAAAGAGATCGCGATCGAGCCGGATCTCTCCAACGCTGCGCCGTTCCTCGCCGCGGCGATGGTGACCGGCGGTGAAGTATCGATCACCGGTTGGCCCCTGCATTCCACCCAGCCCGGCGCGCTGCTGCCCGAGATCCTCCAGGCCATGGGGGCACACGTGAGCCGTCACAGCGGCACCATGACGGTGCGCGCTGGCGACCACATCCGCGGACTCGACCTGGACCTGTCCGCCGCGAGCGAGCTCTCCCCCACGATCGTCGGTCTTGCGGCATTCGCCGACGGGCCCACCACGATCCGCGGCATCGGTCACATCCGCATGCACGAGACAGATCGCATCGCAGCGCTCATCAACAACTTCGCCGCTCTCGGCGGCGAGATCGAAGAGCTGCCCGATGGCATGCGCATCATCCCGCGCCCGCTGCATGGCGGCGAATGGGGTGCGTACCACGATCACCGACTCGCCACCACCGGTGCGCTCATCGGCCTGCGCGTGCCCGGCGTCGTGATCGACGACATCGGCACCACCGCGAAGACGCTTCCCGAGTTCACACAGCTGTGGGAGCGGATGCTGGAAGAAGGCACCAACGCGTGAGCTGGCTCCCTCCCGATGATGACCTCGACGATGGATTCGAGGACTTCGACGAGAGCAGCATCCGCACCCGTCCGAATCCCAAAGCGAACCGGCCCCGCACCAAGCGCCGCCCTGCGCATGACGACGCCGAGATCGGCCGTGTCCTAGGCGTCGACCGAGGTCGCTACAGCGTGATGGTCGACGAAGACACCCCGGACGAGCGCGTCATAACCACCACGCGCGCCAGAGAGCTGCGCCGCAGCCCGATCGTCACAGGGGACCAGGCCCGTGTCGTCGGCGATATGTCCGGCACGACAGGGACGCTGGCACGGATCGTGGGGATCGTAGATCGCTCGTCGTTGCTGCGCCGAAGTGCAGACGACACCGATCAGGTCGAACGTGTGATCGTCGCCAATGCCGACCAGATGCTCATCGTGGTCGCCGCGGCAGACCCGGAACCCCGTCCGCGCCTCGTCGATCGTTATCTCGTCGCGGCTCTGGATGCCGGCATCCGCCCTCTTCTCGTCGTCACCAAGACCGACCTGGCAGACCCGACGCAGTTCCTCACGCACTTCGCAGGTCTTGACCTGCGGGTGTTCACGAGCGCGCAGGACACGATGCCCATCGATGAGATCGGTGCGTCGCTCATCAGCCACTCGACCGTCTTCGTCGGGCACTCAGGCGTCGGAAAATCGACGCTCGTGAACGCGCTCGTCCCCACAGCCGGACGCGCGACGGGGCACGTGAACCAGGTGACCGGTCGAGGTCGCCACACATCGTCGTCCACCGTATCGCTGCGGTATGAGAGCGAAGCGGGCACCGGCTGGGTGATCGACACACCCGGGGTTCGGTCGTTCGGTCTCGGTCATGTCGACACGTCGAATATTCTCGCGTCGTTCACCGAGCTGGCCGCGATCGCCCAGCGCTGTCCGCGCGGATGCACCCATCTGGCAGATGCTCCCGACTGTGCGCTGATCGAGGCAGCGGAAAACGGCGAGTTGAACCCCGCGGAGCTCTCCCGACTCGATTCACTGCAGCGTCTGCTGCAGACCTTCGCCGACAAGCACGAGGGTCGAGACGCCAAGTAGGCTGGGGGCGTGACTGATCTGCGCCTTGCCCCCGGAACCCCTGCCCCTGAATTCACGCTCCTCGACCAGGACGGCAATTCTGTCAGCCTGTCCGACCTGCGCGGCCAGAAGACGATCCTGTACTTCTACCCCGCTGCGATGACTCCCGGGTGCACCACGCAGGCCTGCGACTTCCGCGACAGTATCTCGTCGCTGCAGGGCGCCGGTTACCGTGTCGTCGGAGTGTCCCGCGACGAGCCGACGAAGCTCGCAACGTTCCGTGAGCGCGATGGCCTCACCTTCACGCTGCTGAGCGACCCCGATCACGCCGTTCACACCGCATACGGCGTCTGGGGCGAGAAGATGAACTACGGCAAGGTGACCGAAGGCGTCATCCGCTCGACCTTCGTCCTCGACGAGGAGTGCGTGATCACCCTCGCTCAGTACAACGTCAAAGCCACCGGTCACGTGGCTCGGCTTCGCAAGACACTCGGTCTCGACAACTGATCAGCTTTCGCTGTCTTCGTCTGCTTCGGCTACGACGCGCGCTTCTTTGCGAGTGGACGCGATCAGCAGAATGAAGCCGAGGAGCCCGGGGATTCCGACACCGAACACGAACGCCCATACGACCGGCTGCACCGTAAGGGATGCCAGGGCGAGAGCGATCGCGAGCACCTGAAGCACCACTCCGCCTGAACGCGCCCACATCAACCCTCGACGGGTACCCGCAGCGAACGCGAAAAGTGCCCCGGCGCCGATCAGAATCAACACGATGAGGGCGATCGCCGTCGGCAGAGACGCGGCCTCGCCGGAGCCGAGCTCGAAGAGGTCGATGAGCACGAACACGACCAGAACGGCTCCCTCGATCGCAAGGACCCCTGCGGCTGCCGTGGCAAGCGCAGGCGACCGCACGCTCTGATCTGTCACAGTGCCTCCTGGGATTTCTCGGATACCGGCAGAAAAGCCTTGATTTTGTACCCGTACTGTCACACAATGTTAACAGTCATGTGCTCCCACAGCGGCGTGGGGCGAGCAACCGCTCGCACTACAGATGAGCGACGATTCCCGATTCGTTGCACGAAATGAGTCGTCGCAACGCGATCGCTCACCAATCACCCCATACCGAGGAGCCACTATGGATTGGCGCGACAAAGCCGCCTGCCTTACCGTCGACCCCGAGCTGTTTTTCCCCGTGGGAAACACCGGCCCGGCCGTAGACCAGATCGAAAAGGCGAAGACTGTCTGCGCCACCTGCACGGTGACCGAGATCTGCCTGCAGTACGCCCTTGAGACCAGCCAGGACTCGGGCGTCTGGGGCGGCCTGTCCGAGGACGAGCGCCGCGCACTCAAGCGCCGCGCTGCTCGCGCACGCCGCGCTTCCTGAGTCTCAGCACGACCGATCGCCCGAGGCGCTGGCTGCGCTCTACTTGTTGAGCCAGCGCGTCGGGATATCGATCGACACCTCGGTGCCTTCGCCTTCGCTGCCGCGCCAGTCGATCGTGCCGCCGAGTTCTCCCTGGATCAGGGTGCGGATGATCTGCGTACCCAGCCCCTGGCCGATGCGCCCCTCGGGCAGACCGTGACCGGTGTCCCGCACCGAGACATGCAGGTTGTCGTCCGTGCGCACGGCATCGATGGTCACGCTGCCTTCCTTGCCGGCGAGGCCGTGCTCCACGGCGTTCGTGACGACCTCTGTGAGCGCCAGCGCCAGAGGGGTGGCGTACTCGCTCGGCAACACGCCGAAGCGTCCCGTCGAATGTGTGCGTGCACGCGTGTTGGGGGCCGCGGCGACTTCAGCGACGAGCTTGAGCACTCGATGGAAGACCTCATCGAAGTCGACTTTCTGAGTGAGCCCCTGGGCGAGAGTGTCATGCACGACGGCGATAGCGTCGACCCGGCGCATGGCCTGGGTAAGGGCATCCCGAGCCTCGTCTGAGTGCGTGCGGCGCGCCTGGATGCGCAACAGGGATGCCACCGTCTGCAGGTTGTTCTTCACCCTGTGGTGGATCTCACGGATCGTTGCGTCCTTGGTGATGAGCTCCTGCTCCTGATGGCGCAGCTCACTGACATCACGGCAGAGAATGATCGCGCCGATGCGCGTGCCGTGATCCTTGAGGGGAATCGCACGCAGCGACACCGTCACACCTCGCGCCTCGATGTCAGTGCGCCAGGGAGCACGGCCGGTGACGACCACGGGCAGAGACTCGTCGACCTGCCTCGTGGCCGGAAGGATGCGGGTTGTCACTTCGGCGAGCGACTCCCCTTCGAGCTCGTCGTCGAAGCCCATGCGATTGAAGGCGGAGAGCGCGTTAGGGCTCGCGAAAGTGGTCATGCCGTCTACGTCGATGCGGATCAGACCGTCAGAGGCGCGCGGTGCACCGCGCCGTGGTGAGGTCGGCGCGGTGAGATCAGGGAATTCACCGGAGGAGATCATCCGGAACAGATCATCGGCGCACTCATCGAAAGTGATCTGCTGACGCGAGGGCGTGCGCACCTCTCCGAGGTTCGTGTGCCTGGTGAGGACACCGATCACCGTCGGCTCATCGCCGCTCCGGCGGCGGACCCGGATGATCGGCACGGCCCGCACCCGTGTCGGTGTCTCTTCGAACCAGTCCGGAGACGAGGAATCGACGATCTCGGCGGCATCGAAAGCGCCCTGGACCTGGGTGCGCCACTGCGGGCGCACCCGCTCACCGACGATGTCGCGGTAGAACAGGGTGGCGGCGCCGCTGGGGCGCGTGTGAGCGACCGCAACGAAAGAACCATCGTTCGTCGCTGCCCAGATGACGATGTCAGCAGAAGCCAGATCGGCGAGAAGCTGACCGTCACCGGTGAGACGGTGGAGCCATTCGACGTCATCGTCGGTCAAGCAGCCCTGGGCATGGACGAGATCACTGAGGGTTGACACCCTTCAAGCCTACTCAGCACACGCACCGCTACAGCACAGCGAACGACGTGGCGCGCCAACGGCGATCCAGCCCTTCGAGGCGAATCGCCACTGCGCGCGTTCGGCCGGGACCGGCGACGATGACGACAGCCTCGACGATTCCGTCGGCGGGCACCGTCTCGCGGATCGAGAGGATCTCGAACACAGGTCGCACCGGTGCCGTGCCGCGCGCACTGCGCGCCCGAGCCGCGAGGTTGGCGCGAGCGCCGAGCTTGCGGAATGCTTCCTCGCTGAACCAGCGTGCCAACTGATCGATCTCACGGACGCCGGCGAATACTTCGAGAACACCCTGGGTGAGGCTCCGGATCAACGGAGTGGGGCTCGGCAGGGCAGACGTCGATGTCGGCTGCGGGGCAAAATACTCTTGAAGCATCATCGTGATCACTCTCGGTCTGGAACGCATGCCAGTAGAGCACGCGTCAGGTCCTCCGCGTGGGGGTGATCACGAAAGATGTGGATAACCCGTAGAGGCCCCCGCGCCGTCCTTTACGCTCGTCATGTGCATTGGGATCGACTGTTCGAAGACCTCGAGGGCCAGCTCGCCGGCGAATGGGAGGCCGAGCGCGCCGCTTTGGATGCCGAAGCCGAACGGCTGCGCATCGCGAAGCTGACCCTCCGCGCTCGTGTGCGGATGCTGCACCAGACCGACGCTCCCCTCACCCTGTACATCGCAGGGGGCGAGCGCTGCTCCGGACGCCTTCGCGCGATGGGGGCGGACTGGCTGGCGGTGCAGACCGTCGACTCCCCCAGCGCACTCATCGTTCCTCTGCACGCGGTCTCGAGCATCGAGACTCATCACGGCGCGATTCTCGACACACTCGATGACCGCGCAGTCGCACCAGACGGCATCCGTGATCGCATGACGCTCGGGTTTCTCCTGCGAGATCTCGCTCGGCGCCGGCTGGCGCTTCGGATCGGCCTGACCGACGGAGAGACGGTGCACGGCACGATTGATCGGGCTGGTGAAGACCATCTCGACCTCGCCGTGCATGATGCGGGCCAGGCCCGGCACGCTCACGCCGTGCGGGCGTTCCGGCTGGTGCCGTTCAGCGCGGTGACGTGGCTGCGAACCTCGAGCGCGACGTTCTAGGAGCGCGGCTGGTGTCCCCACACCTCGGGGAAGCTCGCATCATCGGCCTGGTGCCACAGAGCAGTCCGTCTGGCATCTTCGGTCTGCTCCGCGAGGTAGTCGGCGATGCTCGCCTCTTCTACCCGCCAGCGCGCAGGAGAACCGAGTCGAGCGCCGCGCAGTCGTCCCTCGACGACAAGCGACATGACCTCGTCCAACTCGATGTCGAGCAGCTCGGCAACCTGCGCGGGCGCGAGGAATCGAGGAGCAGATGCGGGCGAATCGGCCATGTACCCATTGTGGCCTCCCGCAGTCGTCCGCTTATACCGCCCCGCGACCCTGTGGATAACTTCTGAGCCGTTTCCACAGATTCTGTGACGATGTGTTCATGACGACGCATCCGCGTGCCCGGCACGCTTTCTGGAGTGATATCCGGTTCCTCATCGGTATCGCGCTGGTCATCCTTTCCATCGTCGGAGTCTGGCTGGTCGTATCGACGGCACGCGATACGACCCCCGTGCTGCAGGCGAACCGCACCGTCGTAGAGGGTGCACCCCTCACCTCAGACGATTTCCGCGTCGTCGAGGTCAGCCTCGGCGCAGCGGCCAAGGAGTACATGGCTCCGCAAGACCTCGAGGCCGGGCTGATCGCATCGCGCACGGTGGGCTCCGGCGAGCTGCTGCCAGCGGTGGCGACGGCTGATGCGCAGAGCAGTCGCACGACCAACATCGTCATCGAGAGCAGCATCGGCCTCCCCGAGCACATCGGCGTCGGCACGCCGGTGGAGCTCTGGTACTCGCCGGTGATGGGCGATACCGATGAGTTCGACGCACCGCGCATCCTCGCAGCCGACGCCGTCGTCGCGTCGGTGCCAGACAGCGACGGCATGCTGGCACAGCGAAGCGCCGCTGTCGAGGTCGTCATCGACCGCGCCGATATCGCCGAGGTCCTGGCGGCCGTCACCGATGGTGCGGCGCTGTCGGTCGTACCGCGAGGATCCGGGTCATGACCTCCGCGCTGATCGCGCTCCCCGAGCCGCGCGCATCCGAGATCGCCGCAGATCTGGAGCGCACCGGAATCGAGGTCGTCGGAATCGCGACTCCCGGAGAGGTGCCCAGCGCGCTGCTCACTCGTGCTGATGCCATCATCCTTCCCGCGACTCGAGCGGCCCTCAGCGGCGACCTCATCGCCGCCTGCGACATGGCTGGCGTACGCATCGTCACCCTCGGCGCAGCAGAAACCCGACTGCTCAGCCGACACGGGTTGCCTGAAGCACTGCCCGACGACTCCGACGCATGGCAGATCGCGGATGCGCTCTCCGAAGACGCTCCGGCTCCCACGGCGTCGGCCCCGGCATCGCAGCGCCGCATCATCGCGGTCTGGGGCTCGCACGGCTCCCCCGGGCGCTCCACAGTGGCGATCCAGCTCGCGACTGAACTCTCGCGCACCGCACATCAGTGCGCGCTCATCGACGCCGATACTGTGGCACCCTCGCTCGCCCTGCTGCTCGGCCTGGGCGACGACGCACCAGGTCTTGCTGCCGCATGCCGCCGTGCGGAGTTCGGCGGCCTGGACGCCGCAGAGCTCGGTCGCCTCGCCTCGGCCGTTGAGACGGCATCCGGTGGCCTCAACGTCTTCGCCGGCATCAATCGTCCTTCGCGCTGGCCGGAGATCTCCGCCGATCGCATGAAGACGACGCTGGGCGTGTGTCGCGACTGGGCCGATGTGACAGTGGTCGACGTCGCGGCTTCGTTCGATTCCTACGAGGAGGTCTCCGATGACCTCCTCGGTCCGCGCCGGCATGCCTCGACGACCGCCGTTCTGCGAGAAGCCGACGTCATCGTCGCGGTCACCGCCGCTGACCCACTGTCGATCTCACGCTTTCTGCGCGATCACGCGGAACTGCGCAATCTGGTCGGCCCGCTCCCCCGTATCGCCGTGGTCGCGAACAAGGTGCGTCCCGGCCCCCTGGGCATCGATGCGCGGGGTCAGATCCGCCGCTCGCTCGAACGGTTCGCCGGCATCACCGATGTCACGTTCCTGCCTTTCGACCAGCGAGCCGCCGATGCCGCGCTGCTGCACGGTCGCACGATGGCCGACGTCACCCCGCGCTCCGCACTGGTCACTGCCGTGCGCAGGCTCGCAGAGCGCCTCGATCCCGCTCCGGCACCCGTGCTCACACGGGCTACTGCCGATAGCTCGCGAGGAAGTTCCCGAGCCGCTCGATGGCTTCGCCGAGGACGCGCGGCTCCGGCAGCGTGACGACACGGAAGTGATCAGGGGTCGGCCAGTTGAACCCGGTCCCCTGCACGAGCAGAATCCGCTCGGCGACCAGCAGATCGTAGACGAACTTCTCATCGTCGTGGATCTGGTGCACCTCAGGATCCAGCCGCGGGAATGCGTACAGTGCTCCCTGCGGCTTCACACAAGAGATTCCGGGGATCGACTCGAGCCCCTTCCACGCGATGTCTCGCTGCTCATGCAGACGTCCTGTCGGAGCGATGAGGGAGCCGATCGACTGGACACCGCCGAGGGCTGCTTGCACGGCGTGCTGGGCGGGGACGTTCGGGCACAAGCGTGTCGAGGCGAGAAGGGTGATGCCCTCCAAGAAGCCCTTCGCATGACGCTGAGGGCCGGTGATCACGACCCAGCCAGACCGGTAGCCCGCAACACGATACGTCTTGGAGAGACCGTTGAAGGTCAAACAGAGCAGATCCGGTGCGAGCGTCGCCGTCGGGATGTGCACGGCATCATCGAAGAGGATGCGGTCGTAGATCTCGTCGGACAGCAGCAGCAGCTGATGCTCCCTGGCGATCTGCACGATCCCCTCCAGCACCTCACGTGAATACACGGCACCGGTGGGGTTGTTGGGGTTGATGATGACGATCGCCTTGGTCTTCGGCGTGATCTTCGAGCGAATGTCCTCGAGATCAGGGCTCCAACCGCTCTCCTCATCGCACACGTAGTGCACGGGGTCGCCTCCAGCGAGACTGGTCATCGCCGTCCAGAGCGGATAGTCCGGAGCCGGGATGAGCACCTCATCGCCCTCATCGAGCAATGCCTGCATCGTCATAGTGATGAGCTCGGACACACCATTGCCGAGGTAGACGTCTTCTGGCCCGAACTGCGGGAAGCCGGGCACCTCTTCGTACCGACTGACGACGGCGCGACGCGCAGAGATGATCCCCTTGCTGTCGCTGTACCCGTGCGCGGTCGGCAACGCTGCGAGCATGTCGTGCACGATCTGGTGCGGAGCCTCGAAACCGAAGATCGCGGGGTTACCGGTGTGCAGCTTGAGGACGTTGTGGCCCTCCGCTTCCAGGCGCGCCGCCTCGACGAGCGCTTTACCGCGAATCTCGTACAGGACGTTCTTCAGCTTCGACGACTGGTCGAAGGTGCGCATGGGAGTCATTGAAAAAGCCTACCGGCTCTCGCCGGTAGGCCCTCTCACGTCAGATCTACTTCTTCTTCTTGCCCGCAGCTCGACGCTGTTCGCGATTCTGCGGTGCCGCGGCCGGAGCATCCGTCCGTTGGCCGAAGGCGCCTCGAGGCGCCTCCTGCTGCGGTGCGGGCGCTGCGCCACCGGAGGCTGCGGCGGCCTCGGCGGCCTTGCGAACCCGGTCAGTGGCGGACTGCTGCACCTGACCGCGCTCGTTGCGCACCTCGACGTCACCGGCGTCGTTGGGAGCGGAGTACTCCAGGCGCTGGTCGCCGCCATCGGTGACGAGCCCCTTGGCTTCGACCTCGGTCGTCTGCGAGTCCTCGGCACTGCGCACCTCGACCTCGAGGTTGTAGAGGTAGCCGACTGACTCTTCCTTGATCTGCCCCATCATCGACTGGAACATCGCGTAGCCCTCGCGCTGATACTCGATCAGCGGATCGCGCTGCGCCATGGCCCGAAGCCCGATGCCGTCCTTGAGGTAGTCCATCTCGTAGAGGTGATCGCGCCAGCGGCGGTCGAGCACCTGCAGCACGACGCGTCGCTCGAGTTCACGGGTCGCCGCCTCGCCGAGGGTCTCCTCGCGCTTCTCGTACGCGATCTTGGCGTCGGAGAGCAGCTCACGGGTGAGGCCATCGGTCGTGATGCCGCCCTTGCGGCCACCGGCCTCTGCCACGACCTCGTCGATGGTGACGCTGACCGGGAAGAGGGTCTTCAGCTCTGTCCAGAGCGCGTCGAAGTCCCAGCTCTCGGTGTGGCCCTCGCCGGTGTGGTCGGTGACGACGCCGGTGATGGCGTCCTCGATGAAGTGCTGCACGCGGTCCGCGATGTCATCGCCCTGCAGGATATGACGGCGGTCGGTGTAGATCGCTTCACGCTGACGGTTGAGAACGTCGTCATACTTCAAGACGTTCTTGCGCATCTCGGCGTTGCGCGACTCGACCTGCGACTGCGCACTGCGGATGGCGCGCGAGACCAGCCCCGACTCGATCGGAACGTCATCGGGGAAGTTCGTCCTCGCGAGGATCGCCTCGGCCGCACCCGACTGGAAGAGGCGCATCAGGTCGTCGGTGAGGCTGAGGTAGAAGCGGCTCTCACCCGGGTCACCCTGACGACCCGATCGACCGCGCAGCTGGTTGTCGATTCGGCGCGACTCGTGGCGCTCGGTGCCGAGCACGTAGAGGCCGCCTGCTTCGATCACCTTCGAGCTCTCTTCGGCGACGACTGACTTCATCTGCTCGTACGTCTCGTCCCAGGCCGATTCGTACTCGTCAGGCGTCTCTGCGGGGTCAAGGCCCCTCCCTCTGAGCTCCTGCACCGCGAGGAACTCCGCGTTACCGCCGAGCATGATGTCGGTACCGCGACCTGCCATGTTCGTGGCGACGGTGACCGCGCCGAGGCGACCGGCACGAGCGACGATCTCGGCCTCGCGTGCGTGGTTCTTGGCGTTGAGGACCTCGTGCTTGATGCCCTTCTTCGCCAGGAGGCGTGAGAGGTACTCGCTCTTCTCGACGCTGGTGGTGCCGACGAGAATCGGCTGCCCGGTTTCGTGGCGCTCGGCGATGTCCTCTACGACCTGCTCGAACTTCACCGTCTCGTTCTTGTACACGAGGTCGGCCTTGTCCTTGCGGATCATCGGCCTGTTCGTCGGGATCGGCACGACACCGAGCTTGTACGTCGACATGAACTCGGCGGCTTCGGTCTCAGCCGTACCCGTCATTCCGCCGATCTTCTCGTAAAGACGGAAGTAGTTCTGCAGCGTGACCGTGGCGAGGGTCTGGTTCTCGGCCTTGACCGGAACACCTTCCTTCGCCTCGATGGCCTGGTGGATGCCCTCGTTGTAGCGGCGGCCGACGAGGATGCGGCCGGTGTGCTCATCGACGATCATGACCTCGTCGTTCATAACGACGTAGTCCGTGTTCTTCTTGAACAGCGCGAGGGCCTTGATCGAGTTGTTGAGGAACGAGATGAGCGGCGTGTTGGCGGACTCGTAGAGGTTGTCGATGCCGAGGTAGTCCTCGACCTTCTCGATGCCGGGCTCGAGCACACCGATCGTGCGCTTCTTCTCGTCGACCTCGTAGTCCTCGCCCGCCTCGAGTGTGCGAGCGATCTTCGCGAACTCGGTGAACCAGCGGTTGGCCTCACCTGACGAGGGCCCCGAGATGATCAGCGGTGTACGGGCCTCGTCGATGAGGATCGAGTCGACCTCATCGACGATGACGAAGAAGTGCTCGCGCTGAACGAGGTCTTCCTTGCGCCACGCCATGTTGTCGCGCAGATAATCGAAGCCGAATTCGTTGTTGGTGCCGTAGGTGATGTCGCACAGGTACTGCTCGCGACGGACCGCCGGTGTCTGCCCGGAGACGATCGTTCCGGTGGTCATGCCGAGTGCGCGGTACACACGCCCCATGAGCTCGGCCTGATAGCTCGCGAGGAAGTCGTTGACCGTGACCAGGTGCGCGCCCTTGCCGGCGATCGCGTTGAGGTACATCGCGAAGACAGCCGTGAACGTCTTGCCCTCACCGGTCTTCATCTCGGCGATGTTGCCGAAGTGCAGGGCTGCTCCACCCATGATCTGCACGTCATACGCACGCATGCCGAGAATTCGCTTGCCGGCTTCACGCACGGCTGCGAATGCCTCCGGCATCAGCTTGTCCAGGGATTCACCGCCGTCGTATCTCGCGCGCAGTGCGGTCGTCTCGTTCTGAAGCTCGTCGTCGGTGAGTTTCTCGAAGTCCTCTTCGAGTGCATTCACGGCCTTGGCGACCTGATTCAACCTGCGGAGGATTCGTCCTTCTCCTGCGCGCAGCAGCTTCTCAAGAGGATTCGCCACTTTTAGTCTCCCTGTGGGGTCAAGGTCCCAGCCACCCAGATCGGGCTTCGGCGCCGGGCATACTTCGCTATGTTACCGGCCCGTGACCCGCACGTCGCCTGCACAGGACACGCCACCGCGTCAGATCGGATGCTGGCATACCCGTTCGCAGATATATTTACTGAGAAATCACTTCAGGAGGTCTTCTTGTCCGTTCGTCAGAGCCTGCTCGCGATCCTCGACCAGGGCCCATGCTACGGCTATCAGCTGCGGGCGGAGTTCGATCGCCGTACGGGCTCGACATGGCCCTTGAACGTCGGCCAGATCTACAACACCCTCGAGCGCCTTGAGCGCGATGGCCTCGTCGACCGCGGCGACGCCGATGAGCAGGGTCACGTGTACTGGCAGATCACGGATGCCGGATCCGCGGAGGTCGCCCAGTGGCTCTCCTCCCCCGTCGTGCGCGCCCAGGCGACGCGCGACGAGCTCGCGCTCAAGCTCGCGGTGGCTGCAACCCTCCCCGGCGTCGATGCCACCGCGGTCATCCACGCACAGCGGCGCGCGTCACTCGCGCACCTGCACAGCGTGCAGCACGCCACCTATACCGGCGGCGACGCCGAAGACGCAGCGGGACTCGCCTGGTCGCTCGTCATGGACTCGATGATCTTCACCGCCGAGGCCGAGCTCCGATGGCTCGATCACATCGAGGCGCGCCTCGCGCTGCATCCGCTCTCCGGGATGGGACTGGAGCTCGCGACTGAGCATCCCAAACGCGGACGACCGTCGAGCCGGGCGGCTGCGCGATAAATCCGACCGTGCGCCAGCCGGCTGCAACCACCCACAGCCCGCACATGGCATACGGAAAGTAGGATCAACCCATGGCCGGTTTCTGGGGTAAGCGCAAACGTGAGCAAGAGGCCGTGCAGGCGGCACAGGATGCCGATCTCGCCCGCCGTGCCGAGCAGGCGCTCGTCGCCGCCGACGAGCGCATTCGCACGGCGAATGACGAGCTCGCCTTCGCCGAGGCAGAGCTCGGCGTCTCGATGACCAAGGATCTGAAGGCCGCTCTCGACTCGGTGCGGACGCACCTGCGCGAAGCGTTCCAGCTGCACCAGCTCAACCACGACGAGATCCCCGACACCGACGAAGAGCTGCGCACTCGCAACGCTCGCATCGTGCAGCTGTGCGATTGGGCAGAGGATCTGCTCGACGAGAAGACCGCAGCCCTCGCGCAATCGATCTCTCGCGTGCGCCAGGCGCCGCAGATCATCGCGAAGGTGCGCGCGGATGCCGAAGCTCTGGCCGCACGGATCCCACAGACCCGTTCCGCGATCGAGCGCCTGTCCACGCGCTATTCCGACTCCGCGATGCAGCAGATCTCCGCATCTGCCGGTGAGGCCGAGCAGCTCATCTCCTTCGCCACCCACGGCGCCGATGTTTCGGAGCGCCGCCGCGCCGCACGCCAGAACGAAGAGGCGAACCTCGCGCTCGAGACAGCGACCGAGGCGACCAGGCGCGCAGGCGCATTGATGGATGCCGTGGAGGACTTCGAGATCGAAGCACTGCGCGCAGAGTCCACCCTCGCCGAAGTCGTGGCCGACTCACGCGGAGACATCGTCGCAGCGCGCAATGCTCCCAACGTCACGGCGGTCGCGACGGCCGTGAGCAACCTGGAGCGTGCGCTGGAAGCCCTGTCTCCCGCGGGCGCACGGAATGACCCGTTCGCCGAGCTGACCCAGCTGCGCAACGCGAACACTGCTCTCGATGACGCCATTGCGAAGGCCCACTATCGCGCACAGAACCCGTTGCCCAGCGTCGCCCAGGTGCAGCATTCGCTCGATGACGCCGACCGCCAGCTCGGCGTCGCTCGCGGCCTGATCTCCGGTCACCGCGGCTGGATCGGCGCGGATGCCCGCACTCGCTTCGCTGAAGCAGAGCGTCTTCGGATCGACATCCCAGAGATGATCCGGCCTGAGGAGACCCGCGAGCAGGCGCTTGCGGCATCCCGTCGCGTCGCCCAGCTCGCCGCAGAGGCACTGCAGCTCGCGCAGCGCGACATCGACTCGGCCCGCCCGCAGCAGCAGGGCTGGGGCGGCGACGGATGGGGCGGCGGCCGCCGTGGAGGCGGCGGCGACATCATGGGCGGCATCATGGGCGGCCTTGTCATCGGCAGCATCCTGGACGGAATCTTCGACTGAGTCTGAACGACTTCGACTGAGTCTGAACGAAGAAGCGGCCCGCTCCATCACTGGAGCGGGCCGCTTCTTCGAGATCAGGATGCGAGGGCTTCGGCCTCCTCAGGCGAGGCCTGGGTGGTCAGTGAGATCACACCGTAGTCCCATCCCTTGCGCCGGTATACGACGCTCGGGTGATCGGTGCGGGCATCGACGAACAGGAAGAAGTCGTGACCGACGAGCTCCATCCGGTCGACCGCCTCTTCGACTGTCATCCACTCGGCATCGAAGTTCTTGGTCCGGATGACGACGGGCGAGTAGATCTCTTCCTCGTCGTTCTGGATCGGAACGGCACCGGTAGCGACGGCGCGCAACACTTCGACGGATGCGGGTTGCACATCGATCCCTTCGATCGATCCGCTTTCCTTTTCGAAGTGCGCCCCGCGCGGGTGGTGACGACCATCGACGCGCTTCTCCTTCGCGCGGCGCAACTGCTCGGACATCTTGTCGACGGCTTGGTCGAGGGCGACGAACTTGTCGCCGTCAACGGCCTCGGCGCGAACGACCGGCCCCTTGCCCACAAGGGTGAGTTCCACGGTCTCATCGGGAACGCGACCGCCGCGATAGGCACGGTGCGTGACCTTGACGTCCAGCCGCTGCGCTTTCGCTGCGAGCTGCTGGATACGGGCGATTTTCTCTTCGACAACGGTTCGGAAGCGATCGGTGATACCCACCCCGACGCCAACGATGCTTGTTTCCATTGCTGCCTCCTTGTCCCGGTCCTCCCGGCCAAGGGCGGACCGTGGTCGCCTTGTGACCCCCTACCGTAGTCCCCGTTCCTCTGCTTGTCACGAACCATTCACCATGAATTTGCTCAGAGCTCGCGGCGTCTGGGGGTCGCTGCCAGAGCGAGGGCCCCGCACACCCGGAATCCTGCGTCTCGCAGGGCTCGCGCCCCTTCGTCGAGCGTTGCTCCCGTGGTCACGACATCATCGAAGAGCAGGATCTCCTGCGCACCCCGGGCGTGTCGCGCACGCATGCTGCCCGCCACATTCTGACGTCGCTGTTCGAGGTCGAGTTCGCGCTGATCCTGAGTTCGTCGGGTCTGCGTGAGGAGGCGCGACGGGGTGAGACCTGCGCGATGCATCAGCAGCTCCGGCACCCGGTATCCCCGCCGTCGGAACGCGGCCCTGCTCGTCGGCACCGGCACGAGCACCGCTTTCGGATGCCGGCGCAGGAGCTCTTCTCCTGCCACCGCCACGGCCGCGCCGAGAGGACGAGCGAGGACGGTTTCGCCGTCCTCCTTGATGCGGCGGATGCAGCGGGCTGCGACACCCTCGAATGGGAAGGCTGCCGTGACCTCCAGTCCATCGGGCGTCGATGCGGCCGTCACGTGCGCGTCGAGCTCGCCATGGCACTGCGCGCACAGCAGGGTTCCCGGTGCGTCACAGCCCGCACAGCTCCCCGACAGCATGAACGCCGCAAGCTCATCCACCAGTGTCTTCCACTCGCCCATGCGTCGATCATGAGTGATCAGGCACCGCAGAATCACCCGTGCGACGTGATCTGTGCAGACGCTGCGCCTGTGCAGGAGGAGTGGCTACTGCCCTGCGTGCGAGCCGAGCACGAGCACATCGGCCAGACTCATCTGCCAGGTCGTGCCTCGCTGAGCGAAGAGAACGCCTGCCTCGTCGAGAATGCGCACGGCCACCGATGTGCGTCCGCCCGAGATCGCCATTGCTTGGGCGGGCGCCGCGGCTTCCGTTCCCGGTCCGCCGACCTTCTGCGTCAGCATCACACGCGCAGCATCCGAGTCCACGAGTATTCCGAGAGTGTCATCGCCGATCCACGACATCCCCATGACTTCGCCTTCGATCTGTGCCACCGGATGCGCGGGCCCGATCTCAACCGGCACCTGGTTCTGGTCACGTACGATCACGGCGAGCGCGAGCCAGCGCTGCCCGCCGACAGTGATCACGGCGGCGAGGCGCACACCGTCCGCCGCAACACGGACCGCCGAGATCGCCGAGGCATCGGGGAATGCACCGGCTGGCGTGATCGGCGTCACGTCCGACTGCCACGCGGTGAGCGCCTGGGGCGCCGACGCCGGCACCGACCATGTGAATCCGTAGGGATCGATGGACGGCTTTATCAGCCCCGGTCTCGCATCGAGCTGGTCCACCCGGCCATCAGACACCGTGAAGACCTCCCCGTTTTTGAGCTGCACGGCGGCATGCGAGTCGTCTACTGCGACATCGATGGCCTGCACAGAGGGGGCGATCTCGACGATCTCGTTGGTGATGCCGTCGTAAGGAATGATCTCCTCACCGATGTATGTACCGAACTGCGCCTCGGTGAGGACCATGGGGCTCGATTCCGTGCGCCCCGTCTCGATGGTGGCCCGCCCTGCATCGAGATCACGGCCGTTGACGGTGAGCCGCACCTCCGTGACACCCGCCGGTCGCAGCGTCGCCTCGAGTTGAGTCCGCATCCGTGCGGTCTGCGTCGGGTCCAGCGCAGAGGCATTCGGGGTGAGGTCCACAGTCGCGATCTTCTCCGGGCTGATAGGCACGGCGTCGCGAGCGAGGGTGACGTCTCCAGGAATCGCGCTGCGCACGGCCGGCGCCAGCCACTCGCTGGGCTCGCCGTTGAGAAGAGCCTGCGTGAGCGTCGTGGCGACCGTCTGCCGCCGGGGGTACCAGCGCACGTCGGGCACGAGATGCGTCCAACTGTGATCGAAATACTGGAGCGAGTACCGCCGATACACCTGCGAGAAAGCCTCAGCGTCCAGGAAGATCCCGTCGTCGGCGACCGCGATCCGCCACTCGCCATCATCGTTGCGCTCGACCTGGAACGAGGCCACCGCGTCATCGCCGGTCAGTTCGGTGTACTGGCCGGCCTCATCGATGCGAGCGACCTGGTCCAGCACCACGCGCACGTCCGCGTTCGCCGCGGTCTCCTCCTCACCGTCGATGTCGGCAGTGAACTCTCGCGCGGGCGCTCCGGAATCGATCGACACTCCGGCGCTCGGACGCCAGGTGTCCGCCAGCTGAGGAGTCAGGAACTCGCGAGCGATCGCCCAGCCGTTATCGGGCGTGAGCGCAGCATCCAGAAATCCTTCGACGATCTGCTCAGGGCTCGCGCCCTCCAAGGGGCGGGCAGCGATCTGGCTGATGTCAGGATCGAAATCGACGTCGTCCACCGAGAGCCCGGCATTGGCCTCTCCCGACATCGGCAGACTCGTGCATGCGGTGAGAGCCGCGACGAGGGTGGCGAGCGCCATCAGGCCGAGAGAACGACGTGTGCGAGTCATGATCGGTCCTCCCCGGCATTGTCTGTCGGCGGGGTGAAGTACATCTCCCGCAGTTCAGTGAGCTGAATGGGCTGCGTCGTTCCTCCGACGTCGACCAGCGACTCCTGCGGCTCGACAGAAACCGGCGATGGCCCCTCCAGCACTCGGCCGTCACGCGGCACGGTGAGGACGAAGTTCGTCCCGATGGCGAGCTCCGACCACACACCGAGGGTTCCGCCGTGCAGTTTCGCATCTCCCAGCGCGATCGAGAGGCCAAGGCCCGTGCCCCCGATCGTGCGCTGCCGCGAGGGATCGGCGCGCCAGAACCTGTCGAAGACGCGTTCGGCGTCTTCGGGCTTCATCCCGAGCCCGAAGTCGCGCACGCCGACGGCGACCGCGTACTGGTTGCTGTCGACGGTGACGACCACCGGATGCCCCTCTCCATGCTCGATCGCATTGCCGACGAGATTGCGCAGCACTCGCCGCACACGACGCGGATCCATGTCGACCGGTGAATATCCGCCGGGCGCGACCAGCCGAATCTCCGACCCGCGCTCCTCGGCGAGCGGCTCCATCTGATCGATGATGTCTTCTGCGAGCTCGGCGAGGCTGGTCGGCTCGAGCTCGAGCTGCACGGAGCCCGCGTCGTAGCGGCTGATCTCGAGAAGGTCGCTGAGGAGGGTCTCGAACCGCTGCACCTGCGTATGCAGCAGCTCGGCCGTGCGGTTCATCGTCGGGTCGAACTGCTCCCGCTGATCGTTGAGCATGTCTGCGGCGAGACGGATGGTCGTCAGCGGTGTGCGCAGCTCGTGCGAGACGTCCGAGACGAAGCGCTGCTGCACGAGCGAGAGCTCGCCGAGTTCCTTGATCTGTGCCTCGATGCTGTCGGCCATCGCGTTGAACGACTGGGCAAGGGTGGCCAGCTCGTCTTCACCGTGAACAGGAAGCCGCACTTCGAGGTCTCCCGAGGCCAGCCTGGCACTGGTCTCTGCCGCTTCGATGATCGGCTTGGACACCAGACGCAGCACCACCCAGGAGATCCCGGCGATGATCGCGATGAGAACGAGGCCCGCGGCCCAGAGCGTGCTCTGCACGAACTGGAGCGTGTTCTGCGAATCTGCCAGGTCGTAGGCGATGTATACGGCGAACGCCCCCACCTCCGGCACGAACAGCTGCTGGCCCACCACGATCCCCGGGGCCATGGACCCGTCTGGCATGGGCATCGCCACCGACTGCCACGACTGCCGGTCGGGGAAGGAGATGACTCGTTCACGCAGCCCGTCGCTGAGCAGATCCGCTCTCAGGTCGGTGGTGAATCCGCGCACACCGGTGCCCACCGGAATGTCGCCGATCGAGTACACCGCGACGTGAGTGGATGAGGACGCGCGAGGGATCGTGTCCTGCACATCGGCCCACAGTGCACGCAGCCCCTGGGGGTCATCAGTGACCTCTGCGGAGTCCAGCGTGTTCTGCGCCTCGGCGACCGCACGCAGCGCATCCGAGAGCACCTCATCGCGGCGCGACTCGAACAGGTTGTTCTGGATCACCAGAGCCATAATCAGGCTCGTGATGAAGATCGACAGTGAGGTCAGCAGCAGCGTGATCGTGATCGTGCGAAATCGGAGCGAGCGTCGCCACATATCGGCGATCGCTTCTGGCCAGCCACGCGGGTCGCGCCACAGTACGACGGTGGTGGGAGTCGCAGTGGTCGCGATCACCCTGTCTCCTAGCTGACGCTTCCGGCCCGGTACCCCACGCCGCGAACCGTCATGACGATCTTCGGCGCATCCGGGTCGAGTTCGACCTTGGCCCGCAGGCGCTGGACATGCACGTTGACCAGCCGCGTATCGGCCTTGTAGTGGTAACCCCAGACCTGCTCGAGCAGCATCTCACGTGAGAAGACCTGCTGAGGTTTGGATGCCAGAGCGACAAGCAACTGGAACTCGAGGGGGGTCAACGGGATCGGCGTGGAGCCGCGCCGCACCTCGTGTGCGTCGACATCGACGACCAGGTCGCCGATGCGAAGGATCTCACTCGTCGCCTGTGTGACCGGACGCAGACGCGTGCGGATGCGCGCGACCAGCTCCTTCGGATTGAACGGCTTGACCATGTAATCGTCGGCGCCGACCTCGAGCCCGCGCACGACATCTGCGGTGTCGCCCCGCGCGGTGAGCATGATGATCGGGATGCCGGATTCGGCCCGGATGCGCGTGCAGACCTCAATCCCGTCCATCCCCGGAAGCATGAGGTCCAGGAGAACGAGGTCGGGATGCTGGGTGCGCCATTGTTCGACTGCCTTGGCGCCGTCGGCGCAGAACACCGGCTCGAAGCCCTCTGTGCGCAGCACGATGCCGATCATCTCCGCAAGCGCGGTGTCATCGTCGACCACGAGGATCCGTGAGGTCATCTGATCCCAGCCCCATCTTTCTACGCAGCGCGCCGCCTTTCGGACGAAGACTGAACGCGGTCTTTCCCAGCGTACTTCATGACAACGTTCTGATCACGGTAGCGCCATCGCGTTCTTCATCGGTGGAATTGCGGGATATGACACGATGGTTCTGCACCTTCGGAGGGAACGTGATGAGCGCACAGAATTGGACGCCCGCGGTGAAGCAGGGGCTCGTCCCCCTGCATCCGCTGCAGTTCGGCGCACTGCTGGGCAAGCCGTTCGCCGCGCTGCGGCATAACCCCAAGGTCCTGTTCGGCTTCGCGATCGTCATTCAGCTCGTCATCGCCGTGGTGACGCTCGTGGTGGTGGGCGGCGTTGCGGTGGCCACTTTCTTCCGTCTCGAATCGCTCTCTCCGAGCAACCCGGACTTCTTCCCCGTGATGTGGGGCACCATTGCCATTAACGCCATCACTGTGCTGGCAATGGGCTTCGTCAGCCTCGCGTTCACCGCCGTCATGCAGGGCGTCGTCGCCGCCGACATCGGCTACGCGGCGCTCGGCGAGAAGGCGAAGCTCAGACGCCTGTGGCAGCTCATGCGGCCGGCGTTCTGGCGCCTGGTCGGCTGGAGCGTCTTGCAGATGCTGGCTGCCACCGTGCTCATCATCGTCGTCGGCGGCATCATCGCTCTCGGCGTGATGGCCGGTGTCGGCGGCTCTGGCGAGGGCGTCGCCGTCACAGTCGTCATCGGCATCCTGGTCGTGCTCGCCGCGATCCCGCTCTGGGTGTGGCTGAGCACGAAGCTGCTGCTGGTGCCGTCTGTGCTCGTCCTCGAGCATGCGTCTCTGCGTGAAGCGCTCGTGCGCTCGTGGCGTCTCACCCGCGGCCGGTTCTGGAATACGTTCGCGGTGATCCTGCTCATCAGCGTCATCATGAACGCTGCTGTCACCGTTGTGAGCGTTCCACTCTCGCTGCTCTCGTCTCTCTTCATTCCGGTCGTCTCGCCTACCGGGATGAACGACACCTCTGCCATCGTGATGATGCTCATCGGCACCGTCGCCCCGCAGCTGCTGGTGTACGTGCTCCAGGCCGTCGCCGTCGTCGTGCAGTGCGCCGCCGCCGCGTTCATCTATCTCGACTGCCGCATGCGATACGAAGGCCTCGACCACAGTCTCATCAGCTATCTCGAGCGTCGTGACCTCGGCACCCCGCCGGAGGAGCTGGGTGATCCGTTCGCCGTCGATCCGGCTCGTGCTGTCAGCAGCGCACCACCCCCGCGGCCGCAGCCGACGCACGCTTCGCCGCCGGTCGGCTGGGACCCCCAGTACCCGGCAGCACAGGAGTACCCGGCGCCGCAGACGCCAGCAGCCGCGCCGCCTCCGCCGCCTCCCTCGCCCTCAGCGCCCGCCCCGCAACGCTCGTGGACTGCGCCAGGATCCGGCGAGGCATGATCCGTTTCGATCTCGATCCCTACGCACCGGATGGCGACGAAGCTCGCCGCTGGGCGGAGCAGGAGCTTCAGAACCCGCGCTATGCCGATGCCAAGCCGACGTGGTTCGACTACCTCGCTGAGGACGTCGCGGAGTTCATCTCGGACCTGTTCTCACCGGAAGCCGGCGAGCAGGTCGGCAGCACCGCTCTCGTGATCGTGATCATCGTTGTTGTGGCAGCGCTCATCACCGTGCTGATCCTGTGGGGACGACCACGCACGTCGCGCCGCGTCAAGCGCCGCGGAGGGGAGCTCCTCGGCGAGCGCGATGATCGCTCTGCCGCACAGCTGCGAGCGGATGCTGACCGGAGCGCGCGCGAGGGAGATTGGGATGCCGCCATCATCCGCCGCTTCCGTGCGCTGGCGCGCGGGCTGCTCGAACGCGACATCGTCGATCCCACCCCGGGTGCGACAGCACAGGCGATCGCCCGTGCAGCCGCCGCCGCCCTCGGCGCGCATGGGGACGAGCTCGCGTCGGCTGCCAGACTGTTCGACGAGGTGCGGTATCTGCGGCATCCGGCATCTGAACAGACGTATCGCGAGTTGGTGGCGACCGATGAGCTCATCTCCCGCGCGCGACAGGCGGTTGCCGCATGACCGGCGCGCCGACCGTCGTCGAGCCCGCAACCAGCACCGCGGTACGCGAGCCCGGCCGGCTCCGGTCGGCGCTCGGATGGTTGGCTCTCGCAGTGGCCGTGATCGTCTTCGCGCTTCTGATCGCTGCGTTGAGCTTCAGTGCTCCTGACTCCCGTGGCGGACTGGATCCCGAGAGCGCGAAGGGCTCGGGCACGCTCGCTCTCGCTGAGATCCTGCGCGACCAGGGTGTCGAGATCACGGTCTCCCGCACCCGTGCCGATGCGATCGCAGCCGTCGATGGCGATACCACTCTCGTGATGTCCGATCCGTACACGCTCTCGGACGAGGCGGTGCGCGCGCTGATCGAGCCATCGAACCGCACGGTCTTCCTCTCGAGCTCCTCGCGCTTGCTGCGGCTGCTCGACCTCGGCAAGAACACCTCCCCGCCCGCATCCGGGGCTCTGCCCGCCGGATGCGACGTTCCGGAACTCGTCGATGTCGGCTCCGTGCAGCCGGATCGATTCTTCTCGCCCGCAGACGGCGTCACCGGATGCTTCGACGAGGACGGGGCTGCGGGGCTGCTCATCTCGGACCGCGACGGCACGCGCACAGCGCTGCTCGAGGGAGCCTGGCTGCTGGGCAATGAGCACCTCGCCGAGAACGGGAATGCGGCCCTCGGTCTCGCGCTGCTCGGGCAGACCGAGCGCGTTGTCTGGTACGTGCCCTCGTTCGCCGACACCGATATCGAGGCCCAGTCCTCCGACACTCTGGCGACTCTCACACCCGAATGGGTGACTCCCGCGATCCTGCTTCTTCTGCTCGCGGGAATCGTCGCCGGGATCGCCCGTGGACAGCGATTCGGTCCGCTCGTCACCGAGACCCTGCCCGTCACAGTTCGCGCTTCCGAGACCATGCACGGCCGCGCGCGGCTCACCGCGAAGGCCGGCGATTCCTCGCACGCAGCCGCGGCCCTTCGCGAAGGCTCGCTGCGCCGCCTCGCCGCACGCCTCGGTCTGACGGCTCGGTCCACCCCCGAAGAAGTCGCCGATGCGGCATCCGATCGGCTGCGCATACCGCGCGGTTCTCTCTATCAGCTGCTCGCAGGCCCCCTGCCGCAGAATGACTCCGAGCTTGTCGATAGCGCCCGCCGGCTCGCTGAACTCGAGACGGCGGTCGATACTGCCGTGCATGTGGAAAGGAACACACCGTGACCGACACCACCCCGAACGCCTTCGACGAGGATGCTCTGCGCCAGGCCATGCATCGCGTGCGCACTGAGGTCGATAAGGCCGTCATCGGGCAGGCCGGGACGATCACCGGACTGCTCGTGTGCCTGCTCTCGCGCGGGCACGTGCTGTTGGAGGGTGTGCCCGGTGTCGCGAAGACTCTCGTGGTGCGCTCGTTCGCGCGCGCGCTGGGCCTCGACACCAAGCGCGTGCAGTTCACCCCCGACCTGATGCCGGGAGATGTCACCGGATCTCTCGTGTACGACGCGCGCACGGGTGAGTTCGAGTTCCGTCAGGGGCCGGTGTTCACGAACATCCTGCTGGCGGATGAGATCAACCGCACCCCTCCGAAGACGCAGGCGGCTCTTCTCGAGGCTATGGAGGAGCGACAGATCTCAGCCGATGGCGTCAGCCGCGATCTTCCGGATCCTTTCCTCGTTGCAGCCACCCAGAACCCGATCGAGCACGAGGGCACGTACTCGCTGCCCGAGGCGCAGCTGGACCGCTTCCTCATGAAGCTCGTCGTCGGAATGCCCGAGCGCGACGCCGAGGTCAACGTGCTGCGACTGCATGCCGGCGGGTTCTCGCCGCGCGCGCTCACCGGCATCGAGGCTGCGGTGACGGCTGAGGAGATCCGTGCGGCCCAGGATGCCGCATCCCGCGTCGAGGTCACCGACGAAGTGCTCGGCTACGTCGTCGATCTCGCCCGCGCCACCCGCCAGTCGCCCTCTGTGCTGCTCGGCGCGAGCCCTCGCGCATCGACTGCGCTGTTGGCCGCGGCGAAGGCCTGGGCGTGGCTGAACGGTTCGACCGCAGTGACTCCCGATCACGTGCAGACGATGCTGGTGCCCGTGTGGCGTCACCGCCTGCAGCTTCGCCCGGACGCCGAGATGGAAGGCGTATCGGCAGACGCCGTGCTCGCCAGCGTGATCCAGCAGACACGGGTGCCGATCTAAGTGTTCATCACCTCGCGTTTCGCCCTCGCCATCGGGATAGGGGTCATACCCGTCGTCACACTCGCGATGGCGGGGATACCGGTGTGGGCTGGCGTGGGCGGATGGCTCGTGCTGGCCTGCGCTCTGCTCGGTATCGATGTGTGGCGTGCGGCGAGCGCGCGGACGGTTTCGGTCAGTCGCCAGGTGCCCCCGCGAGCGCGAATCGACGAGCGCGTTGAGGCGAGCGTCGCGCTGCATAATCACGGGCCGCGCACACTCCACGCGCTCGTGCGGGATGCCTGGCAGCCGACGGCGGGCGCGAGCTCTGACCAGCTGAGCGTCGTGGCGCCTGCCGGTGAGCGCCGGCGGGTGACGGTTCCACTGCTCCCCCGTCGCCGCGGTGAGCTGACGAGTGAGTTCGTCTTCATCCGCTCGCGCGGACCGCTCGGTCTGGGCGGACGGCAGGCACGGCACGATGTGCGCGGTGCACTGCGTGTGCTGCCGGCTTTCACATCGCGCAAGCACCTGCCATCCCGGCTCGCCCGGCTGCGGGAGCTGGATGGGAACACCAGCATCCAGGTGCGTGGCCAGGGCACGGAGTTCGACTCGCTGCGCGAGTACGTGCGCGGCGATGACGTGCGATCGATCGACTGGCGCGCGACGGCACGGGCCGGCACGACGATGCTTCGGACGTGGCGACCAGAGCGCGACCGGCATGTGGTGATCCTCATCGACACCGGTCGCACCGCAGCGGCCCGGGTGGGCGATGGCACGCGTCTGGATGCCGCGCTTGAGGCGTCACTCCTGCTCGCAGCGCTCGCGGCACGAGCGGGAGACCACGTGCACCTGCTGATGTACGACCGCGTGGTGCGCGGCCGGGTCACGGGTATCGATGGTCCAGGACTCCTCCAGGCGATCACCGATGCGATGGCGCCTGTTCACGCACGGCTCGTCGACACCGACTGGGGTGGGGCGTTCGCCGAGATCCGCACGCTGACGACGCGTCCTTCACTGATCGTCGTGCTCACCGCGCAGGACGCGGCCGAGTCCGCCCGCAGCTTCCTCGGCGCCTTCCCGAATGCATCGCGTGCGACCACGATCCTGGTGGGCTCGGTGACCGATGACGCGGTGGGTTCGCTTGCGACCGCGCGGGACTCCCGCGAGGACATCTATCTGGCAGCGGCTGCCGAGCGCACGCTGCGAGACGCCGAGAACGTCGCCGATGCCATTCGTCGCGCGGGCGGAGAGGCAATCACCGCCGACCCGGAGGCCCTCCCGCCCAAGATCGCAGACCGGTACCTCGAGCTCAAGGCCGCAGGGCGGCTCTGACTGCCGTGCCGCCCTGCGGCGCCGGTCGTTCGGTCGCGCAGCATCCCCGTCCGCAGCATCCGCGGTCATCCGTCGCTCAGGTCGCGATAAACGCCGCTCTGACCGCGCGAAAGCGGCACATTTCGCGACCCAGCCACTCGTCCGCACCGCGCGTGTGGATAACTCGCGTCTGCGCAGCCCCGGTCGCCGCCCGGTCTCGGTCACGGTCACGCGCAGCAGCCTCCCGAGGGCAACAGTCCCCGTCCAGATCGCGAATTACGCCGCTCTGGCCGCGCGAAAGCGGCGCAATTCGCGACCTGAGCGAGAGAGACACTGCCTCAGACGCGGCGCGCGACCTGTGGAAAGCGCCAGCGCCGTGACCGAAGCGCTGGCACGGTGGAGCGATGCGCACACCAGGCCCGCTTCCCGAGACGCTCGCGACGGCGTTCACGATCCAGGATGCTGAAGATGCCGGCGCGAGCCGAAGTCGCTTGCGCCGCACCGATCTGGATGCTCCCTTTCACGGTGTCCGCAGTCGCCCGCAGCCACCGATCGATCACGACGATCTCGATGTCTTCGGACTCCAATCGGCCGAGCGCCGGTTGCAGTCCGCTGTTTACGCGCCGCGAATGCGGCCGCACCAGTTCTTCAGTCACGAGACTGCGGTGGCAATCCATGGTGGTCCGCTCCCGCTGGTGCTCGATGACGGCGAAGTCGTCGATGGCCGCTCGCTTCCGGTTCATGTGAGTACGTTCGGGCCCGGACCGCTCGTCCGCACGGAAGGGGTCCGTGCCCACCGCGCCGATCCGCGCACTACCCGAATCGTCGACATCGACGGATGTTTGGTCGCAGACCCCGCGACCGCGTGGGCCCAGCTCGGTGCATGGAGCGTTCCCGACCTGGTCGCGCTCGGAGACTACTTGTGTCGGGTTTGGCGTCCCGGGTACGGGAGACCGGGCGTCGGGACACCGGCGATGACGACAGTCAGCGAACTGCGGGAACGGATCGCAGGAGTCCGGCGCCGAGGCATCCGTCGCCTGCGTGAGGCGGTCGATCTCATCCGCGAGGACTCGTGGTCGCCCCGCGAGTCGAAACTGCGATGCCTCATCTTGCGCGCTGGCCTTCCCGAACCCGCACTCAACCAGGACATCTACGACGATCACGGTAGATTCCTCGGATGCTTCGACCTCACCTACCCCGACCTGAAACTCGCCATCGAGTATCACGGGCTCATCCATGCGGCGAACTACGCCAAAGATGTCGAGCGAATCGCCGCACTGCGTGCCGCAGGCTGGACGGTGATCGAAGTGACCAGCGCTCTCTACTCACAGCCGGAGGAGCTGCTCCGCCGCATCCGCAGCGCTCTCGGCATCCGCCCGTCGTTCAGGTCGCGATAAACGTCGCTCTGGGCGCGCGAAAGCGGCACAATTCGCGACCTGAGCGGTGGGAGTGAAGACCTGAACAGCTGGTAAACCTGAGTGATTCATTATTGCGAATGATTCAGAAGAACGATATCCTGGGGGCATGGACACTCTCGAAGCACCCGAGCGCTTGCGCGCCGCCGGTCTTCGAGTCACCGTGCAACGAGTCGCTGTCCTTGACGCACTCACCGCCCGCCCGCACGCGTCGGCAGACACCGTCTACTCCGGTCTCCGCGAGAAGCTCAGCGGCGTGGCACTCCCCACGGTGCACGGCATCCTGGGTGATCTCACCGATGCCGGCATCGTGCGCCGGGTAAGCCTCCCTGACGCGGCGAGCGCACTCTACGAAGTGCAGCACGAGTTCGACAACCACCACCATCTGCAGTGCGTCGAGTGCGGCCGCGTCGAAGACGTCGCGTGCGCTGTCGGCGAAGCCCCCTGCCTGCATCCGTCCCACGACCATGGGATGCGGATCATCGAAGCCTCTGTGACCTACCGAGCCATCTGCTCCGATTGCGAAAGGAACAAGTGAATGACTGACAAGACTTTCACGACCACCCAGACCGGCACGCCCGTTGCCAGCGACGCACACTCGCTGACCGGCGGACCCGACGGCACCACGGCCCTGCACGACCGTTACCTGGTCGAGAAGCTCGCCTCGTTCAACCGCGAGCGTGTGCCGGAGCGCAACCCGCACGCCAAGGGCGGCGGCGCATTTGGTGAGTTCGTCGTCACCGAAGACGTCTCGCAGTACACGCGCGCGGCCGTCTTCCAGCCCGGCGCGAAGAGCGAGACGCTGATCCGCTTCTCGTCGGTCGCCGGCGAGCAGGGCTCCCCCGACACCTGGCGCGACGTCCGCGGATTCTCGCTGCGCTTCTACACGACCGAGGGCAACCTCGACATCGTCGGCAACAACACCCCGACGTTCTTCCTGCGCGATGGCATCAAGTTCCCGGACTTCATCCACTCGCAAAAGCGCCTCACGGGCTCGGCCCTGCGCGATGCCGACATGCAGTGGGACTTCTGGACGCTCTCGCCTGAGTCGGCCCACCAGGTCACCTACGTCATGGGCGACCGCGGCCTGCCCCGCTCGTGGCGTCACATGAACGGCTACGGCTCGCACACCTACCAGTGGGTCAACGCCGCGGGTGAGCGCTTCTGGGTGCAGTACCACTTCCTCAGCCAGCAGGGCGTCGAGCCCATGTTCGCCGATGAGGCAGAGCGCATCGCCGGTCAGGATGCCGACTACTACCGTCGCGACCTGTACGAGGCCATCGAGCGCGGCGAGAACCCGTCGTGGGACGTCTACGTGCAGGTCATGCCGTACGACGAGGCCAAGGACTACCGCTTCAACCCCTTCGACCTGACCAAGATCTGGTCGAAGAAGGACTACCCGCGCATCAAGGTGGGCACGTTCACGCTGAACCGTAACCCACAGAACTTCTTCGCCGAGATCGAGCAGGCCGCCTTCTCGCCCGGCAACCAGGTCCCAGGCACCGGCATCTCGCCCGACAAGATGCTCATGGCCCGCGTGTTCTCCTACCCTGATGCACAGCGCTACCGCATCGGCACGAACTACAACCAGCTGCCGGTCAACCAGCCGCACGCCGCCCACACGAGCAACTACATGCACGAGGGCAACATGCAGTACCACTACAACACCGCCGAGCACCGGGTCTACACCCCGAACTCGTACGGCGCTGCCGGTGGCCCGCAGGCTGACCCGGCGCGTGGCGTCGAGGCGAGCTGGGAGTCGGACGGCGCGCTGATCCGCTCCGCTGCGACCCTGCACTCCGAGGACGATGACTTCGGTCAGGCACGCACGCTGATCAATGATGTCTTCAACGCCGAGGAGCGCCAGCGCTTCATTGAGACGCTCGCCGGCCAGTACGACGCGCTGACGGTTCCCGCAATCCAGGAGCGCTTCTTCTGGTACTGGGGCCAGGTCGACCCGAAGGTCGCCGAAGACGTCCGTGCTCTGGTCGCCGCAGGTGGCGGAAACGACGAAGAGCCGGTCGGAGTCGGCGAATAATCAGCTGATTCACAGATTCCTGCGCGGGGTCGGATGCTTCGGCATCCGACCCCGCTAGCATGTGCGGTGAATTCGATCTTTCGATCGAACCGACGAGAGGGAATCCCATGAGCGAATCGCTCGCCGAAGCAGAGCTTCCTACGCCTTCCACCGGTGCCAAACTCACTGCAGAGGCCATCGGCACTTTCCTGTTGGTGCTCGGCGGTGTCGGCACCGCTCTGTTCGCATCCAACCACTTCACCGACCCCGGTTCAGGTTCAGCCGTCTACGTCGCCGTCGCACTCGCGTTCGGTCTCACCGTCGTCGTCGGTGTCTACGCCTTCGGACCGATCTCCGGCGGCCACTTCAACCCTGCCGTCAGCATCGGCCTCGCGGCAGCCGGCCGCCTCCCCTGGCGCGATGTCCCCGGCTACATCATCGCCCAGATCGTCGGTGGTGTGATCGCGTCGACGATCCTGGTGCTGATCGGACTGTTCGGCCCGGACGGCTGGCTTACCCGCGCTCAGGATGCCGGATTCGCCAGCAACGGCTGGGGCGCGCACTCGCCCAGCGGTTTCGGCATGTGGGCAGCGATCATCATCGAGGTCGTCCTGACCGCGGTGTTCCTGTTCGTGATTCTGGGAACCACGCACAAGCTACGCCCGACCCCGTTCGCCGGCCTCGCGATCGGTCTCACGCTGACGCTGATCCACCTCATCTCTATCCCGGTGGACAACACCTCTGTGAACCCGGCCCGCTCGATCGCCGCGGCGATCTACGGTGGCCTAGGCCCACTCTCGCAGCTGTGGGTCTTCCTCGTGTTCCCGATCGTGGGCGCGCTGATCGCAGGCTTCGCGTACAAGACGCTGCTCGACGGCACGGCCAAGCACCCGACCCTTCGACAAGCTCAGGGATCGGCCTGACGATCACCCCGCGGTGAGCTGCGGGGTGCCTGCTTCATACTCGAGCAGATCCCCGCGCTCACCGCGTTCGTATGCCCGGCGTCCGACAAGAAGCATGTAAACGAGGAAGACCGCGAGAGCCGCGGCTCCGATCCCGATTTTGATCGGCCACGGCAGCGACCATCCGGTCACGAATCCTTCGACAAGGCCCGAGAGGAACAGCGCGAACACGAGTCCGATCGCGACCGTCGCCAGCGCCCTGCCCTCCTGCGCCAGCGCCGCGCCGCGTGTGCGGTTGCCGGGGGCAACCCACGCCCAGAAGAGGTGGAGCCCGGCAGCAGCAGCGACGAAGATGCTCGTCATCTCGAGCATCCCGTGCGGGAGGATGTACAGCACCATGACGTCGAGCCGGTCGTGCACGGCCATGACTGCGGCGGATACGCCGAGCCCGAAGGCGTTCTGCACGATGACGTAGACCGGCCAGATCCCGGTGACGCCGAACAGAACGCACTGCGCGGCGATCCACGCGTTGTTCGTCCAGACCATCCCCGCGAAGACGGCGGCAGGATTCTCGGTGTAATACTCGGTGAAGCTCTCTTCGGCATACTGCTCGAGGAAGTCGGCGGGTCCGAGCGCTGCGACCAGCGCCGGGTCGCTCGAGAGCCATGCGCCCACTCCCACGACGATGGCGATGAACACCACAGCCACGACGAGAGTCGTCCAGCGCAGGCGGTAAAGAGCTGCGGGAAGCTGATCTGCGAAGAATCGCGCGACCTGAGTGAGGATGCTGTCGGAAGTGCCGGTCAGCCGCAGACGCGCCTTCGACAGCACTGAGGAGACATACGCCCCCTGGGGCGAGTCACCGACCGAGGTCTTCAATTCGGCAAGATCAGCGGATGCTGCGCGATACCGCAGAATCAGCTCATCGACGCCTTCGCCGTCCAGGCGCGCACGACTGAGTTCGTCCAGTCGTTCCCACTCCGTGCGGCGCGCATCGGCCAGAGCATCAGCATCCACCTGATTTACTGTACTCATGTCCACGCCGATCGACACCGCCGACGAGGTTCTCTCGGGAGAAGCGGTCGCCATCGATGTGCAGCCGCTCGGGTTCTTCATGCGCGCGCTGGGAGCCCTGATCGACATGGCTGTCGGCTGGGTCCTTTTCGCGCTGTTCCTCTGGCTGCGGATCTGGCTGCTCGGGGTGGGCGTCATCGACTCGTCGATCGACGGCATCCTCAACATCACGGCGCTGGTCGTCTGCTTCGTGATCGTGCCGATCGTCATGGAGGTCGCCCTGCGCGGCCGCAGTCTCGGCAAGCTCGCTGTCGGCGGGCGAATCGTCCGTCTCGACGGAGGCGCGGCCGGCTTCCGACACGCGTTCATCCGTGCGCTCATCGGGGTGCTCGAGATCTACATGACCTTCGGAGCCGTCGCGATCCTCTCCGGGGCCTTCACCGCCCGCTCGCAGCGTCTGGGAGACCTCGTGGCGGGTACCTACAGCCAGCGCGTACGGACGCCGAAGCTTCTGCCGCTGGCCCCGGTGCTCCCGCCCGCGCTCGCGGGCTGGGCGCAGATCGCCGACGTCGCTCGGATGCCGGATCGCCTGGCCCGGCGAATCTCGCAGTTCCTGCAGCACGCCGAGAAGATGTCACCGTCGGCGCGCGCCCGCGTCGCGCAGGACCTGGTCGCAGAGTCTTCCGCGTATGTTTCGCCCCAGCCGGCAGCCCACCCGGAGCAGCTGCTGATCGCGATCACAGTGCTGCGTCGCGAGCGGGAGCGCCGGGCACTCGCGATCGCGGATGCCAGGACAGAGAAGCTGACCGGGCGACGCGTCGGCGTCTAGCCCTTCGACCGGCCCAGGGATCGCTAGGCGCGAAGCGACCACTAGGCGCGAAACGATCGCTAAGCGCGAAGCGCCTCGTGCCTGACGACGACCCATCCGCTGGGGACGGAGAGCCTCTCCGCGTGCTGAGCGCACAGATCATGCGCGTGCGGGTCTCCCGCGGCGCCGAGGGGCCCGAGAGCCGCCATCTGATCGCCGTAATCGAATGTGAGCGTGGCGACCGCCTCGCGCGCACAGGCGACCTTCGAGCAGAGTCTTGCGTTCATCTCGTTCACCCTACGGCTGCGGTGCGCACAGACCCGGATGCCGCGCGCAACAGCCTAGACTTTGGACATGCCTCGTCGCCGTACAGAAAGCGCCGCCGCGCCTCGCCGCGGAGCACGTCACGGACGGCATGGGCGGTTGGGGCGCAGTGAAGTCGTTCGGCCTCCGCTGCCGCCATTGGAAGGCCGCATAGACCGGTTCGATGTCACGATCGGCACCGCGGTGGACTTCCTGCGCGGCACGTGGCCAGAGCTGCAGGAAGTTCGCTTCGAGATCGGTGCACTGCCGCTGCACGCCGATGACGGCGGCATCCCGCGCTGGCACATCGACCGCGAGGGCAGACGCATCGTGCTGTTCCGCATTCCCATCGAACGTCTGATGCCTCCCGGTCACGACGATGACATCCACCGGCGGATCGCCATCGAGAGCGCCGTCTTCCGCGCCGCAGCAGAGTACGTCGGTCGGGATCCGTGGGAATTCGGACCCAACGACTCCTGAGCCTGCTGGTACCGGTAGCTGAGCCTGTTGGTACTGAGCCTGTCGATCCCTGAGCCTGTCGACCCCTGAGCCTGTCGAAGGGGACCGACGCTTCGACAAGCTCAGCGAGCGGAAACGCGGACGACAACCCTGAGCCTGTCGATCCCTGAGCCAGTCGATCCCTGAGCCTGTCGACCCCTGAGCCTGTCGAAGGGGACCGACGCTTCGACAAGCTCAGCGAGCGGAAAGCCGACGACCCCTCTGAGCCAGTCGATCCCTGAGGCAGTCGAAGGGTCGTCCCGAGCGAGTTCTCCACAGATCGGTCGGAAGCGGCGTCTTACACGCTCGATCCGACAACACTTTAGCGATGGCGTGGATGTACATTCTCGAGTGCTCGGACGGATCGTATTACACAGGTAGTACGGCCTTCTCCGACGTGGTTGCCCGTGTCTGGGAACACAACAATGTCGACGAGAAAGCCGCCGCGTACACGCGCAAACGCAGGCCGGTGGTGCTGCGGTACGCCGAGGAGTTCGACCGCGTGGACGAGGCGTATTACCGCGAAAAGCAAGTGCAAGGATGGTCGCGCAGGAAGAAGACCGCATTGATAGCTGAACGCAGTGACGAGCTGCCTCGGCTTGCGAAGAACAGGCAGCAGCCTGCCGATCCCTGAGCCTGTCGAAGGGACCGACGCTTCGACAAGCTCAGCGAGCGGAAAAACTGTCGGTCCCTGAGCCTGTCGAAGGGTCAGGGGTAGACGGTGACCGGCTCCTGTGCGGCAGCGCCCGCCCACACCGGCCACCCGGCCAGCGCGTTATCGGCCGCTGCAAGGATGACCGCTGCGTGAATCGTCTCGTCGGATGCGAGCGAGTAGACAGAGTCCGCATCGACCTCGACCAGAGCGTCACCACCGGCGGGGATGCTGATCTCTTCCCCGCTGTCGGTGTCGGATGCTGGTGCCAGAACGACCGTCGCATCCGCAGTGCCTGAGTTGACCAGGTGGACGCGCGAGCCCGCGGCACCCGGAATTGCCACGTACGTCTCACCGTGAATGTCTGGTGCCGGCGTCATCCACGCGAAATCGCTGCCTGCACCTGCACGTGCCGCCTGACGAATGGCTCCGGCCATCGGTGCGTCACCTTCGATCTCGACGCTGTAGACGCCGGGTTCGAGTCCGTCGAGGTTCACCTCGGTAGGAGTTCCCGCTTCCAGCGGAACCGTCTGGCTCTGCACCGCCGCGCCCTGAGCGCGCACCGTGACGCGAGCCTGAGTGGCCTGGTCTGTTGCCAGCAGCCGCAGCACGGTGAGCGGGGTGTCGGCGCTCTTGGCGAGCACCTGGACGCCGGCGAAGACGACCGTGCTGCTCGGCGGACCGGCGCTGTCCTGCAGGTCGATGCCGGACGGGTCGAGGGTGCGGATGAGCGAGGACTGCAGCGTCGCGCGCAGCGGGGCACCGGCTGCGGTGATGCGCACGACCGGATCCTGCGTGCCCGCAGCAATCGATGAGAGCGGCACCGAGATCTGGGTTCCGGCGGGAACGAGCTGAGTGGTCGACGTCTGCGCGAGACCGAACACGGTCATCGTCGCAGTCGCGGTCACATCACCCGGGTTACTGAGCACGATGAGATCGTTGGTGCCGGTCTCGACGGAGCCACCGACCAACCACGATTCGGTGCGCGCCTCGCGGCACGCGGCCCCGGCAAGCCCGGTGAGATCGTCCGAGGCGAGCGTGATCGCTTCGGCTGCAGCGAGAAGCGGTGCGCCGCCCTGTTCGGCGCTGGCAATGAACCGCTGAGGACCTGGGGTGTCGCTCAGTTCCGGCACCTCGAGCGTCGATTCTGTACGCTCTCCGCTACTGTCGACGGTCAGATCCGGAGTGCCGGCCGGCATCTGCTGCGCAGCATCCAAGGCATTACGGCCCACCGCACGGAACGATCCTGCGCAGACCAGAGTCGCATCCCCTGCAGTGGGCGTGACAGCCACCTGTGCGGGTTCGGCGGCGACACCTGGCCACGGCAGCGCGACCGCTGCGACGACGGCGACAACGCATCCGACGGCGATCGCCGCACCGATGAGGAGGCGTGCACCGGTAGCGGCGACTCTGATCGCTCGGTTGCGAATCATCGCTCCTCCTCGGTTCCGTCGGGCTCTTCGGGCTCTTCGGGCTCTTCGGGCGTCTCGGCCTCGTCAGGCGCGTCGCCCTCTTCAACGACGTCGCCCTCTTCGGTCTCTTCCGGCTCTTCAACCTCAGGCTCTTCGAGCGTGTCGACCTCGTCTAGCTCCGCCGGGGCAGGCTCTTCGAACTGCACGTCGTCCTCACCGTGCAGGAAGTCGTCCTCACTGCGGTGCGGCAGCACCAGCGGCTCTTCGGGCGAACGCCCCACGATGCGGGACTGGGCCCTGGCGGCCCGACGCGACGCGCGGGTCGGAACCGCCAGCAGCAACGCGGCGAACAGCACGATGAGCTGGATCGCCGTGATCGTGCTCGCCGTACCCGCCTCGGCGAGTGTGAGGCCCTGGCGCTCTGCGGGTTCGGCATCCAGGCGCCACAGCACGCCCTTGTCGGTCTCGCCCACCTTCACGAAGCCCGCTCGCTGGTCGAGCGCGGTGACCGCTTCGACGCGGAACGCTCTGGCAGCATCCGACTCGTCGCCGTCGACCTGATCGAGGAGCACGTAGGCGATGCCGTACTGGGCGAGCTCAGCGGGCGCATTGAAAGTGCGTGCCGAAAGGAGGTCGACGGAAAGGGCGCTGAGGTCGACGCCCTGCGGCTCAGTGGCGGTGCTGAGCATCGTCGTTTGCGCGCCGAGCGTCGCGCTCGGCCCCCAGACCACGTCTACGGCAAGAGCGCCATCGTTCAACGGCGTGAGAACAAGGGTGGAGACCGGCTGGTCGCCTCTGGCTTCTGCCGCGACGTACGCGGGAAGTGTGCTCTGCGGCCCGTTGGTCAGCGCGGACCGGTCGGTGTGCAGCGCGGTCAGCGCCGGTACGGCGCAGATCGCAAGGCACAGGCCGGCGATGGTGACGGCGATGACTCGAAGCCGCGGCATCGTGATGGCGGTATCTAGGGTGACCAGCGCACCGCCGACGAGGCCGGCCCAGGCAAGGCTCAGCGCGGTTCCTGGCCAGATCTCGACGGGCGTTCCGTGCACGAAGCTGACAGACACTCCGACGGCGACGAATGCTGTCGCGAGCCCTGTCATCGTCACCGCGAGCAGAGTGACCCCCGCGCCCCACCGCGGCGCGATAGCGGCCGCGAGGGCGAGCAGAGCCACCGGTGCGATCAGCACCGGCGCCCACATGGCCACCGTCGGGTCCAGCACCTGAGTCCAGCCGGCGAGATCGCCGGTCGGGAATCCGCTTGCGAGCAGCAGACGCCCCGTGCTGTCAGGGGTCACCTGTGGGCCGGCCCATACGAGACCCGGGTCTGCGAAGACCGCCCAGACGCTTCCGTTCTGCACCTGCCAGATGACCAGAGGTACGAACAGTGCGGCTGTGGGCGCGAGCATCCAGAGCAGACGAACCGCCCCGTGGAACCATGCGCGCGTGAGCACGATGATGATCGCGAGCAGCCAGAGCACGGCGAATGCGGGCGCGAGCGAGGGCGCGCACGCGAGCGTCGCCGCGAGGATGATGGATGCCGCGCCCGCGGCCCCCCAGGAGCGGTGAGCGACAACCGCGGAGTGGAACAGCCACGGCAGCAGCAGGTGCACGAGCACCGCAGAGGGGCGACCCTCGTTCAGCGCGGTGAGGAACGTCGGAGCGAGTGCCCACGCGACGCCTCCGAAGATGCGCAGTCCCCCGCGGTCCGTGATCCTCGTCGCCGCGAACCAGCCTCCGAGCACGGCGAGAGGGAGCGCGAGAAGCCAGAGCAGCACCATCGCGAGAGAGGGTGCGCCCGCCCACAGCGTGCCGATGACCGCGATGACTCCGGCGAAGGGATCAGCGGGGCCCGTGACATCGATGCCGATGCCTCGCTGCCCCCACGCGGCGTCCTGCCACAGCGTGCTGACGGTGTCGCGGAGCGGCAGAAGCGCCCCGCCTCCGAGAGCGGGCCACGCGAGCAGCGATGTGAAAGCTGCGATGCTGACGATCAGTGCGCCGAGCACGGCCCAGGCGCCACCACCCGAGAAGAAGTTGAGCTCGCTGACCGCACCGCCTTCGCTGCCGTGGCCGTCGTCAAGACGGCGGTGAAGCTCGCCGCGGGTGATGCGCAGTGGTGCGATGCTCGACCACCTCGTGCTGCGGAACGCGCGGATGTTCCGCCGCGAACGTGCGACCGCGCCGAACCGGAACATCGCGGTGAGCGCGGCTCCCCATTCGGGGAAGACCGCGGCGGGGCGCTTGCCGATCAGGTGGATGATCGTTCGCCACAGCGCAAGCGGCAAGAAGCTGATCCAGTGCATCGGGATGGCCGCTGCAGGAGCGTAGGCGAGGCGCCGGTGCAGCTGCGCGACGCGCGTGACGAACGCACGCTGCCCGGCACGCTGAGGAAGCGCCGCGGGGCCATCCGGGCTGACGGAGACGCGTGCGCCGGGAGCGAGGACGACGCGTCCTCCCCCAAGGCGCGCACGCACGCCGAGGTCGAGGCCCTCGTCGGCGCCATCGAGAGCGGGGTCTGGCACCAGGCGATCGCGAACCTCGCTGCGGATGAGCACACCGCGGATGTCGGCACCGAGCGCATCGTCACGTCCATCATGCTGGCCCTGGTCGAGTTCGCCGGCGGCAAGTTCGACCGAGCGGCCGAGCGTCGTCATGGTGACGCCGAGGCTGACCAACTCGCGATCGTTGTCGACATCGACGAGCTTCGGTGCCGCGATGGCTGCCGACGGCGAGCGTTCGAGTGCGCCGGCGAGTTGGGCAAGCGCTTGCGGGTGCGGTGCGGTGTCGTGCGCGAGCACCCATACGGCCGATCCTTGGGCGACTCGACCGAGTCCGATCTGCACGCCCTCGGCGAAAGAAGTGCCGCCGCGCGCCTCGATGATGCTTTCGACGACCCGACCGACTTCTTCGCTCTTCCGCGCGGAAGAGCCGTCGCCGCAGACGACTAGCGTCACCGCTTCAGGTGGCCGTGTCTGGAGCGTCAGTGCGTCCAGGGTGCGCAGCAACTGTGCGCGGGACGACGGGCTAGGACGCGCAACGATGATGGCATGGACTCGGGTTGGCATAGCCAGGTCAGCCTATGCGCAGAAACCGGTGATCCGTTGATCGCACGCGGCGTGGCCGCGAAGCGACGACGAAGGCGCGGTGTCAGCCGGCTTGGCGCTTGAGTTTGCGACGCTCGCGCTCGCTCAGGCCGCCCCAGATTCCGAAGCGCTCATCGTTGCCCAGCGCGTACTCCAGGCATTCGCCTCGAACATCGCACGATGAGCAGATGCGCTTCGCATCGCGGGTCGATCCGCCCTTTTCAGGGAAGAACGCCTCTGGATCGGTCTGCGAACACAGTGCGTCGGTCTGCCATGCCAGTGCGGTGTCATCGTCCTGCTCTGGACGACGAACCCCGGGAACCCCGAGATTGACCGGATCGACAAACCAATTCTCGGGAACGTCGGAACGGTAACCCGTCATATCGTTCTCCTTGCCCTAAATACTGCCCCCCGCTGGGCCTTGCTCCACTAATTACACCCGTGTCATTCGATCGGGTCAAGTCGTGGAGGATAAACCCTCAAGCGAGTATTGAAGGTTCACGGCGTGTCTGCGGCGTGTCGCGCCAGATCCCTGCGACACGCGCCCACGGAGCGGCTCAGGAACCAGCGCCCGGCTCTGCGATGAACGCCTCGCCTGACCCCGACATCACGAGCGTGCGCTCGTCAGCAGTCGCGAAGACCGCCTGGCCGATCGGAACGGCGCGCGCGGCAGCATCCGCCCCCTCGACGACCACCTCTCCCCCGGTGGCGAGCACCATTGCGGGGCCGGTGACCTCAACAGAGACTGGAGAGCCGGTTAGCTCGACGCGACGCAGTGCGAAGTCCGGCACGTCGACGGGGTACGACGTCACCGAATCGGATGCCGCGGGCCTCAGCACCGGCACCACCGCCGGCGTCGTATCGAGCACCGACAACAGCTCGGGCACATCGATGTGCTTGGGTGTGAGTCCTCCGCGCAGCACGTTGTCACTCGCGGCCATGATCTCGACGCCCAGCCCCGACACGTAGGCGTGCAGGAGCCCTGCCCGCAGAAAGATGCCCTCGCCTCGGCCGAGCACGATGAAGTTCATCAGCAGTGCCACCACGACCCCGGGGTCTCCCGGGTTGCGCGCGGCGATCGAACGGATGCCGTTCAGCTCGGCGGAGAACTCGGCGGACGCCGCATCCACTGCTGCGGCGATGATCTCGTCGACCTCCGTCTGGGCCGTGCCGGAAAGCAGCCAGGCGATCGTGTCGCGCAGCGCATCGCCTTCGGCACTCAGCCGCTCGCGCAGCGCGGTAACGCCCTTCGATGAACCCAGAGCATCCAGAAGGCGCAGAGTGTCGGCGACCGGGCGCAGCCCGCTGAGCGCTTCGAAGCGCTCGCTGAGGGCGACGATGAGTTCGGGCTTGTGGTTGTCATCGCGGTAGTTGCGGCGGGGGTCGTCCGCGGCAAGTTCCGCCTCTCGCGCCCAGCCGTCGCGCGCCTGCGCGATGGTCGGATGCACCTGAATCGACAGCGGATCGCCTGCGGCGAGGAGCTTCAGCAGATACGGCAGTGTGCCGCCGGTGATGGCATCCAACGTCGAGCCGCCGGCCACGTCTGCGGGGTCGCCGGGGTGATCCCCGAACCAGACCTCCGCCTCGGGAGCGCCGGTGGCCGCGCGACCTTCGAGCTCCGCGAGAAGAGTGGACGAACCCCAGGCGTAGTCGCGGGGGGCATTCGACAGGCTCAGCAGCATGGCATCAAGCGTATCGATCATGCCGTGGCACAGCAGAAGGCGGAGCGGTGCGCGGTAGCCTGATGACGATGGCGCAGTACACGAAGCATCCCGTGACAGCCCCGCCCACCGCGCCAGAACGCGAGTCGACGGGGCATCTACTGTTGCGCGCGTACACGACTCTCGTGCTGATCGCCGTATTCGCCCATATCGCTGTCTACAACCTCGTGGGCATCTATGGCGCGGGAATCGCGATGGGCGTCATGCTTCTGGCTGCGTGCGCCATCGGCATCCCGATGATCGCGAAGAAGCAGCCGCACGCGTTCGCGTGGCGCCGGCTTCCCTGGTCTGCCGTCGGGTACACGTGTTTCGCTCTGCTCTCGGTTGCCTGGTCGCAGTGGCGAGGGCCCACCATCCTCACGTGGTTGCTGCTGGCGGCGGTGACCGTCAACGGCCTGCTCATCGCGCACGCGCTGAGCTGGGAGGAGATCGTCCGGTCTCTGTCGTCCGCCTTCAAGTGGATCCTCGGCTTGTCGCTCGCTCTCGAGCTCTGGGTGTCGATCGTCATCCAGCATCCGCTGCTGCCGAATTTCCTCACCGTTCCCGACGGCGGTATCGATCCGCATCTGTACTGGGTGCGCAACAACCTCGTCGACGGCGGACGCATCCAGGGCATCGTCGGAAACTCCAACGTCCTGGCGATCATCGCGCTCTTCGCGGTCATCACCTTCAGCGTGCGGATCGCGCAGCACGCCCGCTGGCGTGCCACTCACATTCTGTGGCTCGTCCTCGCGGCGTACCTGATGTTCCGGGCATCGTCGGCCACGGCCTACCTGTGCGCCCTTGCCGCCGCGGTCGTGCTCCTGGTCGCGCTGCTGATCCGTCGTGCCCGGCGACCACGGGAACGCGCGCGCATCTACGCCACCTGCGGCGCGATCGTCGTGGCCTCGGCCGCGGCGCTCATCCTCTTCCGTCAGCCGCTGTTCACAGCCCTCGGGCGCGGAGCAGACCTAACCGGTCGCACCGATCTCATCTGGACCAAGGTGCTCGAGCGCGCCGGTCACCACCCGATCTTCGGAAACGGGTTCTCGAGCCCCTGGATCCCCACCGACCCGGCGTTCGACGGATGGATCGTCGACCACGGCATTACGGTCTTCCATGCGCACAACATGTGGCTCGATGTGCTCATGCAATTGGGCGTGGTGGGACTCGCGCTTATGGCGGTGGCGTACCTCAGCCTGCTGTGGCGCTCCTGGTTCTTCGCCGCGGACCGGCCCCGCTGGGATCTGCGCACTGACCGGCCCTACTCGCCGCTGACTCTGCTGCCGGTGCTGTTCACCGTCGTCCTGCTCGTGCAGGGGCTGGCAGAATCCACCCCGATCATGCTGTGGGGCTGGCTGCTTCTGGTGCTGTTCTCCTTCAAGATCAAATCCGTGCCCCTCGCAGGCGTCGGGCTGAGCGAACAGTCCCGCGTGACCGAGCGCGGTCGCGCGGCGCGGCGCATCCCGTGACGACTCCACAAGCGCGTCTGAGCCGGCTCCTCGGGTCGACCTCGATGGCGCGGGCCTACACGCTGTCGGTCCTGGGGGCGACGTTCGGGTCGTTCGCGATCGAGCAGATGACATCGCGTGTCACGTTCGCGACGATCATCCTGATCCTGGCGGTTCTCGGAGCCGCGATTCTGTTCGTGCGGCGCGAAGAGCTGTCGCTGCTGAGAGTGGCTCCGACATCGCTGCTGATGTTCCTCGTACTGGCTCTGCTGAGCCTGCTGTGGTCGACCGACAGAAGCGACACCCTGAGCGCATGGGTGTGGCTGTTCGGCTTCGCCTTCCTCGCGATCACGATCGGGCACATTCGCGACACGCTGCAGACTGTTCGCGCGATCGGTGACACACTGCGGGTGCTGCTCGGCCTGTCGCTGGGCGTGGAGATCCTCTCCGGGATCCTGCTCGACGTACCGATCAGGTTTCTGGCCGTCGAGGGCAATCTTGCGGTGGGAGGCCCGATCCAGGGTCTGTTCGGCACCCGCAACATGCTGGGGTTCATCGCCGTCATCGCGCTGATCACCTTCGTGATCGAGTGGCGGACGCAGTCGGTCGCGGTCCCCATCGCCATCCCCTCGATCGCGCTGGCGGGATTCCTCGCCCTGCTGTCGGCCTCCCCCACGGTTCTCGTGCTCGCAGTCGTCGTCGGCACGGCAACAGGGGCGCTGACGATCGTGCGTCACACACCGGTCGCCCGTCGCACGATCGTGCAGTGGATGCTGGGCGCAGTGGTCGTTCTCACGCTCGGGGTGGCTTTTCTCTTCCGGCATCCGATCATCGCGTGGATGGGTGCGGGTTCGGATTTCTCGACCCGAGCGGATCTCTGGAACGAGATCTTGAACTTCGTCGCGCTCAAGCCCTTCCAGGGCTGGGGCTGGTTCGGCACGTGGGGACGCGGCGAGTACCCGTTCAGTTTCATCAACTACCGGCTCGACAACCACCACGAGAGTGCACTGAACGCATTCTTCGATGTGCTGCTGCAGCTCGGCATCGCCGGCTTCTTGCTCTTCGTGCTGCTCGGCGGAGTCGCACTCGTGAGGTCCTGGCTGGTCGCGAGCGCGCGACGTTCGGTCGTGTACGCATGGACCCCGCTCGTGCTGGTCACGCTCGCTGCAGACTCCATGTTCGAGAGCTTCACGCTCACAGGCGCGGGCTGGTTCATGCTGGTTCTGTGCGCCCTGCGCGCAGGGCAATCGCGATCGTGGCGCGAGAGCATCGACGCCGCGAACACCGGCGTGATACCTACCCTGGGGCGGCTCGAGTAGCTCAGCCGAGTGTGCGGAGCTTCTCGGCCCAAGCGAGAGCGTCACGCACGCCATCGTCAACAGACAGCTCGGCTTTCCAACCCAGTTCAGAGTGAGCGCGCTCGACGATCGCGTAGGCGCCCGCCTGGTCGCCAGGGCGCCTTTCGGCGTCAACGACATCGAGCGGCTCGTTCGTCACTCGCTCGAAGGCCGCCACGAGTTCACGCACGGTGACGCCATCACCCGTGCCGATATTGATCACGCGATACGGATCCGATGCCGTGACCACCTCGTCGAAGCGCTCAACAGCAGCTACATGGGCCAGAGCGAGATCCCAGACATGAATGTAGTCCCGCAACCCAGAACCATCACGGGTCGGCCAATCGGTACCGGTGATCGCGAAGGGCTTCCCCGCGGCACGTGCCTGCATGATCTTGCCTAATGCGTGAGATGGCGTGGGGTTCTGCAGACCGGTGCGCAAGCCCGGGTCCGCGCCGATCGGGTTGAAGTACCGCAACGCAATGGCGCGGATGCCACCCGCCTGCGAAGCATCAGAAAGGATGCCTTCAGCCATGGCTTTCGTCGCCGCATAGGGGCTTGCCGGCGCGAGCGCAGCATCCTCATCGACACCGCCGCCGCCCTCTCCGACGTACACGGCTGCAGAAGAGCTGAAGACAACGCGGCTGAGCCCGAGCGCGCGCAGGTTCTGGAGCATCGTGATGGTCTTGCCGACGTTGGTGTCGTAGTAGCCGAGCGGATCGGCGACCGACTCCGGCACGACGATCCGGGCCGCGCAGTGCACGACGACGTCGATGTCGGGATGATCGCGCACGATCTGGCGGAGAACCTCGGCGTCAGCGATATCTCCGACATACAGACTGCGATTTTGGCCGAACTCTTCGCGGCCTGCAGAGAGGTCATCGAGAATCACCACTTCAATGCCCGCCTCGAGGCATGCCGTCGCGACTGTCGAACCGATGTATCCGGCGCCGCCGGTAATCAATGCCTTCATCACCAGACATCGTACCGGTGCTTCGGTCTTACCGGACTTCCCAATGTGCGGCGGGTAGGCTGTCTCTGCTCGCTGACATCCCGTTCTGTGCCTTCGCGGCGCGCGGGAAGAACACCCCGGAGATCTCTCACGTGACATACGTCCTGCAGAATGTTGTCTTCCCGCTCGATCGCGACCCAGATCTACTGCCCCTCTACGCCGACCCGGAAACATGGTCGGTCATCGACGGTCAACCGGTGCGCGTGTCCAACCGTGCTCAACTCGGAAACATCCTCAGCCGCACGAGCGCCCGCATCTCATCTGGTCGTCGTGTCTCGCTCGGAACCTATTTCAATGCGTTCCCCGCGTCGTACTGGCAGCATTGGACGAGCGTCCGACAGGTGCGCCTGACGGTGCGCACGGTCGGCTCTGCGACGATCTTGGTCTACCGCTCGAACGGTTCAGGCGTGCACCAGCGCATCGACACTCGAGAGGTCACCGACGACGCGACCACTGTGTTCGACCTTTCTCTGACTCAGTACAGCGATGGCGGCTGGCTCTGGTTCGACATCGTCGCCGACGAGAAGAGTGCCATTCTCGAAGGCGCCGACTGGACGACGGAGCAGGAGCCGGCCAGAACCGGAAAAGCATCGCTGGGAATCACGACGTATAACAAGCCCGATTTCTGCGTAGAGACTCTGCAGGCTCTCGCAGCGTCCCCCGATGCACTCGATCTCGTCGACCGCATTTTCCTCGTCGACCAGGGCACTCAGCTCGTCGAGGATCAGGATGGCTTCACCGAAGTCGCCGAAGACCTGGGCGACACGCTTCAGGTGATTAAGCAGGCGAACCTCGGCGGTTCTGGTGGATTTGCGCGCGCAATGCATGAAACCCTGCAGCGCCCTGACAGCGATTTCGTGCAGCTGCTCGATGACGATGTTCGCATTGAGCCGGAATCCCTCCGCCGCTCGATTGTCTTGGGTCAATACGCGACAACTCCGGTCCTCGTCGGCGGACACATGTTCGACCTGCTTGATCGTCCTAAACTGCACGGCTGGGCAGAAGTCGTGGATGAATCCCCGTTCATGTGGCGAAACCTTTACCAGCAAGAGATGCCCCATGACTTCGGCGTCTCCAACCTGCGCCAGTCGACTCTGCTCCATATGCGAATGGACGCCGACTACAACGGTTGGTGGATGTGCCTGATTCCGCTCGAGACAATCCGCAAGGTCGGACTATCACTACCGGCATTCATCAAATGGGATGACGCAGAGTTCTGTCTTCGTGCCGGGGAAGCAGGATTCCCGACGGTATCTATGCCGGGGGTCGCACTGTGGCATGTGTCGTGGGTGAATAAGGACGACTCCATTGACTGGCAGGCGTACTTCCACGCACGAAACCGAATCGTTGCGGGCCTGCTGCATTCGAACGTTCCAGGCGGCGGACGGCTAATCAGACACAGCCGACGCGTTGATTTGAAACACCTGATGATGATGCAGTACTACCCGGTGGCCCTTCGCGCACGCGCACTGCGAGACATCCTCTCCGGGCCCGCGCATATGGCGAAAACCCTTGGCACGGCGATGCCCGCGGCAAGAGCGCTGGCCGCTGAGTATCCCGAGACGGTCGTGCACCGCGACCCAAAGACCGTGCTGCACTCGCGTCGCGGACGACAGGTCTACAAGCAGCTGCCAAAGAACCAGTTTGACAGCCCGGCTGGTTTGAGACTCCGTTGGTTCACTCTCTCGACGCTCGTCGCGCACTGGTTGCACGCGCCCGCTCCTGCCAATGTTTCCCGCCCCGAGGTGGAGTTCGGCAAGGAAGACGCCCATTGGTGGCGGATCCCGTTGTTCGATAGCGCACTCGTGAGCGCTGCGGACGGTTCTGGCAAGAACATCTATACTCGTGACCGCAAGAAGTACCGGCGCATGCTGCGCAATTCGCTCCGCTTGCACGCCGAGCTGAAGCGCCGCTGGCCTGAACTCCAGAAACAGTATCGTGATGCGCTCCCTGAGCTCGTTTCCCCCAAGTCATGGGAGAAGATCTTCGAGGAAAAAGCATGACCCCGATGTCTGACACATTCGACCCGCAGGCGGCGACGATCGTGATCGTCACGTACAACCGCTCGCATCTGCTCACTCGCCTCCTCACGAGCATCACCATGATGGATCCGAAACCCGGGCACGTCGTGATCATCGACAACGCTTCGGTCGATGACACCAACGAGGTCGTCGATTCGTTCCGCGACAGCATCGGCACCGAGATCGTCTACCGCAAGCTCGACACGAACACCGGCGGCTCCGGCGGATTCAGCGAGGGCATGCGCACCGCGTACGAACTCGGCAGCGAGTGGATCTGGATGATGGACGATGACGTCGAGGTCATCCCAGATGGTCTCGCCCGCATGGGCAAGTGGACGCCACGCTTCAAGAGCATTCAGGGCCGCCGCTACGACTACGACGGCAGCGAGTTCTACTGGCAGTACCGGATCGCCGAGCGAATGGGCATCCCGATTCCCTTCGCTCCAGCGGGATTCGATGCGTCGGGCTTCAAAGAGATGAACAGCGGATGCTTCGAGGGAATGTTCATCCACCGCTCGATCGTCGCGCAAATCGGCCTGCCCGACCACCGGTTCTTCATCTACTGGGATGACCAGATGTACGGCTGGCTGGCCTCACGACTGACCACAGCCGTGATCGTGGACGAGTTCGTGCTGCGCCGCACGCGCGAGATCAAGCAGTGGGACATGGGCATCCGCCACATGAACGCTTCGAGCAACGCTTACCGGTACTACATCATGCGAAACCGCGGCTTCATCAAGCAGTACTACCGCACGCACGGCGTGTACAACCCGGTGCTGTTCGGACTGGGATCGACCGCGACGTTCTTCAAGGAACTGATCCGCCTGATCTTCGTCGAACGCACCGTACGCGGGACCAGCAACCTCTTCCGCGGCATCCGTGACGGCGGGAAGGTCGGACGCGACCGCACATGGAAGCCGATGCCAGCATTGGAGCAGCAATGAGCGACGACCAGCAGGCTGGGCCCGAGTGGATCTTTGCGCAGCAGAAACAGCGCGACAAGGCACAGATCTGGTGGATCATTGGATTCGTAATCTTCGCGCTTCTGATCATCGGCACCCTGCTCTTCTTTCTTATTCCGCGCGGTGATGACACAAGCCCGGCTCCGATTCACCCTCCAACCGCAACACCGACTCCGTCTCCGACGTCCACACAAACGTCAACGCCAGCCCCGACCTCACCGTCTACAACTTCACCAATCGACGAGCCTCTGCTCACCCAACCGCCTGTACCAGATCCGGATCTCGAAACATTCGCCGCCCAGGTACAACCGCGCCTAGATGACGCAGTGCACGGTCTGGATCTCGTCACGCAGAACTTGGATCTCGGCGCGCAAATCGTCGACTCTCTACAGCAGGATGCAACCATCCTGTCGGATACGGCAGCGCCCAGTTCGATCGCCGAGGACTGGAATAAGGCAGTCACCCAGTACGCCACAAAACTCGCCGATCTCCGCGGAACGTACAGCAACGGCGCAAACCCGCAGCCGGCGTTGGATGCCGCAACCGCTGCTCTGCAGAAGGTCCGCGCGCTCGTCCATCTCTGACCGCCCTCAGCTGTTGTGATCGGCGTTGTACCGATCGAGCACGTCGTTGATGCCAGCATCCAGCACAAGCTCGCCCTTGTTCAGGTAGAGCCCGCGCTTGCAGAAGCGACGAAGGTCGCGTTCGTTGTGGCTGACGAAGAACAGCGTGCGCCCATCGGCGAGCAGCTCATCGATGCGCTTGTAGCATTTTTCGCGGAACGCCTTGTCGCCCACCGCGAGGACCTCATCGACGAGCAGGATCGGTTCGTTGAGCTGCGAGACGACTGAGAAGGCCAGACGCACCTTCATGCCGTTCGAGAGGTGCTTGTAGGGGGTGTCCTGGAAGTCCTCGAGCTCGGCAAACGCGATCATGTCGTCGTACCGACGCGTGATCTCCGCCTTCGGCATCCCATGCAGGCCGGCCGTCAAACGTACGTTCTCGCGCACAGTGAGGTCACCGACGAATCCACCGGTGAGTTCGATGAGCGGCGCAACTCCCCCGTGGACCGCGACAGTTCCCTCATCGGGGAGCAGAACGCCGGCGACCAGTCGCAGCAGCGTCGATTTTCCCTGACCGTTGCGGCCGACAACCCCGATCGATTCTCCCGGTTGCACCGTGAACGAGACGTTGCGAAGCGCCCAGAACTCTCCGGGTCGGCTCCGCCGCGAAGTGTCAGCGAAGAGATCTTTGAAGCTGCGACGCCCACGCCTGTTGCGACGGAATTGCACCCCAAGGTCTTTGACTTCGATCGCTGAGGACATCACAGCTCCTTCAGCACTGCGCGCTCGAGGGAGCGGAAGACCCAGATGCCCAGCGCGAAGATGATGAGGCACATCGCCGCCCCGATCAGCACCGTGTTCAGGTACCACTGATCAGGGAAGAACGCCATGCGATACAGCGTGAAGATGCCGGCGAGGGGGTTGAAGGACATGAGCGTCTCGAACGGCTCCGGAATATTGGACACGCTGTAGATGATGGGAGTGGCGTAGAAGAGCGCGCGCAGGATGAGGCCCGTGGTGCGCTCGAGGTCGGCGTAGAGCGCGCAGAGAGGCGCGACCAACAGCCCGAGCCCGACGAGCAGGATCACCTGCAACAGCATCGCCACTGGGAACCACAGGATCCCCCATCCGAATTCGGTCCCGGGTGAGAACACGGCGAACAGCACCAGGACGGGCAATGAGAAGAGGAACTCCATGCCCTTGCTGAGAACCGTGCGGTTCACCCAGATCGATCGGGGGATGTTCGTGGACCGGACGAGTCGGGAATCCTTCTTGAAGGCCTTCGTGAAGTCCGAGACCGACGAGTTGAACCACACCCACGGCAGGAGGGCGCTGATGAGGAAGACGATGTACGGATCTTCGCCCACGCTGCGCTGGAAGATCTGCGTGAACACGAACCAGTAGATCGCGCTCATCACCAAGGGGTCGAGGACCGACCAAAGGTAGCCGAGGAAGCTCGTCGAGTACCGGACCTTCAGGTCTCGGGCAGAGAGCAGCCACAGCGAATGCAGATACCGCCGGGGCGTTCCCGGCGCCCCGACAGCAGCGTGACTCACAGAGATGAGTCTACGAGAGAGTGTTGTTCCACATGGTTAGCGCCGAGCCGATCGCCATGTGCATGTCGAGGTACTGGTAGGTGCCCAGGCGTCCGCCGAAGTGGACGTCTTTCTCACCCTTCTGCAGTTCGCGGTAGGCGAGCAAACCCTCACGGTCAGCGGGAGTGTTGACCGGGTAGTACGGCTCGTCGGCCTTCTCGGCGAAGCGCGAGAACTCGCGCATGATGACGGTCTTATCCGTCGGGTAGACGTCGCTGCGCTCCGGATGGAAGTGCTTGAACTCGTGGATGCGCGTGAACGGAACATCCATGTCGGGGTAGTTCATCACCGGTGTGCCCTGGAAGTCACCGATGTTCAGAACTTCTTGCTCGAAGTCGAGCGTGCGCCAGCTGAGCTCACCCTCGGCATAGTCGAAGTAGCGGTCTACGGGGCCTGTGTAGACGATCGGCACCTGGCCAACGAGGGCCTTACGATTCAGCGGCTGGGACTCGTCGAAGAAGTCGACGTTCAGCTTGACGTCGATGTTCGGATGCTCCGCCATGCGCTCGAGCCACGCCGTGTAACCGTCGGTCGGGAGTCCCTCCCACGTGTCGCTGAAGTAGCGATTGTCGTAGTTATAACGCACGGGCAGGCGGCTGACGATGTCACCCGAGAGCTTGTGCGGGTCGGTCTGCCACTGCTTGGCCGTGTAGTCGCGGAAGAACGCCTCGAACAGAGGACGGCCAACGAGGGCGATGCCCTTCTCTTCAAAGTTCTGCGCAGACTTGACGTCGTACTCGCCCGCCTGCTCCTTGATGAGCGCGCGCGCTTCGTCGGGCGAATACGCGGCCTGGAAGAACTGGTTGATCGTGCCGAGGTTCACCGGCATCGGATACACGACACTTTTGTGGTTCGTGTAGACGCGGTGCACATAGCTCGTGAACGTCGTGAAGCGGTTCACGTACTCCCACACCGTCGCGTTCGATGTGTGGAACAGGTGCGCCCCGTACTTGTGGATCTCGATGCCCGTCTCGGGCTCGGCCTCACTGTAGGCGTTACCGCCGATGTGGGGACGGCGTTCGATAACGGTGACATTGCGGCCGGCTGCTGCGGCACGCTCAGCAATGGTGAGGCCGAAGAAACCCGACCCTACGACGAGGAGATCCATAGGATCAATCGTATCGACGTCTGGCTGGACTTTAGCCAGGGGCGTCCTTCATCACCTCTGCGAGGGGCGGAGCAAGCCGGCGGACGTAATCGAGATTGAGGTGGTCCGCGTCGTAGTACACGGTCACTCCACCGATCACCGCGTAGCAGGTGTCAACGTCGCAGAAATACGGATCGGCATCGAAGGCACGGACACGCGGAGCAGTCATCCTTGCCGCAGCGGTGAGGTACGGATCCTCTGGCTGGGCATCCGCACGCGATACGGCACAGGCGAGTGGATTCGCGGCGTTAGCCAGCACACAGTCGGGTGATCTAACTTCCCCATTGAACGGCACCCCGCCGAGCGCAACCACCGTAATACCCGCATCGGCCCACTGCTTCCACGTCCGTTCAAGCCCGTCCATGAATTGGGCGGGCTGTGGGCGATCAGTCCCGTCGTCGACGAGCTGTACGCGTCCTGCCGAGGAGGTGAGCACAAAGTCCGGCGACTCCGAGATAACAGCGTCGCGAACAGCGCCAGACCATTCGCGGCATCGATCGCGATCTACGTCGGTGGCAGGTTCGCGGAACCCCACGAACGGAGCATCGATAACCGGGCATCCTCCGCCGAAACTGGTCGTCACCGACCACTGGTTCTGCCTCGCGAGGTCAAACACGGCCCCCTGCCACTGCTGCGCATGTGAGTCTCCGACGAGCCAAACCCGCGTGGGATCGTGCGCCCCGCCACTGAAATCGCAGCTCACTGTAGCCGTCCTCGAGCCGAATGGCATCGTCTCCGGTTGCGCAACGCATTCTGGCGGTACGTAAAAATACGCGTTTCGCGGCCCCATCACGGTCTCCGCTGCAGGGCCAAACAGGTCGGGACAGCTTTCCGTGCTCTCCATTGCTTGTGGTCCGACGCAGCTCTCAATGGCCACTGTGTCTGGCGGTACGTCCGCGGCTGCGCGGAGATGCCCCGCAAGTATGAGCGCGCCGCCGGCGCCGAGCACGACAGCCATACTGACGACCATGGCCAGGAACGTGCGTCGGTTCGACAACGCTATGAAACGCCAGCGCTGCCCTGGGCGCTCTATGAATCGGTACGTGAGCCAGGCGAGGACCAGCGCCATGAACAGGATGCCGATCTTCATCGTCGTCGACAGCGCACCCATCAGCGCGAAAGGGACCAGCACGATCAGCGGCCAGTGCCAGAGGTAGAGCGAGTAAGACACGTCTCCGAGCCATTGCACCGGACGCAGCGAGGTGACACGGGCATGCCAGAGATTCTCGACCGAGGAGCCCGATGCGATGACTGCTGCGGTGCCTAGTACCGGCAGCAGCGCGAAAGCCCCGGGGAACGGAGTTGCGGAATCGAAGACGAGGGCCGCCAGCACTATCGCGCCGAAGCCGCTGAAGGCAAGGATGTTCGCGGCTGTCCGATGCAGCCGGTATACCGGCAGGAGCGCCAGTATCCCCCCGATGCCGAACTCCCACACCCGAGTGTAGGTGACGAAGTACGCTTCGTTGGGGGCTTGGCTCGTGATCAGAACGCTGACGAACACGCCCACGATCACGATCGTGCTCAATGCGATTGCCGCGACGAACCTCGGCGCCCAGGCTCTTCGCGCCGCGTACCACCACACCGCGAGCAGGAGCACCGGCCAGATCAGATAGAACTGCTCTTCCACGGACAGCGACCAGTAATGCTGTGCGACGGTGGCTTGATCGTTCAGTGCCGAGTAGTCGACAGACATCGCGCTGAGAAACCAGTTCTCGACGTAACCCGCGCTCGCCATGATCTCCGCGCCCGCTCGAGTCCAGCGCGGGAACGGAAGCAGCAGGATCGTCCCGACTGCACTCACGAGAAGCACGAGGAGCGCCGCCGGGAGCAGCCGTCGCACCCTGCGGGCGTAGAACGATGCCAGCGCGATTCGACCGCTTGCCGTCGCTTCGCGAACCAGATGACTCGTGATCAGAAATCCCGAGATCACGAAGAAGACGTCAACCCCGACGTAACCGCCCGTCAGCCGGTTCGGCCAGAGATGGTTGAGGACGACGACAAGAATCGCGATCGCGCGCAGTGCTTGAATATCGGGACGAAATCGTGTCTGCGATCTCGTCGACGCAGACTGCGTCAGCGCCAGGTCAGCCTCCGATGCCTGCGGTGCCCACGACAATGCGCGGCGTACCAGCCCAGCGTGCAGCGTCTGTGGCCGCGCGGCCATCCACAAGGAGCTTGATGCCCGGCAACTGCGCAGGTGTGAGTTCTTTGTACTCGGCGTGATCGGTCTGCAGGATTGCGAGGTCGACCTCGGCACCCGCCGTATACGGTTCGAATCCGAGGCTGCGCAGCTCGTCGTCGGTATACAGCGGGTCGTGTACGACAACGTTCGCACCGCGATCCTTCAAGGACTTGACCGTCGGGTAGACACCGGAGAACGCCGTCTCCTTCACTCCCCCGCGATAAGCGGCGCCCAGCACCAGCGCCCGCTGACCCTTCAGGTCTCCCAGGACACCCTCTGCCTGCGCGACGAGACGCTCTGGCATCGAAGCATTCAGCTGACGCGCAACGCGTACGATGTCCGCATCAGGATCGGTCGAGAGATACAGGCGCGGGTAGACCGGGATGCAGTGGCCGCCAACCGCGATCCCCGGACGATGAATGTGGCTGTACGGTTGCGAGTTACAGGCCTCGATGACTTTGTACACATCGATCCCATGTGAAGCCGCAAACAGGCCGAACTGGTTCGCGAGGCCGATGTTGACGTCGCGATAGGTTGTCTCGGCAAGCTTCGCCATCTCGGACGCTTCAGTCGTACCGAGATCCCATACCCCGTTCGGGCGTGGTAGATCAGGGCGCTCATCGAACTGCAGCACGGCTTCATAGAATTCGCGTGCGCGACGGTTACCCTCGTCGGAGAGAGCACCGATAAGTTTCGGGTACTTGCGGAGGTCGGCGAACACCCGACCCGTGAGAACACGCTCCGGTGAGTAGGCGAGGTAAAAGTCGTCTCCCTCGGTGAGACCGGAACCGGCCTCGAGCATCGGCTTCCACCGCTCACGAGTCGTGCCAACAGGGAGAGTCGTCTCATATGAGACGAGAGTGCCCGGGGTTAGATGTTCGGCCAGCGAAGTGGTCGCCGCATCCATGTACTTGAAGTCCGGCTCCCATGTCTCGTCGTTCACGAAGACAGGAGCGACGAGCACGACAGCATCGGCTCCGGGGATGGCCTCGGCATAATCGGTCGTTGCGCGCAGACGTCCCGCAGGAACCAGCTCCGCAAGGCGCTCCTGTAGGTGGGCCTCACCAGGGAAGGGCTCCTGAGCTGCATTAATGGTGTCAACCGCTCTCTGGTTGACGTCGACGCCGATGACGTCATGACCAGAGGAAGCGAACTGGACGGCGAGGGGAAGCCCGATCTTTCCAAGGGCGACTACAGCGATCTTCACTATTCCATCGTACGCGTACGTAGCCGATGAAGACCGACACCGAGGCGCTGAACCGGCAGAAAAGACACCGCAGAGCCTCGTGATTAGGCGTCCAGGAGGCTGGTGTTACCCTTGAGAGTCCCTCTGGGTGGCGCTCGTTTCCGTTTCCTGCGGCCGGCCGCCCCCGTATTCCTCATCCTCAACAATGAAGGCTGCGAGCGCGTATGTGCGGTGTTTTCGGATCCACGGCCCCGGCCGGTCTCGATAAGAAATCAATCGAGACCCTGATCAAGCATGCCGAGCAGCGAGGCCGTGACTCGAGCGGCCTGGTCGTGCACCGGGCCGGTGAGTATCGCGCATTCCGTGCTGACTTCACCATCGAGAAGCTTCTCAAGCGAACCCCTCTTAAGGGTATCGACACGTTTATCGGCCACAGCCGACTCGTCACGAACGGCACTGCCGACAATCAGCCCGTGGTTCGTGACGGTATCGCCGTGGTTCACAACGGCATCGTCGTCAACTTCGAAGAACTCTGGGAAACCACGAGCAAGACTCGTGAGCTCACGATCGACAGCGAGATCATCCCCGCGCTCATCGCTGCGGAGCTCGAGAACGGAGCAACCCCCGAGGCCGCAGCGGACCACGTGCTCTCGGTGGCCAAGGGTGTCGTAGCGTGTGCGGCCCTCATCCCCACGCTCGGCAAGCTGGTGCTCTTCTCGAACAACGGCAGCCTGTACATCGGAGCGAAGGACGGCGGCATCGTCTTCTCGTCCGAGCGCTACCCGCTCGAGCAGATCGAGGCGCACGCCATCCGTCAGATCCGCGCGGCCGAAGCCTTCGATATCGCGACGGAGTCGACGCCTATCGACATCGTTGAGTGGAAGCAGCGAACGATCGACCTTGTGCCGGGTCTGCACCTCTCCTCCGCCGAAGAGAAGCTGCTGATCTACCCGGAGCCGCAGTTCCGGCGCTGCACGAAGTGCATCCTCCCTGAGACGATGCCCTACATCAAGTTCGATGCCGACGGCGTCTGCAACTACTGCACCAACTACCGCCCGCGTAATCATCCTCGCCCCAAAGAAGAGCTCTTCGAACTCGTAGAGCCGTATCGGCGCGCCAAGGGCGATGAGGTTCTCGTGCCATTCTCAGGCGGACGCGATAGCTGCTATGCACTCCACCTCATCGTGAACGAGCTCGAACTCAAACCGGTGACGTACACGTACGACTGGGGCATGGTCACCGACCTCGGTCGACGGAACATCAGCCGCATGTCTGGCGAGCTCGGCGTAGAGAACATCATCGTCGCTGCGGACATCACGAAGAAGCGCGACCACATCCGCCGCAACCTCACCGCCTGGTTGAAGGCTCCGAACCTCGGGATGCTGAGCGTGTTGACGGCCGGTGACAAGCACTTCTTCCGCCACGTCGAGACGGTGAAGAAGCAGACCGGCCTGAGCCTTAACCTCTGGGGCATCAATCCGCTCGAGGTCACCCACTTCAAGTCGGGCTTCCTCGGTGTGCCGCCGGACTTCGCCGAAGAACGCGTCTACAGCCACGGGGCGATGAAGCAGCTGAACTATCAGAAGCTCCGCTTCAAGGCGATGACGAAGAGTCCTGGTTACTTCAACCGTTCGATGTGGGACACGCTCTCCGGAGAGTATTACCGCAGCTTCACGACGAAGTCCGACTACTATCACATCTTCGACTACTGGCGCTGGGACGAGCAGCAGATCGACGACACGCTGCTCAACCAGTACGACTGGGAGAAGGCACCCGACACCTCCACGACGTGGCGCATCGGAGATGGCACCGCAGCGTTCTACAACTACGCGTACTACACAGTCGCTGGCTTCACCGAGCACGACACGTTCCGCAGCAACCAGATTCGGGAAGGCGATATCACCCGCGACGAAGCACTTCGTCTCGTCGCCGATGAGAACACGCCGCGCTACCCGAACCTCAAGTGGTATCTGGATGTTCTCGGCATCGACTTCTCCGATGCCGTGCGTGTCGTAAACAGCCTCCCGCGGCTCTACAACGCCTGACCCGGGTCTGCGGCCCAGGGCCAGCAAAGAATGGAATCCCCGCTCCATGCGTGAAGTCTGGAATCTCTACAACGAGGTGCTGCGAGCCATCTCATCCCCCGCACGCCGGTTCCTCAACTGGTATTCGGTGACGCTCGCGGTTCTCTCGATCGTCGATGCGGCGGCACTCGGCATGCTCGCGCTGCTCATCGCGCCGATGTCGATCGGTGACGCAGCAACGCTGCCCCTCATCGGAGAACTCGACCAAACCGGCCTGCTGATCGCCATCGCGGTGCTGTGCACGCTCATCGTGATGAAGGGAATCGCCGCAGTCGGTGTGACCTTCTGGGCGACGAGGCAGGGGGCGAAATACGAACTCGAGATTGGGTCTCGGCTCTTCCGCGCCTATATCCGCGCACCCTGGGAGCTGCGCCTGTCACGCAACTCCTCAGATATCGTGCGATTCACCGACAGCAGCGTCTCTGTACTGATCCCGGGTTTCCTCCTTCCCGGAGCGACTCTCCTGTCAGAGGGTCTGAGCCTCGTCTCAATCCTGATCGTGGTCGCAGTGGCTCAGCCCATGACGGCAGTCACGACGGTTCTGTACCTCGGTCTCATCGCAGCTGTGCTCTACTTCTGGATTGCTCGCGAATCCAGACGAGCGGGAGAAGTAAATCTGCGGTTCTCCCTCCTCACCTCTCGTCTGATTCTGAGCATGGTCGCCTCGATGAAGGAAATCACTCTTCGCGGCAAGATGGACGAGGTCGCCACGACTGTCGACGAAGCGCGTGAACGGGCGACAAGGGCCCGCGCCAACATCAACTTCCTCGGTCAGGTGCCCCGCTACGCACTCGAATCCGGCATCATCGGAGGGTTCGTCCTGGTCGGTGTAGTGGGCTTCTGGCTCGGCGGCATCGCTACAGCCTTCGTCTCGGTCGCGCTGTTCGCCGTCGCGGGATTCCGAATGGCGCCGGCCGTTGTCCGAGCCCAGTCGGTGCTCTCCCAGTTGACCGCGAACTCCCCACACGCCCGCGGTGTGCTCGATGAGATTTATGCGAGCGAGTCTGCCAGCACCGACATCGAAGTCCGTGACCAGAAGCAGCTGGCTCACGAGCCGCAGAAGCTTGTGCTCGACGATGTCGTGTATCACTACCCGACGAGCGAGGCGCCAGCCCTCGACGGGGTCAGCCTCGAGATCACCATGGGGACCACTGTCGCGTTCGTGGGCCCATCAGGGTCGGGAAAGTCCACCATCATCGACGCGATTCTCGGTCTTCTGCAGCCGCGGTCCGGTGTGATCTCCCTTGACGGTCAGCCCATCCCCGAGATCTCGCACGCGTGGCGCAGTCGTCTCGGGTACGTGCCGCAAGATGTGTCGATCTTCGACGGCACCGTCGCGGAGAACGTTGCGCTGAGCTGGTCAGGTGCGTACGACGAAGACAAGGTTATGGAGGCTCTGCGCAAGGCGACCCTCCTCGACACCGTTGAATCTCGGCCCGGCGGTATCAATGCACGCGTCGGTGAGCGCGGACTCGCGCTCTCCGGTGGCCAGCGCCAGCGACTCGGGATCGCTCGAGCGCTCTACCCCGAGCCTTATATTCTCGTCATGGATGAGGCGACGAGCGCGCTCGACGCGAAGACCGAAGCGGCAGTCAGCCAGGCGGTGAATCAGCTCAAGGGCAATACAACCCTGATTCTGGTCGCGCACCGACTGTCGACCATCATGCAAGCCGATGTGATCTTCTACATGCGCGATGGACGCATTGTAGATCGCGGTACCTTCACTGAACTCATCAAGCGAGTCCCCGACTTCGCGCAGCAGGCAGAACTATCGGGTCTTACGTGACGCGCTAGGCGATAGCGGAAAGAGGCCTGCGGATCCATCGATCCGCAGGCCTCTTTCCGCCATCCACTGGTAGTTTCTACTTCTTGCGCTTGCGCTTGCGCGAACGCTTAGCCGTGATCGCCTCACGGTATGCGTCGATCAGATCCTGCGCCTGTGCGTCCCACCCGGGGATACCGCCCCAGTTCTTCTTGAACTCATCAACATCAGCGCGTGTGATCCGCTCTAGCGCGCCCGCAAGCTGCTCCTCAGGAGAATCGAGGATCCATGTCTTGCTCGCGTTGGGGCCGATCAAACGACGAGCCTCGAAAAGTCCGGAGGAGAGCGGTGGGATTCCTGCCGAGAGAGCCTCCATGAGCTTGTTCGGCGTGGAAAGCTCATCCGATAGGCTCGCATACTCGATCAGGCAAAGGCCGACATCCGCACCGCGCGCATGTGCCACGACAGAGTCCGGGTCCACAGGCGGGTGCCAGTGAATGTTGGGGCTCGTACGGCCGGCCTCTACGACTGCCTTGCGCATGTGTCCGTCACCCAAGAAGATCACGTGTGCCTCAGGATGCGCAGCAAACTCGCGCAGCATCAGTGGGACGTTTCGACCGTCGGTGATGAAGCCAATGTGGATATAGATCAAAGCGTCATCCGGTATTCCGAACTTGCTGCGCAGATCGACGAAATTGCCATCATCTATGGGCGTGTTCGTCAGCACGGTCGGTCGGCGAAGACCGGGATATGTGTCGACGTACCAATCTGCAATCGAGTCGTTCACAACGGAGACGACGTCGGTGTGCTTGATGTAACGACGCTCGATGAACTTGGCGATCTTCTGTTTAAGCCCAGAGAAGCCGAGAACCTCAGTCTCCAGCTCGTGCGCATTGTACGCGAAGATCGCGCCCGTGCGGCGACTCAGGTGAAACGCGAGAGGCAGAACGAGGGCTCGTTGGGCGGACACAGCAGTGACGTTCTGCTTGCGGTATCGGCGCATCACGCGCCCCGGCCACAGGAGTTGGCCGAGTGTCCAGCCCGCCGGACCGTTGAAAGTCGTGTCTTTGACACGTACGAGCTCTACGCCTGGGGAGAGGTGCTCGTGCTCTGGAAGCTGTGAGACTCCTGTCTTGCCCACGGCCTGAGTCTCCAGAAAGTCACCGGTACTCTGGAGACTCTTCGCGATCTTGCCTACGCGGCTAGCGCCCTGGAGATCGCCGGGGTAGATAATCAGGTTCAACCCTTTGTCTGCTGCTTGTTGCTGCATGACGGTTTCGTTCACCTCATTGCGATTGGATGCTCCGGTTCGAGTTCGACCCGGTAGCTATCAATTCTAACGGCCCGAAGCAAGCGCCCCTGAGCCTGCGGCTCTGTCAGCGAGAGCCCGTCCGTACGCCTCGAGCAGGGCGACTGCCTGCTCGTCCCAGCTCGGAATGCCCTTCCAGGCTTCCCGGAAGGCTGCGATCTCTGCGGGACCGATCCGCTCGAGTGCGCCTATGAGCTGCTCCGCCGGTGCATCCAGTACCCAGACCTGCGCAAGTTCGGGACCGAGCAGACGGCGCGCCTCCACGAGGTTGGACGACAACGGTGGAACCCCCGCCGCGAGAGCTTCCATCAGCTTGTTCGGAGTGGAGAGCTCATCTGAGAGACTCACATACTCGATCAGGCACAGTCCCACGTCAGCGCCACGCACGACGGATACGACCTCGTCCGGCGCGACGACCGGAACCAGATGGATGTTCGATGCCGATGCGGCTGCTGCTTCGACCTGCGGTCGCAAGTAGCCATCACCGAGGAACGCAATGTGAACATTCGGTGTCGCGGTGAACGCATCGAGCAGCAGTGGGATGCTCCGTCCCCCCATCAGGAACCCGACGTGGATATAGAGCAGTTCCCCGTCAGGTATCGCGAGCTGCGCACGAAGGTCGATGGTCTTCCCGTCATCGACCGGTGTGTTGGTGAGAACCACCGGCGCGACCCCCGGGTAATGCTGCCGGTACCAGTCCGCGATCGAGTCGTTCACGACCGAAAGTACGTCGACTCTGTGGATGTAGCGCCGTTCGATCAGCTTGGCGATTCTCTGTTTCAGGCCGCGAGCGCCTATACTCTCGGTCTCAAGCTCATGTGCGTTGTACGCGAAGACCGCACCCGTTCTTCTGCTGAGGTGGTATACCAGTGGAAGCACGTAGACGTTCTGCGCTGCAACCGCCGCAAGGTGCTGCTTCCGATACCTGCGATAAACGCGAAGCGGCCACAAGGCCATGATGCGGACACCGCCGAGGAAGCCGCGCAGGCTCGCCCCGCGAGTCCTCTCGATCCGCACGCCTCGGTCGATCTGCTGAGCCTCATCGATGCCATCGCTTCGGATGCCGACGATGACCGTCTCATCGAATGCACCGGTGGCCTGCAGACTCCGAGCGATCTTGCCGAGCCTGCCGGAACCGAGGAGAGACGAAGGGTAGATCAGAAGGTTCGAGCCCTTCCCGCCACGATCCGTTTCATCTGTGAGCATACGTGTATCACCTGATATCTGAGTGGTCGGAGGCTGCGGAGCCCCCTCGATTCTATACAGTGGAGCATCTTCTCCCCAGCGAAGAGCGCCGTCAGAGCGGCATCAACCAGTCGCCTAGGACCGCACCACTGCGCCGGCCATCATGATGTCTTTGCACGAAGCCGGGTCCCCTCGACGCCAATTCGAGATAGCGCTGCGGATCGGTGCGGATTGCGCTGAGCACCTCACGCAGCGTCTCCGGTGTGGCTTCGATAATCGGCAGCGGTTCTCCGGTGAGCTCCCGCGTGCGTTCACGCACTCGCTCAGAGACATGGGACACGACGATGCGGCCAGCTGCCATCGCTTCACAGGCCGCCACTCCATAATTACCGACACGGAACTGATCGATGACGACATCCGCAGAACCATATGCCGCTGGCATCTCGGCGTGCGGGACCGCTGTCAGGGTGCGGTAATCGACCCCGCCTTCCGAGGCGAGATCGCGCAGCAGCGGGTCGACGAGTTCAGTCCCCTTCACCATTGAGCTTGACGGAATGTGCACGATCCGGAGAGGCACCCTCTCATCTTGTAACGGGGGTCGCTCTGTCGCCCATCTCGAAACATCGACGACGACGGGGAGCCACGTCCCCCCTGGCACCTCGTCGAGCAGGTCGGGGGTCGACACGAAAACCGGGATCTGAAGTTCTGCGATGAGTTCGCGATTACGATCAGTCAGTTCACGGAATGCATGGGCGAATGTCTCATCCGCGGCGAAGTGAGAATGCGGCTCCACCCGCATATGCGGATCAGGCGCACGAATATCGCTACCGTGGAAGAGCAGTCCTACCGCGACCCCTGCTTCCTGGAGTGCCCGCACCTGAGCCACTGGATCCCCTCCGCTCAAACGCGCGAATATCGCATCCCCTGATTCGACGAGGGCCCCGCGATACGCGCTCACCGCTTCGAACTGCCTTCGCTGCCAGCGTCTGCTGTGTGCCGCGTAGTGACTGAAGACGGGTTGATCTACGGAGAACGCAAAACTCGCATCCTGATGTTCGCCGCCGAACCGCGCACTTACGGCACGCATCCCGGGACGAGCGGACTCGAACGCACGTGCCCACGCCCAGCCCTGCCCCGCGCTGTTCGACGTGCCGATGAACAGTCCCTGGTCGCGCAAATCAGGGGCGACCGGCGGGAACTCCACCCCGCGCACGCGCAGTTTGAGCACCTCTATCGTCGCACCGAGCGATGCGCGCAACCGAGCGATCATCGCTCGTCCCGCTTCGCTGTTCCGGAGACAACGGACTCGACAGTTTGCACCGCGCGGATGGCAACCGCATCAAGTGAGACGTGAGTCGCCGCCCAATTCGCCACAGCCTGTCGTCTGCCAGGATCGAATGCTGCCCCTGCGGTTTCGATCATCGCCGTTGCCACCGACGAGGCATCCGCCGGCACCGCTTCACCGAGTGCTCGTCCGTCGACTTCTGTGCGCACGAAGTCGACGGCAGGACCGATTCCTGCGTAGATCAACGGAGCCCCGCACGCTGCGCCACTGTAGAGCTTCGTGGGAAAGGCAAAATCATATCCGGACCCCGGGCGCACACTCGCGAGCGCTGCGCATGCACGGCGCAGTTCCGGACCAAGTTCCGATGGCGGTCTGACATCTTCGAACGACACGGCTTCGGTGACCCCGAGCTCAGCCGCACGCGAACGAAGCGCCTCTCGCTCCGATCCTCCGCCGATATACAGGATGCGCGCCTCGGGGTGAGCCCGCAGCACCTCGGGCAATGCGTCGATGAACACTTCTGCACCGTGCCACTCCGATGCCGTCCCCGCGTACACGAATGTCGCTGCCGGCTCGGGCGATTCGCTCAAGAATGTGCCGCGTCCGAATGCCGTGACATCGATGCCATTGCCGATCGTTGTCGCTCGCGATGACATGTCGAGCTGCTTGAGACGCCGGGTCACTCCTTCTGAAACGGAGAGCACGGCGCTCGCGCCCCGCAGCGCGAACTTCTCCAAACCTCGCACAAGGCGGATTATCCATCGGGGGGATCCGGTCTGAGCCGCCGCATCAGACCAGATGTCCGCGGCGTAGTAGACGTACGGCACCCGCCGCAGCGCGGCGGCGATCCGCACGAAGAAGGCTGTCGTGGGCGGTGGCTCTACGACGATGGCGTCGTAGCGAGGGCCGAACAGAATGCGAGCGAAGAGCGGGACGTCAAAACTCAGATACTGCACGTACCCGCGGACATACCCCGTGCGGTCACGGAGCACCGGAAACCGCTTCACACGATACGGGCGCTGCGCATCATGGGAGCGCACAGCAAGTCGTCGCGGAGGCTTCACGGTCAAGACTGTCGTGTCATGCTCGCTCGTGACAAGCGCAGAAGCGAGCGCCTGCAACCGGAATGATGCTGCACTGGGTTCCGGCTCGAAGATACGACTGGCGATCGCAACGCGCGTCATACGCGTTGCGTCCGGCCAGCGGCTCAGTTCTTCACTCCTTGCGCCTTGCGCTGGCCCAGGGGATGTTGTGAGAGTCCGCTGTGGGACTGAACCATCTCGCGCACTTCCTGCTCTGCCGGATCGACATATGAATTCTCCATCTTACCGGGTGCACCATGAAGCGCGCTTTGCGTACGAACCACAAGGAGAGCTGTTGCGGTGCCGGGCTCTCATGTCCAGGAAGGTCTCGCGCGGCACTCAGGCTTCGAGGCCGCGACCGCCTACGACCTGAGTCAGATCGCGTCGATGCTGATCACGTTCGAGGTACGAGCCGACTCCAGGGCGGCCTCGACCACCGTAAGAGTTCGCAGCCCCTGCTTCATCGTGACCAGATCGGACTCCTTGCCGAGCACCGCGTCACGGAATGCCTCGTGCTCCACGCGCAGCGGTTCACGCTTGGTGAATGCGTAACGGGTGACATCCCCCTCGGACACTCCTCTGAATGACGAGACCGAGTCCCATTCGACAGGAATCGTTCCGTTCGCGTAGAATGTGAGGTCGCCAGTCGCAGTGTCAGCAACGAACGCCCCTTTCTCGCCTGTCACGACGGTCACGCGCTCTTTCATAGGGCTGAGCCAGTTGACAATATTATTGACGATCACACCTGACGAGGTCCGTCCTGTGATGGTGATCATGTCCTCGTACTCACGACCGCTCTTGAATGCCGTCTGTGCGAAAACGTGCTCATAGTCGCTCTGTACGACCCATGCCGAGAGGTCTACGTCGTGTGATGCGAGGTCCTTGGCCACTCCGACGTCGGCGATTCGCGACGGGAAAGGGCCCTGGCGGCGTGTAGCGACCTGGTACACGGCGCCGAGCTCGCCAGCCTCGATGCGACGCCGCAACTGCTGCAGCGCAGGGTTGAAGCGTTCAATGTGCCCTACGGCGCCGACGAGGCCAGCCCCGTCGAAAGCCTCGACCATGCGCTGTCCGGCCTCGACGCTGTGCGCGATGGGCTTCTCGACAAGAGTGTGCACGCCTGCCGCGGCAAGCTTCATCGCCGCATCCTCGTGGAAACGCGTCGGGACCGCGACGACCGCGACATCGATTCCCACGTCGATCAGAGCATCGATGTCAGGAAGAATCTTCAAGTCTCCTGCGACCCCGTGGGGGTCGCCCCCCGGGTCAGCGATCGCCACGAGCTCCACGTCGTCGATCTCCCGAAACACGCGTGCATGATGACGGCCCATCATGCCCACACCGAGGAGCCCTGCCCGCAACGCCATCAGGCACCCGCCCCAGAGACAGTGTTCACGGCGACGACGATGCGCTCGAGATCGCTTTGGCTGAGCGAAGGATGGACCGGAAGCGAGACGACCTCACGGGCCGCACGCTCAGTCTCAGGAAGATCCACTCCGGGAGCAAAAGGCGCGAGAGAGGGGAGTCGGTGGTTGGGGATCGGGTAATAGATCCCCGCGCCGACATTGTGCTCGCTCTTCAGCGCCGCGACGAAGCCATCACGGTCCTGCGGAACTCGAATCGTGTACTGGTGATACACATGCACCGCGCCTTCGAGGACGGGAGGCACGACAACGCCCCTCAGGTTCGCATCGAAGAACGCCGCGTTGGCCTGGCGGGCTTTCGTCCACGCATCGACCTTGCCCAGCTGGACGCGACCGATAGCAGCATGGATATCGGTCATACGCGCGTTGAAGCCGATGATCTCGTTCTCGTACTGCTTCTCCATACCCTGGTTGCGCAGCAGCTTGACTCGACGGGCGATCTCGTCGGTGGCAGTCGTCACCATGCCTCCCTCGCCGCTTGTCATGTTCTTCGTCGGATACAGACTGAACATTGCGAACTCGCCGAACGATCCCACGGGGCGTCCGTCCAACGAAGCACCGTGCGCTTGGGCCGCATCCTCATACAAGTCGACACCGTGCTCGGCCGCGATCGCTTCGAGCTCGCGCATCCGGGCAGGGTGCCCGTACAAATGCACCGGCATGATTCCCTTTGTCCTCGGGGTGATCGCGGCAGCGACCGCGACCGGATCGAGAGAGAAGGTCTCCGGCTCGATGTCGACGAAGACCGGCGTGCCCCCGGTCAACGCGACCGAGTTGCCGGTGGCAGCGAAAGTGAACGACGGCACGATGACCTCGTCCCCCGCTCTGACCCCGGCTGCGAGCAGACCGAGGTGGAGCCCAGCTGTCCCAGAGTTCACTGCGACAGAAGGGCGGCCGGGTACGAAGTGCGCGGAAAACTCGTTCTCGAAAGCGGCGACCTCGGGGCCCTGCGCCACCATGCCGGTGCGCAGCACCCGGTCGACAGCTTCACGCTCTTCGTCGCCGATGATGGGCTTTGCGGGGGAAATGAATTCGCTCACACGATCTCCTTGGTCAACGTTCCGTCAGTTTCTAGGTAGTGTGCACCGGTCTCCGGGCACACCCAGGTGTTCTCAGAATCTCCGGCGAAGAGAGGCGCACCGGCCTCCCCGACCCAGCCGATGCGACGCGCGGGAACTCCCGCGACAAGGGCATAGGCAGGCACGTCCTTCACAACGACTGCTCCGGCGGCGACGGTAGCCCATTCGCCGATCGTCACTGGCGCCACGCACGTCGCGCGGGCACCGATCGCCGCACCACGCTCGACGACGACGCCGACAGGCACCCAGTCGTGAGCGCTCTTGAGCGAGCCATCCGCGTTGATCGCACGCGGGTAGGTGTCGTTGGTGAGCACGACAGCCGGTCCGATGAACACGCCATCTCCCAACCGTGCCGGCTCATAGACCAGTGCGTAGTTCTGCACCTTGCAGTTGTCACCCATGACGACGCCGGAACCGATATACGCACCACGCCCCACGATGCAGTTTTCACCCAGCTGAGCGCCTTCACGCACCTGCGCGAGGTGCCAGACCGAGGATCCGCCGCCGATGGTCGATTCTGGAGAGACGTCGGCGGACTCAACGATCCGCACGTCAGGAGACTGTGGCACTTCGCACGCTTTCTGCGCTGTCGACACACGACAGTCGCACGTCACAGTCTATCGCCCGAACGCTTCCTCCCCCATGAATCCCCCGATGCCAAGCGCCGCACGTCCTCGACGCGCATGCCTGGCAGAATAGGAGTATGAGCGAAAACACAAACGATCCGGCACCGGATGCCGCTGCGTGGATTGTGATCCCGCTCTACAACGAAGCGACGGTGGTCGGCGACGTGATTGCGAGCCTCCTACCCCACTTCCCGCACATCGTCTGCGTCGATGATGGTTCCTCTGACGGGTCAGCAGAGGTCGCTGCCGCCGCTGGCGCCCATCTTGTACAGCATCCGATCAACCTCGGCCAAGGGGCCGCACTGCAGACAGGCATCGAGTATGCACTGGCACACTCGGCCTGCGAATACATCGTGACGTTCGACGCAGACGGCCAGCATCGGATCGAAGATGCCCTCGAAATGCTCGCAGTTGCGCGCGATGACGATGTCGCTGTCGTCTTCGGATCCCGGTTCCTCGACAACCGGACCAACCCCGGATGGGTGAAGAAGGTCGTCTTAAAGACTGCCATCTGGGTGACTAACCTCACCACGGGAATGAAGCTCACAGACGCGCATAACGGTCTGCGCGTTATTCGACGCGATGCGGCTGAGCTGATCGACCTCAAGCAGGACCGAATGGCGCACGCCACCGAGATCGTGCTCGAGTTGGGCAGGACAGGGCTTCCCTGGACCGAGCACCCGGTCGAGCTGCTGTACACCGACTATTCCAAGGGCAAGGGGCAGAGCGTGCTCAATTCGGTCAACATTCTCGTCGATCTGGTGGTGCGTTGATCATGTGGATCCAACTGCTTCTCATCGCAGCCATCGTCACGCTCGGCATCGTCGTGATGCGCAAGACCGGCGCGGACAGTCATCTTGCGCTCCGTCGAATCTTCATGATGCTGTTCGTGCTCGCGGCGATCCTCTCCGTGCTGTTCCCCCAGTGGTTGACTTGGGTCGCAACGCTCATCGGAGTCGGTCGTGGCACAGACCTGCTGCTGTACGCGCTCGTGGTCATCTTCCTGGTCTTCGTCTACACGCAGTATCGGCGCAACACCGTTCTTCAGCGCCAGCTCACGCTCCTCGCACGCAAGATCGCCCTCGTGGAAGCTCAGCAGGTAGAGTCCACCGAACAGCAGAACGACAACAGCGCGGGACGTTGAACTCTCGTCGATTCAGCGGCACCCGGTGATCTCGTAGAGCACCGCATCCCCGATGCGGTCGACTTCAGTGAGAATCGAGGACCGCTCTAGATCGTGGAGCCCATCGTAGGTCGTGTAGTGGTTCTCGAAGAGCACTGTGTCGCCGAAGTCGAGCGCATGGGTCACGCCCAGTCGCGCTGCAGCATCGCACACCTCACCGCTTCCGAGGACAAGATAACTCGCGAGGGTCGCGGCATCGGGCCCGTACGAACCGGTCACGTGCGGGAAGACCACATCGCGTCCGGTGTACGCATACAGAAGCCCCGCCCCGGTCAGCGGATCCCCGATCACAAGACTGCCTTCAGGGAGTTCGCTGCTGATCTCCTCGAACAGCGCGACCTCGTCGGGCGAGAGCCCTTGAGAAGTTTCGCTGAACTGGAAGCTGACGGAGCGCATGAACCGGATATCGTTGCGCAACGCCGAGAGATGACTCACCGCAGCGACGGCCACGATCGCGATGATGGCAACCACCCGACGGCGATTCCCCGCACGCCACCATCCTGCGAGCCAGTCGAGAACGACCGACGCACCGAGACCCGCGAGAGGAAGGCCCCAGATCGCGATCAATGCACCGACTCGTGTGGTGTCGTCGTACCAGATCCCGACGAAGAAGCTGCGCACTGAGAGAATCGGGAACCATGCAGAGATCAGGAACAGCACCACGCTGGCGGCATAGGACCCGAGTATCCACCAGGTGCGATCCTTCACCAGCCGCCAGATGCCGATCGCTGCGAGCGGTCCGAGCAGAAGACCGGCAGAACGACCCACTGGGCTGAGGAACGCGACCTCGCCGAACGATTGTGCCATCGTCTGAGACGGAAGCCACTCGTTCGTCGTGACGTTGGCCATGCGCCACACCGCGACAAGCGCGAACAGGCCTCCGAGCACGCACAGTACCAGGAGAACCCGTGTTAGCACACCTGCTCTGCGGCTCCGCGTCCACGCCAACCAGAGCAAGTATGGCACCAACAGTGCGAGCGCGCCGAGCAGGGCGGAAGGGTGCGCGAGCGCCGTTGCACCCGCTGCGGCCAGCATCGTGAGAACACGCAGCGCACGCTCCGGCCTTGACAGGGCGCGGGTGAACGCAAGCAAGACTGTAGCGATGAGAATCGGGACGAGCACCGTGCCGAGCAGATTCGGGTAGAGCACTCCCCAGTTGAGGAAGCCCAGCGGGAACACACTGAAACCGAAGCTCACCAGCGGCGCCCAGATCGCCGCCCCCTGCCGTGCGGGAAGCGCAACCGCGGCCAGAGCTGCCAGAGCGACAGGCCATATCAGCGCGATCACCGCAATGGTCACGATGTTCGTGGCCACAACGATACTGCCAGAGACCGGCGCCACAAGGCTGACGAATGCGTGCCATAGAGTCGGATAGAACGAGGTTGCCTCGTGCGGCACGACCATGGTCATGTGCAGCGGAGACGCATCACCGGTCTTGGCGATGAATTCCACAGCGTTGATGTGGAAGAGACCATCGTAGAGTTGCGAGGGATTATTCGGATTGCCGATCCCTATCGCAACAATGGCCATCCAGCCGAGGGTCGCGACCAGCACTGTGATCCACTCCCCGCGCCAGCGGCGGCCGGGATGAAGCAGCTGCGTGCTGCCGCTGACCGGCGGACGGTTCCGACCGAGCAGCCACAGCGCGGCGGCCAGGGCCCAGACCACGACGGCGACGACCAGAACGGGAATCAGACCCCAAGACAGACCGACGAGAGGAGCCAGGGACGTGGCCGCGCCGATCACCGCGAGCGACACGGCGATGGCCAGGGCGAGTCGAACAACACCGCTCACACCGCGCAGGCATAGCGCAACCGGCGCACCGGGCACGACCAGGAGCGCGAGTGCGAGCAGTAGCGCTGGCACTTGTTCGATCCAGGTGATCACGCGTCCACCAGAGCGATCGCGCCTTCGATCTCTCCGTCGTACACGACCTCGCCCTTGCTGATCACGACACCGCGCGAGCAGAGCCCCCGGACCATTTCCATGTCGTGGCTGACGACGACGAGCGTCTTCCCGCCAGCGATGAGTTCTTCGAACTTCAACCGGCACTTCTCACGGAATGGCGCATCGCCCACCGAGAGGATCTCGTCAACGAGGAGTACGTCGAGTTCTACATGGATTGCGACGGAGAAGGCCAGTCGCATGAACATCCCAGACGAGTAATGCTTGACTTCCTGGTCGATGAACTGCTCGATCTCGCTGAAGGCGACGATCTCGTCGTAGCGTGCCTCGATCTCGTGCTTCTTCATGCCGAGAATGGCGGCGTTCAGGAACACGTTCTCACGCCCGGAAAGTTCTGGGTGGAACCCCGCTCCGACTTCGATCAGTCCTGCGACACGCCCCCGAGTGAGCACCTCGCCTTCATCCGGCTCCATGACACCCGAGACAAGCTTCAGCAGAGTCGACTTGCCGGAACCGTTGAGCCCGAGGATCGCCACCGACTCGCCCTCGCCGATGACAAGATCGATCCCCTTGAGCGCTTCGAACTCACTGGTGAGTTCGCGGCGCTTGATCCACGATACGACGGTGTCTTTGAGCGAGAAGGCATGATTCAGCGTGAATTTCTTGCGCACCGCGTTGACGATGACACTGGGTGCCGGCCCGGCTTGCTGAGTGGTCATAGATCCTGAGCGAACCTTCCTTCTAGACGTCGGAAGACGAGCTGGCCGATGAGAAGCGTCACCACGGCGATCAGGAAGGTCGACAACGTGTTCCAAGCAAGGTTCGGCGGCAGCTCGACCAGAGGCTGAGCAGCAGTGGTCATCCCCTCGGTCGCAGGACGCCAGAAGGCGTAGTGTAACAGCTCGACTCCCTGAGTGATCGGGTTCAGAAGATACAGGTCAAGCACCCAGGACGGCCATTGCAACCGATCGAAGACAGCGGTCTGCACCATCGTCCAGGAGTACAGCACCGGGGATGCCCAGGTAGCGAGCAGGAGCAGCAGCTCCACGATGTTCTCCGCGTCACGGTAACGAACATTGAGCGCACCGAAGAAGAGCCCCAGTCCCAGCGCGAAGACCATGATGATAATCATGCCCGCGACGATGGCGAGCAGGGACAGCAGTGAGACGTGCGCGAACCACCCCAGCAGGATGCAGACCACCAGCAGGAGCCCCAGTTGCGGGAGGAAATGGATAAGGGCGACGATCACCGCGGAAACCGCGAACAGCTGGCGCGGCAGAAATACCTTGCGCACGAGCGGCGCATTGCCGACGATCGACGTCGTCGCGTTCTTGAACGCTTCCGAGAAGAGATTTATTACGATGATGCCTGAGAACAGATACACGGCGTAGTTCGGAATTCCGCGATCCAGCTGCATGAACACACCGAGCACGACCCAAAAAACGAGGAACTGTGCGGCAGGACGGACGTAGGACCAGGTCCAGCCGAGAACCGAGTTCCGGTAGCGTGTCGTCACGCCGGTGCGTACCAAGAGGTGCAGCAGGTAGCGCCAGCGCACGACATCGATCAGCCCACGGCTCTTGCCGGGTGTTTCGAATGCCGAGCGAGGAACGATCGCAAAGGGATCAAGCAACGTCACGGAGAGTCCTGCCTGGGTAAGGGTCAGACTCACATCCTATCGGGTCAGCTTGGTGCCATTCCTGGAGATCAACCGCATGCACGAAGCTGTCCCATTCCCTCCTCCGAGAGCACACCGTGCCCACCGACTAGTACGACGGAGTTGGTGACGTGCGTGCGGATGAAGTCAGAGTTAGGCATCGGCAGGCACGTCTGCTCGCTCAGCAAGAGCGGCACCTTCCAGCGCCCCGCAAGCGCCGATCCCGCAAGCGCGTCGGGGAAGTCGGTACCGGCTGCGATCAAGACGCGCGGCGTTGTGTTCGAGAAATAGGCATTATTGACGGCGGCATTGGTCAGGTAACGGTCGCTTCCTGCAAGTCGATTCACCTTGATGCCATTGGACTTCAGGCTGGTCTCGATGCGTCCGTTGACGACTCCTGTCCCACCCACAATCGTCACGGATGTAGCTCCGACCTTGCGAATTGTTGCGACCGACGCGGCATCGAGCGCGGAGGCGGTGCCATCAACGAGCAGCACAGGTGTTCCCGTATTGCTGCCCACAGATGCAGCGCTCAGCGCATCCGGGAAACCCCATCCAGACGCGATAAGAAGGTTCTTGCTCTCACCCGATGACTCGACGATGTTACGCGATGTTTCGAACCGGTCGGCGCCTGACAGCCGCGTGATCCCGGCTCCGGGAACGGCCACCTTCACACCGTCCACCACCTTGGGCGTTAGCACGCCCTCGCCTCCCATCAGCACAACTTTGTCGGGCTTCAGACGCGCCAGTTCGTTCGAGACCGATTGCGGAAGACCATCGGCAGGTGTCAGCAGTAGTGCCGCATCCGCGTTCCCTGTTGCTGCCGCCGCACTCAACGCGTCGGCGAACTCGAGGCTCGTGGCGAGGAATACTGTCTTCGTCCCCGTGGGCCAAGACGTCTGCGATACGCTGATTGCCGTCTCTTCGCGTGTGCTTCCATGCACTCTGTCCACGCTCACGGGCGACACCGTGTATGCAGGCGAGCGCTGTTGTCCCTCTTGATACCCCGAGGTCCTTGCGAAGACGATTACATCGATTTTCGCTCCGACGTCGGCGACGATGACGCTGTACGACGAACGCGTTGCTCCCGGGATGACCTCGCCGTTGCGGTACCACTGGTACAGCGTGGTAGTGGGGGTCGGAGCAAAACTCCCCGAGACCCGGACAACCTGGCCTGGTGTGAACGTTCCCTGCACAGTCACGCCGGCCGGCGAGAACTGGCGATACGTGGTCGAACCGAACCAATCGGTGAAGTAATTGTAGAAGTTGCGGTTGCCATAGCTCGAGCAGCTGTCACCTGTACCGGAGCCCGCGCGCATCGCAGCGGCATTCGGCTGGTACGGCGTGTAGTAGTAGAGTGCCTCAGTCGCCTTGTTCTCGATGTAGACGGGAGAGGTGCCGCACCGAGTGCGATCTGGATGGTACTGGATCTGCCAGGTCTTGCCAGCCTTGTACCACTGGAACCAACGCCCCTCCATATAAATCTGCATCTGTCGTGCAGCGCCGTAGATCTGGTGGAAGAAGCCGACGAAGTTCGGGTCGCACGGCGCGGTGTCGGGGCATCCTTGACCCAGGGCACTGTCATATCGCCACGCGCTGGGCCACACGTGCGTGACCAAGCCTTGCTCCTTTTGAAGCATGACGATCAGCACCTGCGGATTGATGTTGCAGGCCTGAGCAACCTTGTAGATGATGCGTGCCGCTGACTCATTCGCTGCACCGTTGTACCCGCTGCAGTATGAATCCGCAGACCGATTCACGGAAGTGATTCGGAAGTCCTTCAGGCACACGAACGGCTTGCCGTTCTCATCCTTCCCGATGACGCACTCGGACACCTTCGAGTTGAAGAACGATTGGATCTGTCCCTCGGACATCGCATTCTTGTTGGTGAACACGGCATCGCTGATGATGTTTCCAGGCTTGAATCCGGTGAGAGTGGTCTTCACGATCCCCGACTGCACGCCTCCCGCCACGCGGGAGAGACTGGTCGATGCACCGACTGCTGCCGAAGCCGGAGCAACCGTCGACGGCGCAACGGTGCCGACAACGACAGCGACTACGGCAACGAAAACTGTGAGGAACCGGGACACTCCGCGCGCGCTGCGGGTACGCGGGACAGATTGAGACATGTGAATAGTGTGGCGGAAGTTACGTCATGATGCCACTGTGGTCGACAAACTCGCGTAGCATCCCGGCGTGTCGCGCATCTGTACGGCCCAAAATAAGCGCGTCACATCTCCGCATGGAGCGCCCACACGCGCTCCGCGGCACTCGCCCATGAGAACGCTTTTGCGCGATCTGCGGCAAGCACCCGCAGTCGCTTCTCCCCTGCGCCGACGGCGTCGACGGCGTCGACCACAGCATCCGTCATCTCTTCGGTTGCAACGAGGGCGCCACCTTCGGCGACGACGTCGCGATGCACACCGCTGTCAGCGGCGACAACCGGCACCCGCAGCGTAAGAGCTTCCATCGCGCGCCACGGCCATGCCGACACCGAGCTGGGCGCGATGAACGCCGCTGCGGCTCCGAGCAAAGCCGCGCGGTCCGAAGCCCCCAGGCTTCCCCGCACGTGTGTACGGCGCTCGGGCAGCCCCGCAGCCGATGCCATCTCGACAAGACGAGGTTCAGCGCCCTCCGCCGCGTCGAGGACCACAACATCGATATCCGCGGCGGCTGCTGCACGAAACCCGTTCTCGAGTGCGTCTTCTGGCCCGACCAGCACGATGTATCGCTCCGGCAATGACAGCGCCTCGCGCCGCCGCGCGGCATCCGATGGCACGACGAAACCATCCGGAGCCGCACCGGCGATCACTCGCACCCGGTCGCCGAGCTTCGCGAAGTCTTTGATCCTCTCGGCCATCGCATGGGTGGGCACGACGACAGCATCGGCGTGCTTCACCGCACGACGAAGCATCCCCCGCTGCCAGCCGACGTTCGATTTCGACAGGTTGTGCGGCGACTCCCATGCGCTCAGATCCCACACCGTCAGCGCGGTCTGGTCGTTATTGTGCAGGCGATCATGTTTGACGAGCGGCGCCATCAGCGACGGTGCGTGGATGAGCCCCCCGCCCACACCGGGAGCGATCCCCATCTGCCAAGATGCGGCCAGCTCACGTCGGCCGAGTCGGAGCGAACGAACCTCAGACACTCCGGGAATCGCGACGCCTCCGCCGGCCGGGACTATCAGCTCGACGGAGCATCCAGACGGAGCAGTGAGAACCAGCCCTGTGACGAGATCGCGCGCTGCCTGGGCCTGGTCGGCATCGACAATCGTCGCCACCTGGTCGAGAACGACGCGCAACTGAGCACCCATACGCTCAGATTATCCGCGCACGCCTGGAAACCCGGTGCCGCGCGCCGGAGCATGCTTGAATGCACTCATGAGTGACGGTCGACTGCCACCGCGACGACGCTGGGTGGGATGGGTGATCGGCCTGACACTGCTCGTCGTCATACTCGCGACCGGCTGGGTCTTCTTCCGCGGGTTCGGTGCCGCAAGCGAACTGCAGAACGTGCGCAACTCCGTCGGGCAGCTGCAGTCCGCCATCGAAGACCGTGATTTCGCACGGGCTGAGCAGATCGCCCCGCGGACCGAGCAACATGCGGCTGCTGCCCACGACCTCACGTCCGACCCGGTCTGGCGCAGCTTCGAGTTCATCCCCTGGCTCGGCGGTGGCTTCACCTCGTTCCGTGAGATCGCCGAGATCACCGATGACGTGGCGACCAATGCGATCACACCCCTCATCACCGTCGCGAGACAAGCCGACCTTGCAACCCTCGGGCTCAGCGGTTCGCACGTCGATCTGGCACCGCTCTCCGTTCTGCAAGACCCACTGGGCGAGTCCGCCACCACACTCGCTGCCGCTGATCTGCGGGCTCAGCGCGTCGACACCAACGTCACGATCTCGATGATGGGCGACGTCATCACCCAGCAGCGCGACCTCATCCACGATGCCTCGCGGACGGTCGGCGCCATGCACGGAGCATCCGTCCTGCTGCCGAACATGCTCGGCAGCAACGGCCCCCGCGCCTATCTCGTCGCGGTCCAGAACAACGCCGAGCTTCGCTCACACGGTGGCGCAGTGCAGGCACTCGCGCTGATGCACGCCGACAACGGCGCACTGAGCATCGACCGCATTGTCTCCGCGCACGACTTCCCGGCCCTCGACGCACCCCTTCCACTCGACGAGGCGACAGTTGCGCTGTACGGCGACGCTCCGGGTCGACTCGTGCGCGATGCGACGAGCATCCCCGCCTTCGCAGAGGCGGGCGCGATGCTCGCGACGCGCTGGCAGCAGCAGTACGGCGACGCAATTGACGGCGTCATCGCGGTGGACCTCGTCACCCTGCAACAGCTGACCGCAGCCACCGAGCAGATCTCCTTCGGCGACTTCACCGCCGGCGCCGACACTCTCGTGGAGGTTCTCGCTTCTGAGGTTCCCGCCACCGGTGCAGACCCCGCCGCCTACGATACCCTGGTCGCCCAGGCCACGATCGCGCTGGCCTCAGCGCTCCTGATGTCAGACGATCCCCCTGCCATTCTCGGAGCGCTTTCGGATGCCGCAGCATCAGGCCACATCCGCCTGTGGAGCGTCCATCCCGAAGAGCAGGCGGCACTCGCAGCATCCACTCTCGGCGGAGCGCTGCCGAGCGACGCCGAAAACGATGTCTACGTCGAGGTGCTGCTCAACGACCGCACCGGCGGCGCGATGGACTATTACGCCGATGCCGCCATCACCCGCGCCATCGGTGAATGTCACGGCGATCAGACCACCCAGGTACACGTGACGTGGACCAACGACGCGCCCGCGAGCGAACTGCCGGCGTCGGTCACCGGCTCAGATCCCGAGAATCCCGACGATCTCGAGCCGGGCACGACCCGCACGCTCATCGCGATCGTGGGCCCAGAAGGCGCGACCGCAAAAGAAACCGGTGATGCACAGGCGCAGATCGGCGAGCGCCCCGTCGTGCAGTACGACGTGACGGCGCCGCGCGGCGAGTCTGTCACGATCACGGCGACGTTCACCGGTTCAAACACCGGCGAACAATTCGCCCACGTACGTCACACGCCGATGCTCAATCGGGTCGACGTGACGCGCGCCGCTCTCGAGTGCGAGTAGCCCCTACGGCTCCGTTGTCGGCTCCGGCGTCGGCGGATGCAGGGTCTGCGTCACGAGTTCGTGAACGAACGCGTAGTCGGGCTCGAACTCGTCGATGCCGTTCTCAGGAACGAGCTCGATCGTCGTGACCGGCTGCTCTTTCGCTTTCAGCATGAGGTCGAAGAACTCGCTCAGCTTGTCACGCGGCAAGTCGGTGTCGATGAGGACCGTACCGGCGGCCGCGATGTCATTGAAGCGACTCAAGATGTTCTGCGGTGTGAACTGGTCAAGGATCGCAACCTGGAGCTCTCTCTGACGCTGCATGCGATCCCAGTCACTGGTCGTGTAGCGCGAGCGCGCATACCACTGGGCCGTGTCACCGTCCATGTGCTGCTGCCCGGGCTCGATCCATCCGATCGCCCATTCATTGACGTCATCGCCGGTCCAGTCCTCGGGGGGACCGCCCTTCGGGAGCCGCTCTGTGACGTTGATGTCGACGCCGCCGAGAGCGTCGATCATGGCGGCGAAACCGTGCATATCGACGAAGATGTAGTACGGGATATCGATCCCGAGCACCCCTTCCGCGGCATCCTTCGTCGCCTCGATTCCCGGGTCGGAACCGTGAGATTCCGCATCGGGGTAGAGCCCCGTGCCGTTATCCTCGCGACATATCTCCGCTGCCTGGCGCACGTGGTTCATCCACGGGTTCCACCCGCAGTTCTGCGAGGAATGCCCCTCGAAGCCGTTCGGGTAGAGCGCCTGCATCGGGCTGCCCTCACTGAACGGCGCACCGGGCAGCTCGCGGGGAATGCCGAAGATCGTCACCGCTCCCGTGTCGGCGTTCACCGACACCACCGACATGCTGTCGAAGCGCATAGAGTCGCGTCCGTCGCCGCTGTCGGCGCCGAGCAGCAGGATGTTGTAATAGCCGTCGCTGGGCGGAAGACTCGGGCCGCTCTGCCCGAAGATGTCATTGATCGCGCCACGACTGGATGCCGCGATACTCGCCGCGTATCCCGCACCGCCACTGAGCATTCCCATGATCACGAGCGCGACCACCGGAATGGCGAGGCGTGAGATCGGCGGCACCTTGATCAGACGCACCAGGCGCAGTGTGCTCAGCGTAAGGACAACCCACAGCACCGCATAGCCGATGAGCAGCACCTGAACCAGCGTGAGAACGAACCAGTTGGATGCCAGTGCGATCAGTCCCGATCGCCAGAAGAGTGCGGCGGCAATCGCGCAGATCACCAGGAACCAGCTGAGCAGGGTCGCCCCCAGCCCGAAACGGCCGAGCTTACGACTGCGTCCCGCGAGAACCTGGGCCGACCCGGGTACCAGCACATTCATGACGACCAGCCACCACCCGCGCCGCCCCATGAACGCGGAGTCGGCCGCATCGGGATTGCGGAGCGGACGCGTCTCGATCAGCGGTCTTCCCGACCTCGGCGACGCGCTGCTGCGCGGCTGGGCCAGAGTCACAGGGAACCCTTGAGTCGCTCGTTCTTCTCCGCCACCTGCGACTCGAGGGTCTTCGCGTATTCTTCGACCCGGTCAGCGAGCGCATCGTCCGCTGAGCCGAGAATTCGAGCAGCGAGGATGCCGGCGTTGCGAGCGCCGCCGATCGAGACCGTGGCGACGGGGATGCCTGCAGGCATCTGCACGATCGAGAGCAGCGAGTCCATGCCGTCGAGATAAGCCAAAGGTACGGGAACGCCGATGACCGGCAGAGCCGTCATAGATGCGAGCATTCCCGGAAGGTGGGCTGCGCCACCCGCACCAGCGATGATGACCCGGATGCCGCGGCCCCGCGCTTCGCGCGCGTACTGCATGAGCTTGTCAGGCGTGCGGTGCGCCGAGACGACCTCTACTTCATGCGGGATGCCGAAGTCGGTGAGCGCCTGCGAGGCGTCGCTCATCACACGCCAGTCGGAGTCGGAACCCATCACGACGCCGACAACGGGCACAGCAGAGGAATGCAGCGGCTCAGTCACTCCCCCAGGGTACTTTCTGATACCCCGGGTTCCGCTGAACGGCGCGCCTGTCGATCCCTGAGCCTGTCGATCCCTGAGCCTGTCGAAGGGTCAGGCGAAATGCGCGGCAGCGGCGCGCGCGGTGTAGACGACGTCATCCAGGTCATCGCCGGCTGTGTTGACGTGTCCGACCTTGCGGCCTGGACGTGCCTCCTTGCCGTAGGTGTGGATCTTCGCGTCGGGGTGCTCCGACATCGCTGCCTCGAAACGATCCTCGAACGAGCCCTCCGCCGGACCACCGAGGATGTTCACCATCACCGACCACTGCGCCCTGGGGCTCGGATCCCCCAGCGGCAGGTCGGCAACCGCACGCAGGTGCTGCTCGAATTGGCCGGTCACCGCGCCGTCCTGGCTCCAGTGGCCGCTGTTGTGCGGACGCATTGCGAGCTCGTTCACGAGGATTCGCTCATCGTCGGTCTCGAAGAGCTCGACAGCGAGCATTCCGGTGACGCCCAGTCCTTCAGCGATCTGGCGTCCGATCCCCTCGGCAACCTGCACGAGGCGGTCGGTGGCCGCCGGAGCCGGCGCGAGAACCTCGGCGCACACGCCATCGCGCTGCACGGTCTCGACAACGGGGTACGCCACCATCTGGCCGCTCGGGCGCCGAGCGATCTGCTGGGCGAGTTCGCGACGGAAGGAGACGAGCTCTTCGACGAGCAGTGCGTCGTCCTCGGCGAGCTGTGCGAACCAGTCGTCTGCATCTTCGGCAGAGCGCACAACACGCACGCCCTTGCCGTCGTAACCTCCACGAGGAGTCTTCACGACGGCGCTCCCACCGTGATCGTCGAGGAACGCCTGCAGCGCTGCGGCGCCTGTCACACGGGCCCAGTCGGGCTGCGGGACTCCGAGCTCAGTGAGCCTCGCCCGCATGTCGAGCTTGTCCTGTGCGAAACGCAGAGCATCAGGCCCTGGATGCACGGCGACGCCCTCGGCCACCAGAGCACGCAGCACTTCCTGCGGCACGTGCTCGTGATCGAAGGTGATGACGTCGACATCCTTCGCAAAAGCGCGGACGGTCTCGAGGTCGCGGTAGTCCCCCACGGCCGTCGCGGCGAGCTGTGCCGACATCCCCTCGGATTCAGCGAGCACGCGGATGTCGAGTCCGAGCTCGACCGCCGGAGCGATCATCATCCGGGCCAGCTGTCCGCCGCCGATCACGCCGATGCGCAACGCCATGTAGATCTCCGTTCGTCGCACCTATTCTCCCGCATGGCGCGGGCTCCTGCGACGCACGATCAGATCATGCCCTCACTTTCGGGCGCGGACTGCGCGTCACGATGCGCGAGGATCTGATTCACCTCGATCTGATCGGCCAGAGCCTCATGGACGAGCGTCACGTTGGGAATGTTCACCAGTCGCACCGGCACGTCCATGCCGTTGGAAAGAGTGATGGTTCCGGCTCCCCCCAGACGCTGCAGAGGACCACGACGCACCCCGATCGAGTAGCCGCGCACGTGCGAGATCTCTTCGCGATGTCGGGCGCCCGTCCCATGGCGAACAATGACCCGTCGCGTGGTGAGCGTATAGGTGCGGGACAGCCAGATGAAGAACGGAATGATCACGCCGACGACGATGAGCGCGCCGGCTGCGGTCAGCAGCATCCAATCCTCGAAGCCCTCCGGAAGATTGCCGTAGAGATAGCCCGTCGCCCCGCACACGACGATCAGCAGAAGCGCGGACCAGATCAACCGGCGCGCATGCCCGCGGAAGCGCGCGATGAGCCGTTCTTCGGCAGGCGCTCCCGGCGGCGGCATCATCGGCCGACCGCCGAGGGTCACTGGCTGGGTCATGCCTCCATTGTGCCTTCAGACACCGACATCTCCGGCTGCACCGCGCCGTGTTCGCCTCGGCAGCGTCGTTACGTCAGCCGGGCGTGGACGACGTCTCCAGCCGAGACGACATGCATAATGCCAGCGACATCGATGCACAATCGGCCATCGGCATCGATCCCGGTCGCTGTGCCGTGCAGGGTCGACACGTCAGGCAGATCAACGTCGACCTCGCGCCCCAGCGTCGCGCAGCGTGCGGATACGGCGTCGTGGATGCCGCTGCGATCGGAGTCTTCCCACGCGACGAGTGCACTGAGCAGCCCATCGAGTCGGCGCAGATAGTCAGTGATCAGGCGGTCGCCGTCGCAGACCTCACCGAGTGCCGCGAATGACGTCGCTGTGGGCACCGGAAGCTGCTCAGCCGCCATTGCCGTATTCACACCACTGCCGACGATCACGGCCGTCCCGGTCGATTCAGCCAGGATGCCGCAGATCTTCTTGCCATCGACGAGCACATCATTCGGCCATTTCACTGCCACCTCATGCCCGACAAGCTGTGCGGCCACGGCATCCGCCATCGCCAACCCCGCAACCAGCGGGATCCAGCCGATCGCTTCGGGCCGCGAGGGAAGCTCACGGATCAGCACCGACACTGCCAGCGCCGATCCCGCCGGCGCGATCCACGAACGATCAAGGCGCCCGCGGCCGGCAGTCTGATTGTCGGTGACGATGACGGACAGGTGCGGCCACGCCTCAGCATCCGCCGACAGGGTGCGCAACGCGGCATTCGTTGACGCCGACTCCGTCAGCACCTCGAGTCTTGACGTGACAGCTGCAGCCTGCGAGAAGTCCATGCGCGTCAGTCTACGGAGCCTTTACCACTTAGCCAGACTTAGCTAAGCTAGAAGTATGACTCAGGTGAATGTGCATGAAGCGAAGAGCCAGCTCTCGGCGCTGATCGCGCAGGTTCTCGCCGGCGAGAAGGTGACGATCGCACGGGCAGGCCAGCCTGTCGTCGACCTGATCCCTCATCGCGAGCTGACGGTCGTCTACGGACTTGCCCGCGATGCGCCCGAACATGACCCCGCCATATTCGATGGCGTGGATGACGAGATCAATGAGCTCTTCTACGGGCAGCAAGTCTGATGCTCCTCGATACGAACGCCCTGATCTGGCTCGTCCACAACAGCCCTCGCTTGGGCAGCGTCAGCCGGGGAATGATCGACAACGCTCCGCGTGTGCACTATTCATCAGTCTCTGTGTCCGAGATCGTCGTCAAACACATGCTGGGTCGCATGCCGTTGCCGGGCGGAGATGAGTTCCCCGAGATATTCGCCGCATCAGGCCTGAGCGAACTGCCGTTCCGAACAGAGCATGCCGGCGCCCTCCTGGATTTTGAATCCCTCGTCCGGCACGATCCGTTCGACCGTTTCTTGATGGCCCAGGCAAAGTGCGAGCGTCTGCGTCTTCTCACGAGCGACTCGACCCTGCTCGCGCTCGATCACGACTGGATCATCGACGCACGCCTCTGAAATCGGACTCGACGGACCCCTCAGTGGATCTCGGACTCGTCGTCTTTGTCTTCTTCGTCGTCATCGTCCTCGTCGGGGACGACGACGCCCATCTCGCGCTGCTGCCACCGCTCCCACTTCGACATGAGCTGCTCGATCGCAGCGTGGAATTTCGCGGTCGCAACGCCAGGGGTCGTGTCGCCGAAGTAGTGCTGCACCCACATCTGCAGCTTCGCGATCGCCTGTTCGTCGGCGCGCACCCGGTCGATCTCCGACACGATCGAGGATGCGGCATCCGCCGTCAGCCATTCGCAGTCCGACAGGTATCCGGCGGTGTCGACCTGAGCGTTCTCATCCAGGGGGCGCGTGATCATCAGCGGCTTGCCGACCGCGAGACGGTCGTAGACCATCGCGGAGATGTCGACGATCGCGACATCCGCTGCCGCCAGCTGCCAGCCGAGTTCTGGACCATCGTCGAAGACGTGCTGCGCATCGCGATCGGATGCATTCGCCTCTGTGATGGCCGAGACGATGCGCTTGTGCGCTGCACCGTACGCGTCGTCGACGACGCCACTGCGCGGGTGCGGACGGTAGATGACGCGGTGCCGGCCCGTGGCCAACAGCGCCTTCACGAGAGTCTCGCCGTGCGTTGCGATCGACCCGTAGTGGGCGCTCGGACGGTCGCCTTCCCAGGTGGGCGCGTACAGCACGACGATTCGCTCGTCAGAGGTGTACGGCAGGACTCCGGAGTAATGATCGGCCTGCGGGCGACCGATCTCGATCGTGCGTCGATCGATGTTGTAGTCCCACAGCGTACGGCTCAGGCGATCGCGCGCCGCTTGACCGGCCACGAAGGCGTAGTCGTACGCCTTGTACTGGTTCGTGGTCATGTACATCTTGTCGGACTCGCCGTGATTGATGAACACGTGCCAGCGCCGCCCGTAGCGGAACATCTGGAAGTTGCGGGTGTTCTGATTCACGTACAGAACGATGCGGATGTCCTGCTCGGCGATGAAGCGCTCGACGTCGCGCACGGTGGGAACGAAAGCGACGGGGATCTCAGTCTCATCCATCAGCTTCTCGGCGCCGTTGGCGTTTCGCGCGATCACGACGACGGGCCACTGCTCGGCGAGCTCAGCCAACGGCTGATACCACTGGCGCATCTGGTACATGTTGACTGCACCATCGGCGAAGTAGACGGCGATCTTGTAGTGATCCTCTGGCAGGGGCGGCAGGGTCTTCACCTGGCGCCGGACCCGCTGTACCGCCTTGCGCGAGCGCAGAGCCTTGCGCAGCAGACGATACGCCTTCTTGAAGTCCCGGACAGCACCCACCTGTTAAGAGTACGCGTGTACGCCTGGCCCGCCATGACATGATCGACAGGTGGAAGAGCACGATTCGACAACGTCTCCGGTCGGAGTGTCATTCATCATGCCCGTGCTCAACGAACGGGCTTACCTGGAGCACGCCGTCGCATCCGTGCTGGCACAGGAGCTCGCAGGCCCCAGCGAGCTCGTGCTCGCTCTCGGCCCTTCCACGGACGGCACGACGAAACTCGCACAGCAGCTTGCCGCGAGCGACGACCGCATCCGCCTCGTCGACAACCCTGACGCGCACATCCCTGTCGGTTTGAACGCCGCGATCCGCGCGAGCCGGTATGCGACGATCGTGCGCGTCGACGCGCACTCCGAGCTCGCCCCTGGCTACGCGCAGCGGGCACTCGCAACGCTCGAGCGCACCGGAGCTGCGAACGTCGGCGGTGTGATGCACGCCGAAGGACGCGCGCCCTTCCAGAAGGCCGTCGCACGCGCCTACAACTCCCCCATCGGCCTCGGTGGCGGCGCCTATCACGGCACGACCCACGAGGGTGAAGCCGAATCCGCCTACCTCGGCGTCATGCGTCGCTCGGTGCTCGAAGAAGTCGGGCTCTTCGATGAGACCATCCGCCGCGGCGAGGACTGGGAACTCAACCTGCGTATTCGCCAGGCCGGCCACAAGGTGTGGCTCGACCCCGCACTGCAGGTGACCTACTGGCCCCGCGAGAGCTGGTGGCGTCTTGCTCGGCAGTTCCGGGCGACAGGGGCGTGGCGCGGCGAGCTGGTCAGACGCTACGGACGCAGCAACGGGCTGCGCTTCTTCGCTCCCCCGGCACTCTTGCTGGGCGTCGTGCTCGCAGTGATTGTCGGGGCGCTGCAGCTGACTCGCGTGCTCGGCGGCATCGCCTCTGTGGTGGCATCCATCGTCTACCTCCCGCTGATCGCGTACGCGCTGCTCGTCGCGTTCATGGCGCTGCGACCGGGCGGAGGCGAATCCGCACGCGAGCGCGTCTGGACCCTCGCCGTGCTGCCCACGATGCACCTGGCGTGGGGCTACGGCTTCATCGTCGGCGTGCTGCGCGGTGCCCGCGACACCGTCGACGCCTCGCGGCTCGGCACGCAGAACACTCCGCTGCCTTAGCCGCGGCGGCGCGCTCGGGCCCGCAAGGCACAGACGTCAGTCCCGATTACAGCCGTCAGCGGATATGCCGCCTTTTCGACCGGCATCCGTGATCCGGACTGACGAGTGTAACGGGCGCAACCGACGCAACGGGCGCAGCAGGCCTGCGGCGTTCTACGGGGCGAGGAAGCCGAGGTCGAGAAGGCGCGAGACCACCCGCTCTGAGGCCTTCCCGTCGTCGCGAGGGTTGAACTGGCCACGCCACGCCGCGTAGCGCGGAGCGAAATGGCCAGGCACCGAGTCATCGAGAAGAGCCGCGACCAGTTCATCCTGCGTTTTCACCAGTGGACCAGGTGCACGCTCGGCGAGGTCGAAGTAGAAGCCGCGCAGCTGACCGCGGTAGTGATCCAGATCTGGAACCAAGAAGAACATCGGCTTACCTGTGACGCTGTAGTCGAACATCACCGAGGAGTAGTCGGTGATGAGCGCATCCGCGATGAGCAGAAGCTGCGATGTCTCCGGAAAGCCGGTCACATCGACCACGCGCGCACCCGACGTGTCTCTGCCTGGTTTGAGGGTTCGCGAGTGACCGCGCACGAGGACCACCGAGTCCATCTGCTCGGCGAGAGTCTGCGGGTCGATGAAGTCGACCATCTCGGACCGATCATCACGCCACGTCGGCGCGTACAGCAGCACACGCTCTTCCGCACCGATCCCCAGTGCCGCCCGCGTTGCTGCCCCATCACCCGTGACGAGCATGTCGTTGCGGGGGTAGCCGTCGGTCCAGATCGGTCGGCCGAAGAACGCGTACGCCTTCTTGAGGATCCGTTCCGAGTAGAGGTTCTGCGCCAGCAGCACATCCCAGCGCCTGGATTCCTTCACCACTGCGGCCATGCGCCGAGGGTCGAAGCCGGGGCGATGCAACGCCAGACGCTTCAGCGGCGTGCCGTGCCAGGTCTGCAGCACCTTCTGCCCCGATTTGCGCACGAAACGACGCCGTAGCCAGTCGTTGACGACGAGCAGCCGGGAATGCGCTCGGGCCTGCCACCACTCGGGGCTGCCCTCGACCACCGCGATCGCGCCGTCCGGCACGGGAACCGAGAGGTCGACGACACTCCAGTAGCGCACGACATTCGGAGCACGCACGGCGAGCTCGCGATCGATCGCCCGCGGGTTGCACCCCGCACTCTGACCGTAGAAGCTCTCGAAGAACACGGCGTTCTCGTCGCCACCTGTTTCGGCCGCGTACTGCGCCTCGAGCTCCGCCTGGCCCTCGCGCGTGTCGTAGAAGAGCTCCATCGGAGGAGCGATCTCCACGCGGTCACCACGAACCGCGATCCGCGGACCCTGCAGCACTCGCGCTCCGAGTTCGACGTCAGAGAGGTCGACTCCGGCAAGGTCGAGCCGGTACTCGCCCGACGGCAATGGCAGCGCCTCGCCGCCCCATCGCGACACGCGCAGGGGGAAGGTCGCCGTCCACGTCGCCTCGTCCCCGGCGTGCGCCGCTTCGTCGGTCACGAGCGTCGCCTCGACTCTGGCGCGCGGGCCTCCGAGCACGCCGTACGCGGGGGCTGCCCCGTCACCCGCGATGACCAGACTCTCCGTCTGGTCGTCGATGCGGATGGTCGTCATCGTGCTCCCTTCGGCGCGGGGATTGCCCGCGCACATATTGCGCGGTACACGCGGTCGGAGTTCTGTCCGTCGCGATACGCGTGCACCTGTGCGCTGAGCGTACTGGACACCGCAGAACGCGCGGTGAACGCACCCTCATCGCTCAGCAGTCTGTCGAGCTGGTCGGTCACGGTCTGCCAGTCCTGTGCGACATCGGTCCCCGCGACATCCTCGTATCGACCGTAGAACCCCCGCGTGCGGGCATATTCTTCGGCATCCGGCGCGAGGTAGAGCACCGGCATCCCGAGCAGTCCGACGTCGTAGGCCAGCGAGGAGTAGTCGGTGATGAGCACGTCCACGCCTGGCAGCGCCGGCGTCACGTCGGCGAGAAGGTCAGAGCCCAGCATCCGCACCCGTGCGCTCGGCAACGGCGGCTGATACCCGCCGGCTCCCAGCGGATGCGAACGCACGAACAGCACGGCATTCTGCTTTTCGAGCAGCGCGATCAACCGCACCCAGTCGTCAGCTGCGGGAATCGCGGGATCGTCAGCGCCGTCGCGCCAGGTCGGCGCGTACAGAAGCGTGCGCGCGTCCTTTGGAAGGGCGCACGTCACCTCTTCGAGCAGTGCGGATGCCGCGGCGCGCCGCTCCTGCGACGAACCGGACGAGAGCACGTCCACTCGCGGCTCGCCGGTGACGACCACACGTGAGTCACCGAGCGCGAAGGCCGACTCCAACCGTCCGCGCGAGCGATCGGATGCCGCGGGCATCAGCCTGATCCGCTGCGCGGCCGCTCGGTACAGAAGTTCGATCAGCCTGCGCAGCACCGGCGCCCCAGGCACATTCGGCACCTGGGTCGTCGCCGCCGAATCAAGACCGATCCGCTTGAGCGGAATTCCATGCCACAGCTGCACGAGAAACGCGCCAGAGGTGGCGTACCTGTTCACATCCCCCTGCCCGTGCGTGACCACGAGCACGCCTGCGCGCGCCGTGGCCCACCAGCCGCGCAGAGAGGACTTCTTGATCGTGGGGATGCCGAGGGCCGCGGCATCCGCTCGCTCGCGAGGCGAAGAAACCAGCCACACGGCGTCATGCCCTCGTGCTGTGGCGATGCGCCAGAGCGCGAGAGCCCCATCGCCGACACCGGCGCCGCACCCGAACACCCAGCGTCGCCCACGCGGAACGAGAACGGTTCCTATGCGGCCTGCGGCATACAACGGAATCCTCAGCAATTTCGCTGCGTTGCCGGAGCCGAAAGAGAAGGACGCCACCCCGCGAGCCTATCGCGGGGTGGCGTCCGAATCTGTGAACGCGCGTGCGCTCAGAGGTTCAATTCTCCGAGTTCCACCTTCGTCTCATACGACTTGCCGTCGCGAACGTAGGTGATCGTCGCGTCGCTGCCGGCCGCTGCCGCGCGGACCTGTGCGGTGAGGTCGGTGGCTCCAGCGATCGGGAGTCCATTGAACTCCGTGACGATGTCGCCCTTCTTGATCCCGGCGGCGTCCGCCGCCCCGCCCTGGGTCGGTTCGACGATGACTGCGCCAGAGACGTCGGCTGATTTGACCGAGGCGGCATCCTGCACGGTTGCGCCCAGCAGTCCGTGCGTGGCCGCACCGTTCTCGATGATCTCCTGCGACACGCGCTGAGCGATGTTCGACGGGATGGCGAAACCGACACCGATCGAGCCGGCTTCCTGTCCCCCGCCGGCCGTGGCGATCGCGACGTTGATGCCGATGAGACTGCCCTCGCTGTCGACGAGCGCCCCACCGGAGTTTCCGGGGTTGATGGCGGCATCCGTCTGGATCACCGAGATCGAGATCGACGACTTCGGCGTCTGCTGCTGCGTGCCCGGCAGATCGAACTGGAACGGGCTGCCACCCTGATCGCCTTCGCCCTGGTCATCGGGCGCGTCTTGCCCCGCAGAATCCGGAAGCGCCGCAGAGGCAATCTGGATGCTGCGGTTCAGCGCGCTGACGATGCCAGTGGTGACCGAGTTCGACAGCCCCAGAGGAGCGCCGACCGCAACAGCGGTGTCACCGACGTTGAGCTTCGAGGAGTCGGCGAACTCGATCGGGGTGAGGTCCTTCGCCCCTTCGAGCTTGATCACGGCGAGGTCGTAGATCGGATCAGTGCCGACGATCTCCGCATCGTAGATGTGGCCGTCTGATGTGGAGACCCGAACGGTGGGGTTGGCCTCCGCACCGCCGAGAGTCACCACGTGCGTGTTGGTGAGGACGTATCCGTCATCGCTGAGCACGACGCCCGAACCGCTTCCCGATCCATCTGCTCCCGCTACCTGGATCGTGACGACAGAGGGAAGAACTTCGGTGGCAACGGCCGTGGTCTCGTTCACCGAGCCAGGGTTGTTCACCGTGATGGTTCCAGGTCCCGTCGCCGTCGAGCCGGCCGGCTGCGCCCACATCGTGGTGCCGAGGTAGCTGCCGCCGAAGCCGGCGATGCCGCCGACAAGGGCTGCCGCCACGATGAGCGCTGCGACCTTGCCTGCGCCGAACGGCTTCTTCTCTTTCGTCTTCGCCTCGGTCATCGACCCCTGAGTCGTGTGATCCGCCGTGCCGTACTGGCCTGCGTACGGCGCAAGAGGAATGGTCTGCGCATTCGGGTCGGCCGTCTGCGCGATACCGAACGCGGCGCCCTGGGCCGGCGCCGGATGCTGCGGCGCCGCGTGCGATGTGAACGCAGCGGGCATGTCGTGGTGACCGGCACCTGTGCCAGCCGGAGTCTGCGACGCAGGCTGCTCGGGGGACGAGGGCTGCTCGGGGGTGTTGCTCTGATTCATGTCTGCTCCTTCATCAACGCCATTTCAGAGTGCCGCTTGTAGCTGTGCGTTCGATATGGGCGAGGTGAGTGCTGCCTATGGCCTTAGCCTGGGTTGCATGAGTGCTATTCCTGGCGCCTGGCGGCGCACTGCGGCCGGTGCCGGCCTGCTCTCCGCAGACGGCGCAGTCGCGCCCACCATCTTCGCAGAGATGTCTGCGGCTGCAGCGAGAACCGGCGCGATCAATCTCGGTCAGGGATTCCCCGATGAAGACGGCCCCACCGAGGTACTCGAGGCCGCACGCGAGGCGATCTCGCGCGGTGCAAACCAGTATCCACCGGGTCGCGGCATCCCTGATCTGCTCGACGCGATCAGTGAGCATCAGAAGCGCTTCTATGGTCTTGAGGTGGATCCCGCCACGGAGATCATCGCCACCGCCGGAGCCACGGAGGCGCTGGCTGCGACCCTGCTCGCGCTGATCGACTCCCCCGATGACGAAGTCGTCGTCTTCGAGCCGTACTACGACTCGTATGCCGCCGCCGTGGCGCTGGCCGGCGCACGCCTGCGCACCGTTCCGCTGCGCCGGGGCGACTTCCAGCCGGATCTCGACGTGCTCGCTGCGACCGTCACCGACCGGACGCGCATCATCCTCGTGAACGATCCGCACAACCCCACCGGCATCCAGTTCAGCCGTGAGGTGAAGGACGAAGTCGTGCGGCTGGCAGAGAAGCACGGAGCGATCATCGTGACCGACGAGGTGTACGAGCACCTCGCCTTCCGCGCCGCCCACATGCCGCTGGCGACGCTGCCCGGTGCCGCAGAGCGGACGCTGACCATCTCATCAGCGGGCAAGACGTTCTCCACAACCGGGTGGAAGATCGGCTGGATCCATGGCCCCGCTGACCTCATCACTGCGGTGCTGACGGTGAAGCAGTTCCTCACCTACGTGAACGGATCTGCGTTCCAGCCCGCGATCGCGGTGGGATTGCGGTTGCCGGATGCATTCTTCGCGGATGCTGCCGCCACTCTCCTGCGCAAGCACGAGATCCTCGGCGACGGGTTGCGCGCCGCCGGATTCGAGGTCATCGCGCCGCAGGGCGGGTACTTCACGGTCGCCGATGCCACAGCTCTGGGCGGGGCGGATGCCGCGGCCTTCTGCCGTGCACTTCCGGAGAAGGCCGGAGTCGTCGCGATTCCGCTCAGCGCCTTCGTGAGCCTCGAGCATCAGGACGACTATGCAGGGCTGGTGCGATTCGCGGCGTGCAAGCGCGTTGAAGTGATCGAGGATGCCGTGGCGCGCCTCGCCGCGACAACCTTCTGACGCGGCGGTTCTAGCACGGGACGTTCTAGCGCGGGACGACGCGGTAGCGGCGCAGTTCGAGCACCGGGTTCGTCTCGCGCACCTTGGCGATCGCCGCGGTCGAGAGCTCTGCGACGGCGATGCCCTCTGCCGTACCGACACCGGCGATCACGACGCCCTGCGGGTCGATGATCTGAGAGTGTCCGACGCCGATCGGAGTCGGGTGATCTGCCGCGACGACGTACGTGGTGTTCTCGATCGCACGCGCCGCGAGCAGCGTCGTCCAGTGGTGTTCCTTCAGCGGTCCGCGCACCCACTCTGCCGGTACGACGATGACATCGGCTCCGGCATCCACGAGCCTGCGTGCGACTTCCGGAAAGCGCAGGTCGTAACAGGTCATCATGGCGATCCGTAGGCCGTCGATGTCGAGCGTCTGTGGTTCGTCGAGCTCGCCGGCTTCGATCCAATCCGACTCCGTCTGCCCGAACGCGTCATAGAGGTGCTGCTTGCGATAGACGGCGCGGAGCCCCGTCGCATCCACGGCGACGAGCGCGTTGCGCACGCGCTCCCCCGCGCTCTCGACCAGGCCCGCGATGATGGTGACGTCGTGAGCGGATGCCGCATCCTGCAGCGCGGCGACGAACTCGCCCTCGATCGTCTCGGAGTTCTCGGCAAAGGTGGCATCCATCGGTTCCACGAAATAGCTGGTGTACTCCGGGAAGACGATGAGGCGCGCTCCCCCGGCCGCAGCCTTCGCGGTGAATTCGGCGACGCGGGCTCGGTTGTCCGCGCGCGAAGCGCTCGGGCGGAACTGGCAGACAGCGACAGCGAGATCGGACATGCTCCCATCATCACCCATCCCGGCCGGTGGCGTCGGGCCCCTCAGAGCCGTGCTAAGCTATAAGACCCGGATCCGCAAGGATCCGGGCCTTCTGCTTTGCCCGGACGCGACCCGCGCCTGGCCCGCCACGCAATATGGCGCATACAGCAAGATGCTGGATGGTTTGAGCCGGTTCTGAGTATTCAGAACCAACCCAATCCATCCAGCATCCAGAATCGCTGGCGAGCCGAGTGCGGCTACTTGCCGCTGGATGCCTCCAGCGAGAGCAGTTCGGTGACGGCAGCCGTCAGTCGCTTGTCTGCTTCGGCGAACGCGGTCAGGTCGCCCGACTTCAGTGCGGCGTCGCGGTCGGTCATCGCCTTCTGCGCCGCGTCGAGCGCTGCGGCATAGGCGTCAGGGTCCGTGCTCGTACCCGGGTCCGTCGTTCCCGGCTCGGTCGTGCCCTCGTCGGGTGGCGTGGTGCCGCCTTCACCTGGATCGGTGGGCTCCACTTCCTCATCGCCGCCGCTCGCTCCCGAGTCACCGCCGAAGATCACATCGAGCGCACCGGTGAGAGTGTCTTCGAATGCGACGCTGTCGCCGAAGGTGACCAGCACCTTCTGCAGCAGCGGCAGCTGGGTGCCCTCGGAGGACTGGATGTACACGGGCTGCACGTAGAGCAGACCGCCACCAACCGGGAGGGTGAGAAGGTTTCCGTAGAGCACCTCGGACTTGCCGAGCGTCAGAACGTTGAGCTTGTCGGCGATCGTCGTATCCGAGTCGAACGTGTTCTGCACCTGGCCGGGGCCCGGCACCGTCGTATCGGCGTCGATCTCAAGCATCCTCAACTGCCCGTATCCCTCGGCCTTCTTCCCTGCCGTCGACCCGGCATCCGAGTCCACCGCGAGGTAACCCATCAGCACGTTGCGGCTCGTCGTTCCCTGAGCGGATGCCGGAATGAACGTCGAGAACATCGAGAACCGCGGCGAATCCTGCCCCGGCATCTGCATCGACAGGTAGTACGGCGGCTGCAGCTGGTTCTCGTTGCGCGGGTCGTTCGGCGTCTGCCAACGGTTGTCCTGCTGAGCGAAGGAGCTCGGCGTGTCGACGTGGTATACCTCGAGAATTTCGCGCTGAACCTTGAACAGGTCCGTCGGGTAGCGCACGTGGCTCATCAGATCTGCCGACATCTCGCTGATCGGCTCGATCGTGGTCGGATAGACCTTCTGCCATGCCTTCAGCAGCGGGTCCTCGTCATCCCATGCGTAGAGCGTCACCGAACCGTCGTAGGCGTTCACCGTCGCCTTGACGGAGTTGCGGATGTAGTTGATGTCGTCGATCGTGAAGTTCGGCGCTGCCGTGTTCGAGTCGGCGATCGCGTCGGAGAGGCTCACGCTCGTCGAGTACGGGTACGTCGAGCTGGTCGTGTAGCCGTCGATGACCCAGACGACCTCGCCGTCGACCACGCTGGGGTACGGATCGCTGTCGAGCGTGAGGTACGGGGCGACCTTCTGCACGCGCTGCTTGGGGTCGCGGTCGTACAGGATCTGCGAATCGTTGTTGACCAGGTCAGAGAACAGGATCTCCGCTTCCTGGAACTTCAGCGCGAACAGCAGCTTGTTGAAGGTGTTCCCGATGTGCGGTCCGCCGTCGCCCTCGAAGGTCGTCTTCGTCTCGCTGGCACCGTCTTCACCACGGGGGTAGTCGATCTCGACCGGCTCGGTGCCCTCAGGCGCTCCGACGATCGAGTAGGGCGGGGAGTCCTCGCCGAAGTAGACACGCGGCTCAAATTTCTCAGTCTCGGTGAGGAAGCCGGACGAGGGGATGCCTCGTTCGAGGAACACCGGCTCGCCCTCGCTCGTGCGCTGGTTGCCTGCGGCGACGACGAGTCCGTAGCCGTGCGTGTAGACCGCTGTGCGGTTGTTCCAGTTGTTGCTGTCGCCCAGACGGTTCACGTCGAGCTCACGGACGGCGACGACGGTGTCCTGCGACTCGCCGTCGATCTCGTAGCGGTCAACGTCAAGCACGTCCTGGAACTGGTAGTACCCGCGGAACTGTTCGAGCTGCTGCACGGTCGGGCTGATGATGCTCGGGTCGAGGATGCGGATGGATGTCGTCGTCTCGGCATCTTCGCGGAGCTGACCGGCCTCAGCATCGGTGACGGCCTTGAACGGCGTGACCTCGAGGTCGGCGATGTCGTACGCCTCTTTCGTGCCCTCGATGTTGCGCTCGTAGTACTGTGCCTGGAAGCTGTTCTGGTTCGGACGCACCTGGAAGGTCGTGACAACCCACGGGTAGCCCACGCCGACGACCAGCGATGCGACGATCAGCAGTGCGGTCGCCGCGAGCGGGAAGCGCCAGCGGCCGATGATCGCCGTGACGAAGAAGAGGATGGCCACGAGAGCGGCGAGGATGGCAAGGATCGCCATTCCGGGAATCGTGGCGTGCACGCCCGTGTAGGCGGCACCGGTGATGCGGTCCTCTTCAGCCACGAGGGTCTTGAACCGGTCGAGCCAGAGGCTGGCCGCCTGCACGAGCAGGTAGAGGCCGGCGAGGATCGCGAGCTGAATGCGTGCCGGCTTCGAGATGCGCAGCTCACCCTGACCGATGCGGACCGAACCGTACAGGTATGACACCAGCGCTGTGACGATCAGTGACAGCAGGATGACGGCCGAGACGAAGGCGAGCAGGATCGAGTAGAACGGCATCGCGAAGAGGTAGAACCCGGTGTCCATGCCGAACTCGGGGTCGATGACGCCGGTGGCGCCGCCGGTGAACCAGAGCCAGACGGTCTCCCAGTTGCCTGCGGCAGCGAAGCCGGCGAAGACGCCGAAGAAGATCGGCATGCCCCACATCGCCAGGCGTCGCAACGGCTCGATGACCTCCTGGTACCGGTCCAGCTGCGAGCTCAGTCGCACGTACACCGGACGCAGCCGGTAGGCGAGCTGGATCACGACGAACAGCGGCACCGCCATGCCGAGGAACCCGATGGCGAACATCGATGCGGCTGCCAGCCACTGGGTCGTCAGGACATTCGCGAATCCGACCTGGTCGAACCAGAGGAAATCGGTGTAGAGGGAGGCAAAGACGAAGAACGCCGCGACAAGTGCGGCGATGATGACCAGCGATATGGTCAGAATTCGTCGGGATGTGCGAGGCGTGGCCGGATTCGGCGCCGAGGTCGTGGTCACCCGTCCATCCTATGCATCGTTTGCTGTGCGCGAGCCGCGTGTCAGCCAGCCGCAGCCGTGCAGGCAGGCAGCGCGTCGATGTCACCGCCGTCTGCGATCACCTCGAGCGCATCGAGCGATTCCTCCAGCGTCGAGGTGCTGATCACCGTCAGCCCATCCGGGATGTGACCGACCACTTCATTGCAATTCGTGGACGGCGCAAGGAAGTAGTCCGCTCCCGCATCACGCGCGCCGTACAGCTTCTGACGGATGCCGCCGATCGGCCCCACGGCACCCGTAGCGTCGATCGTGCCGGTTCCCGCGATGTCTTTGCCGCCGGTGAGCTTGCCCGGTGTGAGCTCGTCGACAATTCCCAACGCGAACATCATGCCGGCGCTCGGCCCGCCGACGTTGTCGAGCTGGATGGCGACATCGATCGGAAAGTCGTACTCGGTGGTGAACGAGATGCCGATCAACCAGGTGTCGACGCCGCCTACCTCTTCCTGCTTCGGGGTGACTTCGATCCGCTTCTCTTCGCCATCGCGCAGCACTGTCAGCTCGAGAGGTTCGCCCGTGGAGTCCTGCACCGCGGCCCGCAGCGCGCTGGCGCTCGAGAGCGGTTCGCCGTCTACGGCTTCGACGCGGTCACCCTCCTCGAGCAGTCCGTCTGCGGCCGAGTCTTCGACGATCGATACGACCTCGACTTCGGCGCCGGTGTCATAGCCGAGCTGATGCAGTGCCGCCGCTGTCGCCTCATGCTGAGAGTCGACCATCAGCATCGCGTTCTGCTCATCGCGCTGCTCGCTGGTCACGCCCACGGGGAACACCGAATCCAAGGGCACGACTGCGCGGGACGAATCCATCCATGCCAGCGCGAGTTCGAACCATGACGGCGTGCGCTCACGGTTGCCGACGACCTGCACAGTGGTCAGGTTCAGGCTTCCACTCGTCTCAAAGGTCTTCGTGCCCTCGATCTCGATGAGCGGCACCTGCTCGCCATCAGCGCTTGCCGCAGTCCCGAGAGTGTTGTACACCGGGCCCGGACGCTGAATGACGTAGGGCGTCGGCAAGAAGGTCAGGGCGACCAGAGCCACAAGTGCGACGATCAGCGCCCACACTCCGAGCCCGATGCGGGCAGGACGAGTTCGTGCCACGTGATTTCCTCCGTCGTTCGCGACCGGCGTACAGCGATCTGCTCGCGCCGGGGGTGCGCGCAGAAACCTGTGACTAGCGTAGATGGCACGGCTAGCGACGTGCTGAGAGGCGACGAAATGGCAGACAACGATCCGAACCCGGAAGACTTCCAGGAGTTCCTGCGCAAAATGATGTCCGGCGCGGGCGGTGGAGACTTCGATCTCAGCGCGCTGCAGAACGCGCTCGGCGGTGAAGGCGGCATCCAGTTCGATCCAGCGATGATGGCCGCGCTCTCCCAGCAGCTGCAGAATGTGTTCGGCGGTGACCCGTGGGAGAACACCCTGCGGCAGGCCCTGCACATCGCGAACAAGGAGGGCCAGGGCATCACCGATGGCTCTCGCCATTCCCTGGTCGATGCCTTCGGCCTCGCAAACCTCTGGCTCGGCGAGGCGACCACCATCGCCGAACTGTCAGAGAGCCCCCAGGCCATGACGCGCGGCGAGTGGGTCGAGAAGACTCTGCCGGTATGGCGGGAGATCGCCGAGCCCGTCTCGACCAGCATCGCCGATGCCCTCACCAGTGCGCTCGACTCGCAGGTTCCCGACGACATGCGTGACGCGATCCAGGGCGCGGGCAAGCTCATGCGCGGCCTCGGCTCCTCGGTGTTCGCGGCGCAGTTCGCTCAGGTGCTCGGCAACCTCTCGCTCGAGGTCGTCTCCGGCGGTGACGTGGGCATCCCCGTGCTTCCTGCGGGCACGGCTGCCGTCATCCCCCAGAACCTCACCGCGTTCGGTGAGGGGCTGGAGATTCCCGAAGACCAGATCACCCTCTATCTCGCGACGCGTGAGCTCGCCTACGCCCGCCTGTACCGGCACGCGAAGTGGCTGCACCTGCAGGTCATGTCGCAGATCACCGACTTCGCGCGCGGGGTGACGGTCGATGTCGATGCGCTTGAAGACGTCGCCAGCCGCCTGGACCCTTCGAACCCCGAAGAGCTTCGCGCGGCGATCGAAGGCGGAGCGCTGCTGCCGACGCAGACCGAGGCGCAGCGCGAGGCTCTCGCACGACTCGAGAACATCATCGCGATGATCGACGGCTGGGTGGATGTCGTCACCAGCGAGGCCACCTCCCGCCTTCCCGATGGTGCGCGACTGGCCGAGGCAGCCCGCCGCCGCCGTGCAGTCGGTGGTCCTGCAGAGGACGCCCTGGGTGCGCTGGTCGGCCTGAAGCTGCGCCCACGACGCATGCGCGAAGCATCCGCGATGTGGCGCAAGGTGACGGATGCTGTCGGCATCAGCGCGCGCGACTCGCTCTGGGACTACCCGGATCTGCTGCCTTCGGCAGCGGACATCGACGACCCGACGGCGCTCATTGCACGACTTCAGGCCCGCGCGCGCGGCGAGGAACCGGTTGCCGATGAATTCGACGAAGCGCTCGCTCGTCTGCTGGACGGCGACGACTTCTCGGGAGACGCCGACAATAACGCTGACGGCGACTCGGACAGCGGGCCCGCTGACGACGAGAAGCCGGTGTGATCGCAGCACGACTCGCTCTGCACTTCGCCGAATTCGGCGAAGTTGTCCACTGATCATCGAATTGCGCCCCTCGGCGCGCATGCGCTGGTCAGACTCGGGGAATGCCTCCTCTTTCTCCGACGACGCTGACCAGAATCGACCCGGCCTTTCCCCTGCTGTGGCGTGACGTCGACACGGTGCAGTTCGGGCTGGAGGCCGACGTCGTCGTGCCGCTGTCGGCTCCGTGGGTCGAGCCGCTGCTTCAGGCGATGCGCAACGGCTTCCGGCGCGCATCGTTCGACGTCGTCGCGCACGGGCTCGGCGCGCCGCGAGACCCCGCCCGCGAACTGCTGCGAACCGTCGAACCAGTGCTGCGTGACGATCGCCGGCCACTGCCGCCGATCTGGATCGAGAGCGTCAACGTCAGTGACTCACGGGTCCAGACGCGGATCGAGCACGCGCTCGTCGATGAGGGCTTCGCGACGGTCGATCGTGGCGCACAGGATGCTGTCGGCATCGTGCTCGTGCACGGCGCAGCATCCGCCCATCAACTGGCAGGCTACCTCCGCGACGATCTCGCCCATCTTCCGGTGGCATTCGAGCCCGGCGGCACGACCATCGGTCCGCTGATCGTGCCGGGTCGCACTCCGTGCCTGTCGTGCCGCGACGCGCACGAGCGCGACCGGGATCCCGCGTGGCCCCGCATGCACGCCCAGCTCATCGGTGCGACGGCGGTCGAAATCACTTCCGTGCGCACCATCGAAGCGGCAGCGCTCGTCGCGCGCGTGCTCGGCGAGATCGACGGCGCAAAACTCACCAAATCCGTCCGGATCAGCGGCGACGGGCGGCGCCTGTGGAGCGAGGTGAAGTTTCACGCAGATTGCCTGTGCCGCGAGCAGACGTCCCGATCTCTTCAAGGAAGCGAGACGGACGCCGCTCCCCTCGCCCAGACGAACGCGACCACGACAGCGCCAGCGTTCTTGCGGCGCGCGTGATGCCGACGTAGGCAAGACGCCGTTCCTCATCGATGGCGTCGAAGCCTGTCGCATATGAGATCGGCAACGCACCCTCAGCGCAGCCGGCCAGGAACACATGCGGCCATTCCAGGCCCTTGGCTGCGTGCAGAGTCGACATCGTCACCGTCTGCATCGTCGGCTCGTGTTGGTCCTTGGCCCGGGCCATGAGCGTCTCACTGAACGAACGCAGTGTCGTGTCATCGCTCGCCTCCTCCGCGAGGCGCAGGATGGCACGCCGGGCCTCCCACCCGTCGCGCTGTGCGCCGCCCGCAGCCGGCGGCTCGTCGGTGAGGCCCATTTCGCGCAGCACCCTGCGAACGTTCGGCAGGAAACCGCGCTCAGTCGGCGCGACGGATGCTCCACGAAGAGCGAGCACCGCCTGACGGACCTCCGGGATATCGAAGAATCGCTTACCGCCGAGCACCGTCGAGGGGATCCCTGCTTCGGCGAGCGCCTGCTGAATCGGCGCGGATTGCGCGTGCGCCCGGTAGAGGATGGCGATCTCGGACGGTTCGGCGCCCGCCTTGATCCGGGCGACGATGCCCGCGGCGATGCCAGCGGCTTCCTCCGCGTCGCTGTCGTATGCGGTCACGGTCGGCGCATCAGCCGTCGGTGCTTCGCGGGCCGCGACGAGCTCGAGCGCGCCGGGGCGCCCCTTCATCAGCGCATTGGCTGCGGTGAGGATCGGGGGCTGCGAACGATAGTTCGTCTCGAGGCGCACGACCGTGGCATCGGGATATGTACGGCCGAACTCCAGCAGGTAGCGCTGGTCGGCACCCGCGAAGGAATAGATCGTCTGGCTCGCATCACCGACCACGCAGATGTCGCGGCGTTCACCGAGCCACAGCTCCAACAGCCGGTTCTGCAGTGGTGAGACGTCCTGGAACTCATCGACGGTGAAGTGCCGGTACTGCTCGTGCACCGATGCGGCCACACGGGCTTCCGCTTCGAGCATCCCCGCGCACGCCAGCAGCACGTCCTCGAAGTCGAGCTGATGACGATCATCTTTGAGCACTTCGTACCCGCGCTGCAGCTCGGCGAGCTGGTCGGTGTTCACCCGACCGACCGACTTGCCGAGTGCCGCATGCTGATCGATCGTCAGCATGGAGACCTTGCGCCATTCGATCTCACTGGCGATGTCACGCAGCGTCGCGGTATCGAGCCGAAGACGCAGCTGCTCTGCGGCCTGGCCGAGAACACGCACCTTGTTGTCGACGATCTTCGGGGCAGGAGAACCAGCCAGTGTCGGCCAGAAGAAGTTCAACTGCGCGAGGGCTGCTGCGTGGAACGTGCGCGCGGAGACGCCTTCGATGCCGAGCGCGCGTAGTCGACCGCGAAGCTCCCCCGCGGCCTTCGAGGTGAAGGTGACAGCCATCACCCGGCTCGGCGAATAGGCGCCGGTGTCGACGCCGTGTGCGATCCGGTGCGTGATGACGCGGGTCTTTCCGGTACCGGCTCCGGCGAGAACTGCGACGGGTCCGCGCAGCACCGTTGCTGCTTCCCTCTGCCGTTCGTCGAGCGCGTCGAGTGCGCTCACTGGGGCCCGGAGTCCGTGATCGGGACAGTGTGCATTTGGTCTTCGTACCAGTCGATGATGAGTGCGCGGGCGATGGATGCCGGGCCAGGAAGCCCTATCGGGCCGTCGCCGTTCAGCGCGGAACCGATCTCCTCGCGCGTGCACCAGCGCACGTCGATGATCTCTTCACCGTCGGGTCGAGCCTCGCGTGCGTCCGTCGCCGTCGCCCGGAAGCCGATCATGAGTGAGCGCGGGTACGGCCACGGCTGCGAAGAGATGTAGCGGACATCGTCGAGATGAACACCGGCCTCCTCTTCGATCTCACGATGAACGGTCGTCTCGAGCGATTCGCCCGCTTCGACGAAGCCGGCGAAGCACGAGTACATCCGTCCTCGCCAGTTCGCATTCGCCCCGAGCAGCAGCCGTTCGCCGTCTGCGCTCTCGACGGCAACGATCACCGCGGGATCAGTGCGCGGGAAGATGTCAATCTCACAGGTCTCGCAGCGTCGCGACCAACCGCCCTGACGCAGCACGGTCTCGGCGCCGCACTTCTGGCAGAATCGCGCATCGCGGAGCCATGAGGCGACAGTGACTGCGGCGACGAGCATCTCGGTGCTCTCCGCGTCGAGCATTCCCCCGGTGTCGCGCACCCCCAGCCAGCTCTCGGCGGGCGCCGCGTCGATCGAGTCATGTTCGGGTTCCACGGCAGCGATCAGGATCGTGCGGCCCTGGCCGTCACGGCCGAGCAAGCCCCATTCCGCTCCGTCGCCGACCTCGGCCGGCGAGACAGTCACAAGCGCATCGTCCGCAACGCGCGCACGCCCTTCGCGGACGACGATCACCAGAGCATCCGCCGATGAACGCAGCGCATCGAGGATGCCTGGTTCATCGCGAAGGAAGCCGGCGCGGTCGAACACGGCGCGTGAAACGTTCATCGACTCCTCTTTCGCAGGCGTGGCGTAGGCGGAACCGCACCCGAGCACACCTAACCTTGGGGTCATGGCACGGTCTCCCTTTACTCTAGCGGCGGCGGTCACCGCTGCACTGCCCGGGGCGGAGGTCGTGGGAGCACGATCTCTCACGGCCGACGGCGATGGACGATTCGACTCCGCCGTCATCACACTCGCCGATGGCCGAGAGCTCGCGATCCGCGTCGGCGACGACGACGAGACCTCGCGAGAGCTCGCTTCCGAGTCGATCGCGCTGCGAGCGCTGACGACGGGAGCACGTGCGATCCTGCCCTTCCGCGTGCCCGAGTACCTGGGTGAAACCCGACTCGCAGACGGACGTGCGCTGGTGACCGAGCTGCTGCCCGGGTTCCAGATCGAAGCGACTCACGTGCCGCGTGGGCGGGGTGCTGCAGCATCCATGGGCGCGGCGATCGCTGCCGTGCATGCACTCCCGGCCTCGGTCGTGCGCAGCGCCGGCCTCAGCGCGCGCAGCGCTGAAGAGGTGCGCGCCGAGATCGGTCGGCTGGTCGACCGCGCGGCCGCAACCGGCCGGGTCCCTGCCAGGCTCACCGTGCGCTGGCGCGAAGCAGTCCAAGACGATGAACTGTGGCGCTTCGAATCAGCCGTGACGCTCGGCGGCGTGAAAGCGACCTCCTTCCTGTTCGAAGACGACCCAGAGCGCGGGCCGGAGGTCGTAGGACTCCTCGACTGGCATGGTCTGTCGCTCGGTGACCCTGCGGTCGACCTCGCGTGGCTCTCCTCCGCACCGGATGCTGCCGGCGACGTGCACGCGACCTATGCAGAATCCTCCGGTCGCGCACCCGACGCCGCGCTGGCCGTGCGCGCACGGATGCTGGCCGAACTCGAGTTCGCCCGCTGGCTGGTGCACGGCGATGCGATGCATCGCGAAGATATCGTCGATGATGCGGCTGCACTGCTGGATGCACTCGCCGAGGGTCTGCGCGAGAACGATCTGACGGTGATCGCTGCCCGCGGTGAGGGCGTCGATTCGGCGCTGGACGCTCTTGATCATGTTCCGGCGACTGCATCGACCGGCATCAACACCTCGATGCAGACCGACGCCTACAGCCCCGGTGATCTCCTTCCGGAGGAGTCGTTCTCCGCGGACACCGGCGATGTCGCGGACGCCCGTGTGAAAGATGCTGACGCGACAGAAGACCTCACAGACGTCGTCGAATCCGGACTCATCCCCTCAGATGAGACCCCGTCGCAAGCCGATCCCGCCGATGAGGCTCAGCGTGCAGCGCGCGCGGCGCTCCACCGCTGGACCAATTCTTCCTCCGAATAGGCCCGGTCGCCTCTGATCACGAGGTCATCGGCCACGTAGTAGAGCGCGACATCGATCTCATCGAGCGGAACGCCGAACCGACGGTGGTACGCGAGTCGATACAGCGCGAGCTGCAGCATCCGCTCGTCTTTCTCCGCTGCCGTTCGCGGCGCCTTGCCGGTCTTCCAGTCGACGATCTCGATGCGTCCGCCGCGATCGGCACGGCGATAGACGGCGTCGAGCTTGCAGATGACGATGTGCCCTTCGACAGGCTCAGGGACCGAATCGACAGGCTCAGGGACCGAATCGACAGGCTCAGGGACCGAATCGACAGGCTCAGGGACCGAACCGACATCTGCACCGAGGACGAAGTCGATCTCGATCTCCACCGCGATCGGACGCAGCTGTGCCCACTCACTGCGATCGAAGATCGCGCGCAACTGCTCCAGATCGTCGATATCGGCCGCTGAGGCGTTCCATGCTTCGGGTGCCTCGTCGTCGATCTCCCACAGCGCGCTCTGCGGGCTCGGCGCCGTGCCGACGAGTCCTGAACAATGCTCGACCCATGCGTGGAACAGCGTTCCGAGCCTGGTCTGCCGATAGGGACGCTCGGGCATGGGCCTGGTGAGGCTGCGGACGGTGCCTGCGTAATCGGTGATGTAATCCTTGAACCGTGAGGCCGGCACTCGAGTCGGTGCCTCGGCGATGACTCCGCGCTGGCGTTCTGCCCGCTCGGCGAGGAGCCGGCGGAGCATGTCGCTCGGCTCGGCGGCATCGTTCTGGAACTCTTCACGCACGGCGTCCGCCGCTTCTTCGACCCTTGCGCGTCTGGTTCCGAGCGGGTCGAGAGGCCAGATGCTGGTCTTGCCCTCGCCCTCGTAAGGGTTCTCGTCCTCGTCGATCTCGGTGACCGGATCCACTCCGATGACGTCAAAGGCCTCGAGCAGGTAAGGCCCTGGCTTTCGCGGCTTCTTCTGCCCCGCCCAGTGCGCGCCGCTGAGCAGCAGATCTGTGCGCGCACGGGTGACAGCGACGTACGCCAACCGACGTTCCTCCTGCTGCTGGTAGTCGCGATAGGCGTCTTTGAACACCGTGATCGCGCCGGGAGTCGACTTGCTCGCGCTGGTGAGCGATGCGATTCCCGCTTTGAGCCGCTTGGCGGGGTCGAGTTCCTCCTCGGTCGGGGGCAGCCAGTGGAACGACGGGAGGGCCGCACGATCGCCGCGCAGTGCGAAGGGCAGCACGCCGAACCCGAACCAGCCCGACGTGTCGCTCGGGCGCGACGGCAGCTCTCCGTCGACCATGCGAACCACAGCGACCGCGTCCCACTCGAGGCCTTTGGAGCCGTGGATGGTCAGCAGCTGCACGACTCCTGGCTCTGGCGGTTCCGGGCGCGGCATGAGCTCATCTGTGCTCTCGGCCTTGTCGAGCCAGGCCAGGAGGCTCCCGATTGTCCCCCGGTCGTCAGCTGCGAGAAACGCGCGCACCTCATCCGCGAACGTGCGCAGCTGCGTGGCGGCCACCCGCGCAGGTCCGCGCGACTCGTTCGCAGCCAGCTCGATATCGAGCCGCAGCTCGAGCTCGATGAGCCTGATGAGCTCGGGGATCGGCTGACCCGATGCGCGGCGCAGCCGCTCGAACATCTCTCCCGCTGCGCGGATGCGTGCTCGACCCTCCGGCGTGATTCCCGCCAGCAGACGGTAGTCATCGCGCAGCCCTCGCACGACATCGACCGCGTCCACGATGGAGACCGCTTCATCGGCACCGCGCGAGGCCCTGATGCGTGATCGCAGCTCTTCCGGCAGCGGCAGCAGACCGCTGTCGCGCCGCGACAGCTCCCCGGCCAGCGCGTAGAGCGCCCCCATATCGGCGACCCCGACGCCGAAGCGCGGGCCGACCAGCAGGCGGATCAGCGGGGAGCCGGCGTTCGGATCGTGGATGACGCGCAGTGCGGAGAGCACATCGACGACCTCGGGAGTGGCCAGCAATCCGCCCAGCCCCAGAATCCGATGCGGGATGCCGCGCACGGCAAGCGCTTCGGCGAAGGTCTGCATGTGCCGCTTGGAGCGGAACAGGATCGCACCGGTGTGAGGATTCGCGCTGTCGCTATGACCTGCCCGGCGCTCTGCGAACCACTCCGCGACCTGTGCGGCCTCGTCGTGCACGGTGAGTGGAAAGCGCACATCCACGGTTCCGGGGCCGGCGCCGGGGCGCGCCTCGAGCGGCGGCACGTCTAACCCTGGCCGCCGCAGCGGCTTCAAAACCTCGTTGGCGATATCGAGGATCGTGCTGTCATTGCGCCAGCTCGTCATCAGGCTGTAGCTGTGCGCGGGCTGCTCTGCGGCGAACGTGGCGGCGAACGCGTAGAGGTTGTCTGCACTGGCGCCGCGCCAGCCGTAGATCGACTGATGCGGATCGCCGACTGCCATCACCGCCTGATCCCGGAAGAGCGCCGCAAGGAACCGGGTCTGGATGACCGACGTGTCCTGATACTCATCAAGGAGCACGACCCGATGCTGTTCCCGTAGATCGTCGCGCACGTCAGGAGCGGTCTCGACGATGTCGAACGCACCACTGACCTGGTCGGCGAAATCAAGGACCCCTCGGCGCTGCTTCTCGGCGTCGTACTCGCGGACGAGGGCCGTCAGCGTGGGCAGGGAGAGCAGGTTGTCAGCGATCTTCGCGATCGGCTCACTGCTGCGATAGGGCTCGAACGCCCGCGCCTGCTCTACTGCGATGCGCTCAGCCCGGCCGAGGTCGGCCCGATGATCGAGCGCATCGCCGGCAAGACGCTGCACGGCATCGACGATGGTCGCGACCGACAGCTCGATGTCTTCGAGCTGTGGCAGGTCTGCGCGAAGCACGACCTCACGCGCGAGCATCCACGAAGCCGCTTGCGTGAGCATCGCGGCATCCGAATCTCTGCCGATCCGTGCGGCGTGCTCTCTGACGATCGAATCGGCGAAGGCGTTGTACGTCGACACTCGCGGCTGCACCAGCAGATCATCCGCAGTGCGCACCGCCGCAGGATTCCAGCCGGTGCCGTAGCCTGCCGCGAGCTCATCGAGGACATGCGTGCGCACGAGAGCCTTCTGCGCTGGCATTGTGGCTGCGTTCACGCGCGCAAGAGCACCGGATGCGACGATCTCCGGCACATGCGCAAGCAGCCCTCGCCTGCCGAACTCGTCGATGACCGCGAGCCGGGCGCCGATGCGCTCCGCCAGCTCGCCGGCGGCCTTGCGAGTGAAGGTGAGGCCGAGGATCTCATCGCGGCGCACGTGTCCGTTGGCGACCAGCCAGACCACTCGTCCCGACATCGTCTCGGTCTTGCCGCTGCCCGCGCCCGCGACCACCAGAGCCGGGGTCGGCGGCGCCTCGATCACCCGCTGCTGCGCCTCGGTGGGAGGGAACTGGCCCAGTGCCGCCGCGACGTCGAGTGCCGACAGCCCCAGGCCATCACCCCACCCGCTCATGCGCTCACCGCGGGAACGGTGTGGATGCGGCACGGCTGCACCCGCCACTGCACATCAGCGCAGTGTGCTTCGACATGCGCAGTGAAGGTGTTCGCCGACATTCCCTTGGCAGCATCCGCCAGTCGGCCCAAAAAGCGCGTGCGGTCCTCGCCGACGAGGGTGTGCTGATGCGCGACCCGATAGTCGCTGCCAGCGAGTGTCTTCGCCACCAGTACCAACCTGGCACCGGCGAGCGCCTGCGCGTCGGCACCACTGACGAGCCCCTGCTCGACCGCGATCTGATACGCGGCGAGCTGTGCATGGTCTATGACCTTGGCGTCGGACTCCGACTCGTACTTGCCGGTCTTGAGATCGACCACCACGACGCGCTCCCCCTCGATGTTCGTTCCCATGGCTGCGAAGTTCTTTCCCCGAGCCGCCGCATGCTCGCCTGCGCCCCGCGGATAGGCCTCGACTCGGTCGATGAACCCGTGCACGAGAGCACGATGGGGCCCGTAGACCTCGTCGTCGACGTAAACCTCAGGTGCAGCTTCTGCCACGTCGTCGCCCACCTCGACGGCGAAGCGGAACTCGACCTCGCTGGCCAGAACGCGCCCACGCTCGATGACGACATTGCCGAGATACGAGTGCAGGCGGTCGATGTAGAGCTCTGCTCGCCGCCGTTCCTTCCGGCCGATCCATTCGGTCTCGAACTCCAGCTCTGGCCAGAAACCAGCGACGACCTCACGCATCTTCTCGAGCTCGCCGTCGGGAACCGTCTCCATCGCCGAGTGGATGATCGTTCCGATCCCCGCCGACGGCGGCAGCACGGTGTCGCCTCCGAGGGATGCGATCACCCAGTTGAGCTCGCACTCTTCGAACGCCTCCATCTTCGACGGAGAGACGCGTGCGGCTTCGACCTGAAGATCGTGAAGGGGCGCGGTCGTCGAAGGCGCAGCGATGCCGTACCACTCGGCGGGAGCAGCGCCTGGTACCTCGGCTTCGGCGAGCAGACGCAGCTGCTGGGCAGCAGCCACCCGCTCCGCAGGATTCGTCGTACTGGTGAGCGTGCGCCGGAGCTTCGCAACCAGTCCGCGCAGAGTGAGCGGATGCTCGGAGGCAGGATGCTGCGAGGCCGGCGGCGGCGCGGGAAGGAACGAGAAGAAGGCACTGGGGCCGGTGGTGTCGTCGTCGACCGCGGTGACCAGAATGCGCGTGCGGGCCCGGGATACAGCACGCACGAACAGGCGCAGTTCATCATGCAGTGCGTCGCGACGCCGGTCAAGAACCCCCTGCGGAGCCTGTGGTGCGCCGGTGCGCGCCGCGACAACGGCATCCGCCAGCCGCCACGTCTCGAGCAGGCCACCACGGAGACGCGTGTTGGGCCAGACACCGTCTTGCACACCAGAGACGATCACCGCATCGAACTGCGTGCCCAGTGCGGTCGCGGGAGTGAGCAGCGTCACAAGACCTGGGCGATCCGGCGTCGAGAGCGTGTCTTCGGGCACCTCGCTGTCGAGGATGTCGCGCACGAAGGTATCCGGCTGCTCTTCGGGCGACCGTTCCACGAAGCGCTTGGCCGCATCGAACAGCGCGACCAGCGCATCCAGCGCACGAGCGATCTCGCCGCCGCCGTGCTGCTCGGCACTCTCGCGCCAAGACTTCTGCAGCTTCGAGCCGTCGAGCGCACGCGCATCGTCCCAGATGCGCCAGAGCAGTTCGTGGATCGTCTCTCCGGCCTCGGCCGCCGCTGTCGTCTCCGCCAGCGTCTTGGCGAAGCGAGCAGCGACCCGAGCCTCGGGAGCATCGATGAATGTGAACGCCGCCGGATGACTCATCGCCTCGCGCAGCAGCTCCCCCGCGGGGGTCGAGCCGCCATCGGCGAGCTCGTTGTGACGCATTCGCGCGCGCAGACGCCGAAGACCGACAGCATCCATCCCGCCGAACGGCGAACGCAGCGCCTCGACGAGCGCCTCGGTCTCTCGCTGCTCGAGCGGCGTCAGCGCGAGTCGCACGATGCCGACGATGTCGCGCACGACACTCTCGCTGCCGAGCGGACGCTGCACGCCCGCGGCCCGAGTGGGCACTTCGCGGGCGGCGAGTTCGGTCTCGAGGGCGGTGACCTGACGGGTGTCGTGCGCGATGACCGCCATGTCACTCCACGCGATGCCCTCGGCGAGATGCCACTCGCGCAGCGTTCCCGCGATCCGATCAACCTCTTCGTACGGAGAGGAGGCGAGGAACGTCTGCACTGCCGGGTCCGGATGCTCCGGCGCGGGACCCGGTGGCCGACGATGCTCCACTCGCCCGGCGACACCGATCGCCTGAGTCACGGTGCGCGTCAGATCGATCAGTGCCGGCACTTGCCTGTGCGGCGTGTCGAGCACGAGCACCTGGCCGAGCATTCCGGCCAGGTCGTGGAACAGCTGCGGGCTCGCACCGCGGAACGCCCCGGAGGAGATATCGGGATCGCCGAATGCCAGTACCGCGATCCCTCGCGAGCGCAGTGCCTCAACGAGGGTGATGCCGCCGCGCGTGATTTCCTGCGCGTCATCGATGAGCACGACGCGCAGCGGCGCGAGTGGACCCAGGGTCGCAGCATCCGCCTCGAAGAGAATCGCGGCGGCTTCGCTGACCAGATCGGCGGCATCGCGATATGAAGTGCGCATGCGCGCGAGCACCGCGCGGTACTCGTCGAGGAAATCACCCGCAACGCGCCACACCGCTCGGTCTGACCGCTGCAGCTCTGCGGGTGTCACGCCGAGCTCGGTGCATTCCGCGAGGAAGGCGCGCAGTTCGGACCGGAAGCTCTTGGACGCGCGAACGGCGGGGCTCAGTGTTTCTGGCCACCTGCTCGCTGCTCCCGCTGCCTCGTCTTCTGCGTCGCCCGCGAGCAGATCGGCGATGATGCGATCCTGATCTGCTCCGGTCAGTAGCGCCGGAGGATCTTCACCCGCGCGAACCATCGCCCCTCGCACGACCTGGAAGGCCAGCGACCCCAAAGACCTCGCGAGCGGGCCGGGGGTGGCTTGCCCGATCCGCACACCGATCCGGTCGCGCAACACGGTCGCCGCCTGTCGATTCGCTGTCAGCGCAAGAACCTCTTCAGGGGCGAGTTCCTGGTTTTCGAGCAGGTGCACGACACGCTCGATCAGCGTCTGCGTCTTGCCCGTGCCCGGTGCCCCGATGATCACACCGGATGCCTCGACGGGAGCGTTCACGACCGCGCGCTGTCCGGCATCTTCTGTCATGTCATCCACGCTATCGGCAGCCGCAGACAGCGCCGCGACACCTGCCCGCGGGGTAGAGTCGTCTCAGTCCCCGAACCTTCAAGGAGCACGCGTGGAAATCCGCATCGGCATCATCAACACCGGCCGCGAACTGAACTTCGAGACCTCCACCTCTGCGGATGAGGTCCGCACCCAGGTGACGTCCGCTCTCGAGCAGAACGCCGCTCACGTGAGCTTCATCGATGTCAAGGGCAACTCCTACATCGTCCCCACGGCGAACCTCGCGTTCGTCGAGCTCGGCACTGAAGAGTCCCGTCGCGTCGGCTTCGTCGCCTGACCCGGATGTACATCCTTCTCGCGCTCATCGCAGCGTGCGCGTGCGGCATCGGTGTTCACTACCTGTTGCCGCACCGCTCGCTGCGCGGCGTTGCGCTCGTGCCGGCGATCGCGACGGCGGCCTCCGCAGTGATCTACACGGTCATGCAGTGGGCTGGCATCAGCGACGGCAACGGATGGCTGTGGCTGGCGAGCATCGTCGGCGCACTTCTGATCGCCGCTGTCGCTGGCGCGCTGCTGACGCAGAACCGGCGCACATCGGATGCTGCCAAGAAGGCCGCGCTCGGAATCTGAGCGACGCTCTTGAGCGACCCAGGGACAGCTACGCGGCGAGTCCCATCGCATCCATGCGGCGTGCGTGCGCGCCCATGAGCTCGGTGTAGACCGGTTCGACACGCTCTTCCTCTACCGCGAGACGCTCGCTGCGCAGGGCCTGCCGTGCAACGAGAAGGGTGTCGCCGACGAGGCGGCGCGCCCACATCGACAGGAGCGAACGCCACTCGCCGTCGCTCTCGATCGTCTTCTTGAGGATCGAGACGACCTCTCCGGTGTCATCGTCCTCACTGAGGATCTCGGCGACCCGCGCGCCGGTCTCGCCGTAGCTGGAGGCAAGGGCGAGGTAGAAGTCGTCCAGCATCGCTGCCGTGATGTAGACCGCCAGCAGCGTCTCACGCGGACGGAGGCCGATCGTCTTCCGGCGGAACGCGTCGAGCGGCTCTTGGAACGGCAGCATGATCTCTGTGGGGTCATCGCCCTGAGCGGTGATGACCTCGACGATCCCGCGGTGCTTGCTGAGAGCAGCTCCTGCGGCGCGCGTCAGGGCAGCCTTCTCATCGAGCTCGGGCGTCGCACGGATGAGGCGTGTCAGCGTCTCGAAGTATCCGAGCTGCAGATAGGCGGCCTGACCGAGGAAGCGATCGAGCTCAGGAGCGAGCTCAGCGAAGTCGACACGCGTCGTACCGCTGTGCTCCCCGCGAGTGCGCAGGGCAAGAGCACGTCGGGGCTTGTCTCGCTGCCAGAACCACTTCACCACGCAATCAGACTACCCTTCGACAAGCTCAGGGACCGGGCGCGCGAAATTCTCGGTGCCAGACGCCCCTCGGGGTAGGCTGGACGAGTCCTGCCGTAGGAGCAGGGCGCCGCGCCTGTGGCACAAGAGACGGCGTGGATCCGTTACGTGGCGGCCTCTTCTTCGAGAACTCCGCCGGACAGGCACACAAAAAATTGACTACTTTCACTGATCTCGGCATCGATCAGGACATCGTCGAGGCACTCACTGCCAAAGGCATCATCGACGCGTTCCCCATTCAGGAGCAGACCATCCCGCTCGGTCTTCCCGGTCAGGACATCATCGGCCAGGCCAAGACCGGCACCGGCAAGACCTTCGGCTTCGGCATCCCCGTGGTGCAGCGCCTGGGTCTGAACCCCGAGCCCGGCGTCAAGGCCCTCATCGTCGTGCCGACCCGTGAGCTCGCGGTGCAGGTCTACGAAGACATCGATCTGCTCACCAGCAACCGCTCCACCAGCGTCGTCGCCATCTACGGCGGCAAGGCGTACGAAGGACAGATCGACCAGCTCAAGGCCGGCGCGCAGATCGTCGTCGGAACCCCCGGTCGCCTGATCGACCTGGCCGGTCAGCGTCTGCTCGACCTCTCGGGTGCGGTCGAGGTCGTCCTCGACGAGGCCGACAAGATGCTCGACCTCGGCTTCCTCGCCGACATCGAGAAGATCTTCCAGAAGGTGCCGGCGGTGCGCCACACCCAGCTGTTCTCGGCGACGATGCCCGGCCCGATCGTGGCCCTCGCGCGCCGCTTCATGTCGAACCCGATCCACATCCGCGCCAACGACCCCGATGAGGGACTGACGCAGGCGAACATCAAGCACCTCGTCTACCGCGCACACTCGATGGACAAGGACGAGATCATCGCCCGCATCCTGCAGGCCGAGGGCCGCGGCAAGACCGTGATCTTCACCCGCACGAAGCGTGCGGCGCAGAAGCTCGTAGACGAGCTCGGGGACCGCGGCTTCAACGTCGGCGGTGTGCACGGCGACATGGGCCAGGAGCAGCGTGAGCGGTCGATGGCCGCGTTCAAGGCCGGCAAGCGCGACGTGCTGGTCGCGACCGATGTCGCAGCCCGCGGTATCGATGTGGATGACGTCACCCACGTCATCAACCACACGATCCCCGACGAGGACAAGACGTACCTGCACCGCGCCGGCCGCACCGGCCGTGCGGGCAAGACCGGGATCGCGGTGACCTTCGTCGACTGGGAGGACCTGCACAAGTGGGCCCTCATCAACCGCGCCCTCGAATTCGGCCAGCCCGATCCCGTCGAGACCTACTCGTCGAGCCCGCACTTGTTCGAAGAGCTCAACATCCCCGCCGGCACCAAGGGACGCCTGACGACAGCGCCCAAGGCCGAGAAGCCCGCATCCGAGCGTCGTCAGCGCCCGCCGCAGAAGGCCTCAGAAGCTGCCGCCGAGGGCACGGACGAGGGTACGACCCGTCGCCGTCGCCGTCGCCGCCGCGGGTCCAGCGCCGAGCAGCTCGGCTCGACCTTCACCGAGGATGCGGCACCCGCCTCGGCAGATTCCGCTCCCGCGCCCGCCGCAGATCGCGACGCTGAGGGCGCCGGAACACACGATGGTGATGCGACGAACGAGCACCGCGATGGAAAGTCCGCACCGCAGCGCCGTCGTCGTCGTCGCCGCTCCGGAGGCGCAGCGCCCACCGGCGCCTGAGATTCGCTAGCGCCCCGTCAGGGGTAGCGGGGAGCCGAGCCGCTCGCCTGCGCGATGATCCGCTCGACCATCGCGTCGGCGGTGGTGTTCTCGCCTGGTCGGTTCGGCTTGCCCGCGCCGTGGTAGTCGCTCGACCCCGTCGTGATGAGATCGTGCGTGGCGGCAAGCTCACGCAGCATGCGCTTGCCCGGCTCGGTGTTCTCGCGGTGATCGATCTCGAAGCCGCCCAGGCCCGCGTCGATCAGCTGCTCGATGTATGCCAGCGGCATCTGTTCGCGTCCTGACGTGACGGGGTGAGCGATGATCGCCACTCCCCCGGCATCTGCGATCAGGCGCACGGCCGTGATCGGATCCGGCGCGTAATGCGGCTCGTAGTACCCCTCACGCGGGTGGAGGATCCCCTCGAACGCCTCTGTCCGGTCACGGACGATGCCGCGCGCGATCAGCGCATCGGCGATGTGCGGCCGACCCACCGTGGCATCCGCTGTCGTGCGTTCGAGCACGTCGTTCCAGGTGAGGTCGTAGTCGCGACTGATGTTCCCGACGATGCGCTCTGCCCGTCCCAGTCGGTCGTCGCGGATGCGATTCGTCTCCGCGACGAGCGCCGGATCGGCCGGGTCGAACAGGTAGGCCAGGACGTGCACGCTGCGCCACTGCTGTTTCGCAGACAACTCCATGCCGGGGATGAACGTCATGCCGAGGGATGCCGCGGCCTCTGCCGCTTCGTCCCACCCCGTCGTGCGGTCGTGGTCGGTGAGCGCCAGGGTGCGCAGCCCGTGACCGTGTGCCTGCCGCACCACGTCTGCAGGGGTCTCCGTGCCGTCGGAATGGTTCGAATGCAGGTGCAGATCGCTTGGTCCCGCGAAAGCCTGCCCATCGGTCATATCTCTGACATTACTGCTGTCCCGGCGACCCCGGCTGAGCCCCGGCCGCGGCAGGTGATTCACAGCGTCTCCCTCTACGCTCGTGATGATGTTTCGTCTGTTGGGGATCCTCGTCACCGTGCTTTTTGCGATCGCGACGGCGATCGTGGTGTGGCCGCAGTTCTTCCACCTCGAGCAGACATTCCCGTTCGCGCAGCTCGTCGCCGTCCGCGGGCTCGTCCTGGTCGGTCTGCTCGCCGTCGCCGTCGTATCGCTGCTTCTGCTGTTCGCCCGCCCGCTGCGCGGGTTCGCGGCATCCATCCTCATCGTCGCGCTGCTCGGGGCTGCCGCAACCGGTGCGATCGGCGCCGTGCGCGGTTTCGGCACGGGTGCGCTGCCAGAGAAGACCGCCGAGAGCGTGCGTGTTCTGACCTGGAACACTGCGGGTGAAGCGGTCTCCGCCGAGACGATCGCCGATGCGATCCTGACCCAGCAGGTCGACGTCGTGACCCTCCCCGAGACCGCAGAATCGGTCGGGGAGCGCATCGCCGTCATGCTCCGCGAGCAGGGGCATCCGATGTGGGTCCATCATGTGCAGTTCGGCAACGTCGACAACGGCCCCCAGGCGTGGGAGACGACGATTCTCATCTCCCCCGCGCTCGGCGACTACTCCGTGATCGCGTCGTCTGAAGATGGCAGCAGCAACACCGGTTCGGTCCCGAGCGCGGTGGTGATGCCCGTCAGCGGCATGGGCCCCACGATCGTCGCCGTCCACGCCGTCGCACCGCGCATCGAGGACATGGCCGGCTGGCAGTCCGACCTCGACTGGATCGCCGACCAGTGCCCTGAGGGTGACTTCATCCTCGCCGGAGACTTCAACGCGACGATCGACCACATGGCGTCCCTGGGCACGGATGGCGGCGACATGGGCTATTGCCTGGATGCCGCCTCACGCACCGGCACCGGAGCAACCGGAACGTGGCCGGCGAAGTACCCCGAACTCGTCGGCGCGCCGATCGACCATGTCATGGCCAGTCAGAACTGGAATCCGACCGGCTCGCTCATCCTCGACGCCGCGGGCTCGGATCATCGCGCGCTCGTCGTTCAGCTCGAGCCCGCGGGCTGATCCCCGCCCAGATCGCGCGCCAGCCGAGCAGGAAGAGCGCGAGGGTGAGCGTTGCGACGATGATGAACGGCACGGCCGTGCCCTGTCCGCTGAACAATCTCAGCAGCAGGCCGATGACCACGGTCAGGAACCAGACCATGACCCCGGGCAGCATCCGGTCGGGCTGCGCCTTGCGCAGCAGCAGCACACCGTGTGCGAGCAGCAGTGCCAGCACGAACGGCCAGGTCGTGTTCAGAAGTCCCGGCAAGTCGCTGAAGATCCCCTCATCGTGAGAGAGGCGTCCGATCACGCAGAACACCACGACGAGCACGAGATCTATGAGTATCGCCACATGCCCAGCCTACGCAGGAGTGAGAGACTGGGGGTATGAGCACTGCAGAGAACGAAACGATCGAACAGGCGCCCGTCACGACGAACCGCAAGCAGCCGTTCCCTCGTGGATTCCTCGACACGATCTCGACCGGGTGGGCCGAGCGCCCCGAATCTCTCCCGGCTGCACGCGCACAGGCCGCATTCGCGGCCGTCCGTCGCGCAAGGGTCTCCGAAGCCTTCGCCGGTAAGCGCGTTGTCATCGAGGCCGGATCTTTCAAACAGCGCAGTAATGACACCGACTATCCCTTCCGCGCGCACTCGGCATTCGCCCACCTGACGGGCTGGGCTGCCGACGCCGAGCCGGATTCCGTGCTCGTGTTCAAGCCGACCGATGCCGGCCACGACGTCACTCTCTACTTCCGCGAGCGCGCCGACCGCACCACGACCGAGTTCTACGCGGATTCCACGGTGGGCGAGTTCTGGATCGGACCGCGCCCGTCGCTCGCCGACGTCGCCGCAGATCTCGCGATCGCCACCGACCACCTCGCCGTCTTCGCCGCGACCGATAAGGACGTGACGCTGGCCGACACCGACCTTGAGACGTTCGTCTCGGAACTGCGCCTGATCAAGGACGAGTACGAGATCGCTGAGATGCGCCGGGCCGTCGAGATCACCGCACGCGGCTTCGACGACATCATCCAGGCTCTGCCGGATGCCGCACAGCACTCCCGCGGCGAGCGCGTCGTCGAGGGCGTCTTCCACCGCCGTGCCCGTGAGGACGGCAATGGTGAGGGCTACGACACTATCGCGGCCTCCGGCCCGCACGCCTGCTACCTGCACTGGACGCGCAATGACGGCTCGGTGATCCCCGGCGACCTCATCCTCGTCGATGCCGGCGTCGAGGCCGACAGCCTGTACACCGCCGACATCACCCGCACGCTGCCGGTGAACGGCACGTTCTCCGACGTGCAGCGTCGCGTGTACAACGCGGTCCTCGAGGCCGCGGATGCCGCGTTCGCCGCGGCCCGCCCGGGTGTGCGCTTCCGCGAAGTCCACGAGGCGGCGATGGCCGTCATCGCGAAGCGCACCGCCGAATGGGGTGTGCTTCCGGTCACCGCTGAAGAGGCTCTGGACGCCGACGCCGGAGGCCAGCACCGCCGGTACATGGTGCACGGAACCTCGCACCACCTCGGCATCGACGTGCACGACTGCGCGCAGGCTCGTCGCGAGATGTACTACGACGGCATTCTGGAGGCAGGCATGGTCTTCACGATCGAGCCCGGTCTGTACTTCCAGATCGACGATCTCACCGTTCCCGAAGAGCTCCGCGGAATCGGCGTGCGCATCGAGGACGACATCCTGATGACCGAAGAGGGCCCGGTGAACCTCTCGGCAGACATTCCTCGCACCGCCGAGGATGTCGAGGCCTGGATCGCCGAGGGCCGTACGGTTTGAGCGGTTCCCGTCGCCTCACCCGCCGGTTGTTCTGGGCGGGTTTCGCGGCGTACGCGGCGTTCGCCGCCTGGGCAGAGTTCGTGCACTGGCGTTCGAGCCATCGGATGCTGGGGCCGCATGCTTTCGACGGGACTCTCGCCGACGGCACTGAGGCTGTTGTCGTGCTCGGCTACGGCAATCGTGAAGAGCGTGCGAACTTCATCAATCGATATCGCGTGCGCGCCGGCATCCGCTCGCTGAACCGCACCGCTGAGAGCACACTCATCTTCTCCGGCGGGACGGTCGAGGGCGACACGCCTGAGGCCGTCGTGATGGAGAGATTCGCCCGCGAAGAACTCGGGTACACCGGACGCATCCTGCTCGAGACCGAGAGCCGTTCGACATGGGAGAACATCGAGAACGTAATTCCGATGATCGACCAGGTGGATGCGATCAAGATCGTCTCCAACTCTCCGCACGCACAAGTCGCCCGCGAATACCTCTGGCAGCAGCGACCAGATCTCGCGGAGCGGCTCGTCCGCGCGGACGAGCACCGCTTCGGCGAGATCGTGCCGATGAAGATCGGCGCTTCCCTGCGGCTGCTGCTCTTCCGCTGGCAGCACCGCTAGGGTGTGTCTGACAAAGCCCGAGCCCAGGCGACGGCGGCATGGATGAGGACGGCGGCGCGGTAGACGATCGCGTGTTTGTCGTAGCGGGTGGCGAGGCCGCGCCATTGCTTGGTATGGCAGAAGCGGCGCTCGATCACGTTGCGGTTTCTATAATCGGTGACGTCGAGTCCGACGGGCCTGCCGCCGTGTGAGCCGCGCCTCCTGCGGTGCCCCTGCTGGTCGCGCGGTTCCGGGATCACGGCCTTGATGCCGCGTCCGCGCAGGTGCGAGCGGATCGCGCGTGACGAGTATGCTCTATCGCCGCGAATTGCGTCCGGCCGGGTGCGGGGCCGGCCATTATCACGCTTCACGCGTAGCTGCTCGAGCAGGGGAAGTAGCATCGGCGAGTCGCCGGCCTGCCCCGGAGTGATCAGCGTCACCAGCGGCAGCCCGTTGCCATCGACGAGCTGATGGATCTTCGTGGACAGGCCTCCTCGTGAGCGGCCGATGCCGTGATCAGGCGGCTCGACGGCCGGAATTGTGTAATTCGATCCAGCCCCCGTGAGACGGGTGGTGTTCGTCGCGTGCTGATGCGCGCGAGCGATTGTCGAATCCACCGATACCGACCAATCGACCAGGCCCTCAGCATCGGCCTGCGCGATCAGCGCGGACACGATCGTGTCCCAGACTCCCTCCGCAGCGAGGCGGTGATGCCAGGTCCACACCGTCTGCCACGGCCCGAATACCTCGGGCAAGTCTCGCCACGCGATCCCGCACCGATACCGGTAGATGATGCCCTCGACCATCGACCTTGCATCCGAGAATCTCCGCCCTGGACTGCCCGTCGGCTTCGGCAACATCGGCTCGATCAACGACCATTGAGCATCCAAGAGCGACTGAAACCGTGACACGTGTTCAAGGCTCTCAACCCGCAGACGCACCCTCGGTCAGCCGCGCCCTAGTAGTTCAGCGCCGACAGCGCATCCCTGGCGTCGTTCACGGATACGCCACCAGCCACCGCGAGCAATGCCGCCCGCCAGCCAGCCGCGAGCACCTGACCCACCGGCTCCTTGCGCGGCGCAAGGAGCTGGTGGAGCATCTCCACCAGCAGATCGTCTTCAGCGCCGAGAGGCGGCTGGGCGAGCAGGTGTAGGAATCCTTGCCCGGTTGCGAAATCGAACCCGACCTGCAGCGCGGCACGCACCGCGTGCTGCCTCGCGAACTCGGCAGCGCCCTCCATGCGGTCGATCAGCCTTCGTTCGACGTCGCGCCGAACGAAGGCGTACAGGCCGAGCTTGCTGCCGAAGTGATGGTAGATCGCTCCGGTGGTCACGTCGGCCGCGGCGGCGAGCTCACCGACCGTCACTTCGCCAAAGGGGCGTGCGCCGAACTCTTTGACCGCAGCGAGCGCCAGACGCCCCTTCGGCGAAGTTGAGATCGGAATCCACTCGCGCATAACCACATAATGACATTATGCTCTGAGGAAAAGCCGCTACGACGCGAAAGTGATGGACCCATGAAGCTCGAACTCCTCTTCTTGCCGACCACCGACCTTGACGCCACGCTCGCGACTTATCGCGATCTCGGATTCGAGGAGGTCTGGCGCGAAGGCGACAGCACCGCCGCCATCACTCTTCCCGGAAGCGAAGTGCAGATCATGCTCGACTCGAACGATCCGACCGCAGTCGCAGGGCCGATGCTCGTGGTGGACAACGTGCAGACGTTCCATGACGCCCGACCGGTGGCGCTCGAAGTCCTGCAAGCACCCGCAGAGATCCCCGACGGGTTCATGGCGACCTACCGCGACGCGGGCGGCACCACCATCTACGTACTCGACCAATCGACCGCGGGCTGAATCCTCTACCGCGCCGCCGTCCTCATCCACGCTGCTATCGCTTGGGCCCGGGCTTTGTCAGACACGCCCTAGCTCGCGGCGAACTCCTCGACGAGCGGGGCAAGCGAGGCACCGACCTCGTCGGCAGGGCGCTTGTGCCCCTTCACTTCGAAGGAGTGCCCTCCCCCATCGCTCCATGCGATGCGGGCGTTCTGACACGCCGCCACGGCTTCCTCGAGCTGTGCAACAGGCTGGATGAAGGGATCGTTCGTGCCTTCGATGAACAGCTGCGGCGCGGCGATCGCCGGAAGATGCTCCACGCGCGGTTTATCGGGGCGCGCTGGCGGATGCAACGGGTACCCGAGATAGATCAGCCCGTCGACCTCAAGCCCTTCGGCCGCGGCCATCGAGGCCATCCGTCCGCCGTAGGACTTCCCGGCCGCCCACATCGCATGCTCCGGCGCACGCACGCGCGCATACTTGACAGCAGCGTGCCAGGTCGCGATCGCGTGAGCTGCGGGCCCAGGCATCCGCCTGCCCTGCTCACGGTAGGGAAAGTTGAATCGGAGGGTGGAGAACCCGAGGTCGTTCAGTGCGTCGGTGAATCCGACGAGGAACGGATGCTCCATCCCTCCGCCTGCGCCGTGTGCCACGAGCACTGTGCCACGACCGGCACCCTCACCCCACTCTGTCGAGATCGACACGGCGCCCTTCGGCAACTCGACGTCGAAGGTCACCTTCAGCTCTCGCTGTCGTCGCTCTTCTTCGCAGGCTCCTCTGCCGCGGGCTCCTGTGCTGCCTCCGCCGGCTCAGAAGTCTGCTCTCCGGGCGTGATCCGCTCGCCGTAGCGAGGCGGTTCGTCGAGATCCACCGGAGGCCGGACGACCTGCGTCCGCGTTCCCGTGCCGAGCACCTCACGTGCTTTGGCGAGGGAGCTCGGGAAAACAGTCACCTCGTAGTGGTCTGCGGCCATCTGAGTGATGCTCGCAAAGTCACGACGGCGTCGCACGATCGCGAACGTGACGAGACTCATGATCATGCCGATGGCCACCCCGATGAACACGAAACCGACGAACAGCTGGATCGGAGCATCCGGATTGCCGATCACGAGAATTGCCGAGAGCAACAGGCCGATGAGCACACCGTTGACGGCACCGGAGCGCGCCGCGGTCGCGTAGCCGAGCTTGCCGGTGACGCGCTCGATCGTGCGCACCCCCTGGCCGACGATCGCGATATCGCGCGCAGGAATCTCACCCGCGATCAGCGCCGACACCGCCTTCTGCGCGGCTTCGTACTCACGGACCGAAGTCACGGGCTCGCCGACGGTCGCATTGCTCGCCGGACGATTCAACATGCTCATGCCCCCATTGTTCCATGCGCGGCATCAGCCAGCCCGAGTTCAGCGGTGCGCGGACTACGCTGGACGCGTGAGCACACAACGGGTTTTCGTCGCGCGCCTGGCAGGCTGCGCCGTCTTCGACCCCGTGGGCGACCGGCTCGGCAAGGTCCGAGATGTCGTCATCGTGTATCGAAGTACCGTCGCCCCGCGCGTGATCGGTCTGGTCATCGAGATTCCCGGGCGCCGCCATGTCTTCATGTCGATCGGCAGGGTGACTTCGATCCGCGCGGGTCAGGTGCTCACCACTGGCCTGATCAATGTGCGCCGGTTCCAGCCGCGCCCCGGTGAGGTGCGCGTGCTGGCCGAACTGCTCGGCCGCCGCGTCGAGCTCACCGACGGCAGCGGTAGCGCCGTGATCGAAGATGCCGCGATCGAACCCAACCGCCTCGGCGAGTGGAGCGTCAGCCAGCTCTTCCTGCGCAAGCCCAAAACGAGTGCTTCGCCGTTCGCGAAGGGCCCGACGACGTTCGCCGCGTGGAACGAGGTCGCAGAGAAGCGCGCACCCGGGGAGTCTCAGTCCGCCGAGCAGCTGGTCGCCTCCTACTCCGAGCTGCACGCCGCCGACCTTGCCACAACGCTCCTCGATCTGCCGCAGCGGCGCATGATCGAGGTCGCAGAAGAGCTCCCCGATGACCGGCTCGCCGACGCGCTCGAAGAGATGCCAGAGGACGAGCAGGTGCACATCCTCGACGGGCTCGGCGACGAACGAGCCGCCGACATCCTCGATCACATGGAGCCGGACGACGCGGCCGACCTGCTCGCGCAGCTTCCCAAGAAGCGCCTCGAGCAACTTCTCGATCTGATGGAGCCCGAAGAGGCAGAGGACGTGCGCACCCTGCTCAGCTACGGTCCAGACACCGCCGGTGGCCTCATGACGACCGAGCCGATCATCCTCTCCGCCGACGCCACCGTTGCCGAGGCCCTCGCGCTGATCCGCCGCCACGAACTGCACCCAGCTCTGGCTGCGGCGGTTTTCGTGACTCTGCCTCCGTTCGAGACACCGACGGGGCGCCTGCTCGGCGTCGTGCACTTCCAGCGGATGCTGCGCTACCCGCCCCACGAGCGCCTCGGCGCGATCGTCGACGAGACGATGGAACCGATCTCGGTGACGGCATCCGCTGCCGAAACGGCACGCCTGCTCGCCAGCTACGACCTGGTATCGCTGCCCGTCGTGGATGCCGCCAACCGACTCGTCGGCGTGGTCAGCATCGACGACGTGCTCGATTATCTTCTGCCCGATGACTGGCGCACTCAGGATGCTGGCGACACGGGAACTGTGACGACCGGAGGTGCGCGATGATGGCCAAGAGCGACCGTTCCGGCCTCGATGCCCCCCTCGGGCGCGGCACTGCGCGGCAGAGGACCACCGACCGCGACCGCTTCGGACGGTTCACGGAGTGGGTGGCACGCGCCATGGGCACGCCGACCTTCCTTCTTCTGCTGACGCTGTTCTGCCTCCTGTGGATGGTTTACACGGTGACTGCGGAGGCGAACGGCTGGTGGCGCTTCGATTCGGCGGCCCTGGGGTTCACCGCTCTGACGCTGATCCTCTCGCTGCAGGCGTCGTATGCCGCACCGCTGATCCTGCTCGCGCAGAATCGCCAGGATGACCGTGACCGCGTGCAGATCGAGCAGGATCGGCAGCGCTCCGAGCGCAACCTCGCCGACACCGAGTACCTCGCCCGCGAGATCGTGGCGCTGCGCATGTCGCTCGAGGAGCGCAATTCTCAGGCGGTGACGCGCGACGTGCTGCGTCAAGAGCTGCGTGCGCTGCTTGCAGACCTCGATGAAGAGCATGGCGCTGACGACACCAACCCACGCACGGGTCCCCTCTCGACCAGAAACCATCGGCTGCGCTGATGAGCCTCTCAGATCGTGTTCGCCAGGCGGTGGCCGCGGTGACGGACCCCGAGCTTCGCAGGCCGATCGGTGACCTCGACATGGTGCGCGACATCAGCGTCAACGACGGTCATGCGCACGTCGGAATCGTGCTGACGATCGTCGGATGTCCCGCAGCGGCGCACATCGAATCCGATGTCCGCCGCGCTGCGGCATCCGTCCCGGAGGTCTCAGACGTCACGGTCGAGGTCGGGGTCATGACTCCGGCCGAGCGCAAAGCGCTCACCGAGAAGCTGCGTGACGGACGCCCCCCGCGCCAGATGCCGTTCGGTCCTGATTCGCTGACGAGAGTCATCCTGGTCTCGAGCGGCAAAGGCGGGGTCGGCAAGTCCACGATCACCGCGAACCTCGCCGCCGCGCTCGCCGCCAAGGGCCTTGCCGTTGGCCTCATCGATGCCGATGTGCACGGCTTCTCCATTCCTGCGCTCCTCGGCATTCCGACCGGAACCCAGCCGACCCGCATCGACGACCTCATGCTGCCGCCCGTCGCGCACGGCGTGAAGACGATCTCGATCGGCATGTTCCTTCGCGACGGTGAGGCCGTCGTCGCCTGGCGCGGTCCGATGCTGCACCGCACTGTGCAGCAGTTCCTCACCGACGTCTTCTTCGGCGATCTGGACGTGCTCCTCATCGACATGCCGCCCGGCACCGGTGATATCGCAATCTCGATCGGCCAGATCCTGCCGCACGCCGAGGTCATCGTGGTGACCACTCCGCAAGGGGCGGCATCCGATGTCGCGATCCGCAGCGGGCTCGTCGCGCGGCAGACCGGTCAGCACGTGATCGGCGTCGTCGAGAACATGGCCGCCTTCACGCTCCCCGACGGCACCGTGGTCGATCTGTTCGGATCGGGCGGCGGCGCGGAAGTTGCCGCAGCCCTTTCGCAGTCAGACGACGGCGAGCAGGTTCCCCTGCTGGCGTCGGTACCGCTGAGTCCCGCGCTGCGTGTGGGCGGAGACGCGGGAGTCCCGATCGTCCTGAGCGACCCTGAGGATGCCGCGGCGCAGTCGATCATTCAGCTGGCAGATCGCCTCTGGCACCGAGGTCGAGGGCTCTCAGGGCGGTCGCTGCCGATCTCGCTCTCGCGAACCGCCGCATCCGAGTCGTGAAAGACTCGTGAGGTGACTGCCGATTCCACCTCCCACTCCGTTGTCATCGATGCGGAGCTGCTGCGCGGCATGACCAGGGACGCCACGATCTTCACACTCACCCGGCCTCTCGCCATCATCGCCTACACCGCGCTAATCGCCGCCTTCATCGTGAATGCCGCCCTGCTGGGGATGATCAGTCCCGCAGACGAAGAGCAGCGCACGAGCGTGACGCTGACGCTGGTGGCGATCGCTGCACTGATCGTGGCGTCCATCATCTTCACCAGAGCATCCAACCGCCGCGCGATCAGCACGGCGATGCCCTCCGGCTCCTCAGTGCGCGCCGAAGTCCACGAGGAGTCGATCGTGGTGGCATCGAAACGAGGTGTCTCTGACATGCCGTTCACGACGTTCCGCACGATGCGGGTCGGGCGTCACGCCGTGCTGCTGCTCCTGCGCGGAGACTCCGTCGTCACTGCAGTACCGCGCGTTCTGCTGAGTGACGCCGGTGTCGCGCAGCTCAAGTCGAAGATCTGACTCAGGTCGCTTCCGCGTCGAACGGCGGTGGCGAATCGCGGGTGAAGTCCGGTCGGACCCGCGGAGCTCGCGAGGCGACCGCACTCGTGGCCGACGCATCGGCCTGCACGGCTGACGCCGTCGCAACAGATACGGCTGCGGCCGGTGCCGGGCTCTCTTCGAGAAGCGCATCGCGGATGATGCGGCGCGGGTCGTACTGACGCGGATCGAGCTTGCGCCAGTCGACTTCGTCGATCTCAGGACCGAGCTCATCGCGCATCCGCGACTTCGTGTCTCGCAGGTACTCGCCGGCCCTGCGGACGAACTTCGCGAACGCCTCAGCGGCCTTCGGGAGTCGCTCAGGACCAATGATGACGGCAGCGATCACCCCGATGAGAAGAATCTTCTCGAACGTGAGTCCGAATTCCATGTACACAGGCTACCCGCCGCGCCTGCGGGCCATGAACACCACGGGCGAATACCCTGGAAGAAGCACCCGAGGAGAAACCATGAGCGAGAACGACGCCAACGCACGCTACATCCGCGAGGCGATAGTCGAACCCGCGCACATCGCGCGAGCACGCACGCACGCACGAGAACTCGGTGTCGCGTCGATCAGCGCCGCCGTCGGCGCACAGCTCGCCGTTCTCACCGCTGCGACCAACGCCCGATCGATCGTCGAGATCGGCACCGGAGCCGGAGTATCCGGGCTGTGGATGCTGCGCGGAGCACCCCAGGCCGTGCTCACGTCGATCGACAACGAGCCAGAGCACCTCGCAGCTGCCCGACGCAGCTTCACCGAGGCGAAGATCCCCTCGACAAAAGCACGCTTCATCACCGGACGCGCAGCCGACGTGCTCCCGCGCATGAACGAGGCGTCCTACGACATCGTGCTCGTCGACGCCGACCCCGAGAACGTCATCGAGTACGTCGAGCACGGGCTGAGGCTCGTGCGCGTCGGCGGCATCGTCGTCGTGCCGCGCGTCCTCGCCGGCGGAAAAGCTGCGGATCCTGTGCAGCGCGACACCGTCACCAGCGCATACCGCTCTCTGGTGCAGGAGACGCAGGAATCACCCGCCGTGCTCGCAGCCATCTCCACAGTCGGCGAAGGACTGCTGCAGCTGGTCAGCATCCGCACCGCGTAGCGCGTCGCGCGAACACAAAGGGGTGGTGGATCGATGATCCACCACCCCTTTACTTGCTCAGGCGCTCAGCTCACGACGCCCGCGAGGACGTCATGCAACTCCTTCGCCTCGGCATCGTTCACGGAGACGACCAGTCGGCCGCCGCCCTCGAGGGGTACTCGCACGATGATCAGTCGTCCCTCCTTCACGGCCTCCATTGGTCCGTCACCGGTTCTCGGCTTCATCGCTGCCATCGTGGCTTCCTTTCCTCGCTGGTATGCATCAAGTTTATCGGTAGACTCCCGCCTCGGCATTCGCACGGGAAGAAAGCGTCATGAACGATCCGTATCGTCGAGCCCCACCGGCCCTACGGAACCTGCCAGTACGTATTCCCCAGCGCGTACATATGGAAGATCCACACCCACTGTCCCAGCAGACACGCCGCGAGAACCGCCAACCGGTACAGCCGTGATCGCGGCACGGCGAGTGCTCCCACGAGAGGTGTGAGCGGCAGCAGCAGCCGGAACGTGCTCGACTGCGGGAAGAAGACCGCCAGCAGGTACAGCAGGTAGCTCGCACTCCACAGACGCAGATCGGCGCCGAGTCGCTGCACCTGCGGAGTGAACAGCGCGAGCCCCATCGCCAGGACGATGAGCACGAGGGCGACGATTCCGAGCCACCCCGGCATCCCCCACTGCGAGAACCAGAACTGCGCCGCCTGCACCCACCCGTCGAACGGGATAAAGGTGCTCGCGCCGATCCCCCAGTTGCGTCGCCAGGACAGCTCGGTGGCCAGATACGCGCCAGGGTCGCCGGTGACGGCGCCGGCGATGACTTGCCACAAGAATCCGGTGGCAGCGGCGAGCAGGCCGAGCGCGACGATGTGCACGATCTCGCGGGCGGGAAGCGGGTCGCGTCGCCGGTTCAGCCAGCGCAGGATGCCGTAGAGCGCCAAGTAGAGCGAGAATGCGAGGATCCCGGGGCGTGTGAAGGCCATCACAGGGATCACAAGGTAAAGCCAGCCGAAGCGACGTCTCGCCACGAGGTCGAGACAGATCAGCAGCAGCAGGACGAACAGTGTTTCGGCGTAGCCGACCTGGAACAGCGCCGCCAGCGGCCCCCAGGCGAAGAATGCCACCGACCACAGTGCAGCCGACGATCCGATGCGTCCCCGAAGCAGCCGGTGCAGCATGACGCAGGCGAAGAAACCAGCAACCAGTGAGATCAGCAGTGCACCGGCGCCCCACGATCCGAACGGCGTGCCGATGACCTGGGCTGCATAGGCGTACACGGGCATGAAGGCCCAGGCATTCTCAGCGACCTGCCCTGCCTCGTTGAGGGGCAGCGTCTGCGGATATCCCTCCCAGGCGACCAGCCAGTACCACTGGGCGTCCCAGCCGACGATGAAGCTGCCGATACTCGCATCCGCGCCGAAGCGTGAAGCAGGCCCTGACAGCGACGCCGCCAGCGCAAGGAAGCCGAAGGTCACGAGGCGCCCTGCCGCGTAGATGACCGCGATGCGAGCGATGATCGGCACTTTCGCCCACCATCGCGCTGTCGCGAGCGCCGCAGAAGCCACTATGCAGTGAGCCAGGCCCGCAAGCCCCGCTCGACAGCGTCGATCTGCGCGAGCGGCACCTGCTCCTCGTCATGATGCGCCAGGTGCGGGTCACCGGGGCCGTAGTTCACCGCAGGGATGCCCATCGCACTGAACCGCGCCACATCGGTCCAGCCGTACTTCGGTCGAGGCTGTGCGCCGACAGCGGCGACGAACTCCTGAGCGATCGGCGCATCGAGCCCCGGGCGGGCTCCGTCTGCAGCATCCGTGATCTCGACCTCGAAGCCTTCGAGCACGCCCCGCAGGTGTGCCTCGGCATCCGCGGCGTTCTTGCTCGGGGCGAAGCGGTAGTTGACCTCGACCTCGCAGAGGTCGGGGATGACGTTTCCTGCCACGCCTCCGGTGATGCGCACCGCGCTCAGACTCTCCCGGTAAGTGAGGCCCTCGACCTGCACCTCTTTCGCACGGTACTCCGCGAGGCGCGCGAGGATGGGAGCGGCGGCATGGATGGCGTTCTCGCCGATCCACGCTCTGGCGCTGTGCGCACGCACGCCTTTCGTGCGGACGATCGCGCGCATGGTTCCGTTGCATCCGCCTTCGACCTGTCCGTTGGACGGCTCGCCGAGGATGGCGAAGTCCGCCTGGAACAGATCCGGGCGGTCTGCCGAGAGCAGGCCCAGTCCGTTGAGGGCTGCGGCGACCTCTTCGTTGTCGTACCACATCCAGGTGATGTCGACCACGGGCGCGGTGAGCTCTGCCGCGAGCTTGAGCTGCACCGCAACGCCGCCCTTCATGTCGACGGTTCCGCGACCCCACAGGTGCGGTTCGCCATCGACGTCAACGATGCGCGTGGGCACGTTCTCATTGATCGGCACGGTATCGATGTGCCCCGCGATCACCACGCGCTGCGCGCGGCCGAGGTTCGTGCGCGCGACGACCGTGTTTCCGTGACGAAGGATCTCGAGATGGTGAAGTGGCGTGACGGCTGCTTCGATCGCGTCGGCGAGCGCGACCTCGCCCCCTGAAACGCTGGGGATGTCGCAGATCGCACGGGTGAGATCGACAGAGGACGCAGTCAGATCGAGCAGCATTCTTCCACCCTACGGCGCAGGAGCCCTGCCGTGCCGTTCCCTGAGCCTGTCGAAGGGTAGCGTTAACCTATGAGCGACGCGCGCACTGCATGGGGTATCGGCCTGACCACGATCGCCGGCAACGGCACTGTTCTCGATGCCTGGTATCCGCGCGTGGGTAGTGGCGCGCTCCCCACGATCGACGTCGCCGGTCTCGAAGCGCACGCAGGCGACGATGAGCGCAGGAATGTGCGGACCGAAGTCGTCCAGCTGCAGATCGACCTCGACGCGTCTCCCTCTTCCACCGCTGATGCCTATCTGCGGCTGCACGCGCTCTCGCACCTTCTCGTGCGCCCGAACGAGCTGAACCTCGATGGCATCTTCGGACACCTCCCCAATGTGGCCTGGACGAACGCCGGACCCATGCACCCCGACGATGCGGCACGCCTGCAGGCACAGCTGCGCCGTCACGGCATCCAGGTGCAGGGTCTCGACAAGTTTCCCCGGCTCACCGACTACGTGCTGCCGGTGGGCGTACGGATCGCGGATGCGTCGCGCGTGCGCCTCGGCGCGCACCTCTCTCCCGGCACGACGGTGATGCACGAGGGCTTCGTGAACTTCAACGCCGGCACGCTCGGCGCCTCCATGGTCGAAGGCCGCATCTCGCAGGGCGTGGTCGTCGGCGAAGGCAGCGACATCGGCGGCGGAGCATCCATCATGGGCACCCTCTCGGGTGGCGGCACCGTACGGGTCTCGATCGGCCAGCGCACCCTGCTCGGCGCGAACGCCGGTCTCGGCATCGCTCTCGGCGATGACTGCATCCTCGAAGCGGGCGTCTACATCACAGCCGGCTCGAAGGTCATCCTCGCTGACGGTCCGGCCTCCGCCGATGGCGGCAAGACTGTGGTTAAGGCCGCCGAGCTCTCCGGACGCAACGGCCTGCTGTTCTGGCGCAACTCCCTCACCGGTGCGATCGAGGCGAAGCAGCGCCGTGGAGCGGGCGTCACGTTGAACGAGACCCTGCACGCCTGACCCTTCGACAGCTCGGGAGCCGCTCTCAGCTTCGCTCTGCTAGGCTTGTGCGGTTGCCCGGCATCGGGTGACTGCGTCGTCGACACGGGGTCCTCCCGGACCACAGCGAGCAGAACTGCTCCCCACCAGTTGGCGTTTCGAACGGCGAACCTCTGCGCACTTCCTGTGCGCGGTCGCCCACCCCACTATTCACGCGTGAATCGTCACGCGTTCACGGAGTATTTTTATGACTACTTTCCTCGACCTCGGCGTGCCCGCACGCCTGGCAGACGTTCTCGCAGCAGATGGCAAGACCGAAGCCTTCGCCATTCAGCGCGACACGCTTCCCGATTCCCTTGCCGGTCGCGACCTGCTCGGCCGCGGCCGCACCGGCAGCGGCAAGACCATCGCCTTCGCCATCCCCCTCGTCGCACGCCTGACGGATTCGGGTCGCAAGAGCCGCCCCGGCCACCCGCGCGGCCTCATCCTCGCGCCGACCCGTGAGCTCGCCACCCAGATCGCCGCAGTCGTCGCCCCTCTCGCCGAGGCCGTCGGCCTTCGCGTGACCACCGTGTTCGGCGGCGTCAGCCAGCGCCCGCAGGAGCAGGCACTGCGCAGCGGCGTCGACATCGTCGTGGCGTGCCCCGGCCGCCTGGAAGACCTCATGAAGCAGAAGGTCGTCTCGCTCGACTCAGTCGAGGTTGCCATTCTGGACGAGGCCGACCACATGGCCGACCTCGGCTTCCTGCCCGGCGTCACCCGCATTCTCACCGCGACGCCCGCCGGCGGACAGCGTCTGCTCTTCAGCGCAACGCTGGATCGCGGCATCGACTCGCTCGCCAAGCGCTTCCTCTCGAACCCGGTCAGCCACGAGGTCGACGAGTCCAGTGTTCCGGTCGGCGAGATGACCCACCGCGTCCTCGTCACCACCAGCACTGAGCACAAGACCGTCCTCGTGCGGGAGCTCGCCTCCGGCACTGGCCGCCGAATCATGTTCACGCGCACCAAGCACCAGGCCAAGAAGCTCGCCAAGGTGCTCACCGCCGCGGGAATCCCCGCCGTCGACCTGCATGGCAACCTGTCGCAGAACGCCCGTGAGCGCAACCTCAGCGCGTTCTCGGCTGATCCCGCCGATGGCGGCGTGCGCGTGCTCGTGGCGACCGACGTCGCAGCCCGCGGCGTGCATGTCGACAACGTCGACCTCGTCGTCCACGTCGACCCGCCCATGGAGCACAAGGCATACCTGCACCGCTCAGGCCGCACCGCTCGCGCAGGCGCTGCCGGCACCGTCGTCACTGTTGTTCTTCCCGAGCAGCGCCGCGACGTGAAGGATCTGCTGCGCAAGGCGCAGATCGCAGCCGAGCTCGAGCAGGCGAACTCCACCATCGTCGATGAGCTCGTCGGCGAGCGTGCAGCGCACGTCAAGCCCGTACCGGTGCAGCCGCAGCAGCGTCAGCAGCCGAAGAAGCCTCGCCAGCCTCAGCAGGGTGGCGCCCCGGCATCCGGATCGCCCGCACAGCGTCGTCGTCGCCCGCAGGGCCAGGGCGGCCAGGGGCAGAGCGGCCAGGGGCAGTCTGCAGGCCAGGGGCAGCGCGCAGGCGCATCCTCACGCTCCGGCGGCCAGCGCCCCGGCATCCAGGTCGGACAGCGCGTCGACAACCGTCGTCCGCGTCGCGCGCAGGGCGGCAGTTCTCAGGGACGCTGAGCCCACGCGAAAGCCCCGGATCTCTTCCTTCAGGAAGTGATCCGGGGCTTTCGGCATTCACCGCGCATCGCGCGGATGGCGATCGGTGATCAGCGGGTCGGGAACTGGCGCTCCGGCGATCCTGTGTACAGCTGCTGCGGGCGACCGATCTTGGTCTGCGGGTCGAGGTTCAGCTCGCGCCACTGCGCGAGCCAGCCCGGGAGGCGTCCGATCGCGAACAGCACGGTGAACATGCGAGTCGGGAAGCCCATGGCCTTGTAGATCACACCGGTGTAGAAATCGACGTTCGGGTACAGGCGACGCTCCTTGAAGTAGTCGTCTGCGAGAGCGATCTCTTCGAGCTCCTTGGCGAGGTCGAGCAGCGGGTCGGTGACGCCGAGCTCGCGCAGCACCTCGTCGGCGGCTTCCTTGACGAGCTTGGCACGCGGGTCGTAGTTCTTATAGACCCGGTGGCCGAAGCCCATGAGCTTGACGCCCTCTTCTTTGTTCTTGACCCGCTCGACGAAGCGCGCCACACCCTGACCCGAATCGCGGATCTCGGCGAGCATGCTCAGCACTGCTTCGTTGGCACCGCCGTGCAGCGGACCGGAGAGGGCCTGGATGCCGGCAGAGATCGATGCGAACTGGTTCGCACCGGTGGAGCCCACCAGACGCACCGTCGAGGTCGACGCGTTCTGCTCGTGGTCTTCGTGCAGGATCAGAAGCAGCTCGAGCGCCTTCGACATGACCGGGTTGATCTCGTAGGGCTCGGAGTGCACACCGAAGTTGAGCTTGAGGAAGTTGTCGACGAAGCTCAGCGAGTTGTCGGGATAGAGGAACGCCTGACCGGTGCTCTTCTTGTGCGCGTACGCCGCGATCACCGGAAGCTTGGCGAGCATGCGAACCATGTTCAGTTCGACGTGCTCGGGGTTGTTCGGGTCGGTCTGGCCCTCGTAGTACGTCGAGAGGGCAGCGACCGCCGACGACAGCACCGACATGGGGTGCGCCGTGTGCGGCAGTGCGGAGAAGAAGTGCTTGAGATCTTCGTGAAGAAGGGTGTGACGACGGATGCGGTCATCGAAGTTCGCCAGCTCATCCGCAGAGGGCAGCTCGCCGTAGATGAGCAGCCAGGCGACCTCGAGGTACGTGCAGTTCTTGGCGATCTGCTCGATCGGGTAACCGCGGTAGCGCAGGATGCCCTGGTCACCGTCGATGAATGTGATGTCGGACTTGGTGGACGCGGTGTTGACGAATCCGTAGTCGAGTCCGGTGTAGCCGGTCTGCTTGGTCAGCGTCGAGAAGTCGATGCTGTCTGCACCTGCCGTGCTGCGCAGGAGGGGGAATTCTGCCTTGGTCTCACCGATCGTGAGAGTCGCCTTGGCCTGCTGGTCTCCCGCTGCACTCACGCGGTCCTCCTTGTACGTGTCCGCGAACCGCTGGCTTGAATCTTCCAGTCGGTCGCATTTGATCGAGGGCGATGCACGGCGCCGAGCACCTGGCCGGGTACCGACCGAATCGCCTTTACAGCCTAGTCGTCAGATCGGCCTACTGTGACATCGGCCAAGGGATGCACGCGATCCACGGTGAGAACCTACAGAGCTTCTCCCCGCAGGCGCCGTGCGCCGTCGGCGATGCGCTCCAGCGGGGCGGTGAGAGACAAGCGCACATGCTGGGCAGCATCCGCCCCGTAGAAGGGACCAGGGCCCGCGAGGATGCCGAGGTCGGCGAGCCTGCCCATCGATTCCCAGGCGTCGCGTCCTTCGGTGACCCACAGGTACAGGCCAGCCTCGGAGCCATCGATACGGAAACCTGCGTCCTCGAGAGCAGGCCGCAGCAGGTCGCGGCGTTCGCGATAGCGCTCTTTCTGCACGGCGACATGTTCGTCATCGCCCAGCGCCGCGATCATCGCGTGCTGGACGGGAAGCGGCATCATGAGGCCGAGGTGCTTGCGCGGCGTGAGGATCTCGGCGACCACCCGTGCACACCCCGCAACGAACGCCGCACGGTATCCGGCGAGATTCGACTGCTTGCTCAGCGAGTAGACGCTCAGCAGGTTGCGGCGCGAACCACCGGTGACCCGAGGGTCGAGGACGGATGGCACGGGCTCGGTCGCCCACTGGCCGTCCCAGCCGAGCTCGGCGTAGCATTCATCGCTGGCGAGCACCGCGCCGAGCTCGCGTGCGCGGCTGACGGCGACGGCGAGCTCATCGACGGTCCACGTGCGTCCGTCCGGGTTTCCCGGGGTGTTGATCCAGATGAGTCTGGTGCCCTCTGGCCACAACGCGGGATCGTCCTCGGCGACCGGTGTCGCACCGACGATGCGCGCCCCGACCTCGTAGGTCGGGTATGCCACCCGGGGGAAGACGACGATATCGCCGGCGCCGAGCCCGAGGAGCGTCGGCAGGAGTGCGACGAGCTCTTTCGACCCCACGGTCGGCAGCACGTTCTCAGGTGTGAGTCCCGGCACTCCCCTGCGCCGCGCGTACCAACCGGCGATCGCCTCTCGCAGAGCGGGCGTGCCGATGTTCTGCGGATAGGAGTGCGCGTCGGTGGCTTCTGCGAGAGCTGTGCGGATCACATCCGGGGTCGGATCGATCGGCGAGCCGATCGACAGGTCGACGAGACCCTGCGGATGCTGCGCCGCACGCTCCCGGAATGGGACAACTGCATCCCAGGGATAGTCGGCGAGATCCTTGACCCCCACGGACTACTCGCCCTGGGGAGGAAGCGCTGCGACGATCGGGTGATCGTGCTTGATGACGCCGATCTTCGCGGCGCCGCCTGGCGAGCCGATCTCGTCGAAGAATTCGACGTTCGCCTTGTAGTAGTCGGCCCACTCTTCGGGCAGGTCGTCTTCGTAGTAGATCGCCTCGACGGGGCAGACCGGCTCGCAGGCACCGCAGTCGACGCATTCGTCGGGGTGGATGTAGAGCGAGCGCTCACCCTCGTAGATGCAGTCAACGGGGCACTCGTCGATGCAGGCGCGATCCTTGACATCGACGCACGGAAGGGCGATCACATACGTCACCCCTTCAGTCTACGACTCGTTTCGCTCGGCGGGCGTCAGTGTCGGCGCCGCTGCCGGAGTCTGCACTCGGGACGGAAGCCGATCAAGGCTCGGCCAGGCGATCACGAGCAGCGCGATCCCGCAGATGAGGAAGATCCAGATCAGCCCCACCGGAGTGTTCGGGACGATGACGGATCCGCCAGGGCCCGGGCCCGAGATGATCAGCAGCATCCCGATCATTCCGATCGCTGTCGCCACTGCTGCGCCGCGATCATGCGTGAGCGTGCGCACCGCGACCAGGAGCGCGGCACACGCGATCCCGCCGACGATCAGCCCGACCGGCACCACACCCCACATCAGGCCGTGCGCGATGGTCCCGGCCGTCCCGTAGACAGCGCCGACGAGCGCAGCGGCGATCCAGGAGAGGGTACGAGACAACCAGTTGGGCACGCACCGATCTTACGCGGCCCCGCGCGTGCACCGTGGGCTCAGACGGCCCAGCCGACCAGCCGCAGCCCAGCCGCGACAGCCGCCGCAGCAATGACCACGACGAGAAACGACTGCCGCAGGTACAGCAGCCCCGCGGCGACGAGCACAGCCGGAACCCGAGCATCCACCACGACGTGCTGACCGGCACCGAGCGTCTGCACGGCGACGAGAGCCGCCAGCAGCGCGACCGTCAGCAGGTCAGAGATTCGCGCGGGGCGCGGCGCCTCCAGCAGATGCGCGGGAATCAAGTAGCCGAAGGCCTTCAGCGCCGCACAGATGCAGGCGGCGAGCAGCACCGCGCTCCACACGCTCATACGCTCGCCTCCGCGCTGACCGACGGCTTCTCATCGCGGCCCAGCCAGTTGAACCAGCCCACGACGATGGCAACGACCGCGGCCACCAGCACCGGCAGCCCTGGCATCAGGAAAGGCGTGAGCGCAGCGGCGACCACTGCCGCCGCGACGCCGACCGCAATCGCCTGTCGCTGTTTGAGCCGTGGCCACAGCAGGGCGAGGAAAGCGGCAGCAGCCGCGGCATCCAGACCCCACGCTTTCGGGTCGCCCAGGACGTCCCCGAGCAGCGCGCCCACGAGAGTGGTGATGTTCCAGCCGATGAAGACGCCGACGCCGGTGATCCAGAATCCCAGCCGTCGCAGCGGCGGGGTGCTCTGCGAGATCGCGACAGCGGTGGATTCATCGATCGTGACCTGCGCCGCAGCCATCCGCCGGAAGAAGCCGGATCCGATGGTCGGCGACATCCGCATGCCGTAGGCGACGTTGCGCACTCCGAGCAGCGCGGCCGAAGCGATCGCCGACGGGAGCGCCGCGATGCCGCCCGCGCCGAAGACGCCGATGAAGGCGAACTGCGATCCCCCGGTGAACATCAGCAGGCTCAGCACGCACGTCTGCCAGACATCGAGACCGGATGCTACCGCCAGGGCCCCGAACGAGACCCCATAAGCGCTCGTCGCTATCGCAACGCCCAGCCCTTCGCGCCACACCACCCGCCGGCCCGAGAGCTCTTCGGCCGCCGCCCGATTCGATGCACGCATGATGATCATTCTGATCGCCTGCCGGGCACAGAGCCAATCAGCGCTATTGGCGCGTCGGCCTGTTCGACACCGAGGCCGGAGAACGCAGAAGCATCCGAAACGCAGAAGGCCCCACCTGCCGGTTCTCTCCGGTGGGTGGGGCCTGCGAAGCTGCGAGGCTCAGACGTTCGCGTCCTGACGCTTCATACGTGCGGTCTCACGACCGCGAACGGTCTGGTCCAGAATGACCTTGCGGATACGCACGACCTCAGGAGTCACCTCGACGCATTCGTCGTCACGAGCGAACTCGAGGCTCTCCTCGAGGGTGAGCTGGCGCGGCGGCGTCATCGACTCGAAGGTGTCGGAGCTCGCGGCACGCATGTTCGTGAGCTTCTTCTCCTTGGTGATGTTCACGTCCATGTCGTCGGCGCGCGAGTTCTCGCCGATGACCATGCCCTCGTACACCTCTTGCGTCGGCTGCACGAAGAACGACATGCGCTCCTGCAGTGCGATCATCGCGAACGGAGTGACGACCCCCGAACGGTCCGCCACGATCGAGCCGTTCTGACGCGTGGTGATGTGACCGGCCCAGGCGTCGTAGCCGTGCGAGATCGCGTTGGCGATTCCGGTGCCGCGGGTCGTGGTCATGAACTCGCTGCGGAATCCGATGAGGCCGCGCGAGGGAACGATGAACTCCATGCGCACCCAGCCGGTGCCGTGATTGATCATGTTGTCCATGCGGCCCTTGCGGTTCGCTAGGAGCTGGGTGATCGCGCCGAGATGCTCTTCCGGCGTGTCGATGGTCAGGTGCTCGAAGGGCTCGTGCACCTTGCCGTCGATCTGCTTGGTGACGACCTGCGGCTTGCCCACGGTGAGCTCGAAACCTTCGCGGCGCATGTTCTCGACGAGGATCGCGAGTGCGAGCTCGCCACGGCCCTGGACTTCCCATGCATCCGGACGGCCGATGTCGACGACCTTGAGCGAGACGTTGCCGATGAGTTCGCGGTCAAGGCGGTCCTTCACCATGCGTGCAGTGAGCTTGTGGCCCTTGACCTTGCCCATGAGCGGAGAGGTGTTGGTGCCGATCGTCATCGAGATGGCGGGATCGTCGACGTGGATCTGCGGAAGCGGACGGACATCTTCGGGGTCGGCGATCGTCTCGCCGATGGTGATGTCCTCGAATCCGGCGATGGCGACGATGTCGCCAGGAGCAGCCGACTCGGCCGGGTAGCGCTCGAGCGCACGCGTCTTGAGCAGTTCGGTGATGCGGGCGTTCTGGTGGGTGCCATCTGCCCGGACCCAAGCGACAGTCTGGCCCTTCTTCAGCGTGCCGTTGAAGACGCGCAGCAGCGCGAGGCGGCCGAGGAACGGGCTCGAGTCGAGGTTGGTGACCCACGCCTGCAGCGGCGCCTCGTCATCGTAGGACGGAGCGGGGATGTGCTCGAGAATCGCCCCGAAGAGCGGCTCGAGGTCATCGTTGTCGGGCAGCGAGCCGTTCTCGGGACGGTTGCGGCTGGCAGCACCTGCACGGCCGGACGCGTAGACGACGGGAACGTCCAGCAGCGCGTCGACGTCGAGGTCGGGCACATCATCGACGAGGTCGGAGGCAAGGCCCAGCAGCAGATCCTGCGCCTCAGCCTCGACCTCTGCGATACGCGCGTCGGGGCGGTCGGTCTTGTTGACAAGGAGGATGACGGGAAGCTTCGCCTCGAGAGCCTTGCGCAGCACGAAGCGGGTCTGCGGGAGGGGGCCCTCAGAAGAGTCGACGAGCAGCACGACGCCGTCGACCATGGAGAGGCCGCGCTCGACCTCACCGCCGAAGTCGGCGTGGCCGGGGGTGTCGATCACGTTGATCGTGATCTCCTCGCCGCCCGCGTGCTCACCCTTGTAGGTGATCGCGGTGTTCTTCGCGAGGATCGTGATGCCTTTTTCGCGCTCGAGGTCGTTGGAGTCCATGGCGCGCTCATCGACGTGAGCGTGCTCGCCGAAGGAGCCCGTCTGACGCAGCATCGCGTCCACGAGCGTGGTCTTGCCGTGGTCGACGTGCGCCACGATTGCGACGTTGCGGAGGTCAGAGCGAAGGGCGTGCGCCATGCAAGTTTCCTAAAAGGGGTTTTGGGATGCGCCGGGATGCCGACGGTCCAGGATATCGCATGCTCGCTGAACGCTCGCCGACCGCTCCCGTAACATCGGGTTGTGACCCTTCGACAGGCTCAGGGACCGGCCCAATCCAGATCCCGCGTGTGGTGGGAGATCGCGATCGTGCTCGCGCTCGGCCTCGGCGAATCGGCGATCTACTCGATCGTGCAGCTCGCCTATCGGCTGACGGATGCCGCGCCCCTGGCAGATCAGACGACGACGCTGAATCCGTCTCGCAGCGACCGTGAGGTCTTCGACCTCATCTATCAGGTGCTGGGGATCGGGTTCTCGATCGTGCCGGTGCTGCTGGTGTGCTTCCTGGTGTGGCAGAACACCCGACCGCACCTGGGGAGTCTCGGACTCGACGGCACGCGCATCGGGCGCGACATCGGTCGCGGTGCGCTGCTCGTTCTCGCCATCGGCATCCCTGGCATCGCCCTCTATGTCGCCGGCCGGATGCTCGGGCTCTTCGTCCTGGTCGATCCCGGTGGGCTCGACCAGCATTGGTGGACCGTTCCGATCCTGGTCCTGTCGGCCGCACGCGCCTCGATCATGGAGGAGTTCGTCGTTCTCGGCTATCTGTTCTTCCGGTTGCGTCAGCTCGGCTGGAACATCTGGCCGATCATCATCGCGACCTCGGTGCTGCGGGCGAGCTATCACCTCTATCAGGGGCCCGGAGCGTTCATCGGCAACCTCGCGATGGGGCTGCTGTTCGGCTGGCTCTTCGCCCGAACAGGTCGCTTGCTGCCGTTCCTGGTTGCACACTTCTTGATCGACGCCGCGGCGTTCGTCGGCTACCCCCTCGTAGCGCCGCTCCTCCCCTAGCTCCCCAACCTGCAAAACCACGCCGAGACCGCGCCGAATCGCGCGGTTCTCGGCGTGGTTTTGCAGGTGCGGGGCGTGCACCACTCGTTCTGCACAGGTGAGGAATTCTCTGTGCGGCTGTGGAAAGCACAGAAGCGGCTGTCCTACGTGAGAGCTTGGCTCGATGCAGATCCTGCCGAGCCCCCTGCCTCTCGTCCTCTCACGCAACCAAGGCATCAGCCATACGGAACGCGGATGGCGATCGGGCGCACTGACGCGTCTCGCTCGCGGCGTGTACGTCGAGACTGAACCGTGGAGAGTACTTCCGCCGTGGGAGAAGTATCTCGTGCAAGTTCATGCGGTGATCGCGATTGACCCTCGTCGAGTGATCTGCCACGAATCAGCGGCGGCGCTGCTGGGTGTACTGATCGCTTACCCCGGTCGCCCGGTGCATGTGCTCGCTGGCGAAGGGTCGTCACGGGAGTACCGCGGTGTCCGCACGCACGTATTCGTCGAAGGGCGCGACACCATCATCGTCGATGGCATCCGTCTCACATCGCCCTCCGCGACGGCCGTGGACATTGCCCGTACCCGTCCGCCCGCCGAGGCGCTGGCGTATGCCGATGCACTGTTGCGCATCGATTCCACGATCATCCCCGAATCGCTCGGCGCTCTCAACGAGGCACTCGTGTCCGGGCGCGGACGGCGTCAGGCTTGCTGGGCGCTGGAGCGCGCGACCGGCATCCCGGAGAGCGTGCTGGAGTCGGCCAGCGTGGCAGTGGTCGAATGGCTGGGCTACGAAGCACCCACGCTCCAACAGGAGTTCTGTTTTGAAGGACAGCTCGACCGATGCGACTTCTATTGGAAAGACGCCGACGTCATCGGCGAGGCCGACGGTGATACGAAATACTCGGCCGAATCGGGTGATCCGACGGCGGTGATCATCAAAGAGAAAGGCCGCGAGAACAGACTGCGGCGCAGTACAGCGGGTCTCGTCCGCTGGGGATGGCGCGAGCTGCACGAGATCGATCCGGTTGATGCAGCGCTGCGCTCGGCGGGGCTGCAACCCGTGCGCCCTCGCGACACGATGCGCCTGGCGAACTTCAGCCCGTTGGGCCGAGACTGACGCGCAAACCGCAAGGGTGGGAAGGGGAACGGGTCAGCGGGTCGCGACCACGGCGACCGCCGCCCAGGCCACGAGCACCGCGAGACCGATGATGGATGCCCAGTCCCATGTTCGGACGACGACAGCATCCGGTTGGCTTTCCGCATCCAGCCGGAGGCGCTGCATCCGCGAGATGCCATCTTCGGCCGTTTCGTTCCCGTCCTCGCGCGTCCGCTCGGGTCCGATCCTTCGCGGACGTGAGCGACCAGGGCTGCCGAAACAACGGACGACCGCGCCATCATCCAGCGTGAGCTCGAGTTGCCAGCGCATGGCGATGCGCTTCACCCTGCTCCATGGAATCCAGGTGCGACGAAGCAGGTTCTGCACGCGGACGCCCCTGCGATCGGCACGCACGTCAGACGCGATCCCCACCACGTAGACGGCCCAGAGGACCAGAAGAATCCACGGCGCGAGAAGCACCGCCAGGACGACCCCCGACCGGACAGCCGCATCGACCAGTAGTGCTGCCGCAATCAGCGCACAGAGCACGAAAAGGACGACCGACCCGGTGACTCGAAAGACCCGGGCCGGTCGAGCATCCGTCATTCGCTGACGCCGCCCAGAGGCAGCGTTGCTCCGGGGATGGCATCCAGCAGTCGGCGGGTGTACTCCTGCTGAGGATTGCTGAAGATATCGTCGACCGTGCCCTGCTCGACGATGCGTCCCTGCTCCATGACGCACACGAGGTCCGCTGCGACACGAACGACCGCAAGGTCATGGGTGATGAACAGGTACGTCAGGCCGAGGTCGCGCTGCAGGTCGGACAGCAGGTGCAGGATCTGATCCTGCACGAGAACATCCAGCGCAGAGACGGCCTCATCGAGAACCACGATGTCGGGCTTCAGCGCGAGCGCACGCGCGATCGCAACGCGCTGGCGCTGGCCGCCCGAGAGCTCGTTCGGGTAGCGCCAGGCGAGCTCCTGAGGCAGGGCCACCTGCTCGAGCAGGTCGAGCGAGCGCTGGTGCTGCTCATCGCGCGTGCCGATGCCGTGGACCTGGAGCGGCTCGGAGATGAGACTGCCGATGCTGCGCAACGGGTCGAGCGAGCCGTACGGGTCCTGGAACACCGGCTGCATGCGACGACGCAACCGGAACACATCCGACCGCGACATCGTGCTCGTCGCCAGCCCGTCGATGAGGATCTCACCGTCGGTCGGCTTCTCGAGCTGCAGGAGCATCTTCGCGACCGTGGACTTGCCCGAGCCGGACTCCCCCACAAGCGCAAGCGTCTTTCCGCGCGGAATCGAGAAGGAGACGTTGTCGACCGCACGGAAGTTCTCGTGACGCAGGCCACCGGTACGAATCGAGAAGTCCTTGACGAGGTCACGCACCTCGACCACAGCCGGAGCGTCCTCGTTCACCTGCATGGACCGCCCCGTGAGCCCGATGCGCTTGGATGCCAGGCTGGGGGCAGCCGCGACCAGTCGCTGAGTGTACGGGTGACGCGGGTTGGAGAGGATCTCCGCGCTCGCACCGGCTTCGACGATCTCACCCTGGTTCATCACGAGGATACGATCGGCGCGCTCAGCGGCGAGGCCCAGGTCGTGCGTGATCAGCAGCACGGAGGTGCCGCGTTCGCTGGTGAGGGTTGCGAGATGATCGAGGATCACTCGCTGCACCGTGACATCGAGTGCGCTGGTGGGCTCATCGGCGATGAGCAGCTTCGGGTCGGCTGCGAGGCCGATTCCGATCAGCGCACGCTGCCGCATGCCTCCAGAGAACTGGTGCGGGAACTGGTGCATGCGCCGCGCTGCATCGCTGAGGCCGGCTTGGACGAGGACCTCAACGGCGCGATCGTGCACTTCGCGCCGTCCGCGGGCGAGCCCGTTCGCTCGCACCGCTTCCTTGACCTGGAAGCCGATCGACCACACCGGGTTGAGGTTCGACATGGGGTCCTGCGGGACGTAGCCGATCTCGCGCCCGCGGATCCGCTCCATCGCATGTCGGCTCGCCTTGGTGAGGTCCTTGCCGTTGAGCTCGATGCTGCCCGCGGTCACCTCGCCGGTGCCTGGCAGCAGATCGATGATCGCGGCAGCCGTGGTCGATTTGCCCGAACCCGACTCACCGACGATCGCGAGCGTCTCGCCCTCGAGGATGTCGAAACTCACGCCGTGCAGGACCTCGCGCGACTTCTTGCCGCTGCGGAACGCGACCTTCAGGTCACGGATGCTGAGAAGCGGTGCATTCATCGCTGTGCCCTCGCCTTCGGATCGACGGCGTCGCGCAGAAGCTCGCCGAGACTGATGAATGCCAGCACGGTCACCGTCAGCGCGAGCGACGGCCAGAACAGCGCCATAGGTGCGGTTCTGATGCTGGTCTGAGCCTGGCTGATGTCGTTGCCCCACGACATCGTGCTGCCGCCGAGACCGACACCGAGGAACGACAGCACGGACTCTGCGACGATTGCCGCAGCGAGGCTGAGGGTAGCGACCACGATGACCGGCGCCATAGCGTTCGGCAGCACGTGGCTCAGCAGCGTGCGGAATCGCGAGAGACCCACAGCTTCTGCGCCCATCACGAAATCAGCCTGCTTCACGCGGAGCACTTCGGCGCGCATGATCCTCGCCGTCGACGCCCATGCGAACCCACCGATCGCGAATGCGAGCACGATCTCGTTGCGCACCGGCATCACAGACATCACGACGATCGCCGCGATGATGTACGGGATCGTGAAGAAGATGTCACCGATGCGCGAGAGCAGCGAGTCGAGCCAGCCGCCGTAGAACCCAGCGAACGCGCCCATGATCATGCCGAGGACCGTGCTGATCAGCGTGGCGAGCAGGCCCACCACCACTGAAGTGCGCGTTCCCCAGATGATCCGGGAGTAGACGTCGCATCCCTGGCGGGTGAAGCCGAGGGGGTGCCCGGCCTCCGGTCCGCCGTTGCTGTTCGCGAGCGCGCAGCCGTTGTTGGGCGCGACGTTCGTGAACAGTCCCGGCCAGAGCGAGACGATCACCACGAGCAGGACGAACGCTGTGGAGATCCAGAACAGCGGACGATGACGCAGATCGCGCCAGGCGTCGAGCCACAGGTTGCTGCGCTTGGCATCGATGCGGACGGCGTCGACCGCAATCGACGTCGTTTCGACGGGAGCGACGTAGTGCTCCACGTTCGCGTCAGGACGAGACATAGCGAATCCTCGGGTCGAGCAGGCCGTAGATCAGGTCCACGACGATGTTGATGAACACATAGACGACGACGAACACCGTGACGAACGAGACGACCGTCGGGTTCTCGCCTCGAATGATCGCCTGGTACAGCGTGTTTCCGACGCCGGGGACGTTGAAGATGCCCTCGGTGACGGTGGCGCCCACCATGAGGATGCCGAACACGGTGCCGAGGTCGGTGACCATCGGGATCAGCGAGTTGCGAAGAACATGCACGGGGATCACGCGTCCGCGCGACAGGCCCTTGCTGTATGCGGTGCGCACCCAGTCCTGGTTCAGCGTCTCGATCGTGGAGCTGCGGGTCAGGCGCATGCTCGTCGCGTAGACGCTGACGCCGAGGACTATGGCGGGAAGCCAGAGATCACCCCAGTCGTTGCGCGCACCGACCGTCGGTCTGAACCACCCCAGCTGCACTGCGAGGAAGTATTGCGCGAGGAATGCGAGCACGAAGATCGGTACCGCGACGAAGATGAGCGCGAGCACGAGCATCGAGTTGTCGAAGATCCCACCCTTGCCGAGTGCGGAGAACAGTCCGATGACGATCGCGAGCACGAACGCGATGACGATGGCCATCACTGCCAGACGCAGCGTGACGGGGAACGTCCGAGCCAAGATGTCGCTGACCGGCTGCCCCGAGAAGCTGATGCCGAAATCGAGCCGGAAGATTCCGGCGATGTAGTAGAAGTACTGCACGATGAAGGGCTGATCGAGGTGGTACTGCTCGCGCAGTCGCTCGAGAAGCGCCGGGTTGGGCTGACGGTCTCCGAACAACGCCGCGATCGGGTCGCCGGGCATCGCAAAGACCATGAAATAGATCAGCAGGGTGGCGCCGAAGAACACCGGGATCGCCTGCAGGATCCGTTTGAGGATGTAAATGGCCACCCTCGACCTCCGTTCAGATACGGGCCAGACAGGGCGACGAGGCGGTGGTCTTCACCACCGCCTCGTCACCTGCCGTTCGGGTGTCAGCCTACCTTGGTGATCTGTTCGTACAGAGGCACCGAGTTCCAGCCGAACTCGACGTTCTCGACGGTCTCACCGTAGCCACCGACGACGTTCGAGTACCACAGCGGCGTTGCCGGGAGGTCACGGAGCAGAACCTCCTGTGCCTGCTGGAACAGGGAGTTCGCCTCCTCGGGGTCCGTCGCCGAGATGCCCTGCGAGAGCAGGTCATCGAACTCGGGGCTGGAGTAATCTCCATCGTTCGAGCCGGCGTTGGTTGCGTAGAGCGGGCCCAGGAAGTTGTACAGACCCGGGTAGTCCGCCTGCCATCCGGTGCGGAATGCGGTCAGGATCGCACGCTCGGTGACCTCACCGCGCAGCTCAGCGAAGGTCGGGTACGGGGCACCCGATGCGTCGATGCCGAGCGTGTTCTTGATGGAGTTCACGGTCGCGTCGACCCAGGCCTGGTGGCCTCCGTCGGCGTTGTAGGCGATCTGGAAGGAACCCGACCACGGGCTGATCGCGTCAGCCTCGGCCCACAGTTCCTTGGCCTTCTCGGGGTCGTACGCCAGAACCTCAGCGCCTTCGAGCGAGTCGGACCAGCCGTCGATGACCGGCGAGGTGAAGTCGCTGGCCGGGGTACGGGTGCCCTGGAAGATCACGTCGGTGATCTCCTCGCGGTTGATCGACATCGACAGCGCCTGACGACGCAGCTTGCCCTCGTCGCCACCGAAGTGCTCGAGGCGCTCGGGGATCGTGAAGGACTGGAAGATCGCGGCCGGCTGGTTCACAGCGCGGTCGCCCAGGTCGGACTCGAAGGTCTCGAAGGCCGAGTCCGGGATCGCGTCGAGAACGTCGAGCTCGCCAGCCTGCAGGTCTGCGTACGCAGCGTCCTGCGAAGCGTAGAACTTGATGTCCAGTCCGCCGTTGGCCGGCGTGCGCGGGCCGTCGTAGTCAGGGTTGGAGACGAGGTTGATTCCGACGTCGTGCTGCCACGCGCCTTCACCCTCGAGCATGTACGGACCGTTGCCGATCGGGTTCTCACCGAAAGTGTCGATGTCTTCGAAAGCGACATCGGGCAGCGGGAAGTACGCGGAGTAGCCGAGACGCTGAGCGAAGTCAGATGCCGGCTTGTTCAGCGCGATCGTGAAGGTGTAGTCGTCGACCTGCTCAAGACCGGTCAGCTCAGAGTCCTCGTCGTAGCTGAAGCCCTCGATGTCTTCGAAGAAGTAGCTGGAGAGCTGCTCGTTCGATGCGAGAGCACCGTAGTTCCACGCGTTGATGAAGTTGTCAGCAGTGACCTCTTCACCGTCGGTGAAGGTCAGCCCCTCGCGGATCTTGACGGTGAGGTGCTGCGGGTCTTCGACCGTGATGTCCTCAGCGACGTCGTTGAACACCGAACCGTCGGCCGCGTAGCCGATCAGCCCTGCGAACATCGCGTCGAGGATCTTGCCGCCGCCGACCTCGTTGGTGTTGGTCGGGATCAGCGGGTTCTGCGGCTCAGAGCCGTTCACCGAGATGATGGCCGAAGCATCGCCTCCGTCAGTGCTGTCGCCGTTGCCGGAATCGTTGGCGCTTGCGCAACCAGCCAGAACCATGGTCCCGGCTGCGAGCAGGCCCACCCCGGCGAGGGTGATCTTGTTTCGCTTCATGTGAGTGTCCTCCTGTGGACAGGTGCAAAGGCGCGACAACAGTGAGCGCACCATTACATCTGAGGCTACGTGACCTTCTCGCACACAGGTAGCGCCGTTAATGAACCGTTACTGAACGATCGCCAAGGAAACTCGGTCTCCCACCCCGCGAAACCGAATTTTTTGCGCTTTCGCGGGGTGGGCTGTTCACGCGAATGCCTCGATCGGCGGGCAGGCGCAGACCAGGTTGCGGTCGCCGTAGGCCTGGTCGATCCGGCGCACCGGTGGCCAGTACTTCGACGCGATGAGCGTGCGCACCGGGTATGCGGCATCCTCACGCGTGTACGCGTGGTTCCACTCCCCCGAGATCAGCGACGCCGCGGTGTGGGGTGAGTTCACGAGCGGGTTGTCGTCTGCGGGCCAGCGGCCCGCGGCGACAGCATCCGCCTCCTGCTTGATCAGGATCATCGCCTCGATGAACCTGTCGATCTCGCCGAGGTCCTCCGACTCGGTCGGCTCGACCATGAGAGTCCCCGGCACCGGGAACGACATCGTCGGCGCGTGGAATCCGTAGTCGATGAGCCGCTTGGCGACGTCGTCGACCGTGATGCCGGTGGCTTCTTTGAGCGGACGCAGGTCGAGAATGCACTCATGCGCGACCCGCCCGTTCTCGCCGGTGTACAGCACTGGATAATGCGGACTCAGGCGAGCGGCGATGTAATTCGCCGACAGGACAGCGGCAGCCGTGGCGTCCCGCAGCCCACCTGCGCCCATCATGCGGACGTACGACCACGAGATCGGCAGGATTCCGGCCGAACCGTAGGGAGCACCCGAGACGACACCACCGGCGAACTCATACCCACCGGCGTGGGTCGCGCGCTGTTCGAGCGGATGCGACGGCAGGTAGGGCGCAAGATGCGACTTCGCCGCGACCGGCCCGACGCCTGGTCCACCACCGCCGTGCGGGATGGCGAATGTCTTGTGCAGGTTCAGGTGCGAGACGTCGCCGCCGAGGTCGCCGAATCGCGCGTAGCCGAGCAACGCGTTGAGGTTGGCCCCGTCGACATACACCTGCCCACCAGCGTCGTGCACCGCGGCAGTGATGTCGACGACATCCTGCTCGTACACGCCGTGCGTCGACGGATACGTGATCATGAGCGCCGCGATCTCATCGGCATGTGCGGCGATCTTCGCGCGCAGGTCGTCGAGATCCACGTTCCCGAGGTCGTCGCACGCGACGACGACGACCTTCATTCCGGCAAGAACAGCGGATGCTGCATTCGTGCCGTGCGCGGATGACGGGATCAGGCACACGGTGCGAGCCTCGTCGCCGTTCGCGAGGTGGTAGCTGCGAATCGCGAGGAGTCCGGCGAGCTCACCCTGGGACCCGGCATTCGGCTGCAGCGAGACCGCGTCGTATCCGGTGACTTCGGCGAGCCAGCTCTCGAGCTGGTCGATCATCTCGAGATATCCCTCCACGTCGGGTGCCGGGGCGAAGGGGTGGATCTGCGCGAACTCCGGCCACGTGATCGCAGCCATCTCGGTTGCCGCATTGAGCTTCATCGTGCACGAGCCGAGCGGGATCATGCCGCGATCGAGCGCATAGTCGCGGTCGGCGAGGCTCTTGAGGTACCGCATCATGGCAGTCTCGCTGTGGTGCACGTGGAAGACGGGGTGGGTGAGGTACTCGTCGGTGCGCTTCAGGGACTCCGGAAGTGCCCCGCGCGATCTGGTTCCGAAGAACCCGAAGGCGCGCTCCTCAGTGCCGCCGAAGAGCGTGGCGACACGGTGCAGCTCCGCGACGGTGGTCGTCTCATCGGCCGAGATTCTGATGGTGGTGTCATCCACGAGGTAGAGCAGGATGCCCTGCTCGTCGTGGGCACGGGAAACGATCGTCGCAGCATCCGCGGTGCGCACGGTCAGCGTGTCGAAGAAGGCGTCGTGCACGATCTCCGCGCCGGCGTCCGTCACCCAGTCACGCAGCATGGATGCCTTCGCGGCGACCTCGCCTGCGATCGCTCGCAGTCCGTCCGGCCCGTGATAGACGGCGTACATCGCCGCCATCACGGCCAGCAGCACCTGCGCGGTGCAGATGTTGCTGGTCGCTTTCTCGCGGCGGATGTGCTGCTCACGCGTCTGCAGAGAGAGGCGGTACGCGGGCTTGCCCTCGGCATCGACCGAGACGCCGACGAGGCGGCCGGGCAGCTGACGCTCCAAGCCCTGACGCACAGCCATGTAGCCGGCGTGCGGCCCACCGAACCCCATCGGCACGCCGAAGCGCTGGGTCGTGCCGACCGCGACATCGGCGCCGAGAGACCCGGGCGACGAGATCAGCGTGAGCGCCAGCAGGTCGGCGGCGACGACCGCGAGACCGCCAGCGACGTGCACGGCATCGATCACGGCTGTCGGGTCCCAGACGAGTCCGGATGCCGCGGGGTACTGCACGAACGCGCCGAACAGTTCTTCCGGCAGCGCTTCGCCACCGGACAGGTCGCGCTCGACGAGCTCGATGCCGAGTGCCGACGCACGCGTCGCAAGCAGCGCCTTGGTCTGCGGGAACGCGTCGGCGTCCACCACGAACACGGGCGACTTCGACTTCGACGCTCGACGCGCCAGCAGCATCCCCTCGGCGACCGCCGTGGACTCGTCGAGCATCGACGCGTTCGCAGTCGACAGCCCGGTGAGGTCGGCGACCATCGTCTGGAAGTTGATGAGCGCCTCAAGGCGGCCCTGCGAGATCTCCGGCTGGTACGGCGTGTACGCGGTGTACCAGGACGGGTTCTCCAGGACGTTGCGTTGGATCACACTCGGGGTGATCGTGCCGTAGTAGCCGAGACCGATCATGGCCCGGTTCACCGTGTTGCGCGATGCGAATCCGCGCAGCTCGGCGAGGGCCTCCGCTTCGGTCGCAGCCGGCGGCAGCACGGACGATGCTGCCGCGTCGGTGAAGATGGCGGCGGGAACGGCCTGACGCATGAGCGTCTCGACCGGTGCGTCAGCATCCGTGAGTCCGAGCGCCTCGAGCATCGTGCGCTGGGTCTGGGCGTTGGTTCCGATATGACGATCGGCGAAGGCTGTCACTGCAGGATCACCCTTCGGTCAGCGTGACATATGCATCACGGTCGAGCAGGGCGTCCGTGCCGCCTTCGGCGATCGACACCTTGATCAGCCAACCGCCTTCGAACGGCTCGGCGTTCACGAGCGACGGGTCATCGACGACGGCGTCGTTGACCTCGATGACGCGGCCGACGACGGGAGCGTAGAGTTCGCCGACCGACTTGGTCGACTCGATCTCACCGATGACGGCCCCCGGCGTGAGGTCGAGACCGACCTGCGGCAGCTCGACGAAGACGACGTCGCCGAGCTTGTCGGCGGCATAGTCAGTGATTCCGATCGTGGCCGTCGTGCCCTCGACGTGGAGCCACTCGTGCTCTTCGGTGTACTTGAGTGCGTTGAGATCGGTCATTTCTTCCTCCGGTAGAAAGGCAGTGCGGTAACGGTTGCGGGGATCTTGGTGCCGCGGACATCGAGGAACACAGTGGCTCCTTCGTCGGTGAACGCGGGATCGACGAAGGCCATCGCGATCGGGTGGCCGAGAGTGGGGCTGAGGGCGCCGCTGGTGATCTCGCCGATGACGGTGCCGTCGTCGGCGACGACGGCGTAGCCAGCGCGGCCCGCACGCTTGCCGTCGGCTGCCAGGCCGACAAGCACGCGTGCCGGCCCCGCGATCGCTGAGCCTGTCGAAGCATCGACCGCGTTCTTGCCGACGAAGTCGTCCTTGTCGGATGCCACGACGCGGCCGAGCCCGGCCTGCGCAGGTTTGATCCCGAGCGAGAGCTCATGACCGTAAAGCGGCATGCCCGCCTCGAGCCGGAGTGTGTCGCGAGCTGCGAGCCCGGCTGGAACCAGGCCGTGCGGCTCACCTACGGCGAGCGCGGCGTCCCAGAGCGCAGCGGCGTCCTCGGCGCGAACGAGCAGTTCGAAGCCGTCTTCACCGGTGTAGCCCGTGCGAGCGACGATGAGCGGTTCGCCGTTGTAGCGTGCGTCGGTCCAGGCATAGTACTTCTGCTCGGCCCACGGCACGGTGAGGTCGGTGATGCCGTCGATCGCCGCGGCGATCGTCTCGGACGCCGGTCCCTGGATGGCGATGAGCGCGAAGGAGTCGGAGACGTCTTCGACGGTGACACCGGTCTTCCCCCCGACGAACGCGAACGACCCGTTGTCGTCGACCATCTCTGGCGTGCGGCGGAATGCGTGGGCGCGTACGCGCTCGCTGAGTGCCGCAGAGACGGCATCCCGGTTGCCGGCGTTCGAGATGATCAGGAAACGGTCATCGCTGATCCGATAGACGATGACGTCATCGATGATGCCGCCGGAGTCGGAGAGCAGCAGTGAGTACTTCGCCTTGCCGATGATCATGGTCGACAAGTGCCCCGCAAGCGCGTAATCGAGGAACGCGGCGGCTTCGGAGCCGTGGACGAGGAACTCGGCCATGTGCGAGATGTCGAAGAGGCCCGCGGCCTGGCGCACGGCATGATGCTCAGCGAGATCAGAGGTGTAGCGCACCGGCATCTGCCAGCCGCCAAAATCGGTGAAGGATGCTCCGAGCGACTCATGTCGCTCTCGGAGCGGAGTGAAGCGTGCCTCGGTCATGGAGTTCTCCCGTGTGGATCGGAAGGATGCCGTACGGAATGCACGGTATCCGAGAACTCCCCCTCTGTCATGGGCCTGAGAGTTTCGCCCCTTCTCGATCCCTGAGCCTGTCGAAGGGTCAGGGAGCGTGACGAGGGGCTTTCACCGTCGGCGGATGCGTGAGCATCGCTCTTCAGAGTGGCCTGACCTGCGCGGTACTCGGTACCTGAGAGATTGGCGGGGAGGCTTGCTCCTTCGGTGCCCGGTCGCATTCACCGGGGCTCTCCCGCACGGGTCGTGGGGCCGTCTTCAGTTGTCACTGACAGCTTAGCCGCACACCCCCTCTCATCTAGGCTCAACAGCGTGACTTCTCTCGACGGCACCTCCGACGCGATCCGCGTCGCCGTGTCGACCGTCATCTTCTCGGTGCGCAGCGGCACAGACGGTGACCGGCTGATGCTTCCGTTGGTGCGACGCACGCGGGAGCCGTATCTGGGGTCCTGGGCACTGCCCGGCGGCTGGCTCGATCCTGACGAGGATCTGGATGCCGCGGCATCCCGCACGCTCGCCGAGACCACCGCTCTCAAGCCGAGCTATCTCGAGCAGCTGTACACGTTCGGCGATGTCGACCGCTCCCCCGCGCGCGCGATCTCGATCGTGTACTGGGCGCTGCTGCGATCCGATCTCGTCGACGCGCACCGCGCGGCCGCCGGCGCACCCGAGAACGTCGAGTGGTTCGACGTCGACGCGATGCCGACGCTCGCCTTCGACCACAACCGCATCGCCGAGTACGCCCTGTGGCGCCTGCGCAACAAGGTCGGCTACAGCTGGATCGGTGCGGGACTCCTCCCCGACGAGTTCACTCTCACCGAGCTGCGCGAGGTCTACGAGACGGTGCTCGGCCGCCGCCTTGACCCTTCGAACTTCCGACGCCTGCTCGAGGGATCGGACGAGCTCGTCCCCACGGAGTCGTTCCGCACTGGGAAGCACCGCCCTGCGCGGCTGTTCCGTGTCGCTTCCGACGACTGAAATTGCAGTAAAGGTCATTTCGACATAACCTGAACCCGCACAGTAAGTGTCGAAGTGACCCTAAGGCGGAGCCTGATGTCCACACTCGCTACTCACCTGATCGATCCCTCGGTCGATCACCTGATCCAGGCCGCACCGGCCGAGTCGTGCAGCAGCGATCTCGCGGCATCCCCCTGGACCTTCGACAGCGTCCCCGGCTACGGCCCCGGCTCCTCGATGGGTGATGTCATCCCGAGCGGAGCACCCCGCCAGGGCGAGCTGCCTGCCGAGTACCGCGACGCGAGCGATGCTGACCTCGATCAGCGGATCCGCGCCGCGAAGGCCACGCTCGGCGACCGCGTCGTCGTGCTCGGACACTTCTACCAGCGTGAAGAGGTCGTGCAGCACGCCGACTACGTGGGCGACTCGTTCCAGCTCGCGAACGCGGCGCTCGAGCATCCGAATGCCGAGGCGATCGTGTTCTGCGGGGTGCACTTCATGGCCGAGACGGCCGATCTGCTCTCGACCCCCGATCAGGCCGTGATCCTGCCGAACCTCGCGGCCGGCTGCTCGATGGCCGACATGGCCGACATCGACCAGGTCGAGGACTGCTGGGAGCAGCTCGAAGACGCTCTCGGCCCGCTCGATCAGGCGGGCCCCGACGGCCGCGTGCCCGTGATCCCGGTGACCTACATGAACTCCTCCGCCGCGATCAAGGGCTTCGTCGGGCGCCACGGCGGCATCGTCTGCACGTCTTCGAACGCCGAGACAGTGTTGGAGTGGGCTTTCGAGCGCGGACAGCGCGTGCTGTTCTTCCCCGATCAGCACCTGGGTCGCAACACCGCGAAGGCGATGGGCGTGCCGCTCGAACAGATGCCGATGTGGAACCCGCGCCAGCCGCTCGGCGGTTCGTCCGCCGCGCAGCTGGTCGACTCGCGCGTGATCCTGTGGCACGGCTTCTGCTCCGTGCACCGCCGGTTCACGGTCGCGCAGATTGATCAGGCCCGCGCCGAGCATCCGGACGTGCGCGTGATCGTGCATCCCGAGTGCCCCATGGAGGTCGTGGATGCCGCCGACGAAGCGGGATCGACCGACTACATCCGCCGGGCGATCGCCGGAGCGACCGAACCTGCGACATTCGCGATCGGCACCGAGATCAACCTTGTCCGGCGCCTGGCCGCACAGTTCCCGCAGCACGAGATCTTCTGCCTCGACCCGGTCGTCTGTCCGTGCTCGACGATGTACCGCATTCACCCCGGGTACCTCGCCTGGGTGCTCGAAGAGCTGGTCGCGGGCCGCGTCGTCAACCAGATCTCGGTGGCGTCCGACGTTGCCGATCCGGCGCGCGTGGCTCTCGAGCGGATGCTGGCCGCAAAGCCCCGCGCATGAACGTGATCGTCGCAGGCTCCGGCATCGCGGGGCTCACCGCGGCTCTGCACGCCGCCGATGCCGGGCACCGCGTCACTCTCGTCACGGATGACGCCCTCGGGGGCGGGTGCACCCCGCTTGCCCAGGGCGGCGTTGCGGGCGTGTACGGTCCTGGCGACTCGCCCGCTGTGCACGCGGCCGATACTCTCACAGCCGGCGGAGGGCTCGCTGACGCGGCGGCCGTCGATGTGCTCGTGAGCGAAGGATCCGCGCGCATCGCAGAGCTCATCGCTCGTGGCGTCGCGTTCGATCGCGGTGCGGACGGGATGCTGCTGCTCGGCCGCGAAGCAGCGCACAGTCATGCGCGCATCGTGCACGCCGGTGGCGACGCGACGGGGGTGGCGATCTCGCGGGCACTCGTCGCGCAGGTGGAAGCTGCCGATATCGAAGTGGTCGAGCACGCATCGCTGGTCGATCTCATCGTCGCCGATGGTGTCGTGCGAGGCATCCGGATGCTTCGCGAAGCGCTTACCGACATGTACGCGGATGCCGTGATTCTCGCGACCGGCGGCGCCGGGCGCCTCTATGCGCACACGACGAACCCCCGAGGTGCCAGGGGCGGAGGAATCGCCGCGGCGATCCGCGCAGGGGTCGCTGTTGCGGATCTCGAGTTCATGCAGTTCCATCCGACCGTGCTCGGTGCGGGAGCGCCTTTTCTCATCTCGGAGGCTGTGCGCGGCGAAGGCGCGGCGCTCGTCGACGAGCACGGACGCCGGTTCACGTTCGACTCCCACCCCGACGGAGAGCTCGCACCCCGCGATGTGGTCGCGCGCGCCGTCGCACGTCAGGCCGCAGCGCAGGGTTCGCCGGTGCGGCTGGACGCCACGATGATCGGCGCAGCGCGTCTCGCGGAGCGTTTCCCGACGATCGATCGGGTCACGCGCGAGCGCGGACTCGACTGGAGCCGCGAACCGATCCCGGTGACCCCGGCCGCACACTATCTGATGGGCGGAGTGGTGACCGATATCGACGGACGCACGTCGCTCCCCGGGCTCTTCGCCGTCGGCGAGGTCGCCCGCACCGGTGTGCACGGAGCAAACCGCCTCGCCTCGAACAGCCTGCTCGAGGGCGCAGTCTTCGGTGCGCGCGCTGCCGCAGCGCTCGAGCCTGACCCGTCGTCGACCCCCACGTCGGCGCCCCCCACGTTCAGGTCGCGAATTGTGCCGGTATCGGATGCTGAGAACGGCACAAATCGCGACCTGAACGGTGGGGTTTTCTCGCGCGCTGCGCTGCAGCAGCTGATGTGGGACCGAGTCGGACTGCTGCGGACGCACGAAGGCCTCGCCGAAGCACTCGAGACGATCCGCAGCTGGCGTGCGACAGCGGTTGCCCCCGCCTTACGCTCTGGGGTCTCACGCTCCGCCCACGAGGATGCCGATCTGCTGCTCGTTGCGGAAGCCACCGCATCCGCTGCCCTGGCGCGTACGGAATCTGTCGGTGCGCACCACGTCGACCACGAACCTGCCCTGATCGGAGCCTGATGCTCACCCCCGCCACCGTCACCCGCGTCGTAGGAGCTGCCCTCGAAGAGGATGCTCCGTGGGGCGACCTCACCAGCACCGCACTGCTGCCGGCCGAGGCCACCGCAACCGCTGACCTCGTCGCCCACGAGGCCGGAGTCTTCAGCGGCGGCGATGTCTTCTCTGCCGCGTTCACTCTCACCGATCGCTCGCTCACCGTCGACCTGCACGTCGGCGACGGTGACGAGTTCGCACCGGGAGACGTGCTTGCGACCGTGTCGGGTTCCGCGCGCAGCATCCTCACCGCGGAGCGCGTCGCACTCAATTTCACCCAGCGCATGAGCGGCATCGCGACCCTGACCGCGCAGTACGTGCGCGCGATCGACGGCACCGGGGCGCGCATCGTCGACACCCGCAAGACCACGCCGGGGCTGCGTGCATTCGAGCGGCATGCGGTCGCCTCGGGCGGCGGAAACAACCACCGCTTCTCGCTGTCGGATGCGGTGATGGCCAAAGACAACCATCTCGCCGTGCTGCAGTCATCGGGTGCGGATCTCGCCCCTGCCCTGCGCGAGGCCCTGTCGAAGCTGCCGCACACCACGCATGTGGTGATCGAGGTCGACCGCCTCGACCAGGTCGAGACGGTGCTCGCGGGCGGGGCGCACACCGTGCTGCTCGACAACTTCTCGCTCGAAGATCTTCAGGCGGCAGTCGCACTGATCGGTGACCGTGCGACGGCCGAAGCATCCGGCGGGGTGAACCTCGACACCGTGCGCGCCATCGCCGAGACCGGCGTCGACGTGATCTCGGTCGGCGCGCTCACGCACTCCGCGCGCGCGTTGGATCTGGGGCTCGACGTACGGATCGACTGACGTGCTCTATCTCGATCACGCAGCGACATCCCCGGTGCGTCCGGAGGTGCTCGAAGCGATGCATCCGTACCTCACCGGGATCTTCGGCAACCCTTCGAGTCACCACACCGTCGGCGAAGCCGCCGAGAGAGCGCTCGAGGATGCCAGGTCACGGGTTGCGCGAGTGCTCGGGATGCGCACGGGCGACGTCATCTTCACCGCAGGAGGAACCGAGGCCAATAACCTCGCGGTGAAGGGCATCGTGCTGGCTGCGCTGGCGAACGGTCGGCACCACCTGGTCACGACGCCGATCGAACACGAGTCGATTCTCGAATCCGCAGCCTTCCTCGAGCGGTTCCACGGTGTGACGGTGACGCATCTGCCGGTTGACGAGGCCGGACGCGTTTCACCGGATGCTCTCGCCGCCGCGCTGCGTGAGGACACCGCGCTCGTCTCGCTCGGGCATGCGAACAATGAGATCGGCACGGTGCAGGATGCCGCATCCCTCACCCAGGTCGCGAGGGAGGCACGCGTGCCGCTGCATCTGGATGCGGTGCAGTCCGCCGGGTGGCTCCCTCTCGCTGGCCTCGGTGCGGATGCCGTGTCGATCGCCGGCCACAAGCTCGGCGCGCCCAAGGGCATCGGCGCGCTCGCCGTGCGCGGCCGCGTGCCGCTCGAGCCTCTGCTGCACGGCGGCGGACAGGAACGCGGGCGCCGCTCAGGGACAGAGAACGTTGCCGGCGCCGTCGGACTCGCGACCGCCCTGGAACTCGCTGACGCCGAGCGTTCCTCGCGTGCGGAGCACGTGGGCGCACTGACCGCACGGTTCATCACGAGAGTTCTGGAACTGCTGCCGCACGCGGCGCTGACCGGCGACCCGGCGAGCAGATTGCCGGGCGTGGCGAGCTTCACCCTCGCAGGCGTCAGCGGCGAGAGCGTACTGCTCGAGCTCGAGCGCCGCGGAGTGATCTCATCGAGCGGTTCGGCATGTGCGGCCGGCAGTGACGAACCCTCGCACGTGCTGCTCGCGTGCGGCATCGCCCCCGAGATCGCCCAGACCTCGGTCCGTTTCACCTTCGGTCACGAACCGCTGCCGGAAGATGCGCCAGAGCGCCTCGCCGCTCTGGTGGCGGATGCTGCCGCCGCTGTCTCGGGCTGACCCGATCCTCTGGCCCCTAGACTCTTGTGCGTGTCAGACCCGATCGTCACGCTCATCGTCCCCGGCCGCGACATCGAGTCCTTCGCGCCCGCGGCAATCGCGTCACTGCGCGTGCAGACCGAGCCTCGCTGGCGGGCGATCCTCGTCGATGACGGATCCATCGACGACACGGGTGACATCTTCCGCGCCGCCACCGCCGCGGACGAGCGCTTCACCGTCATCTCCCACGAACACGCCCACGGTCTCGGGGCGGCACGCAATGCCGGACTCGCCCGGGTCGATACGGAGTTCGTCGGTTTTCTCGACGGCGACGACGAACTCACCCCGAACGCGCTCGAACGCCTGATCACGACGATCACCGCGACGGGCAGCGATTTCGTCGCCGGTGCCTATGTGCGGCTGCGCCCACAGGGTGATGGCTACACGGCCGGACGCGTGCAGCCGTGGACGACGGCCGCCACAGACCCCGAGCGGTTGCGCACGAACATCTTCGATCATCCGGCGGCATCCGCGAATATCGTCGCCTGGTCGAAGCTGAGCCGCACCGCCTTCTGGGAGGGCGAGCGCTTCCCCGAGGGCGTTGCCTACGAAGACCAGATCGTCGCGCAGCGAATGTACACCCGCGCATCCGCCTTCGACGTCATCCCCGACGTCATCGTGCGCTGGCGCCTGCGGGCTGACGGCTCCTCCATCACGCAGAGCAAGTCACAGCTTCCCGTGCTGCGCGACTATCTCGCAGCTCTCCGCGGCGGCATCCAAGTGCTGAGAGATGCCGGTGCGCACGCGGCGGTGACCGCGCGGATCGATCTCATCCTCGCGATGGACATGGCCCCGCTCGAGGAGATCGCAGCAGTGCACCCCGACCCCATCTATGGCGCGGAAGTCGCCGCATTCCTCAACGACCTTCGCGCCTTCCCCGAATTCGCCGACATCCATCCTGACCCTGATCTGGCCGCCGCTCTCTCGTGGTGACGCTCGTGGAGACCCTGTGAACACCTACCTCGATTCCCTCTTCTCTCTCGCGGGCCGCACCGCGATCGTCACCGGCGGCAGCTCCGGCATCGGACGCGGCATCGCCACAGCGCTCGCCCGCGCAGGCGCGGCAACTGTCATCGTCGCCCGAGGAGAGGATCGCGTCGACGAGACCGTCGCCGAGCTGACCCAGATCGGATGCCGCGTCGCAGGCGTCATCGGAGACCTCAGCACCCGCGACGGAATCCGCTCGCTCGCCGAAGCCGCGATCGCACCATTCGGCGAACCCGACATCCTCGTGAACTCGGCCGGTATCAACATCCGCCCGCCGTACCCCGAGATCACCGAGGACCACTGGGATGCGACGATGACCGTCAATGCGCTGGCACCATTCCTGCTCGGTCAGCGCTACGCGAAGGGCATGGCTGAGCGCGGCTACGGACGGCTCATTCACATCAGCTCGCAGCAGGCCCATCGCGCGTTCGTCGGCAGCGGCATCTACGGCGTCTCCAAAGGCGCGGTGGAGTCGTTGATGCGCTCAGAAGCCGAGGCGTGGGGCGGCACCGGCGTGACCAGTAACACTCTCGTTCCAGGGTTCGTCCTCACCCCGCTGAACGCCCGCCTGCAGGAGGACCCGGAGAAGATCGCCGAACTCGCCGCACGCACGATGATCGGGCGCAACGGGCTTCCCGATGATTTCGCCGGTGCCGCGGTGTTCCTCGCCGGCGCCGGGTCGGCGTATGTGACCGGCCAGTCGCTGTTCGTCGACGGGGGAATGTCGTCGCACTGAGGCTCACCCGTCCGCGGGGTACACCCTCTGGTCGACGCCCTGACCATCCAGCAGCGGCACCGGCGCGGTGAGAGCATCCACGGCATCCTCCGCCACCGAGCCCTGCGGTGCGCGGTCGGCCCGGCGGTCGGCGAAGGCCGCCATCAACCCGCCGCTGACCGACTGCTCGATCTTCTTCTCCGTGTCGAAGATCTGCGACGCTGCCACCTGCTGCGCGGCGAGCTCTGCATACAGGCCGCCGGCGGCGAGCAGCTCTGCGTGCGTCCCTGACTCGACGATCTGCCCGGCCTCGACCACGTGGATGACATCTGCCCCCATCACCGTCGAGAGCCGGTGCGCGATCGAGAGCACGGTCCGGCCTCTCGCCGCCTCATCGATGGCCTCCTGCACCACCCGCTCTGAGACCGTGTCCAGGGCCGAAGTGGCTTCGTCGAGCAGCAGCACCGGCGGATCCTTCAACAGCACCCGCGCGATGGCGATGCGCTGCTTCTCCCCTCCGGAGAGCCGGTAGCCGCGTTCTCCGACGACGGTGTCGTAGCCGTTCTCGAAGCTGGCGATGATGTGGTGGATGTTCGCCGCTTCGCATGCCGCGACCATCTCCGCCTCCGACGCATCCGGCTTCGCGTACATCAGGTTCTCGCGGATCGTGGCGTGGAAGAGGTATGTCTCCTGTGACACGATCCCGACATCGTCGATGATCGAGCTCTGCGTCAGCGTGCGTACATCAGCGCCGGCGAAGAAGACGGCGCCGCCGTGCGCTTCGTAAAGCCGTGGAGCGAGATACAGCACGGTCGTCTTGCCCGCACCCGACGGGCCGACGAACGCGACGTGCTGCCCTGGCCTCGCGGTGAACGAGATTCCCTGCAGCGTCGGGCGGGTGTCCGGTGCGGCATCCGGATATCGGAAGACGACATCCCGGAACTCGATCTGTCCCCTGGGCCCTGGCGCCTGCGACACCGGGATCGCATCGGGAGCATCCGCGATCTCTGGCACCAGATCGAGATACTCGAAGATGCGCGCGAACAGCGCCTGCGAGGTCTGCAGGTCGAGCGAAACGCGCATAAGCCCCATCAATGGCTGCAGCAGTCGCGCCTGCACGGTCGTGAACGCGACGACCGTTCCGGCGGTGATCGCCCCTTCACCCCCGGCGATCAAGTACCCGGCGACCAGATAGATCACGGCCGGGACGGATGCCATCAGCACCTGCACCACCGCGAAGAAACCCTGGCCGCTCATGGCGCGGCGCACCTGCAGCGTCACTTGATTGCGGTTCTCGGCCTGGTACCGGTCGGATTCGGTCTGCTGCCGGTTGAACGACTTCGACAGCAGCATCCCCGACACGCTCAGCGTCTCCTGCGTGATCGAGGTGAGCTCCGACAGAGATTCCTGCGTCTCCCCCGCGATGCGTGCGCGCACCTGCCCGACCTTGCGCTGCACGATGATCAGGAAGGGCATCAGTACGACGGCGATGATCGTCAGCCGCCAGTCGATGATGATCATTGCGACGAGCGACGCGATCACCGTGACCACATTGCCGAGAATGCTGGTGACGGTGTTCGTCAGCACACCCGAGACCCCGCCGACGTCGTTCTGCAGCCGGGACTGGATGACGCCGGTCTTCGTGCGCGTGAAGAACCCGAGCTCCATCGCCTGCAAGTGCTCGAACAGCCGAACGCGCAAGTCGCCGGTGACACTGTTGCCCACGGTCGAGGTGAGCCAGGTCTGCGCGACGCCGAGCCCGGCCGAGAACAGGAATAGCCCGACCATGGTGAGAACGAGTCGGATCAGAAGCCCGATCTGCGGCCCGCCGCCGTCGACGGGAAAGAGCGCGTCGTCGAAGATGCGCTGCACGATCAGCGGGGGGATGACGGCGATCGCCGCGCCCACGATGACGAGCGCACCGGTGATGATGATGCGAGCGAGGTACGGGCGGAACAGTGCGACCACGCGTCTGCCGAGCCCCTCGATCTTCGGCGCCTGCGCATTCAGCTTCTTCTGCGCCGCCGCGTCTACACCGCGGAATCCCGCGCCTCCGCCTCGTCCGCCGCCCATGCTCATGCGCTCAGCCTAATCCGCAGAAAATCTCTCGAGCGGGGAATGAGAGCGCGACATGCAGGGTTATCCTGAGATGTCGTGCACGAGAGGATGCCGGATCTGACGGCTCCTTCTCTGGCCTTCCGCCACCCCCTGTCGCTGAGGAGACGCTTTGGCCACCACACCCACCGATACTGTTCCCACCGTGAACGTCGTGAAGAAGGAACCGCTGATCGCCGCATCCGACATGCGGGTGATCTGGCTGCTGCTGGTCGCCGCCTTCGTCGCGATCCTCAACGAGACGACGATGGGTATTGCAATTCCCCATCTGAACGCCGATCTCGGCATTCCGCCAGAGCTGGGTCAATGGCTCACGAGCGCGTTCATGCTCACGATGGCCATCGTCATCCCCACCACCGGTTTCCTGCTCCAGCGCTTCACCACCAGGCAGATCTTCATCGCTGCGATGAGCGCGTTCTCACTCGGCACGCTGGTCTGCATGCTCGCGCCCGGATTCGAGATCCTGCTGGTCGGACGCGTCATCCAGGCCGCCGGCACCGGAATCATGATGCCGCTGCTGATGACGACCATGATGAACGTGGTGCCGCCCCAGTCCCGCGGCCGCATGATGGGCCGCGTCGGCCTGGTCATCTCGCTCGCTCCCGCGATCGGACCGACGCTCGCGGGCGCTGTGCTCGACGCGTTCAGCTGGCGTGCGCTCTTCGTCATCGTGCTTCCGATCGCCCTCATCGCGCTCGCGATGGGCGCGAAGTGGATGACGAACCTCGGTGAGACCAAGGATGCTCCGATCGACATCCTGTCGATCGTGCTGTCGGCCTTCGGCTTCGGCGGTTTCGTCTACGGGCTCAGCCAGTTCGGCGGAGAAGGCTCGACGGGCGAAGTCATCGGCATCGTCTCGCTCGTGGTGGGCGTCATCTCTCTCGCCCTGTTCGTCTGGCGCCAGCTCGTGCTGCAGCGCGTGGACGACGCTCTGCTCGACCTGCGCGTCTTCCTCAGCCGCAACTACACGATCTCCGTCATCGTGATGGCGATCCTCGCGCTGTCGATGTTCGGCACACTGGTTCTCCTTCCGCAGTACCTGCAGAACGTCGCAGGGCTCGACGCGCTGCAGTCCGGCCTGATCCTGCTGCCGGGTTCGGTACTGATGGGTCTGTTGGGTCCGATCATGGGCCGCATCTACGACGCCCGCGGCACACGCACACTACTCATTCCCGGAACGATCATGGTGTCGGCCGCGCTGTTCTTCTACGCCACGATCGGCGAGCACACCGTCTGGTGGCTGCTGGTGATCGCGCAGACCGTGATCTCGGTGGGATTGGCGATGTCATTCACGCCGCTGTTCTCCGCATCGCTCGGATCGCTGCGCCGCCACCTGTACTCGCACGGTTCGGCCGCGCTGAACACGATCCAGCAGGTGGCCGGCGCCGCCGGTGTCGCACTGCTGACGGTCATCTACTCGTCGACCCTGCACGCGGGTGAGCAGCAAGGACTTGAGACAGCCGCCGCAGGTGCGCCCGGAGCGCGCATGGCGTTCCTCATCGCAGCGATCGTCTCACTGGGCGCTGTCGCGCTGAGCGCGTTCGTCCGCAAGCCCGCAGACGACATCGACTCCGAGTCCGCTGGCGGGCACTGACTGCCGGCGTCGGTGCCGGGTGAGACTTACTCGCCCGGCATCGCGCAGGATCCGCCGCCGCAGCAGCCCCCTGCGCTCTCATCGCCCAGCAGGTTGAGTCCTGCGGGAGCCGTCAGCTGCTGCGTCTTCTGCACAGCGTCAGCCTGCGCGGCGTCCGCGTCAGTCTGCACAGCATCCGTCGTCCGAGTATCGGTCATGGCTCCATGCTACGCCGGTTTCCGTATGGCGGCACATCGAGCGCGATGAGGTCAAGGGACTGGACACGAGCGAGCGCACCCCGAACACTTGGCCCATGAAACAAGAGGGCGCCCTCGGCGACGCGCTGAGTGAAGATGGTCGCGACGAGACAGCGAATGAGCGGGCTGACCGCAACTGGGAAGAGCTCATGCAAGAGCTGCGCGTCATGCAGACCGGAACCCAGATACTGTCGGGTTTTCTGCTCGCGGTGGCGTTCCAGCCACGATTCGATGAGCTCGATCCGCTGCAGGTCGGGCTGTATCTCGCGCTCGTCGGTCTCGCGGCACTCGCGACGATCCTCGCGCTCGCGCCCGTCGGCATGCATCGGTCCCTGTTCGGTCGTCGGCAGAAACCCGCGCTCGTGCGGATCGCCCACCGTCTGGTCAAGGCGAACCTCGTCGTCGTCGGCGCCCTCAGCGTCGGGGTGACCGTGCTGATCGTCGACTTCACCCTGGACCGCACGTTCGCGGTCGTCATCCTCATCGTGGGATCGCTCGTCGTCGTCGGATTGTGGTTGGTGCTGCCACTGCTGGTGTCACGTGGTGCAGAACGGGACGCCCGCACGCATACGGTTGAGACATGATTCGACGTCTCCTCGCGCGAGCCTTCTGGGCACTCAGCCGATGGAAGCTGGTCAGCGAGCCAGCGCCTGCCAATCCCACAGTTCTGATCGGCGCTCCGCACACCTCGAACTGGGACTTCGTGCTCATGCTCGCCATCGCCTGGCGGCTGGGAATCGACTTCCGTTGGCTGGGCAAAGCGAGTCTGTTCGCCAGCTGGCGCGGCCCGCTGATGCGTGCGCTCGGTGGCATCCCCGTGGATCGCGCTGATCCGGGCCGGGTCGTCTCCGATGTCGTCGCGCTGATCCGCGAGGGTGAGGTGTTCGGTCTCGTGGTGACGCCGGATGGAACGCGAAGCAACACCGCGTACTGGAAGTCCGGCTTCTACCGCATCGCGCAGGAGACCGGGATGCCGCTGACCCTGGGCTACGTCGATCGAACCACCATGACCACCGGACTCGGGATGACCATCGAGACCACCGGCGATATCACTGCGGATATGAATCGCGTCCGGGAGTTCTACGCCGACAAAGCCGGCTTCCACCCGAAGCGGCGCCGCGAACCACGCCTGCGAGAAGAGGGTCCGCGCATCGCGCTGCGTCGCATCACGAAGGATGACGCGGGCGAGATCCTCACGATCCAGCGCGCCGCCTTCGTCTCTGAAGCGCTCATCTACGGCAGCGCAGACATGCCGCCGTTGACCCAGACCCTCGAGCAGTTGCGCGCGGAGATCTCTGAGAACGCCGGTTGGGTCGCCACCGCTGACGGGCGCCTCATCGGTGCAATCCGTGCTGTCGAAGACGACGAGCTCTTGCTGATCGGTCGAATCGCCATCGCGCCCGACATGCAGGGCGAAGGCGTCGGACGCGCGCTGCTCGAAGCTGCGGAGAACGGCAGCACTGCAAGCGAATCGGAGCTGTTCACCGGCAGCCTCAGCGAAGCGAACATCCGCCTCTACGAATCATGCGGCTACGTCGAGACGCGCCGGGTGCCGCAGGACGACGGCACCGAGCAGGTTTTCCTGCGCAAGAACCTGCGCACATGAGAGGTTCCTCACAATCTTGCCGCTGAGCTTGAAGACGACGGCGCTGTGCGGAATCGTGGGCCGGACATGTTCTGTCCGGAGCATGTCCGCAACACGGAAGGAGAGCGCTGTGCTCACCCTGACCGAGAATGCAGATGCCGTCGTCACCACGATCGTCGGCCGAGAGGATGCCAGCGCAGAGGCGGGGCTTCGCATCCAGACCGCGGAAGGGCAGGGACCGAACGGCGAAGCACGTTTCGCCGTTCACATCGCGCCCTCCCCCGAACCCGCAGATATCGTCATCGAGGGTCCCGGCAGCCGGGTATTCCTGGAGGATGACGCCGCCGAGGCGCTGTCCGACAAGGTCCTCGATGCGGGCGTCGATGAGCAGGGAGCCGTGAGCTTCACGATCCTGCCGCAGCCGCTCTGATCCACAGCCTTACAAGAGGGTGGGATGCTTCGGCATCCCACCCTCTTCGCTTTCATTCGTCAACCCCCTGGGGCGTCATCAACCGATCGACGATGGTGAGGGGAACGAAAACCGCGAACGAGGAGGATGAACATGGCAGAACTCGAAGGTAAGAACGTGGCCTTTCTGCTCACCGACGGATTTGAGGACAGTGAGCTGACGAGTCCGTGGGGTGCGGTCACGCAAGCGGGTGCCCGAGCGCGGCTCGTGTCGCCGGCCGACCAGAAGGTCACGGGGAAGAACGGACACACACAACCGGTGGATCAGGCTGTCGCCGAGGCGGATGCGTCGGCTTTCGATGCGCTCGTCCTGCCCGGCGGCGTCGTGAACGCAGACCATCTGCGATTGGATCAGGATGCCGTCGCGTTCGCGAAGGCGTTCTTCGAAGCACAGAAGCCGGTAGCGGTGATCTGCCACGGTGCGTGGATCCTCATCGAAGCGGACGTCGTGCGAGACCGGACGATCACCAGCTATCCGAGTCTGCGAACCGATCTCCGCAACGCCGGAGCCACGTGGGTGGATGAGGAGGTCGTCGTCGACGAGGGCCTGGTCTCGAGCCGGACGCCGGATGACCTGCCCGCGTTCAACGCCAAGACCATCGAGGAGATCGCCGAGGGTCCGCACGCGGGACAGCACGCCTGAGCACTGAAGGCTGCACACTGATTGCGGCAGACTGGTCGTGTGGAAGACCTGCACGTGCCCGGCGGCCCCGGAGCGCCCCGTGGCCTCCGGGTGCCGGCCAGTGAGCTCGTCGAGCAGTTCTCACGATCGTCTGGTCCGGGTGGTCAAGGTGTGAATACCACCGACTCTCGCGTGCAGTTGAGTTTCGACGTCGGTACGACAAGTGCGTTGGACGACGTACAGCGAGAGCGTGTTCTCGACTACTTCGGCTCGCGTCTTGCCGGCACCGTGCTCATCGTCAGCACCAGTGAGCAGCGATCCCAACGGCAGAACCGCCTCGCAGCGAGGGAGCGCCTCGCTGAGCTTCTCCGCGAGGCGGTCATGCCGGCTGTCGCCCGGCGGTCGACTCGGCCGACGAAGGGCTCTCAGCGACGGCGGCTCGAGGGAAAACGGCGACGGTCACAGACTAAGAGCGGCCGTCGGCGCCCTGGCGAGCAGGACTGACTGAGGTCAGATCCACTTGCTGCGTTTGAAGACGGTATAGAGCACTGCCGCCAGCGCCAGCATCAGTCCAAGGGCGAACGGGTAGCCGAACGCCCAGTGCAGCTCAGGCATCTCATCGAAGTTCATGCCGTAGACGCCACCGATCAGCGAAGGGGCGAAGAGGATCGCCGCCCAGCCGGAGATCCGCTTCATGTCTTCGTTCTGCCGCTGATTCACGAGGGTTGCGTTGACACTCAGAATCTGGGTGAGAGCGTCGCGCAAGCCGGATGCTTTCGTGTCTGCCTGCACGAGCCTGTCGGCGACATCATCGAGGCGCGTGCGCAGCTCTTGCGAAATCTCGTGCCCACTCGGCTCGGAGCGAAGCAGATCGACCGCTTCCGTCAGCGACGCGATCGCCTGCTGCATCTCCACGACCTCGCGGCTCAGTCGGTAGATGCGCTCCGTGACCGTCGCGTCGCCGCCGAAGACCTGGCGTTCGATCTCTTCGCGGTCTGTGGAGATGCCGTTCAGCACCGGGCCGTAGCCGTCGACGATCGCATCGAGGAGCATGTAGACGACGGCCACCGGCCCCATCTTCAACAGGCTCTGGTCAGTGAGCATGGCGCGCTCACGATCTCCGAAATCGACCTCGCGCTGGTCGTTGCCATCGTGGCCATCGTGCGTCGAGTGCTCGGGCCGGCGTAGCCACCGGGAATCCTGACAGAGCACGGCAACTGCTCCCGGGCGCAGTAGAACGTGGAACTCGCCGAAGTCCACGGCCTCACTGTCGTCGAGGTACCGCGCTGCTTTCGCCACGACGAAGAGCGTGTCGCCGTAGCGCTCGAGTTTGGGACGTTGCCCGGCGTTCAGCAGGTCGTCGACCAGCACCGGATGCAGCGCCCACGCCTCGGCGAGTTCTTCGATCTGCGTCGCAGTGGGCTGCGAATAGAGGAACAGCGCCATCTGATCGCTGTTCTGCGCTGCGACAGCGGTTGCGTCAGTGACCGTGAGGTCATCCGGGACGCGAGTAGGCACCCCGTTGTGAACGAATCTCACGAGCTTGCCCGTGACGTACTTTGATTCTTCGGGGACGTCGTCACGAGCATGACGGTGAAAGAGCCCGCCGATCCCGAGATCGCTCTGCCACAGCTTGCGCATCGGACCCTCCGTCTTCACGTCGTCGCTACGAGTCGACCATAGCCGAGCCGGGAGACACCGTCGTGGGCGTGATCAGTCCCAGTCGAGGTACTCCTCGATGATGACGGCCGTCTCGATCGGGTGCGTGACCGGGAAGAAGTGATCGGCCCCTTCAAGCGTCTTGATGCTGGCTCGCTCCGGGGCCGTCGCCTGCAGCTTCTCGGCATTGGCCGGCGGCGTCACATCATCTGCGGTGCCCTGCACGAGCAGGACGGGGATCGCCGGTGCAAGCGGGATGTCGGCATCCTCAACGCCCAGAAGCAGAAGCCCATTGACGCGATCGACGTGCGCGGCAGCGAAGGAGCGAGCAGCCGTGCCGCCGATCCCGTACCCGCCCACCCAGCTGTCCTCGAGGCCGAGGTGGTCGAGCACTGCCAGAACATCAGCAACCCGGTCGTCCGCTGATTCGTCGGCCGCGCCCGCGCGTGTTCCGATGCGGATGATCCGGAAGCCTGCCTCTTCGGCGAGATAGTGCGAGATCACACCGAGCCCGTCGGAGTCCAACGCACGTTCAGTGATCAGCACAAGAGCGACGGGGCCCTCACCTTCGACGACGTACGGGACGGCGCGGCCTTCAGGCTCCATGATGTTCAACTGGGACACGTGGGTGATCCTCCTGTGCGACGGGTCTTCGTCCGTCAGTCTAATTGCAGGACGCCGGTCCCAGAGGGTGCTGCCGGCTCAGTCGTCGGGGTGCGCTTCTAAGCCGTAGCGCATGTTGAGCGGGTCGATGAAGAGGTCTGGTTCATCGGGCGGCGCATGCGTGTAGCGCGCGAATGCGACACCGAGTGGCACGAACAGGATCACGCTGATCGCAATCGTCCAGCCGCTCGCGTCGAGTTCGGCAGCGACCAGCGCGAAGATCATCAGCGCAAGTCCGATGGTCACGAAGAAGGCCGCGATATCGATCCAGAGGACGTTCTTGCGCACGACCGCCTTGTAGACGAAGACGATCGCGATCATGATCACGGGGACCGAGTAGAGCGCGATCGTTGCGGCAGGCACGAAACCCGGGATGCTCCAGCCACCAAGTGCGAACAGAACGATGAACCACACCAGAACCGGCCAGAACGCAATTTTGATGTGTTCCCAGTAGCTCTCGTTGACAGCGGCGAACACCGCGACGAACCTGTTGTGCCTCGACCAGTCATAGGCGAAGTGTAAGAGCGAACCAACGAGCGACAGCGGCAGAATCGCAATGGCGTTGAGCCAGATCAGAGCGTCTGCGTTCATGGCTCGACCATAACCGCAAAGGGAATCGGGCAGGGCGATAGTGTCGTTTCATGCATCAGAGCAGATGGCTGATCACAGGTGCCGCGGGGCGCATCGGTGTCGCGCTTCGTCGTCACCTCGCTGACCGTGGCATTGCGTTACGCTCAGTCGATCTGGCGACACCTCAAGCCGTGTCAGAGGACGACGAGGTCATGACCGTCGACCTCCGCGATCTCGACGCCATGACGCGCAGCGCCGAGGGCTGCGATGGCATAGTCCACCTCGGCGGCCTCTCCGATGAGGCAGACTTCCACGATCTCGCAGAGGTCAATATCGTCGGAAGCTACCACGTACTCGAAGCCGCACGCCGAGCAGGAATCCGTCGGGTGGTCTTTGCAAGCAGCAACCGCGTCACCGGCATGTACCCCGCAGACACAATGGTCGATCCTTCCATGCCAGTCAGACCCGATGGGTTCTACGGCGTCGCCAAGATCGCTGGTGAAGCTCTCTGCCGACTCTATGCAGACAAGTTCCAACTTCTCACTGTGACGGTGCGAATCGGATCGTATGAAGAGCGTCCCCAAACCCAACGTGACCTTCGAACATGGCTCAGCCCCGGCGACGCACTCCGCGCCTTTGACGCCGCCATGATTGCGGACCAGCCCGGAGCAGTGTTCTACGCCGTCTCGGCGAACACCGAGCGTTGGTGGTCATTGAACGCGGGGAAGCAGCTTGGCTATCACCCCGAGGACGACGCGCAGGACTGGGCGAGCTTCCCGGCAGAGTCTTATCCGCCGGCTCAGCCGCAGGCTGGGCCGTACGCTGCTGCCGACTTCTCCACGACACGCATGAATCGATAGACGACGTGCGGCCTCTGTCGCATAACCGTGGCCGCCAGGAGCAGCCGTCTTACTCCCTGCCGTCCTCGAGCGGGATGAGCATGGTGCGGAAGGGTGCCGCGGTGGCGTGGAGCTCCCAGATGCGAGACGCGACGTCGTCGATGCCGTTGGGCAGCTGAAGCTTGGGAATGCCTCCTGGGATGACGAGCTGACGGACGCGGATGCCCTCGTCCTCGAGCGCGTCGTGGAGCATCTCCCCGTAGGCGCTCTCGGCTGGGAAGGCCACCGATGTTCCCGCGAAGCCTGCGCGTGCTTTCACCGAGGTGCCACCGTTGATCAGGATGATGCTGCCATCCCCCGTCTCACGCATTGAAGGCAGCACTGTACGCGCCGCACGAATGAGACCGAGCGCTGAGAACTGCAGTGCCTCCAGCGCCAACTCGGGAGTTAAATCGAGCACCGGCTTCAGGTAGTCGCGCGACGGGAGCGGGCTGTACTGCAGGACGGCGACTGGACCCAATTCAGCGGCGGCACGCGCGAGCGCGACTTCGAGCGCCGCCGGCTCCCGTACGTCTGCGACGTAACCGCGGGCCGTCACCCCACCCGCTTCGAGTTCTGCTGCCAAAGCGTCGAGCTTCAACTGGTCCCTCGAAATCAGCGCTACCGAGAAGCCCTCGCGCCCGAACTTGCGAGCGACCGCTGCTCCGAGACCGGGTCCAGCTCCGATGATTGCGATAACTGGCATTGGGAGCTTCCTTACAGTCGATGATGCCGGCGGGTACGGCCATTCGAAAGCCTACCGGGATGCGATTAGGCGACCGTCGTGGGCATCCGAATCATTCAGGCCCTCACCAGGGCTCGTGCCTGCCAGCGACCAGCACGGTGCTCGATCTCGATCGGGTGGTCGAAGCACTCGCTCACCAGCTCGGTCGTGAGGATTTCTCGGGCCGGGCCAGCTCTATGCACCTGCCCGTGCTTGACCAGCATGGCATGCGTTGTCGTTGTCGGGAGCTCCTCCAAGTGATGTGTCACCAGGATGGTGGCGAGGTCTGGGCGCGCCCGGTGCAGCTGGTCCATAGTGCCAAGGAACTGCTCGCGCGCCGCAACATCGAGTCCCGTCGATGGTTCGTCCAGCAGCAGGAGCGGAGGATCAGGCAGCAAGGCCCGTGCTATCAGCGCGCGTCCTCGCTCACCCTGCGACATCGTCGGCCACGTCGCTCTCTCAAGACCAGCAAGACCGAGCATCTCAATCAGCTCGTCGACGCGGGCATGGGTGTCGGCGTCGGGCTTCCAGCGCGGCATGAGCTCTGTCGTGCCCGTTGCACCGGTGAGAATCACCTGCCGAACAGTGAGTGGCGAGCTGAGCGGGTGTCGAGGATTGACGTGCCCAATAGACTCGCGCAGTTCCCGGATGTCGACGCGGCCGAGCTTACGGCCGAGCACGTGGACGCTGCCGCGAGTGGGGTGCTTGACCGCGCCGCACATGCTCAAGATGGTGCTCTTGCCGGCTCCGTTCGGGCCGATCAATGCCCATCTCTCCCCCGCACGAACTGTCAGGTTGATGCCACTGAGGATCTGCCGGGATTCGCGCACAAAGTCGACGCCGTCGAGGCGAAGGATCTCGCGGTCAGTCATTTGCGCTCTCCAATTCGGTGGCTTGGTCATCCAGCGCACTCCGCAGTGGCACGGGTAGACTCTACACAACTTCTCAGACAAGTAGCGAAGTGGAGACTCCATGGCACAGGTGACACGGACCCCGCTCGCAGAGCAAGCGGCAGATCTGCTTCTTGAGCGAATCCGTGCAGGCGAATGGTCGCTCGGATCGAAGCTCCCCGGCGAGAACACGCTCGGTCCGCAGCTGGGTGTCGGCCGCTCGACAATTCGAGAAGCCATCCGCCGCCTCGCAGGGCAAGGCGTGCTGTCCACCCGGCAAGGAGCCGGCGTCTTCGTTGCTGCGCTCGACGTCGCCGAGGAGTGGAGTGCAGCACTGCGCCAGGCGGACATCAACTCGGTGATCGAAGCCCGCATTGCCATCGAAGTCGAAGCTGCCGCTCTCGCTGCCGAGCGGCGCTCCCCCGCGGACCTACGCGCAATCCGACTTGCCGCAGACAAGCGTGACGCTCAACGAACGGACATGGAGGCGCACGTCGATGTGGACATCGCCTTCCACCGCGCAATCGTCGCGGCTGCACACAACCCGATCCTCATCGACTTGTTCGACAGCTTCACTCCGCGAAGCCGCCAAGCGATGATCGACCTCCTTCGCCTGCGTGACGAGTTCGGAAGCGACGTCGATCAGCACGCGCACACGGCCATCCTCGATGCAATCGCCGACCGCGACGGTCAGACGGCATCAGCACTGGCGCGAAAACACTTGCTCACGCTGAAGATGGAGTGAGACATGACTATGGTGGGAGCGATTCGACTCGTTCGAACTCGCTGGCATGTACGACTCAATGGGCTTCGAGACTGAGGCCGGCGCAGAGTACGAGCGCGCTCTCGAACTCGGCCTCGACACAGCCAGGCATGCTCAGCTCGCCGTCCAGTACGGATCGACCCTGCGTAATCTCGGTCGCATCGACGAGGCGATCGCAGTCCTGCAAGCAGCGCCGACGCATGCATCGACCGGCTCCGCATCCCGCGTCGTGTTGGCCCTGGCTCTGCACAGCGCCGGACGCAAGGACCAAGCCCTCCGAGTCGCCATCGAAGCGCAGATAGAAACGATGCCGCGCTACCAGCGCCTACCAGCGTTCGATGCGCAACTACGCCGCCGCACTCGCTAAGTCGGCGACTTCAGACGATCCGACTAGACGTTAAACCTAAATTCAACCGAGTTCCGTCACTGATGGAACGTCACGTTCGCAGCCTCGCGGCAGTGCTCTCACACCGTCCAGGGATTCACGATCTGGACGCCTGTCTTCGTGAAGTCCCTCTCGTTCCGCGTGGCACAGACCGCACCATTTGCCCGACAGATCGCCGCGATTTGCGCGTCCGGCGTGCTGATCGGCAACCCCGCCTGCTCACGAGCGAACAAGACTTCGGCGTACTCTCCGGCTGCCTCGTCGTCGAATGAGAGAAGTGAACGGGTGTCCCGGTAGGGCTGCAGCGCGGCACCGAGCGCCGTCTCCAACTCGTTCTTACGCCGACCGGTAGGCAACCGCCGAATCCCAGCCAGCAATTCGGCGAGGGTGATTGTTGTGATCGCAACGTCGTCCGGGAGGGACTCGAGCCAGGCGACAACACCTCGATCAGGGGTCGATCTGAACAGCTCCGAGATGACGTTCGTATCAAGAACGATCATCCGAAGTCCGCAGCCCGAGCGGTGTCTGACCGAGCAGGAATCTCCAGCCCTTCGACTCCACCGACGTCGCGGGCGACGCGCATCAGCGCAATCCCGATGTGTGGCCGTGACGAAGCGCGCGTCAAGATATCGCGCACCTCTGCTTCCATAGAGCGGCCATGCTCCCTGGCCTGCGCAGCCAAACGGTCCTTCACGGACTCATCAAGACCGCGGACAATGATCGACGACATCACAACCACCTCCAGTTGATAGCACCCATGATATCACTCGAATTCAGCGGATTCCAGAGCGATCCAGACCGAGACCGAGCGCAAACTCCTGACTACCGACTCAGACTCGCTGCACGCTCGAGCCGCCCTATCCGCTACTAGTGCGCCACGCTCAAGAGCGGTTCTGGGGCGTCCAGGTCACGGTTGTGCAGCATCGGAACGCCTCCCGCGAGACACTCCCGGCCCCGAGGGTCCGGTCACTCAGACGTTAAACCGGAACTCCACCGAGTTCCGGCATAGAGAAACCTCAGCCGCGAGCTGCGCCCGCAAGTCATCATGAGATTCGTTCAACGCATGAGCCGGATCCGACCAATGATCCGCCGGATAGAGCCAGACCGGTTTGGTGACGAGCGTGCCCGGCTCCCAGTCGTAGCGGGGCCAGATATGCGCATGGAGAAATGCGTCCGTGTTCCCGAGAATCTCCACGTTGACCCGGCGGAAGGCCTCGTCCCGACGGCTGCACACGCGTTCGACCGCAGTTGCAAGAAGATCGACGTCTGCCAGGTATCGGATTCGATCCGGCCTCGGCAGGTCGCTGAGGCGGTCCACGCCCGGAACCTTCGTGAGCGCCAGCGAGTAGCCCGGAAGCCATTGCACATCGCCGAACACCGCGAATGAGGCGCCCAGCTCAGCGAGAACGGTCGGGTTTGTGCCCGCGAGCGCCGCACCGACACGATCCTTGCGCCAGTCACTCATGCGATCTTCCTCTCTCCAGACGACAGGTTCGGGGTGACGGTCGACTGCGCCCGCGCGGGACACTCGCAACACATTCGCGAACAGGGAGTGAATGTTCCCCTCCGGATCCGCGAAGAATCCAGAGAACTGGCCCCACTCCCGCAACGCAGGTCGCCCCGTTGGCGTTGCCCCGGCAGCGACCAACTGATGGTAGCGCCGCTTCTGTGTCCTTGCTACCGAACGACCTGATCACGACACCAGTCGCATAACGGACGCCGTCAATAACGCTATACGTTAAACCTGAACTCAACCACGTCGCCACACATACCAACCTTTGAGTGTCGACCCGTGGCCGCGCATCATTCCACTGCCCACCAGGCACCTCGTAGCAACCCTAGTCGGGCACCCAGTTGCGCCCGGTGCGATCGAAGCATAAAATGAACAGAAGTTCATTGAAGGGAACATCGTGCCGCGGACGACGGAGCAGAACGAAGCATTGCGCTCAGCCACGCGCTCTGCTGTGGAGACGGCCGCCGTCCGGGTCTTCGCACACCGTGGTTTCGCGGCCACGAACATGCGTCAGATCGCCGTCGAGGCGGGGATCAGCACTGGGTCGATCTACCGGCACTATGCGAGCAAGGAAGAACTCTTCGCTGAACTAATCGATCAGGCCTCACGCGGGCTCGAGGCTGTCGCCGTTCAGCTCTCGACCGAAGGGGATCCACTCTCCATGATCCGATCCTTCACCGAGGTATACGTGGCGGACCTCGCGGCGAGCAACGGCGCGGCCGAGTTCTACATGGTGATCAACCAGGGTTTCTCGACGGACACTCCTGAGGGGACTGCGGCGCGGCTGGCCGCAACGCAGGGGGCGCTCTGGCGGGCCTTCGCCTTGCTCATCGGTCGAGGCCAGGCCGCAGGCCAAATCGCCGCGGGAGACCCAACCCGAATGACCGCTCACTACTTCGCCATGCTTGCCGGAATGACGACGATGCACGTTGCTCTTCGGGAGGGATCTGCGGAGCCCGATGTCGAGCTGATCCTACGAATGTTCACAGGAGGACCCCGATGAAGATCGAAGTCGCGCGCGCAGACGAAATGGGTGAGGGGTATCGGCACAGGATCGCTGAAGTTCTCGTGCAAGGGTTCGCCGAGGATTTCGCGTTCTTCTCCAAGGACCCCGACGTGCTTGCCGACGCGTTCGCCCCGATGCTCATCTTGGAGCGCTTTCACGTCGCGCTCGTCGACGGCGAGCCCGCCGCTGTCGCGGTCGTCACCGAAGGTGAGCAGGAGTGCTTCGAGCCGGATCGGCGCGAGCTCCAGCGCGTGCTCGGTCCAATACACGGGATGATCAGCTATCGGATCATCCGAAGTCAATTCATGGGGACCCACGACGGTGCCCGCGACGATCTGACGGAGATTGCGTTCGTCACGACAGCGCCGCAGCATCAGGGCAAAGGCGTAGCCACTGCGCTGATGCGTCGGCTCCTGGAGTTGCACTCCGACGAGTTCGTGTTGCGTGATATCAAGGACACCAACACCCCCGCGCTCGGACTGTACGCCAAACTCGGATTCACCGAAACGCAGCGACGGCGTGTCAAATTCGCTAATCGAGCCGGGTTCTCCGCGTATGTCTCGATGGGCCTCAGCCGCACGAAGACTGAGGCTTGAAGAGCATCCGGGCTCGACAGGCACGGAAGCGCGCTTCTGGGCCAGTCCTCAAGTCCGGACTTGAGTTCGAAAATCTAAACTCCACCACGTCGCCGCACGTACCAACCTCTCAGGACCCGGCGAATCCCCCGAAGCGTCGGCCCTCTCCTGGCCCTGCGAATACCAAGCTCGCCGAACGAGAAAGCAACCAAGGTTGACATTCGGTCACTTAGCAACGTAGGTTGACGGCATGGAGTCTCCGCGGATCGCAGCAGTAGCAGCCGATACCAGCGACCCGAAAGCAGGATTGCGGGCCGTAGCGTCCTTGCGCGTGCTCGCGGACACCCTGGAACTTCGGCAGGTCGAGGCTGCGTTGCTCTCGGGCATGAGTTGGCAGGAGATCGCCGACGCGCTCGGAGTGACGCGACAAGCCGCCCACAAGAAGCACTCCAAAAGAATTGACCCGGCGATCTCGACACCCAGGAGGAACAGATGAACAAACTCGTCCGCGCCGCTCAGACCAGCCAATCGCTTTCCCTGGCCGCCATGGAGGAAGCATCCCGGCTCGAGCTCCGCGAAGCCGACATCGACCACCTGTTCCTCGCATTGGTCATCAATGACCAGTCCGCCGGCCGCGCACTGCGCGAGCTCGGTATCGACATTGACAGCGCCCGTCTCGCCGTCGAGGAACAACGTGATGCACAGCTGACCTCACTCGGCATCGAGGCGTCGTTCCCCGAGGCGGGGCGCATCGTGTTCCATGAGACGGATGGGTACGAGTGGACTGCTCGTGCTCGGGACCTCATCGCGAAGTCCAGCAGCAAAGGCAAGCCAGGCGACGCGGCCGCCGTTCTCCGGGAACTCGTCGCAGAACCCAGCGGTCTGATCACGGATATCCTCGGCCGCCTTGGCGCGACATCCGATGTGCTCATCGAACGCCTCGATCGGGCCGACTCGCTCTCTATGAAGTCCATGCCCGCCGCAGCGAAAGTGAAGGGGCGGACCACGGGAACGACTGAGACTTTCGTATCCGCACCGCTGGACGAGGTGTGGGCGTTCCTCACAGATCCCGCACGTATCCCCGAGTGGGAACCGAGCATCGGTATCCTCGATCAGACCAGTCAAGAAGCGACGCCAGGTACGGTCTGGGATGGCGTTGCACCCGCAAGCTATCCAGACGGCAAGCCCGTGAAGATTAAGCCTCAGTTTCGTCGACGCAGTGTTGAACTCATCGCACTTCACCAACCGGACAGCATCGCGTGGAGCTTCGGATATCCCGACGTCGCGCAAAGCAATTCAGTGCTGACTGAATTCACATTGGTGAGCGCGACCGGTGGCACGCAGGTACGGATCAGCAGGTCCTGGTCGCGACGCCAAGGCTGGCGAGGACTTGTCGCATGGCCGCTACGTCCGATTCGAAAGTTCCTGGTGTGGATCTCCTTGTTCCAGACCGGTGGCGCGATCAGCCGAGCGTTTCGCTAGACCCAGGCCGCGGCGACTCGCCTGATGGTCGCACATAAATCGATTGCCCGGATCCCCCACAGGGAGATCCAGGCAATCGAACCAGACGTTAGAGCAGAACGCGACTACACGTTGAAGCGGAACTCCACCACGTCGCCGCAGCTACCAACCTCAGCGGACACTGGTCCGCGAGTCGCTGGCCTGATCGCGGGATAACCAGCGGCGAAGCACGTCGATCCACTCGTCGAAGGCGTCGAGGTGCGCATCATGGCTGCCGCCGGAGAGATCGACTCTGACCGTCTCGGGCCTGCGCCGGATCAGCTCGTCCTTGTCGGCATCGCTGAACATCCCGTGCTTGGCGAAAATCGCGAGCGTCGGAACCTGCAGAGCTTCCCACTCGTCCCAGCGCGGTTCACGCACAGCCTCGATCGTGCGTTGCATGACCGCGGAGTCGAAACGCGGGACGAGCCCATCATCCGTCGACTGGAGATCCGCTACCCAGGCATCAACGATCGCGTCATCACCGAGGAACTCGCGGGCAGCGGCCTCGTCCCGGAACGGAACCGGCCAGGACGCGAAGTACGCGCCGAGACCAGCAGCCTCGCGCGGATCGTCACTCCCCGACACATGACCTTCGAGCATCACGAGCCCCTCGACCAGGTCTGGGCGCGCTGCTGCTGCGAGAAAAGCAGTGTGGGCTCCCATCGACTGCCCGACGAGCGTCGCTTGACTCCCTGGGGCGAGCTCCTCGATCGCCGCCACGACGTCGCCGACGAAGGCGTCGCGGGATAGATCATCGGGAAGCCGCGTGCTCGCACCGTGCCCTCGCTGGTCCACGAGCAGGACCCGATGGTCCTGCAACGCTCGCGCCGTGCGCAGCAACTCCCGCGAGCTCCCGACAAGCCCGTGCAGCAGCACGACGACAGGGCCGTCGCCGCCGAGGTCGGTGACCGCGATGCAGACGCCTCCGGGGCGTTGCACGACGCAGCTGGTCACGCGACCCGTAGCGGCGCGATCGCCGCGATCTGCTCACCTGCTGCGTCCTCGGCGCGGTCGAGCTCATAGTGGCTCTGCAGGTTGATCCAGAACTCGGCCGACGTGCCGAAGTACCTCGCGAGCCGCAGCGCCGTGTCTGCGGTGATCCCCCGCTTGCCGTGCACGATCTCGTTGATCCGCCGGGGCGGGACGCCGATCGACACGGCGAGCTTGTTCTGTGTGATGCCGAAGCCCTCGATGAAGTCCTCCATGAGGACCTCACCCGGGTGAATCGGCTCGATCCTGTCAGTGGTAGTCAACGATCTGCACCTCCGCTGGTCCAGCGTCGGTCCACACGAAGCAGATCCGCCACTGGTCGTTGATCCTGTTGCTGTGCTGCCCGACCCGATCGCCCTTGAGCGCCTCGAGCCGATTGCCAGGCGGGACGCGGAGGTCCTCGAGAGACTCTGCAGACCCCACCTGACGTAGCTTGCGCAGCGCGACCCGATGGATCCTCGGATCGATCGAGCGCACGCGCTCACGACGCCACAGCCGTTCGGTGTCCTTGTTGCCGAACGATCTGATCACGAAACCAGTGTATAACGGAGTCCGTCATTAACGCTATACGTTAAACCGGAATTCGACCACGTCGCCACAGATACCAACCTCTGGATCTACAAGGTCACCTAGAGCTGATACCAAGGCTGCACGATCGACGGACAATAGGAGGCAGACCACGACGGTCTCGAAGTCACGGATCCACTCGTGCTCGGCGGATGCGAGGGAGTATCTCGACTGTGATGATCAACGCCGCGCAGGCGACCCCCATGCCGAGCACGGACCAACCTATCCACCATGCATCGGCCTCATCTTCCACGCGCATGCCACCGCCGCCTCTACCCGGAAATCTCCAACCGACGGTGCACGCGGGGTACAACAGGGCGACCAGCCCCCATCCGATGAGCATGAACCAGACCGCGCAAGACGCCACCTGCATGACCAACATTCTCGTCACCGCAGACCGCGGAAGGAGCATCAACGCCGGAGCCGTCGAGCCCACCAACGTCAGAGCACTACAGGCCACGAACACGCCCCACACACCCCAAGACAGGTACATCGCGCACCCGCCGACCACCAGCATCGCCGTGGCAGCGATGATCGCCCAGTGTTTTCTCGCAAGAGGAAAATGAATTCGCTTCGACCGGCTGGGGGCCACTCGTGTACCGCCGTTCAACAAAGAGACCGTCAGGCGTTAATCCTAAACTCCACCACCTCACGGCGCGCCAAGCCTCCGCGAGAGCCCCTTTTTGAGCGCCCATTGGAGAGAAGGACGCCGCCGATGGAATGCGGCATGCGCCAAAGGCTCAGTTCGAGAATCTAAACTCAACCACGTCGCCGCACATACCAACCTCTGCCGCCAGACACGAGTTAGATGCTGCGCAAGACGGCGAGACGCTCCCTGGCCGCTCTGCGAACCAGCCAGATTATATGCTCAATATCCGTTCGCCACTCCCCTGATATTCTCATCCGGATGACTACCCCTGATGCGCATGCACTAGAAGCGGCCGAGCGATGGACTTCCTCGCAGATCAAGAACTGGTCGCCACAGTGGCGGACGAATCTAGCAGAATGGCTGGAGCCAAACCTCGCCCTCGTCGGAGATTCTGAGTGGGGCGGCCAGATCCGGGACATGGTTCAGCTCCCCGTCCAAGACCCCCTCGCGTGGGCGAACAGACGCGTGGAACTGCCGAACGGACATTGGGCCGTCGCGGGTATTCGGTTCCGGGGGCGAGACATTGAGAAGCCATTCGTGGACATAATCGCAACATCACTGCCGCCTGAACCATTGGGATTTGCCGCTCTCGGTGATGTTTTGCCGAGCTTCGACGCCTTCTCGCCGCTGTGCATGCGCGTCAACCTACCCGACCCGGAACAGCGACTTCGAGCGCTCACTGGTTCGGGTATGGATGTTGGACAAGCTACGCCAGATCTGCTGATCGTGGCACGCCCCGTAGCCGAGATGCGCGAGCAGCCTCTGGCCGACCGCTACGACGATGTGACTCTCGTTGCTTGCGCTCCGGAAGAAGCAGCAGAACGCGTCGCGGCAATCTACGAAGCACTAAAGCCATCACGGCCGCAACTGGGCCAGTGGGCCGTGCCGGCTGACGCAGAATCGCTTGAGGATGCCGCGGAAGAAGGGCTACTTTTCGAGATTCGCGTGGGTGGCACCTCAGCGGGCATTGTGGCCGCAGAGCGTGATGATTCCTACGGATTCACTGGCTTCTGCATGCAGGAGATCGCCCTCAATTCAGCACATCGCGGACAACGTGTGGGCATCGCCGCCTTACAGCGGCTGACGCGACAAGTGCCGGCGAACACTAACGATGTGCTTTGGGGGCATATCCATCCAGACAACGTACCGTCTCTGCGTAACGCCCGAGACAGCGGGCGACAAGTGGTTACCGCTCATGTGTGGGTCACGCCTACTGGATACCGCGGAATGCCAACGACCTAAGCGGTTGAGGCACTTACTCGCCTGGTTGCGCACGCTAGATCGGAACTCCGGCAAATTCCTCGGCTTGAGGCAGAAGAGACGAAAACCCTATTCAGGCGGCATTTTTATACGTTGAACCTAAATTCCACCACGTCGCCATCCTGCATGACGTACTCCTTGCCCTCCATGCGGGCCTTGCCCTTGGAGCGGGCTTCGGCGACCGAGCCGGTCTCGACGAGGTCGTCGAACGAGATGACCTCGGCCTTGATGAAGCCCTTCTCGAAGTCGGTGTGGATGACGCCGGCAGCCTGCGGCGCCTTGGCGCCCTTGGGGATCGTCCACGCACGCGATTCCTTCGGACCTGCCGTGAGGTACGTCTGCAGTCCCAGCGTCTCGAAGCCGATGCGGGCGAGCTGGTCCAGTCCGGACTCGTCCTGGCCTGTGGATGCCAGCAGCTCAGCAGCATCCTCAGGATCGAGATCGATGAGCTCGGACTCGATCTTCGCATCGAGGAAGATCGCCTTGGCTGGTGCCACGAGCGCTTCGAGGTCGGCCTTGCGCGTAGCATCCGTCAGCACGGTCTCATCGACGTTGAACACGAAGATGACCGGCTTCGAAGTGAGTAGGCCGAGTTCCTTGATCGGGGCGAGGTCGATGCCGCTGACGGAGAGCAGCACTCCGCGCTCCAGAGCATCCTTCGCGGCGTTCGCCGTCTCGAGAACCGACGAGTCGAGCTTCTTGCCCCGTACCTCTTTCTCAAACCGCGGGATAGCCTTCTCGATCGTCTGGAGGTCAGCGAGCATGAGCTCCGCGTTGATCGTCTCGAGATCGTTCTTCGGGTTGATCGCGCCCTCGACGTGCACCACGTCACCGTCAGCGAATCCGCGCACGACCTGAGCGATAGCATCCGCCTCACGGATGTTCGCGAGGAACTGGTTGCCGAGGCCCTCGCCCTCGCTCGCTCCGCGCACGATTCCGGCGATGTCGACGAACGACACCGTCGCCGGGAGCAGTCGCTCGCTGCCGAAGATGTCGGCGAGTTTCTGCAGACGCGAGTCCGGCAGGTTGACGACCCCGATGTTCGGCTCGATCGTCGCGAACGGATAGTTCGCCGCGAGCACGTCGTTCTTGGTCAGAGCGTTGAAGAGGGTGGACTTGCCGACGTTGGGCAGGCCGACGATTCCGATAGTGAGAGCCACGGGGTAAGAGTCTACCGGCGCGCGCCTGGACGCCTTACTCGCGGTCGGTCGTGGATTCCTACGGCGAGTCTGCCGCACGAGACTCCGACTCAGGGTGAAAGTGAAAGTGTGCCTCTGGACTTCACTGCAATCGACTTCGAAACCGCGAACTCCAGCCCGGCATCTGCCTGCTCGGTCGGACTCGTCCGGGTCCGCGACGGAGAGGTCGTCGCGACCGCCGGATGGCTGATCCGTCCGCCGGCAGGCCACGACGAGTTCCAGGAGTGGAACATCAAGATCCACGGCATCCATCCTCATGAAGTGGCGGATGCGGCGACCTGGCCCGAGCAGTTCGACAGGCTGTGCGCCTTTGCCGGAGCTGACGTCCTCGTGGCGCACAACGCGGGCTTCGATATGAAGGTGCTGCGCACGGCGTCCGAGGTCACGCTCCTCGACTGCCCGCCCTACCGCTCACTGTGCAGCCTGCAGGTCGCGCGAAAGGTCTATGACCTCGACTCGTACCGGTTGCCGAATGCCGCTGCCGCGGCCGGCTTCGCCGAGTTCTCGCATCACGACGCGCTGGCGGATGCTCGTGCGTGCGCACAGATCGTCATCGATGCAGCCCGCCGCACCGCAGCTGCAGATGTCCACGCTCTCGCCAGCTCGCTCAGCCTTCGCGTCACCGAGCCGGCCACACCCGCCATCGCCGAACGCGCTGCGTGAGGACATCTTCCGTCCGGCACGCAAGAATGGCCGTATGACGAATCCATCCGGCGACTCCCCCGTCAGCCTCGAGGTCATCGAGGGTACCTTCGATCTCGCGCGACAGGGTCGCACCGGCCCGCTCGGCGAGATGATCGACGCCGGTGTTCCGATCGATCTGCGCAACCCACGCGGCGACACGTTAACGATCGTCGCCACGTACGCCGAAGAACCGCACACCGTTGCAGATCTCATCCGTCGCGGGGCGGATCTGGATGCTGTGAATGCGAACGGCCAGACCGCGATCTCGTGTGCGGTATTCCGCAAAAACGAGACACTGCTGCGGATGCTGCTGGATGCCGGAGCCGACCAGAACGCCGGCGCGATGTCGGCGATCGCGATCGCTGACCAGTTCAAGCTCACCGAGATGCGCGCGGTGCTCGAGGACTACGCGGCACGCTGACGCTGCCTTATCGGGGCGGCAGCCCGGCAATGTCCGAGGCCCGCGGCATCATGGCGGTATGGATGCTTCGCTGATCGCTCTGCTGGTTATCACCGCCCTCGCGGTCGGGGCTGCTGTGGGTTGGTTTGCGCGCGCAGCGCGCGCCACTTCTTCGCAAGCACAGGCACGTGCTGACCTCGCGCGCGCTGAAGCCGAACTGGCTGCGGCCCGCGACGACCGAGACCGGCAGTACGACTTGTACCGCGATGCCGTCGAGCATGCTCGTACAGAGCAGCGAGCCGAAGCCGAACGCGTGCAGCAGCAGAACGCGGTTCTCACCGCACTCGCGCCAGTGCGCGAATCGCTTCAGCAGATGCAGACCAAGGTGGCCTCTCTCGAGCAGGAGCGTCATGCGCAGTTCGGGTCGCTCACCGAGCAGCTGCGACGCGCACAGGAATCAGACGAGGCACTGCGTGCCACCACCGAATCGCTTGCCGGCGCACTGCGCTCGACGGCGACACGAGGCGTGTGGGGCGAGACCCAGCTGCGCCGCGTCGTCGAGGCCGCCGGCCTCACGCGCCACGTCGATTTCGATCTGCAGTCGACGATCTCTTCCGACCGCGGACAAGGCCGACCCGACATGGTGGTGCGCCTTCCTGGAGGCACGTCGATCGCAGTCGATGCGAAGGTGCCGCTCGACGCATACCTCGAAGCCAGCGCACTCAGCGGCGGTGATGCGAACGAGGCCCAACGCCGGGTGCACATGCAGAAGCACGTCAAGGCTGTTCGGGCTCACGTCGATGCACTCGCGAAGAAGGCGTATTGGTCCGGACTCGATGCGAGCCCCGAGTTCGTGATCTGCTTCTTGCCGAGCGAGTCTCTGCTCGCTGCCGCGATCGATGAAGACCCGACGCTGCTCGACTACGCATTCAGCAAGCGCGTCGCGCTGGCATCGCCGGTGAACCTCTGGGCAGTGCTGAAGACGGTCTCGTTCACGTGGACGCAGCAGGAAGTGTCTACCGAAGCCCGCACCCTGCTCGCGCTCGGCACGCAGCTGTTCGATCGCCTGGGCACCCTCGCCGGTCACGCCGACGACCTGCGCCGCGCGCTGGAGCGCACGGTCGACAGCTACAACAAGTTCGCCGGCTCCCTCGAGACCCGTGTGCTCGTGACAGCGCGGCAGTTCCCCGGAATCGATGCCTCCGCGCTCGCTCCCGCGCCGCCGGCGATCACCAGCGTGCCGCGCAAGTTCACCGCTCCTGAGCTGGTCGACGCCGATCCGGCATCAGAGATCGAAGCCGACCTCGGTGCGGTGCGAAACCGGCTCGCAGAGGTCGATTCGGTCAAAAGCCGTGACGAGCGTCAGGCGCTGTAGGGAACCCAGCTGAGCGCAGCGATCACGAGCCCCGACGTCAGGACAAATGCGCCGATCATCCACCACGAGCTGATCTCGTGCCCTTCGGCGCGACGAACCCGGAAGAGCACGTCAGCACGGCGTGCAGGATCCACGTGCGCAGGGGCTGATGCCGCGGCGGCCGCAGCGGCCACACGTGCTGCCTCATCGTCCGCAGAGACGCGCAGAATGCGACCAGTGTTGGTGGTGACCATCTTCACTGGAGCCGACTTCTCGTTGCTGCTCATCTGTCCCGCGGCCATGTGACCCCTCCCTGGATGTCGTCGAAGATGACTCCTCGACGACATCACCCATTGTGCCAGGTAACCCTGATAACGGTCGGAGGGGCGCCGTCAGAGACTCAGAGCCACTTCGAGACGAGGTGCTCAGATGTGACGCGGCGCAAAGTGCCGGATGCACCGCGCAGCACTACGGATTCCGTATAGACGTAGTTGCCCTCACGGCGGACGCCCGCCACGAGCTGCCCATCGGTCACACCGGTCGCCACGAAGATCGTGTTGTCTCCCTTGACGAGCTCATCGGCCTCGTAGACGTAGTCCATCTTGAGCCCGGCATCGGTCCCGCGCTGACGTTCTTCATCGTCACGCGGCCAGAGACGCCCCTGGATGTGTCCTCCGAGTGCCTTGATCGCACACGCGGTGACGATGCCTTCCGGGCTGCCACCGACTCCGACGCACATGTCGGTGCGAGCGCCGTGACGCGCAGCGTTGATGCCGCCTGCGACGTCGCCATCGCTCATCAGACGGGTGCCGGCACCGGCTTCACGGATCTCATCGATCAGCTTCTCGTGACGAGGCCGATTCAGTACCGAGACGACGATCTCGTCGACCGACTTGCCGAGAGCCTTCGCCAGGCGTCGGATGTTCTCACCGACCGGCAGATTGATGTCGACGACACCGACGCCGGCGGGACCTGTGACGAGTTTGTCCATATAGAAGACGCTCGAGGCATCGAGCATCGTGCCGCGGTCAGAGACCGCGATGACCGAAAGTGCATTCTGACGACCAGCGGCGGTGAGTGAGGTGCCATCGATGGGGTCAACCGCGATGTCGCACTCGGGTCCGCGCCCAGAGCCGACGACCTCGCCGTTGAAGAGCATCGGGGCGTTGTCCTTCTCGCCCTCGCCGATGACGACGCGGCCCTGGAAGTTCACAGTGCCGAGGAACGCGCGCATGGCGTCGACGGCAGCTCCGTCAGCAGCTTCCTTCGCCCCGCGGCCGATGAACGGCACCGCCCGGATCGATGCCGCCTCAGTCGCACGCACCAGCTCAAGCGCAAGGTTCCGATCGGGACGCAGGGGGCTCATATCAGCCGTAAGACTCACCATGTGGCCAGCCTAGTGACCGCCCCGCATGAGACTGGGGCGTTTTCGGCGTAGCACGCACGAAGAAATCGCAGTTCTTAACCACCGGGAAAGAGAGGGTGGCCCCGACGCTGACCGCGCCGTCATCAGTTCATGGCCAGCGATAGAGTGAGCACTGACCCCGCTTCATCTATCGCAGGAGTTTTTCATGCCCGTCGCCACCCCGGAACAGTACGCAGAAATGCTCGACCGCGCGAAGGCCGGTGGCTTCGCGTACCCGGCGTTCAACGTGTCCAGCTCGCAGACCATCAACTCCGTCCTCCAGGGCCTGACCGAGGCCGGCTCCGACGGCATCATCCAGGTGACCACCGGTGGTGCCGACTACTTCGCCGGCCACACCGTCAAGGCTCGCGCCACGGGCGCTCTCGCCTTCGCTCGTTACGCGACCGAGGTCGCCAAGAACTACCCGGTCACCGTGGCACTCCACACCGACCACTGCCCGAAGGATGCCCTCGCAGGCTTCGTCGAGCCGCTCATCGCGGCATCCGAAGAAGAGGTCAAGGCCGGACGCAATCCGATCTTCCAGTCGCACATGTGGGACGGCTCGGCCGTGCCGCTGGCGGAGAACATCGAGATCGCCAAGGATCTCCTCCCCCGCATCAAGAACATCAACGCGATCCTCGAGGTCGAGATCGGTGTCGTCGGCGGCGAAGAGGACGGCGTGCAGCACGAGGGCTCGAACGATGCTCTCTACACGACCTTCGCCGACGTCGACCAGGCCGTTCAGGCACTGGGCCTCGGCGAGCAGGGCCGCTACATCGCCGCCCTCACCTTCGGCAACGTGCACGGCGTGTACAAGCCGGGTGGAGTGAAGCTGCGCCCCGAGCTGCTCGGTGAGATCCAGCAGCAGGTCGCCGCGAAGTACAACACCGGTGCGAAGCCCCTCGACCTCGTCTTCCACGGCGGATCAGGCTCGAGCGACGAAGAGATCGCTCTCGCCGTCGCCAACGGTGTCATCAAGATGAACATCGACACCGACACGCAGTACGCGTACACGCGTGCGATCGCTGACTACATGTTCAAGAACTACGACAGCGTCCTGAAGGTCGACGGCGAGGTCGGAAACAAGAAGCAGTACGACCCGCGCGCGTGGGGCAAGGTCGCGGAGTCCGCGATGGCCGCTCGCGTCGTCGAGTCGACCCGCCAGCTCGGCTCCTACGGCCAGTCCAAGAGCTGACACCAGCCTCACAAAGCAACGAGCCCGCGTCGATTCGACGCGGGCTCGTTTCTTATATAGCTAGGCGCTCACTGCCCTGTCGCACCGTTCAGGTACGCGATGAAGGCGGGATCATTCATCATCGGCACAGTGATGCAGATCGTCGTGATGATCATGGTGATGACAGCTCCGACGAGCGGCACCCACCAGCTGAGCTTGCCGCGACGCAGACGCCGCACCGCCAGCCAGGCGGTGATTGCCCAGCCGATGAACAGCACGACCGCGGCGACTGTGCCCCAGGTCTTGCCCTGCGCGAAGTTCGTGAACTCGCCCTCGATGCCGAGAATCCCCATGCTCCGGTTCATCAGTGTGGGCAGGTCCAAATACGACATGGCAGTCATGAAGACGTTGACCACGCCGTACGCGAGCAGAGCGATCGTGATGATGCGATCCCACGGGCGGGCCGCTGGCGCCGAGGGCGTCGCCTGCACCGGAGCTGCCGGTGCGGCCTGCATCACAGGCGACTCAGCAACGGCGTCCGCAGGAGGGAGCCCGGCCAGCCGACGCTGCTCCTCCGGCGTCGCGTACTCTCCGAACTGCGGACGGTCACTCATGAAGAAGCAGCTCCGGTACGGCCGCCGAGCGCGCGCGGATCCTTCTGGCCCGAAATGTCCTGACGAAGCTCCTTGGGAAGCGAGAACATCAGATCTTCCTCGGCGGTCTTGACCTCTTCGACGTCCCGGTAGCCGGCGCCGCTGAGTGCCTCGAGCACCTCGCGGACGAGCACCTCGGGCACGGAGGCGCCACTGGTCACGCCGACGGTTTCAACGCCGTCGAGCCACTCCTGCTTGACCTCTTCCGCGTAGTCGACGCGGTAGGCGGCCTTCGCACCGTATTCCAGAGCGACCTCAACGAGACGCACCGAGTTCGACGAGTTCGACGAGCCGACGACGATCACCAGGTCAGCATCCTTCGCAACCTTCTTGATCGCGACCTGACGGTTCTGCGTGGCGTAGCAGATGTCATCAGACGGAGGGTTCTGCAGGTCGGGGAAGCGAGCCCGCAGTCGGTTGACGGTCTCCATGGTCTCGTCGACCGAGAGTGTGGTCTGCGAGAGCCAGACGACCTTCGAAGGATCCTTCACCTGCACGGTGTCGGCCTCATCGGGCGAGTTCACGATCGTCACTCGCTCTGGCGCGTGCCCGGCGGTGCCCTCGACCTCTTCATGCCCTTCGTGGCCGATCAGCAGGATTTCAAAATCATCGCGGGCGAACCGCACCGCTTCGCGGTGCACTTTCGTCACCAGCGGGCAGGTCGCGTCGATGGCGTGCAGTCCGCGATCGGATGCCGCATTCACGACTGCCGGCGAAACACCGTGCGCGCTGAAGACGACGTGTGCGCCCTCGGGCACCTCATCGACCTCTTCGACGAAGATCGCCCCCTTCGCCTCTAGCTCGGTGACGACGTGGATGTTGTGCACGATCTGCTTGCGCACGTACACGGGTGCGCCGTAGCGCTCGAGCGCCTTCTCGACGGCGACGACAGCACGGTCGACACCGGCGCAGTAGCCGCGTGGGGCGGCGAGCAGAACGCGCTTGTGTCCGTCGACCGGGATATCCTGAAGCCGCGTCGCCCGCGAACGTGGAATACGGGGAACGGGAAGATGTACGGTGGCCTGGCTCACACTCCGATCCTACCTTCGGGTACCGGTGAGGGGCCTGGGCGTCGCGCCGAGCGCACAACCGATGAAAGGACCCGATGACGGTCTTCGAAGCCTCCTCCGCGAATGGCCAGACGCCTCCGGCAGACGCGGTCGCGCCCCGCGATTCGACAGCGGATGCTCCGACCTCGGTCGCGCGACTGAACGGCACCATCCGCGACTTCATCGCCCGGTGGAACACCGTCTGGGTCGAGGGCGAGATCACCTCGTGGAACGTCCGCGGCGGCAACGTGTTCGGCCGGCTCAAAGACACGCAGTCCGACGCGCAGATCTCGATCCGCGTGTGGTCGAGCGTGCGCGGTCGCATCCCTGCCGACCTCGCGATCGGCGACCACGTGATCGCCGCAGTCAAGGCCGACTACTTCGTCAAGGCCGGAGATTTCAGCTTCACCGTCGCGAGCATGAAGCACGTCGGTCTCGGTGACCAGCTCGAGCGGCTCGAGAAGCTCCGTGCGCAGCTGCGTCAGGAAGGGCTGTTCGACGCATCCCGCAAAAAGCCGTTGCCCTTCCTTCCGCACGTGATCGGACTCATCACCGGCGAGCGATCGGATGCCGAGAAGGACGTTCATCGCAACGCCGAGCTGCGCTGGCCGCAGGTGCGCTTCCGCACTGAATACGCCGCTGTGCAGGGCGACCGGTGCGTCCCCGAGACGCTAGCAGCGCTCGCACGACTGGATGCGGATCCCGACGTCGACGTGATCATCATCGCCCGCGGCGGTGGTGATCCGCAGACGCTGCTCGGATTCAGCGACGAGCGTCTCGTACGCGCGGTCGCCGCAGCATCCACCCCCATCGTCTCGGCGATCGGCCATGAGAACGACCATCCGCTCCTCGACGACGTTGCAGACCTGCGCGCATCGACGCCGACGGACGCCGCCAAGCGCGTCGTCCCCGACGTCGGAGAGCAGCGCGCGCTCATCGGCCAGCTGCGCGCCCGCGCGACCTCGCGCCTGACTCAGCGCATCTCTCATGACATCGCACAGCTCGAGCAGCTGCGCTCGCGCCCGGTGCTGCGCTCCCCCGAACCGATCATCTCCGCACGCGCGCAGGAGCTCTGGCTGCTGCAGGCGCGTGGGCGCGACACGATCGATCGGCAGTGGGATGCTGCGGGCCGCAAGACCTCCGAGCTGCGCGCGTCGCTGCGCGCGCTGTCGCCCGCCGCAACCCTCGCCCGCGGGTACGCGATCGCTCACCTCGACGGCGGCGTGATCCTTCGCGATGCATCGGATGCTCCGGCAGGCAGCCCCCTCACCATCACCGTGGACCGCGGATCGATCGCCGCCCGATCCGAGGGGGAGATCTCGGAAGCCAGCTGATGTCACCCGGGCGGACGATGTCGGAGCGCGTCGTAGACTGGGAACCGTGACTGCGCCCAACGACACCCCGGTGGAATCCCTGTCGTTCGAAGACGCCCGTGACGAACTCGTCCGCGTGGTCTCCGAGCTCGAGCAGGGTTCTCCTACGCTCGAGTACTCACTCGCTCTGTGGGAACGCGGTGAAGCGCTCGCTGCCCGCTGCGAGGAATGGCTTCTCGGCGCGAAGCGCCGTCTCGAGGCCACTCGTGCCGCGGCATCCGACTCTTCGGCATCCGATTCTGCAGATCCCAACGGTGCCAGTTCATGAGCAAGCAGCCACGCGTCGTCGCGGAGCTCGGCCGGCCCGAGACTCCTGAAGAGACCGCTGCGCGCAAGGCGGAGTTCAGCAAGACCTATCGGTCTGGCCAGACCTTCCGCAACCTGATCGCGGCGCTCATCATCACACTCGCCGTCGTCGCGATCGTGATCTTCGGCGTGCCCCGCGGCCAGCCCGCATCCGAACCTGAAGTCGATCTGCCCGCGATCGCGGCCGACGTCGAATCGACGATGGAGCGTCCGGTGCTCGTACCCGAGCTGGGCGACTTCTGGCGTGTGAACGCGGCAGAACTCGAGGGCGGTCCCACCGTCGTCTGGAACATCACCCTGGCGCCCGCCGCTGAAGACGAACGCGGATTCATCCGCGTCGCCCAGGCCTTCGAAGCAGATGCGAAATGGGCGCCGCAAGTGCTGAACGGCACTGCCGCAACCGAGACCACCCGCATCGGCGGTGTCGAGTGGGATGTCTACTCGGTGAGCAAGAACTCCGACGACAACGTGAGCTACGCCATCGGCACCCAGGCAGGCGTCGACTACGTGCTCCTGTACGGCTCGCGTTCCCCCGACTCGACAGCAGAATTCGCCGAGTCTCTTGTTCCACAGATCGAAGAGATTGCAGAGGACTGATGACAACTCTCACCCCCACCGCTGCTTGGGAGCAGATGCTCGAGGGAAACAAGCGCTTCGTCTCCGGCGAACCGCGTCACCCCAACCAGGACGTGGGGCGACGTCATGATCTCGCCGACCATCAGAACCCACTCGCCACACTGTTCGGATGCTCCGACTCGCGACTCGCAGCCGAGATCATCTTCGATCTCGGGCTCGGAGACCTCTTCGTTGTCCGCAACGCCGGCCAGGTCATCGGCGAATCGATCGTCGCCAGCCTCGAGTACGCCGTCGGCATTCTCGAGGTACCGCTGATCGTCGTCCTCGCGCATGACTCCTGTGGGGCCGTGCGCGCGGCGATCGACGGCACGCCGATCGATGCCGAGCCGCTGCCCCCGCAGATCTGGAAGCTCATCGCCCCGATCGTTCCCGCCGCACGCAAGGTGCTCGCCGAGAACGGCGGCGGCGCGGTGAGCGATATCGACGCTGAGCTGGTCGGCAAGGAGCACCTACGCAACACGGTGCGCAACCTGCTTCAGTCGTCCGAGATGATCAGCACCGCAGTGGCCGAGGGCCGGTTGGGTATCGTCGGTGCGAACTACCGTCTTTCCGAAGGCACCGCTGTGCCTGTCATCACTGTTGGAATCGAATCGGGGATCGCAGTCGACCCCGCAACTCTGGAGGGATCGAAGTGACCGATACCGAGTACCGCATCGAACACGACACCATGGGCGAAGTACGCGTTCCCGTGAACGCGCTCTACGGCGCTCAGACCCAGCGCGCGGTCGAGAACTTCCCGATCTCGGGCACCGGGCTGGAATCCACGCAGATCGCCGCCCTCGCTCGCATCAAGAAGGCAGCCGCTCTCGCGAACAAGAGCCTGGGCACGCTCGATGGCGCGATCGCCGATGCGATCGCGCAGGCCGCAGACGAGGTGGCTACGGGTGCACACGACGGTCAGTTCCCCGTCGATACCTACCAGACCGGCTCTGGCACGTCGTCGAACATGAACATGAACGAGGTGCTCGCGACTCTCGCCACCCGCATCCTCGGTTCTGCCGTGCACCCGAACGACCACGTGAACGCGTCGCAGTCGTCGAACGATGTGTTCCCGACCTCGGTGCACATCGCCGTCACCCAGGCACTCATCGACACGCTCATCCCGGGGCTCGACCACCTCGCGGTGGCTCTCGAGGCGAAGGCAGAGCTGTGGAAGGACGCCGTCAAGTCGGGCCGCACGCACCTCATGGATGCCACACCCGTCACCCTCGGCCAGGAGTTCGGCGGCTACGCCCGTCAGGTACGCCTGGGCATCGAGCGCGTGCAGTCCGCACTCCCCCGCGTCGCTGAGGTTCCGCTCGGCGGTACCGCGGTCGGAACCGGCATCAACACTCCGCTCGGCTTCCCGCAGAAGGTCATCGCTCTGCTCGCAGAAGAGACCGAGCTGCCGATCACCGAGGCCAAGGACCACTTCGAGGCTCAGGCCAACCGCGACGGTCTGGTCGAGGCATCCGGTGCCCTTCGCACCATCGCCGTCTCGCTGACGAAGATCAACAACGACCTGCGGTGGATGGGCTCCGGTCCCAACACGGGTCTCGGCGAGCTGCACATCCCCGACCTGCAGCCCGGCTCCTCGATCATGCCCGGCAAGGTCAACCCGGTCGTCCCGGAGGCCGTGCTGATGGTCTGCGCCCGAGTGATCGGCAACGACGCGACGGTCGCCTGGGCCGGAGCATCCGGTTCGTTCGAGCTCAACGTCGCCATCCCGGTGATGGGTACTGCGCTTCTCGAGTCGATCCGTCTGCTCTCGAACGCTTCGCGCGTGCTCGCCGACAAGACCGTCGACGGTCTCGTCGCCAACACCGAGCGTGCGGCGGCGTTCGCGGGAATGTCGCCGTCGATCGTGACGCCGCTGAACAAGCTCATCGGCTACGAGGCAGCGGCCAAGATCGCTAAGCACGCCGTTGCCAAGGGCATCACGGTGCGCGACGCCGTGATCGACCTCGGCTACGTCGAGCGCGGTGAGCTCACGCTCGAGCAGCTGGACGAGAAGCTCGACCTGCTCAGCATGACCCACCCGGGCTGAGCCTCAGCTCGTTGGTGTGACGCCCGGCGGATGCTGTGACACACGGCGGAGCTTTCAGGTAAATTGCTCCGCGTCCTGTCACATGCTCCGCCGGGCGTCACTGCATCCCCTTCCCGAGCGTGGGCCGCGGAAGCACTCGTTCTCCACATTCATAAAACTGCCGAAACCGTCCACAATCGGATGCCTTCGCCGCTGCTGCGCGCGTGAATCAGCAATCCTGGATGGATGATCGACCCGGCTCACCTCATCACTCGACTCGGCGGCGTAGCTCTCGGATCCCGCCTGCAGGAGTACGGCATCTCACGTGCGACGCTGGCACGCCACGTCGCCAAGGGCACGATCCAACGCATCCGCTCCGGCGTCTTCGCCGTGCCCGGTCTGAAACCATCCGTACGCGAGGCCATCGCGCACGGCGGTGCCCTGACCTGCACCTCGGTGTTGCGCTCGCACAAGGTCTGGGTTCTGCACGATGGCACCGAGCCGCATATCTGGATGGGAGCATCCGGACGAGCACGCACGCACCCGGACTGCGCTTGTGTGAGTCACTACTATCGAGGCGACCCTCCTCTGGGAAGAGCCTCGCTCGAGCAGGCACTGCTGCACCTCTACCGCTGTCAAGGCGACGAAGCCTTCTTCGCGGCCTTCGAATCCGCGTGGAAGCTTCGGCTGCTCTCGCGAGCCGCTCGCGCCCGCGTGCGGGCGGCATTGCCGGCATCCGCTCAATGGCTCGTCGATCTCGCTCGACCCGATGCCGACAGTGGTCTGGAATCGCTGCTGAGGCTACGGCTGCACATCCTCGGCATCCGTCTCGACTGCCAGGTGGAGATCACCGGGGTCGGCAGGGTGGACTTCGTGATCGGCAGAAAGCTGATCCTCGAGGCAGACGGCAAAGAGAATCACGCGTCCGAACAGATGCGCCACAAAGATCTGCTGCGGGATGCCGCGGCATCCGCGCGCGGTTACGAAACGCTGCGTTTCGACTACTCCCAGATCGTCCACGACTGGCCGACGGTGCAGTCAGCCGTCATCGGCGCGCTGAAACGGCTCCGCGACCACGCTTGAGTGTTGCACCCTGCGGAGGGTGTTGCGCCCATCGGAGGTTTTCGTCGGATCACTCCGACCTACGTCACCCCCTCCGACAGGCGTAACAGCCGACCATCCCGCCGGCCCCCGGACCCCGGACCCCGGACCCCGAAGCTCAGCTGAGCTCCCCACCCTCCAGCAGGTCGGTGACCAGTGCCGCGATGGCCGAGCGCTCCGAGCGCATCAGCGTCACGTGACCGAACAGTTCGTGACCCTTCAGCGTCTCGATCACCGAAGCGATGCCGTCGTGCCGGCCCACCCGCAGGTTGTCGCGCTGTCCGACGTCGTGGGTGAGCACGACGCGCGAGTTCTGGCCCATCCGGCTGAGCACCGTCAGCAGCACGTTTCGCTCCAGCGACTGCGCCTCGTCGACGATCACGAACGCGTCGTGCAGCGAGCGTCCGCGGATGTGCGTCAGCGGAAGGACTTCCAGCAGTCCTCGCGCGATGACCTCCTCCACGACGTTGCCCGAGACGACCGAGCCGAGCGTGTCGAAGACCGCCTGCCCCCACGGGCCCATCTTCTCGTTCTGGTCACCCGGCAGGTAGCCGAGTTCCTGGCCGCCGACGGCGAACAGCGGCCGGAACACGATGATCTTCTTCTGCTGCTGCCGCTCCAGCACCGCTTCGAGTCCCGCACACAGCGCGAGTGCCGATTTGCCGGTGCCTGCGCGCCCACCGAGCGACACGATCCCGACGTCAGGATCAGTCAGCAGGTCGATCGCGATGCGCTGCTCAGCGGAGCGACCATGCATCCCGAACAGGTCACGGTCGCCCCGCACCAGTCGGTACTCGCCGTCGCCGGAGACCCGCCCGAGGGCGGACCCGCGTTCGGAGTGGATGATCAGTCCGGTGTTGACGGGGATGCCGCGGGCCTCCTCGCTGATGCCGACCTCGCTCTCGTACAGGTCGCTGATCTCATCACCCGAGAGGGCGAGGGTGGCGATTCCGGTCCATCCGGAATCGACCGCCTGCTCGGCGAGGTACTCCTCCGCCGAGATTCCGAGCGATGCCGCCTTGACACGCATCGGAAGATCTTTCGAGACGATCGTGACGTCTTGACCGTCTTCTGCGAGATGCATGGCAACCGCGAGGATGCGACTGTCGTTGTCGCCGAGTCGGATGCCGCTGGGAAGCACACCGGCATCGGTGTTGCTGAGTTCGACACGAAGCGTGCCGCCCTCGCCGATCGGCACCGGGTAGTCGAGGCGGCCGTGTTCGATACGCAGCTCATCCAGGTGACGCAGTGCCTGCCGCGCGAAATAGCCGATCTCAGGGTCGTGCCGCTTGCCTTCGAGCTCGGTGATGACGACGACAGGAAGGACGATCGAGTGTTCGGCGAAGCGGAACAGCGCCTGCGGATCCGAGAGCAACACCGAGGTGTCGAGCACATAAGTGCGGAGATCCTGATCAGGCTTCCCAGAGGAAGACCTGCGTGAGATCTGACGGGTTGACTGCTGTGCTGCACGTGTGGTCACGACCCACTCCCGACCCGGGATGCTTCCCGGCTAAGCCACGAGTCGACCTGGGGCCACGAGTCGCGATCCTGAGGGCCGACTCGACCAGACACGGTGTCCGATGCCTCGAAGGTACGACTGCAGTCGCGCGACACACCGGAGGACACGCACGCAGCGCGATTAACGTTGGGTTAACGACCGTGCGCTCACCGACCGAAGCGGCGATCCCGGTCCGTGAAGTCTCTGATGGCGCGCAGGAAGTCGACCTCGCGCAGATCGGGGCCGAGCGCCTCGACGAAGTAGAACTCGCTGTGCGCGCTCTGCCACAGCAGGAAGTCGCTGAGCCGCTGCTCGCCGCTCGTGCGGATGACGAGGTCGGGATCGGGCTGCCCGCCCGTATAGAGGTGCTCCCCGATCATCTCCGGAGTCAGGTGCGCGGCGAGGTCCTCGAGAGTCCCCCCGGATGCCTCGTGCTCCCCGATGATCGACCGCACAGCATCCACGATCTCGTTGCGTCCGCCGTACCCGACGGCGAGGTTCACATGGAGACCGGGGTGCCCGTTCGTACGCGCCTCTGCGTCGGCGAGGACGCGGGCGAGCTCGGTGGGCAGAATGTCTGATCGGCCGACGTGCTTCACTCGCCAGTCCGGCTCCTGCGACAGACTTTCTGCGAGCTCGGCGATGATCTCGATGAGATCCTCGATCTCTTTCGAGTCGCGTTTTCTCAGGTTGTCGCTGGAGAGCAGGTACAAAGACACGACACGCACGCCGATCTCATCGCACCAGCCGAGGAACTCGCGCATCTTCGCAGCTCCCGCACGGTGCCCATCAGCGGCGGAGTCGAATCCGAGTTGTCGCGCCCACCGCCGATTGCCATCGATCATCATCGCGACATGGTGCGGAACGGATGCCGGATCGAGCTGCCTGCGGAGCCGGTTGCTGTACAGCCGGTACAGCGGACCCCGGCCTTCGCTCGTACGTGCATTCACGTGCCTACGCTACCGCGCCATCGGCGCCGACTCATGTGATGCGGCCGAGGATCAAGGATATGTGCAGTTCATGGCATCGGCTGCGACTTAGAGTGAGAACGTGAGTACACCCGATTCCGGCTCCGTTCCCGTTCCTGAGCTGCCTCTCGTCGAAGCCGCAGCCGATGACGCCGAGATCGAGATCAAACCGACCTGGCGGGGCTGGCTGCACGCCGGAACCTTCCCCGTGGCGATCGTTGCGGGCATCGTGCTCATCGTTCTCGCGGATGGCGCCCCCGCGAAGTGGGCAGCCGCCGTCTTCATGGCGAGCTCGCTGCTGCTGTTCGGGAACTCCGCTCTGTACCATCGCATCGACTGGAAACCGAAGACGAAGCTGCTCCTCAAGCGCATCGATCACGCGAACATCCTGCTGCTGATCGCCGGAACCTACACGCCACTGGCAGTGAACGCGCTCATCCCCGAGAAGGGCATCCTGCTGCTGTGCGTCGTGTGGGCCGGGGCGATACTCGGCATCCTCTTCCGGGTGTTCTGGATAAATGCGCCGCGCTGGCTGTACGTCGCCCTCTATTTGGCTCTCGGGTGGGCTGCCGTCATGTACATGGGCGACCTGCTGAACGCCAACGTCGCCATGATGGTCCTGGTGTGCGTGGGTGGGGTCCTGTACACACTGGGCGCCATCGCGTACGCGATGAAGAAGCCGAACCTGTGGCCAGGTCACTTCGGGTTCCACGAGCTCTTCCACCTGTGCACGGTGCTGGCGTTCCTGTGCCACTGGACCGCCTGCCTGCTCATCTCAATCGCACCGTATTCCCCCTCGCTCGGGCTGCCGGGCTGACCTCTCAAGGAGAACACCATGGCCGATGTCGAGAGCTTCACCCTCGATCACACCGCTGTCCGCGCCCCGTACGTGCGGCTCATCCAGACCGAGCACGGCCCTAAGGGCGATGCGATCTCGAACTTCGATGTGCGATTCGTCCAGCCGAACGAGGGCGAGATCCCCACGGCAGGTCTGCACACGATCGAGCATGTGCTCGCCAGCCTGATCCGCGATCACCTCGAGGGCGTCATCGACATCTCACCGTTCGGCTGCCGCACCGGTTTCCACCTCATCGTGTGGGGTGAACCGAGCGTCGCCGCGGTCGTCGCGGCGATCCGGGTCGGGCTCACAGCGATCGCCGAGGACATCACCTGGGATGACGTTCCCGGCGTCGATGCGATCAGTTGCGGAAATTACCGCGACCACAGCCTGCACAGTGCTCGCGAGTGGTCAAAGCACATCCTCGAGCAGGGAATCAGCCTCGACGCGTTCACGCGCGTGGGCGTGTGATGTTCAACGAGCTGCGCGATCGCGTCGTTCTCGTCACCGGAGGTGCCAGCGGCATCGGCGCCAGCACCGCAGATGCCTTCCTCGCCGAGGGTGCGACCGTCGTCAGCGCCGATCTGAGCCTGCCCGAAGGCCTGCACCCGGGGCGCGACGACGAATGGACCGTGCGCCTGGATGTCGGCGATGAGGACGCCGTCGAGCAGGTTCTGGATGCTGTCGCTGAAACCGTCGGCATCGTCGACGTCGTCGTCACCGCAGCCGGGACCTCCACGATGGGCTTCGCGACCGAGACGACCAGCAGCGACTGGGACCGAAACCTCGACGTGAACGCGAAGGGGTCCTTTCTCGTCGCGCGCGGGGTCGCGCGACGGCTGGTGGATGCTGGGCGCACCGGCCGCATCATCTTCATCGCCTCTCAGGCCGCGAAGAACGGCTACCGCGGGATGACCGCGTACGTGGCATCGAAGCACGCGGTGCTCGGGGTGACCAAGACGATGGCGGTGGAGCTCGCGCCGCACGGCGTCACCGTGAACGCGATCTGCCCCGGAATCATCGAGACGCCCATGAAGCACCGTGAGCGCATCGAGGGCGGGGCAATCCGCGGGATGACTGCGGAAGAGGTCGCGGCGGAAGACCGCTCACAGGTGCCGCTCGGTCGCACCGGGACGCCGGAGGATGTCGCCGGTGTGGCGCTCTTCCTCGCGAGTGATCTCGCAAGCTACATGACCGGTCAGGGGCTGAACGTCACCGGCGGCATGACGATGCACTGACGCCGCACGCACCCGGCCCGCGATCAGCGCGCGTTGTCTGCTGGAGGGTGTTCGTCGTCAGCATCCGGAGCGCTCGAGGGCGCAGCATCCGCCTGCCCTGCGTCTGTCTGCGCAGCATCCGTCTTCTCAGCATCCGTCTTCGCGGCTGCCTGTTCGGCGTCGAGTTCCTCGCGAACCTCATCGCGATAGCGCACTCGGCGCACACGACGATTCATATCCCAGATCAGGAGCGCCAGGGCGACGACGATGATGACGATCACGGCGAAACCGGCGGGGCCGGGGGTGACGGAGTTCGGGTCGACCGTCATCGACGGGGTGGGCATCGGGGTGTCGGTGTCTGAGAACACTGTTCCTGCGAACACCGTTGCGGCCAGTGCCGTTCCGAAGAGCCCCATCATGTGTCCGCCTCTCGATCACAGGTCGCGTAACCTGGAACTACAAGCCTAACGACCGAAAGGCGACCTGCGTGACGACCGCCGAAGATCTCGACCAGCGATACGGACGCACCCGTCGTCGGCGCCTGCCCTGGCTGCTCACGATCATCGCCGCTGTCATCGTCGTCGCGATCGCCGCGTGGATGACGATCTCGCAGTCCGCGAACTCCGTCACCTCCGACGATCTCGGCTTCGAGGTCGTCGATTCGCACGAGGTGACGGTGCGATTCCAGATCTCCAATGCGCACGGCAAAGAGGTCGCCTGCGCGGTCGAAGCGCTGGATGAGGAGTTTGGCGTCGTCGGCTGGAAGATCGTCGAGATCCCGAAGCTGGAGAGCCATATCCAGCAGTTCACTACGACCGTTCCCACTGTTTCAGAGGCCACCACAGGTTTGGTGAACGCCTGCTGGGTCGCATAGAATTCTCTCGAGACGACGCCCTGGCCCATCCGCCGGGGCGTCTTGGCATATCCCCTCAGCCCCACATGGGCGTTCAGAAACCGCCCTGAAGGGCGTTCGACAAAGGAGCACGCTGTGTCTACAGACGCTCAGGTACCTTTCCTCACGCAAGAGGCCTACGATCGACTCGTCGCCGAGCTCGAGCACCTCTCCACCATCGGTCGCGATGAGATCGCCAAGCGCATTGAAGCGGCACGTGAAGAGGGCGACCTCAAGGAGAACGGCGGCTACCACGCTGCCAAAGACGAGCAGGGCAAGCAGGAAGCGCGCATCCGCACCCTCGAGCAGCTGCTGAAGACCGCGAAGGTCGGCGTCGCGCCGGCCAGCCGTGGTGTTGTCGAGCCCGGCACTGTCGTCACCGCTCTCGTCGCGGGTGGCGAAGAAGTCTTCCTTCTCGGCAGCCGCGAGATCGCCGGCGACACCGACCTCGACGTCTATAGCGAGGCGAGCCCGCTCGGACAGGCCATCCTCGGCCTCAAGATCGGCGAGAAGACCTCTTACGAAGCGCCCAGCGGCAAGTCGATCTCGGTCGAGGTCACCGGTGTGGAGACCTTCTCGGGCTGAGTTCACCCCTAAACCTAAACCTGCAAAACCACGCCGAGACCGCGTCGCAACGACGTGGTCTCGGCGTGGTTTTGCCGGTTTGTGGGAACGAAAGGCTAGTCAGGCACGACGACCGGGTCGTAACCGGCACGACGGAGAGTGTCGAGCGTCAGCTCGGTGTGCTCTGCGCCGCGGGTCTCGATGCTCAGCTGCAGGCTGACCTGGCTGATCTGCAAGCCCTGCCCGTGCCGCGTGTGCATGACCTCCATGACGTTCGCACCGGCTTCGGCGACGAGCTCGGAGACGCGCGCGAGCTGCCCTGGGCGGTCAGGCAGCGGAATGCGGATCGTGAGATAACGGCCGGATGCTGCCAGGCCATGAGCGACCACGCGCTGAAGCAGCAGCGGGTCGATGTTGCCACCCGTGAGCACTGCCATCGTGTTGCCCGTGTCAGCGATCTTGCCGGCGAGGATCGCGGCGACGGCCACCGCCCCCGCGGGCTCGGCCACGACCTTCGCCTGTTCGAGCAGGATGAGGATCGCCCGCGCGATGTCGTCGTCGGTCACCGTGACGACCTCATCGACAAGGTCCTTGATGATCTCGAACGGCACAGCGCCCGGCTTTGCGACGAGGATGCCGTCGGCGATCGTCGGACGCGTTTCGATCTCGACGGGGTGTCCGGCGGCAAGAGAAGGCGGCACGGCTGCGGCGCTCTCGGCCTGCACACCGATCACGCGGATCGTTCGCCCGAGCTTGGCTGCCGCTGCCTTGGCCGCCGCAGCCACTCCGGCGATGAGTCCGCCGCCGCCGATGCCCATGATGATCGTGTCGATGTCGGGAGCATCCTCGATCAGTTCCAGACCGAGGGTTCCCTGACCGATCACGATGTCGCGGTGGTCGTAGGGGTGGATCATGATCGCACCGGTGCGCTCGGCGTACTCGGCGGCGAGCCGCAGCGCCGTGGACACGGTCTCGCCCTCGAGCACGACCTCTGCACCATAACCGCGCGTGGCGAGGAGCTTGGGAACGGGAACGCCCAGCGGCATGAAGACCGTCGCAGGAATCCCCAGTTCCTGTGCCGCCAGCGCCACACCCTGCGCGTGGTTTCCGGCCGATGCCGCCACCACACCGTGCGAGCGCTCTTCGGGGGTGAGCTGCGAGAGCCGGTACCCGGCACCACGGATCTTGAACGAACCGGTGCGCTGAAGGTTCTCCATCTTCAGCACGACAGGCGAGCCGAGGACGTCGGAGAGCGCCCGGGAAGGCAATGTCGGAGTGTGCGAAATCACGCGCTCCAGCCCCCGTGCGGCTTCTTCGAACTCGGCCAGGGTGGGGACTGTGCTCATGTGCTCCTCTTTCTCCGCTCGCGCGGCACTGTACTCCAGATCAGATCACCGGGCGGTCTGGCACCGGTCTTCCACGAACCACTGCTGAGGCTGACCGCGACCACGTTCACGAACGCGGCCAGCGGCACGGCGAAGAGCGCACCCGGGATGCCGGCGATCATCGATCCTCCGGCCACCACGAGCACCACAGCCAGCGGGTGAACCTTGACTGCCGATCCCATGAGGATCGGCTGCAGAATATGTCCCTCGATCTGCTGAACGCCGATCACCACGATCAGCATCCACAGCGCGTTCCACGGGTCGTTGTAGACCAGTGCGAGGAAGACGGCGACGGTGCCGGTCGTGACAGCACCCACGATGGGGACGAACGCACCGAGGAACACCAGCACAGCCACCGGAATGGGCAGCGGAACACCGAGCAGGAACGCGCCGAGGCCGATGCCGATCGAGTCGATCGTCGCCACGAGCAGCTGAGTCTTGGCGTAGTTGACGACGGTGCGCCATCCGCTGCGGGCGGAAGCATCGACTGCCAGGCGAGCGTCCTTGGGGAAGAGTTTGGTCGTCCAGCGCCAGATCCCGCCGCCATCGGCGAGCAGGCAGATCAGGATGAACAACGTCAGCAGCGCGCCGATGACGACGTGCCCCGCCGTCGTGCCGATCGCCAGGGCCCCTGACCACAGGAGCTGTGCCTGCTGCTGGAGCAGCTCGAAGCCCTGGTCGAGGTAGTCCTGGATCTGCGAATCGGTCAGATGGAGCGGTCCGTCGATGAGGTAGGCGCGCAGCCCCTCGACGGCGGTCACGGTCCGTGCTTGAACCTCGGGCCACTCTTGAGAGACCTGCCAGCCGACCAGCCACATCAAGCCGACCACGATCGCGATCGTGCCCAGGAGCGAGACGATGATCGCGAGCCAGCGCGGCACCCGGTGGCGCAGCATCCAACCGAATGCCGGCCAGAGCAGCGCCGTGATGAGGATGCCCACCAGCAGCGGGATGACCAGGAGCTTGAGCAGAATGACGAGCCAGATGATCACACCCGCAGCCGCAGCGATGAGCAGCAGCCGCCAGGCGTAGCTCGCGCCCACGCGCAACGAGAATGGCACACTGTTGTCAGCCTCGGTCGAGATCGTTCGATCGGTGGGCATACGACCCCACAGAAGATCACGCTTGCGAGGGCGCTGCTCATCCGTCATGCGGCAAGTCTAGTTGCGGCATCATGTCTGCTGTGACGTCGCCGTCGATGTCTGAGACGGACGATACGCTGACCGGATGCCGGAGAATCTCAGTGCTTCGCAGGCGCGACGTATCGCTCTCGCCGCGCAAGGCTTCACCCGTCGTCGCCCAGAGGCCACCGTGTCAGCGCGTCATATGCACCGCACGATGGAGCGCCTGGGCGTGCTGCAGATCGATTCGGTCAACGTCTTCGCCCGCAGCCACTACCTGCCGCTGTTCTCGCGCCTCGGCTCCTACGACCCCGCGGTGCTCGACCGCGTCTTCATGTCGCGCACAACGCACTACGTGGAGTACCTCGCGCACGAGGCGACCTTCATCCCCGTCGACGATTGGGCGCTGTGGCGATTCCGCATGGAGGACTTCCGTCGGCGGTGGGACTCCCCCGACTCGTGGACGAGTCAGAATGTCCGCACCCTCGCGTGGGTGCAGGACGAGCTGCGTGCCCGCGGACCGCTGCGACCCGCCGAGCTGCGCGCCGATGCGCCGCGAGAGCGCGGCACCTGGTGGGACTGGGACGAAGTCAAGCTCGCGCTCGAGCACCTGTGGCGCACCGGTGACGTGGCGATCAGCGGTCGCCGAGGGTTTGAGCGGGTCTATGCCCTCGCAGAGCAGGTGATCCCCTCCGAAGTGCGCGAGCGCGACGTGCCGCGCCAAGAGGCGATCCGTGAGCTCGTGGGCTGTGCCGCCCGGTCGCACGGCGTCGCAACGGCGGCAGATCTTGCCGACTACTACCGGATCCGCGACCGCGCGGCGGTGCGATCCTCGATCGACGAACTCGTCGACGGCGGCGAACTGCGCCCTATCGAGGTACGGGGATGGGAGCGCGCAGGCCGGCCTGTCGAGGCGTGGCTGCACCGTGATGCGGTGCTCCCCCGCCGTGTGGATGCCGCGGCCATCCTCACGCCGTTCGACCCCGTGGTGTGGTTCAGAGAACGCGCGCTGCGCGCCTTCGAGCTCGACTACCGGATCGAGATCTACGTACCGGCCGCCAAGCGCCGTTACGGTTACTACTCGCTGCCCGTGCTCGTCGACGACCGCATCGTGGCGCGCATCGATCTCAAAGCCGATCGGGCCTCGTCGACTCTTCAGGTGCAGTCGGCCTGGTGGGAGCCGCAATCACGCGCCGAAGACGCCGAGAGGATCGCGCAGGAGCTTGCGCTGGCGGCATCCTGGCAGGGTCTGGAGAACATCTCAGTCTCAGGCTGGGGTGACGCTGCCGAGACCGTGGCGGGCGCGCTCGTGGTCACGCACGGGCGGGTGCTACGACACGCGCACGAGCGCGAATAGGCGTCTGGTCGCTCAGAACTGCACGCGCGGCGGCTCGGAGATCGCAGCGCTGTCAGCCACCTCGAAGAACTCACGTTCAGTGAAGCCGAGGCCGCGGGCGAAGAGGTTGTTCGGGAAGACCTTGATCTTCGTGTTCAGCTCGCGCACGCCGCCGTTGTAGAAGCGGCGAGCGGCCTGGATCTTGTCTTCGGTGTCGACCAGCGCGTGCTGCACCTGGAGGAAGTTCTGACTCGCCTGCAGCTGCGGATAGGCCTCTGCGACCGCGAACAGGCTCTTCAGCGCCTGCTGCAGGTGCCCCTCGGCGATGCCTGCTTCGCCCGGGCTGGTGGCAGAGAGCGTCTCGGCCCTGGCACGAGTGACATTCTCGAATACGGCCTTCTCGTGCGCGGCGTAGCCCTTCACCGTCTCGATGAGATTGGGGATGAGATCCGCGCGCCGCTTGAGCTGAACGGTGATTCCGCTCCACGCTTCATCAACACGGACGTTGAGCTGCACAAGGGAGTTGTACGTCGCCCACAGGTAGATGCCGATCAGCACGAGCACCGCGACGACGATCAGAACCGGAATGAGCCATTCCATCTCAGGCAACCCCCTTGAAGCGTATTTTCATTCATACTATCGACGCTGTCTGCAAGCGCACTGGGCGTCTGGCCGCGGTCTTTACGCGCCGAGCACTCGATCGAGGTGGCGGTTGGCGAAGCGCCTCTCGGGGTCCATCTTGTCGCGAAGGGCGAGAAAATCATCGAACCTCGGGTAGCGCTCCCGCAGCTGATCGGCGGTGAGCGTGTGCAGCTTTCCCCAGTGCGGGCGCCCACCGTGCTCGAGGCAGATGCTCTCGACTGCTTCGAAATATGCGGTCGGAGCGGCACGCCAGTATCGGTGCACCGCGATGTACCCACTGGCTCGCCCGTGCGCGGTGGAGAGCCAGAGATCGTCGGATGCCGCAAAACGCACTTCGACCGGGAACTCGATCTTCCATCCGCGTTCGCGAATGAGCTGCTGGATCGCGTGGAACGCGGGAACCACGTTCTCGGCGGGCAGGGCGTACTCCATCTCACGGAACCGCACAGTGCGACTCTGGGTCAGCACGGTGTGCGAGCGGTCGGTGTACTCACGGTCACCGGTGAGCTTCACCGCGAGCCGGTTGAACGGCGGGGTGATCGCTGGCACGACTTGACCCGTGGCGCACACGACGCGGTAGACGCCGTTGGAGAGGAGTGTCTCGTCGATCCACCTGCCGACCTTCGGCAATGGCCGTCGCGGTGTCGATTCCGGCAGACGGGTCTGACGCTTCGTGAGTGCGACATCCGTATGCGGGAACCAATAGAACTCGAAATGATCGGATGCTGCGACGCGCTCGTCAAGCGTCTCGAGCACCTCATCGAGCGGCGTCGGCTCATCGATCGCGTGCAGGATGAAGGCGGGCACGCACTGCAGCGTGACGTCGACCAGGATGCCCAGCGCCCCGAGCCCCAGAGCCACGGCAGGCAGCAGTTCGGCGTTCTCTTCTTCGTTCACACGGAGAAACTCACCCGCCGCGGTGATCAGAGTCACACCGACGACCTGCGTCGCTAATCCACCGAATCCGGCTCCCGTGCCATGCGTGCCGGTGGAGATCGCGCCCGAGATGGATTGCCGATCGATGTCGCCGAGGTTCTGCATCGCGAGCCCGTAGTGCGCCAGAAGACGTGGAATGCGATGCAGCCGCGTTCCGGCGAGCAGCGTCACGCGTGCGCGCTCGGCGTCGACCGATACGACCCCCTGCATGTCATCGAGTTCGAGCAGAACGCCGGGCGCGACTGCGATTCCGGTGAAGCTGTGCCCGGCGCCGACGGCCTTGATCGGAAGACCGTGAGAAGCGGCCGCGACCACCGCCCGCTGAACGCCTTCTGGGCTGCGCGGGCGCTCAACCCGTGCCGGTCTCACCTTGGCCGAGCGCCCCCAGTTCTGCCAGGTGCCGCCGGGTCGAGTCACAGGAACGCCTTTCCCTCGCCGCGATAAGTGGGGAGCTCATCGATGATCTGGGTGCCGGAGACGAGGTGGTATGCATCGATGTGCTCAGCGGGTTCGCCGCTCTTCGAGTGTCGGAACCAGACGCGGTCTCCGATGGCGAGACCAGCAGCAGCACGCCCCTGAAGCGGGGTCTGCACCTCACCGGCCGCCTCGCGCGGCATCGTGCGCAGCCCCTCAGGCCATACGGCCTTCGGCTGGCGAGATGCCACCGGCGGGCCGGACGCGATCCAGCCACCGCCGAGCACCGTCGCGATGTCGCTCGCGGGACGGCGGACCACGTCGAAGGCGAACGCACTGGCCGGCGCGGGGCGGAACGACCGGTATCCGTCGAACAGGTGTCCCCCGAGCAGACCGCTGCCCGCCGAGGCCTCTGTGACGGATTCATCGCTCGCTGTGAATTCCAGAGAACCGGTGCCGCCGCCGTTGAGGAACTCCAGCGAGGCGATGTCGGTGAGGACATCGGCGATCTCGGCCCGACGTGTGCGCAATTCGGCGCGGGAGCGCGCTTGCATAGCGCGGATCACCGGAGCATCCGAGCCGTTGTCTCCTTGGCCGGCGATCTGCGCCTCATACATCTGCAGGCCCACGAGTCGGAATCCCGGGCGGCTCGTGACGACACGGGCGAAGCGGGCGATATCGCCGGCGGTGAACAGCGGAGAGCGACGCACACCGATGTGCCCGAGAGCTGCGGAACGCCACGAAGCATCCGCATCGATCGCAACGCGGATCATCTCGCGCTCGCCCGGCGCGGCGATGCTGTCGATGAAATCGAGGTGCGCCACGTCGTCGACCATCAGGGTGATGCGGGAGGCCGCCTGTTCATCGTGCACAAGCCGCTCGAGACTCGCGCGGTCGACGGTGGGGTATCCGAGCACAATGTCGTCATAGGTCTCAGAGAGCCAGAGCGCTTCGGCGAGGGCGTACGACAGGATGCCGTGATACCCGGGGATCTGCAGCACCGCATCGAGCACCGCGCGCACCCGCACCGACTTCGAGGCGACACGGATCGGGATTCCGCCCGCGCGCACCAGGAGATCCATGGCGTTGTGGCGCAGGGCATCGAGATCGATGATCCCCACGGGGGCAGGAAGATGAGCGGTGGCCTCTGTCAGCCGCGGCCACCAGTACGCGGGCTGCTCCCACGCGCGATCGGCAGAGGACGTCGGAGGCGCGGTGAGGTCGATCACTCCCCCACCTTATGCCTCGATGCGCGGGCACGCACGGCTAGGCTGAGAGTGTCAGGCCCCCATATCCCAATGGCAGAGGAAGGCGACTTAAAATCGCTTCAGTCTGGGTTCGAGTCCCAGTGGGGGCACCACCGCGCGCATCGCCATACGAAACATGCGGGATGCTTTTCGTTGCTTGTGGAGTCCCACAAGCAACGAAATGCATCCCGCATGCGCGGTCAGATCGTGATTACGACGCGGCCTGCTTAGCCGGAGCCTTCTTCGCAGGAGCCTTCTTGGCCGCCGGGGCCTTCTTGGTAGCCGGCTTCTCGGCCGCAGGCTTCTCGGCCACAGGCTTAGCCGGGGCAGCATCCGCCGCCGGGCGCGGACGTGCGGCGAACTCCTGGAAGAACGCGTGCGGCTGCTGGACCTTCTCGAGGTTCACGATGTCGCGGTCGAGCCACAGGTTGTTCCACCAGCCCCACAGCACACGCCACTTGCGCTCCCACGTCGGCATAGCCAGACCGTGGTAGCCGCGGTGCGCGACCCAGGCGAGGAAGCCCTTGAGGGCGAACTTTCCGGACTGGAAGACGCCGGTGCCCAGGCCGAGGCCTGCAACCGCCCCGAGGTTCTTGTGCACGTAGTTCACGGGCTCTTCGCCGCGCAGCACCGCGACGAGGTTCTTGGCAAGGCGCTTGGCCTGGCGAACCGCGTGCTGTGCGTTCGGAACGCAGAAACCGCCGACGCCACCACCGGTGAGGTCGGGAACAGCCGAGACGTCACCTGCGGTCCAGGCACCCTCGACGACGTTTGCATCAGCGTCGATGACGCGCAGCGTCGCCTCGGCGCGAATACGACCGCGCTCTTCGGTGGGGAGGTCGCCCGCGCGGACGACCTGCGGGTTGGCCATGACGCCTGCGGTCCAGACGATGATGTCGCTGGGGATGACCTCACCCGTCGACAGCTCGACGTTACCGCCGACAGCGCCGGTGACCTGAGTGTCGAGGTGAACGTTCGCGCCGCGCTTGGCGAGATCCTTGAGCACCCACTCGCTGGTCTTCAGCGAAACCTCGGGCATGATGCGTCCCATGGCCTCGACGAGGTGGAAGTGCGTCTCTTCGAACGTGAGCTCCGGGTAGCGCTTGAGCAGTGCAGAAGCAAAGGAGCGCAGCTCGGCGAAGGTCTCGATGCCTGCGAAGCCACCGCCGACGACGACGACGGTGAGCAGACGCTCGCGCTCAGGTCCGGCCGGAAGTGCTGCGGCCTTGTCGAAGTTCGACAGGAGCTTGTCGCGGACCCAAACTGCCTCTTCGATCGACTTCATGCCGATCGCGTTGTCAGCGATGCCCGGGATCGGGAAGGTGCGCGAGACGGAACCGGCAGTGACGACGATCTGGTCGTACGCGTACTCGTAGGACTCACCCTCTGCGGGGGTGATCGTGGCGACCTTGTTCGCGTGATCGATCTTGGTCACCTTCGCGGCGACCACGTTGGTGCGCTTCAGGTGGCGGCGGGTCGAGACCACGGCGTGACGTGGTTCGATCGATCCGGCAGCGACCTCCGGAAGGAAGGGCAGGTATGCCATGTAGGGCAATGGGTCGACCATCGTCACTTCGGCTTCGCCCTTGCGGAGGTGCTTCTCGAGCTTCCACGCAGTGTAGAAGCCCGCGTAGCCACCACCGACGATCAGAATCTTGGGCACAGTTCTGTTCTCAGGCACAGAAGGACAACTCCTCGTCAGGCTGCTGGCGTGCGTTGCTTGCGCGCCGATCGGATGCGCCGGGCCGCTGCGGTGACGCCTAGCCCAACAAGAATACCAGGGACTGTGAGTGCTATGAGCGGGAGCGTCCCGAAGCGTAGCGATTCTGCGCTGGGAAGCAGCGGAGAACCGGGAGTGGTCGGCGCATCTGCGGCGGGAAGTGGCGCGACCTCGATCGGTGTGAACTCGGGCTCCGGCGCGGGCGCCGCGTCAGCACGACGGTACAGCCGCACCCATTCGGCCAGGTCGCCCATCGGATTCTCATCGACATGGGGAACGGATGCTGAGACCGCAGCTGCCGCGTTCAGCAGACCGTAGCCGTAGAGCTTGTCGGGGACTGCGGTCACTCCTGGAACCGGAGTCGCGGTGCGGATGATGCGGTTGATGACATTCGCCGCATCCAGGTCGGGATGAGCCGAGCGCACGAGCGCCGCCACTCCCGCCACAATCGGCGCCGCACCGCTCGTGCCGCGCCATGCACTCAGCTGACCGTCGGCCGAGATACCGAGAAGCCCCTCGCTGGGGGCCGAGATTCCGATCGTGATGCCCTGCGTGGAGGCCTCGACGCTCGCTGTTCCTGCCTGGTTGACGCCGCCGACGGTGAGCACCCCTGGGATCGTCGCCGGCGCGCCGACGACTGAAGTGCCACTGCCCCGGTTTCCCGCGGCGACGATGACGACGACGTCATGCTCATAGGCGTACAGGAACGCCTCGTCCCAGCTCTTGTCCCAGTCGAGAGTGTTGGTCGTGAAGGACATGTTGATGATGTCGGCGCCATGATCGACGGCCCAGCGGATGCCCTCGGACACTTGATCGACGAACGGCACTGCCGCGGCGGCGCCGAAGCCGATCGATACCGAGAGCAGCTTGGCTTCGGGCGCGACGCCGATCATTCCGGTGCCGTCGCTCTTGCCCCGCGCGGCCGCGAGAGAGGCGACCCACGAACCGTGATCACCGTCGACTGCGCCGACAGGAGAGCGGCCATCTGGGGTGCCACTGCCGGAGACATCGGTGCCAGCTGCCACGGCGTTTTCGAAGGCTGCGGGAGCCTTGCCGATTCCGGTGTCGATGATGGCGATCGTCGCGCCCTCGCCACGTGTCGTCTGCCACGCCTCGCGGATCTGCGAACTGTCGAGCCAGTACTCGAGCGCGCGAACCGGATCAGCCGGATTGTCCGGAATCGGCACCGGCACCGGAGTCGGGGTGGGCGTGGGTGTCGGGGTGGCGGTCGCGCCGACGAGCAAGACGGATGCTGCAACCGCCGCGACAGCGACAGCTCCCCGCAGCATCGTCTTCAGCTTCATCGCGTCGCAGCTCCGGGGTCTTCGCACTGGCAGCGCTGCGGTGACCAGCTCGAGCGCTCGAGCGCAGCGTCGCCGATCGGGTTCACCCCGGGACCTGCCGCGAGAGCGTGACCGGCCAGCGCATGCAGGCACTTCACGCGGGTGGGCATGCCCCCGGCGGAGATGCCCGCGATCTCCTCGACGTCACCGAACTGGGCGCGGTCCGCGAGAAACGCCTCGTGTGCTGCCAGGTAGGCTGCGGCGACAATTTCATCCTCGAGCGTGGCTGCGAGCTCAGGCATCAGCTGATTCGCCTCGAGCGTCGACATGGCCGCGGTTGCGGCGGGATGAGTGAGGTAGTAGAACGTCGGGAACGGAGAGCCGTCGTCCAGACGAGGGTTTGTGGCAACCACCGTCGGGTTGCCGCAGACACAGCGTGCGGCGATACCGACGACGCCGCGCGCCTGGCGGCCGAGCTGTGCGGAGACCACGTCGATTTCGGCGGAGGTGGGCGGGGCGAATGGCGGTGTCGTCACCTCATCAGCCTACGGGTCTCGCCTGTGGAATCTCCCGAAATCACTCCCCGGGGCCGGGCGCTGCGTTCTGCGCCAGACCTGCCCCGGCGACGGTCCGCAGCAGTTGCGGCATCCAATCGGCCGGCGTCTCCACAAGATCGCCGCTGACGGGCGCTTGCTCCTGTGGGAGAGAGGCGGGATCGAGGTCGTTGTCGACGAGGTAGACGACCTCGCCGGGCTTGACGTAGTACAGACGCTCACGCGCCTGTGTGGTGATGAAGGCTGGGTCTTCCCAGCGCGTCTGCTGCTGTTCGAGCGCCTTGATCTCCGCGGCGCTCACCTGCACTGAAGCCTCCAACGCCGCGATCTTCTGACGCTGGTCGATGTAGGTGCCGAGCGTGGGCACGAGCACCCACGCGCCGAGGACGACCAGCGAGAGCATGATGACCATGAATCCCGAAAGACGGATGCCGGAGGCCCACTCCCGTACGTCGACCTGAGGACTCTGCGCGCGTGGACGAGCCTGCGCACGAGGGGCGCCCTGTGCCGAGGGAGCAGAAAGGGGAGCCGGACGTTTCGTCATGACTCCCCTCTCTGTCATCTCTCAGCTGTGTGCTGTGTTGCGTTCAGTCGATCGCTTTACGCGCTCAGGCCTGGAAACGCGGGAACGCCGAGCGACCGGCGAAGACCGCGGCGTCCGCGAGGTCTTCTTCGATGCGCAGCAGCTGGTTGTACTTCGCAACGCGCTCGCTGCGCGCCGGTGCACCCGTCTTGATCTGGCCGGCGTTCGTCGCGACGGCGAGGTCGGCGATCGTGGTGTCTTCGGTCTCACCCGAGCGGTGCGAGAGCATCGCGGTGTATCCGGAGCGCTGAGCGAGACTGACAGCGTCGAACGTCTCGGTGAGGGTGCCGATCTGGTTGACCTTCACCAGGAGCGAGTTGGCGACACCGCGCTTGATGCCGTCTGCCAGGCGCTGCGGGTTCGTGACGAACAGGTCGTCGCCGACGAGCTGCACCTTCGAGCCGAGCGCATCGGTGAGCAGCTTCCAGTTGTCCCAGTCGTCCTCGGCCAGTGCGTCCTCGATCGTGACGATCGGGAAATCGTTGACCAGGCCCTCGTAGTACTCGATGAGCTCGGGTCCTGACCAGTCCTTGTTGTCGAGGCGGTAGACGCCGTCGTTGAAGAACTCGGTTGCGGCGACGTCGAGGCCGAGGGCGATGTCCTTGCCCGGGGTGAAACCGGCCTTCTCGATCGCCTTGACGAGGAACTCGAGCCCCTCGCGGTTGCTGGGCAGGTCGGGGGCGAAGCCGCCCTCGTCGCCGAGGCCCGTGGCGTAGCCGGCGGCCTTCAGCTCGCCGCGGAGCACGTGGTAGGTCTCGACGCCCCAGCGCAGCGACTCCGAGTAGGTCTCTGCACCGATGGGCGCGAGGAAGAACTCCTGCATGTCGATGCCGTTGTCGGCGTGCTCGCCACCGTTGATGACGTTGAACAGCGGAACGGGCAGAACGTGCGCGTTGGGTCCGCCGAGGTAGCGGTACAGCGGCAGGTCTGCGCTGTCCGCCGCGGCCTTGGCGACTGCGAGGCTCACACCGAGGATCGCGTTGGCGCCCGTGCGCTTCTTGTTCTCGGTGCCGTCGGTCTCGTTCAGGATCTCGTCGACGATGCGCTGCTCGCTCGCCTCGACACCCTCGATCGCAGGGCCGAGCTCGTCGATGATCGCTTCAACAGCCTTGAGGACGCCCTTGCCGCCATAGCGGGACTTGTCACCGTCGCGGAGCTCGTACGCCTCGAACGCGCCAGTGGATGCGCCGGAGGGAACAGCTGCCCGCTGGACGATTCCATCGTCGAGGAGCACCTCCACCTCGACGGTCGGGTTGCCACGGGAATCCAGAATCTCGCGTGCGCCTACAGCCTCGATGAGTGCCACGTATGTGCTCCTTGATCAGAGAGAAAGGTGGGTGTGGAGCGTCGTCGATCCGTGGTCAGTCTAGCTGGCGGTGCTCACCCGCCACATGTTCAGATCACGAGGGCGAGCGCGAAGCCGTCCCAGCCTTTGATTCCCACTGTCTGGAGAGCCGTCGCGTCGAAGCGCGGGTCCTCCGCCAGCATCCGCAATGCGTCACGCGTGCCGATCACCATCGGATCCGCGCTCGCATCATTGACGATCTCGCCGTCTCGACCGATGTTGTCGAGTATGACGACGGTGCCCGGCCTGCCGAGCCGAGCGGCCCAGTCGAGGTAGATCGTGTTCGATTGCTTATCCGCATCGATGAAGACCAGATCGAAGGGCTCTGAGCCGTCGAGTGTGGGCAGCACTTCCGCCGCGCGCCCGATGCGGACGGCGACCCGATCCCCCACCCCGGCTGCATCGATGCTCGCGCGCGCCACTGCGGCATTCGCCGGCTCGGCTTCGATCGAGACGACCTGGCCGTCGTCGCCGACAGCACGCGCGAGCCAGATCGTGGAGTATCCACCGAGCGTGCCGATCTCGAGGACGCGGCGGGCGCCACTGATGCGGGCGAGCAGGCTGAGCAGCTTGCCGCTGACTGGTGCGACCTCGATCGCCGGCATCCCGGCGTCTTCCTGCGCAGCGAGTGCGGCGTCGAGCGCCGCGTCGTGGCCGACGAGCAGCTCAGAGAGGAACTCGTCTGTGCGGCGCCAGTTCGCAGGAGTCGATTCGGACATGGCTCCACCCAACCCCGCGGCGTTCGCCACGTCAAGCGTCCGTGTGCTGCGCTCCGACGCGCGGTGCGGAGAGCACGCGACCCACTGCACCGTCCAGCTCGGGCTGACGACGGAACTGCCCGGTCAGCACCAGCACAACCGCCACGATCGCGCAGACGATCCAGCCGGAGAATCCGAGGAAGCCCGCCAGTGCGGGATCGAACGTGGTCCCGGAAAGGTACAGCAGCCCGATCAGTCCACCGGAAGCGTTCATCGCGCCGTGTGCGAATACCGCCGGCCACACTGACGCCGAACGCAGGCGCAGCCATCCGAGCAGCACGCCCCAGGCGACGCATCCGCCGGTCATGAACAGCACACCGGTGATGTCGAGGCGGCCGAAGTTGTAACCGAGCAGGATGACCGGCGAGTGCCACAGTCCCCACACGGCACCGCTGATCAGCAGCGCAGGCCACGTCCCCAACGGGCGCAGCGCCGGAACGAGGAAACCACGCCATCCGAGCTCTTCACCGAAGGCGAGAGCCGCGTTGATCGTGGCGGCGGCGAACGGTATCGCCACCAGTTGCGAGAGGATCACGACGATGACCGGCGGTGCGGGAACTCCGGCAGGAAGGCTCGCCTCGATCTGCTCGGCGAACGCCGAGAAGTGCACCAGGTCGAGCTGCACCCATCCGCACAGCGCCGCGACGGTCACGGTCGCCATCGACAGCACGATGGGAGCGAAGAGGCCGAGCACCATCATCCACACGACGCGCTTCGCCGGGCGCAGCGGCCACATGCCCAGAAATCTCAGGCGCTCGCCCTTGGGCACCGGACGCAGAGCGAGCATGACGATCAGCACGGCGACTGCTGGCGTGTACATCATGATCGGGATCAGAATCCCCGTGAGCGGATTCGCGAGCCCGCCATCCATCCACAGCGGAAGAGCGACGAGCCAGGCCAGCCCGCAGGCGAGAACGATGAACGAGATCGTGGCGAACGGGCGGATGCGGGTCATGATTTGGCTCCCTTGGCAGCGCTGTTGAGGACGGATGCCGCGGTGGCGGCATCGTCGATGGTGATGACGAATCGTCGACCGTTGTGACGAGTGACCTGGAGGGCCTCCCCGGTGCGCAGCACGATGCCCATCCGGCCGTCGACGGCGATGCGCAGACCCCACCCGCCGAACTCTCCCATCGGATTGACCGATACGACCCGCACATCGCTGATGTCTGCCGCGGGGATGTTCCACCGCGGCCACCCTGCGATAGAGCGCACTCGCAGTCCCTCAGCGTTCACCCGGACGCGGAAGACGAGCGTGACGACGACCAGCAGGACCACCAACAGCGTGACCGCGGCCATGATCCATCCCGTGCCGGGATCGGCGACGAACACCCATCCGGTCGTGATGATCAGCAGGAGGACTGCCGCGATCAAGGCGATGATGCCGGGACGCGCCATCGCCGCGGTGCCGAACCACGCGGCACGCTCGCTCTCACCGAGCTCGATGTCTTCTACCGCCGCGCCCGCGTCACCGGTGGGCTCGGGCGAGCGCGGCTGCAGGAACCACCCCACCGCTGCACCGACGACGAGCAGTCCGAGCGCTATCCAGACCGCGCCGGCGATGTCAGGCGCCTGTGCCGCATCGGGGATCCCGCGTTGCACACCGGTCGTGACAAGTGAGATGAACGCGAAGAGCAGAGCGAGCCCCAGGTTCATTCCGCCGAGGAATCGCGAGGTGGACCCCCACGGCTGCACCTGTGGCTTCGTGCTGCTCTGCGGCATGCGGTGCCCGGAGACCCCGATCAGCGTCATGAGCGTCACCAAGCCACCACCGACACCGAGCGGAAGCACGATCGCCATCCACTTCGGCCCGTAGCCGTCGACGCCCTCGGAGCCCCAGTGAGTAGCGATCGGGTCAGGCAGCTCCGGCAGCCATGTCGCGACGATGACGGTGGCGATGAGGATGATCACCAACGGGACGATCACACCAACCCAGGCAAATGCGGTGCGGGAGCGTCGAACGTCATCTTTCATGAGCGGTGTCCTTCACGAGAGAGGCAAGAGTTGTGGAGGAGATCCCAAGGGACGCAGCGCGGCGGACGAGATCGGCGACGTCACCTGCGAGATCGGCGAGGGGCGCGGCGGAACCGGAGACGAGCGCGCCGCGACCACGGCGCAGATCGATCAGACCCTCGTCACGCAGCTGCTGGTAGGCGCGGAGAACCGTGTGCAGGTTGATCTCGAGCGCATCGGCCACCTCACGCGCCGTCGGCAGCCGGTCCCCCGGGCCGATGCGTCCGGCGAGGATGTCACCGCGCACCGAGGATGCGACCTGCTCGAACAGCGGCCGATTGCTTTCGGCATCGATTCTGATGAGCATCCCGCACCTCCTGAGTTGTCCCTATAATTCTATGACAACTAGAACAATTGTGGCAACACACACATCAGTTCTTGTTGACCTCCTTCGGTCGGCCACACTGAGGACATGAAGATCACTCCCCGCCGTCTCGCGATCGGAATGAGCCTGTGGGCCCCGAACTTCTTCAGCGGCATCCGCGTTCGGCGCTTCAGCGACGATTGGACGCGCGCGAGCGTCGAGCTGCACGTCAACCTGTTCACGCGCAATTACGTGAAGACCGCATTCGGCGGCTCGATGTCGGCGATGACCGACCCGTACTACTTCATGCTTGTCATGCACCAGCTCGGACGTGACTACGTCGTCTGGGACACCCGTGGCGAGATCGACCTCATCAAGCCGGGGCGCGGCGTGCTGACCGCGCACTTCCATGTCTCGAAGGAGCGGATCGCGCAGATCCGCGAACGCGCGCACGGCGGCGCGAAGGTGCTCGAATGGTTCGAGACCGAGATCACCGACCGCGACGGAGACGTGGTGGCGAAGGTGCGCCGTGAGGTGTACATCCGTGAGAAGAAGCGTGTGACCGCCACTCGCGACACCTGAAGTTCACCCGCGGGTGACACGATGACAGGATGCAGCTCGCCCGTCGCCTGACTCTCACAGATGCCGTCGCCATCGGTCTCGGCTCTATGGTCGGCGCCGGGGTCTTCTCGGTGTGGGGACCGGCGCTCGACGCCGCCGGTTCCGGTCTGCTCATCGCGCTGGCCATCGCCGCTGTCGTGGCGTTCTGCAATGCCACCTCGTCTGCGCAGCTCGCCGCCGTGCACCCGGTATCCGGTGGCACCTACTCCTACGCCCGCACCGAGATCGGCCCGTGGTGGGGATTCATCGCCGGCTGGTGCTTCGTCATCGGCAAGATCGCCAGCTGTGCGGCGATGGCACTGACGTTCGCGGCGTACGCCGCCCCCGAGGGCTGGCAGCTGCCGGTCGCGATCCTCGCCGTCGCCGCCCTCGTCACGGTGAACTGCTTCGGCGTCACGCGCACAGCGCTGCTCACCCGCATCCTCGTCATCGTCTCGCTGCTGGGACTCGCGGTCGTCGTGGCCGCAGGGTTCGCCGCAACGCCGACGGCAGGTCCCGCTCCCCTGCCCGACCTCACCGCCTATGGCGTGCTGCAGGGAGCGGGACTGCTGTTCTTCGCCTTCGCCGGCTACGCGCGCATCGCCACGATGGGCGAAGAGGTCACAGACCCCGCCCGCAACATTCCTCGCGCGATCGTGTTCGCTCTCTCCGGAGCGATCATCGTCTACGCGCTCATCGCCGTCGTAGTGATGCAGACGCTGGGGGCGGATGCCGAGACCAGCACCGCACCACTGGCTGATGTCGTCAGCGCAGCCGGCTGGAATGCGCTCGCACCTGTCGTACGAGTCGCTGCCGCCACAGCATCCCTCGGCGCGCTGCTCGCGCTGATCACCGGAATCGGGCGCACCACCCTCGCGATGGGGCGCGAATCCGATCTGCCGCCGTGGCTCGCGGCCGTGCACCCGCGCTGGCAGGTTCCGCACCGCGCGGAGATCACAATCGGTCTCGTCGTCATCGTCATCCTGCTGTTCGCCGATCTGCGCAACGCGATCGGCTTCTCGTCGTTCGGCGTGCTGCTCTACTACTTGATCGCGAACGCCTCCGCGTTCCGCCAGAAAGCAGATGTGCGCCGTTATCCACGCGCACTTCAGGTCTTCGGAGCGTTCGGTTGCCTGGTGCTGGTGAGCACTCTGCCCGTGCTGGCATCGCTCGTCGGCACCGGAGTCGTACTCGTGGGTGTGGCGTACCGGATGCTACGCCTCAAGGTCGCGCGCTGAGCGCGGCGTGACCGCGAGGACAGCTGTCAGTTGAAATCACAGATATCAGTGGAAAAAGCGCATTCGCGGCTGACATCCGTGATCTGGACTGACAGGTGTGCCGCGGAGTGCGGTCGTGAGGGCTCAGGCGAGCGGCTTGATCTCGAGAGTTCCGGGCTCGGCGCCGACCGACACCGTCGCGAAGGCGTTGTAGCCGTCTGCGGCCGAGCGCTCAAGCAGCGCCTTGAAGTTCTTCACGCGCCGCTCCAGGCGCACGCGACCCTTCGACGGGCTCAGGGACCGAAGTAAGGCCGCCTTGTGCGCGACGAGTTCAGCCACAGGCACATCCGCGTCGTGCACGAGAACGACCGAGCTGCTGTCAGCATCCGCGTCCAGCTCGACGAGGTCGACAAGCCGTTCGAAGCCGAGCGAGAAGCCGACCGCCGGCACCTGCTGGCCGAGGAACCGGCCGATCATGCCGTCGTAGCGCCCGCCACCACCGAGCGAGTACGACACCGACGGGTGCGCGAGCTCGAAGATCGTGCCCGTGTAATAGCCCATGCCGCGCACCAGGAACGGGTCGAAGACGAGCGGGATCGCCCCTTCGACAGGCTCAGGGGACGAGGTCCCTCCTCCGACGGCCACAGCCTCGCCGATTCCGACCAGGTGCGCGACGATCTCGTCGGGCGCGCCCTCGGGCAGCGCCTTGCGGATCTGCCGCTCGCCGAACGGGTTGTACTCCATCGTCTGCGGGCGACGCAGGAAAGCGTCGAAGGCATCGACAGCGGATGCCGTGGCTCCGCGTTCACGCAGCTCAGCGACGATGCCGTCGGGTCCGATCTTGTCGAGCTTGTCGATCGTGATCAGCACGCCGGGGCGCTCTTCGATCGCGAATCCGAAGGAATCCAGCATCCAATCGAGCACTCGACGGTCATTGATGCGCACGGTCGCGCCGGTGAGCCCGAGCGCGTCGAGGGCATCAAGGGATGCCACCAGCAGCTCGGCTTCGGCACGCGAGGTGTCGTCGCCCATGATGTCGATATCGCACTGCATGAACTGGCGGTAGCGGCCCTTCTGCGGGCGCTCTGCCCGCCAGACCGGGCCGATCTGAATCGCACGGAACACCCCGGGAAGCTGCCCGCGATTGCTGGCATAGAAACGCGAGAGCGGCACCGTCAGGTCGTAGCGCAGGCCCAGGTCGCTGAGGGCAGCGGGGTCTCCGGCGCCTGCGGCGATGGCCTCGGCATCCAGCCCACGACGAAGGATGTTGTACGAGAGTTTCTCGTTGTCGCCGCCGATACCCGCATGCAGCCGGTCATACTCCTCGACGGCAGGCGTCTCGATCTCGTCGAATCCATGCGCGAGGTAGCGCTCGCGGATGACGGAGAGCACGCGCTCACGACGGGCCTTGTCGGCGGGGAGGATGTCGCGCATGCCGCGCGGCGGGTTCACAGTAGCCACGTCTCCATCTTTCCAGGTCAGCGACCCTCGGCCGCGCGAACCTCGTCCTCAAGCACGCGCAGACGCTCGCGAAGCGCGCGCTCTGCGTCCCATCCGTTCGCACGAGCGGTGGCGGTGAGCATCAGCAGCAGTTCACCGAGCTCTTCTTCCGACTCCGGCGCGGCGCCGACCTCGGCAGCATCGTGCGCGGCGAGCGCCACATCATCTCCTGTCCCCACGGATGCCGCACGGCCCAGCACCTTCTGCGCACGTGCGAGCGACGGCATCCCCGCGGGCACGCCGTCGAGCACACTGCGTCGCTCACGCTTCTCGGCCGCCTTCGCCGCGTTCCAGTGCACGAGCACCTCATCGGGAGTCGTCGCCACTTCATCGCCGAATACATGCGGATGCCGGCGGATCATCTTCTCGGTCAGCCTCTCAGCCACGTCGTCAATGTCGAACGGATCCTCCGGGTTTTGCGCGGCGATCGCCGCGTGGAACAGTACCTGCCACAACAGATCACCGAGTTCTTCGCGCAGGTCGGCGCGCGAACCGCTCTCGACCGCGTCGATGACCTCGTGGGACTCTTCGATCAGGTAGGGCACGAGATCGCGGTGGGTGATCTGTTGCGACCAGACGCACTTCTCGCGGACCGCGCGCATCGTGTCAGCGGCGGTGCGCAGAGCATCAGAGCCGGTCATCGCGTCCTCCTTGTCATGAGCTGGCTGCGTTCACACGCCGATGCCACGCTGCCCGCGAAGAGACGAGAACCCCAGCGAGCACCACCGAGATCAGCGACCCGACGAGCACGCCGAGGATCGCCTGGTCGCGAACGCCGGGATCATCGGCGAACGCCAGGTTCGCCAGCAGCAGCGAGACGGTGAATCCGATGCCGCCGAGTGCCCCCGCCGCCACGAGATCCATGACCGTGAGGGCGGAACTCTTGCTGCCTGAGCCGATTCTGACCGCGATCCATCCGAACACGGTGATGCCGATGATCTTGCCCACCGGCAACGCCACCGCGATGCCGAAGAACGCCGGCGACAGGTCTGCCGGCGCCACAGCGGGAATCACGACAAAGGCTGCGGCGAAGGCGAAGATCGGCAGGATCGCCCCGTTGACCCAGGGCTCGATCGCGTGACGGGCCTGCATCGAGGGCGACTGCGCGATCGCCAGCCCCAGCATGACGCCGGCGATCGTGGCGTGGATGCCCGAGAGCAGCACGAGCGCCCACACCACCACCCCGAGAATGATCATCACGGTGATGACGAGCCGCGAGTTCTTTGTGGGCAGCATCCGCGAGATGGCACCGAACGCGACGACACCCACAACAGCGAGCACGAGGAAGACCCAGTTCAGATCGTGCGCGAAGAGCACGGCGATGAAGATGATGCCGATGATGTCGTCGAGAATCGCGAGCGCGAGCAGAAAGACGCGCACCGCGGCTGGCAGCCCTTTTCCGAACACCGCCAGCACCCCGAGCGCGAAAGCGATATCGGTGGCGGTCGGGATAGGCCATCCGGATGCTGTCGCTCCGTCACCGGCGAGCATGAGGTAGATGGCGATCGGCACGAGTACACCACCCGCGGCAGCGATCGCCGGCTGAACCGCTTTGCGGAAGGAGTTGAGCTCCCCTCGGGTGAGCTCGTACTGCAGCTCCATCGCGACGACGAAGAAGAAGATCGCCAGCAGTCCGTCTGAGATCCAGTGTGCGACCGAAAGGTCGATGCCTGTCCCAGGAATCGCAATATGCGCGTCGAGAATCGCCGCGATCGGGCCATGACTCGGCAGGTTCGCGAGCAGGAGGCCGAGCGCTGCGGCGAGCAGAAGGAGCACTGCGGGAAACTGCTGCGTGCGCAGAAGGTTACGGGTATCAGACATCCGCTCCATGCTACTTCGGCCGATGACACCGCGTCACGTGGTCGGAGGCCCCGCAGCGACGGGGCTAACCTCGAATGGTGATCACGGATTCCCCCACCCCCGAGCCCACACCCACAGAGGCCATCCGCGTCATCGGCCGTTTCGAAGCCGGACGCGGCATTCCCGACGAGATGCGCGCGGACGTGCGAATGCTCGGCGCGCTGCTCGGTCAGGTGCTCCGCGAATGCGGCAGCCCCGGACTGTTCGAAGACGTCGAGCGGCTGCGCCTGGCCAGCATTCAGGCGTACGAAGAGCACAGCACCCCGTCCGAGAGCGGAGCGTTCCAGCGCGCGGCCGAGATCGCCGAATCGTTTACGATCGAGCGGGCTGATGAGGTCGCCCGCGCCTTCACGTGCTACTTTCACCTGGTGAACCTCGCCGAGGAGCACCAGCGGGTGCGCGTCCTTCGCGAACGCGCAGGACGCCCCAGCACTTCCTCTGCGTCAGCGACCGGCGCCCCGGCATCCGATACGCTCGCCGCCGCCTACGCTCAGCTGCGCAGCGAGGTCGGCGATGACGAGGCCCAGCGACGCCTCGAAAGTCTGCGCTTCCACCCCGTCTTCACCGCACACCCCACTGAGGCACGGCGACGGGCCGTCTCCGGCAGCATCCGTCGCCTTTCCGAGCTGCTGAGCGAACACGATGCGGCAAGCGTCGGGGGCGCAGAAGAGCGTCGCGCGAGCCGTCGGATGCTGGAAGAGGTCGACACTCTCTGGCGCACCGCTCCGCTGCGGGCGCAGAAGCCCTCTCCCACCGACGAGGTCCGCACCGTCATGTCGGTGTTCGATGAGACCCTCTTCACCACCGTCCCGCACGTCTACCGCCGCATCGACGACGCGCTGCGCGGTGAGGATTCCGGCGCGAGCACGCCGATCGTTCCCGCATTCGTGCGCATCGGATCGTGGGTCGGAGGCGACCGTGACGGCAACCCGTTCGTCACCGCATCCGTGACCCGCGAGGCCTCGAAGATCGCCTCCGACCACGTCCTGCGCGGCCTCGAACGCGCCATCGACCGCATCGGTCGCAGTCTCACGCTCGACGCCGAAGGTACCCCGCCCAGCGGCGAGGTCACCGCTCTGTGGGATGCGTTCGCGCACTCCGCACCCGACCTCGCGAACGAGATCGCCACGCGCTCCCCGGATGAGCCGCACCGCCGCGTGCTGCTCGCTTTCGCGGACCGCGTCGCCGCCACGCGCGCCGATGCATCCGGAGCCTACAGCGCCCCTGAGGAGCTGCTGGCAGACCTCCGCGCCGTACAGCACTCACTCGTCGCCTCTGGCGCGAAACGTCACGCCTTCGGTGGCATCCAGCATCTGATCTGGCAGGTCGAGACCTACGGTTTCCACCTCACCGAGCTCGAAGTGCGCCAGCACTCCCAGGTGCACCGCGAGGCCCTTGCCGAACTCGACGCGGGCGGCGAGCTCAGCGAGCGCACGCTCGAGGTTCTCGATGTGTTCCGCGCGGTGGCCGAAATTCAGCGCACCTACGGTCTGCGTGCAGCCGGACGCTACGTCGTCTCGTTCACGCAGTCGGCAGAAGATCTCGCGAACGTGCACCGGCTCGCGACGTATGCGCTCGGCGACGACGTTCCCGTCCTCGACGTGGTGCCGCTGTTCGAGACGTTCGCGGACTTGCAGGCGGCCCCGGCGATCCTCACCGAGGTCGTCGATTTCCCTGAGTTCCGCGCCCGGATGGCCTCGACCGGCAACCGCCTGGAGGTCATGCTCGGGTACTCCGACTCGTCGAAGGACGTCGGCCCGGTTGCCGCGAACCTCGCGCTCTACGAAGCGCAGGAGAAGATCGCACTGTGGGCGAAGGAGTCCGGCATCGCGCTGACCCTGTTCCACGGTCGCGGCGGCGCTCTCGGCCGCGGCGGAGGGCCGGCGAACTCGGCGATCCTCGCCCAGCCGCCGCACTCCGTCGACGGCCGCTTCAAGCTCACCGAGCAGGGTGAGACGATCTTCGCTCGCTACGGCGAGCCCGCGATCGCCATGCGTCACATCGACCAGGTCGCTGCGGCGACTCTGCTGGCATCTTCGCCGAGCGTCGAGGAGCGCACCAGCGGCGCTGCCGCGCGCTACGCACCGATCGCACAGACGATGGATGCTGCGTCCCGCGAGCGCTTCTTCTCGCTCGTGAAGGCCGAGGGCTTCGCCCCCTGGTTCGCCACCGTCACCCCGATGGAGGAGATCGGCCTGCTCGCTCTCGGCTCGCGGCCCGCCCGCCGCGGACTCTCGGTCGAGTCCCTCGAAGACCTGCGCGCGATTCCGTGGGTGTTCGCGTGGACCCAGGCCCGCATCAACCTGGCGGGGTGGTTCGGTCTGGGCAGCGCGCTCGAGGCGGTGGGAGACGAAGCGCTCCTCGTCGAGGCTTACCACGAGTGGCCACTGCTGCGCACGATGATCGACAACGTGGCGATGAGCCTGGCGAAGACCGACGAGCGCATCGCGCGTCAGTACCTGGCGCTCGGCGACCGTGACGACCTCGCAGCCCTCGTCCTCGACGAGCTCGCGCTCACCAAAGCGTGGGTCATCCGCCTCACTGGTGGCACGGGTCTGCTCGAGAACAAGCCGATCCTCCAGCGGGCCGTGACACTGCGCAGCCCCTACGTGGATGCACTGTCGCTGCTGCAGCTGCGTGCGCTGCGTGAGCTGCGCTCGGCGGCATCCGACCCGCAGGGATCGGGCGCGGCTGACGAGCAACGCCGGCTCCTGCTGCTCTCGGTCAGCGGCGTTGCCGCTGGCCTGCAGAACACCGGGTGAGACCCCCTGTTACTACACCATCGAACACCCGGGGTAAAGTGAAACCTCGCGCCCGATCCGGCGCACGACTTCTCGCGACACGATCGCGCCCTCAGCCACAAAACCAGAAAGCTGTCCCGCGTGACCGCAACCCTCACTGAATTTCACCCGCTCACCGAGTCTGTCCAGCCCGTGTTCGACACGGTTCTGGCCCGCAGCCCGCACGAACCCGAGTTCCAGCAGGCCGTGCACGAAGTGCTCGGAACGATCTCCCCGGCGCTCGAGCAGCACCCGGAATACGTCGAAGCAGGCATCCTCGAGCGGCTCGTCGAGCCCGAGCGTCAGATCATGTTCCGCGTGCCGTGGATCGATGACGCAGGAAAGCTGCAGGTGAATCGTGGCTACCGCATCCAGTTCTCCTCGGTGCTCGGCCCGTACAAGGGCGGACTGCGCTTCCACCCCTCGGTGAACCTGTCGATCATCAAGTTCCTGGGCTTCGAGCAGATCTTCAAGAATGCTCTGACCGGTCAGGGCATCGGCGGCGCCAAGGGCGGTTCGGACTTCGACCCGCACCGCAAGAGCGACGCCGAGGTCATGCGCTTCTGCCAGTCGTTCATGGGCGAGCTGTACCGCCACCTCGGCGAGCACACCGATGTTCCTGCAGGTGACATCGGCGTCGGCGGGCGCGAGATCGGCTACCTGTTCGGCGCGTACCGCAAGATCACGAACCGTCACGAGTCGGGCATGTTCACCGGCAAGGGCACCGGCTGGGGCGGTGCTGAAGTGCGGACCGAGGCCACCGGTTACGGGGCGGTGTTCTTCGCTGAGGAGATGCTCGGCGTGCACGGCGATTCTCTCCAGGGCAAGCGCGTCGGCATCTCGGGCTCGGGCAACGTCGCGATCTACGCCATCCAGAAGGCTGCACAGCTCGGCGCGACTGCCGTGACGGCATCCGACTCTTCGGGTTACATCGTCGACGATGCCGGAATCGATCTCGACCTCCTGCGCCAGATCAAGGAAGTCGAGCGCGGCCGCATCGTCGAGTACGCGAACCGTCGCGCCAGCGCACGCTTCATCGAAGGCGGCAGCGTCTGGGATGTTCCCGTCGACATCGCAGTGCCGTCTGCGACGCAGAACGAGGTCAGCCTCGCCGACGCGGAGTCGCTGATCGCGAACGGCGTCCGCGCCGTCTCCGAGGGCGCCAACATGCCGTGTGTTCCCGATGCCGTCGCCGCATTCCAGCGCGCCGGCGTGCTGTTCGCACCGGGCAAGGCGGCCAACGCGGGTGGTGTGGCCACCTCTGCGCTCGAGATGAGCCAGAACGCATCGCGTCAGCGCTGGACCTTCGGCGACAGTGAGGACAAGCTGCGCGAGATCATGCGCGACATCCATCGGGCGGCATTCGATGCGGCCGAGAAGTACGGCGTCGCGGGAGACTACGTCGCCGGAGCGAACATCGCGGGCTTCCAGCGGGTTGCCGCGGCGATGCTCGCCCAGGGCGTCATCTGATCCCCCGCTCTAACGGGTGCTGACAGCCGTCAGTGCATTTCACAGATGCCGGTCGAAACCACACGGTTTCGACCGGCATTCGTGTTTTACACCGACACCTGTGCGAAGCCCGCGCACCTGTGCGAAGCCCCCGGCTCAGACCACGCGATCGTCGGCGTGCCGCGCGAGAGAAGTCGCATACCGCTCCGTGAGCTGCACCATCAGATCGGGTGTGTCCCGGTCGACGCCGAACACGTGCCCGGGAAAGTCCAGATCCGGCTGCGCATCGGCGATGGCATCCGCCTGACCAGGCGAGAACAGCTGCACGGGGTCTCCGACGGCGACCCACCCGATCGGCACCACCGTGCCCTCTGGAAGCACCGCACGGCGCGTCACGATCGCGTTCACTCGGATCTCGCAGCGCGGCCCGACGATCGAACCGTTGAACACACGAGCGCCCGAAGCGAAGAACACCTCCTCGCCGACGGTCGCACCGGCGATGCTCGCAAGAGTGCCCACGAGGGTGTGATTCCCGATGTGCACTGCGTTGGCGGCCGTGGCGCGGATGAGGGCGTTCTCCATCACGATCACGTGCTCGCCGAGCGTGATCGGACCGCCCTCGGCGGTGATCACGGCGCCATGCAGCACCTGGCAGCCAGGTCCGATCTGCACATCGCCTGAGATGACAGCGGTCGGCGCGATGACAGCAGTGTCATCGATGCGGGGCCGAGCCCCGAGGTGCTCGTACAACATGCCGCCAGACTAGCGCTGCGCGGCGCCGGCGTGCACGACTTCAGGAAGCGACCGGAGCCGGCTGCGGGAAAAGCGCGGTGAGCAGCTGCGACACCCACGGGAGGATCTCGGCATCCTGCGCGAGCGGTACGACGAGCGCCTCTCCCCCGGCGACGAGTTTCGCTTTCGGGTACAGGCGCTGCAGGCGCACCTTCATCGAGTCTTCGAGACGCGCCGGGGCCACGCGCAGGTTCGATCCCATGACGACGAGATCAGTCAGCCCTGCCGCGGCCGCACGACGGCGCAGGCGCGCAATCGCGATGAGCCCCTCGACTTCTTCGGGCAGCGCGCCGTAGCGGTCGGTGAGCTCTTCGATGACGAGATCGATCGCGTCATCCTTGGCGCTGAGAGCTGCTGCGGCTGACAGCTTCTGATAGGCCTCCAGGCGCAGCCGCTCGCTGTCGATGTAGGTCTCGGGGATACGAGCATCCACCGGGAGCTCCATCCGAAGCTCGATGTCTTCTCCGGTGTCTTCACCGCGGAAGTTCGCCACGGCCTCGCCGACCATGCGCAGGTAGAGGTCGAACCCGACACCGGCGATGTGACCGGCCTGTTCTCCGCCGAGCATGTTGCCCGCCCCGCGCAGTTCGAGGTCCTTCAGTGCGACCTGCATACCCGAGCCGAGGTCGTTGTTGATCGCGATGGTCTGCAGCCGGTCAGCGGCTGTCTCGGAGAGCGGCTTGGCATCGTCGTAGAGGAAGTACGCGTAGGCGCGCTCGCGCGCACGGCCCACGCGGCCTCGCAGCTGGTGAAGCTGCGAGAGACCGTACTTGTCGGCCTTGTCGATGATGATCGTGTTGGCGTTGGAGATGTCGAGTCCGGTCTCGACGATCGTCGTCGACACGAGCACGTCGTACTTGCGCTCCCAGAAATCATCGACGACCTGCTCGAGCTGGTGCTCGCCCATCCGCCCGTGGGCGACGGCGATGCGCGCCTCCGGCACGAGCTCAGCAAGCTCGCTCGCCACGCGCTGGATCGATTGCACCCGGTTGTGCACGAAGAAGACCTGTCCTTCGCGGAGGATCTCGCGCCGGATCGCGGCGGCGATCTGCTTGTCGCTTCGTGGACCGACGAAGGTGAGGATCGGATGCCGGTCCTCCGGCGGCGTCGCAAGCGTCGACATCTCACGAATCCCCGTGACCGCCATCTCGAGCGTGCGCGGGATCGGTGTCGCGCTCATCGCCAGGATGTCGACGTTGGTCTTCAGCTTCTTCAGCTTGTCCTTGTGCTCGACGCCGAAGCGCTGCTCCTCGTCGATGATCAGCAGCCCGAGGTCCTTGAACATCACCTGGTCGGTGAGGATGCGGTGGGTGCCGATGACCATGTCGACCGAACCGTCCAGGAGCCCCTCGAGCGTCAGCCTGGCGTCCTTATCGGTCTGGAAGCGCGAGAGCGCCTTGACCTTCACGGGGAATCCGGCGAAGCGCTCGGTGAAGGTCTCGAGGTGCTGCTTCACCAGCAGCGTGGTCGGCACGAGCATGGCGACCTGCTTGCCATCCTGAATCGCCTTGAACGCGGTGCGCACTGCGACCTCGGTCTTGCCGAAGCCGACGTCGCCCGAGAGCAGACGATCCATCGGAATCGGCCGCTCCATATCTGCCTTGATCTCATCGATCGTCTGCAGCTGATCGGGTGTTTCGGCGAACGGGAACGCCTCTTCGAGCTCGCGCTGCCACGGCGTGTCCGGCGAGAACGCGTAGCCCTTCGCCGCCATACGGGCCGAGTACAGCTTCACGAGCTCGACCGCGATATCGCGGACCGCCTTGCGTGCCTTGCTCTTGGCCGCCGACCAGTCGCTGCCGCCCATCTTCGACAGGCTCGGTGCTTCACCGCCGACGTACTTCGAGAGCAGGTCGAGCTGGTCTGTGGGCACGTAGAGCTTGTCACCGGGATAGCCGCGCTTCGACGGCGCGTACTCGAGCACGAGGTAGTCACGCGTGGTCTTGGTGGCATTTCGTCCGCCGGTGGAGACCTCACGCTGAGTCATCTCGACGAACTTCGCGATGCCGTGTGTGGCATGCACGACATAGTCGCCGTTCTTCAGCTGCAGCGGGTCGACGACGTTGCGGCGCCGCGAGGCGAGCTTCTTCACGACGCGCTGGTCGCCGCCGATCGTGCGACCGTAGAACTCGTTGTCGGTGAGGACGGCGAGCTTCGCCTCCGGCACCTGGAATCCGGACTCCAGAGATCCGAGCACGAGGGTTGCGACACCGGCATCCGGCGCATCCGTCAGCGTCTCGACGGGGCGGGCAGCCAGCCCCCGCTCCGAGAGGACGTCACGGGCGCGGTCGACGAGCCCGGTTCCGGATGCCACGACCACAACTCGCCACGCATCGGCGAGGCGGGCTGCGACGAAGTCGATCGCGCCATCGACGTTGCCATGGAAGGACGGGATGATCGACGCGTCGATGTTGGCGGCATCGTCGTCATCGCTCGCGAAGGGACTGAACCGCCACCAGACGCCATCGCGCTCCCGGACGATCTCGCGAAGCCTCGCGACGCTGAGGAAGTCCCCGGCGCCGAGATCGATGGGGGCGGATGCTCCGGACGTCGCCGCGCTCCACGCAGCATCCAGGAACTCGCGGTTCGTCTCACCGAGGCTCTGGGCGCGGGCGGTGGCTCGCTCAGGGTCGACGAGGGCGACCGCAGTACCGGGCGCGAAGTACTCGGCGAGAGACCTGAGGGGTCCGGCGACAGCTGGCAGCAGCGACTCCATACCTTCGACAGGAATGCCCTCTGACATCTTCTCGAGCATTCCCGCGATGGCAGGAAAGCCCGCGATGAGCGACCGTGCCTTGTCGCGCACCTCAGCCGTCAGCAGCAGCTCTCGGGTCGCCGGGAGTTCGACGAGCTCGATATCGCCTGGCAGCGACCGCTGGTCAGCGACCGAGAACGCGCGGATCTGGTCGATCTCGTCACCGAAGAACTCCACGCGGTACGGATGTTCGCTCGTCGGCGGGAAGACGTCGAGGATGCCGCCGCGCAGAGCGAACTCGCCACGACGAGAGACCATGTCCACCCGCGTATAGGCCCGCTCGACGAGCTGCTCGACGGCGTCATCGAGCTCGAGACCTCGTCCCCGCAGCGCGAGCGCGAGAGGAGCAGTGTCTCCGAGGTTGCCCGCGATCGGCTGAAGGGCCGCACGCACGGAGGCAACGACGATGAGCGGACGCTCGCCGGACCACGTCGTGATGCGGCGCAGGGTGTCCAGTCGCCGGCCGACCGTGTCGGCGCTCGGGCTGAGTCGTTCGTGGGGCAGTGTCTCCCAGGCGGGGAAGCTGAGGATCTCCGCATCGGGAATGAAAGACCCGAGAGCTGCGGCCAGCGATTCGGCGCGGCGCCCGGTCGGTGCGACGACGAGAAGAGATGCCGGATGCCCGGCGCTCGTGCGCTTGGCGAGGAGACCAGCGATCGTCGGAGCATCGAGTCCGTCGACGAGCCCGAGGTCGGCATCGGTCTGCGCCCAGGTGAGGGCGTCGTGGTACAGGGTTGCCTCTTCCAAGGCGCGCAGAATCCCGGGAACAGTCACCAGGTGAGTCTAATGGGCGCCTCAGACACCAGTACCCTGTCACGATGGAACCGATCACCCTGCACACCGATCGACTCGTCCTGCGCGCTCCCACCGCAGATGACGTGGACGCGATTTTCGAGGCCTGCCAGGATCCGGAGATCCCCCGCTGGACGACCGTTCCGAGCCCCTACACGCGAGCTGACGCCGAAGGTTTCGTCGAGCTGATCGCCCAGTGGTGGGCGGATGAGAGCCAGACCATCTGGGGCATCTACGCCGACGGCACACTTGTCGGCGTCGTCGGTCTGCATCACATCACGGCGCACGACGCGGGCGGTTCGACCGAACTCGGTTACTGGGCGACGGCTGCGGCGCGGCGCCAGGGTTTCATGGTCGAGGCATCCCGCGCTGTCATCGAGTGGGGGTTCGCCGAACTCGGGCTCGCGCGCATCACCTGGCGCGCGGTGGTGGGAAACATCCCCTCAGCCCGCACCGCCCGCGCGCTCGGATTCCGCTACGAGGGCACCATCCGCCAAGGGCTGACGAGCACACGCGGGCGCGACGACGGGTGGATGGCAGGCCTGCTGGCATCGGATGACCGCACGCCGACGGAATGGCCCGTGCCGCTCAAGGAGGACGAATGAGCGCGAGCATGACCGACGTGGCGAAGCTCGCCGGCGTCTCGCCGCGCACGGTCTCCAATGTCGTGAACGACTTCGTTCATGTGCGCGACACCACCCGCCAGCGTGTGCTCGCCGCGATCGACGAGCTGGGATACCGTCCGAACATCTCCGCTCGCCGCCTGCGCCAGGGACGCACGCGGATCCTCGGCTTCGCAGTGCCCGAGCTCTCCCAGCCCTACTTCGCCGAACTCAGCGAACTGGTCGAGATCGCCGCGCAGAAGCGTGGCTATACCGTCATCGCCACGCAGACCGGCGGCATCCGCGAGAACGAGGTACGAGCCCTCCGCGACCTCGGTTCGCACATCGTCGACGGGCTTGTCTTCTCGCCGATGTCGATGGAGCAGGACGAGCTCTACCGCACTCCCCCTAGTGTGCCCACCGTGCTCATCGGCGAGCAGATCTCGAGCTCGCGCTACACGAACATCGCCATCGACAACGTGGCAGCGACCGCGGACATCACCCGGCACCTGCTCGAGCGCGGCCATCGACGCATCGCCACGCTCGGCGCATATCACTCCGACGTCTACCGCAGCTCGCGCCTCCGGTTCAGCGGCTACCGCCAGGCACTCGACGATGCAGGCGTGCCCTTCGACCCCGACCTCGTGCTGTACACCGACCGTTTCGGAAGGCAGGCAGGGCTGGAGGGCATCGTGCAGGCATGGCAGGGCGGCACTCGCTTCGACGCTCTCGTCTGCTTCACCGACCTTCTCGCCTTCGGTGCGATCCGAGCCTTCGCCAACCTGGGCGTGCGCATACCCGACGACGTCGCGATCGCTTCGATCGATGACGTGCAAGAGGCAGAGTTCTCCGTTCCGTCACTGACGACGATCGCGCCGAACAAGCAGGCCATTGCTGATCAGGCCGTCGATTCGCTGCTCGCGCTGCTCGATGACAATGACCTGGAACCGACGAACGTCGACATCGATTACGAGCTGATCGTGCGCGAGAGCTCCGGACGGAACTGATCCCCGAACGTCCGACGGCAGTGGCAGGATGGGCGCATGCCCGAGATGCCTGAGGTGCAGGGGCTCGTCGACTTCCTCGGCGAGCGCGCAGTCGGGCACGCGATCACACGCACCAGCGTCGGCGAGATCGCGGCACTGAAGACCTACGATCCGCCGAACACCGCCCTGCACGGCGCGACGATCACTGCGGCGAGCAGACAGGGTAAATTCGTCGTCCTCTCCTGCGGAGATGAGCTGCATCTGGTGTTCCATCTCGCGAAAGCGGGCTGGCTGCGCTGGTACGAGCTGCTGCCGACGACACTGATCAAGCCGGGCAAATCCCCGATCGCGCTGCGCATCGCCCTCGATGACGACAGCGGCTTCGACCTCACCGAGGCGGGCACGAAGAAGTCGCTGGCCGTCTACGTCGTGCGCGACCCGCAGGATGTCCCCGGTATCGCGCGACTCGGTCCCGAACCGCTCAGCACCGATTTCACCCGCGACGCGTTCGCGGCGCTTCTCGAGGGCAAGCGGATGCAGATCAAGGGGCTGCTGCGCGACCAGAGCGTCATCGCGGGCATCGGAAACGCCTACAGCGATGAGATCCTGCACGCGGCGAAGATGTCGCCGTATGCGATCAGCGGCACGCTCGATCCGACCGAGGTCGACCGGCTCTACGACGCGATGCAGAGCACGCTGAAGGATGCCGTGTCGACAGCATCCGGCAAACCACCGGCCGACCTCAAAGACGCCAAGCGTTCCGGGTTCCGTGTGCACGCACGCCGGGGCGAAGCCTGCCCGGTCTGCGGCGACACTGTCCGCAGCGTGTTCTTCGCCGACCGCTCGCTGGAGTACTGCCCGACATGCCAGACCGACGGCAAGATCCTCGCGGACCGGCGCTTGTCGCGGTTGCTCAAATGACCTCGTGCGACGCGGAATGAATCCAGCACTCGCGCGTTGACTACACTGAGCATCAACGTGCTCCGGGGTCGGTGAGAATCCGAACCGGCGGTGACAGTCCGCGAGCGCTTCGGATTCCGAAGTGCTGATCCGGTGGAATTCCGGGACCGACGGTGATGCGAGAGAGATCTCGCTAGTCCGGAAGAGAGGCAGCACGATGCGCGCAAGCGCGACTTCTGTCATCCCCGGAGCCAGACCGAAGGACGACGGATGGCAGTGACCGGAGCAGAGCGCCACGCGATGACGCGCGCGATCGAACTCGCCGCCCGCGGTCCTCGCGGTGTCAATCCGCAGGTCGGTGCGGTGATCCTCTCCCCTGCTGGCGACGTCATCGCCGAGGGCTGGCACCGTGGCGCCGGCACCCCGCACGCTGAGGTCGACGCGCTCTCGAAGCTCGAAGACGGTGCCGCTCGCGGGGCGACAGCGGTCGTCACTCTCGAGCCCTGCAACCACACCGGACGCACGGGTCCCTGCGCGCTCGCGCTGATCAACGCGGGCATCGCGCGCGTCGTTTACGCCGAGAGCGACCCAGGTGACGCATCGAGCGGAGGCGCCGAGCGGTTGCGTACCGCCGGCATCGAAGTGCAGTCCGGAGAGCAGAAGGATGCCGTCGACACCCTGATCTCCGACTGGCTGACCGCGCATCGCCTGGGACGCCCGCACATCACGGTGAAGTGGGCGCAGAGTCTCGACGGTCGTGCGGCCGCCTCAGACGGCACCAGCCAGTGGATCACCGGCTCCGATGCGCGCGCCGACGTGCACCGCCGCAGGTCCGCCGCGGGAGCGATCATCGTCGGCACCGGCACCGTGCTCGCTGATGACCCCGCGCTCACAGCTCGCAACGGGGATGCCCTGTACGACCATCAACCGATCCCCGTGGTGATCGGCTCGCGCACGACGCCTGAGGATGCCGCACTGCGCAGCCATCCGCATGAACCGCTGTTCTACGACACACACGATCTGCACGCCGTCGTCGCCGATCTTCATGCCCGCGGCATCCAGAGCGTCTTCGTCGAGGGCGGTCCGATTCTTGCCAGCTCGTTCATCGCCGCGGGTCTCGCCGACCGCGTCCTCGCTTATATCGCCCCGGTGCTGCTCGGCGGCGATCGCCTGGCTCTCACCGATATCGGCGTCCCGACCATCGGCGCGGCGCGGCGCCTTGCCGTCGACGAGTGGAAGCCGCTCGGCGCGGACCTGCTCGTGATCGCGCACGTCATCGACGACGGACCCCAGGAAGGAACCCACTGATGTTCACCGGAATCATCGAAGAGATCGGCGAGATCACCGCTATCGTGCCGTCCGGCGACGGCTGGCGTCTGACGGTGCGCGCGGCGAAGGCCGCGCACGATGCCGTGCACGGCGAGTCGATCGCTGTCTCGGGGGTCTGCCTGACCGTGGTCGATTCTTCACCAGACACCTTCACCGTCGACGTCATGAAGCAGACGCTCAACGTCTCGGCGTTGGCGACGGCAGCTGTGGGAACGGCAGTCAACATCGAGAAGGCGATGCCGGTCGGCGCCCGCCTCGGCGGGCACATCGTGCAGGGACATGTGGACGGCACCGGTGTCGTGATCGATGTCCGACCCGGCGACCAGTGGAGCGTGCTGCGCGTCTCGCTCCCCGCAGACCTCGCACCGCTCGTCGTCGACAAGGGGTCGATCTCGATCGATGGCATCTCCCTCACCGTCAGCGCGGTGAGCGATGCCGGCGCAGAATCACACTGGCTCGAGGTCTCCCTCATTCCCGAGACCCTTGTCGCCACCACCCTCGGACGCCGCGTCATCGGCGACCGCGTCAACCTCGAAACAGATATCCTCGCCCGTCATGTCGAGCGCCTTCTGGCGTTCCGGGCCGCTCCGGAAGGAGGCTCGCGATGAGCCTGTCCACCATCGAAGAAGCTCTCGAGTCGCTGAAGGCAGGTCGCCCTGTCATCGTCGCCGATGATGAGGATCGCGAGAATGAGGGTGACATCATCCTGTCGGCCGAGCTCGCCACCCCCGAATGGGTCGCGTGGACCGTGCGCTGGTCGTCCGGCTTCATCTGCGCCCCGATGCCTTCTGATCTGGCCGATCATCTGAACCTTCCGCCGATGGTCGAGGCCAACGAGGATGCCCGCTCCACCGCGTACACCGTGAGTGTCGACGCCGCCGAGGGCGTCACGACCGGCATCAGCGCCTCCGACCGTGCGCACACTCTGAACGTTCTCGCAGACCCGGAGTCCACGGCAACGAGCGTCATCCGCCCCGGCCATGTTCTGCCGCTGCGCGCTGTCGATGGGGGCGTGCGGGAGCGCAGCGGCCACACCGAGGCCGCCGTCGACCTCATGAAGCTCGCGGGGCTGCACCCCATCGGGGCGATCGCCGAGGTCGTCGCCGAGGACGGCAGCATGATGCGTCTGCCCGGGCTACAGGAGCTCGGGCGGAGCAACAGCATCCCGGTCATCACGATCGAACAGCTCATCGCGCACCTGAACGTGATCGACCCGCTCTCCGAGCCGATCTCCTCCTCGCGCAGTGGCCGCCGCCGGGTGAGCCTGCGAGCGGATGCCACTGTGCCGACCGAGCACGGCACGTTCCGCTTCCTCGCGTACAAGGATCGCGTCACCGGAACCGACCACATCGCGGTCGTCTCGGGCGAGCTCGGCGAGACTGCGCTCGTGCGCGTGCACTCCGAGTGCCTGACCGGAGAAGCCTTCGGGTCGCTGAAGTGCGAGTGCGGGCCGCAGCTGGATGCCGCACTCGACGCGATCGAGCAAGACGGCGGCGTCGTCATCTACATGCGCGGCCACGAAGGACGCGGCATCGGCCTGATCAACAAGCTGCGCGCGTACAGTCTGCAGGAGGACGGCCTCGACACCGTCGATGCGAACCTCGCCCTCGGACTCCCCGCCGACGCGCGCGAATACGCCGCAGCCGCCGGCATCCTCAGCGACCTGGGCGTGTCGAAGGTGCGTCTGATGACCAACAACACCGACAAGGTGAGCAAGCTTCGCGAGCTCGGCCTCGATGTCATCGAGCAGGTGCCGCTGATCGTCGGCGTCGGACCCAACAACCACCAGTACCTCGAGACCAAGCGCGATCGCATGGGCCACATCATCGGTGAGAACGAACTCGCCGCGGCCCTCGCCGCAGGAAAGGACAACGCATGAGCGGCGTCGGAGCTCCCTCCCCTACCGAGAAGATCGACGGCACAGGTCTGCGCGTCATCGTCATCGCCGGCACCTGGCATGACGTCATCACGAACGGACTGATCGCCGGCGCCGAGCGCGTGCTCGCAGCATCCGGAGCGTCTTTCGACACCGTGCGCGTTCCCGGGTCCTTCGAACTCGCCATCGCCGCGCAGGCGGCATTCGCTGGCGGGGCGGATGCTGTGGTCGCACTGGGCGTCATCATCCGAGGCGGCACTCCTCACTTCGAGTACGTGTCGGCGGCGACCACCGACGGGCTCACGCGCGTCTCCCTGGATGCCGGAAAGCCAGTCGGATTCGGCGTGCTCACTCTCGACGATGAACGGCAGGGGCTGGACCGGGCAGGCTTGGAAGGATCGAAGGAGGACAAGGGCGCTGAGGCCGCGGATGCCGCGCTGCGGACAGCGTTGGTCGCCAGGGCTCTTCGCGGCTAGGGTGAGGGCATGGAGACCCTGCGCCACATCGTTCTTTTCGTCCACCTCATCGGCTTCGCCACGCTCTTCGGATCGTGGGCCGTGCAGGCTTTCGGAGGCAAGCGCCAGTTCACCAGCCTGATGAACACCGGTATGGCGATTGCGGCCGTCGGCGGTCTCATCCTCGCCGCCCCGTGGGGTCTACCAGAGGGCGTCGAGATGAACTACGCCAAGATCGGCACCAAGCTCGTGATCCTGCTCATCATCGGTGCCCTTCTCGGCATTGGCCTCAGCAAGCAGCGCAAGAACCAGAATGTCGCACCGGCCCTGTTCTGGCTCGTCGGCGTGCTGACGCTCGTCAACGCCGGTATCGCTGTTCTCTGGACCTGATCGGCAGGGCTGTACAGCGCAATCAGTAGCGGGCGAACACCTTCTGCTGCGCGCCGTCGAGCACCATCCGGCCGCCGTAGGGCACGATCCACTGCGGCCGGGTGTGCCCGAACGGCACACCGACGCACACGACAGCATCCGGGTTGTAGCGGGCGACCGTCTCGATCACGACGTCACGCTGGGCGGCGCGCAGTGCGTCTGCCTCGGCCGCGGACGGGAGGAACTCGAAGTCGCTGACCGGCGGGCGGGCGACGATGACTCCGGCGACAGCCGCGAGGATGCCGCGCTCCCCCAGTCCGCGCAGCCAACGTGCAACCCATCCAGCCGGCGGACGCTCCTCGCTGGTCTCCAGGAGCAGGATCACGCCTTCGAGCTCGCTTGCGGGCGGCAGACGGTCCACGAAGGCGAGCCCGTCGAGCACCTCGAGACATCCGCCCCAGGTGCGGCCTTCGACGCGCTCCGCGGGGCCCGCCCAGGTCCACTGGTCGGTCGGGATCCTGTCGCCGTATTCGGTGAGCGCGCGCGGATCTTCCCAACGCTTGCCCACGTCTTCGGACTCCCCAGGTTCGGTGAGCTCGATCTCGCCACCGTCGAGAAGGGCTGCGCGCAGGGACCGCAGGTGGATGTCATCGACAGCGGGACCTGGGCCGAGATGCACGGCGGTCGACCCGCCGTAGAAGCCCTCCACACCGTGGTGCCATAGCCAGTCGAGGATGTTCGTATTGTCGCTGTAGCCGATGAACGGCTTCGGGTCGGCGATCGCGAATGCGGCATCCAGATGCGGGACCACGAGAATCTGGTCGTCCCCGCCGATCGTGGCGAGAATCGCCCGGATGCTCGGATCGGCGAACGCCGCATTGACATCGGCCGCGCGTGCTTCGGGGCTCGCTCCGAGCTGACGGGTGGTGGGGTACTCAACCGGAACAAGACCCGTCAGCTCGGTGAGCCGCCGCAGCGCCTGCTCGTGCAGCTCTGGTGCCACCGCAGGGGCGGCGAAGGATGGCGAGAGGACGGCGACGCGGTCACCGGGAACGAGCTTGGGCGGTGTCAGCATCCGTCCATTCTGCCCGCTCGCTGTCAACGCGCGCCTATCTGGAGGAAGTACGGTCGTAGGTAACCCCTTTTACTCAGATCGAGGTCTCGCATGTCTCGTACGGCGCCCACTCGCCGACGCGGACGCGGTGCGCCGCACGACGGCCCGCGCGCCACGTTCCGTCAGCTTCTCCCCTTCCTCTTCGAGCACAAGCGCACGCTGATCGTCGTCGCGGTGCTCAGCGTCGTCGGCGCCGCCACCTCACTCGTGCAGCCACTGCTGGTCGGACAGGTGATCAGCGCCGTGCAGACGAATCAGACCCTGGGCATGCTCGTGTGGGCGCTCGTCGGGTTCGTGGTGATCTCCTCCGTCATCTCGGGATACCAGCACTACCTGCTGCAGCGCACGGGAACGGCCGTCGTGCATTCCAGCCGCCGCCAGCTCATCGCCCGTATCCTGCACCTGCCGGTCCGCGAGTTCGACGCCCGCCGCACCGGTGACCTCGTCTCACGCGTCGGCACCGACACGACACTGCTGTACGCCGTGCTCACCCAAGGACTGGCGGATGCCGTCGGCAGCACGGTCCTCTTCGTCGGCGCACTGATCGCGATGCTCATCATCGACCCCATCCTGCTGCTGATCATCGTGGTGGTCGTCGGCATCTCACTTACCGTCGTCGTGGTCCTCGGCGGACGCATCCGCACGGCATCATCCGCTCAGCAGGTGAAGGTCGGCGAACTGGCATCTGCCGTCGAACGCGCTGTCGGCTCGATCCGCACCGTGCGGGCGTCAGGGGCGACCGAACGCGAGACAGAGGCGGTCTCAGGGCTCGCGAAGGATGCGTACGGCATCGGCGTGCGCATCGCCAAAGTCTCGGCGCTCGTGGTGCCGATCTCGGGCGTCGCCCTGCAGCTCTCGCTGCTCGCCGTGCTCGGAGTCGGCGGCTTCCGCGTCGCTGCGGGGGCACTCACCGTGGCGTCCCTCATCACGTTCGTGATGTTCCTGTTCATGCTGCTCATGCCGCTCGCGACGACCTTCGGGGCGATCACTTCGGTGAACCAGGCGCTCGGAGCACTCGGTCGCATCCAAGAGGTCCTTGATCTCCCGACCGAGGACCAGGATGACGCAGCGATCGCGGCATCCGTGACCGACACTTCGACAGGCTCAGTGAGCGCGAACGGTGCGACACCCGCGCTGTCGTTCCACGACGTGCGCTTCCGCTACCCCGACGCCGTCATCGCCGCACGCGAGGCGGCGACGAAGGAAGCCCGCACGCTTCTGGTCGACGCGCACCTGGAGCGCACAGAAGAGGCATTGGATGCTGAGGCACCCACCGGCCACGACGTGCTCCGCGGCGTCTCGTTCAACGTGCCACGCGGTGCACGGGTGGCTCTGGTCGGGCCCAGTGGCGCGGGCAAGAGCACGATCCTGTCTCTCGTCGAGCGCTTCTACGACCCGACCGGCGGCAGCATCCGCCTGGATGGACACGACATCCGCACCTACCCGCGCGCCGAGCTGCGCGCGCACTTCGGCTACGTCGAGCAGGATGCCCCCACACTCGCCGGCACACTCGCCGACAATCTGCGTCTGGCCTCGCCCGACGCGACGGATGCCGACTGCGAGCGGGTGCTGCGCGCCGTGAACCTCGGCGATGTGCTCGAGCGCGGGCCGCTGGGTCTTCAGACGCCGGTGGGAGAAGACGGCGTCATGCTCTCCGGCGGTGAGCGCCAGCGCCTCGCGATCGCCCGTGCGCTGCTGACCGAAGCTCCGATCCTGCTGCTCGACGAATCGACCTCGTCCCTTGACGGAGTGAACGAGCAGCGCATGCGCGAAGCCATCGATGCCGTATCTGCCGACCGCACGCTCGTCGTGATCGCCCACCGGCTCGCGACGGTCGTCGACAGTGATCTGATCGTCGTGCTGCAGGACGGCGAGGTCGTCGGAAGCGGCACGCACATCGAGCTCGTCGAACAGGTTCCGCTGTACCGGGATCTCGCCCGGCATCAATTGCTGGCGTAAGGCCCTCGACTCGCAGCATCCGAACCTGCACCTGTTGCGCTTGACGGACGCTGTTGCGCATGTCGGAGTTTTTCAGCCAGAACCTCCGCCGAGCGCAACAAGCTCCGCCGAGTGCAACACCTCGGTCGCAGATATCCGGTCACAGGGGTGCGGGCCTGTCCCGATCTGCTGACTGATTCCCCCGAAACGTCAGCAGAACCCGGACAGGCCCGGCTGATCGGGCGCGTGCGCCCGGCTATCTCGCGGCAGCAGGATGGCGGGACCACTCAGCCATGGGTCATCCCAGTCATCCCGCCGCCGCGGGTCTCAGTGAGACTGCAGATGCAGCCTCAAGCTTGTGCGAGGCGGTAGCGCAGCGAAGCGAGCTCGGTGCGCAGTGCCGCCGGAAGGGTGTCACCGAAGGTGTCGTAGAACGCCTCGGTCGAGTCGGCTTCGGCCGCCCAGGCCACCGGGTCCACCTCGAAGAGTTCCTCGAGGTCCTTCTCAGGCACATCCACGCCGTCGAGGTTGAGGTCCGAGGTCACGGGCAAGCGACCGATCGGGCTGTCGATCGCGGTGACCTCGCCGCTGATACGACGGATGATCCAGTCGATCACGCGGGAGTTGTCGCCGAATCCTGGCCACAGGAAGCGGCCGTCGGAACCGCGACGGAACCAGTTGACCTGGAAGATGCGCGGGGCACGATCGAAGCGCAGCGACCGGCCGACCTTCAGCCAGTGCGCGAAATAATCGCCCATGTTGTAACCGCAGAACGGCAGCATCGCGAAGGGGTCGCGGCGCAGTTCACCGACGGTTCCCTCAGCTGCGGCAGTGCGCTCCGAAGAGATGGTCGATCCGAGGAAGACGCCGTGCGTCCAGTCCGTGGCTTCAACGACGAGAGGTACGTTGCTCGCGCGGCGACCGCCGAACAGAATGACATCGAGCGGGACTGCCTCTTCCCAGTCATCCGAGATCTGCGGGCACTGCGCCGCGGCAACGGTGAACCGCGAGTTCGGGTGCGCAGCAGGGCGACCGGAGTCGGGCGTCCAGTCATTGCCCTCCCAGTCGATGAGGTTCGCCGGCGGAGCATCGGTCAGCCCCTCCCACCAGACATCGCCGTCCGGGCGGAGCGCGACGTTCGTGAAGATCGTGTTGCCCCAGAGCGTTTCGATGGCGGTGACGTTGGTCGACTCGCCCGTGCCCGGTGCGACGCCGAAGAAGCCGGCCTCGGGGTTGATGGCCCACATGCGGCCGTCTTCACCAGGGCGGATCCAGGCGATATCGTCGCCGAGAGTCTCGACCTTCCAGCCGGGGATGGTCGGGCGCAGCATCGCCAGGTTCGTCTTGCCGCACGCTGAGGGGAAGGCGGCAGCCACGTGGTAGGCCTTGCCTGCGGGGTCGACGACCCGGATCAGGAGCATGTGCTCGGCGAGCCAGCCCTCGTCGCGGGCGATGACCGACGCGATCCGCAGCGCGAAGCACTTCTTGGCGAGGATGGCGTTTCCGCCGTAACCGGAGCCGTAGGAGTAGACCTCGAGAGTGTCGGGGAAGTGCACGATGTACTTCTCGTCGCTGCACGGCCACTCGACATCCTTCTCACCCGGGGCGAGCGGGGCGCCGACCGAGTGAACGGTCTTGACCCACGGCTTGCCCTCGGCGATCTGACGGGTGACCGCGTCTCCGACGCGGGTCATGATGCCGATGGATGCCACGGCGTAGGCGCTGTCAGTGATCTGCACGCCGATGTGCGAAAGAGGACCGCCGACGGCGCCCATCGAGAACGGCACGACGTACATCGTGCGGCCGCGCATGGAGCCCTCGAAGATCTCGTCCATCTTCTTGTGCATCTCGGTGGGCTCAGCCCAGTTGTTCGTGGGGCCGGCGTCCTTCTCTTTCGCAGAAGCGATGAAGGTGCGCGCCTCTGTGCGAGCGACATCGCTCGGGTGCGAGCGGGCGAGGTACGACCCGGGACGCCACTCGGGGTTGAGCTTGATGATCTTGCCCTCATCGACGAGCCCGCGCAGAATCGCGTCGTTCTCGGCGGCAGAGCCGTCGACCCAGTGCACCGCGTCGGGCTGAGTGAGCTCGGCGATCTCATCCACCCAAGCCTGAAGGTCGGCCATGGCAGGCGTGTCATAGGTTGGAGCCGCTCCCAGGGTTCGCACTGCGGTAACCGCCGGAACGCGAGGGGTGAAGGTCTCAGCCATGGCCATGTCTACTCCTTGGTGATCGAAGAGATCGGTGTATGCCTCCATTCTGCGCAACGTAGGCGGGCACTTTCGGTCGATTCGGCTCTAAAGAAATGCGTTTCTTTCGCTATGATCAAGGAATGAGCAGCTCCGGCATCCATCTCACGACTCTCGGACACCGCATCCGCCACCACCGCGTGGCTCAGGGCTTCACCCTCGACGAACTCGGCGCGCGGGTCGGCGTCGCGGGCTCCCAGCTGAGCCTCATCGAGAACGGCAAGCGCGAGCCCAAGCTCTCCCTGCTGCAGGCCATCGCGCAGGCGACCGGCACCGAAGTCTCGGACCTCATCTCCGACGAGCCGCCGAACCGGCGCGCAGCGCTGGAGATCGAATTGGAGAAGGCGCAGGCGAGCCCGGTGTTCCGCCAGCTCGGCATCGACCCCGTGCGCGTGTCGAAAGGCATGCCGGACGAGACCATCGAGTCGATCCTCGGCCTGCACCGTGAGCTGCAGCGCCGCGAGCGCGAAGCCATTGCGACTCCGGAAGAGGCCAGGCGCGCGAACACCGAGCTGCGGCTGCGCATGCGCGCGCAGAACAACTACATCGGCGATATCGAGAAGCTGGCAGAGAAGCAGCTCAAGTCTGCCGGGCACGTCAGCGGTGCACTCACCCACCGCACCGTGATCATCATGGCCGAGAAGCTCGGCTTCGAGCTGATCTACGTGAACGATCTGCCGAAATCCACCCGCTCGGTCACCGACCTCGAGAACAGCCGGATCTACTTGCCACCGGCATCCATTCCAGGTGGTCACGGCCTGCGCTCAATGGCACTCCAGGCGATGGCGCACCGCCTTCTCGGCCACAAGCCGCCGACCGACTACGCCGACTTCCTGCAGCAGCGTCTCGAGATCAACTACTTCGCAGCGGCGTGCCTGATCCCCGAGACTGCGGGTGTCGCCTTTCTGCAGCAGGCGAAGAAGGACCGCAATCTCGCTGTCGAGGACTTTCGCGACGCATTCGGTGTCACGCACGAGGCCGCAGGCATGCGCATGACCAACCTCATGACCGAGCGCCTCGGCATGAAACTGCACTTCTTGCGGGTCGACCAGACCGGTGCGATCACTCGCGTGTACGAGAACGACGATCTGCCTCTGCCGATGGACGTGACCGGTGCAGTGGAGGGGCAGCCGGTGTGCCGCAAGTTCCAGGCGCGGGCGGCTTTCACGCAGCAGAACCGCACGACTGAGCGCCACCAGTACACGGACACTCCGTCGGGGACCTTCTGGTGTGCGACACAGACCGGATCAGGCAGCGACGGCGAATACTCGGTCACCGTGGGCGTGCCATTCGACGACGCACGCTGGTGGCGCGGAAGGGAGACCGCTGATCGCGCCGTGTCGACGTGCCCGGATGAGGCATGCTGCCGTCTGCCCTCCCCCGAGCTCGCCGGGCACTGGGCAGGACGCTCGTGGCCGAGCGCGCGCGTGCACACCCACATGTTCTCGCCGCTCCCCCGAGGCGCGTTCCCCGGTGTGGACGCCAGCGAGGTCTACTCGTTCCTCGACCGCCACGCCGCCGAGTAGGCGCTAGCCGTTTTCGCCCGCGCGCCGAGGAAACGGCGGGCAGCGCGGCGCGAGACCCTCAGACTTCCAGAGTCACCTCGCGGCGCGTCGGCAGCACGATCGGGTGCGAGCCCGCCATCACTTCGAGCACGCGGATCACCTGGCACGAGTAGCCGTACTCGTTGTCGTACCAGACGTACAGCACGACGTCACGGTCGTTCGCGATGGTTGCGAGCCCGTCGACGATGCCGGCGCGGTGCGAGCCGACGAAGTCCGTCGAGACCACTTCGGGTGACTCGACGTAGTCGATCTGCTGGCGCAGCTTCGAGTGCAGGGAGACGCGGCGCAGGTAGTCGTTGAGCTGGTCCTTCTGCGCCGGCCGCTCCAGCGTCAGGTGGAGCACGGCGAGCGAAACATCAGGGGTGGGAACACGAATCGCCGACCCGGTGAGTTTTCCCTCGAGCTCTGGCAGCGCCCGCGCCACAGCCTTCGCCGCACCCGTTTCAGTGATGACCATGTTCAGCACTGCGGAGCGTCCGCGTCGGTCGCCGGTGTGGAAGTTGTCGATGAGGTTCTGGTCGTTCGTGAACGAGTGCACTGTCTCGACGTGTCCGCGCACGATGCCGTATGCCTCGTCCATGGCCTTCAGAACCGGCGTGATCGCGTTGGTCGTGCAGGATGCCGCCGACACGATGCGGTCGCCGTCTTCGATGGTCGCATCGTTGATGCCGTGCACGATGTTCTTCAGGTTCCCCTTGCCAGGAGCGGTTAGCAGCACTCGTGCCGCCCCCTTCGCCTCGAGGTGACGAGAAAGGCCCTCTTCATCGCGCCAGCGCCCGGTGTTGTCGACGATGATCGCGTCGCGGATGCCGTAGCCGGTGTAGTCGATGGATGCCGGATCGTTCGAGTAGATCACCTGAATGCGCGTGCCGTTGGCGATGATCTGCTCGGCGTCCTCGTCCACCGTGACGGAGCCGGCGAACTTGCCGTGCACTGAATCGCGCAGCAGCAGCGAAGCGCGCTTGACGAGGTCATTCTCCGCGCCGCGTCGCACGACGATCGCGCGCAGGCGCAGTCCGCTGCCACCGCTGTTATGCGCGATGAGGATGCGGGCGAGCAGGCGTCCGATTCGGCCGAAGCCGTAGAGCACGACGTCGGTGGGGTCTGCGGGCGTCGCGCCCATCGCCGGTGCGAGCACCTCACGGAGGTACTCGTCCAGCGGTGCATCGGTTCGTCCCGCGACAAGACGCGCGACGTCGATCGAGGACGCTCCGGGCGCCAGCTCACGCAGCCCTTCGAGCACCGCGAGGGTCTCTTCGAGGGCGAGCTCTTCATGCCCGAGCTGCGCCACGCGCTCGTGCAGCTCGATGATGCCCGTTGTGGACAGTCCGAGCAGTCGGTGCCCGTGCAGCGAGGTCACGACCTCCCGATCACGGCGGAGTCCACCGACGAGGGGAACCATCTGTTCTGCGAGTTCTTCCTTGGCTTTCCAGTCATCACTGTGTGCCGCGAAGTCGTTCATCTGCGTCCTTGCATGTCTGAGCGCACCGAAGATCGTCCGGCGCGCAAGTTGCCGGGTGAAGCTTCGGGGGATGCCTCCAGGATACTGCGAAGCGCGAGGCGGTGATGCACCCCGGCTAGCCTGGATCCATGACCACCACTCTCTTCGCCCGCGCCGCGCTCCTGGACATGGATGGCACGCTCGTCGACTCGACCGCGGTTGTCGAGCGCCTGTGGTGGGAGTGGGCAGCGCCCCACGGCCTCGACCAGGACACTGTGCTCCAGACCGTCCACGGCCGCCAGGGCTGGCAGAGCATGTCGATGCTCCTTCCCGACCGTGACCACGCGATAAACCTGGAAGAGAACCAGCAGATGCTCGCCCGCGAGAGCGCCGAGACCGACGGCGTCATCGAGATCCCCGGGGCCGCAGCGCTTCTGAGTGCGCTCCAGGGCGTGCCCCACGCGATCGTCACCTCCGCCGACGTCGCGCTCATGAACGCCCGGATGGGCGCTGCCGGACTGCAGATCCCCACACTCGCGATCACCGCGGAGCGCGTCTCGAACAGCAAGCCCGATCCGGAGGGCTTCCTGCTCGCCGCATCCGCTCTCGGCATCGCCGCTGCCGACTGCGTCGTCTTCGAAGACTCCGGCGCGGGTATTCGCGCGGGGATCGACGCCGGTATGACAGTCATCGGCGTCGGACCGCACGCACCGTCATTCGGCCCGGCGCATCACGTCGATGACCTCACGCAGGTCGAGCTCGCCGCGAGCGATGACGGGTTCAAAATTCGGATCAGCTGAGCGGTCGCCGTCAGGCGAGCGCGGCGATCGCCTCGCGCAGGATCCCGTCAGCATCCGCCAGCGCAGCCTTCGCGCGCTCCGGGTCAGCGCCGGTCACCAGCATGAGCACAGCGAGCTTCACCGAGCCATCCGCCGCGCGCAGCGCGGTCGACGATTCCTCGATCCCGGCCCCCGAGAGCTGCGCGACAGTGCGGACGGACCTCGCGTGCAGCTTCTCGTTCGTCGCGATGAGGTCGACCATCACACCGCGATAGGTCTTGCCGAGCTTGATCATCGACAGCGTGGTCAGCATGTTGACGACGAGCTTCTGCGCGGTGCCCGATTTCAGGCGCGTCGAAGCGGAGATGTACTCGGGACCTGTGACGACCTCGATCGCGATCTCCGCCACGGCTCCGATCTCGGAATGCGCGTTCGACGAGATCGCCACCGTGAGCGCGCCGACGCCGCGTGCGTATTCGAGCCCGCCGATGACGTAGGGCGTGCGCCCGGATGCCGAGATGCCCACGACCGTGTCACGATGGGTGAGTTCGAGTTCGCGCAGCGCCTGCGGCGCAGCATCCGCATCGTCTTCGGCATTCTCGACGGCGTTGCGGATCGCCCTCTCGCCACCCGCGATCAGACCGACCACCATCGAGGGCTCGGTCCCGAACGTCGGCGGACACTCACTCGCGTCGAGTACGCCGATGCGTCCGGCAGTTCCTGCGCCGATGTAGATGAGGCGACCACCGCGGCGGAAGCGTGCGGTGATACCGTCGACGGCCAGCGCGATGACATCGGCGCGCTCGGCGACAGCGACGGGCACGCGCTGATCTTCTTGATTCATCTGATGCACGAGCTCGACGGTGCCCTGCAGGTCGAGGTCGCCGCGCTCGGTGGTCACCGCCTCGGTGCTGAGCGTCGAGAGCACGCCGAGCAGCTCGGTCAGACGGGAGGAATCCGCTTCGGGGGCAGTCTCATCGGGCACGGTGCACATCAGGGACCTCGTCAGAGGCGTACGACCTCTTCGTCTGCTGACGCAGTTTCTGCGGTCGCCCGCAGGAACACGATGATCCAGCTGAAGATGAGGATCGCGGCGATCAGCTCGACGGCGGTGAGGTTGTAGTAGCCCGTCGCGAAGAAGATCACCACGAGCATGATCACCGCAACATAGATGTATCCGAGTGTGACGAACACCTTAGAGACCGACGGCACCAGCCACGGCAGTGCGATGACCACGATGCCGAACGACACCACCATGCCGGTGGCCACGGTGTTGTGCACGAGGAAGAACTTGTCGACAGGGAAGATGCCCACGCAGGTGAGGAAGATGCCCATGAGGATGAGACCGATGCGCACGACGTGGCGCCGGCGGATGGCCTTCGGGTCTCCGACGGGCAGCTCCGAGGTCGCATAGCGCGCGATGATCGTCACGATGACGCCGGCAACGATCACGGTTCCGTTGAAGACCCACGACGAGTCGTTGCTGGCCATGCCCAATGCCGAGAGGTTGTCCTGCCACCAGTGCGCGTCGGTGGCCGTGAGCATGCTGGCGAACGCGCCCACGACCAGGAAGATCGCCAGCACGAGCGACAGCGTCATCGGTGTCAGCGATGCGGAGCTCAGGAAGCAGATGTATGCGGTCAGCGCAAAAGCGACGGCGACCAGGATCGCTCCGGGAAAGTCGAAGACCGGAGCGCCAGTGAAACTGAGTTCGAGCAGCGAAGAGACGCCCCACCATCCCAGGAATGCCGTCGATGCGTAAGCGAGCGCGATCGCGGCGATGTCGTACCAGCGCAGGCGATCATCGTGCATCTTCAGCCCGTCCGCACGGGTCTTCATGCCGATTTCGCGCGCCACGACGTACCTGCCCAGCAGCACGGAGAGAACCGCGACCACCGCACCGCCGATTGCGGCGTACATACCGATCGAGCCTGCTCCCGTGATGCTGAGTTCGCGCCCCCAGAAGATGATGAGCGCGACGAGGAAGCCGAGAGCGAAGAACACGGCGCCGACCAGCAGAGCGGCACTCTCAAGAGTGATCACGCCTGTGCGCGAAGCGTGCTGCAATCGCTGCAGGAATGATGAGGTCGAGGTTGTCATAGTCAGGCCGTCCCGGTGAGGTCAAGGTGGTCCCCAGCGTAGCGGGGCCGCATGCTCAGCAGCGGTTTGGCCAGCGGCAGTAGAATCGAGTCGTCCGGCCGAGCCGGTGCTCGAAAAATGGGCACGACGCCGACGTCGCAGCGATGCGATGCGCGAGACACATACGGAATCCTTCACCGATACCGTCTCGAAAGGCTTGCCATGCCCTCGGTTTCCGCACACGTCGCTCTCACTCTTGCTCAGCACATTGATGCCGTCTTCGGCGTGATGGGCAACGGCAACGCTTACTTCCTCGATGCCTTGGAGCGCGAGACCACAGCGGAATTCACCGCGGTACGACATGAGCAGGGTGCGGTCGTCGCGGCTGATGCCCACTACCGTGCCTCCGGCCGTATCGCTGCGGGGACGGCGACGTACGGCGCGGGCTTCACTAATACGCTGACGGCTCTCGCGGAGTCCGTGCAGGCGCGCGTTCCGCTCGTTCTGGTCGTCGGCGATGGGCCGACGTCTGGCCCGCGCCCGTGGGATGTGGATCAGATCGCACTGGCTTCGGCGGTCGGCGCCCGCACCTACACGGTCGGACATGCGGATGCCGCGGCGACAACGGTCATCGCCATCGAACACGCCCTCACCTACCGCGTGCCGGTCGTGCTTGCGATCCCCTACGACGTCGCCTCGCGAGAGGCGGGGCCGGTCCCGGACGTCCCTTCCCCCCGCGTGCCCTCCGCCCCTGAGCCAGAGGGCGCATTTGCCGAAGGGATGCTGGATGAGATCGCTGCTGCGCTGCGCGATGCGAAGCGGCCGTTCCTACTCGCCGGACGCGGCGCGTGGCTCTCGGGAGCAGGCGAGGCCCTCGGGGCTCTGGCTGACGCGACCGGTGCGCTGACAGCATCCACCGCCCTCGGGCGAGGCGTGTTCCCCGCTGCGGAATTCGATCTGGGCGTCACCGGCGGATTCGGCGCAGACGGAGCAATGTCGCTGGTTCACGATGCCGACGTCGTGGTCGTCTTCGGCGCCGCGCTCAATCAGTTCACGATGCGCTTCGGCGAGCTGTTCGCTCCGGGAACCCGGGTGTTCCAGGTGGATGTCGCACCGGCTGCGACGCACGCCCACGTGGGCGGCTTCGTGCGAGGCGATGCCCGAGTGGTTGCGGAAGCTCTGGTCGGCCGGCTCAGCCGCACGAGCTTCGCAGGAGTGTCGTGGCGGGAGACAGTCGACGCGGCGGCGGAACGTGCGTATGACGCCGGCGACGATCTGGCCCCGGACGGCCGCATCGATCCCCGCTCGGCCGCCCGCCGCATCGCCGAACTTCTGCCCGAGGACCGCATCGTCGTCTCAGACGGCGGGCACTTCATCGGCTGGGCCAACATGTACTGGCCCGTCGCGGCGCCCGATCGCATGATGATGGTCGGCACCGCCTTCCAGGCGATCGGCCAGGGATGGCCGAGTGTCGTCGGCGCAGCGCGCGCACGGCCGGAATCGACCATCGTCCTGACCACCGGAGACGGCGGCGGCCTGATGGCGATCGCCGATCTGGAGTCAGCCGTGCGGGCTGCCGGCGGTCGCGGCTGCGCGGTGGTGTGGAACGACGCCGCGTACGGCGCCGAGGTTCACCTGTACGGGCTCAAAGGTCTCGCCGAGGAGCCGATGCTGATTCCCGAGGTCGACTTCGCGGCGTTCGCCGCGGCGGTCGGCGCCGAGGGGGTCGCCGTGCGCACCCTCGGTGACCTCGACCGCCTTGCGAGCTGGGCAGCGCAGCCCGTGGCCGAGCGCCCATTCCTGCTGCTGGATCTGCGCATCTCCCCCACGGTCATCGCGCCGTACCAGCAAGAGGTCATCCGTGTGAACTCCTGAGGCGTCACCTCTTACTCGAACTGTTCTCACTCGAACTGTTCGATGCCCTCCAGCCGGATCTGGTCGAGGTCGAGTCGCGCAGAGATCTGATGCACGATGAGATCGTCGACGGTTCCCGCACGGCGAAGGCTGCGAAGCACCTCGCGCTTGTGATCGAGCATCGCGAGCTTCAGTCGCGACAGCTCGTCGTGTTTCAGCAGCGGCGAGCGCTGCTCGAGGTCGACATCGGTTGACGTGGCGACCATCTGCAGCACCCTCCCGGATGGCGCGACAGGGGCGGGGGTCAGCTCCACCGAGCCATCGGCCAGCGGATCCGGCTGGTCCAGCATCTCCTCCATCGCGCCCACTTCGGCATCGACCAGCGCACGCTCTCTCGCCATCGCTCTGGCATTCGCGAGCTCGAGCATCTCGTAACCATCGCGTCGCACTCGATCTCGCACCTCATCGCTGACCCCGTGCTCAGCGGCGAGCGCGTTCAACGCTGCCATCGCCGAGCCGGAGATCGCGCGCTCAGCGAGTTCGAACTCTTCGTCCTCATCGTGATCGACCGGGTACCGAGCCCAGCGGGCCACTACCGGCAGAAGCGGGCCCTGCACGAGAAGACTGAGCAGGATCACTCCTGCGGTGACGAAGATGATGTCGTCGCGTCCGTCGAGTCGGGTGCCGCTCTCGGTTGCGAGCGGTACCGACAGCGCGATCGCGAGTGAGATCGCACCCCTCATCCCGGCCACGGTGCTCACGATCTGCATCCGCGTGCGCAGGCCGAGCGGGTGCACCGTACCTCCGCCCATGCGCTGGAACGGCACGGCGAGCATCTGGAACAGGAAGCGCACGACCAGCAGCGCCACCCATACGGCGACGGTGGCAAGGGTCAACCAGCCGATCATCCGCAGCGAGGTCTGGTGCACGACCCATTGCACTTCCAGCCCGATCAGCACGAAGAGCGCCCCGTTGAGCAGGAAGACCCCGAACGGCCAGACTCCTTCTGCCTGTCGCCGGGAAGCCGCGGTGGTGACGCGTGGGCTGAGGTACGCCGCGATGAGTCCGGCGACGACGACCGAGAGAACACCCGATGCATGAATCAGCTCAGCGATCATGAACGCGGTGAACGGCATCAGCAGCATCGTCACATTGATCGCGATCGTGGTGCCCACTCGACGCAGCAGGAGCCAGGCGGCAGCCGCGACCGCGATTCCGACCGCGATCCCGCCGAGGTACGACACCAGCACGGTCCAGGTGACGATCAGTGGAGTCACCTGGCCACCGACGGCGATAGACACCGCGATCGCGTACAGCACCAGTGCGGTGCCGTCATTCGTGAGGCTCTCGGCCTTCAACTTCATGAAAGTGCGCCGAGGCAGCAGTCTGCCAAGAGCTGCGACAGCCGTCGCATCCGGCGGCGCGACCGCGGCACCCAGGATGAGTGCGATCTCCCATGGCATCCCGAACATCACCGCCACTCCCGCTACTGCGAAGGCTGAGGCGACGACGAGCAGAGTGCTCATCGGCAGAATGTATCGGAAGTCGCGCCTGATCGACCGCAACGAGGTCGTCAGGCTCTCCCAGAACAGCATCACCGGCAGGAATAGCAGCAGCACCGTCTCGGGCGGCAGTTGCACCTCCCGCAGCGGCGGGACGAATCCCAGAAGCAGGCCGAACACGACGAGCACGAGTGGCAGCGCCAGACGCAGACGCGGCGCGAGCAGCGTTCCCACCAGAATCGTCAGCCCCAGCAGGACCGTGATCTCGAGACCTTCCATGCGCATCGCCCTTCTGCCGTCGCGGGCGAACGCGCAACGTGCGAAGAAGCACAGCGCCCGTTAAGGAAAAGGTATTCCCAGAGGGTCCGTCATAAAAGCCCCATCGCGCGCACGACGCGCTGCCCCCATTCCCCTGGATACTGGTCAGATGACATCGCAGCGTGCAGCCGGTCGGATGCAGATGATCCTCGACGCTCTGTGTCTCGGGCAGCACGATACGCAGGTGCGTCAGCTGATCGATGCGTTCGGCGGAGAACCCGTCGAGGCTCGCGAGTACCGCTTCGGCGAACCGCAGGTGTTCTCACGGCACCTGCGCTTCGAGTCCGGCGGGGAGATCGTGCTTCACGACGGAGCCGTCGTCGCGGTGATCCTGCATGTGACCGCAACACCGTTCGCTCCGCGTGGGCTCGACGTGGCGGAATGGATCGATGGTGTCGACAACGACGCGACGTTCGAAGACTTCAAGACGATCTTCGGCTCGTCATGGCACTTCACGGACGGCGACCGTTGTTTCACACTCGACTCGGGGTTCATGCTCCCTGAGTTCAAGGAGTACGGTGGCTCCGCAGCCGGTGACCTGCGGCGCGTGCTCTTCACCGTTGATGATCCGAAAGCCGATTGTCGACCGGCAGACGAGGACTGCTCGGTGTGCCGCGATCTGATTCGCCGAACGTCCGACGGATCCTTCGATCTGGACGACACGGTCGACGCCCTCATCGCGGCCGTCGACGCCGGGAGCCTCAAAGAAGAAGCGAGATGCGTGCCCCTCGCCGATCTTCGACCTCTGCATGCCTCGGCCCTGTTGGCGCTGGTAGAGAGTCAGGCCACCTGCACCGCATGCCACCGGGTCGCATGCGTCACCCTTCACCGCGATTCCGCCCCGACCTTCGGCCACTACCCCGCCGATGCGGCCAGGCGACGTCCGCTCGAGGCGATTCCTCCTATCGAGCAATGGGCTGACGATGCCCGCATCGCTGCGGCCCGCGACGCAATGCGATACGTCGATCATGAACCGGCATCCTGGTTCCTCGTCGAGCGACCTGACGGGCTGTACCTCGACGCCAGGTACGCGATCAACACGATGGTCGACGATAGTGCTCTGGTCCTTTTGGATGAGTCGGAGCAGCAGCAGTACCGCAAACGCGGTCACGACTACATCACCGAGCTCGCCAGGCGCATCGAAAGGAGCCATCCCTATGAGGAGACATCTCCCTTCTACTCGAGGGACCTCTACCGCCGACCGGGCGGCCGAGGAAAATACTCCGCCGAGGTGCGCGCGGCAATCGCCAACTACACGTGGCTCGCGCAGATAAAGCAGTCGGCGGCGAAGCCGTGAGCTGCCGACTCTTCAGTGAGCTGTCGTCAGATCCAGCCCTTGTCCTGCGCGATCCGCACCGCCTGGGCGCGGTTCGAAGCGCTGACCTTGCCGATCGCCGCGGACAGGTTGTTGCGCACCGTACCCGGTGAGAGGAACACTTCGGATGCGATGGTCGCGGCGCTGCGTCCGTCAGCTGCCAGTCGCAGCACCTGCTGTTCGCGTTCGCTGAGGGGGTTCGCGCCCTCGAACAGGCTGGATTCGGCCAGCGCCGGATCCACGACCCGTAGACCCGCATGCACCCGGCGCACGGCATCGGCGAGCTGCTCCACCGGAGCATCCTTCACGACGAACCCGCTCGCCCCAGCATCCAGTGCCGAACGCAGATAACCGGGGCGCGCGAACGTCGTGACGATCAGCACGCGCGTGCCGGGGTTCGCGGCGCGCGCCACGCGCGTGGCGGCGATACCGTCCATCCCGGGCATCTGGATGTCCATCAAACAGACGTCCGGGTTCGTCTCCGCGACCACGCGCACGGCCTCTTCGCCATCGGACGCGACGCCGACGACCCGGAGATCAGGCTCGAGCTCGAGCAGCGCCGCCAGCGCTCCGCGCAGCATCGCCTGGTCGTCAGCCACCACGATCGTGATCTGCGCTGTTTCGGTCACCAGGTCACCTCCACTCTCGTGCCGCGGTCGCCCGCCGGCGCGACCAGGAACGTCGCTCCGCTGGTAGTCGCGCGCTCACGCATGCCACGCATGCCGTTGCCCTCGCTGCCGCTGTGACCGCGTCCGTCATCGGTCACCGTGAACTTCCCCGGTGCGATGCGCACCGTGACGTTCTTCGCGCGGGCATGCCGCAGCACGTTCGTGGTCGCCTCGCGCAGAATCCAGCTCGCCGTCAGCGACTGCACCGGAGAGAGCGCTGCAGGGTCCCCCTCGACGCGCAACCGCACATCATCCGATTTCAGCGCCTCACGACAGGTGTTGAGCTGATCGCAGAGCTCAGCGCTGCGGACTCCGGCCACCGTCGTACGGACTCCTGAGATCGCCTCAGTGGTGAGAGCCTCGATGTCAGCGAGCTCGGCCTTCGCCCGCTCCGGGTCGCTGTCGATGAGCTTGCGCACCAGTTGCGCTTTGAGCTTCACCACGGTCAGCGAGTGCCCGACGAGGTCGTGCACGTCACGAGCGACCCCCTCGCGCGCCTCGCTCGTGGCGAGCTCGCGATCGAGGGTCTCTGCCTCAGTCGACCGGATGATCAAGGTCGTCGAGACCGTGTTGACCACGCCGAGCATCACCACGACTGCAAGGATCGCCACGTAGCTGATCCACCCCGGCATGAGGAAGATCGTCGCCCCGGTGATCGCGATTCCGGCAGCGAGCGTGATCCAGTGCGCGGGCCTGGTGAGCCCGTATGACGCGAACGACATGATGAACGGGATGAAGCTCAGCGCGTTGCCGCCCACGCTGGGAATCGTCAACGCACCGCAGACGATCAGCGCACCGAACGCCCACCACTGGATCGGCTTGGGCGGGGTCATCAGCCCGCCGCCTGAGCCGCTCATGCCGTTGATGAACCCCGCGACATAGATGACCACGAATGCCACCAGCGCCGTCCATCCGGTGATCACCCATCCGGAATCCGCTGGGGAGTTCACGAGGGCGATGACCGGGTAGACGAGGAACACCAACCAGATCACGGCCATCACCCAGCCGTAGCGCTCCCACGGCGAGCGCCGGCTGCGGTGAGTGGTTCCGTCCGTCATGGTTTCGACCCTATCGGCGCGAGTACGAGCGCTTAGTGCCCACCATCACCAACACGACGAACACGGCCAGCCACGCCAGGATGTTCAGCACGACCGCCCACAGCGGATCCGTCTGGCCCGTGGTGAGCAGGCCGTCGGTGAGCGGCCAGCGGCTCAGAGCGACGAAACCGTACAGCGGGGTGAACCGAGCGATGTCGAGCATGACACCGTCAAGGGGCATGAAGACGTTGCCGAAGAAGGCGAAGAAGGTCATCGAGATGGAGGCCAGGGCAGCTGCCGTATCGGAGTTGAAGAACAGTCCAACACCGAGCCCGTAAAGGCCGAAGATCAGGCCGAGCCCCAGCATGATTCCAGCGGATGCCCACCAGCGCCACGCATCGGATGCTTCCGCTCCAGTCGCGAATCCGGCCGCGAACACCAACACCACCGCGAGGGCTGCGAACGCGAGCGAAGTGAGGAGCTTCGTGACCGCGTATCCGGTCGTGCCGAGCGGAGTCATGGCGAGCTGGCGCCCCCAGCCCTGTTTGGACTCCGTTGCAGCCAGCGACGACAGCGAGCTCATCGCGACCGCGCAGCCGTACGCAGCCATCGACACCATCACGTAGAACTTGACGTTGCCGTGTCCGGCGCTGAGGTCGCCGTAGCCCATACTCGCTCCGAAGAGCAGATACATCGCCACCGGCATCCCGAGCGTGAACGCGAGCGTGTACGGGTTTCGGACCTGACGCATCGCTTCGACGCGCAGCATTGTGGGTGAGATCGACATGGCCATGATCAGTCCTCCGTCAGGGCGGTGAAAGCGGTTTCGAGGGTGGGTGCGGTGATCTCCAGACCGTGGGCGCCCGCGGTGAGAAGAGCGGATGCCGCGGCATCCGAATCCGCCGCCCGCAGGGTGATCCGGTCACCGTCGATGCGGACGTCGACGACGCCTTCTGCGGCCTGCAGGGCGCGCACCAGAGCATCCGCTCCTTCAGCAGGCAGGGTGGCTGCGAGCGTGCGCCCGCCCAGGTTCGCGCGCAACTGCGCGGTGGGCGCGTCGGCGACGATCGCGCCTCGGCGCATAACGATGGTGCGGCGAGCGAACTGTTCGGCTTCTTCGAGGTAGTGCGTGGCGAACAGGATCGTGCGCCCGGCATCCGCGTCGGCGCGCATGACGTCCCAGAAGTGCCGTCGGGCGTTGACGTCCATTCCCGCCGTCGGCTCGTCGAGCACGAGGATGTCGGGGTCGGCGACCAGCGCCAGCGCGAACTTCACTCGCTGCTGCTCACCGCCGGAGCACTTCGCGACGCGGCGCCGGGCGATCTCGGTCAGGTCGGTGCGGGCGAGCACTTCCGGTACTCGTGAGAGCGCGGCAGAGCCGTGCAGCGACGCGATCACCTCGACGGTCTCGCGCACGCTGAGATCCGACAGCAGTCCGCCGGTCTGCAGCACACCGGCGATCACGCCGGACTTCGCGGCCTTCCCCGGCTTCTCTCCGAAGACCGTCACACTCCCGCCGCTCGGCTCTGCGAGACCGAGCAGTATGTCGAGCGTGCTCGTCTTGCCGGCGCCATTGGGCCCGAGAAGAGCGACGATCTCACCACGGCGGATGCTGAGGCTCACCCCGTCGACGGCCTTCACCGCACGCTCGCCCACGCCGAACCGCTTCTGCAGGTTCTCGATCGCGATGGCGGTGTCGGATGCCGCGACTGCGGGTGTTTTCGGAGTCAGAGTTGCCGGTGAAGTGCTCATGCATCCAGCCTGGCGCAGCCGTTGCACAGGTTCCGGAGGCCGCTGTCACCTCATCGGCATGACACGTGTCATGCCTCCGGTGCGCGTTCGGGTCACGGATTGTGCCGTTATTCCGGCGGGATAACGGCACAATTCGCGACCTGGCGGGGTCAGGCTCGCAGGAAGACGCCGTCCAGGAACGATTCGAGCTCGTCCGCAGCATCCAGCGGCAGGACAGCGGCGACGTACTGATCAGGACGCACGACGACAATCACGCCGTCTCGGCTCAGCTCGCGCTCGGCGAAGATATCCGCGTCCGTCCACGCGTTGGGGGCTGCGGTATAGACCTTCTCCCAGTCCGTCAATTCCAGCGGACCGGACTTCGGCAGGAACAGCTGCGGCGCCGACAGGATTTCGATGTCCTCGTACTTGTCCTGGTAGATCACCTTCACATCGAAAATGGCATCCACGTCGGCATCCGCCGGGGTGAATCCGGCGAAAACAGGCGCAGCGTCCGCTGCCCACTTCTCCAGCTTCTCGTGCGAGGCATCCGCGAACGCGTACACGCGCCAGCGACCGTCGGCCTTCGCGTGGTGTCCGATGTGCTGGACATTGCCGTCGCAGACCCGCACCACCTCGGCCGACTTGAAGCGTCTCCCGAGCGGGAAGCCCACGGCGAGGTCCTGGTGCTCTGCACCGCCGGTGATCACCGAGGGCTCGTAGTGGGTCATGAATCCAGAGGGGAACTCGGCGGTCGCGAGGTAGTAGTTCGACAGCTCCTGCGGGTCGGAGATCTCCTCGGGCTTGCGCGCCATCAGGGTCGACCATTCCCGATCGAAGTCGATGAGCTGCTGCGCGACCGGCTGCCGCTCTGCAGAGAACGTGCGCAGCAGGCTCTCCGGCGAGAGCCCGGTGAGCACGGAGCCGATCTTCCACCCGAGGTTGAAGCCGTCCTGCATCGAGACGTTCATGCCCTGGCCTGCCTTGGCGCTGTGGGTGTGGCAGGCGTCTCCGGTGAGGAAGACGCGCGGTGCGCGGTCGTTCGTTCCAGCCACGTCATCGAAGCCATCCGTGACGCGGTGTCCGACCTCGTAGACGCTCGACCAGGCGATCTCCTTCACATCCAGCGTGTACGGATGCAGGATCTCGTTCGCTTTCTCGATGATCGCTTCGATCGGCGTCTGACGCACGCGGTGGTTGTCGTCTGCAGGGACCTCGCCGAGGTCCACGTAGACCCGGCTGAGGTAGCCGCCCTCGCGCGGAATGTGCAGGATGTTCCCCGCCGCCGCGTTGATGGCGCATTTGGTACGCCAATCCGGGAAGTCGGTGTTCACGAGAACGTCCATGACGCCCCATGCGTGCGCGGAGAACTCACCGATGTGCTGGCGACCGATCGCCTCGCGCACTCCGCTGCGAGCCCCGTCGCAGCCGACGACGTACTTCGCACGGATCGTGCGCTCCTCGCCGCTGCGCTCCCCCGCGACGTAGCGCACGCGCACCTCGACGGGGTACTCGCCGGTCTCGCCGACGGTGAGCCCGAGGAACTCCACGCCGAAGTCGGGAACGATGCGTGCGGGTCCGTCGGCCGCGGCCTCGGCGAAGTAGTCGAGCACGCGCGCCTGGTTCACGATGAGGTGCGGGAACTCGCTGATCTTGAGCCCGTAGTCCTCGGTGCGAGTCGTGCGGATGATGTTCTGGGGGTTCTCCGGATCGGGACTCCAAAAGTTCATGTAGCCGATGTTGTACGCCTCGGCTGAGATCGCGTCGGCGAACCCGAATGCCTGGAAGGTCTCCACGCTGCGCGGCTGGATGCCGTCGGCCTGGCCGAGCGGAAGCCGGCCGTCACGGCGTTCGATGATCCGCGTCGTGATCGTCGGATACTGCGACATCTGTGCGGATAGCAGCATCCCCGCGGGTCCGGATCCGACGATCAGAACGTCCATCTCATCCGGAAGGTCAGCCGGGCGATCGATACCCGTGCCCGCCGCCGCGACGACGCGCGGGTCCTTAGAGACGTAACCGTGATGGTGGAACTGCATTTCCTACGCCCTCGACATTCCGTAGATCGGACTCACTGACTGTTCTTCTTCATGGTCAGGTCCGAGCGGAATCCCGCTGCGATCGCGCAGCAGCAGCGTCGCGATCAACCCGATCGTCGTCATGCCCGCCAGATACCAGGTGACCATCTCGGTCGAGCCGGTGGCAGCCACGATGGCCGCGGCGATCGTGGGCGCGAATGCGCCACCGGCGATCGCACCGATCGCGTACGAGATCGAGACGCCCGAGAACCGAATGGATGCCGGGAACAGCTCTGTGTACAGCGCCGCTTGCGGCCCGTACGTGAACCCGAGACCGATCGTGAGGATCGCAAGGCCGAGGAACAGGAGCCCGACGCTCCCGGTGTTCACCAGCGGGAAGAGCAGGAACACACCGACCAGCTGGAGGATCCACCCGGCGATGTAGGTGTTGCGGCGACCGACCTTGTCGGAGATCCATCCGGCGAGAAGGGTCGTCAGCAGCCAGGTGACCGCAGAGCCGGTGACCGCCCACAGCACTTCGCCGCGGTCGAGACCGATCGGACCCTCGGGGTTGGTCGCGTAGCCCTGGATGTATCCGCCGGTGGTCATGTATCCGACCGCGTTGTTGCCGGCGAAGACGAGCGCGGCGATGATCACGAGCAGCAGGTGCTTGCGGAACAGCTGCACGATCGGCATCTTCGCCTTCTCCTTGCGTGCGGCGAGCTCGGCGAACACGGGGCTCTCTTCGACGTTGCGACGCACGTAGTAACCGATCAGAATCAGCACGACGCTGAGCAGGAAGGGAATGCGCCATCCCCAGGCGAGGAACTGGTCGCCTGGTGCGATGACGGTCATGATCGCCATGACGGCAGAGGCCAGCAGCAGGCCGAGCGGCACGCCGATCTGCGGAGAGGCGCCGAAGATTCCGCGCTTGTGCTTGGGAGCGTGCTCGACGGCCATGAGCACCGCGCCGCCCCACTCGCCGCCGGCAGAGATGCCCTGCAGAATGCGCAGGAAGACGAGCATGATCGGTGCGCCGATGCCGATGACCTCAGCGGTCGGCAGCACACCGATCAGCGCGGTGGCCGCGCCCATCAGAACAAGCGTCCACATCAGCACGCGCTTGCGGCCGAGGCGGTCTCCGAAGTGTCCTGCCAGGAACGCGCCGAGTGGACGGAACAGGAAGCTGATGCCCACCGTGGCGAATCCGAGGATCACGGTGTTGGTTCCCAGTGCCGAGAAGAACAGCTGTCCGAAGACGAGGCCGACGGCGGTGGCATAGATGAAGAAGTCGTACCACTCGACGGTGGTGCCGACGACGGTCGCGAAGACTACGCGACGGCGATCTGCGGCACTGGCGATGGTACCGGTCGGCGTGAAGCCGGGGTGATCAGTCATTGATGCTCCTTGGGGGGACGTCGTTGTCGCGGGGCTGAAGTCATCCTTGCAACCTCCTGATCAGATGATATACGATTTCAAATACATCGCACAAGAGCGGTGCACACACCGCAAGGAGGCGCTCACTGTGACGGACTCGATCGGTCGTCCCGGCAAGATCATCGCGATCCACCTCAGCTACGCCTCTCGCGCGCAGCAGCGCGGCCGGCGCCCCGCTGCCCCCTCGTACTTCTTCAAGGCCGCAAGCTCGGTCGCGGCATCCGGTGGCACTGTCGAGCGCCCCGCCGGCACCGAGCTGCTCGCCTTCGAAGGCGAGATCGCGCTGGTCATCGGCGCACCTGCCCGACACGTGAGCCTCGAGGATGCGTGGTCGCACGTCGCATCTGTCACCGCGGCCAACGACCTCGGCCTCTACGACCTGCGCGCGAACGACAAGGGTTCGAACGTCCGCTCCAAGGGCGGCGACGGGTACACACCGCTGGGCCCTCGGCTGATCGATGCGCAGTCGATCGATCCGAACGACATCCGCGTGCGCACCTGGGTCAATGGCACTCTCCGTCAGGACGACAGCTCCTCCGGCCTTATCTTCCCCCTCGCGCAGTTCGTCGCAGATCTGTCACAGCACTTCACGCTCGAGACCGGCGACGTGATCCTCGCCGGCACCCCGGCGGGCTCATCGGTGATCGTTCCCGGAGACGTCATCGAGGTCGAGGTGGATGCTCCGAACGCACCCGGCTCCCCCACCTCGGGCCGGCTGATCACCACTGTCACGCAGGGTTCGATTCCGTTCGATGAGACGCTGGGCTCGCTTCCCGCTGTCGATGACACGCAGCGCACGGAGGCATGGGGGTCCGCTGAAGAAGCGGGTCTCACCCCCGCCGCGCCGAGCGGCCTCTCCGCCGAGCTGCGGGCGAAGCTCGAGAAGGCACCGACCGCCGGGCTCTCCGCCCAGCTGCGCAAGCGCGGTCACCACCAGTGCTTCATCGATGGTGTCGCGGCCAACATCCCCGGAACGAAGATCGTGGGTACCGCGCGGACGCTGCGTTTCATCCCTGCCCGCCCGGACCTCTTCGCAAGCCATGGCGGCGGCTACAACGCGCAGAAGCGCCTGTTCGACGCCGTGTGCGAGGGCGAGGTCATCGTGATCGAAGCGCGAGGGGATGCGACGACCGGAACCCTCGGCGACATCCTCGCCCTTCGCGCCACCGCGCGCGGCGCAGCCGGAGTTGTCACCGACGGCGGCGTGCGCGACTTCGACGAGGTGGTGCGCATCGGCCTGCCGGTGTTCTCACAAGGCGCCCACCCGTCGGTTCTCGGCCGCAAGCATGTTCCGTGGGAGCTCGACGTCACGATCGGCTGCGGAGGAGCCGCCGTTCAGCCGGGAGATGTGATCGTCGGCGACGGTGACGGCGTGGTCGTGATTCCGCCGTCCCTCGCGGAAGAGGTCGTCGATGCAACGCTCGCGCAGGAGGATGAAGATGCCTGGATCGCCACGCAGGTCGAGGCAGGGCACCCGGTCGATGGGCTGTTCCCGATGAACGCCGAATGGCGTGCGAAGTACGAAGCGAGCCGCGCATGATCAAATCCCTCAGCAAGTCACAGCGCGCCTACCAGTGGATCAAAGAGCGCATCGCGAGCCAGAGCTACACGCCCGGCTATCGGCTGGTGCTCGGGAGCATCGCCGGTGAGCTCGACATGAGCGTCGTCCCCGTACGCGAGGCGATCCGGCAGCTCGAAGCCGAGGGACTCGTGCAGTTCGAGCACAACATCGGCGCACGCGTCGCCATGGTCGATGATGCGCAGTACCGCCACAGCATGGAGGCCCTCAGCGTCCTCGAAGGCAACGCCACTGCCCTGTCGGCGCCGCACCTCGAGGCCGAAGACCTCGAGCGCGCCCGCGCGATCAACGAGAAGCTGACCGAGACCCTCGGTCACTTCAACCCGACCGCGTTCACCCAGCTCAACCAACAGTTCCACGAGACTCTCATCTCCTCATGCCCCAACCCGCGCCTGCGCGAGCTCGTCACCCTCGAGATGCAGCGCCTGAACCGTCTGCGCGATTCGACCTTCAGCTTCGTTCCCGGCCGTGCGCATGAGTCGGTCCGCGAGCACGAGCAGATCATCGCGCTGATCGAGAACGGCGCGCCGTTCGCCGAGATCGAGGATGCCGCACGCAGACACCACTCGGCCACCCTCGAGGCCTACATTGCGCACGAGCGCGCGGTCGCCCCAGAACAGCGCGACGATGCCGTCGCGACACCCGTTCACTGATACCGGAGGAATCATGACCGATTCACGCATCCCCGCAGATCTTCCCGATCGCATCCAGCACTACATCGACGGAGCGTTCGTCGACTCCCTCGACGGCGACACCTTCGACGTGATCGACCCGGTGACCAACGACGTCTACATCACGGCGGCTTCCGGCAAGGTCGCCGATATCGACCGCGCCGTCGCCGCAGCCAAGCGCGCATTCGACGAGGGTCCCTGGCCCAAGATGCTGCCGCGCGAGCGCTCCCGCGTGCTCCACAAGATCGCCGACATCGTCGAGTCCCGCGATCAGCGCCTTGCCGAGCTCGAAAGCTTCGACTCCGGCCTCCCGATCGCCCAGGCGCTGGGCCAAGCTCGTCGCGCGGCCGAGAACTTCCGCTTCTTCGCCGATCTGATCGTCGCGCAGGCCGATGACACTTTCAAGGTGCCCGGTCGCCAGATCAACTACGTCAACCGCAAGCCGATCGGTGTCGCGGGCCTCATCACGCCGTGGAACACCCCCTTCATGCTCGAGTCGTGGAAGCTCGGCCCTGCGCTCGCGACCGGCAACACGGTCGTGCTGAAGCCGGCCGAGTTCACCCCGCTCTCGGCATCCCTCTGGGCCGGCATCTTCGAGGAGGCCGGCCTCCCCTCTGGCGTCTTCAACCTCGTCAACGGCTTCGGGGAAGAGGGCTTCGCCGGTGACTCGCTGGTGAAGCACCCTGACGTTCCGCTCATCTCCTTCACCGGCGAAAGCCGCACCGGGCAGCTGATCTTCGCCAACGCCGCGCCGTTCCTCAAGGGACTGTCGATGGAGCTGGGCGGCAAATCGCCCGCTGTCGTGTTCGAAGATGCCGATCTGGACACCGCGATCGATGCGACCATCTTCGGCGTCTTCTCGCTCAACGGCGAGCGCTGCACTGCGGGTTCGCGCATTCTCGTACAGCGCAGCATCTACGAGGAGTTCGTGACGCGCTACGCGGCACAGGCAGAGCGCGTGAAGGTCGGGCTCCCGAACGACCCGACCACCGAGGTCGGCGCTCTCGTCCACCCCGAGCACTACGACAAGGTCATGAGCTATATCGAGATCGGCAAGGGAGAGGCGAAGCTCGTCGCCGGCGGCGGACGCCCAGAAGGATTCGAGACCGGCAACTTCGTCGCCCCTACCGTCTTCGCCGACGTCTCCCCCGATGCGCGCATCTTCCAGGAGGAGATCTTCGGACCGGTCGTCACGATCACGCCGTTCGATGACGACGACGAGGCTCTCGCCCTGGCGAACAACACCAGGTACGGCCTGGCTGCGTATATCTGGACGAATGACCTGCGGCGCGCACACAACTTCGCCGGCAACGTCGAAGCGGGCATGGTCTGGCTGAACTCGAACAACGTGCGCGACCTCCGCACCCCGTTCGGCGGCGTGAAGGCGTCCGGTCTCGGCCACGAGGGCGGATACCGATCGATCGACTTCTACACCGACCAGCAGGCCGTGCACATCACCCTCGGCGAGGTCCACAACCCCGTTTTCGGAAAGCAGTAAGGACGCTGACATGACGAATCGTGAAGACATGACCCTGACCTCTTCGGGTTACTACGTGAGCGCAGAGGCGCCCATCCAGGCTGACAACCCGGTCGCGACCCCCCAGGCGTCACCGCCAGACATCCTCCGCTGCGCCTACATGGAGCTCGTGGTCACCGACCTCGCGGCATCCCGCCAGTTCTATGTCGACATCCTCGGTCTGTACGTGACCGCAGAGGACGATGAGGCGATCTACCTGCGCTCGACGGAGGAGTTCATCCACCACAACCTCGTGCTGCGCAAGGGCCCGATCGCGGCCGTCGCCGCGTTCTCGTACCGGGTTCGCTCGGCGGAGGACCTCGACCGTGCCGTCGAGTTCTACACCGAGCTCGGCTGCGACGTCCGCCGCAATGCCGACGGCTTCGTCAAGGGCATCGGCGACTCCGTGCGCGTGGTCGACCCGCTCGGCTTCCCGTACGAGTTCTTCTTCGAGACCACGCACGTCGAGCGCCTCTCCTGGCGCTACGACCTGCACACTCCCGGCGAGCTCGTGCGCCTGGACCACTTCAACCAGGTCACCCCTGACGTGCCGCGCGCAGTGCGCCACTACCAGGACCTCGGATTCCGCGTCACCGAAGACATCCAGGATGAAGAGGGCACTGTCTACGCCGCCTGGATGCGCCGCAAGCCCACGGTGCATGACACCGCGGCCACCGGTGGCGATGGCCCGCGGATGCACCACGTCGCCTTCGCCACGCACGAGAAGCACAACATCCTCGCGATCTGCGACAAGCTCGGATCGTTGCGCCGCTCGGATGCCATCGAGCGCGGCCCTGGCCGTCATGGTGTGAGCAACGCGTTCTACCTGTACCTGCGCGACCCTGACGGGCACCGCGTCGAGATCTACACCCAGGACTACTACACGGGTGACCCCGACAACCCGGTCATCACCTGGGATGTGCACGACAATCAGCGTCGTGACTGGTGGGGCACCCCCGTCGTGCCCTCCTGGTACACGGACGCATCGCTCGTGCTCGACCTCGACGGCAACCCGCAACCGGTCATCGCGCGCACCGACTCCAGCGAGATGGCGGTCACGATCGGCGCCGACGGCTTCTCGTACACTCGCAAGGACGAGGGCGAGGACTCCATGCCCGAGTACAAGCAGGGTGAGTACAAGCTGGGACACCAGTTGTGACGCTGCCCGCAGAGGTGATCGAAGCGATCGCGGACGAGCTCGCCGAGGCCGATCGCACGAAGAGCGTGATCCCACGGATCACCGCGCGATACCCGGATGCCACGATCGAGGACTCCTATGCCATTCAAGGCATATGGCGGGACAAGAACGTCACCTCCGGGCGCAAGCTCGTCGGTCGCAAGATCGGGCTCACCTCGAAAGCCATGCAGCAGGCGACCGGGATCACCGAGCCCGACTACGGCGTGATGTTCGATGACACCGTGTTCTCCTCGGGCGCCGAGCTCCGGTTCGACGACTTCTCGAACGTGCGCATCGAGGTCGAGCTCGCGTTCGTGCTGAAAGCACCGCTCGAAGGCCCGAACTGCACGCTGGAAGACGCTCTGGCTGCGATCGACTACGCCGTGCCCGCGCTCGAAGTACTCAACTCCCACATCGAGCTCGAGGGCCGCACGATCGTCGACACGATCAGCGACAATGCCGCATACGGTGCGATGGTGCTGGGGGATGTGCGCAAGCGCCCGGATGAGATCGATCTGCGCTGGGTGCCCGGCGTCCTCTCGCGCAACGGCGAGATCGAGGAGACCGGTGTCGCGCAGGGCGTGCTCGGGCACCCGGCGACCGGGGTAGCGTGGCTGGCGAACAAGTTCCATCAGCACGGTGCACGTCTGGAAGCGGGCGAGATCATTCTCGCCGGCTCCTTCACCCGCCCGATGTGGGTGCACAAGGGCGACGAGGTGCGCTGCGACTACGCAGAGATGGGTGAGATCGCATGCCGTTTCATCTGACCCCACCGCCGTCGTTCCGCGATCGCCTCGCGGCGAGCTCCCGGCCCCTGGTCGGCGCCTGGATCTGCTCCGGCAGCCCGATCGCCGCCGAGATCGTCGCGGGCTCCGCCCTGGACTGGACCCTGATCGACGGCGAACACAGCCCGATTGGCCTCGAGTCGATCCTCGCATTGCTGCAGGCAGTGGCGCCGTACCCGATCACCCCCCTCGTGCGGGTGCCATCGGCGGACCCGACCTGGATCAAGCAGGTCCTCGACCTCGGGGCGCAGAATCTGCTGGTGCCGATGGTGAACACCGCTGAGGATGCCGCCGCCGTTGTCGCCGCCACCCGCTACCCGCCTCTGGGCATCCGCGGGGTGGGCAGCGCGCTCGCGCGCGCAGCGCAGTTCAACCGCATCGACGGTTACCTGCAGCGAGCTCACGAGATCACCTCGCTCACGGTGCAGATCGAGACGGATGCCGCAGTGCAGAACGCCCGTCAGATCGCCGAAGTCGACGGCGTGGATGCGGTCTTCATCGGTCCGAGCGATCTCGCCGCCTCCATGGGGCTGCTCGGTCAGCAGGAGCATCCCGATGTCGTCGCGGCTGTCAAGCATACGATCGCGGAGGTGCGCGCAGCCGGCAAGCCCGTCGGAGTGAACGCGTTCGCCCCCGACACTGCCCGCCGCTATCTTGCGGCCGGGGCGGCATTCGTGCTGGTCGCCGCCGACGTATCGATCCTCGCCCGCGCGACCGAGAATCTCGCCGCGACGTGGATCCCCGACGCCGAGACCACCGGGCGCGAAAGCTACTGAGCCCTTTCCTGCAAAACCACGCCGAGACCGCGGTGATTCACCGTGGTCTCGGCGTGGTTTTGCAGGTTTACATGACCGGAGAGCGCCTCTGAGCAGGTCGCTCACGCTCTGAGCGCAGCGCTCACCCCAGCGGGTCGGTGAGGAGTCGTGCGAAAGCTGCCTCGGCCGCACCGATGAGCAGACGGTCCTGTCCGAGGGCGGCAGATGCGATATGCAGTTCTTCTGCAGAGATGACGAGTGAGCGCTCGCGCACCGCCGCGTCGAAGCCCTCTGGGTCCCGATCTCGCAGAATGCCGAGGAATCCGCCGAGCACGATCATTGACGGATTCAGAACGTTCACGGCATTGCTGATGGTGGCAGCGAGGACGCCACGCTGACGGTCGACCTCATCGTCCGCGGTGGGTCCTGGGTCGCCGGCGAGAGCTGCGGCCAGAGCGGCGTCATCTCCGCTCACCAGCTGCACTGCTGACATCAGCCGAGCCCTGCCGACCTCGTCTTCCAGAACGCCGTCATGAGTGCGGCGATGCGATTCGTTCGCGATGCCGGGTCTGGTCTGTCCCCATTCACCGGCGTAGCCGCCCGCTCCGCGGATCAGCGCACCGCCGAGAATCGCACCGCCACCGATACCACTGGCACCGCCGTTCAGATACACGATGTCGCCATGCTCGCGCGCTGCGCCGAAGAGATGCTCAGCACGCGCACCCAGCGATGCGTCGTTGTCGACGGCCACCGGCACGCCGAGCGCTTCGGAGAGCGGTGTCGTGATGTCTTCATCACGCCATTGCAGATGGGGCGCCAGGCGCACCAGTCCATCCCCGGAGCGCACGAGACCAGGAACCGCCACGCCGACTCCGACGATGCGGCTGCCGGCGAGCTCGCCGTCCGTCCATTCGCGGACGACGCGCGCGACGGTCTCGACCACCTCCGCGACCCCTGGGCGCACGGCGTCGACGCGGACACGCATGCGCACAGCCCCGCCGAGGCTGACCGCCCCGATCTCGATGGCGTCGACCTCGGGGTTCACCCCGATCGCCACGACGTCACGACTGCCCGCGACGATGGGGCTCGGCCGCCCCACCCTCCTGGTCGGATCGGGCTGCTGCTCGACGACGAGTCCGTGCTCTGCCAGTGCTGTCACGAGGTCTGCGACCGTCGACCTGTTGAGGCCGGTTTCTGCGGTGATGAGCGAGCGCGATCGTGGACCGATGTGATGCACCAGACGCAGCACCTCGCCGAGGTTGGCACGGCGCACCTCTTCGACTGCGGTCGCGCGTTCCTTCATCGAGGTGCTCGTTCCTATGTCATGGTCGATTGCTCTCAGGTTACCGGCGCGAGCGACGCATCCTCGGAGGGCTCGTAGCGGAAGTCGCGGATTCGCACGCTCCCGCGCGGTTCATTCCCCTGACTGGTCGCGAAGACGCCCAACCAGATTCCGAGGAAGCCGCCTGTCGATGAGGCATCGAGTTCGCGCCCGTCAGCGCGGGCCAGCACGTCACCGCCGGCGACGAGCTCGTAGTCGTACCCGCGGCTGCGCACGCCGAGAGTGACGGATGCTTCAGCGGGGATGACCCCTCCGTTACTCACGGTGTCACGGCCCGCCCTGCGCTGCACGCTGCCCAGCTGCAGTCCCGTATCCGTTCGTGTGACTTGCACGCTCACGTGGTCCTTCTCGGACTGCCGCACGACCAGCCCGGCCGTCTCGCCCACCGCGAGCGCGGACGCATCGAGGTCGACCGTCACATCGACGTGATCGTGCTGCTGCCGCACACCGACGAAGGCCACTGTTCCGGCGTCGGTCAGAGCCTCTGCCCTCACCGGCAGCATCCATCCATCGCCGTCAGGGGTGGCGATGGTTCGCGGCACCGCGCGCAGAGACGTCCAGCGGGGGTCACCCGGAAGCACGACGCCTGCCGTTCGCGCGTCCGGCTGCCAGGTGCGCTCGTCCACAGCCGTATCGGCCCAGGGGATCTCGATCGCCTTGGCCAGGCTTCCACGCCCAGGGGCGAAGACGGGCCAGCCGTCCTCCCACGCGACGTCGCACAGGAAGGTCTCGCGTCCCAGCGGGTAGTGATGACCGTCCGCCGCACGCATGGCGAGCATGACCGCCTGCCATGAGCCGTCCGGGGTCTGGACGAGGTCGGCGTGTCCCGCGCCGATCACGGGCGAGCTCCGCCCGAGGTGTCGATGCGTGAACACGGGATTTGCCCGGTTGCCCACGTAGGGGCCAGTGACCTCGTCAGCGCGTGCAACGCTCACGGCGTGATGGAACTCCGTGCCGCCTTCGGCCGCGATCAGGTACCAGCGGCCGTCGATCAGGTACAGGTGCGGCGCTTCTGCCCACACCACGCCATCGACTGCTCCGTGCCAGATCACGTGCTCTTCGCCGACGAGTGCCTGTTCGGTGCGGGAGTACTCCCGCACCCAGACCTCCGTCTGGTGGAACCACAGCGGATCCTCGGCGAGCCTGGTCCCATGCATCCATACCCGACCGTCTTCGTCGAACGCCACCGAGGGATCGATCCCTCGGGCATCGAGCCAGATGGGGTCGCTCCACGGACCTGCCGGGTCCTCTGCGGTGATCACGAAGTTGCCTCCGCGCGAGTCGTCCTGCTGATCGACGATCGTGCAGACGATCCAGAACCGCTCTCCGTCGTGTCGGATCGTCGGCGCGTACAGCCCGCCGGATGACGCGATCCGGTCGAAATCGAGCATCCCGTCGCGATCGATCGCGAAGCCGATGGTCTCCCAGTTCACGAGGTCGCGTGATCGCAGAACGGGGAGGCCAGGCAGATACTCGAAGGTCGACGTCACGAGGTAGTAGTCGTCACCGACCCGGCAGATCGAAGGATCCGGAAAGCACCCGGGAATGATGGGATTGGCCGCCGTGATCACGAATACGAGACTTCCACCAGACGAGCGTCGGCCCCCGTGACGGCATGGACTCCACCGATGAGTGGAAGCACCCGTGCCGGCGTGGCGGAGGACGCGAAGTCGCGGTGATGACGATCACGCGAGTTCACGATCGCGCCACCGGTCGTGTCTCCGCGCTCGAGGTCAGGGGTCGCGGCGGCATGCGACCCCACCCAAACAGTCACATCACCGGGTTCGACGACCTTGACCCGTCTCCGGTCAGTGAAGGCAAATCTCGTCACCGGAACGTCGAAGCTCACTCGACGCGACTGTCCCGGCTCGAGCGGCACCCGCGCGTAACCGAGCAACTGAGCGACGGGGCGAGTGACGGACGCGACGAGGTCGCGCCCGTACAGCTGCACGATGTCCGCGCCCTCGCGGGATCCGGAGTTGGTCACCGTCACCGAGGCGCGGAAGCGTCCGTCTGTCGTTGCCTGCTCATCGACGACGAAGTCCGAGTACTCGAACGACGTGTACGAAAGCCCGAACCCGAAGGGACGCACCGGCGTGGGGTCGGTCGACGTGACATCCGAGGCCCCCCCGAGAATCGGATGCAGATAGGTGTACGGCTGCGCCCCGGCGGATCGCGGCAGGCTCAGCGGCATCCGGCCCGACGGCGAAACAGCGCCGGTCAGCACGTCAGCGATCGCTGTCGCGCCCTCTTCACCGGGGAAGAACGCCTGCAGCACTGCGCCAGGACGCGCCTCTCCCGTGTCGAGCGCCCACTCGATCGCGTAGGGGCGACCTGTGAGCAGCACCATGACGACGGGGGTCCCCGTCGCCGCGATCCGCTCGACGAGCTCGCGCTGCACACCGGGCAGGTCCAGCGACTCCACGTCGTTGCCCTCCCCCACCGTTCCGCGCCCGAAGAGCCCGGCCTGGTCGCCGACGACCACGATGGCGATGTCGGCGTCCGCCGCAGCCTGCTCGGCTTCGGCGAAGCCGGAACGGTCATCGCCCTCGACCTCGCCACCGCGCACATGCACGATCTCGGCATCCGGAATCGCGGCGACGAGCGCTTCGCGCACCGTCGGGATCTCGAACCCGTTCTCAAAACCCGGGTGGTGGGCCAGCACGTGGTTCGCGAAGGAATAGCACCCCTGCAGCGCATCCGTGCGATCGGCGTTCGGTCCGATGAGCGCGATGCGCCGGGCGGAGGATGCCAGGGGCAGGACGCCATCGTTCGACAGCAGCACCAGAGACTGTGCAGCCAGCCGTCGCGCCACGTCCCGGTGGCGCGGGGTGTCGAGATCGATCTCCGTGGGCGGGGCGTCTTCGAACGCATCGGGCTCGAGCAGACCCAGCTGCTCCTTCTGCATCAGCACACGGATCACGGAGCGGTCGATGTACGCCTCGTCGAAGACGCCTGCACGCACTCGATCGAGGAGCGGTTCCAGATACGCATCTCCCGAAGGCAGCTCGACATCGATGCCCGCCTTCAGCGCGAGCTCCGCGGCTTCGCCGCGATCGGCAGCCACCGCATGCATCACTTCGAGGAAGGCGACCGCGAAGTAGTCTGCGACCACGACGCCGTCGAAGCCGAGGCGCTCCCGCAGCTCGTGCGTGAGCAGCTCCGGGTCGGATGCCACGGGGACCTCGTCGATCGCCGCGTAGCTGTTCATGACGCTGCGGACGTTGCCGTCGCGGATCGCCATCTCGAACGGCGGGAGGAACACATCGGCGATCTCGCGCGGACCGGCCGAGACCGGCGCGTGGTTGCGCCCCGCACGTGAGGCTGAATACCCGAGGAAGTGCTTGAGCGTCGCATGGACACCTGCGGACTGCAAGCCCTGCACGTACGCGGTGCCGACGGTGCCCACCAAGTACGGGTCCTCACCGATGCACTCGTCGACGCGCCCCCAGCGCGGGTCGCGCACGACATCCAGTACGGGAGCGAGGCCCTGATGGATGCCGAGCTCGCGCATCGACTCTCCGATCAGGGTGCCCATCTCGGCGACCAGCTCGGGGTCGAATGCTGCTCCCCAGGCGAGCGGAGTCGGGAACGTCGCGGCCTTCCACGCAGCGAGTCCCGTCAGGCACTCCTCATGCACGAGCGCGGGGATGCCGAGGCGCGTCTCACTCTTCAGCCGGCGCTGCTCCGCCCACAGCCATGCCGCACGCTCTGCGGGTTCGACGGGGCGGGTGCCGTACACCCGGGTGAAATGACCGATGCCATGACGGGTGATCTCGGCGAGCGCCCCCGAAGGACCGCCACCGCCCATCTCGTTCTGCATCGGGGCCACGACCTCGCCACCCTGATCGAGCCAGTAGCCGACCAGTTGCGCTGCCTTCTCTTCGAGCGTCATCTGCGAGATCAGTGCGCTCACTCGCTCGGAGGCCAGGGGAAACGCGGGAATGCCGGCGGTTGCCTTCGTCTCCGGCACGAAGGTGTCGTTCGTCACGGTCATCCCTTCACCGCCCCGGTGAGGCCACCGACGATGCGACGCTCGAACATGCTGAAGAAGATCAGTGCGGGGAGCATCGACAGTGAGGTGTACGCCAGCACACGTGCGGTATCCACGGAGTACTGAGAGGCGAAGTTCTGCACGCCCAGCGGAAGGGTGAACAGCGCCTCGTTATTCAGAATGAACAGCGGGAGCATGTAGCCGTTCCACGAGCCGACGAAGGCGAGGATGCCGACGGTGATCACACCGGGCAGGCTCAGCGGTAGCACCATGCGCCAGAAGAACCCGAGGCGCGATGCGCCGTCGATGGATGCCGCCTCTTCGAGCTCGTTCGGGATCGCCCGCAGGAACGGCACGAGGATGATGATCGTCATGGGCAGCGCGAAGGCGATCTGGGGCAGGATGATCCCGGCCAAGCTGTTCACCAGTCCGAGGTTTCGGATCAGGATGTACAGCGGGGTGATCGCCACCGTCACGGGGAACATGAGCCCCGCGGCGAAGATCGAATACATCAGGCCGCGGCCGCCGAAGTTGTAGCGTGCGATCACGAAGCTGGCCATGAGGCCGAGGAGCACGGCTCCCAGGGTGGTTGCCACGGCCGTGATCGTGGAGTTCATCATGGCGGTCCAGAACTGCGAGCTCGCCAGCACGTCACCGTAATTGCCGAGCTGCCAGGGGCTCGGGAAGCCGGACGGGTCGAGCGTGATCTGCGAGTTGGTGCGGAACCCTCCGATGATGATGTAGAGCACCGGAGTGATGCAGATGGTGATCAGCACCAGGGCTGCGAGGTAGACCGCGGGGCTGCCCCACTTGACGCCGGATTCGCGCACGCGTCGCGGTCGACGTCCGTTGGTGGTGACCGCCTGGATGGCGACCCGAGTGTTCAGGTTGTCAGCGCTCACTTGCGCCTCCTTCCGCTGTCGCCGGTCAATGCGCCTTCGGTGTCGCGGCGCAGGACGAAGCGCTGGTAGATGAGCGCGACGATCAGGGTGATGATGAACAGCATCACGGCGACGGCGTTACCGAATCCGTAGCTGCCGGCCAGGTGGCCGTTCTGGTACATGTAAGTGGCCATCGTCGAGGTGCCGGCGGTTGCAGCGATGTACTGGCCCCAGATGATGTTGACCAGGTCGAAGAGTTGCAGCGCGCCGATGATCGACAGGAACGCCCAGATCCGAATGGTCGGGCCCAGCAGCGGCACTGTGATGGTCCACTGCATCTTCCAGAAGCCCGCGCCGTCGATGGCAGCGGCTTCGTAGAGCTCCTCCGGAATGGACTGCATACCGGCGAGCATGAGGATCACGGCGAAGCCGATGTACTTCCAGGTGATGATGACCATGAGCGAGGTCATCGCGAACGCAGGATCTGCGATCCAGGACTGCTGGAGGGCGCCGAGGCCCCACTTCTCGAGCAGTGAGTTGAGCGCTCCGGAATCCTGCAGCATCAGGCTCCAGCCAATGCCGACGATCACTTCGGAGATGACATAGGGAACGAAGATCAGTACACGGATGATCGAACGTCCGCGAATCTTCTGGTTCATCAGCAGCGCGAACAGGATCGCGATCGGGCCCTGGAGCACCAGCGAGAGCACCACGATGATGCCGTTGTGCATGACGGCAGCGCGGAAGGTGTCGTCTTCCCACATCATGATGTAGTTGTCGAGTCCGATGAACTCGGTGGGCCAGCCGAAGCCGTTCCACTTGAAGAATCCGTAGAACGCAGCCATCCCCACCGGGAGGATGACGAAGCCGACGAACATGAGCAGCGCGGGTCCCGAGAGGAGCGCGATCTCGCCGCGCTTGCGCCAGTCGGCCCGCGGCGAGCGCCGCTCCGGGGCGGGCGATGCGCCCGCCCCGGAAACGGCAGCCCTCTCAGGCACTGACGTGCTTTTTAGTGCCTGGGTGTCTTGCATTGGTCGGTCAGCCCCTTGCCTGAGCCTTGGTGACGGTCTCGACCAGCTTCTCCGGGCTTCCCTGACCGGCGAGCATCTCGACGACGCTGGTGTTCAGCGCGTTTCCGACGTTCTGGCCGAGTGCGGTGTCGAGCCACAGCGCGACGTAGGGAGCCTTCTGGAAGGCGGCCATCAGCGGCTCGAGTGACGGGTCGGTGACCGCGCCCATGGCCTCCTGCGAGGCGGGGATGGTCTGGAATGCGACCGCGTACTTCTCCTGCCATTCCTTCGACGAGACGAAGTTCAGGAAGTCCTCGCACGCAGACGGCGAGTTCTTCGAGCACGAGTATCCGTCGACGCCGCCCATCATGGCACCGGCGCCGCCTGCTCCGCCTGCAACCTCAGGGAAGGGGAACCAGCCAAGGTCCGGGAGGGGCTGCTCGTCGGGGGTCAGGCTGGCGATCACGCCGACGTCCCAGGCACCCATGAGCTCCATGGCGGCCTTGTGGTTGGCGATCAGGCCGGCCGAGGAGTTCGCGCCTTCCTGCGGGTCGGTCGTCAGGAAGCCCTTGTGGAACGGCTCGATCGCAGCGAAGTCCTGGAAGTTCTCCGCGGCTTCCAGCCAGCACGCGTCGGCGAAGTCTGCCTCGGTGGCGAGGTTCTCGATCAGGCCCTGGTCGCAGGCGCGCAGTGCGAAGAAGTAGTACCAGTGCGCAGCGGGCCATGCGGCCTTGCCGCCGAGGGCGATCGGCTCGATGCCGGCGGCCTTCAGCTTGTCGACGGCGGCTTCGAGGTCATCGAGGGTCTTGGGCTCTTCAGTGATGCCGGCCTGCGCGAACAGGTCCTTGCTGTAGAAGAAACCGCCGGGGAGCACTGCGGACGGCATGCCGTAGATCTTGCCGTCGACGCTGAATGCGCTGAACGGCGCGTCACCGAATGCTTCCTTCACGCTCGGGTCGACGAGGTCGGTGAGGTCCTTGACTGCGTCGGCGTTGACGATGTCGGCGAGCTTGCCACCACCGCGTGCCATGAAGATGTCGGGCATGTCACCCGAGTTGACGGCGGTCTGCAGCTTGCCGTCCATGTCTTCGTTCTGGATGGACGTGACTTTGATCGTCACATCGGGGTTCTCCTTCTGGAACGCCGCTGCGGCGTCGTCCCAGTACTGCTTGCCGTCGCCGGTCGTGGAGTTGTGCCACATCGTCAGCTCGGCCTTGCCGCCCTCTGCGGGTTCGCCGGATCCGCCGCTGCAGGCTGTGAGGCCCACCACCATCAGGGCTGCGGCGGCGATCGCCGCTCCCCGTACGCTGCGCATCTTCATGCTGTGTTCTCCTCTTCGTCGAGTGATTGTCTTCATCGGGTTTTCGCACCATCGCTGAGGCGATGAAACGGCCGTGGGCTTATTTGTTGCCAGCAACCCCAATATGCCGTGCGCCTACTCTGGCATCCGGGATCACGTTGTGTCAAACGTTATCGATAACGTTTTCGACACCATGGCTATAGTGAAGCCATGAATGGCCGGATCACGATCAACGACGTCGCCCGTGCTGCCGGAGTCTCGGTCGCAACGGTGTCCAAAGCGATCAACGGGCGATACGGGGTCTCCCCCGAGACGATGGCGACCGTGATGGGCGTCGTTTCCGATCTCGGATACGAGAGCTCCCTGGTCGCCACCTCGATGCGCCGTCGCAGCACGAACGTGATCGGCGTGCTCGTGGCCGAGTTCGAGCCGTTCTCGCTCCAGCTGCTGCGCGGAGTCTCCAGTGCGCTCCAGGACACCGACTACGACGTTCTCGCGTACGCCGGAACAGTATCGGCCGGTGACCACCTGGGCTGGGAGCATCGTTCGCTGTCACGCCTGGGCGGCACGCTCATCGACGGGGCGATCCTGGTCACCCCCACCACCACCCGCACGAAGACTTCGGTGCCGATCGTCTCGGTCGACCCGCACATCGGCGCCGATGATCCCGCCACCGTGGGGGTCGCCAACGTCGAGGGGGCACGCGCAGCGACCGAGCACCTCATCTCGCTCGGTCACCGCCGGATCGCTCACCTCCGAGGGCGCATCGATCTAGAATCCGCGCAGGAGCGAGAGCGCGGATACCGCGAGGCGCTCGAGTCGGCCGGCATCCCCTTCGATCCAGAGCTCGTCGCAGATGGCGGATACCGCACCTCGGACTCCACAGCGGCAGCGCGAGGGATCCTCGACCTGCCAGACACCCCCACCGCGGTCTTCGCGGCGAACGACCTGTCTGCCATCGAGATGATCCGCATCGCTTCGGAACGCGGACTGCGAGTGCCGGACGACATCTCGGTGGTCGGCTTCGACGACATCCTCGATGCCGCCTCACACACACCGCAGCTCACGACAGTGCGCCAGCCGCTGCCCGAGATGGGGACCGCCGCTGTGCGGATGCTGCTGGACGTGTTGCAGGGCCATGCGCCGGAGCCGATCCGGATGCCGACGACGCTCGTCGTGCGCGAGTCGACCGCCGCTCCGCGGCGCTGAGGATCTTCATCGGCGATTGCAATTGCGGAAGGGCTCTCGATCGCTTATGTTGTCTATCACAACTTATATTGATTCACCGCTTGCAGAGGAGCAGCCATGCCCACCCCCACCCGTGAAGACAAGTTCTCGTTCGGTCTCTGGACCGTCGACTACAACGGCACCGACCCGTTCGGCGGACCGACCCGCCCTCGCCTCGATGTCGTGCACGCTGTCGAGAAGCTCGCTGAGCTCGGCGCGTACGGCCTGACCTTCCACGACGACGACCTCTTCGCGTTCGGTTCTACCGATGCCGAGCGTCAGAACCAGATCGACCGTCTCAAGGGCGCACTGGCCGACACCGGCCTGGTCGTGCCGATGGTCACCACGAACCTCTTCAGCGCGCCCGTCTTCAAGGACGGCGGCTTCACCTCGAACGACCGTGACGTGCGTCGCTTCGCGCTGCGCAAGGTCTTCCGCCAGCTCGACCTCGGTGCAGAGCTCGGGGCGAAGACCTTCGTCATGTGGGGTGGCCGCGAGGGCGCAGAATACGACTCGGCCAAGGACGTCCGCCAGGCGCTGGAGCGCTACCGCGAGGCCGTGAACCTGCTCGGCGACTACGTCACCGACAAGGGCTACGACATCCGCTTCGCCATCGAGCCCAAGCCCAACGAGCCTCGCGGCGACATCCTGCTGCCCACGCTCGGCCACGCCATCGCCTTCATCGGATCGCTCGAGCGCTCCGAGCTGTTCGGAGTCAACCCCGAGGTCGGCCACGAGCAGATGGCGGGCCTGAACTTCACGGCCGGTATCGCCCAGGCGCTGTACCACGGCAAGCTCTTCCACATCGACCTCAACGGCCAGCGCGGCATCAAGTACGACCAGGACCTCGTGTTCGGTCACGGCGACCTGCACAACGCGTTCTCGCTCGTCGACCTGCTCGAAAACGGTGGCCCCGGTGGAGTCCCCGCCTACGACGGCCCTCGCCACTTCGACTACAAGCCCTCGCGCACCGAGGACGAGACGGGTGTCTGGACCTCGGCGGCCGCGAACATGCGCACCTACCTGCTCCTCAAGGAGCGTGCCGCCGCATTCCGCGCCGACCCCGAGGTTCAGGAGGCACTGTCTGCCGCCAAGGTCGACGAGCTCGCACAGCCGACTCTGAACCCGGGCGAGAGCTACGACGACTTCCTCGCTGACCGCAGCGCCTACGAGGACTTCGACGCGGACGCCTACCTCGGCGGCAAGGGCTTCGGCTTCGTTCGTCTGCAGCAGCTCGCCACAGAGCACCTTCTCGGCGCGCGCTGATCATGCCGCTCGCTCTCGGGGTCGACAGCTCGACCCAGTCCTGCAAGGTCGTCGTGGTGGACACCGCGACCGGTGCCGTCGTGCGCACCGGTCGCGCCTCGCACCCCGACGGCACGTCAGTCGACCCCGAGGCGTGGTGGACGGCGCTGAACACCGCACTCACCGAGGCCGGCGGACTCGACGACATCTCCGCCTGGGCGATCGGCGGTCAGCAGCACGGAATGGTGGCGCTGGATGCCGAAGGCCGTGTCGTCCGTGATGCACTCCTGTGGAACGACACGCGCTCTGCGGATGCCGCGAAAGAGCTCATCGCCGAATTCGGCGCCGAGCAGCTCGCTGCCCGCACCGGACTGGTTCCGGTGGCATCGTTCACGATCACCAAACTGCGCTGGCTGCGCGACAACGAGCCCGAGAATGCGGCTCGCGTGGCGGCCGTCGCGCTTCCGCACGACTGGCTCACCTGGCGACTGCGCGGCTTCGGCCCTGCGAACCCCGTACTCGACGAGCTCGTCACCGACCGCTCGGATGCCTCGGGCACCGGATACTGGGATCCGTCCACCGGTGACTACGACCGCGAGCTGCTGATCGCAGCCCTCGGTCATGACGCGGTGCTCCCCCGCGTTCTCGGCCCCGATGAGTCGGTGCGCGATGCCTCTGACCGCCTGGTCGGAGCCGGCGCCGGAGACAACGCGGGCGCAGCCCTCGGACTCGGCGCAGCCCCCGGCGATGTCGTCGTCTCGATCGGCACGTCCGGAACGGTCTTCGCGGTCAGCGAGCGCGCTGTCACGGATCCGTCCGGCACGGTCGCCGGGTTCGCCGACGCGACCGGCAACTTCCTCCCCCTGGTGGCGACGCTCAATGCGGCGCGGGTGCTGGCTGTCACAGCATCCCTGCTCGGCGTCTCTCTCGATGACCTCAGCGCCCTCGCGCTGGAGGCGGATGCGGGCGCCGGCGGACTCACTCTCGTGCCCTATTTCGAGGGCGAGCGCACCCCGAACCTGCCGGATGCCACGGCGACGCTGTCGGGAATGACGCTGGCGGCTACGACTCGCCCCAACCTCGCTCGCGCGGCCGTCGAAGGCATGCTGAGCGGGCTCGGCGCAGGTCTTGACGCGCTTCGCGCTCTCGGCATCCCGCTGGAGCGCGCGCTCCTGATCGGCGGCGGGGCGCAGTCCGAAGCTGTGCGGCAGGTCGCCGCTCAGGTTCTGGGCCTTCCCGTCGAGGTACCCGAGCCCGCGGAGTACGTCGCTCTCGGCGCTGCCAGGCAGGCCGGGGCGCTCGTCAGCTGAGCATCACCAGCGGTTGGCGACATCCTCCGCCCACCCGAACAGCGAGCTGATCTCGATGCGTCTGCCCTCGACGCGCACCCAGCCGTCGAAGGTGCCGAACACCTGATCGCCTCGCGTGCCGATCACCCCCAGATCGGTGCGCGAGGTGTGGTCGTACTCGGGTGTCAACGTGACGTCGACGTCCGTTCCGGTGATGCGCCACGGCTCCAGGGGACGCTCGAGGTCGTACTCCCAGCGCAGCTGCTCCGAGATCTTCGTCGTGCGCCCATCGACGATCAGCGCGTTCTCGGTCATGCCGGTGCCCTCGGTCCACCTGGCACCGAACTGCAGTCCGACCAAGTGTCCGTCGGTGTGCCCGACCGCCGCCGCCCAGTTCCAGCGCACGTCGTGGTGCCAGCGCCCGCGCCCGTGGTCGAGCACAGCCCAGGCATCCTCGAGCTCTGTCACGACACCATCGATCTCGATGTGCCCGTTCGCAGGACGCACGACATCCTTCACCGTGTACTGGAATCGCCTCTTGCTCCACGGGACGACGACCGCCATCGATTCGTGCGCGGTCTCCCGTTCCGCGCTGATGCACACCGAGAGCCCCGGCGCCCGCGCGGTGATCTTCGTGGCGCCTCGCACCTCGGCGATCTCGATCTCGAGATCGCGCGTCTTCGCCGTCGCCGGCCCATCCCCCAGTGTGGGCGGCAGCGTTGCCGTCCACGGGCCGCCGATCTTGCCCCGATCGATCGTGACGCCGCTCCGCCGATCGCGCACCCAGAATCCGTGCACGGCGGCGTAGTCGAGAGACGACACGGTGATGGAGATGATGTGGGTCGGGCTGACGATCGCCCAGTACTCCCAGCGCTTGATGCGTCCGCGGTCGCGGATACCGCCCCCGATCCCCGAGGTGTCATGCAGCGGCGTGCGGCTCCAGCCGACGGCATCCGGATTGAGATCGCCGTTTGGCAGGCACAACGGGACGGGACTCGTGATCTCGCGCTCGGTCATCGTTCAGCACTCTCCTTGACTGATTCTTCGAATATCTCGCGGAACTGCGCGTTCAACGCGCGCACGACATCGGGGTCCGGCTTCACAGCGCTGCGATCAGCGGTGAGCAGACCGTTCGACTCGTCCTCGACGTCTGCCAGCTGGGTGTACACCGTCGCTGACAGCCCTCGGGCGATCGCCGGAAGAACCTCACGACGATGCAGCTTCTCGTAGGCATCGGTGAGCGCTTCGCGCGTCTCGAAGCGTCGGTAGCCGAACACCTTCTCGGGATAGCTGTGCCCTGGCAGCCGCAGGCTGTATCCACCGTATTCGGAGACGACCAGCACCCTGCCATCGCGCCGCCACCAGCGCGCAGGACGGATCGGCTGGAAGTACACGTGCAGACTGCGCAGGTCTCCCGCGCCCTGGTCGTGCCACCCGCTCGCATGATCGATCACGCGATCCGGGTCGCGCCGACGCACCCTCTCGGCGGCCTCCGCCGCGTCGAACTGTCCCCAGCCCTCATTGAAGGGAACCCAGGTCACCACCGCTGGCGAGTTGCGCAGCAGATCCACCGTGGCGTCCAGCTCGGTGAGGAACTCCGCGCGGCCTTCGGCATCCGCTCTTCCGAACGCCCCGTAGCGGTGATCTGAGATTCCGACGTGCGGTGAGATCACCGGCGCGGTGATGACCCACGGCTTGTAGCGCTCACCACCGTTGACCGCGTCCTGCCACACGAGGATGCCGAGTCGGTCACAGTGGTGGTACCAGCGCAGCGGCTCGATCTTGATGTGTTTGCGGATCATCGTGAATCCGAGATTCTTCATCACGGTGACGTCCGCTTCCAGCGCCGCATCATCGGGCGGCGTGTAGAGCCCGCGCTCCCAGTACCCCTGGTCGAGCACGCCGATGTGCGGGTACGGGTCGCCGTTCAGATGCAGGCGCGCGATGCCGTTCGCATCCGGCTGCACCCCGACACTGCGGACCCCTGCGTAACTGGTGACCCGGTCATCACCGAGAGTCACCTCGATGTCGTAGAGGTGGGGGTCCTCCGGCGTCCACAGCCGGGGCTCGGCGATCTGCAGCTGAAGGTTCTCTCCCGGGATTCCATGAGCAGTCGCGACGCTCTGTCCGTCCTGGCTGATCGTCACCGCAACCGGGGCCGCGCTCGCCGCCTCGACGGTGATCTCTACGGATGCGTGCGGTGCCCCCGTCCGCGCGTCGGGAGTGCGCAGGCGCAGCCCAGTGATGTGCTCGTCTGGAACGATCTCAAGCCAGACGGTCTGCCAGATTCCCGACTGTGCGGTGTACCAGATACCCCCTCGGTCGAGCCGCTGCTTGCCGACCGAATGGTGCGATGTGTCACTGACGTCGCGCACTTCGACGACGAGCTCGTGCACGTCACCGGCACCGGCGCTGGCACCGGCACCGGCACCGGCACCCAGAGCGTCGGTGATGTCGACGGTGAACGGCAGGTAGCCGCCGATGTGCGCGGCGACCTCGACTCCATCGATGAGCACACGGCACGACTGGTCGACCGCGCCGAAGTGCAGCAGGGTGCGATGCCCTGGTTTCGCTGCGACATCGAGCTGCCGGCGGTACCAGAGCGACTCGTCCGGTTGCAGCTGTCGTCCCACGCCCGAGAGCTCGGCCTCGGGCGAGAAGGGCACGAGGATGCTGCCGCCCCAAGACTGGGGCGAGACTCCTGCGGCGGTGAACGCATAGTCCCATCGTCCGTTGAGGATCGTGAAGTTCTCGCGCCGCAGCTGCGGACGGGGGTACTCGGGGAAAGGCACAGCATCCTTCGTCATCGGCTTCGCTCCATTCGCGCACGCACGATGGCCAGCACCGGCACGAAGACGAGCACCGCCGCCGCGGCGAGGAACATCTCGGGCCCTGGGACCGGCTTCGACACCCCGAGGTCGACGTACGTCTGCCCAGCCCCGGAAATGACCCATGCGCCGAGGAAAGGTCCGACGATCATCGGGACCATGATCGCCGTGACCATGCGCAGCCCCTGCACCATCCCCGCGCGTCCGTCCGGCGTCTCGTCGCGCACCGTCGCCGAGATCGACGCGATCGCGAGCATCATGCCGCCCAGAGCAAGGGATGCCGCGACGATGACGAACACCATGTCGCGAGCGAAGAACATCAGCACGAGACCGACCGCGAACAGTGCCGCTGCGGGAAGCAGCACCCGCCGCTTGCCCACCCGGTCCATGACCCGGCCTCCGAGCACACTGATCACGGCCGCGGCGACGAGCGATACGCCGAGCATGAGCGCGTATGACTCGACCTGCAGCCAGTACTGCAGATAGATGATCACGTACGGCAGGAACACCTGACTCGAGGTGCCGACGACCAGCCAGAGAGCCAGCGAGACGTACAGCGGCGCGTTCGCGCGAATCGTCGCTGGCCGGAAGCCCTCGATCAGCCGTACCGCCACCGATGGACCGTGGAAGCCTGCCGGGAGGGCATCCCGCGACACGTCTTTGACGAGGAACCACGCGATGACTCCCGTGATCATGGTGGCAGCACCGACGACGGCGAAGAACAGCCGCCACTCCCCCGCGCGCGTCAGAGGATCCAGAAGACCGAACACCAGCAGCATGGCCATCAGCGGCATGATCGCCACGACGCCGTCGACCCGTCCACGGGTGCGGACAGTCGTCGACTCGGTCACCCACGCGCCAAAAGCGGCATCGTTCGCCCCAGAGCCGAACACGCTCATCACGCAGTCCAGGACGATCACCCCGACGACCGCTGCGAGCACATACGGCGCCGCGACGGCACCGGATTCCGGAGCGAGCAGCCCGAAGCCCGCGGTGCACAGCCCCCAGGCGATGTAGCCGATCGCGATGAAGACGCGGCGTCGACGCAACCGGTCTGACCACGCGCCGACGAAGATGGTCGCCGCCGTGGCCGCCACGGCGCTGAGCGCGACCATCGTGGCGATCGCTGCGGGCTCCGGTGTGATCGTCTCGTACACGAACACGTTGAGATACATGTTCTCGACGGTCCAGGCGAGCTGGCCGACCAGTCCGATCACGATCACTGTGATCCACAGTCGCGCGCCAGGGCGCTCCCGAGGGTCTGCGCGACTGCGCGGTGCTGAGCTGTGCTGTGGTGACGTCATCGTCGTTGCCCCTTGCGGCCGGGTGCGGTGTGCGGCGGATGCATTGCGTGTGGTGCGCCACGTTTTCCACGTGGCAAAGCCCTCCCACTCTAATGCAGCGACGCTCGACGCGTGGAGGGTGGGCAGGGCTGCCCCGGCCGCGACAGTGGCGCACTCATAGGGTTTGCGGCCAGACTGGTCGCATGACTTTCGCAGCTCTTCAGCCACTCGCCGATCGCGCGTCCTTCTTCGCCGCTCTCCGCCAGGATGCGCTCACCAGTGCCGTCGATGCGCTCGGCGAGCACCGCTGGGATGCCGACATGGCTGCGGGCACGCTGACGTTCAGCTCGATCGCCGACCCCGCGCAGAACATCGTCACGCGGCCGCATCTGATCGCGACGATCGCTCCGGGCCCTCGCTCGCTGCTTTGGGCCTGGGCTCACCCTCAGGGCGACCCGCAGGGCGTCGCGGCGCAACTGCGCGAGTACGGAGCCCAGTACGAGCTGACCGAGCTGACGCAGTCCGAGCTGGCCTTCCCCGACGACGTCGGTGCCGATGCCGAAGCCTGGATCTCCGACACCGCGCACCAGATCGGTGCGATTGCGACCGAGATCACCGGGCGCTCCCCCTATTACGCCGCACCGATCGGCGGCGGCACGCGCGCCGTGTTCCTGCTCGACGCGCCCATCCCCGCCACGACTGTCGCGGATGCCGCCGCCAAGGCGCCTCGCATCCTCTCGGGCCTTGCCCTCAGCGATGCCCGCTCGTCTGTGTGGGATGCCGCGCGCCTCGCCGGTTGGAACCTGGAATGGACCGATGCCGAGTTCACCGGAGCGAAGGTCTCGGATGCTTCGGGCACGGCGACCTTCCGATTCGATGAGCAGGCGCGGATCACCGGTATCGAGGGTAGTCTCGGCGCATGAAGAACTGGCTGATCCGCGCAGTATCGCTGTACGTCTTCAATGTCGTCGTACTGTTCCTGATCGGCCTGATCATGCGCAGTGTCAGCGTCGGCTGGCACGCCCTGTGGGCATCGATCATCCTCACGCTGGCGACTCTTGCGATCAAGCCCGCCCTGCTCAAGGGGTTCCGCGGCTCGGCAGCGAAATCGGCTGGATCGCGCTCGAAGCTGGCAGAGAAGCTCGTTCAGTACCTGCTGGTCTTCGTCGTCGAGCTCATCGTCTGGGTGCTCACCGTGGTGCTCAGCGGCGTGAACGTGCACGGGTGGTTCTGGGGGTACGTGCTTCCACCGCTGTATCTGCTGATCGCCTGGGTCATCTACGACCAGATCGATGACCGCATGGAGGCCAAGACCGGAGAGCTCATGGGTTCGGTCGCCTCGAAGGTCAAGGGCCGGGGTGCCGCGGCATCCGCCCCCTCGCCTTCTGGCGGGCCATCGCCCGCCCAGGCCGCAGGGCGCGCGCAACTGGACGACGGGCTCACACCCGAGCAGCGACGCATGCTCGACGAGCTCTAGCGGCTCTCTCCGTCCCGCTCAGCGGGAAGCTGCGAGCCGCTCGGCTGCCTCGACGACGTTCGTCATCAGCAGCGCAACGGTCATCGGGCCCACACCGCCCGGGTTCGGCGATACGAAGCCGGCGACCTCTGCGACATCGGGATGCACGTCGCCGTAGACCTTCGATTTGCCAGTCTCGGGGTCGTCCTCACGGGTGACGCCGACATCGAGCACTGCAGCGCCCGGTTTGACGTCTGCGGCCTTGATGAGGTGCTTGACTCCGGCACCAGCGACGATCACGTCGGCCTGGCGCAGATACGGCGACATGTCAGGGGTGCCGGTGTGCACCTGGGTCACGGTCGCGTTGATGTCGCGACGGGTCAGCAGCAGGCCCATCGGCCGGCCGATCGTGACGCCTCGTCCGACCACGACGACGTGTTTGCCGCCCAGATCGTAGCCGTTGCGCTGCAGCAGTTCGATCACACCGCGCGGCGTGCACGGCAGCGGCGTAGTGATCGGGTTGTTGACGTTCAGCACGAGGCGGCCGAGGTTCGTGGGGTGGAGTCCGTCGGCATCCTTCGCCGGGTCGATGCGCTCGAGGATCGCGTCGGTGTCGAGGTGCTTCGGCAGCGGCAGCTGCACGATGTAGCCGTGGCAGTCCGGGTCGGCGTTGAGTTCGTCGATCAGCGCCTCAACCTCGTGCTGCGCAGCATCCGCCGGCAGTTCGCGCTGGATCGAATTCATGCCGATCGCCTCGGACTGCCGGTGCTTCATCCCGACATACAGCTGTGAGGCGGGGTCTGCGCCGACGAGCACGGTGGCGATGCCGGGCACGATTCCCTGCGCGCGCAGGGCGGCAACGCGCTCCGTCAGCTCGCTTTTGATCTCCGCTGCTGCGGCTTTACCATCGAGTACCTGTGCGGTCATGTTGTCTTCCTCTCGAGCATCCCTCGAGAATTGCTCTGCCGCGCGAGAATCTGCGTGGCAGCAGAATTCTCGCGCGGCAAGCCGATTCTCGGGGTGAGTGTGGGCGGCTTACTGCTGCAGGTCGGGGTAGAGGGGGAAGGCGCCTGCGAGGGCATCCACGCGGGCCTTGAGGGCTGCGACGTCGGTGCCGGGGATCAGCGCGAGCGCGATGATGTCGGCGACCTCGGTGAACTCGGCATCGCCGAACCCGCGCGTGGCGAGCGCAGCCGTGCCGATGCGCAGCCCCGAGGTGACCATCGGCGGGCGAGGGTCGTTCGGAACAGCGTTGCGGTTCACGGTGATGTGGATGTCGTGCAGCAGGTCTTCGGCCTGCTTGCCGTCGATCGCGGCATCCCGAAGATCGACGAGCACGAGGTGCACGTCGGTGCCGCCCGAGCGCACGGCGATTCCGGCGTTCTTGACGTCCTGCTGGGTGAGGCGGTCGGCGAGGATGCTGGCGCCGGAGAGCGTGCGGACCTGACGGTCCTTGAACTCGGGCGTCGCGGCGAGCTTGAACGCCGTGGCCTTCGCAGCGATCACGTGCATGAGCGGTCCGCCCTGCTGACCGGGGAAGACGGCGGAGTTGATCTTCTTCGCGATCTCGGGGTCATTCGAGAGGATGAAGCCCGAACGCGGGCCGCCGATCGTCTTGTGCACGGTCGACGAGACGACGTGTGCGTGCGGAACCGGGTTCGGGTGCAGACCTGCCGCGACGAGGCCTGCGAAGTGCGCCATGTCGACCCAGAGCAGAGCGCCGACCTCATCGGCGATCGCGCGGAACGCAGCGAAGTCCAGCTGACGCGGGTATGCCGACCAGCCGGCGACGATGACCTTGGGCTTGTGCTCGATAGCGAGGCGACGCACCTCGTCCATGTCGACGAGCGACGTCTCGGGATCGACGCCGTAGGCGACGATGTCGTAGAGGCGGCCGGAGAAGTTGATCTTCATGCCGTGGGTCAGGTGTCCGCCGTGGTCCAGCGAGAGCCCCAGCAGCGTGTCGCCGGGGCGGGCGATCGCGTGCATGACGGCGGCGTTCGCCGTGGCACCGGAGTGCGGCTGAACGTTCGCGTACTCGGCTCCGAACAGGCTCTTCACGCGTTCGATCGCGAGGGACTCTGCAACGTCGACCTCTTCGCAGCCGCCGTAGTAGCGACGACCGGGGTAGCCCTCGGCGTACTTGTTCGTGAGAACCGAGCCCTGCGACTGAAGCACGGAGACGGGCACGAAGTTCTCGGATGCGATCATCTCGAGGAACGTGCGCTGACGCTTCAGCTCGCGGTCGAGGACCTCGGCGATCTCGGGGTCGACCTCGGAGAGCGGGGCGTTGAAGTACGGATCGGTCATGTCGTCCTCTTTCGTTGCGGAATGAATGGCATGGGGGAATGCATGTCATCGGCCCAGGCGCGCGGTCGAATTTCCGTAACGGTCGCTCCCCGGTGGTGACCCACCCAGACGCCAGTCGCGACCGTTCGAGCATATCGGAATCACCGGGCATGGAACAGCGCCCGCGCGCTCATCTCGCCCGCAGTACCGAGTACCTTTTGTTCATGGTCCTTCTCGCCGACGTCGACTGGAGCAGCAGATGAGCACCACCGTGATCCATTCGGCTCGTCTGGTCACCGACGGCGCCGAGACCGAGAATGCCTGGGTACGGTTCGAGAACGGTCTGGTCGTCGAAGTCGGCACCGGGTCTGGTTGGTCCGATGCCGACACGATTCTCGACGCCACGACGATCGCGGGCCCTGATGCCGTGCTCACCCCGGGCTTCGTCGATATCCACGGGCATGGCGGCGCCGGAGCCTCCTATGACGACGGTGCGGAGGCCATCCGCGCCGCACGCACGATGCACCGCGCGCACGGCACGACACGTGCGGTGATCTCGCTCGTCACGGCGTCTATCGACGATCTCGTCGGCCAGATCGGCGCGATCGCAGATCTCATGCAGACGGATGCCGATGTTCTCGGCTCGCACCTCGAAGGACCGTTCCTCGATGTCGCGCACCACGGCGCGCATGAGCCCTCTTTGCTGCGCGCGCCGCTGGCGGAGGACGTACAGCGGCTGCTCGACGCAGGGCGCGGCACGATACGCCAGGTCACGCTCGCCCCTGAGCTGCCCGGCGGCATCGAGGCGATCCGACTGATCGTCGCGGCCGGCGCAGCGGCCGCGGTCGGCCACACGAGCGCGGATGCCGCACAGGCGGATGCCGCGTTCGATGCAGGGGCGACGATCCTCACCCACGCGTTCAACGCGATGCCCGGCATCCATCACCGTGCACCCGGACCCGTCCTCACCGCTGCGGCAGACCACCGCGTCGTGCTCGAGGCGATCGCAGACAATGTGCACCTGGACCCGAAGGTCATCAAGCTGCTGTTCGACTCAGCCCCTGGCCGGGTCGCACTCGTCACCGATGCCATGGCGGCCGCCGGCAGCGCTGATGGCAGTTATGACCTCGGTGCGGTGCGGGTGACGGTGACGAACGCAATCGCGCGCACCGATGCCACCGGATCCATCGCGGGATCGACTCTCACTCAGGACATCGCACTCCAGCGCGCAGTGCAGGCAGGAGTGCACCTGGTCGACGCTGTCCGTGCACTCACGCAGACGCCGGCGGCAGCAATCGGTCTGGGCGCGCGTCTGGGACAGCTCGCACCCGGCTTCGTCGGCGATGCCGTGGTGCTGGACGCAGCACTGCAGGTGCGGCACGTGCAGACGGGCCGAGAGCGGGAGGCCCAGGATCTCCTCCCCCGAGGGTCCTGAGCCTGCCCGGCCGATGCGTTTACCCCCTGCATCGGAGCCGAACTCCGCCCCCCGGTGGAGTTCTTGTGGCTGTCTCTCACATATGAGACGACCGTCACGCCGATTCATTACGCGAGATCGAGAAGATTTCGGAGAATCATCGCCGAGTTATCCCCAGGGCTGGCCAGGCGGGAAATTTCACGAGAGAATAGTCCGGGCGCGTGACGAATGAGCGATTCACGCGTCTCTTCTTGTGGAGGCCCACGATCTGCCCCACAACCTATGGATGACAGTGCATTACGACAAGACTTCTGAGACCGAGCCGGCAGCTGATGCCGACCTGATCCTGCGCACCCGTTCAGGAGACGGCGAAGCGTTCGGTGAACTCTGGCGCCGTCACTACCCTTCCGGCATCGTGGTCGCCCGCTCTGTCACTTCGAGCATCGATCCGGATGACCTGGTCCAGGAGTCGTACGCACGCATCTATCAGGCGATCTTGAAGGGCGGCGGCCCGAACGGTTCGTTCCGCGCCTACCTGTTCACGAGCATCCGCAACACTGCCGCTGCCTGGGGACGCGCGCGTCGCGAGACCGCGATGGACGAGCTCGAGACCGTTCCCGATCCCGACAGCACTGAACAGGCCGCCGACGACGCGCTCGACCGCGGACTGACAGCGCAGGCGTTCCGTGGTCTGCCCACCCGCTGGCAGGAGGTGCTCTGGTACTCCGAGATCGAGCAGATGAAGCCTGCCGAGATCGCCCCCCTGCTGGGGATGAAGGCCGGCGCAGTTTCTCAGCTCGCCTTCCGTGCCCGCGAAGGGTTGCGCGCGGCATGGGTGCAGGCGCACCTTCGAAGCACTTCTTCCGATTCGGAATGCCACTGGACCATCGAACGTCTCGGTGCCTACGCACGCGGGAACGTCAGCACACGAGACCGCGCGCGCATCGACGCGCACCTCGACGGCTGCGCACGCTGCCTCATCGTCGCCGGCGAAGCGGATGAGGTCTCCAGCCGACTCGCTCTGGTTCTGCTGCCCTTGGTTCTGGGGATCGCCGGAGCCAGCGGATACGCCGCCATGCTGCAGACCGGCGGCGTTCCTGCCGTCGCCGTCGCCGCAATGCCTTCCAGCGTGGTCGCCGGCGGCGTCGTCGTCACCGGTGCGACACCGGCCGGCATGGATGCCGCGGCGAGCGCCGCTGCCAGCAGTTCAGCAGGCGGTGGGGCGAGTGGCGGAGCCATCACCAGCATCGGCGCACTCGTCGGCGCAGGCTCAGCCGCCCTGGTCGTCGCTGGCGTGGTCGCGGCGGCGGCGATCATCCCCGGTCTCCTCGATGCGAGCCCGGTGACATCGCTGCCCAGCGCCGGTGACGCAGACAGCTCATCCATCTCTTCGGATGTCGCCCCCGACGGCAGCATCGAGTCGAAGGCCCCCCTGGTTCTCGACGTCCCGGATAAGAAGACGCCGAAGGATGCTCCCGACCTGCCACCGCAGCAGCCCGTCGCACCACCGGTCACCGAGGAAGCACCGGTGAAAGAGGCCTCTGCGCCTGTCGACGACGAGCAGCCGAGCGACGGTGCGGGCAACGACGGCGTAGAGCCGACAGATCCAGGCGATGGCGGGGTGACCGACCCCGGCGACGGCGGAGAGGTCGACCCGACGGAGCCAACCGATCCGACGGACCCGACGGATCCAACGGAGGGTGCGACGATCGGAGAGGTCACCTGGATGCAGGACGGCGTGCACGTCATCGTTCCCATCTCCGGCGGCGTTCCTGGAGCGACTCTTGAGGCCGTCATCAACAAGGGCACCGGCGGCTCTGCCCGCACCGTTCTCGACAGCGACGGAAACGGTACTCTCCAGCTGACGCCGAACCCTGGCCAGATCCAATCCGATCAGGCCGTCGTTTTCCAGTACCTGACCGACACCGGCCCGACGATCGTCTTCACCCGCAGCCTGCACGAACTCCGTGATCTGGCCTCGACAGATTCCGGTGACCCGGCAGCATCAGATGATCAGGTCGTCGAAGACCAGCCCGCCGCCGAACAGCCGGTCATCGACGCACAGGCTCCTGCTGCGGAAGTGTCCGCCCCCGAAGCCTCAGTCGAAGAATCAGCCGAGGGCACCGTGGTCGAAGAGGTCGTGCCCGATGTCCCGGCCGAGGATGATGCCCCGACCGAGGACGCTGCACCGGCCGAATAGACTGGGATCATGCCCGAAGCAGTAGACGCCGTCCCCGATCCCACCCGGCCCAGGATCAGTCCGCTCGAGATCATTCGGACCGTCGTCCTGATCGTCGCGCTGGCATCTCTTGCGATCTGGGGCTTCTCGATGTGGGACTTCCCGGGGGGGCTCGTCTTCGGTATCGGCACACCCGCCGTCGTGCTGCTGGTCTGGGCGCTCTTCCTCTCCCCGCGGGCTGTGCTGCAGCTGCATCCGTTCATCCGCGCCGCTGTCGAACTGCTGATCTACGCCGGCGTCACGCTGGCATGGTGGTCGATGGGACAGGCGTGGGCCGGCATCGCCTTCGCGGTCGTCGCCGTGGCAACCGGTGTCGTCACGGGTCGGAGAAACCTGCGTTGACCGTCGTCGCGGCCCTGCGAGATTCGCTCGGCGACATTGTCGATGTCGCCGCAGATTCTCTGGAGGCCGCGCGCTCCGATCGGTCAGGACACCGATCCCCCGGCAGGCCACTGGCGATCGTGCATGCGGAGAGCATCGCCCACGTGCAGCAGACGATGCGTCTTGCCACCGAGCATCGCACCCCGGTCGTCGTGCGCGGCGCGGGGACCGGACTCGCGGGGGCTGCCAACGCCGGCCCTGGCGAGATCGTGCTGTCGACCGCGCGGATGAATCGCGTGCTCGAGATCCGTCCTGATGATCTGATCGCCGTCGTCGAGCCCGGCATCCTCAATTCGGATCTCAACGCCCTGCTGGCCGAGAGCGGACTCTGGTGGCCGCCCGACCCCGCCAGCCGCGACATCTCCACCGTCGGAGGCAATATCTCCACCGGCGCCGGCGGCCTGCTCTGCGCCAAGTACGGCGTGGTCCGCGATTGGGTGCTCGCCATCGATCTCGTGCTCGCCGACGGGCGCCTCCTTCGCCTGGGGCACCGCAGCGTGAAGGGCGTCACCGGCCTCGATCTGACGTCGCTCGTCATCGGCTCGGAGGGCACCCTCGGTGTCGTCGTCGGTGCCACTCTCAAACTTCGCCGCGTCGTCGAGGGCGAGACGTGCACGCTCACCGCGCTGTTCTCGAGTGTGCGCGCAGCGGCGATGGGGTCGGCCGCGATCACCGCATCCGGTGTTCAGCCGGCGATCATGGAGCTCATCGACGCGGCTGGCCTCGCCGCCGTGCACGCGTATCTTTCGCTGCCTGCTCCCCCGCCCGCGACATCGCAGCTCACCATCCAGACCGACGGCCCCACGGCTCGCTCCGACGCCGATCGCATCGCGCAGGTCCTACGCACGGCAGGCGGAGAGGTCTCGCTCACCTATGACCGTGCCGAGGGCGAGCGACTGCTCGCGATCCGCCGCTCGATGCATGGCGCCTTCGCGAGTCTCGGCACGACCCTGATCGAAGACGTCTCGGTGCCGCGCAGCGCCCTCCCGGCGATGTACGACGAAATCGCCCGCATCGAAGAGCAGTACGGGCTGATCATCCCCTCGGTCGCCCACGCGGGCGACGGCAACCTGCACCCGAACTTCGTCTTCGAAGGCGAAGAGGTTCCCGACATCGTGTGGGCCGCTGCCGACGATCTGTTCCGTTCCGCGATTCGGTTGGGCGGCACTCTCACCGGCGAGCACGGCATCGGGATGCTGAAGAGCCGGTGGCTCTCCGAAGAACTCGGCGAGGATCAGTGGGAGATCCAACGGCAGATCAAGCGCGTATTCGATCCTCTCGGCATCCTGAATCCCGGAAAGGTGTTCGATCATGCCTGACATCTACGTCAGCGCGGCGGTCATCCACGATGAGGCCGGCCGCGTACTCGTCGTGCGCAAGCAGGGCACAACCGCCTTCATGCAGCCGGGAGGCAAGCCGGAGGCCGGCGAGAAGCCGGCCCAGACGCTCGCCCGTGAACTCGACGAAGAACTCGGTCTGATCGTTGCCGAGGCCGAACTGGAGCCGCTGGGCAGGTTCACATCCGCCGCCGCGAACGAACCGGGTCACCGCGTCATCGCCGATGCGTTCGCGCTCACGATCGACGCGGATGCTGTCACCGTGCAGGCCGAGCTCGCCGAGCTGCGATGGATCACCCCCGCAGACATCGGCACGCTCGAGCTCGCGCCGCTGAGCCTGGAGCACCTGCTGCCCATCGCCTGGCCCGCGCTCGCGAGGAACCGGAACGCAGGCGCCCGGCCTTAGAGCCCCTGCCACTCCAGTTTGCTGTCGAAGGCGTAACGGTAGTAGTCGGCGAGCTTCAGTTGGGATGCTGCGGCTTCATCGACAACGACCGTCACGTGTTCGTGCAGCTGGATGGCCGAGCCAGGCAGCAGCGCGCTGACGGGACCCTCGACGGCACCGGCGACCGCCCGCGCCTTGCCCTCACCGAACGCGAGGAGCACGAGATGCCGCGCGCGCTGGATCGTGCCGAGGCCCTGAGTGATGCAGTGCATCGGCACGTCGTCGATCGAGTCGAAGAAGCGGGCGTTGTCCTTGCGGGTCTGCTCGGCGAGGGTCTTCACGCGCGTGCGCGACGCGAAGGATGAGCCGGGCTCGTTGAATCCGATGTGACCATCGGTGCCGATTCCGAGGATCTGCAGGTCGACGCCGCCCGCCGCCTCGATCGCGGCCTCGTAATCAGCACCGGCATGCTGGACGCTCTCCAGAGCACCATTCGGAGTGTGGATGCGCTCGGGGTTCAGCCCCAGCGGTTCGACGACCTCGCGGGTGATCACAGACCGGTAGCTCTCGGGGTGAGCGGGGTCGATGCCGACGTACTCATCGAGAGCGAATCCACGCACTTGCGACACATCGGTTCCGGCGAGACGTTCCTGCAGCGCCTTGTACACCGGGAGCGGAGTCGATCCGGTGGCAAGGCCCAACACGGCATCCGGACGCCGCGCGATCAGTCGCACGACCTCATCCGCGACCAGCGCTCCCGCAGCAGCGGGGTTCTCGACGATGACGACTTCAGCCATGGATAGCGGTCTCCTGTTCGGGGGCGGGCGCTCCGACCAGCGCGGCGCCAAGGGCGGCCGCTGGAGAACCGGAGGGAAGCAGTTCGATTCTCTCATCGAGATGCACGGGCGATGGAGCCACCGTCGCGGGGCATCTCGATGCAGCGACGCGGGAAGGGGCTCCAGGCGGCACTACGAGACTCCCAGCTGGGCGGAGAGGACCATGACTGCAGCGCCGCGAAGCACGATGTCGTCTTGGCGGGTGAGCCGGATCACGACGTTGTCGAAGACGCCTTCGAGCGCGCGGGCGCGCAGAGTTTCAGTGGCCGCCTCGATGAGCGGGCCGTCGAGCAGCTCGGATGGTCCGGAGAGCACCACTTCAGAGAGGTCGAGCGCTGTGACAATGGGAGCGATCGCGATCGCCATGCGCGCTCCTGCATCGCGCAGGATCACGTCGCGGGCATCGGGTCGGGCTGCTACTTCGTCACGCAATCGTGTGACGCTGAGCCAGGCCTCTAGGCATCCTTCTCGTCCGCAGACGCAGTGCGGTCCCCCGCCGGTGCCGACGACGACGTGCCCGATCTCACCGGCGGCGAACCGACTCCCGATCAGCGGCTGACTGCCGGAGATGAGCCCGGCACCGACGCCGAAACCGATCTTGATCAGGATGAAGTCGGACCGAGCATCCCCGAACGTGTACTCGGCGAGCACCGCGGCATTGGCATCATTGCGCGCGAGCACAGGCAGATCGAGGTCAGCTCCGAGTCGTGCTTCGAGAGGGAAGTCCGTCCAGCCGAGGTTGGGAGAGTTCAAGACGACCCCGTCCGGGCGCACCACACCAGGGGTGCCGACGCCGACGCCCAGCAGCGAGGCGGTGGCCGCAGACACGAGCGCGCGACTGAGGCCGAGAACCGCTTCATAGGCGGCGTCTCCGTCGGACTGTGCGGGACGCGCCACCTCGCGTCGCACCAGCACGTCGCCGTCGAGGCTGAGCACCGCGCCGCGGAACACTTCGGCATCCGAGAGATCGAGCCCGATGATCTGATGGCCCAGGCGATCGATGTCGATGAGAGTGGGCGGCTTTCCGGGGCCGACCGTCTCGCGGATGCCGAGTTCGATGATGATCCCGTCAGTGATGAACTCGGCGACGAGATCGGAGATGGTGACGCGAGTCAGCCCGGTCTCGCGCGAGAGATCGGCGCGACTCATCGACCCCGCGTGGTACAGAGTCTGCAGCACCAGTGCCCTGTTGTGCCCGCGAGCATGCTCGGGGAGCACCTTGGCACGAGAGCGCAGCGAGCGCGCAGGCCCGAAGGCATGCGGCTGCGCGCTGACGTACTGGGCAGGGGTCGTTCCCCGCCGATCACCCGCTTCGGTCATGTTTGTTAGTTCACCTTACGAACGGGGATATGCGCAAGTCGAAGTTCTTTCACACGCCGATCGGGTATCGGCCCGTTGTGCTGACGATACTGCACAGGGCAGCGGGGCCCTTCTGCCCATCGTCAGTGATCTAGACATGTGTTTGACTTGGTCACCGACCGGAGAATCGCACCGCTCTTCGTGGTGCCGTCATTGAGGAAGTCACATATGAACCGTCGTATCGCAGCATTCGCCATCGCCACCGTCGCCATCCTCGGCCTCACCGCATGTTCGGGAGGCGCATCCGAGAACACCTCGAACGATTCCGCCGACTCCGCTGACAGCTCGGCGCCTGCAGAAGAGACCAACACCGACCAGTCCGTCGAAGAAGCGTGCGGCATCGTGCTGCCCAAGCTCCAGGAGGCGAGCACCGCCGCCGGTGACATCGACACGACCGGGGCGACCGACCCGCAGACCACCGTCGACCAGTTCAACACCGTCGTCGCCGCCTTCGGCGACGCAGCCGACAGCGTCTCCAACGAAGAGGTCAAGGCTGCGACCACCGCCGTTTACGAAGACTTCGGCGCGCTGAGCGAGGTGCTCTCCAAGGTGCTCGTCGACCAGGACATGTCGGCAGCATCCGACCTCAGCACCATCACCAGCGACATGACGGATTCGGCCACCGCACTGCAGAAGCTCTGCAGCTGATCGGCTGAACCTCGAAGCGCCCCGACATCGTCTGATGTCGGGGCGCTTCTGCTTGACGCACCGTTGCCTCGTCGTTATAAACAGCCCCGTATGATAAGGGGATATGTCACGTCGACTCCGGGGGGTGAATTCGTGACCGACCTCATCGCATCACCTGGTGCAGAGACCGCTCCGAGCGCAGCGGTTACAGAGGCGTTGCCGCCGAACGATGGCGATAAGCCACTCGAGTGGGCACCTCGCGAGCCCGACCCCAAGAAGCACCGCACTGGTCTCTGGGTAGGACTCGGCGCGGGTGCGCTGCTGGTCGCGCTCGGGGCTGCGTCGATGTTCCTGATCGCTCCCGGCACGACGATTGCGGGGATCCCGGTCGGCGGCCTGACCCCGGGCGCTGCCGCTGATGTCGTCGAGTCCCGCCTCGCTGACGTAGAGATCACGCTGACCGATGTCGGCGCAGAACCGGTCGTCACCGGCGCCGAGCTCGGCGCGAGCGTCGATGCCACCGCTCTTGCCGAGTCCGCATTCGCCGAGCATCCCATGTGGAACGTCGGCTCATGGATGTCGGCCCCGATCGCAGGCGACATCGCCCTCGACCCCGCGGTGGCGCACAAGACGCTGCGCGCGCTGGCTCCGGCGAGCTACGAAGATGCTGTCGACGCGGCCGTCGTCTTCGATGAAGCCGCTGGCACCTATTCCATCACCCCGGCCGTCGCCGGCACGGGTGTCGATCTCACCGGTCTCACCGCTGCGATGACCGATGCCCTCGCCTCAGATCGCAATGCCGCCGAGTACTCCGGCGCGCCAGCCGAGGCTCCAGCCGCGGTCAGCGACGCCGATGCCACGGACGTCGCCACCGAACTGAACACGATGCTCACAACGCTCGGCTTCTACATCGGCGACGAGCGCACCGTGCCGGTGGCTCCCGCTGTCGCCGCGACCTGGATCGATGTCGTCGACGAGGACGGCACGTTGCGTGTCGTTGCAGACGAAGCGGCGATCCAGACTGCTGTCGACGCGCTTCCTGCCGCGGTCGATCGAGCCCCCGTGGCCGCCGAGATGGTCACGAACACCGGCGGCACAGTCCTCGAGGATCTGGTCGTGGGCGTGAACGGCCGCACGATCGGCGACACCAGCACCGTTGCGGCAGACTTCGCCAAGAGGATCGAATCCGGCGACGCGGTACAACCCATCGCTGTGACCGAGACTCCGTTCGAGAGCACAGCACTCGTCCGCGAGATCGATGTCGACCTCGCGAACCAGACCGTCACAGCCATCGAGAACGGATCTGTCGTCGACTCCTGGTCGGTGTCCTCAGGTGCGGGCGAGTTCGCCACGCAGACCGGCTCGTTCCAGATCGGCTGGAAGACCACGAGCCAGAACATGGGCAATCGCGACCTGACCAAGGCGCCCAACTATTTCCAGCCCGATGTGCCGTGGGTGATGTACTTCAACGGCGACGAAGCGCTGCACGGCGTGTACTGGCACAGCAACTGGGGCACCCCGATGAGCCACGGCTGTGTGGGTATGCCCGTATGGAAGGCCGCGTGGCTGTTCGACTGGGCGCCCGAAGGCGTCACGGTCAACGTGCACTACTGATTTCCTGACGTCGCCCATAGCGACGCCAACAGTACGTAAAAGGACGGATGCTGAAAGCATCCGGCCTTTCTCGTGATCAGTGTCAGATCGCGTCGATGATCGCGTTCAGCGTCTGCGAGGGGCGCATGACCTTCGCGACCTTCTCGACGTCGGGGCGGTAGTAGCCGCCGATGTCGACGGCAGAGCCCTGAGCGCCGTTGAGCTCGGAGACGATCTCCTGCTCTTCGGCTGCGAGCTTCTCAGCGATCGGGACGAAGGCCGCGGCGAGTTCGGCATCCTTCGTCTGCGCAGCCAGCTTCTGAGCCCAGTACAGCCCCAGGTAGAAGTGGCTGCCGCGGTTGTCGATCGTGCCGAGCTTGCGGCCGGGCGAGCGGTCCTCTTCGAGGAAGGTGCCTGTTGCGGCATCCAGGGTCTCGGCGAGAACGCGGGCCTTCTCGTTTCCGGTGCGGTCCGCGAAGTGCTCGAGCGATGCCGCCAGCGCGAAGAACTCGCCCAGCGAGTCCCAACGCAGGTAGTTCTGCTCGACGAGCTGCTGCACATGCTTCGGTGCCGATCCACCAGCACCGGTCTCGAACAGTCCACCGCCGGCGAGCAGCGGAACGATCGAGAGCATCTTCGCCGAGGTGCCCACCTCGAGGATCGGGAACAGATCCGTGAGGTAGTCGCGCAGCACGTTGCCGGTGACCGAGATGGTGTCGAGGCCGTGACGCATGCGCGCGAGCGTGTAGCGCGTGGCCTCCTCAGGAGCGAGGATCGAGATCTGCGCACCATTGGTGTCGAGGGTTGCGAGCGCCTGGTGCACCTTGGCGATGAGCTGTGCATCATGGGCGCGGTTCAGGTCGAGCCAGAACACGGCCGGGACGCCGGTCGCCTGTGCACGCGAAACAGCAAGCCGCACCCAGTCCATGACCGGGATGTGCTTGGTCTGCGTCGCACGCCAGATGTCACCGGCACCGACGCGGTGCTCGATCACGACGTGGCCTTCGCCATCGAGAACCTCGACGCGGCCGGCTGAAGCGATCTCGAACGTCTTGTCGTGGCTGCCGTACTCCTCGGCGGCTTGCGCCATGAGGCCCACGTTCGGCACGGTGCCGATCGTGGCCGGGTTCAGCGGACCGTTCGCGATGACGTCCTCGATCACGGCCTGGTACACACCGGCGTACGAGGAGTCCGGGATGACGGCGAGCGTGTCGTCCTCACCGCCGTCGACACCCCAGAGCTTGCCGCCGTTGCGGACGAGTGCGGGCATCGAGGCATCCACGATGACGTCCGAGGGGACGTGCAGGTTCGTGATGCCCTTGTCGGAGTTCGTGTACGACAGGCGAGGTCCGGCCGCGATCTTCGCGGCGAACTCGTCGGCGATCTCCGTGCCGCCATCGATTTCCGAGAGCCCGGCGAGGATCGAGCCGAGGCCGTCGTTTGCGCTGAGGCCGGCCGCTGCCAGCTGGTCGCCGAAACGAGCGAACACGTCCGCGAAGAAAGCCTTCACGACGTGGCCGAAGATGATCGGGTCAGAGACCTTCATCATCGTCGCCTTCAGGTGCACCGAGTACAGCACATCGTCGCTCCCTGCCGCCTCGAGGGTCTCCGCGAGGAAGGCATCGAGAGCGGATGCTGACAGGAAGGTCGCGTCGATGATCTCGCGCGGCAGCACCTTGAGGTTGTCCTTGAGCACGGTGACCGTGCCGTCCTCTGCGGTGTGACGGATGGTGAGAACGTCGTCGTGCGCTGCGACCCAGCTCTTCTCGTTGTGCTTGAAGTCGTTCTCACTCATCGTGGCGACACGGGTCTTCGAGCCTTCGACGAACGGCTTGTTCGTGTGCGGGTGCTTCTTGGCGTAGTTCTTCACGGCCAGCGGTGCGCGGCGGTCGCTGTTGCCCTCGCGCAGCACCGGGTTCACAGCGGAGCCCTTGATGCGGTCGTAACGTGCGCGGATGTCCTTCTCTTCGAGAGAGGACGGCTCATCCGGGAAGCTGGGGATCTCGTAGCCCAGGGCCTGCAGTTCGGCGACTGCCGCCTTCAGCTGCGGGATGGATGCCGAGATGTTGGGCAGCTTGATGATGTTCGCCTCGGGCAGTGTGGCAAGGCCGCCGAGCTCGGCGAGCGCGTCGGACACTTCCTGGTCGGCCGTCAGCCGCTGCGGGAACGCTGCGAGGATGCGGCCGGCGAGCGAGATGTCGCGGGTTTCGATCTCGATTCCCGCCTTGCCTGCGTAAGCCTGAACGATGGGGAGGAGCGACGCGGTGGCCAGAGCCGGTGCCTCGTCCGTGTACGTGTAGATGATGGCGTCGTCGGTCACCGGGAGATTCTCCGTTCACGAGTCAAATTTGTCTCGATACCAAGATACCTGAGTCGACTTATCAACGTTCGCTGACAACTTCGCGCGCACACTGCGAAGAGAGGTTACCCTGGGCGTATGACTGAACTGCGCGTGGTCGAACTGTCCGCCGCGACGATCGTCGCGGTCAACAACCTGTCTCTCAAACCAGGACAGGAGCAGTTCCTCGCACCTGTCTCGTACGGGATCGCCGCTACGGTGATCAACCCGCAGACGTCCTGGCAGCGCGTCGTCCTCGATCGCAACGAGGTCGTCGGCTTCGTCAGCGCCAACTTCGACCCCGAGGCGCCCGAAGAGCATTTCCGCTCGGTGCTGTGGCGCATCAACGTCGATGCCGATGATCAGGGCCGAGGCATCGGCCGCTTCGCGGTGGCCGCGCTGATCGACGAAGCCCGATCGCGCGACATGGGTCACGTCGATGTCATCTACGAGGCAGGCGATGGCGGTCCTGGCGCGTTCTTCGAGCGCGTCGGCTTCACGCAGGTCGGCGAGACCGAGTACGGCGAGGTCATCGCGTCCATCCAGGTCGCCCCTTAATACTGGCGGCGGGGTCTCGGATACCCTCCCCCACCGAGGCTCCGTCGCCTTCCTCCGATGAGTGGACCTCGCCCGGCCCGGTAGCGTTGTGCCTACACTGCAGACCTTGAGGAGACCACCGCATGAGTTCCATCACCGGTTCCGCTGACTACCGCGACTCCGGCCTCGTCTTCCCGCCCTCGTTCACGTTCGGATCGGCGACCGCGTCGTACCAGATCGAGGGTGCGGCCGCCGAGGATGGCCGCACTCCCTCCATCTGGGACACGTTCAGCAAGACGCCCGGCAAGGTCTGGAACGGTGACACAGGAGACGTGGCCTGTGACCACTACCACCGCGCCTCGGAGGACCTCGATCTGATGAAGGACCTGGGGCTTGGGGCCTACCGCTTCTCGATCGCGTGGCCGCGCATCCAGCCGACCGCCACCGGCGAGGTCAACCAGGCAGGTATCGATTTCTATTCGCGCCTGGTCGACGGTCTGCTCGAGCGCGACATCCGCCCGGTCGCCACGCTCTATCACTGGGACCTCCCGCAGTACCTCGAAGATGCCGGCGGCTGGACCTCACGCGCCACCACCGATGCGTTCGAGCGGTATGCCGAGATCATGGGCGAGGCACTCGGTGACCGCGTGCACACCTGGACGACACTCAACGAGCCGTGGTGCTCGGCCTACCTCGGCTACGGCCAGGGCGGCCACGCACCGGGGCGCACCGAGCCGGCATCCGCGCTGGCTGCGGTGCACCACCTCAACCTCGCGCACGGCCGCGCCATCCAGGGGCTGCGTGCAACCTCCACGGGAGACCCCGACTACTCGGTCACGTTGAACTTCCACGTGCTGCGCGGCCAGGGCGACGGGGCCGCCGAGGCGATGCGCCGCATCGACGGCCTCGCAAACCGCGCGTTCACGCATCCGATGCTGCGCGGCGAGTACCCCGAAGATCTGCTTGCCGACACGGCCGAGGTCACCGACTGGGCCTTCGTGCACGATGGCGACCTTGCGACCATCAATCAGCCGATCGACGTGCTGGGGGTCAACTACTACTCCACAGCGACCGTCCGACTGTGGGACGGCGTGTCCGAGAAGCAGCAGAACGACGGGCACAAGGGCACCTCGGCCGGCACCGCATGGCCGGGCAGCGACCAGGCCGTCGAGTTCGTCGAGCAGCCCGGACCATACACGGCGATGGGCTGGAACATCGCACCGGAGGGCCTGGAAGAACTGCTCGTCTCGCTGTCTGAGCAGTTCCCCGAGCAGCCCCTCATGGTGACCGAGAACGGTGCCGCATTCGAAGACGAGGTGGCAGAGGACGGGACTGTTCCCGACACCGAGCGCACCGACTACCTGCGTCGCCACTTCACCGCAGCCCATCGCGCCATGGAGCGCGGTGTCGACCTGCGCGGCTACTTCGTGTGGTCACTGCTGGACAACTTCGAGTGGGGCTACGGCTACGCGAAGCGATTCGGAATCGTCCGCGTCGACTTCGATTCGCTCGAGCGCACGGTCAAGGACTCCGGGCACTGGTACCAAGAACTCGTGCGCACTCGCTCTCTGCCTGCCTGAGCAGCTCCCGGCTCAGCGGTCCTGGTCATCGCGCGGACGTTTGCGCGACGACCAGACCGCAAAGGCGGATGCCGCGGCTCCCGCCGCCTTGTCCAACGCCTCCGTGGAGCGATTGAGCATCTCCTGCGCGCTGTCCTGCCACCCGTTCGCGCTGTTCGGGTTGCGGCCGGCCGCTCGCTCTTTCGCCGTGTGCTCTGCGATGTCGAAGGTGCGCTCCAGGCGCGCCACCGCCTGGCGATACGCGGAGTAGTCCTCAGTCGAGAGACCGGCACTCGACGAAGGACGAAGATCACGCGCCGCGCGTGCGGCAGCGAGGAACGCCGCCATCGCCGGCTCTTTGCCATCGCTCATGACGGGGTATGCGATGAGCAGGGCCGGATCGGTCTCGTATGCCATCCAGCGGGCGGTGATCGCGTCGTGGGCCCGGTGCAGTCGGGCGATCGGGTAGAGCTCGCGCTGGGATGCCGATGGCACCTCCGCCTGCGCCACGCTCACGTGCACGCGGCGCGCGCGCACATCCGCCCGCGCCGCCTTGGCGTCCTGCTCTGCCTGCTTCAGCGTGCGGCGCGCACTTGCCACCTCTGACGCGGATGCTCGCGATGCCGTGCGTCCTGCAACCAGACGGGCATGTTCGGCACGAGCCACCTTGACTGCTCTGCGGCGGTCACCGGCCTCGCGCTGGGCGTCGTGCAGGTCTTTGCGCGCGGCATCCACCGCCACTCTTCGGCCGCTGTTCTTCACGCCACGGCGCACGCCGACGGCGGTGACGGCGCCCGCTCCGACCGCGGTCGGAGCGACCCACCACCACTCGGCGGCCAGCATCCACAACGGATCCACTCCTCGATGGTATCGGTCGCGCGGTGGCCGTCGGGCGGGGAGTGCTGGCCTCGGACTGCCGCAGGGGTCGCAGATGGTCGCCAGAACTCCGTTGAGGCGACCAGACGCGACCCCTCCGCAGCCGCCCGGGGCGCGACCGCACGCCGGGCAGTGGCGGTCAGACGAGCGTCTCCTGCCACGCCGCATGCAGCTGGGCGAACTTGCCGGTTCCGCTGATCAGAGCATCCGGGGTGTCGTCCTCGATGATCTTGCCGTGTTCCATCACGAGCACCCGGTCGGCGATCGCGACCGTCGAGAGCCGGTGCGCGATGATGATCGCGGTGCGGTCGGCGAGCAGGGTCTGCAGTGCGTCCTGGATGAGTCGCTCCGACGGAATATCCAGGGATGCCGTGGCCTCATCGAGGATCAGCACCGCAGGATCTGCGAGGAACGCACGCGCGAACGAGATCAGCTGGCGCTGTCCCGCCGACACTCGCCCGCCGCGCTTATTCACGTCGGAGCTGTAACCGTCCGGCAGCGCGGAGATGAATTCGTCCGCACCCACGGCGCGGGCGGCCGCCCTGATCTCGTCGAGCGTCGCATCCGGCTTTCCGAGCGCGATGTTGTCTGCGACGGTGCCGCTGAACAGGTACGCCTCCTGCGTGACCATCACGATCGCACGGCGCAGATCCTTCGGATGCAGTGAACGCAGATCCACGCCGTCGAGCGTCACGTTCCCCTTCGAGGGATCGTAGAAGCGCGAGATGAGCTTGGCGAGCGTCGACTTGCCCGCCCCCGTGGTTCCAACCAGAGCGATCGTCTGCCCTGCGGGAATATCGAGCGAGAAGTTCGGCAGGATCGTCTTCTCTCCCGAATACCCGAAGGTCACCTCGTCGAAGTTCACGTGTCCGCGGGACTCCCACAGGTCGACGGGCTCTTCGGGGTCCGGAACCGTCGGCACCTCATCGAGCACGCCAGAAACCTTCTCCAGCGCCGCCGTGGCGGACTGGTAGGAGTTCAAGAACATCGCGATCTCCTGCATGGGCGCGAAGAAGTTGCGCACATACAGCACGGCAGACAGCAGCACGCCGACAGTCAGCGCGCCGTCGGCGACCCGGATGCCGCCCCACAGCACCACAAGCCCCAGGGTGAGGGCGGCGACCGCCATGAGCCCCGGCTCGAACGTGCCGAACAGCAGCATCGAACGGCGGTTCACGTCGCGGTAATCGCCAGCGACCTCCTGAAAGGCGACGTCGTTGCGCGGCTCCTTGCGGAATGCCTTGACCGCACGGATGCCGGTCATGGTCTCGACGAACTGCACGATCACCTTGGCGCTGATCACGCGCGACTCGCGGAAGATCACCTGCGAACGCGAGTAGAACCAGCGCATGAGCAGCACCAGCGGCACCCCTGCCAGCAGCAGGATGACGCCGGACTGCCAGTCCCACACCATCAGCGCGATGAACGTGAACGCGCCGAAGAGCACGCCGGAGACCAGGTTGTTGAGGCCGCCATCGAGAAGCTCGCGGATCGAGTCGAGGTCGCTCGTCTGACGGGAGATGATGCGGCCGGACGTGTACGTCTCATGGAACTCGAGACTCAGCCGCTGCGTGTGCAGGAAGATGCGCTTGCGGAGGTCGATGAGCACCGCCTGGGTGATGCGCGCGGCGAGGACGACGTACCAGCCGATCAGTGCCGCAGCTGCCGCTCCGGCGACCAGGTAGACGGTGCCGATCAGGAATGTCGGCATCCAGTCGGCGTTGTCGAGCACCTGCGGCAGAGCCCAGTCGATCCCGATGCTGATGAGGATGGGGCCGGCGACCTGCAGCGCCGTGGAGATCACGAGAACGATCGCGGCCAGGACGATCTTCGTGCGCAGCGGCGCGACGAGCGAGCCGAGCAGCCGCAGGGAGCGCTGACGGATCGCGCGGCTCTCTTCGCGCGTGTAGTTCGAGCGGTCTTCATCCTGGGTGCCGGTCAGCGACGCGCTCACGCCTGCACCTCCTCTTCTTCGGTCCGCGTATCGGTCCGCGTATCGTTCTGCGTATCGGTCTGCAGATCGATGACTGGAATCGCGCCGGTGCGCACGGCCTCTTCGGCCTCGAGACTGGAGATCACGTGGCGGTAGTGCGAGCTCGAGCGAAGAAGCTCCGAGTGCGTGCCGACAGCCGTGATCCGTCCCCGCTCGAGAAGTGCGACGCGATCGGCGAGCGCCACCGTCGACGGACGGTGCGCGACGATCAGCGCTGTCGTCTCAGCGAGCACGTGGCGCAGCGCCTCTTCGACGAGCGCCTCGGTGTCGACATCCAGCGCCGACAGCGGGTCATCCAGTACGAGCACCTTGGGCGCTGCGGCGACCGCGCGGGCAAGAGCGAGACGCTGACGCTGGCCGCCCGAGAGACTCAGGCCTTCTTCGCCGATCACCGTCTCCACGCCTTCCGGAAGCTCGTCGACGAAGCCGGCCTGCGCAACGCCGAGCGCTTCACGCAGCACGCGCTCGCCTTCTGCACTGTGGATGTCGAGTTCGGCCCGTCCGAGCAGCACGTTCTCGCGCACTGATGCAGAAAAGAGCGTGGCGTCCTCGAACGCCATGGCGATGTGACGGCGCAGCTCGACGAGCGAGAGATCGCGCACGTCGACGCCATCGAGCAGCACTCGGCCACCCGTCACGTCGTACAGGCGTGCGGGCAGGGTCGTCAGCGTGGTCTTGCCGCTGCCGGTGAGGCCCACCAGTGCCATCGTCTCGCCGGGGCGCAGAACGAGGTCGATGCCGTCCAGGAGGTCGCGTTCGGCGGATCCGGCATCCTGGTACCGGAAATGCGTGTTCTCGAAGACCAGTTCGCCGCGCGGCTCGCCGATCTGCACGGGGTTCTCTGGGTCTGTGATGCTGTTCGTCTCGGAGAAGATGTCGAACACGCGGTCGGTCGCGGTGCGGGCATCCAGCATGAACGAAAAGAGGAACCCGATCGATTCGATCGGCCACCGCAGCACAGTCGCCATCGCGAAGAACGCGAACAGCTGCGCGGCATCGATGGAGCCCTGCGAGATGAGCCAGATACCCGACATCAGGCTCACGCCGAAAGCGATCTGCGGCATCAGATCGAGGAAGAACCACAGCGCGCCGACAGAGCGCGCCTTGCTCATCTCGGTCTCGCGCAGCGTCTCGGCCTGGCCGGAGAAGCGCGTGAGCGCGTGCTTTCCGCGACCGAAGGCCTTGAGCACGCGGATGCCGTGCACGCTCTCCTCGACGCTGGTAGCGAGGTCACCGGTCTGGTCCTGGCTACGGCGCGTGAGTACGCCGTAGCGCTTCTCGAACAGGTAGCCGCGGATCCACATCGGGATGCCGGTGATCAGGAAGATCACCCCCAGCAGCCAGTGCCAGCGGAACAGCAGCACAGAGCCGATGAGGATCGTGAGGATGTTCACGACGAGCAGGATGAGCCCGAACGCGAGCCACCGGCGGATCAGACCGATGTCCTGCATCATGCGGCTGAGCAGCTGTCCGGACTGCCAGCGGTCGTGGAAGGCGACCGGCAGCGCCTGCAGCCGCGAATACAGCTGCGTGCGCATCTGGTACTCGACCTCCGTGGAGGGCTTCAGGATGAACCAGCGGCGCAACCACACCATCACCGCCTCACCGAGCCCGAGTGCGAGAACGGCGACCGCGCCGAGGACGATGAGGCTGATCTCACCGGACTCGATCGGTCCCCGCAGGATCTGCTCGAGCACGATCGGAATCATCAGGGCGATGATTGCCGCGGCGAGTGCGCTGGCGGCACCGCCGGCGAAGCGCCAGACGACGGGCTTGACGAAGGGGGCGAGGCGCCAGAGCGCCTGAGGCGTCGACAGCGAAGCGGAGTGCGAAGACGGGGAGGAAGACATGACTCTCAAACAAGTTGTGGTGCGGAAAACGGTCAACGCGACAGCCTTACAGCTTATTGCTCCAAACCTCGGCCTGACAACCACTATTCCTCGATCGCGGCGCCGGATCCGGCGCCGTAGGCTGGGCGGATGAGCTCACGACTGCGCATCACGAGTATCGACACGGGCCCTGACGACCTGCGCGAACAGCTGCCCGCCGAGGCCCGGCTGCTGCGCCAGATCCCGGGCCCTGACCGCCCGGACTACTTCTTCGCCGTGCTCGATGAAGCGGTCAGGTGTCGCACGTCACTGACGGCGCTGCGCGAACTCGGCGTCGATCCGGATGCCGCGGACCCGCAGCTCATCCGCATCCACGAGGACGGCACCGTCGACCTGCGCGTCTTCGGTATCGTGATCGCGGCGCGCATCGCGGGTTCGCATCCGCACGCCGGCATGAAGGATTTCCCCGTCATGCTCGCCTATGTCGTCGACAACACCGCGCTGCGCGATGACGTACTGGACTTCACCAAGATCATCTATTCGGCTGTCGCGTTCATCAGCGATATCGACTCCGAGACGGCGGCGGTCAGCGAAAGCTGAGGGCGCGCTCACGCGCGAGCAGTGACTCTTTGACCGGAAGGCCCCACGCGAATCCTCCCAGCGAGCCGTCCGAGCGCAGCACGCGATGGCACGGAACGAAGAGTGCGGGAGCGTTGCGGGCGCAGATGGATGCCGCGGCCCGCACCGCGCTCGGGCTGCCGAGCTCCGCGGCGAACTCCGCGTAGCTGAGCGGCTGGCCCGGGGCGATCCTTCGCAGCCCGTCCCAGCCGGCCTGTTGCAGCTCTGTGCCGAACTGGCGCACCGCGACGGAATCGATCGCGGTGAGATCCCCCGCGTAGTACGCGCGAGCGGCGGACGCGGCCTGGGTCTCGCCCTCACGGATCTCGGTGGGACGGTTCTTCGCCGCCAGCCGGGCGATGATCTCGGCGTGGTCGGGGGTCCACCCCGAGGCGAGCACTCGCTGGTCTTCGTCCACCAACATGGTGAACGCGCCGTCTGCGGTGTCGATGGTCTGGATGAGAGCGGTCATGAGAGCTCCTCGTTGCGGCCTGGGGTCTTCTGTCGGCGCGGCGCCCGCACGGGGGCGGCACGCCAGAGGTGTGCGGAGAGGTAGCTGCGCCATGGAGCGGCCCGTTCTGCCCAGGCGGTGAGTGGCACAGCATCCGCCGGAATGCCGGATGCTCCGGCTCCCGCACGGATCGCGACGTCTCCGGGGAGGAAGACGTCCGGATCGCCGATGACGCGCATGCGCACGTAATCCGCTGTCCACGGGCCGATTCCCGGCATGGCGAGAAGGTCACTGCGTTGCGTGGCACGGTCGTCGCCGACGGTGAGCGTGAGCGTCCCGTCGGCAAGAGCTGTGGCAGCGCCCGTGATCGCGCGAATCCTGGCGGCAGGGCCCCTGAGCACCTCCGCACCATGCTCGGCGATCGCCGTCATCGCCGGGAACAGGATCCCCTCTTCGCCATCAGGCCCAGCGACTCGCTCCCCCAGCGCCTGGGTCAGCGCGGTCAGCGCCGTGCGTGCCGCCGCGACAGTGATCTGCTGGCCCACCATCGCGCGGATGAGCATCTCGTGCGGATCGGCCGCACCCGGTACCCGGATGCCGGGGACGCGTGCCACCAGCGGCGCGAGCAGCGGATGCCGCGAGAGCGCCGCGTCCACCGCAACAGGGTCAGCATCCAGATCGAAGACGCGGCGGGCGGTCGCGACGAGCGGGGCGAGATCACCCAGGTGTGCGACGCGCGCCCGCAGACGCAGGGGGCCGCCGGGCTCCTGACGCACCTCGAACCACGCCGGCCCACCGGGCATCCGGAGGTGCCGTGCGAAGGAATTCGCCGTCGACGTCTCGGCCCCGGGGATCGCACGGGCGGCCATCCACGCGAAGATACCGGCGGCATCCATGGGCCAACGGTGCGGCAGCAGCAGATCGATCTCGCCGAGGACGGTCTGCGGCTCCTGTGCGGCACGGCGGCGCGCCCGCAGCTCGCTCGGCGTCAGGTCGAACACCTCGCGGATCGTCTCGTTGCACTGGCGGATGCTCGAGAACCCCGCCGAGAACGCGACGTCGGCGACCGGAAGATCAGTGCCCACCAGCAGCATCCTGGCGTTGTGCGCGCGATGCGCGCGAGCCAGCGCAAGAGGACCTGCACCGAGTTCTGCGGTCAGCAACCGAGTCAGATGCCTGCGGGAGTAGCCGAGTCGCGCAGCCAACCCGCCAACGCCCTCGCGCTCCACCACACCGTCAGCGATCAGGCGCATGGCGCGGGCGGCAGCATCCCCTCGCAGATCCCAGGCAGGCGAGCCGGGAGCAGCCTCCGGAAGGCACCTCTTGCACGCCCGGAACCCCGCCTCGTGGGCGGCGGCGCTGGTCGGATAGAAGCTGACGTTCTGCTGCTTCGGCGTGCGCGCGGGGCATGAGGGGCGGCAATAGATGCCGGTGGAGTGCACGGCCGTGACGAACTGCCCGTCGAAGCGGGTATCGCGCGCATCGATCGCGCGATACCGCTCATCGAAGGTCATCGCCTGGAAGGTCACAGCTCCACTCTGACACGTCCGGATGCCGCGAGCTCGCGGAAATCGGACACGACAGTGCCGCTCAGAAACGAGCGCTGACGGAAGCCGCGTCGGCGACGAGCGCGAACAGATCCTTGGGGTCGACCGGATCAGCGATGAGGTCGACGTCCTGGTAGACGTCCGTGCCTTCGATTGCGCCAGCGAGGTAGCGCAGCGCCGAGAAGTCCTCCAGCGCGAACCCGACGGAGTCGAACACGGTCACCTGTTCGGCCGACGTGCGTCCAGGCGCGTCACCGCGCAGCACGCGCCAGAACTCGGTCACCGGGTGGTCGGCTGCCAGCTGCTGGATCTCGCCCTCGACCCTGGTCTGCGGCGGGTACTCGACGAAGATGTCGGAGCGTCGCAGAATGCGCGGGTCGAGCTCGGTCTTGCCGGGGCAGTCTCCACCGATGGCGTTCAGGTGCACGCCCTTGCCGACCATGTCGTCGGTGAGGATCGTGGCGTAGGCCTTGTCTGCGGTGCAGGTGGTGATGATCTCCGCACCCTGCACGGCCTGTTCGGCACTGTGGGCCCTGGTGATGTCGAACCCGAGCGGGCGGATGTTGCGCTCGAACGCGTCCATGGCGGCAGGGTCGGTGTCCCAGATGCGCAGGCGGTCGATCCCGAGCATGGCGCGAAATGCGAGGGCCTGGAACTCCGACTGACTCCCGGTGCCGAGCATCGCCATGGTCGAGGCGCCTTCCGGCGCGAGCACGCGGGCGACCAGCGCCGAGGTCGCCGCCGTGCGCAGTGCGGTGAGGATCGTCATCTCCGTCCACAGCGTCGGGTAGCCGCTGGCGACATCGGCCAGCACGCCGAATGCGGTGACCGTCTGCAGGCCCCGCGCGGGGTTGCCCGGGTGACCGTTGACGAACTTGAAGGCGTAGGTGCGGTCGTCGCTGATCGGCATGAGCTCAATCACACCGACCTCGGAGTGGTTCGCCACCCGCGCGGACTTATCGAACTCCGGCCAGCGCAGGAAGTCTTCTTCGATCGCAGCCGCGATCCCCGTGATCGCCGCCTCCAGCCCGGTCATTCTGACCCAGCGCTGCATTCCCGGCACATCCACGAAACGGACCATCCGCGCACTCCTTTGCTCAGTCTTCCCACCGTAGAGATAGAACGCGCGTACTTTCAATCAGCAGCATGAGTCATTTCTGCTAGTTCATAGACACAATGCATACGTCTGACATACGTTTTGTATCATGGCTGCCCTGGACGACCTGGACCGACGCTTGGTTTCACTGCTGCGCGCAAACGGACGCGAGCCCGTCATCACCCTGGCCAGAAGGCTCGGCGTCACACGCGCGACAGTGGATAGCCGTCTGCGTCGGCTCGTCGCAGGCGGCACCATCGTCGGGTTCTCCGTGCGCGTGCGCGACCCCGCCGAGGCCTCGACCGTGCGGGCACTCATGATGGTCGCTGTCGAGGGGCGCAACACCGACGATGTCATCCGCAGCCTTCGCGGCATCCCGGAGATCGCAGCCCTCCACACGACGAACGGACGCTGGGACCTCGTCGCCGAGATCATCTGCGACAGCCTCGCGTCATTCGATGAGACACTGGGCGCCGTGCGCGGCATCGACGGGATCCGCGACAGCGAAACGAGCATTCTGCTCAGCTCCGCCACCGCATGACCGCCGATGCCGCGAGCGGCCTCAGTGGAAGAAGTGCCGCTCTCCGGTGAAGAACATCGTGACGCCTGCGGCCTTGGCCGCAGCGATCACCTCGTCATCGCGCACGGACCCACCCGGCTGGATGATCGTCGAGATGCCGGCGTCGAGGAGCACCTGCGGACCATCGGCGAACGGGAAGAACGCATCGGATGCCGCGACCGACCCCGCTGCACGATCCCCCGCACGCTCCACCGCGAGGCGGCAGGAGTCCACACGGTTGACCTGCCCCATGCCGACACCGACCGTGGCGTTGCCCTTGGCGAGCACGATCGCGTTGGACTTCACCGCACGGCACGCCTTCCAGGCGAAGATCATGTTCTCGAGCTCGGAGTCATCCGGACGCTCGCCGGAGACCAGCTCCCAGTTCTTCGCGACCGAGAGGATGTCATCGGGGAAGCGATCAGCGTCCTGCAGCAGCAGTCCGCCCGAGACCAGGCGCACATCCATGCGCTCCTGCTGCCAGTCATCCGGCAGCTGCAGCAGGCGAAGGTTCTTCTTCGTCTTGAACACCTCGAGCGCTGCGGGCTCGAAGGAGGGGGCGACGATGACCTCGGTGAAGATGTCCTTGAGGTTCTCGGCCATCTTCAGCGTCACGGTGCCGTTGGTGGCGATGACACCGCCGTAAGCCGAGACCGGGTCGCACTCGTGCGCGCGCAGGTGCGCGCTGGCGATCGGGTCGAGCGCGTTGGGCGCCGTCGTCGCGATACCGCAGGGGTTCGCATGCTTGACGATGGCCACCGCGGGCAGCACCATGTCGAAGGCTGCACGCAGCGCGGCATCCGCGTCGACGTAGTTGTTGTACGACATTTCCTTGCCCTGCAGCTGAACCGCCTGCGCGATGCCGTGCTCGCCGACGCGCGTGTAGATCGCACCGCGCTGGTGCGCGTTCTCGCCGTAGCGCAGGGTGGACAGGCGCTCGGCCTTGATCGTGAGGTGCTCGGGCAGTTCACCGGTTTCGTCGTTGAGCGTGCTCTCGGAGAACCACGCGGCGACAGCCGCGTCGTATGCCGCCGTGTGCGCGAACGCGCGAGCGGCGAGCTCGCGGCGCTGGGTGAAGTTCGTGCCACCGGCCTGAATGGATTCGATGATCGCAGGGTAGGACTCGGGCGAGACGACGATCGCGACGTTGGCGTGGTTCTTCGCCGAGGCGCGCACCATGGCAGGACCGCCGATGTCGATCTGCTCGACGACGACATCGTCTGCTGCTCCCGATGCGACGGTCTCGACGAAGGGGTACAGGTTCACGACGACGAGCTCGAACGGGGCGATCTCGAGCTCAGCGAGCTGTCGCTCGTGGTCTTCGAGACGCAGGTCGGCGAGAAGTCCGCCGTGGATGCTGGGGTGCAGAGTCTTCACGCGCCCATCGAGCATCTCGGCAGTGCCGGTCACCGAGGCGACATCGGTGACCTCGTGCCCGGCTTCACGGATCGTCGCCGCAGTGGATCCCGTCGAAACGATCTCGACACCGGCGTCGACCAGGGCCGCTGCCAGCACCAGCAGGTCGGTCTTGTCGCTGACCGACACCAATGCGCGTCTGATCGGGACGACGTCGCGATCGCGGTACAGGGATGAATCGTGGCTCGGACCGGCCATAGATGTTCTCCTTCTTGCGGGGGGCGGGCGGGTTTTCGGTCAGGGGATGAGAGCGAGGTCGCCAGTGGCGATGCGGCGCACGACGTCGATGAGCAGCCTGCGCTCGACGGGCTTGATGCGCTCGTGCAGGGTGTGCTCGGTGTCGCCGGGGTGCACGGGGATCCGCTCCTGCGCGAGGATCGGCCCCGAATCGACGCCGCCGTCGACGACGATGACGCTGGCACCGGTCTGTGCCGCACCGGCGGCGAGCGCGTCACGGACGCCATGTGCGCCGGGGAACTCCGGAAGGTACGCCGGGTGGGTGTTGATGATGCGCGGCGCGTAGCGGGCGACCAGGTCTGCCGGGAGCAGACGCATGAGGCCGCTCAGGACGACGAGGTCGGGCTGCCAAACGTCGAGCTGCCGGTCGAGCTCCTCGCCCCAAGCCTCTCGACTCTCGAATGCGCGGTAAGGAACCGCGAAACTCGGGATGCCGAATTCTTCCGCATGCGCGAGCCCAGCGGCATCGCGATCAGCGCCGACGACGACGATCCGCGCGGGGAAATCCGGGTGGCGTGCGGCTTCGAGGAGGGCGCGGAGGTTCGAGCCGGCGCCCGAGATGAGAACGGCGACCGTGAGCACCCGGCCAGTCTAGCGGGGCGTAGGAGTGCTGCCGTCCCCGAAGAATCCGTGGTCATCCAGAGGCTGAGTGTCGTTCTCCTCGGCCCCGGTCCAGACGGGCAGTGCGGCATCATCATCGAGCGGGGATGCGCCCATCTCGGCGACCCAGCGGTCGGTGCGCTCCTCGGCGATCTCATCGCGATTGCGCGGCGCGAGGAGCATGATCGACGCACCGACCAGCACTTCGACGCCGATGGCGAGCGCTGTCCACCCGGCGTGGGGCCCGATCTCTGCCATGCGTCCTGGCCCGATCGCTCCCGAGGCCAGCGCCGAGGCGATGGCGACGACTCCCGCGCTGAACCCTGCGACAGCGAGAGCGATCACCGCCCGCGGCCCGACGGCATGCGCGGCATCGCTCCACACCAGGCGTGATCGGATCAGCCAGCCGGCGAACGCACCAGCGCCGACCGGAAGCAGCACCACGACGAGCATCCAGATCGAGCTGTTCTCCGGAAGGAGTCCGAAGACCGGTACACCGGGAACGACGCCGAGCTGCGTCCCGGCGGGCGAGACCGCCGTGCCTGCGCCGACGGCGAAACCAGGTCCTGCGATCCACGCGGTCGCCCACACCAGCAGCGTGGGGAGATAAGCGAGATGTCCGAGGGTGAGCACTGCCGCTCCGGTCGCGTCCACGCGCGCCGATTCGAACAGCGCGACCACCTCTCCCCCGCGTACAGCGACGGCGAGCGCGACGGCGAGCGCGGCTGCACCCATCAGGGCGACGATGACTGCCGCGGTGCCGCGAACGACTTCACCGGGGACGACGCTCCAGTCCCCCCAGCCGTCGACCCGGTCGTGGATGCGGTCGATGACCCCGCCATCTCCCTCGCGCCACGCGTAGGCCACAGCCCCGCAGAGCGCGCCGACGAGATAAACGGCCGAGGGCAGGAGAATCGCCAGCCACATCTGCACCTCGGCGATTGCGCTGCGCGCAGTGAGCGCAACGAGAACGGCGATCGCGGTGAAGACGATCGTGCCGGCGACCGCGCCCAGCAGCCCGGCTCCCGAGCGTGCGGCGCGTGCGCCGGAGCGAGCAGCGAAGAGCAGGGTGAACACGAGGAACGCCAGGGGCGTCAGCGAGAGCGTGAAGCGCGCAGCATCCGGGGCGATTCCGACGGCGGAGACGACGGCATCCGGAATGACGATGTCCATCGACACCCCGTGACCGAACTGCCAGAGCGTGCCGGTGACGGGCCAGAGCCCTCCCCAATCGGCGGTCGCACCGAGCGTGAGCGTCCACAGCAGAGTCAGGGGCGCGAGCAGCACCGCCAGCCCGACGGCCGCCGCGATGGCGGCATCGACGGCAGCGAGAATCGCGACAAGAAGGCGTTGCATGACTCATCGAGACTACGACGAGAACCTGATCGCCTCGCGTGGGCGCGCGCGAGTGCGCGGACACGATATCGTTCCGGAGGAGGTTTCCCGATGACAACTGCCCCCTCACCCGCCACCAACGCCCCCGCCGAGTCACCAGCCGAACCGAAGAACGCATTCGACCGCTTCTTCGAGATCACCAAGCGCGGCTCGACGATCGGCACTGAAATCCGTGGCGGCATCGTCACGTTCGTCACGATGGCCTACATCGTGATCCTCAACCCGATCATCCTCTCTACCCCTGACATCGACGGCAACGTCCTCGACGGCGGCGCCGTCGCAGCGGCCACTGCCCTCACCGCCGGTGTCATGACTCTGCTGTTCGGCATCGTCACCCGCCTGCCGTTCGCGTTCGCCGCGGGCCTCGGCATCAACGCCTTCGTGGCCTTCTCGGTCGTTGGGTCGGTGACCTGGCCGGAGGCCATGGCGCTGGTCATGATCAACGGCGCGGTGATCGTGCTGCTGGCTGCCACCGGCCTTCGGAAGATGATCTTCGACGCCGTCCCCGTGCAGCTGAAGCTGGCGATCACGGTCGGCATCGGCCTGTTCATCGCCTTCATCGGTTTTGTCAACGCTGGATTCGTCACCGCGACCGGCAACCCCTCGCCGCCGATCGATCTCGGCGTCGGCGGCTCGGTCGCCACGATCCCGACGCTGATGTTCGTCGTGACGCTGCTCATCGGCGGCGTGCTGATGTCGCTGCGCACCAAGGGTGCGATCCTGATCGCTCTGGTCTCGGGCACCATCATCTCGGCGATCATCGCTGCGATCTGGCCGGACTCCGGATTCGTGTTCGACTTCTCCGGCGGCATCGTCGGCGTTCCCGACCTCAGCCTGATCGGGCAGGTCGACTTCGGCTTCGACCTCGGCCGCGTCTCCGGCGTCGCACTTGTGATGATCGTCTTCACGCTGATCTTCTCGAACTTCTTCGACGCCATGGGCACGATGACCGGCCTCGCCGGTGAAGCGGGCCTTGCCGACAAGAAGGGCGACTTCCCGCGCATCAAGTCGGCGCTGGTCATCGAGGGCGTCGGCGCGATCGCCGGTGGTGCAACATCGTCCTCGTCGGCGACCGTGTTCGTCGAGTCCGGCTCCGGTATCGGTGAAGGTGCACGTACCGGATTCGCGACCTCGATCACCGGTGTGCTGTTCCTGCTGGCGATGTTCTTCGCACCGCTGACGGGACTGGTGCCTGGCGAGATCGCCGCAGCGGCGCTCGTGCTCGTCGGTGCCCTCATGCTCGCGCAGATCAAGAACATCGACTTCAGCGACTTCCGCGTGCTGCTGCCGGTCTTCCTCACCGCGACCGTCATGCCGATGACCTACTCGATCGCCAATGGCATCGGTGCGGGCTTTGTCAGCTGGATCGTCGTGAACGCACTTTCCGGCCGCGCCAAGACCATCCACCCGCTGCTGTGGGTCGTCGGTTTCGGGTTCGTGCTGTTCTTCGCCCGCGGGCCGATCGAGGCGGCATTCGGCGTCGCCTGATCACCCCGCGCCTCTTCCGGGGCCGCGATCTGCTGAGATTCCCTCTGCGCTGAACAGCGCAGAGGGAATCTTCGTCTCGACAGGCAGGCGAATGTAACGAAAAGGTCTCGACGCCGAGCGTCCGCTCTGCCAGGATGCTGATCATGAGCGTTCGACGACGACGCCTGTGGGGTGCAGGAGCGGCTTGTGCAACCGTATGCACGCTGCTCACGGGCTTCGTCTCACCCGTCGCCCAGGCTCTCGCTCCTCCACCCGATGCCGCCCGACACATCGCGGGTGCAGCCACCCGTTCTGCGTCGCTGCTCGACCTGGTCATTCTTCGCCCATTGGCCGTGCTGCGCGAGCCGGGTCAGCCCGCGGCGATCATCGGGCACCGCGGTGATTCCGCTGCAGCTCCCGAGAACACCATGGCCGCGTTCGAACTGACCACGAGCGTCGGCGCGGAGTATTTCGAGATCGACATCCGGATGTCGAAGGACGGCGTCCCTGTCGTCATGCACGACAGCACCGTCGATCGGACGACCGATGGCACGGGAGCGGTGGCCGATCTGACCATCGCCGAGCTCAAGGCTCTGGATGCCGGCTCGTGGTTCGATGAGTCCCACACCGGCGCCCGCATCCCCGCGCTCGACGATGTGCTCGCTCTCGTCGCTGACACGCGTCGCACCGATGTCGTCATCGAGTACAAGGGCAACTGGACGAAGGCCGGCGTGAAAGCGACGATCGAGATGATCGACCACGCCGGTCTGGAGAACCGGGTCATCGCGCAGAGCTTCAGTGAGAAGACCGTCGCTCAGCTCAGAAAGGCTGCCCCCGACCTCGTCGTCGGCTGGCTCACCCACGCCCTCGACGCGCCGACCATCCGGGCCGCTCGCCAGATCGGTGCGGATGCCGTCAACCCTGCGGTCGCGAGCGCACGAGCCGTCGCCCTCGCGCACGATGCAGGGCTCGGTGTCTTCGTGTGGACGCACGACGCCGATGCCGACTGGGAGGAGCTCACCGCGATGGGCGTCGACGGGATCGTGACGAATCGCCCTGATGCGCTCCAGGCGTGGTCGCATCAGCGCAGTACAGATAGAAGAAGGCCCCAGGGTGGAGCCCGGGGCCTTCAGTTCTAGCTTACACGTGCTTACAAAGCGTTCACGATCTCGCGCATCAGGTCTGCGGCCTCGGACGGGGTCTTCCCGACCTTGACGCCGGCGGCCTCGAGGGCCTCCTTCTTCGCCTGAGCGGTTCCCGCAGAGCCGGAGACGATGGCGCCTGCGTGGCCCATGGTCTTGCCCTCAGGGGCCGTGAAGCCCGCGACGTAGCCGACGACCGGCTTGGTGACGTGCGCCTTGATGTACTCGGCCGCGCGCTCTTCGGCGTCGCCACCGATCTCGCCGATCATGACGATCGCCTTGGTCTCGGGGTCTGCCTCGAACGCCTCGAGCGCATCGATGTGCGTGGTGCCGATGACCGGGTCGCCGCCGATGCCGATGGCGGTCGAGAAGCCGAGGTCGCGCAGCTCGAACATCATCTGGTAGGTCAGCGTGCCCGACTTCGAGACGAGACCGATCGGGCCCTTGCCCGTGATGTTCGCCGGCGTGATGCCGACGAGCGCCTCATCGGGGGTGATGATGCCGGGGCAGTTCGGGCCGATGATGCGGGTCTTGTTGCCCTTGCTCTTCGCGTAGGCCCATGCCTCAGCCGAGTCGCCGACGGGAACACCCTCGGTGATGACGACGAGCAGTGGGATCTCGGCGTCGATGGCCTCGATCATGGCGGACTTGGTGAAGGCGCCGGGGACGAAGGCGATCGACACGTCTGCGCCGGTCTCCTTCATCGCCTCTGCGACGGTGGCGAAGACGGGAAGCTCAACAGCCGCGCCGTCCTTGTCGGTGTGCGAGACGGTCGTGCCAGCCTTGCGGGCGTTGACGCCGCCGACGACCTGGGTGCCGGCCTTGAGCATGAGGGCGGTGTGCTTGGTGCCCTCACCGCCGGTGATGCCCTGGACGATGACCTTGGAATCCTTGTTCAGGAAGATCGACATTTCTCTTATCCTTTGCTTAAAATCCGGTCCCTGAGCCCGTCGAAGGGTCAGGCGTTCGCCAGCTCGGCGGCCTTGTCGGCGCCCTCGTCCATGGTGGCGGCGAGAGTCACAAGCGGGTGGGCGTACTCGGCGAGGATCGCGCGACCCTCGTCGACGCGGTTGCCATCCAGGCGCACGACGAGCGGCTTGGATGCTGTGGCGCCGAGAGTCTCGAGCGCACCCTTGATGCCGTTGGCAACAGCGTCACACGCGGTGATGCCACCGAAGACGTTGACGAAGACCGACTTGACCTGCGGGTCACCGAGAATGACGTCGAGGCCGTTCGCCATGACCTCGGCGGATGCCCCACCACCGATGTCGAGGAAGTTCGCGGGCTTGACGCCACCGTGGTTCTCGCCGGCGTAGGCGACGACGTCGAGCGTCGACATGACAAGACCTGCGCCGTTGCCGATGATGCCGACCTGGCCGTCGAGCTTGACGTAGTTCAGACCAGACTTCTTGGCCTTGGCCTCGAGCGGGTCAGCAGCATCCTTGTCCTCGAGCGCCTCGTGCTCGGGGTGACGGATCTCAGAAGCGTTCTCGTCGAGAGTGACCTTGCCGTCGAGCGCGATGATGTCGCCCTCTTCGGTGCGAACCAGCGGGTTGACCTCGACGAGGGTGGCATCCTCGCCCTTGTAGACCTCGTAGAGCTTCACGAAGACGTCGGAGACCTTCTCGATGAGGTCTTCCGGGAAGTTCGCCGCGCGAGCGATCTCGACGGCCTTTTCCTTGTCGATTCCGGTCAGCGGGTCGACCTCGATGCGGGCGAGAGCCTCGGGGCGCTCGACAGCGAGCTCTTCGATCTCCATGCCGCCCTCGACGCTGCACAGCGAGAGGTAGGAGCGGTTGGCGCGGTCGAGCAGCACGGAGAAGTAGTACTCCTCGGCGATGCGAGCACCGGCTGCTACCATGACGCGCTTGACGATGTGGCCCTTGATGTCCAGGCCGAAGATGGCCTTGGCTGCCTCGTACGCCTCATCGGGGTTCTTGGCGACCTTGACACCGCCTGCCTTGCCACGACCACCGGTCTTGACCTGAGCCTTGACGACGACTACGCCGCCGAGCTTCTCCGCTGCCGCTTTCACCTCCTCGGGGGTGTCCGCGACGATGCCGGCGAGGACCGGCACTCCGTACTTCTCGAAAACGTCTCGTGCCTGGTACTCGTACAGATCCACTGTGCTTCCTTCACTGGGCTGCGGGGGCGGAAAGTCTCTCGATATCGAGATATCGACCAGTAGTACAGCCTACTACTCTCGTCTGAATGGGTAATCCGGCACCGCCGTGCTGGCGCATAGCCCTAGGCTTCGTGCTATGCATGAGTCCGCAAAAATGCCGGGCGGCGTCGTTGCCGCAGCACTGGCTCTGTTCCGCGAGCAGGGGTTCGACCAGACTTCTGTCGAGCAGATCGCGAAAGCCGCGGGTGTATCCCGGTCGACATTCTTCCGACAGTTCGGCGGCAAAGAAGACGTCGTCTTCGCCGATCATGAAGTGCTCCTCGGCGAGCTGCGCGAGTTCCTCGCCGAGGGGCATCGCGACCCCTGGGAAGCAGTCTGCCGCGCGTCACAGCACGTGTTCTCGCACTTCGCGCATGACCCGGAGATTGCCCGGCTCCGCTACCAGATCGTGCGGCAGGTTCCGGCGTTGCGGGAACGCGAGATCGTGACGGTGTTCCGCTACGAGCGGCTCTTCGACGACTACCTGCGTCGTGCGCTTCCGGGGATCGACCCGTTGGATGCTGTCGGCTTCGCCGCCCTCGTCACCGCGGTGCACAATCACGTGCTCCGCCAGCTGCTGCGCGGCACGAAGCGCGTGGCGCCGTCGGTGCTGCAGTCGGCGCTCGATGATGTGCGCCGGAGATACGGCGTGCTCCCGGAGGCCCCGGATGCCGCCGCAGACGACGTCATCGTCGCGGTGTTCCCCCGCGCCATGCCGATCGCAGAGGTATCGCGCCGGCTGCAGTCCGAGCTGGAGTCGTAGCTCAGTCGCAGTTGCAGCCGCCGGAGGCGTTGCGCACCATGAAGCACACATCGCACACGCCGTATTCGCGTTCGGCCACCGGCGTCGCCTTCGGCTTGGCCGGAGCCGCCGCACTCGCACGCGGTGCGCGCGCTGCAGGCTTCTTGACTGGGCTGAGCGGTCGGAACTCGCTCGGGTGCGAGACGTAGAAGTACGGGGCGCGTCCTTCGCTCGGGCGAAGTCGCAGCGCGGCGGAGCCGACGAGGATCTGCTCGTCCTCGGTGAAGCCGTTCGTGTAGGTCTTGCCAATGTGGAGCGGGGCTCCCTCGCCGAGACGGATCGCCTCGATGTATCGGCCTCGATCGATCAGCGAGCTGATGCCGACGGCATCCACGATCGCGGTGATGAACTCGATGTTCGCCGGGTCGGTTCTATGCGCGCGCAGCGCGTCGGAGAGATTGCGGTATGGACGGGAAGTGCCTGCGGGCGTAGGGCCCTGAATCTCATTCATCATCTCCAAGGGTCTCACGTCCAGCTGGGCAGTTGCGCCGAATGCCGCTCGCGGAGTCGTTCGGGCTGGAAGACTGAGGGCATGACACGCGCGACGATCATCGGCAGTGGGCCGAACGGACTCGCCGCAGCCGTATCGCTCGCCCGCGGCGGCTACGAGGTCCGCGTCCTCGAAGCTGCCGAGAGCATCGGCGGCGGCATCCGCACCACAGGGGCGACCCTCCCCGGTTTCGCGCACGATGTGTGCTCTGCGGTGCACCCCGCAGCCCTCGCGTCCCCGTTCTTCCAGGCATTCGGGCTCGCCGAGCGCGTGGACTGGATCACGCCGGAGATCTCCTACGCACACCCGCTGGACGGCGGCCGGGCCGCCATCGCCTGGCGCGACATCGAGCGCACCGCGAAGGATCTGGGCGCAGACGAGCGCGCCTGGCTCTCGTTGCTGCGTCCGCTGAGCTCGCACATCGACGGCGTCGTCGACTTCACCGGCAACCAGCTGCTGCGGCTGCCGCACGACCCGGTCACGGCCATGCGCTTCGCGATGCGGATGCTCGAGCACGGCACACCACTGGCACGACGCGCATTCCGCACCCCCGAGGCCGCTGCCCTGCTGTCAGGGGTCTTCGCCCACGCGAGTACTCCGCAGCCGTCGCTGGCGGGAGCCGCGGCAGGACTCCTGCTGGCCGCGCAGGGCCATGCGGGCGGATGGATGTATCCGCGCGGCGGCGCGCAGCGCATCGCGGATGCTCTCGTGACTGATCTGGAAGCGCACGGCGGCACGGTCGAAACCGGCGTGCACGTGCACGATCTCGCCTCGCTCGACTGGGGCGATCCGAATCACGGCGACGTGCTGCTGCTGAATTCTTCACCGCGCCTCGCGCTGACGCATCCCGATGCCCCGGCATCGTACGCGCGCGCCCTGCGACGCTACCGATACGGACCGGCTGCGGCGAAGGTCGATTTCGCCCTTGATGGCCCCGTGCCGTGGCTCGATGCGCAGGTCGCGCAGTCGCCCACCGTCCACGTCGGCGGCACCCGAGAAGAGATCTGGGCGAGCGAGAACGCTGTCATCGCCGGTCGCGTCTGTGACCGGCCGTACGTGCTCGCTGTGCAGCCCTCTGTGCTCGATGACACTCGGGCCCCTGCGGGCAAGGCCGTGCTCTGGGCGTACATCCACGTTCCCTTCGGATCCGAGGTGGATGCCACCGAGCTCATCACCGCGCAGATCGAGCGCTTCGCACCGGGCTTCCGCGATCTCATCCTCGCAACGCACTCGGTCGCGGCATCCGACCGAGAGGCGATCAACCCCTCCGAGATCGGCGGGGACGTGCTGGGTGGCGCATTCACGATCCCGCAGGCACTGGCACGGCCGGTGCTGTCGACGCATCCGTGGCGCACCCCGATGCGCGGGGTGTATCTGGCCTCAGCATCCACGCCTCCCGGCCCGGGCGTGAACGGCATGGCGGGCTGGCACGCGGCTCGGACCGTGCTCGAAGACGCCGGGCGCCCGTCCGCGCTCGCCGAGCTGTTCTCGTAGCGCGGCGCACCCGCTCGGGAGGGGTCGCAGATGGTCGCCTCAGTGCGCAGGAAGCGACCATCCGCGCCACCTCCCCCCTGTCGCTCCGCGCGCGCACGCGCGAAGATGGGGCCATGCGCTACGAGATCCCCGCACCGATGCTCGCGAAGGCGGCCGCATCCGTCCCCGACCCAGTGAAAACGGCGGGCGGGATGCTGTTCGAGCCGAAGTGGGACGGGTTCAGAGGGCTGATCGCGTGGGACGGCGAAGCCGTAGAGATCGGTTCACGCGGCGCGAAGCCGCTCACCCGCTACTTTCCTGAGCTCGTCGATGCTCTGCCGCAGATCCTCTCGGAGCCGTGCCTGCTCGACGGCGAGATCGTCGTCGCTACCGGCGCTCCGGGCGCACAGCGCCTCGACTGGGAAGCCCTGAGCCAGCGCATCCATCCCGCGGCGTCACGGGTTGCGCGACTGGCAGAAGAGACTCCCGCGATGTTCATCGCCTTCGACCTGCTGGCCCTCGGCGAGGAGTCCTTGCTGGCCGAACCCTTCCACCAGCGCCGAACGCGCCTGGAACAGCTGCTCGATGGGGTGCCGCACCCGCTCCACCTCACCCGCACCACGCGTGACCACGCGGTCGCCACGCAGTGGCTCGCCGAGTTCGAGGGCGCCGGGCTCGACGGCGTCGTCGCCAAGCCTCTTGACCAGCCGTACGCACCCGGCAAGCGCACGCTCATCAAGATCAAGCACGCGCGCACCGCGGATGTCGTGGCGCTCGGCTATCGCATCCACAAGTCCGGTTCCGGCGTCGGGTCCCTCCTGGTCGGCCTGTACGACAGCGACGGCACGCTCCGCCAGGTTGGCGGAGTCGCAGCCTGGAGCGACAAGCGGCGCCAGGAGCTCGTCGACGAGCTCGCACCGCTGGTCGAACGAGACGAGTCCGGCGACGCGGTGAAGGGTGCGAGCGAGCGCAGTCGCTTCACCGGCGCGAAGGATGTCTCGTTCGTGCGTCTCCGCCCCGAGCGCGTGCTCGAGGTGCGCTATGACCAGCTCGAGGGTGCGCGGTTCCGCCACACAGTGCAGTTCGAACGCTGGCGCCCTGACCGTGATGCGCGCTCGTGCACATATGAACAGCTCGAGACCGTCGCGGGGTACGACCTCGCCGACGTGCTCGCCTGACCGCGCGGGGTTTCAGTCCTCGATGCGGTTGCCCTCGGCATCCCAATTCGCGTCGACCCGCTTGCTCGGCTGAACCCGCGGCGGCTCCCCGGGCATCTTGGGAAAGTCAGGCGGGAACGGCAGCTCTCCGAGACCGTTCGACACGTCGCGCTCCCACCATTCGAGCAGGGTGCTGATGCGGCCGGGGTTCTCCTGCATGCGCGCCCACGGGTCGCCCACGTCGGCAAGACGCTGCGGGATGCTTCGGACAGTGAAGCTCTGCGGGTCGACGTCGTCGAGTTCGTCCCACTCGACCGGTGTCGACACGCTCGCAGTGGGCAGCGCGCGCGGACTGTAGGCACCCGCCATCGTGCGGTCACGATTGGCCTGGTTGAAGTCGACGAAGATGCGCTCACCGCGCTCTTCCTTCCACCAGTTCGTGGTGACTTCGTCGGGCATCCGTCGCTCAAGCTCACGGCCGGCGGCGATCACCGCGTGCCGCACATCGAGGAACTCGTGCGTGGGCTCGATCGGGCAGAACACGTGCAGTCCGCGGTTGCCGCTGGTCTTGATGAAGGGCTCCAGCTCTGCCTCACGCAGCACTTCGCGGAGCGCGTGGGCTGCGGCCACCGCATCCGAGAAATCCGTTCCCGGCTGCGGATCGAGATCGATGCGCAACTCGATCGGCTTGTCGGTGTCGCTCGCGAGCGACGCCCACGGATGGAAGACGATCGTGTTCATCTGCACTGCCCACACGATCGCGCTCGGCCGGTTCAGAACGATCTGCGGATGCCGCCGGCCGCTGTTGTACGTGACTGTCACCGCGTCCACGAAGTCAGGGGTGCCCTTGGGCGGATTCTTCGAGAAGAAGCTCTCCGAAGAAGGGCCCACGCCATTGCGGAAGCGCTCGAGCGACACCGGCCGATGACCGTTCGCATTCAAGAACGGCTCGGCGACGGTCTGCACGTACTCGGCGAGCTCGGCTTTCGTGATGCCCCCTGAGCCTGTCGAGGGATCCTGCCAGATGACTTTGTTCGGACTCGACAGGGCCACGTCGCGCTCCCCCTCAGGGTCGGCGATCGTCAGTGTCACGCGCTCGGAAGCCATGCACCGACCCTACGGGCGTCGCGCGGCGCGCGGTAGGGGGTGGACTACTCGCTGACGTCGACCGCGCGCACGAGCACCGCGCCCAGAGCGTCACGCTCGACGACGAGCGAGGGCCCGGCCGAGTCGATGATCACGCCGGAGAGTGCGTTGTGGGCGGCGAGCACCTTCGCGAGCTGATCCGGCTCGAACGGCAACGGCTTGTCGCCACGGCCGAGGGCGACGATCTCGAGCGGGTGCGAGAACAGCTGCAGAAAGCGTCGACCGTCAGTGGTGCGGGCTTCGGCGATGCCGACCTCGCCCTTGCCCCCGCCGTCGTTGACCGCTACCCACATCTTGGTCTTCGCGAGCGCGTCGCTGACCTTCTGCACGGTGTCCTGCTCGCGCGGGGCGGCGAGCAGCATCTTGACGGTCATGTTGACATCGGCCTGCTCGAGCGCTCTCTTGAGCACTTCGGCGGGGAACACCGCCCGGCGCGCGCCGGAGGCGTTGTCGAGGATGAGGCCGGCGAAGTCCCCGGCGACGAGCTGCTGCAGCACGGCGGTCACCGGCTGAGCGATCGCCGATGTCGCGGTCGGTTCGGTCTCGCGCTGTACGGATTCACGCACGGCAGCAGCAGAGCTGAACGCGAGCATGTAGCTGCGTTCTCCGTCGCGGACCACAGCGATGGACAGCGGCTTACCTTCGGCCAGCTGCGCACGCGCGTCGCCGTGCACCCGCAAGTACAGGTGGTTCTGCATCATCTGACGCAGCACGCCGATGAGCTGCTCGTTCGTCGAGCCTTCGGCGCTCTCGGCGAATTCAGCGAGTTCGGCCAGGGCCGTACGCAGCAGCACGTTGTCCTTCATGCCCGGCATCGACTCGGTCGGCTCCGGCGGAAGGAGCGGCGCCAGCGGAAGAGTCCGCTTCGGCTCCGCCGCGGGTGCCGCGGGTGCCGCGGGTGCCGCGGGCGCGGATGCTGCGGGCGCGGCTGCTGCGGGCGCGGATGCTGCGGGCGCGGATGCTGCGGGCGCGGATGCTGCAGCAGGGCGCGCGGCGGCCGGCTGAGCAGGATCCGGCAATGCGATCTCGGGACCAGCCGCAGCGCCCACGCCTCGGAATGCCTGGACGGAGATGCCGATCTCGGGCACCGATTCTGCGGGCTGCGCATCTTCAGGGAGCTCGTCCGGAGCATCCGCCTGGATCGGTGTCTGCGACTCGGACAGTGCGTCGCCGGTCTTCTTGCGGCGGGAGAACATTGCCATATCGATCAGCCTAACGTGGGGATGCCGGGTGCGAGCCTCAGCGGGAAGCCTCAGAGCTTCTGGATCGGAGCGATCTTGATGAGGAGCTTCTTGAGCCCTGCGGAATCGAATCGCACATGGGCGATGCGCTTGGCGCCCTCACCGGTCACGGCGTCTACTCGCCCCTCGCCGAAGTCATCGTGCCGGATGCGATCGCCGGCTGTGAGCTCGAGGTCGCCGTTGTCGCGGACCTTGCCGGTGACCTTGTTGGGGAACTTGTCCATCGCCGTCGACAGCGGCTTGATCCCGTCGCGCGAGCCGAGCGGCTTCACTGCGAAGCGGTCGTTGCCGCTGCCGCCTCCGAAACCGCCGGAACCGCCCCCGAACCCGCCGCGCCGCGCGTTGAGCGCACGGGACTGCGTGCCGCCGCGTGAGTTCACGTCTCCTGGCGACTGCCGCCAGTCGACGAGTTCGGCAGGGATCTCCTGGAGGAACCTGCTCGGCATCGCGACCGACACTTCGCCGAACTGCGCGCGGGTCATCGCGAGCGAGAGATGCAGTCGCTTTCGGGCTCGGGTGATGCCGACGTAGAACAGCCGTCGCTCTTCTTGCGGTCCGCCCGGCTCCCCCGCGGAGATGCGGTGCGGGATGAGATCTTCTTCGACACCGGTGACGAACACCGCGTCGTACTCGAGCCCCTTCGCCGTGTGCATCGTCATCATCGACACGGAGCCGGATTCGTCATCGAGATCGTCTGCGTCGGCGACGAGCGCGACCTCGGTGAGGAAGTCGACGATCGTGCCCTCAGGGTTGTTGCGGGCGAAGTCGCGCGTGACGGCGACCAATTCGTCGAGGTTCTCGACGCGTGCCTCGTCTTGCGGATCGCGACTGGCGCGCAGCGCGTCGAGGTAGCCGCTCTTGCCCAGCAGCAGGCTGAGCCCGTCAGCGACGGCAGTGGGTGGGGGAACCTCGCCGGATGCCGGCAGCATCAGCGCGGTCGCCTCTTTCAGCACGGCATCGAGCTGAGTGATCGCAGCCTGGATCTTCGGGCCGACACCGAGCTGACCCGGGATCGACAGCGCGTCGCGGAACGAGATGTCGTGATCTTCTGCGAACCGTGCGATCGCGGTCTCGGTGACATCGCCGATACCGCGACGCGGCCTGTTGAGAATGCGGCGGACCGACATCTCATCAGCCGGGTTCGCCACCGCGATCAGATACGCGAGGGCGTCCTTGATCTCTGCGCGCTCGTAGAACTTGGTGCCGCCCATGATCTTGTAGGGCACGGCAGAGCGGATGAAGATCTCTTCGAGCGCACGCGACTGCGAGTTGGTGCGGTAGAACACCGCCATTTCGGAGTACGGCATGCCCGAGCGACGCAGGGACTCGACCTCGTCGGCGACGAACTGCGCCTCGTCGTGCTGCGAATACCCGGTGAAGCCGACGATCTTGTCGCCGTCGCCGCGGTCACTCCAGAGGTTCTTGGCTTTGCGATCGAAGTTGTGCCCGATCACGGCGTTCGCGGCCGAGAGGATGTTCTGGCTCGAGCGGTAGTTCTGCTCGAGCAGCACGACCTTCGCCCCCGGGAAATCTCGCTCGAACTCGCTGATGTTGCGGATGTCGGCGCCGCGGAAGGCGTAGATCGACTGGTCGGAGTCACCGACGACGGTGAGCGATGCACCCTCGAGGCGATCGGAGCCGGTCACTGAGCCTGTCGAAGTGTCGAAGATCATCATGCCGTCTGAGGCATATGGGTCAGGAGCATCTGCCGACACGTTCCCTGAGCCTGTCGAAGGGCGGGTGAGCTCATGGATGAGTGCGTACTGGGCGTGGTTGGTGTCTTGGTACTCGTCGACGAGAATGTGCCGGAACCGGCGGCGGTACGTGTCGGCGACCTTCGGGAACGCACGGAACAGGTAGACCGTCTGGCCGATCAGGTCGTCGAAGTCGAAGGCGTTCGCCTTGCGCAGACGACGCTGGTAGTCGGCGAAGATCTCGACGAACTTGCGTTCGGCGGGGTCGCTCATGTTCGCGTCGCGCGCGTACGACTCGGCATCTTGCAGTTCGTTCTTGAGCTTGGAGATGCGGCCCTGCGTCGATGCCGGGGTCAGGCCATAGGCATCGGCCTCGTGCTCTTTCACCAGGCGCTTGATCAGGGCGCGCGAGTCGCCGGAGTCGTAGATCGTGAACGACTTGGTGAAACCGAACTGGTCTGCCTCGCGGCGCAGGATCCGCACGCACGCCGAGTGGAAGGTCGAGATCCACATACCGCGGGATGCTTCGCCGACGATGTCTGCGACACGTTCACGCATCTCGCCCGCGGCCTTGTTCGTGAAGGTGATCGCAAGAATCTGGCTCGGCCACGCCTCTCGATTCCGCAGCAACGAGGCGATGCGACGGGTGAGCACGCTCGTCTTGCCTGATCCCGCGCCCGCGACGATGAGCAGCGCGGGGCCGCGATAGGTCACGGCTGCGAGCTGCTGCGGGTTGAGGCCCGCGAGGAGATCATCCTGGCCTGATGCGGAGGAAGAGCTGGGGCCGGTGGATGCGGGAACGATGAGAGGAGCGTCGGTCATGGCGTTACGAGTCTAGGCTGGGCCGCAGACACCCGGTTGCGATCCGGATCAGGAGGACGACATGATCAGTGACCTGCCAGAGCAGGAGTGCTTCGAACTGCTCACCAGCACGACCGTCGGTCGGCTCGGATTCACCGAGAACGACCGCATCCAGATCTTCCCCGTGAACTATTCCGTGTCGGGGCGCGATCTGCTGATCCGCACGTCATCCGGCGGCAGCCTCAGCCGACTCGGCGACGACGGCGCGCAGGTGGCGTTCGAGATCGATTATCACGATGACCTCGCCGGCAGTGGTTGGAGCGTCCTGATGCACGGCGAGCTGTCCACGGCCTCGCCCGAAGGTGATCTGGACGGCTTTGATCGAGTCTCGCCCTGGGCGGGCGACGACCGCGCGAAACCCCTGCGATTCCGCATCGACAGCATCTCCGGCCGGCGCGTGCGTCGCGACCGGCACTGAGTAAAAGGACAGCTCCATGCGCACGATTCTCAACATCATCTGGGTGATCTTCGCCGGCTGGGCCCTCTTCCTCGGGTACGTGCTTGCGGGAATCCTGCTGTGCATCCCGATCATCACGATCCCCTGGGCGATCGCGTCGTTCCGACTGGCCGGCTACGCGTTCTGGCCGTTCGGGCGCGAGGTCGTCGAGAAGCCGCGCTCAGGTGTGGGCGCATTCCTCGGGAACGTCATCTGGGTGATCCTCGCCGGATGGTGGCTGGCCATCGGCCACATCATCTCCGGAGTCGTGCTGTGCTTCACGATCATCGGCATCCCGATGGCCATTGCCGACTTCAAGATGGTGCCGATCTCACTCATGCCGCTCGGCAAGGACATCGTCTCGACCAGGCGCGGCCCCTTCGACACGAAGTAGCCCCGCGCGCGCCGCGCGCCTCGCGTAGTGGCGCCGCGCGGGATGGATTTCGCGGCCCGCACGCGCTGCGGGCCGCGTTTTCCATCCCGCGCCAACTTATGCCGAGTGGCGTCGCGCCCGGCGGGCTGCGACGGTGAGGGCGCCAGCCAGCAGAAGCGACAGCGCCACGATCAGGGCCATGGCCGGGAGTTCGGATCCGGTCGTAGCGAGTCCGCCCGTGCCTGCCTCGCCGGAGCCCGCGCCGTCACCCGAACCGCCGTCACCCGAGCCGCCACCGCCGCCTGCGCCGCCTTCCACCCCAGCCAGCGTGCCCGCGCGCAGTGCCTCTGCGGCATAACCATCCGCGAACCACCACACCGGACGCTGGCCGTCCACCGACAGCGACGCCGGTGCGGTCGCGAAGCCCTCGTTGTTGATGTCAGGCATGGATGCCGCGCGCGCGAAGTGTGCGATCGCAGGAGCGACCGTGCCGTTCAGCGTGATCTGCGCCGACTTTCCGCCGCAGCCGTCATCGCAGACGGCCCAGAGCACACCGAGCACCGAGTCGTAGTCGAGGCTCATCACTCCTGCGAGTCCCGGGTCGATGGTCGAGACGAGCACGGCAGAGCCGTCTGCGGCGAGCGCGAACGCGTAGACCCCGCCACCGTCCTCGACGGCGACGAAGAACAGTCCGTCGCCCGCGTACGCGGCGCCGTCGTATGCCGCCTTCGTGTTGTCGTCGAAGAGCGCGCCGGTGAGCGTCTCATCCGACACCCACTCGACGGCCTCGATTCCGAGGTTCGCACCGACGGCAGGCAGCAGCGCGGTGAGATCCCATTCGGTAAGGGCCACGAGGTCGCGGCCGGGTGCGTCAGGGTCGACCTGCAGGATCGTGTTCTGGTTGATGCCCTTCGCACTGTTATCGCGCTCGGATGCCGCATAGACGAGCCCATCGCCGGCGACAGTGATGCCCTCGGTGTCGGGGCCGGCAGCATCCGGGTTCGCGGCATCCTTCTGGAAGCGCACCCGCTTGCCGTCTGCCCATCCATCGGCGAAGGCGACGGAGCCGTCTGCGGAGGCGACGAGCTTCCAGATCGTGCCGGTGCCGTTGTCGATCGCCCACAGGAACGTGCCCTCTGCCGTCTCCTGCACGTCGAGCCCTGAACTGTCCTCGAGGAACATCGGCGCGGTGTCGAGCACCCGCACGTCGGCAGAGCCCAGCCAGTCTGCGACCGCGATCTCAACGGGGCAGATGTTGGCCGCACCCGGTGTCGGCTCGGCGGTCACCGCGAAGGGGCCCGTCAGGTCGGGGCAGCGTCCCCACGTGGGCACGGCGTGTCCTGCGCCCCAGACCGTGGAATCGACGAGGTGGTCGCCGTCGAAGACGCGAACGGTGTCGTCCTTGCCGATGCCGAAGTCGAGATCGTCGATGACGAGGTAGCCCGCGGCCGGGATGCTGGTGCCCGCAGCGATCTCGTACACGTGCGTGTCATCGTCGTCCTTGAGCACGATGCCCGAGACGTCGAGTGCGCCCTCTGTCGGGTTGACGAGCTCTACCCAGTCAGGATCGCCGTCGGATTCCACCTCGTTGATTCGCACCGGATTACCGCAGGCGTTCCGGATGCCGGGGGTGCGCACTGCAACATCGGCGAAGTCACCCGTGCCATCCTCGCAGCGCGCCCAGACGCCTTCTGCGTGGGCGTCGTAGACGTGCTCAGCAACGGTGAGTCCTGCCGCGTTGCGGATCGTTGTGGTGTCGCCGTTGCCGAGCCCGAAGGTGAAGTGGTCGGTGCCGTTGAAGACGAAGTAGGCGCCGGGCTCGAGGATCGTTCCCTCGGCCAGCGGCATCACGTCGGCAGCGTGACCCATCGGGTCGTTGTCCATCAGGGTCCACCCGGAGATGTCGATCGCCGAAGTGCCGGTGTTGACGATCTCCGCCCAGTCCGGGGCACCGTTCGAGTCGATCTCATTGATCGCGACGGTCGGGGGCACGCAGTTGTTCGCTGCTCCCGGCGTGGCATATGCGAGCGCAAAGTCGCCTGTGCCATCGATGCAGCGCGCATATGAGGCAGCTTCGAAGTCGCCGTCGATTGCCGCGTGGCTGGTCCAGGCTCCAGTGCGATCGCTCTGTTCGCCCGCCGGGGTGAACAGGCGGATCTCATCGGCGCTGCCGATTCCGAACTGGCCGAACTCTGTCTCCACGCCCTTGGTGAGGCCCACGTCGCCCTGTTCGACGACGAGGAACTCGCCGGCGGCGAGCACAGTGCCGTCGCGGAAAGCCCAGCGATGATCGAGGTCATCATCGCTGTCACGGATCTCGTAGCCCGAGATGTCGAACGGCTCGGTGCCGGGGTTGTGCAGCTCGACCCAGTCGGCAGGCTGCGAGTCGACCTCGTTGAGAACAACTGCACCGGGAACCGGGGCCGTCGCGCAGTCGTTCGCCGCTCCCGGCGTCGCGGCCGTCGCGTGCGCCCACTCGCCCGTTCCGTCGATGCAGCGTGCGAAGGTCGCGATCGGTGCGGTGTTCTCGTAGGCGTAGGCGTCGATCTCGGCGCCGGATGCGTCGTAGAGAACGACCTCATCGCCCTTGCCCAGGCCGAACGTGAAGTCGACGTCGGTGACGAGCACCGCGAACTCCCCTGGCGCGAGCTTCGTGCCCTCGGCGAACGGTGTGCTGAAGCGGTCGCGCTTGTCGTCGGAGATCGTCCATCCCGCGATCGATGCGGTATCGACGCCCCTGTTGAAGATCTCGACGCGGTCGGAGTAACCGGAGATCTCGTCGTAGACGATCTCATTCAGCACGACGTCGCCGTCGCCCTCGCCACCGTCTTCGCCGCCATCGGTCGTGAAGATGTTCTCGGCACCCTTGCTCGATTCTGCGGTGATGACGTACTCGACGTCCGCACCGTCGCCCTGAGCGCCCCAGCTGGGCACGGCGTGGGTGTCGGGTGGCCAGGAGGTCTCAAGCACCGGAGTGTCAGTGGCAGTCGTTGCCCCCGGAGCGAACAGTCGGACGCTGTCGCCCTTGCCGAGACCGAAGGCGAAGTCCGTGTCGGTGTCCAGCACGAGGTACTCGCCCGGCTCGACGACCGTCGTCGACGCGAACGTATAGGCATCCTTCTGCGCGTTGTCGAGCAGGATGTAGCCACCCAGGTCGACGTCGCTGTCCGAGTAGTTGTAGAACTCGATCCAGTCGTCAGGGCTCCCCCCGTTGGACACGACTTCGTTGATGCGGATGCCGAGCGGCTCTTCAGCAGCGGTGACAGCGGTCGGCACGGCGAGCATCGTGGCAGCGCCGAGGGCGCACACAACGGATGCCGAAAGCCCGCGGGACAAGCGAGACATGTGACTCCAGGGGGTCGGGACGGGGAGAGGAACCTGCCCAGTCGACCGACTCCGGCTGTCGGAGAGAAGTACGGCATCCGACCTGGAGGTGAACGGCTCGTGGCGTCACGGAAACCGGCCCGGAGGAAATGGCCCGAAATGGTGCGGGATGTTCAGGCGATGCGGGTTCCCGGTGGCAGCATCCGAGCCGGTGTCCTCGTACGCGCCCAGGCGCCAGCGAATAGCCCACCGGCAATGACGACTTGGATGCCGAGACCGACGAACCAGCTCGGCACAGTGCTTTCGATGACCTCACGCGGCGCAGGTGACGGGGTCTGCGTCATCGCCCGATCGCACTCGTCCCAGCGGTAATCCTCCGGCGGCAGCTGCGAACTGCGCACGCTGTACTTGACTTGACCGAACATATCCACCGGCCAACCATTCGCGTCGTAGACGGTGGGCGTGGCATCCGCCAGCACGACGAACGGGTTTGCCGCGAGCGCCCACCAGACCCGATCGAAGCGCGGTACATCGTACGTATAGGTCTCCCAGCGGTCGCAGTCGACGTTTCCCATGCTGTCGTAGGGACGGTTGTAGCTCGTTGTCTCGCTGCGCAGCGCCATGCCACCGAGCCCGAAGGCGATGAGAGTGCCGATCGTCAATGCCGCAACCACGAGATAGGTCGCCGCGACCGAGAACAGCGGGCGCGCGATGAGGCCGCTCAGCCCCACCCCGATGCCTGCGACGACGACGATCTCGGCGGCGAGCACGAGCAGCGACACCGCGAAGGTCGCCGGATGCACTCCCCCACCGACCAGCGATAGCGCGAGGAACGGCACCGCGACAACGAGAAACACCCCGCCCGTGGCGATCGCAGCGACGAGCTTGCCGACCATGATGTCACCGGTGGATACCGCAGTCACCTGCACCGCGGCCAGCGTTGCGGCATCCCGATCACCGTTGATCGCGTTGCCGCTCAGCGTCGGCGAGACGAGCACGACCAACAGCAGCACGACGTTGACGACGATCGAGTAGACGCCAGCGCCAGCCGCTTCAGTGAACGAGTAGACCGCGAAGGAGAGCACAGTGACACCGAGCAGAATGAGCGCGAAGACGCCGAGCAAGATGTACCAGCCGACGCTGCGCAGCCGCTGGATCAGTTCGAGCCGGGCAATGGTGCCGATGTGCGAGAAGTTCATGCTCGAGGCTCCGTCCGCGGCAGGTTGAGGAAGGTGTGTTCGAGCGCGCTCTGCGCGGGGGCGAATTCGCTCACGCCCAGACCCGACTCGACGATCCGGCGAAGCCCTGCGGCTGCCGCCGCTTCGGTCTCGAAGCCGACGATGACGGCATTTCGGTCGATGCCGAGCGTGCCAGGCTCCATGGCCAGCGCCGCCGCCACCTGGTCGGCATCGGCAGGCAGCCGCCCGACATCAGTCCCCGCAAGACGGATGCGCCAGGCGCGTGCGGTGGCCTGTGCCGGCGCACCGTCGACGACGGAACCGGCGACGAGGAACACCGCATCGTCGATGACCTCTTCGAGTTCAGAGAGGATGTGGCTCGAGATGAGCACCGTGCGCCCCTCGGCCGCGAGCCGCCGCAACAGCACACGCAGCTGCACGCGCGCTTCAGGGTCAAGCCCTGATGCCGGTTCGTCGAGCAGCAGCACCTGTGGGTCATGCACGAGTGCCCGCGCCAGGCCGAGCTTCTGCTTCTGCCCCCGCGAGAGCACCTTCGCCGGGGCATCCGCGAGCTCGTCCAGGCCAACCAGGGCCAGCAACTCCGCGGCGCGCGCCGCCGCAGCATCCCGTTCAATGTCGTACAGCCGTGCGGTCGTGACGATCGTCTCGCGCGCGGTGAGCGACGGCCAGGCACCGAGTGCATCGGGCATCCAGCCGAGCAGTCGTCGTGCGCTCAGCGGATCGGCGATCGGATCGACGTCGCCGATGCGGATCGTGCCCGAGTCGGGGGCGAGCAGCGATGCCAGCATCAGCAGCAGCGTCGTCTTGCCGGCGCCGTTGGGACCGACGAGTCCGGTGACGCGACCGCGCGCGGCACGAAAACTCGCGGCTCGCACTGCGTGCACCGCGCCGAACGATCTGCTGACGCCTTCGGCTGCGATTCCGCTCATCCGGTCAGTCTGTCAGGGACCATCCGCCGCGGAAGAACGCCACCCCGAGATCGGGATGGTCGACGAAGACGCCGTCCACGCCGGTGCGCGCGATCACCGCCCATTCGGATTCGTAGTCTCCGAACTCCTGCTTGCCGCCACCGGTACGGAATTCCGCGGAGAGGAACGAGTTCTCCGGTCGCGCGGTCCATGTGAAGACTTTCAGCCCTCGTTCGTGGGCGTCTTGGACGATCGTGCTGCCTGCAATCAGCAGCATCCGCTTGTCGACGCTGATGCCGTCCACTTCTCCGACGAGTCCGTCCAGACCCTGCGGCGTGACCGTCGCCTTGTAAGTGAGTGCCTGGCGCCCGTGAGCGACGAGCTGGTCGTATGGGCGACCGGATGCTTCGATCAGGTAGATGTACGACGCGAAGACGCCCTCGGCACGCAGCTGTCGAAGAACAGTCGACTCGAAGGCTTCGATGGTCAGCGGCAGTTCGCCGTCTGCCCATCCTGCCGCGCGCAGATCGCGCGCGATCAGCGGAGCAAGATCCAGACCGATGCTTTTGAAGTAGGTGGCGTGCTTGACCTCGAGGACGACGCCGATCTCGCGGCCGTGATCACGGGATCCATCGCGCACGAGGTCGAGCAGGTCGATCAGGCGCAGAATCGGTTGCGTGTCGTCGAAAGACGCGCTCGATGCGCGCAGCTGCGGCAGCCGCTCGCGCACTCGCAGGATCGCCAGTTCCCCCCAGGTGAAGTCCTCGGTGAACCACCCCGTCAGCGGCTCTCCGTCGATGCGCTTGGTCGTCTTGCGATCGGCGAACTCCGGATGATCTGCGACATTCGTCGTGCCAGAGATCTCGTTCTCGTGCCTGACCACGAGTACGCCGTCCTTGGTGGCGACCACATCGGGTTCGACAGCATCCACGCCCATCGCGAGCGCGAGTTCATACGAGGATCTGCTGTGCTCTGGACGGTAGCCGGGAGCGCCGCGATGGCCGATGACGAGCGGCGATTTCCTAGGCATGGTTTCAGGTTAGAACACCCCACCCATAGGCTTCCGCCGGTATCGTGGAGGAAAGCGACCTTCAAACCTCTCGGAGTGAGGCCCAACCACCATGAGCAATTTCGCGTTCAACAACCCGGCGTTCCAGAAGCAGGACCCGCGCAACGTCGCCACCTACCCTGGTGCGCCCGGCTCCCAGCCCGGTGCGCAGGGCGCACAGGCCGCATCACTCGCGCACGGCGCAGTGGATGCCGCAGCCAATGCACAGCTCGAGGGAATGTACGCCGCCCCGCCGGCTGGCGCCATCGAGACCGACCGCATGAGCGTCGAAGACACCGTGTGGAAGACCGCCGGACTCTTCGTCATTCTCCTCGTCACCGCCGCCATCGGCTGGGTATGGACCCTCGGTGGCGTCGAGGCGATCCCGGGTGCGGGCGCTTCGATGGCTCCGATGCTCATCGGTGCACTCGGCGGCTTCGTCCTGGCGATGATCATCACTTTCACCTCCCGCAAGAAGGTGCGCCCGGCGCTGATCTTCGGCTACGCAGCGCTTGAGGGACTGTTCGTCGGCGGCATCTCCGCATTCTTCGAGACCATGTACCCCGGCATCGTCATTCAGGCGACGCTCGCAACGGTCGCCGTCGTCGGTGTGACGCTCGCGCTCTTCGCCAGCGGCAAGATCCGCGCGTCGAAGAAGTTGACGAAGATCTTCATGATCGCCATGCTCGGCTACCTCGTCTTCTCGGTGCTGAACCTGATCCTCATGTGGACGAACGTCCTTCCTGGCGACCAGGCCTTTGGCCTTCGCAGCATGACGATCGCCGGCATCCCGCTGGGCCTGATCATCGGTGTCCTGGTCGTGTTCATGGCTGCGTACTCGCTGGTCCTCGACTTCGATCAGATCCAGCAGGGTGTGCGCAACGGCGCACCCCGCCAGTACGGCTGGGTCGGCGGGTTCGGCATCATGGTCACGGTCGTGTGGCTTTACGTCGAGATCCTGCGCATCATCGCGATCGCCCGCGGCAGCAACTGATCTAACTGCTTCGCGAAAGGGCCCCGTCTCACACGAGACGGGGCCCTTTCGCGATAAAGCGGCATTTATCGCGACTCGAGGCCACGCCGCAAGGGTCTAGCGCAATTCATGTCCGGAGGAGCATAGTTGCATCACCGCAACAAGAAAGGGGAATTACATCATGAGTTTCCTTGCGTTTCTTCTTCTCGGATTGATCGCCGGTGCGATCGCGAAACTGATCCTTCCCGGCAAGCAGGGTGGCGGCTGGTTCATCACGCTTCTGCTGGGCGTCGTTGGTGCAATCCTCGGCGGATGGATCGGCAGCGCGATCTTCGGCGTCGGCGTCGACGAGTTCTGGAGTCTGTCTTCGTGGCTCCTGGCCATCGGTGGCGCGATCATCGTGCTGCTGATCTACGGCCTCATCGTCGGCCGTAACAACAAGGTCCGCGACTGACCTACTAGTCGGAGGACTTCGTCTCTAAGAGGCGCGCTCCCTGTCGTTCCCCGCGAGTTTCGCGGCGGCCACGAACTCGGAGCGCGCCTCTTATTTTCTGCCAAGACGGATGCCGCGGTGCGCAGCCACCGCGACTACTCCCACTCGATGGTCCCCGGGGGCTTGGAGGTCACGTCGAGCACTACTCGATTGACATCGCGCACGCTGTTGGTGATGCGGTTGGAGATCTTCGAGAGCACGTCGTAGGGCAGCCTGGTCCAGTCCGCCGTCATAGCGTCTTCGCTCGAGACCGGGCGCAGCACGATCGGGTGGCCGTATGTGCGGCCGTCGCCCTGCACTCCGACCGAACGGACGTCGGCGAGCAGCACGACAGGGCACTGCCAGATCTCGTTGTCGAGGCCAGCCTTGGTGAGCTCTTCGCGGGCGATGGCGTCGGCCTCGCGCAGGATCTCGAGACGATCAGCGGTGACCTCACCGACGATGCGGATGCCGAGGCCGGGGCCGGGGAACGGCTGGCGACCGACGATCGCCTCTGGCAGGCCCAGGTCGCGACCGATCTGGCGCACCTCGTCCTTGAAGAGGGTGCGCAGCGGCTCGATCAGCTCGAAGTCGAGATCTTCGGGAAGACCGCCGACATTGTGGTGCGACTTGATGTTCGCGGTGCCGGTGCCGCCACCGGACTCGACCACGTCGGGGTAGAGCGTGCCCTGCACGAGGAACTTGATCGGCTCGCCCTCTGCCTTGGCTTCGGCGACGAGATCGAGCTGCACCTTCTCGAAGGCGCGGATGAACTCGCGGCCGATGATCTTGCGCTTCTGCTCGGGGTCGCTGACGCCCTTGAGGTGTCCGAGGAACGTGTCCGCGGCATCCACGGTGATCAGGCGCACGCCAGTGGATGCGACGTAGTCCTTCTCGACCTGCTCGCGCTCGCCCTTGCGGAGGAGGCCATGGTCGACGAAGACCGCCGTGAGCTGGTCGCCGATGGCCTTGTGCACGAGAGCCGTCGAGACCGCCGAGTCGACGCCACCGGAGAGGGCCGAGATGACACGCGCCGAGCCGACCTGCTCGCGGATGCGGGCGACCTGCTCGTCGATGACATTGCCGCTGTTCCAGTCGGCGGCAAGCCCCGCCGCCTTGTGCAGGAAGTTCTCGAGCACCTGCTGACCGTGATCGGAATGCTTGACCTCGGGGTGCCACTGCACGCCGTAGAAGCACTTCTCGTCGCTGCCGAAGGCCGCAACAGGAGTATCGGTGGTGGAGGCCAGCACCTCGAAGCCCTCAGGTGCACGGGAGACCTGGTCGCCGTGGCTCATCCAGACGTTCTGGGTGCGGGGCTGTCCGCCGAGCAGCACGCCGCCGTCACCGGTGACCGCAGCATCCGTCGCACCGTACTCGCGCAGGCCGGTGTTGGCGACCTCGCCGCCGAGGGCGCGCGCCATGACCTGGAAGCCGTAGCAGATGCCGAGCGTGGGGATGCCGAGGGTGAAGATCTCGTCGTCGAGCGTCGGCGCGTTCTCTTCGTACACCGACGAAGGCCCACCGGAGAGGACGAGGGCGACCGGATTCTTCTCAGCGATCTCCGCAGCACTGACAGTGTGCGGAACGATCTCGCTGTAGACGCCGGCCTCACGCACGCGACGCGCGATGAGCTGCGCGTACTGCGCACCGAAGTCGATGACGAGGACCGGACGCTGGGCGGTGTCTGCGCTCATCGCGCTGCCTCCTGGGTGTGTGAGGTGTCGGCCGTCCCTGACCCTTCGACCCCTGAGCCTGTCGAAGGGTCAGGGATCGAAGGGTCACGGGATGCGAGGTACGCCTTGACCTCGCGGGAGATACGAGCCTCCATGAAGAAGGAGAGCAGCGGAATGACGCCGCCGAGCGCGAGGATGATGAAGCGGACGAAGGGCCAGCGCATGAGGCTCCACAGGCGGAAGATCGCGAAGAGATACAAGACGTAGAACCAGCCGTGCGCGACGAGGATCAGCAGCGAGATGTTGGTTCCGTCGCCGACGGAGACCAGATCACACCCCATGCCGCCCGGCACGAACAGCGAGTACCACTGGCATCCGTCTTGGACGATGACGTCGGCGAGCCAGAGGACTCCCCCCGATCCGCCTGCGAACAGCTCAAGGTGGATGGGGCTGTACTTCAGGATCATCTCGGCCAGCAGCAGAAGCAGCATGACACCGGTGATGATCGACGCGATCTGATAGAACTTCAGCGCCCCGCGGATCTTCGGGAAGGAGGCAACTTTCGGTTCTGGCATGGTGTCCAGTCTACCTGGCCGTGCACGAGCTACTCGGCGTCGAGATCCGTCTCGAGCATGGCGACGAGCTCGTCGAGCACCTGCTCCGCTCCTTCAGCGTCTGAGCGGAGTGTCACGACGGTGCCCTGCGATGCGCCAAGACCCATCAGCGACAGGATGCTGACGGCGCTGAGCTCCTTGCCGCCCGCGACAGAGATCGTGATCGGGATGCCGGTCTTCTGCACAGCTGCGACGAAGAGCTTCGCGGGGCGGGCATGAAGTCCGGAGCTGCTGGCGATCGTTGCCTGTCGTTCGGTCATGGTGTTCTCCTTGATCGGTGCGGTGGAATTCGGTGCGGTGGAATTCATCGTGGTGGAAGGGGTGGTTCGGCTGTGCGGCTCAGGCGACGGCGGGTTCCGTGACGGCCTGCGGACGCTTCGTCGCGAAGCGCTTGAGTGCGACGACCGCGACGGCGCTGACGAGCGTGCCCGCCGCCAGCGCGATCAGGAAGCCCCAGATCGGGTTGATCGCGAAGAAGACGAAGATGCCGCCGTGCGGGGCGAGGGACTGCACGGCGAACACCATGCTGAGCGCCCCGGTGAGCGCACCGCCGAGCATGGATGCCGGGATGACCCGCAGCGGGTCTGCCGCAGCGAACGGGATCGCACCCTCGCTGATGAACGAGGCTCCGAGCAGCCACGCGGCGACGCCGTTCTCGCGCTCCACCGAAGTGAACCGCCGACGGGCGAGCACGGTAGAGGCGAGAGCCATGGCGAGCGGGGGGACCATACCCGAGCACATGACCGCAGCCATGATGAGATACGGCGCGGGGTTGTCTGCGGATGCGGAGGCAAGCCCTGCGGTCGCGAATGCGTAGGCGACCTTGTTGACGGGGCCTCCGAGATCGAAGCACATCATGAGCCCGAGGATCACGCCGACGAGCACGATGCCCGAGGTTCCCGCGAGCCCGGTCAACCAGTCGTTGAGCACCAGCATCAGCCAGGCGATAGGCCGCCCGAGGAACAGCAGCATGAGACCGGATGCCACGATCGATGCGAGGAACGGGATGATCACGACCGGCATGAGACCGCGCAACCAGCGCGGTGCATCGATGCGGCCGATCGCCCATGCGATGAAGCCCGCGAGCAGGCCGCCGACGATACCGCCGATGAAGCCGGCGTTCATGAGCACCGCGACGGCTCCGGCAACGAATCCCGGCGCGATTCCCGGACGATCGGCGATGGCGAACGCGATATAGCCGGCGAGCGCGGAAACCAGGAAGCCCATCGACGTGCTGCCGATCACGACCAGAACCGATCCGATGTACTGCCCCACACCGCCCGCGGGGAGGTCCCAGAGCGCGTTCTGCAAGACGACCTCGAACGCCTGCCCGTCCTGGTTGACGTCGAAGCCGCCGAACAGGAATCCGAGGGCGATGAGCAGACCGCCGCCTGCGACGAAGGGGATCATGTAGCTGACGCCGGTGAGCAGGATGCGCTGGATCCGCGCGCCGAACGATTGCGCTGCCGGAGCGGCGGTGGATGTCGATGCGGCGCCCGCACCCGGCACCCGAGCGGCAGAGGGGTTGCCGGCAGCGGCGATCGCCTCGGCGATGAGCTGCTTCGGCTCTTCGATGCCGCGCTTCACGCCGGAGCGGACCACCGGCTTCCCGGCGAAGCGCTCCTGCTCGCGCACGTCGACGTCGACCGCGAAGATCACTGCGCCTGCGGCGTCGATGACGCTCTGCGGCAGCGCCTTGTAGCCGCTGGAACCCTGCGGCTCGACGACAAGCTCCACGCCGTCTGCCTTGCCGGCAGCGGTCAAGGCATCCGCCGCCATGAACGTGTGCGCGATCCCGGTGGCGCATGCGGTGACGGCGACGATGCGCACGCCCGCAGCCGCGGCGGGCTCTTCCGCGACGACTGGCGCGGGCTCAGCCTGTTCGCCGGCCTCTGGCTCTTGCGCCTGCTCGTCCGCGATCTCGGCCTCGACGATCGCGACCACATCCTCCCTGGTCGCGGCCGCGCGCAGTGCCGCGGTGAACTCTTCCTGCATGAGACTGCGGGCGAGCTTCGACAGCATCGCGAGATGTGCTTCGGCCGCGGTGTCGGGCGCGGCGATGAGGAACACGAGATCGGCCGGTCCATCTGGCGCCCCGAAGTCGACGGCCGGGTTCAGCCGGGCGAACGCGAGCGAGGGCTTCGTCACCGAGGCGCTCTTCGCGTGCGGGATGGCGATGCCACCGGGCAACCCCGTCTCATCCTTCTCCTCGCGCGCCCACGCGTCTTCGAAGAGACCCTGCGCACTGTTCGCGCGCCCCTGCCCTGCGACGAGCTCGGAGAGGGCGCGGATGACCTCTGCTTTGTCGGAGCCGAGCGCAGCGTCGATGCTGACGAGTTCGGCGGTGATGGTGTCGGACACGATGACCTCCAGTGGTCGAGTGTGGGTTCAGGTCGAGTGGTTCAGAGGGATCGGACGGCGATGTCGCCGGTGCCGAGGTCGGTGGGTGCAGGAGTCTGGGTGCCGGGGAGGGACGCTGCGGCAGCTCCGTGCCGGATCGCGGAGCGCAGCCGCTCTTCCGGATCAGCTCCTGCGCGCTCTGCCAGCAGGTATCCCGCGAGCGAGCTGTCGCCGGCGCCGACCGTGCTCGCCACACGGATGCGCGGGGCCTCAGCGAACCAGGCGCCGTCTGCGGTGACCAGCACCGCTCCCGTCCCCCCGAGCGTGACCAGCGCCGCCGCGACACGATCGGGGACGATGCGGCGAGCGATCGTCTGGACCGCTGCAACGAGACTGGCTGTGTCGAGGTCGTCACCATCGAAGTCGGTGCCGGCGAGTTCGGCGAGCTCCTCATCGTTGGGCTTGATGAGATCTGCCGCGCCGCTGGCGACCACTTCGGCGAGCGCGGAGCCAGAGGTGTCGACGGCGATCCGCGGTGCTCCCGCACCCCACCGTGCCCGAACAGCCTCGATGACATCGACGTAGAACGCCTTCGAGATACCGAGCGGGAGGGATCCTGCCAGCACGAGCCACTCGGCGCCGTCGCACGCATCCACGACGGCGGCGGTGAGTGCCGCCGCATCGCCGGCGGACAGCGTCGCTCCTGGCTGGTTGATCTTGGTCGTGATGCCCTCAGGGTCGGTGATCGCGACATTGACACGTACGAGCGGCGTGACCGGAACCGTGCGCGTCGGGATATCGCACGCCTGCAGCACCGCGTCGTACGGGTCATCGGGGCCGACCGGAAGCACGGCCAGAGCCTCGCCACCGGCAGCGGCGACGACGCGAGCGACGTTCACGCCCTTGCCTCCTGCATCCTCACGTACCGAGGTCGAGGTCTGCACCTCTCCGGGGCGAAGGCGGGCGTCGAGGGTGATCGTGCGATCGAGCGCGGGGTTGGCGGTGAGGGTGACGATCATGCGACCCACACCTCCACTCCGGCCTCATCCAGAGCGGCCGCGAACGCGGCGGACGGCACGGCATCTGTCACGAGCACGTCGATGTCACTCAGTGCGGCGAAGCTCACGAGCAGTTCACGATCATGCTTGCTCGAGTCCGAAACGACGACGGTGCGGCGCGCAGCGCGCACGATCGCACTCTTGACGGACGCTTCATCGGGATCGGGCGTGCTGAGACCGAAGGCTGCGGAGATACCGTTCGTGCCGACGAACGCCACATCAGGGCGCAGTCGGTCGATCGCGCCGACGGTCTCCGCACCGACAGCGGCCGCGGTGATACCGCGAACCCGGCCGCCGATCACTGTGAGGGAAACCCCGTCGGCGCCAGCGAGTGCCGGCGCGACCGTGAGGGAGTGGGTCACTGCCTCGACGTGCGCGTGCGCTGCTGATTGTCCGGACGCACGAGCGGCCAGCGCCTCTGCGACGGCTGCGGTCGTGGTGCCGGCGTCGAAGAAGACTGACCCGCGGAACCCTTCGCCGAGAGCCGCCAGCGCGCGAACGGCGATGGCACGTTTGGCCGGGCTGTGTCGGAGCGTGCGCTCGAGCACGGTCGGCTCGTTGGTGCTGTCTGCATCGTTCGCAACGGCCCCGCCGTGCACCCGGACGAGAGCTCCGGACTCTTCGAGAGCAGCGAGGTCTCGGCGCACGGTCTCGGTCGTGACGTCGAAGCGACGCGCGAGTTCGACAACGGCGACGCGGCCCTCCTGAAGGAGGATGCGCTCGATGAGCTGTTGGCGCTCCACTGCGTACATATCGTCTCCGTTGTCGTAATATTTCCCACACATTACAACAGAGTTCAACACAAATACAACCCCCTACTCTGAGTGCATCTGCGTTACGGCGAACACAGCGAAGCGCCTGGCACCCCCGCGAGCGGGGATGCCAGGCGCTTGTGTGTGCTCGGTGCGTTACTGCTCGATGCGTTACTGCTCGATGCGGCGACGGCGAGCGAACACGAAGGTTCCGCCCAGAAGCAGCAGGAGCGCAGCGACGATCAGGTACGGTGTCGGGTCGGCACCCGTCACCCCGAGCTCACCGCCGCCGTCTACGCCAGTGCCGCCAGCAGCGGTCACTGTGAGCGGTGCGGTCGTCTCGGCGCCGTCCGGCTGAATCACGGCCAGCGTGTGCGCGCCGGCCGGAGTGTTCTTCGGAACCGTCACTGTCACCGTGAACGTGCCGTCATCGGCCACTGTGACCGTGCCGAGCTGCACCGGCGTCGAGCGCAGCTCGACGACCAGCTTCAGGCCGGCGTCGAATCCGGAGCCGTTGACCGTGACCGTTCCACCAGCGACGACCGAAGTCGCACCGAGAGTGATCTCGCCGGATGCCTCTGGTGCTGCGGCGAAGGTGACCGGTACGTCGACGCTCGTGCCGTCGGCCGTCGCGACGGTGAGCAACTTCTCACCGAAGACACCGTCCGGAACAGTGAACGCCAAGCTGGCACGCCCTGCTTCGTCGGTGGTGTCGACGACCGCCGGGTCGACAGCGCCCGTGGCGAGCACCGTGTCCCCGAGCGAGACCGTGGCTTCAGCAGGCGCAGGTTCTCCTCCGCTGAACGCCAAGGATGAGACGTCGATCGTGATCTGATCGCCGGCACGATACCCGTCGGCGTCCGCGGCACTCAGCGTCACCCCGACAGCGCGCTGAGCGAGGTCGGTCGTTGCCGTGCCGTTGGCGTCGAACCAGTCGACCATCGAGGTGAGGTCGATCTTTCCGGTGTCGGCCTTGCCCGTGCCCTCCGCGAAGGTGAAGAAGTTGTCTCCACCCGCCGCGAGGAACGAGTTGGCCGCCACGAGGTACGACGCCGCAGGATCGATCGGCTCGTCGTTCAGCGTGATCGAGGTAATCCGCTCCCCCGCTGTCGCCGTCGGGTCGTACGTGTACTGCAGACCCGCTGAGAGACCGAGCTTCAGGAACGGACGGCTCGCGCCCTCAGGCTGCCACTGCTCCTCGAGCACGCTCTTGAGCTGCGCGCCGGTGAGGTTGAGCGTGACCAGCGTGTTGGCGAACGGCTGCACCGTCGCCGCCTCGCGGAAGGTCACGTTGCCGTCGGGGTCGCGATCTCCCGAGGAGGCGTACGTGAGGTTCGCGCGGATGCCGCCGGGGTTCATGATCGCGAGGTCCGCACCGGTTGACCACTGCTGAACGTCGGCGACGAAGTTGCCGACGGTCGACTCGCCTCCGCGGTTCTCGGATCCGTCGGTCTGGCGTGCGCGGTTGAAGTCACCGGTGATGCTCCCCACCGGTTCCGCGCCGAGCACGTCGGCTTCCTCCTTGGCTGCGTCGACGATGCTCTGCACATCACCGTCTACGTCGTACAGCGGCGTGATGACGTCCTTGCCGGTGACCGGGTCCTTCTCGGTCTTCGTGAGCGGCTTGATCTCGTTCGTGATCGAGAGCAGCTCCTTCGACTCGGGGTCGACCTGCAGGTTCATCAGACCGAAGTTCTCGCCGTACTGCCCCGCCGAGACGACCGGGCGGCCGTCGATGACGTGGTTGTAGGCGAGGTGGGTGTGTGCTGAGACGATGGCGCTCACGCTGTCATCAACGCCGGCGACGATCTCGCCGAGCGCCGATTCCGGCGTGATGCTCGCGACATCGGTCGATGTCGCACCCTCGTGCACGAGGAGGACGAGCACGTCGGCTTCGCCGTTGGCGGCGTCACCGTCGGTGAGCTCATCCGCCACCGTGTTCACGGAATCGACGATGCTGCGCACCTCGAGATCAGCGATGCCTTCGGGGGTGACGAGCGAATCCAGCTCTTCTGTCACCGCACCGATGAAGCCGACGCGCACGCCGTCCATCTCTTTGACCCACGCGGGTGCCAGAGCGGTCTCACCGGTCTCGGTGAGGAACACGTTCGAGGAGATGTACTCCCAGTCCGCGCGCTGCTGTACGCGGTCGCGCAGGTCTTCCCACCCCTGGTCGAACTCGTGGTTGCCGGCGGCGCTCACTTCGAGCCCTGCCGCGTTCAGCGCGTCGATCGTGGGGTTGTCGTCATTGATGAACGAGGTGAAGGTGGATGCACCGATAAGGTCACCGGCTGCCGCGAACACCGTGTTCGGGTTCGCCTCGCGCACCGACTTCACAGCCCCGGAGAGTACTGCGGCACCGGCTGCTGCGCCATCAGCCTCGATCCGACCGTGGAAGTCGTTGATCGTCACGATGTCGATGTCGACCGGCGGGATCTCGCTCGAGATTCCGACGATGACCGGGTCATGATCGCTGGAGCGGAACGGTGTGCCGGATTCTGCGGCGCCGAACGCGTAGCCGCGGTCGCTCCACTCGGGCGAGTTGATGCCCCAGACGCCCGTTCCCGTCACGGAACCCGCCAGCGACGGAGAGGCGATCGCGTGGTCGAGCGAACCGAGCTCACCATCGAACGTGTAGGTGTACTGGCCCGCCGCGTTCGTGGGAACCAGGTCGGTCCAGCCGGCCTTCGCGAAGACGTCGATCGGGTCTTCCTTCGCATAGGCGTTGAAGTCGCCGAGCAGCAGGACGTCTTCGCTGCCGCTGGTCTCGGCGAGCTCGTCGGTGAATTCCAGCAGCGACTGCGCCTGGGCGGTGCGGTCGGCGTTGAAGTGTCCCTGGCCGTCGGCCGGCTCGTCGCCGTCGCCGGACTTCGACTTGAAGTGGTTGGCGACGACCGAGACGATCCGGCCATCCATGTCGAAGGTCTGCGCGATGGGCTCGCGTGCATTGCCCCAGACCAACTCGTCGATCTGCGCTGCGCTCTCACCCACCGGGTCGACCGCATCCTTCTTGTAGATGATCGCGTTGGTGATGACATCCGTCTCGGTGTCGAGCAGCGCGTCGGGAGTGGGAACGTACTCCCACACATCGGAGCCGGCGGCGTTGAGGCCGTCGACGAGATCCGCGAGCGCGACATCTGCTGTGCCATCACCGAAGTGGATCGAGTTCTCGATCTCCATCAGCGCGACCACGTCGGCGTCGAGGCCGTTGATCGCGGTGACGATCTTCGAACGCTGCACGTCGAAGAACCCCTGGTTCTTCGCGCCGCGGGCCTGGGAGTCGTCTTCGCTCATCGTCGTGAAGTAGTTGAAGACGTTGAACGCGGCAACCTGCACATCGCCGCCCACATCGGGGGCGGTGTCGCTGCGCGGGCTATCGGTCGTGAAGGCCGCCTTGTACGCCGCATCGCTCGCGTCATCGATGGGGATCACCGGCTGCAGACGCCAGTCATCGAAGCCGTACTGCAGCACGTAGTCGGCCTCGGCGAAGTCGACGACATCACCGTTTCGAACGACGACGTCTTCGGTGAAGTACGGCTGCTCTCCCGGATGCGCCTTATTGCTCACCTGCACGCTGTAACCGTCGTCGAGCAGAATGCGGTCGGCGCGGTTGGCAGCGACGATCGTGTCGGCATCCGCACCAGGACGAGCGATCTCTGTGCTCTTGACGTTGAGGTCCCCGGGGTTCAGCCACAGCGTGCCGTAGTTGTAGAGCTGGTGACTCGAGGCCACCCGGTAGGCGCCAGCGGGCGCGACGAGCATGTTCTCGTACGCTTCGCGGTCGGCGCCGACGACTGTTTCGGCGAGTGCCGTCGCGGCAGGCGCTCCGACGCCGGCGGTGACGACCGTGACGTCGGTGACTGCAGACGGTGAGATCTGCGTCTGCCCGTAGTTCTCACCGGCGACGCCGGTCACCGAGACGAGGTCGCCGATCGCGAGCGCGGGAGCGAGAGCGTTCAGGTAGACGAAAATGCCATCGGATGCTCCGGGCGTGGCGTCTGCGTCTCCTCCGCTTTCTGCGGTCTGGATCGAGATGCCCTGGTAGCCGCCGGTGCGGTAGTCGCCGGTGACGATTCCCTCGACCGTGACGGTCTGCCCGGCAAGAGGCGTGGCGTCGCCGGTGCCCTGCACGTCAGCGATCGACACCGCGACGGGCTCGGTGGGCGCTTCTGGTTCCGGCTCTCCTGGATCCGTCGTCCCGGTTCCCTGCGGTGTGATCGTCGCCGACAGGCTGAAGTCGGCCGAGTTGTCGTCGGTGTCGACGCCACCGGCACGGTTCAGTGACTTCACGTCCTGATTGCTCGCAGGGGCCGTGGCGAACGCGGTCTCGAAGGTGTTCGAACCGCCGTAACCGAGCAGGTCGACGACGCCATCGGCGCTGACGATCGAGCCGGGGGCGAGAGCAACAGCTGAGGTTCCCTGTACGAGTGCGAGGGTGCCTTTCGTGCCGCTGGGCGAGAGAGCGCTGTCCTGGTCAGGCGTCGGCAGGGCCTTACCAGCGTCACCGTTGCTGCCGCCCTGCACGAGGAAGTAACCGCCTGCGGGGATCGTGCCGAAAAGAGGGGTGACGCTGTTGAAGTTCTCGGTTCCCGCCGCGGAGCGGTACTGCAGCGACATTCCGTCGAGGACGATGTCTGCATCTGTCGGGTTGTAGAGCTCGACGAACTTGTTCGTGAACGCGGCACCCGCGCTGCCGCCAGACAGATAGGCCTCGTTGATCACGACACCCGTGCCGTCTGCTGCTGCGAAGGCAGGTGAAGCGATGAGCGTTCCCAAGCCCATCGCGCATGCGGTGGTCAGCGCGAGAGCGCCGATGCGCCCCCGTCTGCGTGAGATCGATGATGCAGCGTTGGGTGCTGCACCGTGGGGGGTGGACATCATGCGGTAGTGCTCCTCGACGTCGACGTAGACACGGCTCCTGGGTCAGGTGCCGCGGAGACGGACAGCCGCTCGCATCAGCGCAAGTGCCCCTTCCGTCCCCGAGCGAGTCTATGAAGCGGATGAGACATTCTCGAGGGAGTTCGAGAATCGCTCACCGGAAGTTCTCCTGCGCGTTGCCGTCAGGCCGCGGAGCCGGTGCGCTCTTCGAACTCTTCGACCTCGAGCTGCCAGCGATCCTTCGCCAGGCGGTACCAGATGTAGAACGCGAAGCCGGCGAAGACCGCCCATTCGATCGCATAGAAGACGTTGAGCCAGTTCACGGGCGAGAGTTCGTGCGGCGCGGGTGAGACGATATCGACCAGGCCGACGGGTGCCGTCGTCGACGCGAGATACGGCCGGTACATCGCAAGCTGTTCCGTGTCGTGCCACTGGCCGAGCAGCATCGCCGGAGACATCCTGCTCATCCCGAACGGATCGTCCGTCGTCGGCAGTGCCGGGCCCTCATCAGAGATGATGCGCCCGGTGATGTCTTCCTCGGTGCCTGCGGCCCTCTGCTCAAGGGCAGCCGCCGCAGCATCCGCACTCTTACGGTCGGGTGCCCACCCGAGCGCGACGGCGATCGACGTGTCCTCGGCGACCCGGAGCTGCCCGGTCACCCAGTAGCCGGCCACGCCTTCATCAGAACCGTCACCCTCGTTGAATCGCGAGGAGACGACGAGGAAGTCGCCGCCGATCCACGTGCCAGCCGCTTCGACCCGCTGGCCGACCAGCGGTTCAGGGAGGTACTCACCGGGCTGCACCACGTCAGTGAGGGCGCGCACGTCTTCGGTGATGCCCGCGGGCGGCGGATCGGTATCGATGGCGCGCTCCAGCTGCCACTGGCCGAGAAAGGCGAAGACGCCTGCCACGACGAGGCATGCGCACAGCACCGCGATCCAGCGGCCACGCAGCATGACCTCGCGAAGAGTCGGCGGGAACTCCGGGATCGTCACGAGTACTCGACGCAGCTCACGACTCGTAGGGAGCGAGCACGACCTCGACGCGCTGGAACTCCTTGAGGTCGGAGTATCCGGTCGTGGCCATCGACTTGCGCAGCGCCCCGATCAGGTTCGCGGTGCCGTCGGCGACCGGAGCCGGGCCGTACAGGATCTCTTCGAGCGTCGCGATACCGGGTGTCTGCACGCGGCGACCGCGCGGCAGCTGCGGGTGGTGCGCCTCAGGGCCCCAGTGGAAACCGCGTCCAGGAGCATCCGTCGCGCGCGCCAGGGCGACGCCGAGCATCACGGCATCCGCACCCATCGCGAGCGCCTTGACGATGTCGCCGGACGAGCCGACTCCTCCGTCGGCGATGACGTGCACGTAGCGTCCGCCTGACTCGTCGAGATAGTCGCGACGTGCGGCGGCGACGTCGGAGACGGCCGTCGCCATCGGCGCGTGGATGCCGAGGGTCGCGCGAGTCGTGGATGCTGCTCCCCCGCCGAACCCGACGAGCACACCCGCCGCGCCCGTGCGCATGAGGTGCAGAGCGGTCGTGTACGTGGCAGCGCCACCGACGATGACGGGAACGTCGAGGTCGTAGATGAACTTCTTCAGGTTCAAGGGCTCGGCGACGCTGGAGACGTGCTCGGCCGACACCGTGGTGCCGCGGATCACGAAGAGGTCGACGCCGGCCGCCGCGACGGTGTCGTAGAGCTCCTGAGTGCGCTGCGGGGTGAGGGATCCGGCCACCGTCACACCGGCCTCGCGGATCTCAGCGAGGCGTGAGGTGATGAGTGCGGGCTTGATCGGCTCGGAGTACAGCTCCTGCATCCTGACGGTCGCCTTCGCGTCCGGCAGCGCGGCGATCTCGGCGAGCAGCGGCTCAGGGTTCTCGTACCGCGTCCACAGTCCTTCGAGGTCGAGGACGCCCAGGCCCCCGAGCTGGCCGAGCATGATCGCGGTCTCGGGGCTGACGACCGAGTCCATCGGAGCGCCGATCACCGGGGTGTCGAACGAGAAGGCGTCGATCGTCCACGCCGTCGACACGTCTTCGGGATTGCGGGTTCGCCGAGACGGCACCACCGCGATGTCGTCGAACGTGTATGCGCGACGCGCGCGCTTGGCCCGACCGATTTCGATGTCCATGCTCACCCGTCCAGACTACCCGGGGTCGATCCGACTGCGAGACTGGTGAGGATCGAGACTCCCGAATGGCGGGAATCGTGACGATCGGGAGGATGCCGTGGGCTCGAATGCTGCGACCGTCGCTGTCATCGGCGGCGGCGTGATGGGACTCGCGACGGCATGGGAACTGACCCGTCGTGGCCACCGGCCAGTGGTGCTCGAGCAGTTCTCCCGCGGTCATGCGCACGGTGCATCGCATGGCGCGACGCGCAACTTCAACAATGCCTATCAGGACGAGCACTATCTCGATCTTCTCGTGCGCGCCCGCCATGGCTGGGACGCCCTCGGCTCTCCGGGCGGCGAGCCACTGCTGCGGTTGCACGGACTGGTCAGTCACGGCGACGTCGACATCGCCTCGGTGCGCGGACGGCTCGCCGAGCGCGGGATACCCGCCGAAATCCTGGATGCTGCCGAGGCGAGGCGACGCTGGCCCGGTATGCGCTTCGAGGATGCTGTGCTCTGGTCATCCGATGCCGGCGTCGTGCGCGCATCGGCCGCTCTTCTCGAACTGGAGCGTCGGATCGTCGAGGCCGGAGGAGAGGTGCGCTGGGAGACGCCGGTGCGCGACATCGTCGAAGACGCCTCCGGCGTCGCACTGGCGCTGCCGGACGGGACGCTGCACACGGACACCGTCGTGGTCGCCGCCGGCGCCTGGACGGCGCGATTGCTCGGCGGGATCCGACTCCCCCGGTTGCGAGTGACCGAGGAAACGCCGGCGCACTTCGCGCCGCGCTCCGCCTCCGACGCCATATGGCCGTCGTTCAACCATTACGTCGACACCGATCGCTTCCCTGCCACGGTCTACGGGATGCCGACACCGGGCGAAGGCGTCAAGGTCGGGTTCCACGGCGTCGGCGACGAGGTCGACCCGGATGCCCGACCGCACCGGACCACGCACGCGGATGTCCTTGCGGCGTACGTGCGCGAGTGGATGCCTGGACTCGATGCCTCGTCGGCTGCGCCGATCAGCTGCACCTACACGTCGACCGACGACGACACTTTCATCCTCGATCGCCGCGGTCGGATCGTCGTCGGCGCCGGCTTTTCCGGACACGGTTTCAAGTTCGCCACCGGCGTCGGCGCCGTCCTCGCTGATCTCGCGCTCGACGCAGGAGCACGCGCCGCTGAGCCGTTCCGACTGCGGTGAGCTGCGGCCTTCACCGCAGCCCGCAGCCGTGGGGCGGATGCTCAGACCAGAGTGCTGGAGGTCGGCACCGGGTTCGCGAAGAGGTCGAGTACCGGGCAGTGCTCGTCGACGACCTTGCGGAGGTTCGCGTACTCGTCGGCGCTGTTCGGACCCGAGATGTCGATCTTCAGACGCACGTCGTGGAACCCGGCACGGCCCGACTCGTCGATCCCGAAGAGCTTCTGGACGTTCAGGTCGCCCTCCGCCGTGATCTCGATCTCGTCGATCGTCAGGCCCAGCGCCTGTGCGTAGAGGCGGAACACGACGACCTGGCAGGAGACCAGCGCGCCGAGCGCGTACTCGACGGGGCTCGCAGCCGCATCGTCACCGGCGAGCGCGCCCGGCTCGTCGACGAGGAAGCGGTGCTTGCCCGCACGCACCTCGGTGCCCACCGATCCGACGCCGCGGCCGACGACCTTGTAGGTCAGCTCGGCGTTCGCCGGGTCGGCGGCGATGCGCTCGTTCCACGTCGTGCCCGCATCGGTGAGGCGCTGTGCGCGCTCATCGGGGGTGACATCGGCGACGGATGCGGTCTGGTCCTGGAGAAGAGTCATGTCGCGACGATAACGGCGGCGCGCGTCGGCGGCGAAGGATGCCGTCATCTGCCGTCACATCAGGGATCTATGTCGTGGCATCCCTCGTCAGTCGCGGCAGCCTCACCTGCCACCGAGACCCCAGGTTCTCGCCGAGACCCCAGGTTGTTCGCGTCTGCACCCAGGGGTCTGGGCGACAACGTGGGGTCTCGGCGAGGGAGCACGAGGAGGAGGAGGAGGGACGCGCCCTACTTCTTGTAGTTGGGGGCCTCGACCACGATCTGCACGTCGTGCGGGTGCGATTCCTTGAGACCTGCCGCAGTGATGCGCACGAACTTGCCGCGGGTCTTCAGCTCTTCGATCGTGCGAGCACCGACGTAGAACATCGACTGACGAAGGCCTCCGACGAGCTGGTAGGCCACCGCGGCGACAGGGCCGCGGTAGGGCACCTGACCCTCGATGCCCTCGGGGATGAGCTTGTCGTCACTGGGCACATCCGCCTGAAAGTAGCGGTCCTTCGAGTAGGAGGTCTGCTTGCCGCGCGTCTGCATCGCACCGAGCGATCCCATGCCGCGGTACTGCTTGAACTGCTTGCCGGACTGGAAGACGATCTCTCCCGGCGACTCGTCGGTGCCGGCCAGAAGCGAGCCGAGCATGACAGCATCCGCACCGGCGACGAGCGCCTTGGCGATGTCGCCCGAGTACTGCAGGCCGCCGTCGGCGATCACGGGGATGCCGGCGGGGCGTGCGGCGAGGGATGCCTCGTACACAGCGGTCACCTGCGGCACGCCGACGCCGGCGACGACGCGGGTCGTGCAGATGGATCCGGGGCCGACGCCGACCTTCACCGCATCCACACCGGCTTCGATGAGCGCCTGCGCACCCTCGCGGGTGGCGATGTTGCCGCCGATGACGTCGATGTGCTCGAACGACTCGTCTGCCTTGATGCGCTTGACGAGGTCGATGACACCCTGGGACTGGCCGTTGGCCGTGTCGACCACGAGGACATCCACACCAGCGTCACGCAGCGCCTCAGCGCGCTCCCATGCATCGCCGAAGAAGCCGATCGCGGCGCCCACGCGGAGGCGTCCCTGCTCGTCCTTGGTCGCGAGGGGGTACTTCTCGCTCTTGTCGAAGTCCTTGATGGTGATGAGACCGGCGAGCTTTCCGTTGTCGTCGATGAGCGGCAGCTTCTCGACGCGGTGCTTCGCGAACAGTGCGATGACTTCGCCTGCGGCCACGCCCACGGGCGCCGTCACGAGGTTCTCACTGGTCATGACGTCTTTCACGAACGTCGTCGGGCGCTCGAACGCCGAGACGAACCGCATGTCGCGGTTGGTGATGATTCCGACGAGTCGGCCTTCTTCATCGACGACGGGAAGGCCCGAGATGCGGTACTTCGCACACATCTCGTCGACCTCTTCGACCGTCGCATCCGGCGTGGTGGTGATCGGGTCGGTGATCATTCCGGATTCGCTGCGCTTGACGCGGTCGACGTGCGTGGCCTGGTCGGCGATGGAGAGATTGCGATGCAGGATGCCGATGCCGCCCTCGCGTGCCATCGCGATCGCCATGCGGGACTCAGTGACCGTATCCATGGCGCTGGAGAGCAGCGGAGTCGCGACCGAGATGCGGCGCGTGATGCGAGAGGAGGTGTCTGCCTCGCTCGGGATCACATCCGTGTGCCCGGGAAGAAGAAGAACGTCGTCGTAGGTGAGTCCGACGAAACCGAAGGGATCGTGCTGGTCCATGAATGATCCTCCTGCAGGCGTGGTGTTCTACCAATTCTAAGGGCGCGGATGCCGGAAAAATTCCCCGCGCGGCATCCACCGAGCACTTCGCGCAGCCCACCGTTTTCATAACGACACACCGAACAGTGGCGTGAAGCAGAGCCGACACATTACGCTCAAAGCGTCGTTCATCACAGCCGATGCGACCCGAAGCCTCGGCACCCCTCGAACGACTAGGGAGGTTTCGTGGAACTGACGACCAGCCACAGACACAGGCGCGTACCGTGGGTGATCGCGCTGGTGAGCTTCCTGCTCGCGGCAGCGATGCTGTTCATGGCAGCACCTGCATCATTCGCCGATACCGGCGACGCAGAGACGGACACCACGACGACGTCTTCCGACGATTCCGGCGGTGACGAGCAAGAGGTCACGGACTTCTTCTTCGCCGGCGTGATCAAGTACGACGCCGATCCCCTGCCCGGCGTCGCCGTCTCCATCAAGGGCAACGGCTTCGAGGCCGAGACCGAGACCGACGACACCGGACGCTGGACGCTCTACGTCCCCGAGAAGGGCGAGTACGAGCTGACAGTCGACGAATCGACCCTGCCGGACGGAGTCATCGTCGAAGGCGAGTCCGCCTCGCAGGATGTCGAATTCGGGCTCGGCAACCGCGTCATCGTCAACCTCTTCCTCGGTGAGGGGGTGCGCGAGACCACGAGTTTCATAGACCAGTTCGTAGAGCGGATCATCAACGGCCTCAACTTCGGCCTTCTGCTCGCCCTCGCCGCGATCGGCGTCTCGCTGATCTTCGGAACGATGAACCTCACCAACTTCGCGCATGCCGAGATGGTGACGTTCGGCGCAGTAATGGCCGTCGTCTTCGGCGTGACGTTGGCGCTGCCGATGTGGCTCACGATTCCGCTCGTCGTCATCTGCGGCGGGATATTCGGCTATCTGATGGATGTCGGGCTGTGGAAGCCGCTGCGAAAGCGCGGCATGGGAATCATCCCGCTCATGATCGTGAGCATCGGATTCTCTTTCGCGCTGCGCTACGTGTTCCTCTTCTTCTTCGGCGGCGGCACCGTACAGCTTCCCAATGCGGGCGCTCCGAAGATCGAGATCTGGGGCCCGATCAAGCTCAGCGTGATCGACATGATGTCCATGGGTCTGAGCATCGTCGTCCTCGTCGCGGTCGCGTTCTGGCTGCTGCGCACCCGCACGGGCAAGGCGACGCGAGCGATCTCCGACAACCCTTCGCTGGCTGCGGCATCCGGAATCAATGTCGACCGGGTCATCCGGATCGTATGGATCCTGGCATCCGCGCTCGCCGCCCTCGGCGGCATCCTGTGGGCGTATTTCCGCCCAGGCGTCCGCTGGGACATGGGCGTGCACATCCTGCTGCTCATCTTCGCGGCCGTCTGCCTCGGCGGTCTCGGAACGGCGTTCGGCGCGCTGATCGGCTCGATCATCGTCGGACTCCTCGTCGAGGTATCGACGCTGTGGCTGCCCTCTGACCTGAAGTACGTCGGAGCGCTGGCCATCCTCATTCTGGTGCTGCTGTTCCGACCACAGGGCATCCTCGGTCGAAGAGAAAGGATCGGTTGATCATGGACTGGGGAGCAATCTTCGGAAACACCGCATCCTGGATGCTGAGTCCGACCACCATCGCCTACGCCATCGCGGCGACCGGGCTTGCCGTTCACTTCGGCTATGCCGGACTGCTCAACTTCGGTATGGCCGGCTTCATGGCGATCGGTGCGTACAGCTACGCGATCTCGATCCTGACGTTCGGGCTGCCGTGGTGGGTGGGCATCATCGTCGGCATGGTGATGTCGACGGTATTCGCCTTCATCCTCGGCATCCCGACTCTGCGGCTGCGCGCTGACTATCTGGCCATCGCGACGATCGCCGCGGCCGAGATCGTTCGTCTGCTGTTCACCTCGACCGCGTTCGAGGAGTACACCAACGCTGCCGACGGCCTCGGCGGCTACCACGCCGGATTCCGTGCGGCCAATCCCTTCCCCGAAGGCACCTACGGGTTCGGTCCGTGGACGTACAACGCCAGCCAGCTCTGGGTGCGCGTGTTCGGTCTGCTCGTGCTGGCGGTGTGCATCTACCTGGTGTGGGCGCTCATGCGCAGCCCATGGGGACGCGTGCTCAAGGGCATTCGTGAAGACGAGGACGCTGTGCGCTCGCTCGGCAAGAACGTCTTCTCGTACAAGATGCAGGCGCTGGTCATCGGTGGAATCATGGGCGGCCTCGGCGGTGCGGTCTTCGCTCTGCCATCGGCCGTGGTGCCGGCGAGCTACACGACGTCGCTGACGTTCTTCCTCTGGACGATCCTGCTGCTCGGAGGGGCTGCGACGGTCTTCGGGCCGGCGCTGGGTGCGGTGATCTTCTGGGTCATCATGGCGTTCCTCGAGGGCGTTCTGCCGAGCTTGGCCGCGCAGGGCATCCTGCCCATGTCGGCGATCCAGGCGGCGACGCTGCGCTTCGTGATCGTCGGACTCGCCCTCATGCTGCTGGTGATCTTCCGCCCGCAGGGACTCCTCGGAAACAAGAGGGAGCTGACCTTTGTCAAATAACGCTGCAGAGAGCACGCCGAAGACCGGACGGATCAAGACGACCGGTCTTCACAAGGGCGATGCCGTCCCCGGTTGCGAGAAAGTCGATCCGATTCTCGTCGCCGATAAGGTAACGCGGCGCTTCGGCGGTCTCACCGCCGTCGACGTCGATCACATCGAGGTCCCCCGTCACGCCATCACGGCGCTGATCGGTCCGAACGGTGCCGGAAAGACGACGCTCTTCAACCTGCTGTGCGGCTTCGACAAGCCCAACACCGGCAAGTGGAGCTTCGACGGGCACCAGCTCTCGGGCATCCCCTCGTTCAAGGTTGCGCAGATGGGGCAGGTGCGCACATTCCAGCTCACGAAGGCTCTGTCGCTGCTGACGGTGCTCGAGAACATGAAGCTCGGAGCACCGGATCAGAAGGGCGAAGGGTTCCTTCCCGCGCTCATCCCAGCGATCTGGCGCAAGCAGGACACTGAGCTCGAAGCGAAGGCGATGGACCTGCTTGCCAGGTTCAAGCTCGACACGAAGGCATCCGACTACGCCGCGAGTCTCTCCGGAGGCCAGCGCAAGCTGCTCGAGATGGCGCGCGCGCTGATGCGTGACCCTTCGCTGGTGATGCTCGACGAGCCGATGGCGGGTGTGAACCCGGCCCTGACGCAATCGCTGCTCGACCACATCCTCGGCCTCAAGGACCTGGGCATGACCGTGCTGTTCGTCGAGCACGACATGAACATGGTCCGTCACATCGCGGACTGGGTGATCGTGATGGCCGAGGGACGGATCGTCGCTGAAGGGCCGCCCGAGACCGTCATGCAGGACAAGGCCGTCATCGACGCCTATCTGGGCAGTCATCAGGATGTCGACCTCGGAGTGGTCACCGGACGCCACAAGGGCGAGCTCAACGAGTCTGCCAGCCAGATGCTCGAGGAGATCCGCGAGGAGCATCACACCGCGGTTCAGACCGCCGAGGAGGACAAGCCATGAGCACGCCCATTGCCCCCGCGGCCGAAGAGACAACGGACCGGCCCTTCGGTGACCTCGTCGTAGAGGTCAAAGGCCTCACCGCGGGATACCTGCCCGGTGTGAACATCCTCAACGACACCAACCTGACGGCCGCGAAGGGCGAGCTGGTCGGCATCATCGGACCGAACGGTGCGGGCAAGTCGACGCTGCTGAAGGCGATCTTCGGACAGGTCAAGGTGCGTGGAGGCGACATCCTCGTCAACGGTGAGAGCATCGTCGGACTGAAGGCCAATGAACTCGTACAGCGCGGCGTGGGGTTCGTCCCGCAGACAAACAACGTGTTCCCCTCGCTGACCATCGAGGAGAATCTGCAGATGGGGATCATCCAGCGGCCAAAGGCCTACAAGGAGCGGCTGGAGTTCGTCACCGGCATCTTCGCCGAGTTGGGCTCGAGGCTGAAGCAGCGCGCAGGGTCGCTGTCCGGGGGTGAGCGCCAGATGGTGGCGATGTCGCGTGCTCTGATGATGGACCCGTCGGTGCTGCTGCTCGATGAGCCTTCTGCCGGTCTGTCGCCAGTGCGACAGGATGACGCGTTCATCCGCGTCTCCGATATCAACAAGGCCGGAGTCACGACGATCATGGTCGAGCAGAACGCGCGCCGGTGCCTGCAGATCTGCGACCGCGGCTACGTTCTCGACCAGGGCCACGATGCGTACACGGGCACGGGTCGCCAGCTGCTGAACGATCCGAAGGTCATCGGCCTCTACCTGGGCACGCTCGGCGAGGACTAGCGGCGCGGCTCGCGCGTCGGCGCGGGCCGGGGCGGCGGCGCTCGAGCGGCGGCGCGCCCCGCTCATACGCGGCGCGGGATGGATTTCACGGCGCGGATGCTGTCTTGCGTCGTGATTTCCATCTCGCGCTCGGCCATCGCGCGTCGAAGTTGTGCAACAAAAGCATCCCGCGCGCCCGCGACGAGGTCGGCCTCCGTGAGGTGAAGGCTCATCCACCCTGCCGCGGCGAGCGCGCGCTGACGCTGAATGTCCCGCCGCCACTCCTCTTTGTCGGTGCGGTGTCCGTCGCCGTCGTACTCGATGCCGATCTTGAGCGTGGGGTAGGCGAGGTCCGGGCGGACGATGAACGTGCCCTCCACGCATACCTCGAACTGCACCACCGGTTCCGGGAGGCCGCTGTCGATGATCAGTAGGCGCGTCTCGGTCTCTTTCGGCGATTCCACCCCGACACGGGCGAAAGGCAGCGCCTGCTGAATCGTTCGTTGCCCGGGGAACTGCCGCCACACGGCCAGACGCTCCTCGATCTCCGAGAGTGTAGCCATTGGCTTTCCCGGCCCGAGGTCTGGATAGTTCAGCGCGGGCGTCAGCACAGCGTCGATCATGACGACGGCTTGATCGACGGTGAGATCCGGCGCGCACATGAACAGCGCCGCGACGGGATCGATGACCGGCACACCCCGCAGAAGCCAGGTCTCAGCCCGCTCGACTTTGAGCCTGCTCCCCCGCACTCTGCTCGTCTTCGGCGGCGTCGTGCCGGTGGGGACGACCACGTCGATCTCTTCGCCCTCTTTCCATAGCGTCGGCAGCGGCAGCCCCCATAGCCTCGCGGCGGTCGTTCCCCCGAACTGCTGCCCGGGTTTGAGCCGCAGCGCGCAACACCTCACCCAGTCGTCGAACGTCTCTGGCTTCGTCGTGGAGCGGACGCCGCTGTACGGACGATGCAGGTCGCGCGCGCTGTGTCGTCCTGGCCTGACGCCGACCGCTTCGGCATTCGCGATCGAGAATCGCTCGCCGAGCCGGCGCGGGAGCTTGGTTCTGTGGCGCATGCACTTCATCGTGCCGCGCTCGCGGATCGCAGCATCCGCCCGAACCCCCGTTCCGTGGACAACCCGGCCCAAGCCGGCCCCCGTGCAGAACGAGTGCCTCGCGCGAATCGCGCGTGAGCCACCCGGGATGGGCGCACGGGATGGAAAACGCGGCCAAGAACGCTCCCCAGCCCCGAAATCCAGCCCGCGCCCGCGCCCGCCGCCGCGCCGGGCACACGAAAGGGCCGGATGCCGCAGCATCCGACCCTTCGCGTCGGTATCAGTTGATACGGGTGTGGGTGTTGTCGGCTCCGTACTGGAAGACGCCGATGGTCGCCTCGGTCGGGTCGCCGTTGTCGTCGAACGTGATCGCGCCGGAGTATCCGTCGTAGTCAGCAGTGCCGCCATCGAGGATGATCTGCGCGCAGTCCGCGAAGGACTCGCACTTCTCACCATCGCCCGAGCCGCCGGAGACCTCCTGGAGGGCGCCCGCGATGTCGGTCGCATCCGTGGAGTTCGCAACGAGCGAGGCGAGTGCGAGCAGAACCACTGCGTCGTAGGACTCAGCGGCGTAGTTGAAGTCGACGAGCTCCTTGCCCGACTGCTCCTGCCACTGGTCGATCAGACGCTGCTGGAAGTCATCCGCGAGCACGGGCCCCGGCTGCGTTCCCTTGCTGCCCTCGATCGAGACCGGCATGTCGGCACCCCACTGCTGGGTGTTGCCGTCGACGAAGTAGAACTTGCTGCCGTCGAATCCACTCGAGATGAATGCCGGAACGATCGTCGAGGTCTCCTCGAAGCCGATCACCGCGATGGCGTCCGGCGCCTGAGCGAGGATGGTCGAGATCTGCGCATCGAACGAGGTGTCGTTGGCGTTGTACGCCTCGGATGCCACGACCGTGCCGCCGCCCGCTTCGAAGTTCTCGGTGAGCGACTTCTCAAGGCCCGAACCGTAGGCGTCGTTGAGATAGATGATCCCGAGGTTCGCGTGACCGTCGATGCCGATCTCGCTGGCGAGGACCTCACCCTGGAGCAGGTCGCTCGGAGCGGTGCGCCAGTAGAGGTTGTCATCCGGCCATTCGGTGAAGTCCGGCGAGGTGTTGGCCGGCGAGAAGGTGATGACACCCGCGCTGACCGCCTGGTCGAGGAAGAGCTTGGTGACACCGGACGATGCCGCACCGATGATCGCCGAAACGCCCGAGTCGAGCAGACGCGGGACCGTGGTCTCGAACGCCTTGTTGTCGGGGTCTCCGGAGTCGCCGTACTCGACCTCTACCGTGATGCCGAGATCTGCCTCATTGATCTCGGCGACGGCAAGACCGACGCCTGCTTCCTCGGGCGGGCCGAGGTAGGCGAGCTGACCGGTCTGCGGGAGGACCGTTCCGATGCTGAGCGTGAGCGCTTCACGATCAGTCGATGCCGCAGGCTCATCAGCGTCGCCGCCACCTCCACTGCTGCACCCTGCCAAGACCATCGCACCCGCACTGATCAGGGCGATACCGCCGATGACCTTTCGCGTACGCATGTGTGTGAAGACGCTCATGCTGCTCCCTTGCTATTCATGATCGCGACGACTCGGGCGTCGTCCGTGCCCTTAACGTATACGCGAAGAGGTCACGCGTGTGTTGCGATGCGCTAACGGTGTGTCCGGCGAGACCGCCTGGCCGCCAGAGCGAGGTCGACGAGGAACACCCCGACCGCGACCCACACGATGATGAATCCGATCCAGCGCTCGGCCGGCATGGGCTCGTGCAGGATGAGCACTCCGGTGAGGAACTGCATGATCGGAGTGATGAATTGGATCATCCCGATCACGGCGAGGTTGATGCGGCGAGCACCCGCGGCGAACAGAAGCAGCGGCACTGCGGTGGCCACCCCTGCGAACAGCAGCAGCAGGGTGTGCGCCGTGCTGACATCACCGAACGTGATCCCTGTGGTCTGCGCGACGATGATCAGTTGCACGGCGGCGACCGGCAGCAGCCAGAAGGATTCGAGTGTGAGACCGCTGACAGCATCCACCGCCGGTCCGACCTTCTTCTTCACCAGGCCGTAAAGACCGAAGGATGCTGTCAGCGACAGCGCGATCCACGGGAAGGCTCCGTAGCCGATGATGATGACGAGCACCGCGAGCACAGCGATGCCGATGGCGACCCACTGCAGCCTGCGGATGCGCTCGCGCAGCACGAAGACGCCGAGCAGCACCGTGAAGATCGGGTTCATGAAGTACCCGAGAGATGTCTCGACCACCCGCTCGCTGAGCGTGCCGATGACGAAGACCTGCCAGTTGATGTAGATCAGCGCCCCCGCCAGCGCCGTCCATCCGAGGAGTCTCGGCTGCCGGATGATCGCGATGATGCGCCGCCATCCCCTGGCGAAGGTGAGCAGCAGCAGGCAGAACACCAACGAGAAGACCACGCGCGCCGCGACGATCTCCCAGGGCCCTGTCGGCACGAGCAGCAGGAAGTACAGCGGGAGAAAGCCCCAGAGCAGGTAGGCACCGCCGGCGTATGCGGCCCCGGCTGCGCGGGTCCGTGGGGATGCGACGATGCTCACTGCTCCACCCTAGGGCCCCGCATAAGGAGCGCCGGCGGGCATTCTGAAAATAAATCCTTCGAATTGAATATCCCCTCTGGCGTTGCGCGCCGAACAGTTCTATAGTGAGCATCACCCAGCAGTTCGAACTACCTGAGCGAGCCTGCACACGCGGTCTCGACTCATCCCGATGACGTGAGCGAACCCTCCTTCCTGCTCGCGATCGACGCGGGCAACAGCAGGGTTTCTGCTGCCGTTGCTCACGGTTCACGCGAGTCATACGACAACCCGGCTCTGTTCTCGTTAGGCGCTAACGAGCACAGTGCACCTTCTGCTGTGTTCGTCGCAGAGGACGAAACGCTGTTCTTCGGTGAAGAGGCCACCCGGCGGGGAGCAACGGCCCCGCACAGACTGGTGCGCGAATTCGCCCACGACGTCGGGAACGGCGTTCGCCTGCTGATCGGCGAACATGCCGTGTCCGCCGACGACCTCGTCGCGCGACTGTGCGCCTGGGTCGTCGATCAAGTCACCGAAGCCGAGGGCGAACAGCCCGCGGTGATCGCCATCACTCATCCCACGACCTGGGGCGGACACCGCCTCTCTCGCCTGCGCGGGGCATTGCAGCGCGCGGGCATCGATGCGCCGATCCTGCTGAGCGAGTCCGAAGCATCCGCTCGGCAGTCCGAGACCGCCCTTCCGCTCGACCCAGGACACATGCTCGCGGTCTACGATCTCGGCGGCACCCGGTTCGACGCCCGCGTCCTGCGCCAGCGTTCCGGCGGGCGCTATCAGCCCGTCGGCGACCAGGTGAGCATCGAACATCTGGGAGGCGCGAGCTTCGACGACGAACTCATGCGCCATGTGCTCTCCGTGCAGGGATCCGACGTCGCTGACGCGCCGCTGACCGCTTTGGTCGACGTCCGCAGCGCGGTCGTCGAGGCCAAGGAGCTCCTCTCCTCGGCCGGAGACGCGACGGTGCGGCTCGGCGCCCTCGCCGGCGGCGCGAGTGTGCGCATCACCCGCTCCGAACTCGAGGGCATGATCGCAGCCGATCTCGATCGGACCGTCGAGGCTCTCGACCTCGCGATCGAGTCGGCAGATGCCCACGGAGACCGCCTGAAAGGGATCGTGCTCGCTGGCGGGTCCTCGCGCACTCCGCTGGTCGCGCAGCGGCTCTCCGAGCGGTTCGATGTGCAGATCGTGGCGGATGCTGACACGAAGGCCGCCACGGCGCTCGGCGCCGCTCGCATCGCCTGCGACCTGACCTACGGCACCGGTGCCGCGACCGAGACGAAGCCGGCGCCGGCGCCGGCGCCGGCGCCGGCGCCGAGCGCACGCACCTCGCGAGCCGTCGAACCCAAGTCCGTCACGCCCCAGTCGGTCACGCCCAAGCCAGCGGAGAACGAGCGTACGCCAGAGCAGGATCAGCCCGGCGAGAACCCATCACAGGAGAAGACCAGGGCCGCCGCATTCCTGCAGACGCTGTTCGCCAAGCCATCCCGCACGACCTCTCCTGCGCTGCTCGCCGTGGCGGCCGTCTTCATCGCCGCCACGATCGTCCTCAGCAACACCACAGCCGCCGGCACCCGCTGGCCGGACTTCGTCGCTCATGCGGCATCCACGCTCATGAGCCTGCCGAAGCCGCTCGGCGGCGCACCGACGAAGCCGACTCCTGATCCGGCGGCGGCTGCACCGGCTACCCCGCAGGTACCGGCCACAGAATCGGTCATCCGTCCGGTGAGCGAGCTGAAATCGGATGCTGGCTCGAAGCAGGCGGCGCCGAAGACCAGGCAGTCCGGTCCGAAGGTGGAGCCGACCTCGCCTTCCAACGATTCCGGAGGATCGACGGGCGCTGCTCCGACCACGCCGGGTTCGACTGACGCCGGCACCGGGACCACCCCCGGTGGCCAGACCGGCACCACACAGCCCCCGGCAGACACGAGCGACCCCGATGACACGGGTGGCACGACCACGACGCCCCCGCCGGAGACCACTCCAACAGATCCGATCCCCGACACCACCCCGCAAGACCCCGCCCCAGAAGACACTGCCCCCGACGGCAGCAACCCGACCGACCCGACGGCCCCGCCCGCTGACACCACGCCACCGGCAGAGGACCCTGCACCGGTGAGCCCGACTCCGGTCGCAGAGACGCCTCTGGCCGAGACAGCCCCGACTGCCGGCGAGCAGCACTCAGGTCCGGTAGCCACGCCCACCTGATCGGAGATGCCTGATCATGCTCGCCGAGCAACAGCGGCAACCCGCGACGACACACGACGACATCGCGCGCGCCACATCACATCGGATGTCGCTGCCCGCGCTCTGGGAGCACATGATCGGCCCGGCTGTCGAAGCCATCAGTGATTCTGCTCCGCGCGCGCTGGTGGTCGGCAACGCCGGTTCGGGAAAGTCCACGACTCTGCGTCACCTGCATGCGCTGCTGACCGAGAACGCTCGAGAGGCCGTGTACCTGCGCCCTGGCCCGGCAGACATCGCAGCGGTTCCGCACTCGCACGTGCTCATCGTCGACGACCTGCACCGGCTCGGCGTCGATCAGCTCGCGCAGCTGCGCATGCGCGCGGCCGACCCGGATGCCGCTCTCATCGTCGCGCTGCGTCCGGCCGGCTGGGACGACGCTGTCGCGGAGATCTCGCAGCATCTCGAGCAGCATCATCCGAGCGTCGTCCTCGGCCACGTATCGCGCGCCGACCTGCTGACCTATCTTTCTCCGCACGGCCTGCGCCTGTCGGAGGCGTGTCTGAGCGACATCCTCGAAATCACCGGAGGCGTGTCCTGGCTGGTCAGCGATGCGCTGCGCGCCCACGACGACCGCGACTGCGGCGGCGGCGCGACCCACAACGAGCTGCGCATGGCGCTGGAAGAGCGCATCGCCCACCGCCTGAGCATGACGGAGCCGAGTCTGCGTGAACAGATCGAGCGCATCTGCGTATCCGATCCGGGCATGCCGAACGCTGCGGATGTGTCGGGCGAGCACGCGCTGCACGGTTATGCCGAAGGCCTTCTCCTGCGCAGCGGACAGCCGGTCCCGCTCGTGCGCATCGCCGTGCAGGCAGGGATGCCGGCAGGTCGCCTGATCGCGCTGGATACTGCCGTCGGCTCGTCGTCGCACGGTCCGAGCACGCCGGGCGGCCCGAGCACGCCGGGCGAGGTGCTGATCCGACATGCCGATCTGCTTCTTCCCACGCATCCGAAGCGCGCCGCAGAGCTCTACGAGGGTGCGATCCGCTCCGGTGCGGATGCGTCGCTGCTGGCCGGCCGACGCGCAGACGCCGCCTGGTCGGCCGGCGATCTCGACACCGCGAGCGCGCTCGTCGATGAGGCAGGTCCGCTGACCGAACCGTCCGCAGATGCGCACGACCGCGACAGGCTCGCCGATACCACGGCCGCCATCTGGGCGGCCCGCGGGATGATGGAGCAGGCCCACACCGTGTACCGGCTCGCGTCTGCCGCCGGTCCCCTCTCTGCGGCACGCGCGCGCATCGCTGCCCTCGCCGTCGGCATTCCCGCCGACACGGATCCCGACGCTCCTGCGTCGACAGAGGAGTCCGTCCCCTCGACGCTCGGTGTCGCGATGCGCCTGCTGCGCCGGGGGCTAGACGCATCGATCGCGCCGGAACAGGCCGAGTCTTCGCTCTCGGATCTCGTGCGCGCATCAGAGATGTACACGACCTCGCACGAGGCATCCGGCATTCCAGAACTGCCTGCCGTCCTCGCGGCGATCGTCGCCTTGAATCTCGGCGCCCTCGCCACAGCGCGCTCCGTCATCGACGATGCGATCGCGGGCGCGCAGGGCGGGCCGTGGGCGCGCCCCCGCCTGCTGCTGTGGCGTGCATGGATCGCCGTCGAACTCGCTCGGCCCGGCGAAGCGCGCGAAGCACTGGCGAGCGCCAGCGCTGCGCGCGCCCCGCGCGACCTTCTGCTTGCGGATGCCGTGCGCGTCGCGATCGCACGACGCTATGAGGATGCCGCGGGGCTCGAAACCGCGTGGCGCCGTGCCAGAGCGAGTCTGCTGCGCGTCGACGTCGATCTCTATCTGCTGCACCCCCTGGCCGAACTCATCAGCTCCGCTTCGCGCGTGGGCGATCCGGAGCGGATCCGCCCGCAGTTCGAGCGGGCGCTCCAGCTCGTGCATCAACTGCATGACCCTGCACTGTGGTCTGCGCACCTGCGTTGGGCCGGGATCCAGAACGGCATTCTGCTCAACCGTCCCGAGTCCCTGCGCCCGCATGCGAAGGCGCTCGTCGAAGCCTCAGCGCACAGTCGCATCGCCAGCACCATGGCGAAAGCCGGACGCGTGTGGACATCGGTACTCGGCGGCACCGTTGACGCCGACGCCGTGGAGAAGGCCGCTGAGGATCTGGCATCGATCGGCCTCGTCTGGGATGGTGCACGATTGGCCGGTCACGGCGCGGCCAGGTCGCAGGATCGCAAGGTGGCTGCCCGACTGCTCGCCTGTGCGCGAGAACTGCACCCGATCGACGGATCACGCAGAGCGATGGCCGCCCACGCCGGCGATTCGACGACTCCGGCCACGAGCACTCCGCAGGAGGTGCTCAGCGAACGCGAACTCGAAGTGGCGCGGCTGGTGATCGAGGGCAAGACCTATGCCGAGATCGGTGAGACGATCTTCATCTCCCCTCGCACGGCCGAGCATCACATCGCGCACATCCGGCGCAGGCTCGGAGCGGGCTCCCGCTCGGAGATGATCGCGCAGCTGCGGCATCTCATCGGGTCTGAACACGGCCCGACGGAGGCTCCGCACCCCAGTGAGAATGGCACACCCCCCTAGTGCCCCGGGGATCTATCGGGGTCACCCCCGATGATGCCTGCACGGGGCCGGAATACGCTCTGAGGAGCTCCCCGATAGTGACCCATTGTCCGAGCAAGGCGAAGAGGCAAACTCATGATTTCACCTGTAGAGACCATCGCAGACGCGTTGATCTCGTTCATACTCAGCCTTCTGCACGATCCGGAAGCCGCGGAGGAGTTCACCGCCGATCCTGAGGCGGTGATGATGCGCGGCGGCGTGCAGAACGCCTGCGTCGCCGACGTGCGCGCAGTCGCGCCCGTGGTCGTGGATCATCCGTCGGTCACGCCGCGCCCTCCGCACCCCGGGCCTCCTGAGCCGCCCAATCCTCCGGACCCGGTGGTCAACGAGATCATTCGTCTGGTGAGCCAGTTCACGACGATCGACGCCCGGTCGACGATCGTCGACCAGTCGGTGAACCAGAACATCTGGACCGACGGCGGAGATGTCACGCAGATCTTCGATCAGGATGCCGTGGTGGCTTCGGGCGACCAAGCAGTCGCAGCCGGCGATGACGCCACTGTCACCGATACCGACACCGACATCACCACCGGTGACATCAACATCGGCAACGACGAGTACAACAACTCGAACAACACCGATGGATCCGACAACTCCACGATCGACGATTCGTTCCAGGACAATTCGGTGGAGGACAACTCGACCAGCGTCGTCGTGGCGACCGACGCGGCAGACGCCGCGGATGCCGCGCCGGCGATGGAGCAGGCGCCGCTGGCAGAGCCCTACGAACCGGTCATGGTCCACGAGGAGCCAGCGGACGTGCTCGAGTCCGATATGGCCGCAGCTCCTGCGGAGTCCTATACGGAGGATGCCGCCGGCGTCGCCGTAGAAGACGAGCCGATGATCGAGGAGCCGGTCGAGGGACAGTGACCATTCAGTCGAACCCGGCACCCGGCAACGGGAGCCCGCCGAAACGAGAGGCCCCTCAGCGGCCTCTCGTTCGCGGCGCGAACGAGGCACCGGTGCTCGTCAAGGTGCCGCCGCCCTTCTCGATCAGGCTGAGTCAGTTCTTCTGGATCATGAGCTTCGCCGTCGGCGGGTTCACCGTGGTGTACTTCTTCATCATCCGGCAGGACCTGCTGCCGCTGATCGCCGATGTCGCGAAGGGAGTGACCGAAGGTCGAGATGAGGCGACGTACAAGTCCGCGGCCGACATCATCTTCTGGATCGTGTTCGCGGCGCTCGTCGCGATTCTGCTCACGCAGATCGTGCTGATGGTGTCGTTCATGGGGCGGCGCCCCGGCACGCGGTGGTGGCAACTGGCCACCCTCGTCGTGCAGGCGCTCGTGGTCGCGCTCTCACCGGAGTGGGTTGCGCTCGGTCAGCAGGGTCAGCCACTTCCACCGCTTCTGACCGCCCAGGCGGCGCTTGTTCTTCTCGCCCTGCTCGCCGGCGTCCTGCCCCGTGCCATCGCCTGGACCGCCCGCCAGCATGACGTCCGTCGGGGTCCAGAGGCTCCGGCCGGCACCGACTTCTGACGCGATCTCCTCGAGGCTGCGAAGAATCGTCCGGCACACGTGGACCGTCGCACGGTCTGTCAGCGGAGACAGGCTGAGGCTGCGCCAGTGATCGGTCTTCTCCGTCACACTCGCGCGGAGCGCAGCAGCGTCAGCATCCGCAGGCAGACCGAGGCGCATGTGCGGTGCGGTGCCGTCGACACCGGCGATGCGCTGGGCCTCGTCTGCGTCAGCATCCGACAACGGCAGGCCATCTGACCGCGCGAGCGCCAGCAGCGCGAGCTCGCGCAGCGTGTGCGCGCGCATCGTGATGCGCTCGATTCCGGCATGCACATCGTCCAGCCCGTCTCTGGGGTGCGCCCGCAGCAGCTGCTCGAGCTCCAGCAGCACCCCACGAGTCTTCAGGGTCGCGGCCCTCGTGTGGAACTGCGCGGCGATGAAATCCTGCAGTTCGAGCAGTCCGCTCTGCTGCACCATCTGATCGGACAGCTCAGAAGAGGTGTGCGCCCCGCCACGGATGAGCGCGGTCGCCAGACGCACGCCGAATATCCCGAATCGCGCCAGAAGGTCTTCTCGCACGGTCGTGCTGAGCGTGGTCGCCGTGGACGGCCCTGCGAAGCGGTCTGCCGAGACGATGAGCTTCTCGCGGTCGGCGCGGCCCAGCCCGGCGAGCTCGCGCAGCGCGATGTATTCGCTCTCCCGGAGGGTGCGTGCGCCCTCGGCGAGCAGGCCGGCGACCGGCACCACCCGCAGCACCAGCGAGGCGAGATCACCATCGCGCTCATATCGCTGGGCCACTCTGCCTGCCGAGAGCAGCGAGTCGATCCTGCCGGCGCCGATCTCATCCGACCGCGACAGCACCCCCACCGCGCACACCGTCTGCGCGGCGCCCGCCGCAGTGTCGCGGAATGCCTCGAGGAAATGCACGTCCGCGCCGTGCAGGTGGCGCATCAGGTACACCACGGCATCCGCTGCCGATGGCGATTCCTGCGGGGTGAGGAACCTGTGCGTGCGCGCGGAAGTCTCCTCGGAGAGCGATCCGATTCCTGGAGTATCGATGAGGATGACCCTCTTCAGTCCCTCCAGCGGCCAGCCGACATCGATCCATTCGACCTCGCCAGCGGAAAGCCCTCCGAGCGACAGGACGAGCCTGCCCCCCTCGCGGCGGATCGGCATCCGGTGCGGAGGGCCGACACGCGGATGCATCGTGATGTTGGGCGTCGCGCTGTAGCGATACCAGGTGACGACCTTGGTGCATTCCCCGGTGTCGGTGGGGGCGATCTCCTCTCCGAGCATCGCGTTGAGCAACGTGGATTTGCCGGCCTTGACCATTCCCGCGATCGCCAGCCGCAACGGCTCATGCAGCCGCGAACGCAGGCGCTCGAGCCCTGCCAGAACCGTCGCGTCGCGGTGATAGACGGCGGCCGCTGCACTGAGCACGCCGTCAGCGTCGGTGATGACGTCGACTGTCTGCGCCTCTGATGCCTGGACTGCGGTCGTCATCGGGCGGTCCCGGAGTGCGCGGCGGTCCCGGAGTGCGCGGCGGTCCCGGAGTGCGCGGATGCCGGTGACGGGGAAGGGAGACCCCGCCGCACCGGCGCCGGCGGCAGCTCGGGGATCAGGTCGCGGAGGCTCTCGAGCCGCGCGATCTTCGCCTGCAGGGCGATCACCCGCTCATCACGTGTCACGGTGAAGCTGCCAGCGGCCGCCTTCGCCGAGTTCAGTGCTTCGGAGAGCGAACGGTGCAGCTCTTCTGCCATCGAGCCGAAGTGGTCGCGAGCGGTGCGCTGCACGAGTCGCAGTCGGTCTTTGAGCTGCTTTCCGACCTGGAAGATGACCTCGTCGATGTAGCGGCGCACGAGCAGCTTCGCCTCCTGCTGACGGCGGGCCAGACGGGCGTGCATGTCTTCGCGGTAGGCGCGCCGCCCGACGAGGATGCCGGCGAGCAGCGAGAGCGGATTGATCAGCGCCATTCCGATCAGACCGGTTGCAAGACCCACCATGAGGACGCCGCCGTACGAGCCGCGCACGCCGATGTAGATCTTCTCGCCGGCGCCCATGCGCCCCGGGTCCAGGCCCGCGATCGGCTCGACCGGGTCGAGCACGCCGTCCATGCTGCCGACGTCGATCGCGGGGATCGCCGATTCGCCCTCGCTGAACAGATCGGCGACCTCTTCGGACAACCACCTCGAGCGCTCATCGGTCCACACGAAGGTCTCGGTGACAGCGGACGTCGCCCGCTGGTCGATCCACTCGCTGATCTGATCCCAGATGGGACCGGGGTCGCCCTCATCGATCGCGTGCTCGGCCTCGCGCTGCACCGTACGCAGTCGGTCGCGCAGGTCATGCTCCATGTCGGCGATGAGGTCGCTGACACCATCGGTCAGCGTGACCTGCCATCTCGCTGAGCGGCCGCGGAACTCATCCGCCTTCGCTTTGGCCTCTTCGAGTTCGGCGATCATCCGGGGAGTGTCCTGCGGGTTCTGCAGGGCGTTCAGCTCGGCGCGCATCGAGATGGCGAGCTGCTCGACGACCGAGAGCAGATCATGCACCGCGCTTCGCTCGTGGATCACTTCGGCGCGGCCCAGCACCTCTCGACGCAGGTGCGCGACGAGTGCGGGGAAGCCGGACTCGTCGTTGAGCTCACGATCCTGCAGCTCGGCTGCGAGCAGGCGCAGATCGCTCGAGACCGAGAAGATCGGCACGTCGTCACCGACGCCTTCGAGATGGCCGCGATCGATGTCTTCGACCTGACGCCACTCCGGGTACAGATCGGTCTTCGCGAGCACCGCGGCCACGTTGGGCGAGACGCGCATCGCGTGCTTGAGGAACTGCACCTCGGGCTCGGTGTACTCCTGCGAGGCGTCGGAGACGACCAGCACGGCGTGCGCAGTGGACAGCGCAGACAGCGTCGTCAACGCGTTCGACGAATCGAGTCCTCCGACACCCGGTGAATCGATGAGCTTCAGTCCGCCCTTGAGCAGTTCACGTGGCAGCAGCACCTCCGCCGCGAGCAGCTCCCGCTCGTTGGAGGGGTTGCCCTGCTCTGAGACGTACCGGGCGAGATCGGTCAGCGCGATCTCCTCGCGCTCGACCGTGCGCACGGACGGCCTCTTCGCCGCCGACCGGGTGGGCGGGGCATCCACCTGCCGCAGAACCCAGGCCGAGGGCTCCTCGCCGTACCCGACGGCAAGCGGCACACTCGTGGCGATATCGTCGTCGACTGGACACACCGGCGCGTTCACCAGGGCGTTGATGAGCTTGCTCTTGCCCTGCTTGAACTCACCGACGATGATCACCCGGACGGCGGGATCGCGCAGCCGCGCGCTGGTCTGCTCGAGCCGCTCTGCGAGATCTGCGCGCCCCGTGGACGCGGCGATATCGCCGACATCGCGCACGACGTCGACGATGGGTGTGACCTCGAAATCTCTGTTCGGCACGTGAACTCCCCTGTCGTTCGCTGCCATCGGGCCGATCGCGCCCGCGTGTCCCTGGCTCAGCCCAGGAAGTCGATGTCGAACGTCCCGTCACCGATGTCGGCTGTGGGATTCGTGTCTTCATCGCCCCAGAGCGAATCGCTGTCGACGTCCCAGTCCGACACGTCGACCTTGTCGATCTCTTCGGCGAACGTCTTCATACCGGAAGGATCGGAGAATGCAGCATCCGGGTTCTCCCATGCCTCGCCTTCGAAACCGGTCTCCCCGGTCGGGTCAGGCTCGTCATGGAACATCAGATCTCGCTTTCAGATCAGGATGCTTCGGAGTGTACTGGTATGCCCGGCCTCCCGAAAGGGAGGCCGGGCACTGTGTGAAGCTCGAGTCAGAAATCGAGCTCTGTCGCGTCGCCGAACGGGCTGGCGACGTTCGAGTTCTCGACGTCGACATCCACCTCGAGCGAGTTGTCCTGGAAGGAGTCCTCGACGGACCAGTTGTCGGAGTTGTCGGTCATCGAGTTGTCCTGGAAGGAGTCCTCGATCGACCAGTTGTCTGACAGATCGGTGTTGAACGAGTTGTCGAAGTACTCGTTGCCGATGTTGATGTCGCCGACGTTGACTTCGGTATCGATGTTGGTGATGCTGGCGTCTCCGCCGGCTGCCACCGATCCGTCACCAGAGGCGATGTTGCTCGACTGGCCGAAGTACTGCGAGACGTTGCCGCCCGATGCATCGCCGGCTCCTGCGAAGGCATTTCCGCCGTCGCCGCCCGCGCCGCTGCCGCCGTCTGCGAGCGAACCCGCATCGCCTGCGCCCTGCGTGCCGCCGCCGTCGCCGTCGGCGTCGCCACCCACACCAACACCGATCAGACCACCAACACCGACACCGGTGCCGCCGTCAGATGCACCGTCGCCGCCGTTACCGGTGTCGCCACCGTTCGCGCCGGAGAATGCCGGTCCGCCCCAGCCGCCGTCTGCGTCACCGCCGACCGCGATGGCCGCGCCACCCGAGCCGGATGCGGTCGTGATGTTCTGGTTCACGGACTGGTCACTGACCGTGCTGCGGCTGTCGATCTCAAGGTCGAGGTCTCCCCCGCCGCCGAGTCCGAATCCTGCACCTGCTCCAGAGCTGTCGAGCATCGCGTCGACGTCGACCTGGCTGTTGCTGTACTGGCGGATGCCGGCGTTGACCGAGAAGTCATTGGCCGAGTCGTGCACCGAGTTGTCCTGGAAGGAGTCGTTGATCGATTCGTCTTCATTGAACGAGTCATCAGCGTGGTTCGAGTGGTCGTCGTTGAACGAGTCCTCGACCTCGACATCGACGTCGGTCGAGTTGTCCGAGCTGTCGTTGTTGGAGTCGTGGTCCGACTGGTCGTTGCCGACATTGCTGTCGACGTTGTTTCCGACGTTGACATCCTCGAGGTCCACGTCGGTGTCAGTGTTGCCCACCTCGTTGTCGGCGATGACCATGTTGTCCTCGACGTTGGTGTTCCCGACGTCTTCGACATCCAGATTCCACTGGAGACCGAGAACGTTCAGGTTGTCTTCTACAGCCATGATGTTTTCCTCTGTTCGTGAGACTGCCGGAAAGGCTTCGTCCTACGAGTGTGGAACTTGCGCGCGCTCACGACATCGGGGGTCCCCCCGAGGCTTGACGGGAGTCACCGGGGGATCCCCAGGGGCTGATGGGGGGCGTATGGGTGACGTGTGGCCCGAGCACGACGAAGACCCGGATGCGTGATGCATCCGGGTCTTCTGAAGTGTTGAGCTTATGGAACCGCTCAGCGAACGACGACAGCGAGGACGTCGCGAGCCGAGAGCACGAGGTACTCGTCGGCGCCGAACTTCACCTCGGTGCCACCGTACTTGCTGTACAGGACACGGTCGCCGACGGCGACGTCGAGCGGAACACGGTTGCCGTTGTCATCGATGCGACCGGGGCCTACCGCCACGACCTCGCCCTCCTGGGGCTTCTCCTTGGCGGTGTCGGGGATGACCAGTCCACTCGCGGTGGTCTGCTCTGCCTCGACCTGCTGAATGACGATGCGGTCTTCGAGCGGCTTGATGGAAACCGACACGGTCTACCTCTTCTTTCTTGACGCTGACACGAAAGACTTGTTCGCACTCTCAACCCGAGAGTGCTAATCACAAGTGTAGGCGGTCGGCTGGCACTCACGCAATGCGAGTGCCAATTCGCGGTTGCTGAGCCTGTCGAAGCACGCCGTAGTCTGGATCAGTGGAGATGTCCGAGCTGACCGCACTGCTCACCCCCGAGGGCCTTCGGCTGCTCGAAGAGGTGGGCCAGGTTTCATCGACCGCCGAAGTCGCGCAGAGCGTGTCGCGCCTTCGGGCCGCAGGTCACTCCCCCGACCTGGTGTCGGCCGTGGTCGGCCAGGCGCACCTGCGCGCGAAGGGCGTCGCGAAGTTCGGCGGTTTCGCCGAGCGGATGCTGTTCACCAGAGCGGGTCTCGAACAGGCCACGCGCCTGGGAGTCGCAGCCCGCCACGCCGGACGCATGCGCCGTGCGGGCATTGCTCAGGTGGCGGATCTCGGCTGCGGCATCGGCGGGGACTCCCTCGCCTTCGCGGGCGCAGGGCTCAGCGTCGTCGCCGTGGATGCCGACGAGGTCACCGCAGCGATCGCCGCCTACAACCTCGCCCCGTTCGGGCACCCTTCGACAGGCTCAGGGAGCGAGAAGCCGGTCGCTGAGCCTGTCGAAGTGCCCGGCGCCCACACCGTCGTGCATCACGGCACGGCCGAGGAATTCGACGTCAGCACCGTAGACGCGGTCTGGCTCGATCCTGCGCGCCGGACGGCGGGGCACAGCGAGACACGGCGGGTCGCGGCATCCGACTACTCTCCCTCGCTCGACTGGGCGTTCGCGCTCGCCGAGCGCGTGCCCTGCGGCATCAAGCTCGGCCCTGCCCACGACCGCGAGGCCCTGCCGGCAGATGCCGAGGCGCAGTGGGTCAGCGCCGACGGCAGCGTCGTCGAGCTCGTGCTCTGGTCGGGCGTTCTCGCCCGCGAGGGCGTGCGCAGGTCAGCATTGGTGATCCGCGGGGATGAGTCGCACGAGCTGATGGCAGGGGCGGATGCTGAAGACGCAGAGACCCGCGAACTCGGGGCCTTCGTGCACGAACCCGATGGCGCGGTGATCAGGGCGAGACTCATCGGCGACGTCGCCAGGTCGCTGGATGCCGGGATGCTGGATGCGAAGATCGCCTATCTCACCGGGGATGCCGCGGTCACGAGCCCCTTCGTGCAGTCGTTCCGGGTGCGCGAAGTGACAGCGGCGAACCCGAAGGCCATCAATGCCGCGCTGCGCGCGCACGATGTCGGCACGCTCGAGATCAAGAAGCGCGGGATGGATATCGATCCCGCAGCCTTCCGCAAGAAGCTGAACCTGCGCGGGAGCGCAAGCGCGACACTGATCCTCACGCGCGTGGGCGACACGCGCATGGCCATCCTCGCCGATCGGGTCTGAACCGCTACTGACCGGTCTTGTCGTCGATCGATGAAGGATCGTCGGCGCCGAAGTAGTACTCCGCGTCGACATCCTTGTACACCGTCAGTTGCGGCGAACGCATCTCGGACTGCGTGACGACGTAGCGCGTCGGGATGCCGTCTACCTCGGTGCTGAGCGTGAGCGTGTCGTCCGGTCCTTCGGCACACGCCTCTGCGAAGCCGCCGCCGCCGGTGGATGCGATCACGCAGAGCATTCCGGTCTCCCAGCTCGACCACACGAGTCTGTCGCCGTCACGACCGAGGATCTGGAGCATCGCCCCGGTGTGCCCGGTCTCTTCAAGGCTCTGCAGCTGCGCAAGCTCGTCCTCGGAGTACTGCAGCTTCCAGCTGTCGTCTTCGCCCCAGACCTGGATGAAGGGCACGATCTCGCCGTTCGCCTGCGGGATCAGACTCGCGCTGAGCTGCTGACCCGCCTTGTCTTCACCTTCGGGCACCATGACCATCGCACTCGGCCAGGCGTAGTTGTCCACACGTTCCTGAGTCACGCAATCGGTCTGCGGGGCTCTCGGCGGTGAGGTGACGATCACGCAGAGCTCTTCGCCGTCGGAGCGATTGGCGCGCCAGACCACGACGCCGTAGTCCTCGGCAACGGGCACGACGGTGCCGGGGTCGTACAGCTGCTCCGCTTCGAGCTCGGCCTGCGTGTCGCCGTGTGCGGCAGCGAGGGCAGATGCTTCGCTGTCCCAGCCCCACATCCCCCAGCCTGCGCCGAGGCCGATTCCGAGGAGCGCGACGGCGGTCACGATCCCCAGAGGCCAGCGGCGGAGGCGCCGCGGCACGTCGGCAGAACCGATCGCTGAGCCTGTCGAAGCGTCGGCAGAACCGCGCGGCCCTTCGACAGGCTCGGGGACCGAAACGACAGGCTCAGGGACCGAAACGACAGGCTCAGGGACCGAAACTGAAGCGTCGGCGCCGACCGCATCCCACCCCTCGAGTTCGCGCAGGCGTGTGAGCTCTTCGACCGACAGACCGCTGCCCTGGCCGTAGGCCTTGGCGCGCAGCATCCGCAGCTCAGGGACCGGCTCTACAGGCTCAGGGACCGGTTCTAAACGCATCCGACTATCCGAACTGTTCGAACTGCATGCCCGCCCAGATGAGCCATCCGAGGCTGAAGATCGTGGCGGCCATTCCCAGCACGAGCGCCCATGTCGCCATCGCGCGGCTTTCGACCGGACGCCGCAGCGACATGATCGCCGCGACGACCGAGATGATCGCCAGCGGGATGCCCCACCCGACGAACCACGATGCGATGAGCGCCACGATCGCCGCAAGAAGCGCCCACGGAGCGAGGCGGGAATTGTCATCGACGGGCTCGAGAGACTGCGGGTCCCACTGCACCGCCGGCATCCCACCGGTCTCTGTCGGCCCGCTGCTGATGGTCGATTCCAGGCCGATCGGACCAGTCGGCATGCGCGTGTACTCTTCGCGGCGCGCGCCGGGCAGGCGTGCGGGCTGCGGGGACTCTGGGGTATTGGTCATGAGGCGCGCTCGGCGATCTGGATCTCGGTCACCGGCAGTGTCGAGTCCGCACCGAACTCGAGCGTCGAGGGCCGACGGCCCGAGGCGATGAGGTCAGCGGCGAGCGCGGCGATCATCGCACCGTTGTCGGTGCACAGCGACAGCGGTGGAATCCGCACGGTGACCCCGGCCTCTGCGGCACGGGCCAGCGCGACTTCGCGCAGTCGTCTGTTGGCGATCACTCCCCCGCCGAGCAGCAACCGAGGCACGCCCCGATCGGCGCAGGCGGCGAGCGCCTTGGTGACGAGCACGTCGACGACGGCCTCGCGGAAGCTCGCGGCGACATCTGCGCGCGGTACGGGCTCTCCGGCGGCCTCGCAGCGCTCAATCCATCGGGCCACGGCGGTCTTCAGCCCCGAGAACGAGAAGTCGTAGCGGTGCTTCACCAGATCCGGCGCCTTCGAGAGCCCGCGTGGGAAGCGGATCGCCTTCGGGTTGCCGTCGGCCGCTGCCCTGTCGATCTCGGGCCCCCCCGGATACGGCAGTGACAGGAGCCTCGCCACTTTGTCGAACGCTTCACCGGCGGCGTCGTCGATCGTCTCACCGAGCAGCTCGACGTCGGTGGTGAGATCGCGCACGTGCAGGAGCGATGTGTGCCCGCCCGAGACGAGCAGGGCGATCGTGGGATACTCCAGCGGCTCGGAGTCCGGTGTCACGATGTCGGCAGCGATGTGTCCGACAAGGTGGTTCACCGCGTACAGCGGCTTGCCGAGCGAGACCGCGAGGCCCTTGGCCGCACCGACGCCGACCATGAGTGCGCCGGCAAGGCCTGGTCCGCTGGTGACGGCGATGGCGTCGAGGTCTTCCAGTCGCACCTGCGCTTCAGCGAGCGCAGCCTCGATCGACGGCTGCAGGGCTTCGAGGTGCGCGCGGGCAGCGACTTCGGGGACGACGCCGCCGTAGCGGGCATGTTCGTCCATGCTGGAGGCGATCGTGTTCGACAGCAGCGTGCGACCTCGCACGATGCCGATGCCGGTCTCATCGCAGCTCGTCTCGATGCCGAGGACGAGGGGTTCCGGGCTCACAGCTTCACCTTCATCACGATCGCATCCACATCGTCTGGCTGGTAGTACCGGGGACGCCGGCCGATCTCTTCGAACCCCTCTGACAGGTACAGCGCCTCAGCTGCGGGATTGTCTGCACGCACTTCGAGGAACACCTCTCGGGCGCGACGGGCGGATGCTTCGGCGAGCAGCGTCCGCAGCATTGCGCGGCCTCGCCCCTCTCCCCTGCGTGCTTCGATGAGCGCGATCGTCTGGATGTCAGCATCCGCACTGCCCCGGATCGACCGCAGTCCTGCATACCCGATGATGCCGTCGTCTTCTTCATCGACGATGTAGTGGCTGTACTCCGTGGCGAGCTCTGCCGCCATCGCCTCGCTGCTCCATGCGTCGCGGGGGAAGGAGGCGTTCTCGATCGCCATGATCGCATCGAGATCGTCGGGGGTGGCCAGACGGATCGTCATCAGTTCACCCGCTTCGGGGCACCGGGGACGGTGACATCGGGCTGACGCAGGTACAGCGGCTCGGCGTCGGCGAGCACGCGTCCGGCCCGCGCCGCGCGCAGGCCGACCCGCGCCAGGGCTGCCGCATCGAGGGTCGCCACCTCGATCGCATGGATGCCACGCAGCCGCTCTTCCGAATCAGCTCTGGGCACGAGAACGGTGGGTTCTACGAGATTTGGGATGCCGTCGGCATCCACCCCGTCGAAGATGGAGATCGCGACCTCGCGGCGGCGGGCATCGGTGACGATCGCGAACCGTCCTGCCGACGCTTCGACAGGCTCAGCGACCGGTCTTGTCGACGCTTCGACAGGCTCAGCGACCGGTCCTGTCGAATCGATCCCTGAGCCTGTCGAAGGGTCGATCACAACGAGGGCGGCGGCGAAGTGGCTGGGCACGGGGATGACGGGGATGCCGCGACCGAGTGCGAACGCACGCGCGGCGGCGATGCCGATCCGCAGTCCCGTAAACGGTCCTGGGCCCATGCCCGCGACGACATGGGTGATCTCGCCCACCCCGGCATCGGCGAGCGCCTGGTGCAGGAGGGTGCCGATCACCTCGGCGTGGCCGAGCGGGTCGGGACTTTCGGCAGTCGCCCGCGCACGGCCGTCTGCGTCGATGAGGGCCACGGCCGTTCCGAGCGAGGTGTCGACGGAGAGAATCACCTCTCCAGGGTAGTCGGCGCGCGCGCGACGCGGTCGATCGTCACGACTCGGGGCGCGTCAGCATCCAGATCTTCATCGTCGAGCTCTTCGTCGCCGCCGACGGGGCGTTCGATCTCGATGTCCCACCAGGCGTCCGCGATCGCAGGGGCCATCTCGCGCCCCCACTCGATCACGACGACGGAGCCGGCAAGGTCGACGTCGAGGTCGTCGAGCTCTGCTGCCGAGCCGAGCCGGTACGCGTCGGCGTGCACGAGCGGTGCGCGTCCGACGAGGGAGGGATGGGTGCGGGCGATGACGAAGGTCGGGCTCTGCACGGGGCCGCGCACGCCGAGTCCTTCGGCGAGCCCCCGGGTGAAGGTGGTCTTTCCCGCGCCGAGGGGTCCGGTGAGCACGAGCAGATCGCCCGCGACGAGCTGCTCGCCGATGACGAAGCCGAGCCGCTCCATGTCGTCTGCGGTCGTGATTTCACGGCGTCCGAGGAAGGCGGGGTCGATGCTCACGCGCTCCTCCGCGGCACGCGGTTGCCGATCCGCGTGACGATCTCGTAGTTGATGGTGCCGGCGGCGTTCGCCCATTCCGTGGCCGAGGGAACTCCGAGCGTCGGGTCGCCGAAGAGCACAACCTCATCCCCCACCGAGACGGGAGAGTCGCCGACGTCGACAACGAACTGATCCATCGCGACACGGCCGGCGACCGTGAAACGACGCCCACCGATCGTGACAGGACCGCGACCGGATGCTTGCCGGGGCACGCCATCGGCATAGCCGAGTGGGACGAGCACGAGCGTCGTGTCGCCGGTCGTGCGGTGGTCATAGCCGTATGAGACGCCAGCGCCTGCCGGAACGCGCCGGACCGCGGCGACGGATGCGCGCAGGGTCATGGCAGGGCGCAGCCCGAGCTCGGCGGACGATCGGTCGTCGAACGGCGAGAGCCCGTAGAGGCCGATGCCGATACGCACCGCGTCGAGACGGGCCTCCGGCAGATCGATCGCCGCTGCTGTTGCGGCGATGTGCCGGATCTCGGGGTGGATGCCAAGGGATGCGGCGAGCTGGGTGCCCTCTGCAAACCGGGCGAGCGCTTCGCGGTCATCAGCATCCGACGCATTGGAGAGGTGACTGAACAGACCCACGATGCGGATGCGGCCGATGCGCTCGAGCCTGGCCGCTTCGGCGAGCACGCGCGCCCAGTCCTTCGGCGGGATGCCGTTGCGCGACAGGCCGGTTTCGAGTTTGAGGTGAACGCCGAGGACGCCGCCGGAGCCGGCCGCGGCACCGGCCGCCTCGAGCTGGTCGAACGACGAGATGCCCACTTCGATGCGCTGCTCTGCGGCGCTCTCGAATCGTTCACCTGGCGCGTGCAGCCAGGCCATGATCGGGGCGTTGATGCCTTGGCGACGCAGGTCGAGGGCCTCGGCGATCTCTGCGACGCCGAGTCTGGTCGCTCCTCCGGAGAGCGCGGCGACCGCTGCGGGCGCCGCGGCGTGGCCGTATGCGTTGGCTTTGACGACGGCGATGACGTCGGCCCCGGTGAGTCTGCGGAAGTGCCGGGTGTTGTCGGCGATGGCATCCATGTCGATGGTCGCCTCGCGGAACGGGACGGTCATGCTGCTCCCTCCGCGTTCTCGATGCGCTCGGCGCTGCGCTCATCGAGGTGCTCGGCGATGACGAATGCGGTGGCGAGCCCCGCGTCGTGCGACATCGTCAGGTGCAGGCTGGTGATCCCCCGCTGTTCGACGACGTCGGCGGTGGTGCCGGTGAGGCGGAAGTACGGCTTGCCAGACTCTTCTGACCCGATCTCGATCTCGGTCCAGTGCACGCCGTCTGAGCCACCGAGCGCCTTGATGAGCGCTTCTTTCGCGGCGTAGCGGGCGGCGAGAGAGGGGAGCTTGAGTGCACGCTCGGTCGGGGCGAACAGACGCTCCATCAGCCGCGGGGTGCGAGAGATCGTGCGCTCGAACCGCGGGATGTCGACGAGGTCGATGCCGGTCCCGATGATCACGGCTCCAGCCTACCGGCCCGGGTCCCGCGGGCACGGATGGCGGCGGCCCCCGACACCCGTCAGTCTGGATCACACCTGCCGGGCTGGATCCCGGCATCCGGACTGACGAGTGTGATCCGGACTGACGGATGAGGCGGATGCCGCGCACCGGACTGGCGGATGAACGGATATGCCGCGCGCGCGACCTGTCCTGCACAATCGCTGGATTCCATGATCTGTCCACATTCCCGACAGAACGACATCGGCACCGCCGTCGTTCCAGACATGCTGTGAGCATGCTTCAGCCCGACCAGCTCCTCGCGCATTTCGACGGGATTGCCCGCGGCACGCAGCTTCAGACGTTCGGGTGCACGCGCACCCAGCTCGCGGATGCCGCGCGCACTCAGTCCATCTGCCGAATCCGCACCGGGGTGTATGCGCTGCCGGGGCTGGACTCCGCGATCACGACGGCCGCTGCACACGGCGGAGCACTCACGTGTGCGCGCGCACTGGAGCGATATGGCGTCTGGCTTCTGATTCCCGCTGACCAACAGATTCATGTGTGGATGGGCACTGCGGGTCGGCGCCATCACGGCAAGTGCGAGTGCGTGCCGCACTACACGCCCGGCACAGCGGGGCTGGGCATCGCCCCGGTTGCCGCGGCGTTGGTCCATCTGTATCGCTGCGCTGATCACGAGACCTTTTTCGCGGCGTACGAGTCCGCGTGGAATCTGCGGCTGATCGGAGCTTCTGATCGCGATCGCATCCGGCGAGAGCTGCCGGTCACCGCGCGATGGCTACTGGATCTTGCCCGCCCCGATGCCCAGAGCGGCCTGGAATCGCTCCTGCGGCTGCGCCTGCATCTGCTCGGTCTGAGCCTGGAGTGCCAGGTGCAGATCGACGGCGTCGGACGGGTGGACTTCGTCATCGGTGGGCGCGTGATCCTCGAGGCCGATGGCAAGCTGAATCACACCGGCGAATGGCGCCACAAGGATCTCGTGCGGGATGCCGAAGCATCCGCCCTTGGATACGAAAGCCTGCGCTTCGATTACGCACTCATCATTCACGATTGGGACCGCGTGCTCGCTGCGATCCTCGCGGCGCTCGAGCGCGCACGCGACTGATTGCGCCACGCCACCCCGCCCTACGCGCCCCCACCCGACACTTGTCAGTCTCGATCACGCCCGTCAGCCCGGATGCCGGGAATTAGACCGACCGGCGTAATCCGCGCTGACGGGTGTCAGGGCTGGCAAGCGTCCAGTCGACTGATTGCGCGCCCGCCCGACACTTGTCAGTCTCGATTACGCCCGTCAGCCCGGATGCCGGGATTTAGGCCGACCGGCGTGATCCGCACTGACGGGTGTCAAGCCGGGCAAATAGCCATCCGTCCGGGGCTACTCGACCGTGACCGACTTCGCGAGGTTGCGGGGCTGGTCGACGTCCAGGCCCTTGGCGGTAGCCAGAGCCATGGCGAAGATCTGCAGCGGCACGACCGTGAGCAGCGGCTCGAACATGGGAGCGGCGAGCGGGATGTGGATGACCTCGTCTGCGAACGGCAGCACTGCGGCATCCCCCTCTTCGGCAATGACGATGACGCGGGCGCCGCGGGCGCGGATCTCCTGGATGTTCGAGACGACCTTCGAGTGGATCAGCGCGGAGTGACGCGGCGACGGCACGATCACGAACACGGGCTGGCCGGGCTCGATGAGGGCGATCGGTCCGTGCTTGAGCTCACCGGCGGCGAAGCCCTCGGCGTGGATGTACGAGATCTCCTTGAGCTTGAGCGCTCCCTCGAGAGCGATCGGGTAGCCGACGTGGCGGCCGAGGAACAGCACCGAGCGGGTGTCTGCCATCCAGTTCGCGAGCTGCGAGACGTGGTCGTGCTCCTTCTCGAGCACCTGTGCGATCTTGGCCGGCAGGTCCGCCAGCTCGGAGACGGCCGTGTCATCGGTCAGCACCTGGCGCACGCGCCCCATGTGCAGGCCGAGCAGCAGCAACGCAGTGATCTGCGCCGAGAACGCCTTGGTCGATGCCACGGCGACCTCGGGGCCGGCGTGGGTGTAGACGACGGCATCCGATTCGCGCGGGATCGTCGCGCCCTGGGTGTTGCAGATCGACAGCGTGCGCGCACCGCGCTCGCGCGCGTACTTGACGGCCATGAGCGTGTCCATGGTCTCGCCGGACTGGCTGATCGAGATGACGAGCGTGTCGTCACCGATCACCGGGTCGCGGTAGCGGAACTCGTGCGCGAGCTCGACGTCGGTCGCGACGCGCGCCCACTGCTCGATCGCATACTTGCCGACGAGGGCGGCATAGGATGCTGTGCCGCAGGCCGTGATGATCACACGGTTGATTCCGATGAAGAGCTCGTCGAGCCCGTCGAGCTCGGGGATCACGACCTGGCCATCGTGCACGCGACCGAGGATGGTGTTCGCGACGGCCTCGGGCTGCTCGGCGACTTCCTTCGCCATGAACGATGACCAGCCGCCCTTCTCAGCGGCGGCGGCATCCCACGACACGTCGAAGGGCTCGGCCTCGACGGGGTTGCCCTCGAAGTCGGTCACCGTCACTGCTGAGGGGGTGATCGAGACGATCTGGTCCTGGCCGATGGCGAGCGCCTTGCGGGTGTGCTCGACGAAGGCTGCGACATCGGACCCGAGGAAGTTCTCGCCCTCGCCGAGACCGATCACCAGCGGAGAGTTGCGGCGAGCGCCGACGACGAGGCCCGGGTGATCCTGGTGCATGGCGAGGAGGGTAAACGCGCCTTCCAGACGGTTCACGACGTTCTGGAACGCGGTCTGCAGGTTGCCGCTCTTGGCGTATTCGCGTCCGAGGAGGGCTGCAGCAACCTCGCTGTCGGTCTCGCTGATGAACTCGACGCCCGAGGCTGCGAGTTCATCGCGGAGAGGCGCGAAGTTCTCGATGATGCCGTTGTGGATGAGGGCCAGCTTGCCGCCGTCGGCCAGGTGCGGGTGCGCGTTGACGTCGGTGGGTCCGCCGTGGGTGGCCCAGCGGGTGTGGCCGATGCCGGTTGCACCATCAGGCAGTGGTGCGTCGGCGAGCGAATCGCGCAGGGCTGCGAGCTTTCCCGCTTTCTTGCGCATGCCGAGGTGACCATCCGCATCGATCACCGCGATGCCGGCCGAGTCGTACCCCCGATACTCGAGGCGGGCAAGCCCGGCGATAAGGATGTCCTGGCTGGGGCGAGGGCCCACGTATCCGACGATTCCACACATGGTGTCAAGAATAAACGGCAGATTTTGCGAGGGTTCCGAACGAACCCCTGAGGGTTCCGAACGAAAAGCCCATTCACAGTTTGCGCAGCAGCACGCTCTCGACGTTGTGGTCCAAGCCCTTGTTCAGCACGAGGGTCGCGCGGTGCTTGGTCGGCATCACGTTCTCAATCAGGTTCGGCATGTTGATCTCGTTCCAGTACCCCATCGCGGTCGCGCGCGCCTCGGCATCGGTGAGGTGCGCGAAGACATTGAAGTACGACGACGGGTTCGCGAAGGCGCCCTGCCGCAGCGCCAGGAAGCGGTCCACGTACCACTTCTCGATGTGCGAGGTGTCGGCATCGACGAAGATCGAGAAGTCGAACAGGTCGCTGACGGCGACGTCGTTGGGCGCGGGCGGCGGCTGCAGCACGTTCAGTCCCTCGACGATCACGACGTCAGGGCGCCGCACGACGACCCGAGCATCCGGCACGATGTCGTAGCGCATGTGCGAATAGAACGGCGCGCGCACCTCTGGAGCGCCCGATTTCACCTCGGTGAGGAACTCCAGAAGGGCCCGGCGGTCGTACGACTCGGGGAATCCCTTGCGGTCCATCAGCCCACGGCGCTCGAGCTCGGCGTTCGAGTACAGGAACCCGTCGGTCGTGACCAGTTCCACTCGGGGCGTGCCGGGCCAGCGGCTCATCAGCTCGCGCAACAGGCGCGCGATCGTCGACTTCCCCACCGCGACGGATCCCGCAACGCCCACGACGAAGGGCGTCGTTACGTCTTCTTCGTCGAGGAAAGCGCTCGTCGCAGCCCCCAGCCGCTTGGTCGCGGATGCGTAGAGGCTGAGCAGTCGGCTCAGCGGCATGTACACCTCGCGCACCTCGGTGAGGTCCAGGCGATCGCCGATGCCGCGCAGTTCTACGACTTCGGTCTCAGTCAGAGGCTGATCAAGCCCTGCGGCCAATCGTGCCCACTCCGCTCTTCCGATCTCGCGGTACGGCGATAGTGGCGCTGTCGTGTCGGCGGTGGTCACGGCATCCATCGTATCGGGCACCGAAGTGCCGCCCGCCCGATGAGTATGCCCCGCGACCCATCTGGGCCGCGGGGCATACTCTTCTGCTTTATCGGTTACGCCTGCACGCGACGACGACGGATCATCGCGACCGCACCGATCGTCATGACGAGCAGGGCCATCGCGCTCACACCGAGCCACTGTGCGGCCTCGGCGCCCGTGACAGCCAGCGCGCCGACCGGAGTGGTCACGCTGTCCTCATCGGCGACGTTTGGCCCCGTGGGCGGGGTGCCGGTGACGCTCGCGTCATTCGTGATGCTGCCGGCCGCGCGGTCTCCCGCGGTGACGGCGTACGACGCGGTCGCTGTGACCGACTCGCCGGGAGCGAGAACGCCCTCAGCAGCAGGCCACTCGCCATAAGTGATCTTTGACAGGCCCTTCAGCTCGTCGGTGATCGACACCCCGGTCAGCGTCACGTCGCCAGTGTTGGTGACGGTGAACGCGTACGAGATCGTGTCGCCGCTGACGGCGCCGGTCTTCTCCAGCAGGATGCTGGGGTTCTGCGGCACCGGCTGGTCGAAGTCGTCCTCGTCGGTGACGGGTGTGCCAGTCGGCGGGGTTCCCGTCGTCGTGGCAGTGTTCTCCACGACGCCGGCATCCCGATCGGCCTGCATCAGCGTGTAGGTCGCCGTTGCGGTGACCGACTGGCCGGGCGCGAGCGTTCCTGCCGTGACAGGCCACTCGCCGTAGGCGATCTCCGACAGGCCGTCGAGCTCATCGGCGATCGATACGTTCGTCAGCGTCACGTCGCCCGTGTTGGTCGCCATGAACTCATAAGAGATGGTGTCGCCGTCGAGCGCGCCCGTCTTCTCCAGCAGGATGCTGGGGTTCTGCGGCACCGGCTGATCGAAGTCGTCATCATCGGTGACAGGAGTGCCGGTCGGCGGGTTTCCGGTGGTCGTCGCGGTGTTCTCCACCACGCCAGCATCCCGGTCAGCCTGCGTCAGCGTGTACGACGCGGTCGCTGTGACCGACTGGCCGGGAGCGAGAACGCCCTCGGCAGCAGGCCACGCACCATAAGTGATCTCAGACAGACCCTTCAGCTCATCGGTGATCGACACACCCGTCAGCGTCACGTCGCCCGTGTTGGTCGCCGTGAAGTCGTAAGCGATGGTGTCGCCGTCGAGCGCGCCCGTCTTCTCCAGCAGGATGCTGGGGTTCTGCGGCACCGGCTGATCGAAGTCGTCATCATCGGTGACAGGAGTGCCGGTCGGCGGGTTTCCGGTGGTCGTCGCGGTGTTCTCCACCACGCCAGCATCCCGGTCAGCCTGCGTCAGCGTGTACGACGCGGTCGCTGTGACCGACTGGCCGGGAGCGAGAACGCCCTCGGCAGCAGGCCACGCACCATAAGTGATCTCCGACAGACCCTCGAGCTCATCGGTGATCGACACACCCGTCAGCGTCACATCGCCGATGTTGGTCACCGTGAACTCATACGAAATCGTGTCGCCGTCGAGCGCACCGGTCTTGACCAACGAGATGCCCGGGCGCGAGTCGAGGGGCTGATCGAAGTCGTCCTCGTCCGTGACCGGCGTTCCGCTGGGCGGGTTCCCGGTGGTCGTCGCCGTGTTCTCCACCACACCGGCATCCCGATCGGCCTGCGTCAGCGTGTAAGTGGCCGTCGCCGTGACGGACTGGCCAGGAGCGAGAACGCCCTCAGCAGCAGGCCACTCGCCATAAGTGATCTCCGACAGGCCCTTCAGGTCGTCGGTGATCGACACGTCCGTGAGGGTCACATTGCCCGTGTTGGTCGCTGTGAACTCGTACGAGATGGTGTCGCCCTCGAGCGAGCCCGTCTTGACGAGCGAGATACCGGGTGCCTGCGACACGGGCTGGTCGAAGTCGTCCTCGTCCGTGACAGGGGTGCCAACCGGCGGGGTTCCCGTCGTCGTCGCGGTGTTCTCCACCACGCCGGCATCCCGATCCGCCTGCGTCAGCGTGTACGACGCCGTCGCCGTGACCGACTGCCCAGGAGCCAGCACGCCCTCCGCAGCCGGCCACTCAACGTAAGTGATCTCAGACAGGCCCTCGAGCTCGTCGGTGATCGAGACGTCCGTGAGCGTCACATTACCCGTGTTGGTCGCCGTGAACTCATAAGAAATGGTGTCGCCCTCGAGCGAACCCGACTTCACGAGAGAGATCGCCGGGGCGAGCTCGGGAAGCTCGACGATTGCCGGGGACTCATCGGTGACGGGCTTGCCCGCGGGCGGCGTGCCTGCGACGGTCGCCGTATTGGTGACCTCGCCGGCGATGACGTCAGCGGCCGTGAGGTCGTACGTCGCCGATGCGATCACCGATTGCCCGGGTTCGAGCACGCCCGGCTCCCCCGGCCATGTGCCGAACTCGATGCTCGACAGACCCGGCTTGGGGTCGGTGAGCGTCACGTTCTTGAGCGTGACCGCTCCGTCGTTGGTGACGGTGAATGCGTAATCCACGGTGTCACCCTCGGCGCCGATGCCGCCGGCAGCGAGCGTTCCGGCCTTCTCGAGGTCGATCGAGGCGCAGTTCGCGTTGACGATGTCAAGCAGAGTCGCCTGAAGCTGGTCGAATCCGGCGACGTAGTAGTCGCTGCCGTCCACGGGTCCAGAGATCTGCTTGATGTGCTCACGGAAATCGGCGAGGGCAGCACCTGAGAGGTTGTCACTGACGCCGATCGGAATGATCCGGGTGTCTTCGCCCTTGAGCGCATTCGCGCTGCGCACTGCCGCATCGAGCACGGGCTTGTCGGTGCTGTTGCCGGGGCCGGCGGCGGGGCTGCCGTATTGCGTCGGGTTGCCGTCGGTCACGAACAGCAACGCGTCGTAGTGCTCTTCGGATGCCGTGACGGCGGCGAGGCCGCGATCCCAGTTGGTGCCGCCCTGCTGGCTCGTGGGGCGCTGTACTCCATTGACGTAGGAGCTGATCGCTGCGACACCGGCAGCATCGGCGACCGAGGTCAGCGGAAGCGGTGCGTTCGCAGGTACGGCCGATGCCGGCGCGTTCGATGCGAAGGTGTGCACGGCGATCTTGACCGGATACCCCTCGAGGGCTGTGACCAGTCCGCTCAGCTCTTCACGAGTCTGCGAGAGCTGCGCGTCGGTGACGGAGTTGGACAGGTCGATGCTGATCGCGAAGTCCATCGCGCAGTGCTCTGCCAGCGGCGGGTTCGGCTGCACCGGTACGTCGGATTCGACCGCGCCAGCGGTCGTCGCCCCGCCGAGGGCCAGTGCCGCCGCGAGAGTCGCAGCCACAGCCCCCTTCGCAGCGATGCGCGCACGCCGGCGCGGCAATGATTCTGGACGTGGTTGTCTCACGTGAATGACTCCTCTTTGCTCCCCAAGTGCGCGCAGCAAATCAGATGCCCATACGCGCGGCAGTCGGGTAACTGCCGTCGCGACGTTATCCAGGCGCCACAAGGGCAAAAGCTCGGGTGAGTCAGATTCACCCCGCAGTTCACCCCGGCGTGTCGCGCCTGTCAGGGCGCCCGAGGCGCAGCGGGTCAGGCAGTGGTGCCGGCGAGCAGCCCGTGCCCGAGGGCGATGGCGAGCGCCTCTTCCCGCGAGGCCGCGCCGAGCTTGCGGTACAGACTCCGACGTTGCGATTTCACGGTGTTCGCCGAGACGTGCAGGCGGGCGGCGATCGTGTTCACGTTCGCGGTGTCGATCAGCTCGGTGAGGATGACCAGTTCGCGTTCGGTGAGCTGAGGAACGGACCCGCGCGCGTCCAAGGCCGGCCACGGCACGTCCAGGTCGAACAGCTCCCGATCCTCCGCCGAGGTCAGCAGGAACGGCGTCGTCAACCCATACGTGCCAGCGATCGTGCGCGCCCGACGCGCAGCCACCGTGGCTTCGATAGGGCGACCGAGCCGCCGCAGCACGACCGCATCGAGAACGGCGATCTGCGCCCGGACATCGGGGGTCTCGGCGGCGATCGTTCCCAGCATCCGCAGCGCACGTTCGTGCAGCCCGTCGAACAGGAGCGCCCGCACCGCACCGATCGCCACCGGCGCGGCATCATCGGCGCGCACCGTGAGCTTGCGTGCCGATGCAAGATCGCCGGCGGCGAGCGCCAACGAAGAATCCGTCAGGTCGAGCAGCCGGGTCTGCGACCGCGTGGTCCGAGAACCACGGGAACGGCGAAGCGCGCGGAACCGCTCCAGCCCGGCATCCGCCTCGCCCCGGCAGATGTCGATCTGCGCCCGAAGATATGCCAGCAGCGGCCAATGCTCGATGGTGTCGATGATGTGCCACACGCTGTCGAGCGCGGCGTCGGCGCGGTCGAGCTCACCGTGCTCGATGTGGATCCTCGCCTGCGCCATGTGCAGCAGGCTGCCCATGTACTCGTTGAGGATGTCGTCGGCCCACGCGTGCTCGCGCGCCGTGTCGACCCATCTCTGCGCCGAACCGAGGTCGCCGGCGAGCGCATGGACCACCGCGACGCCGCCCAACGAGATCAACTGGATACCGGGACGCCCCGCGTACGGCATCGCCCGCTCGAACTCGGTGGCCGCCTCGTCGAGGTGACCGGCGTACATGAGACTGATCGCACAATGCGTGTGCAGGTCGCCAAGCAGCCCCTCGATGGCGCGATACTCATCGGCCGGAAGCTCACCGAGGATGGATGCCGCGGCACGCGCCGCCTTCGCTCCGCCATCGCCGATGCCGAGCAGCCGCTGCAGCACGGATTCGATCACGCGCAGAAGTGCGCGGTCGGCGGACCCTGCAGGAGCAGTGCGCGCGCCGATGAGGGCGATGCCCATGAGCTCGGCGGCCCGCAACCGGTGCTCGTGGCGAGCGTTGTAGATGAGGGCCTGCGCCATGGCGATGATCGGCCAGCGCCGCAGCTCCCACAGATGGATGCCGCGCAGCAGCGCCATGATCGATGCGCCGTGCGCCTGGAGCAGCGGCATCCCCCCGCCCCGGATCGCACCGTCGATGACCGAGAGAGACTCCGCGGCCACGCCCTCGACGAGCGCTCCGTACCAGGCTCCCTGACCGAGCAGGGTCTGCGCGGCCTGCTCCCGCACAGTCTGCGCGTTCTGCGGCGGGTGCACCTTCCGCGTCGCCGCGCGCACCGGGGCGGTGAGTAGGAACAGCGGGTGACCGGCACCCGCCACCCACTCCCCACGACCTGCGCGCTCGCACTCCGCGATGAAATCAGCCGGTCCATCGAGGGCGGCGACCACTTCGTCGGTCAGCACCTCGGGCATCGCGAACGTGGCGTGCGGCGATGGCAGCGGGCCCGGCGGCAACTCTGCCAGAAGCGCCTGCACGATGTCGTCTCGGACGGTCCTCAGCGCGGCGACGGCGCCGACCGCCGAGGGCAGCCCCCGAGTGGCGAGCTGTACAGCGCGAGCGTCAAGCTGCGACCCGCGCATCGACAGGTACGCCCGGGTTTCGTGGTCCGTGAAGGCCAGCTCGGCGATGAATTCGGCGTGCTCACCGGTCGGCACGGCCCGGCGAGTGTGCGCGGCGGCGCGGACGACGAGCCCCTGCCGGGATCGGCGCAGCTCGCGGATGCGCATCCAGTCGCTCTCGGTCAGCGCATCGGCGTCGTCGATCATGAGGACGTCGCCGGTCGTGTACGGGATGCTGTGCGGCGCACCCCAGACGACGTCCGGATGCTGCGCGGCCCACTGCCGCAAGAGCATCGTCTTTCCCGCGCCGACCGGACCCACGAGGACGACGAGAGGCGCGGCAGATGAGAGTGCGGAGAGCAGCCGGGGGCGCTCAAGTGGCGTCGATGCAGCCGGGGATGTCGCGATCGGACCCGGAGCTGCCATTCCCTCACTCTAGCTAGAGTGCTCTTCGGCGATGAAGTGACGAAGAGCGAAGTGAAGTGACGAAGAACGAAGGGGTGCACGATGCCGGCAGGTGAGAACGCGGGGCTCAGCGAGCGACGTTCGGTATATCTGCTGGCCGCAGTCAACCTCGTCGCGTTGGGCTCGCTCGCCGCCCCGGTCATGGCGGGCATCCCGCTGAAGATCGACGCGCTGATGCTGCCCGATCAGCGCGCGACGGCGCTCGCGACGGTTCTGACGCTCGGCGGGCTGGCCGCGCTGATCTCGAACCCGTTGTTCGGCGCGCTCTCGGATCGCACGCGAGGACAGCTCGGCAGGCGCAGGCCCTGGATGCTGGGTGGTACGGTCGCCGGTCTCCTCGGCGTCGCTGCGCTCTCGGCATCCGATTCGCTCCCGGCGATCATGATCAGCTGGGTGTGCACGCAGACCGCCTTCAACGCGGTTCTCGCCGTGGCGGCCGCGCTGCTCGCCGACACCGTGCCTGAGAGTCGTCGCGCTGCCGCCTCCGGGGTATTCACCGCAGCGGCATTCGTCGGCGTCCTCCCCCCGCTCGTGCTCACGGCGCTGCTGCCGCGCCACGTCGATCTCGTCTCGTTCGTGATGCCAGTCGCCGCTCTCGCCGTCGTCGGGGTCGCGATGACGGTTCCCGATCGGGCCTCAAGCGCACTGCGGGCTGCTCGGCGCGGTTTGCGCGCAGCACCCGTCTCGCCGGCCTTCGTTGCGGTGTGGCTGCAACGCTTCGCGATGCAGTCGGCGCTCTCGCTGGCGACCGCTTTCACGTTGTACATGATCATCGATCGGATGACGTCAGACCCGGTGGCGGCGACGCCGATCGCGATGATCGCCACCGTCGCCGGCGGTGCAGGCATCGTCGTCGGAGCGGCTTTCGGTGGAGCGTGGGCGTCGCGCCTGCATCGATACATGCCGTTCCTGGTATGCGGCGCGGTGGGGCTCGCCGCCGGTGCGTCGCTGCGTGCCGTTGCGGAGGTTCCGATCGCGCTCTGGGTCGCATCCGCTGTCGGTGGTCTCGCGGTCGGTGCCTACCTCGCGGTCAATCTGGCACTGGCTATGCGGGTTCTTCCCGAGGGCCGCGCCGGCACGTACCTCGGTGTGCTCAACGTCGCCGAGACGATCCCTCAGGTGCTGGTGCCGTTGGTCGCCGCGGGGCTGCTGCGCATCGGCCAGAGCGATCCGATCTCCGGCGCGAGCGACAACTACCTCGCGCTGTACGCGTCCGCGGCGGTGCTCGCGCTGCTCAGCCTCGCGACGCTTCCCGCTCTGCGCCGCGCGTCGCGGCAAGAGACGCCCGTCCCGATACACTGTCGCTCATGATGAGGGGACCGCAGACGGCGCGTGCCTCATCACCGTCGGGCACCGGGTATTACGGCGACGCCCGCTGCCGCTCGATCTGGCAGTGGCAGCTGATCATCGCATTCACCATCGTGGCGATCGCGCTCGGCGTCGCCCTGCTGACCCCGGAGCGATTCGGCAACTGGCGCTTCACCGCCGGCATGATCTTCATCATCGCCCTGACGCTCGCTGCGCTGGCGATCCCCTGGCATCGGATCGGAGCATCCGGCGTCCTCGTCCTCCCCCTCCTCGATATCTTCGCCATCGACCTCATTGCGGCCGGAGATACGGCCGCGGCCTCGTTCTTGTGGGTCTTCCCGTTGACCTGGATCGCGACTTTCTACTCCGTCACCGCGATGATCGCGGCGCCCATCCTCATCGGCGTGCTCCGCATCCTCAACCTCCTCGTGCTCGGTGTGACGGCCGAAACCACGATCAACGTCATCATCCTGCTGATCACGCTGGGGTTCGTCGGAATCATCACCGCCGTAGGGGCGCGGCGCAACCGTTCGTCCCGACGACTGCTGAGCGCGCAATCCGACCGGCTCGCGCATTCCGTGCTGCGCATGAACGACCAGAAAGCCCGCAACGCACGGTTGCTCGACACGCTGAGCATCGGCCTCGCTCGGTTGACGACGACCGGATTGGTCGAGATAGCCAACGACGCGTTCCGCACGATCTATGCCCTCGATGTGACGAAACAGTTCCATCCCAATCACGCCGTCGAATACCGCGAGCGCCGCGGCCAGGCCGTGCCTGCGAACCAGACCGCCCTCATGCGCGCCGCACGCGGCGAGCTGTTCGAGAACGAGATCGTGTGGCTGTTCGGGCTTGATGGGCAGTGGCGGGCGGTGAAGACGTCGACCAAGATCATCGGCAGCGGGCAGTACGCCAACGACGGCCTTCTGCTGGTTGTGGAGGACGTCACCGAGAGCGTCGATCAGCACGCACGCGACGACGCCAAACGTCGCAGCATCTCGCACGAGCTGCGCAATCCACTCACCGCGATCCTCGGGCATATCGATCTGGTGCTCGAGCGCGACGACCTCGCCGAATCCGCACGTAGGCAGCTCGAGGTGGTCGAGAGGGCGGGCGACCGCATGCAGCAGCTCATCGACCAGGCGCTCGTTGCCCCCGGCGCACGCAACGACGATGCGGATGTCGACTTCGATCTCACCGACCTGACGCGCGCCTCGGTCGAGGCCTTCGCCCCCACAGCGGATGAGTCCGGGGTCACGATCGAGCCTCTCCTGGAGGAGGCTCTCCCGCTGTGCGGCGACGCCTTCCGAGTGCGGCAGGTGGTCGACAATGTTCTCGGCAATGCCATCAAGTACGCTCAGCACAATGGCAAGGTCGTGATTCAGACGTACCGCCCGAATCAGCATGAGGTCGCACTTCGGATCATCGACAACGGTATCGGCATCGCCGAAGAGGACATTCCTCGTATCTTCGAGCGCGACTTCCGCACCGAGGCCGCACGCGCGAGCGGCATCCCCGGCACCGGCCTGGGTCTGAGCATCTCGCGCGACATCATCGAAGCCCAGGGCGGGCGACTCGAAGTGACGAGCGAACTCGGGCAGGGCACCGAGTTCACCGTCTTTCTGTCCGCACCGATCGACATCTTTTCTGAACGGACACCTGAATGATCACCTCTGCGTTCGTGATGCCGGTCATCGCCGTGACCACTCTCGGCACCATCATCTCCATCGCCCTCGGGTTCCTGCCCAGGCCTTCGCGCGCAACCGTGCTCTGGGCTTCGTCGTTCGTCATCGCGATGGTCGGATCGTACGTCTGGTTGGCGTATGAGCTGCTTGATTCCGAGCAGCTCCGTGCGATCGGCTCTGCGCTGACGATCACGCCGATCGCCCTGCTGTGGGCTGGTGTTCGCGCGTATCGCCGACGGGACCGCCCCTACGTGTGGGTCGCCTGCACCTTCCTCGTGGTGATGCCGCTGATGCTGCTGGGGTCGACATTCATCAACGTGTACGGAATCGCGTTCCGAGTGCTCTTCTCGGCGTCGGCGGTGTTCGCCGCGCTGATCGTATGGGAGCTGGCGAAGCTCGGCCCGCGTCTGCGTGACGAGGCTCTTCCGCTGATGGCGGTCGCGGGAGTGTTCGTCGTCTTCGCCGTGGTCACGGTCGTCAACGGCATCCTGCTCGCGGTCGGTGAGATCGGCAACGACGAGAGCCTCGCCTTCATCCGCTCGCTGGATCTGCTCGGTGTGACAGTGTTCACCGTGTGCGGCCTCGTCACGACGCTGCTGCTGACGATCCGCGCGGATGAGACGTCGATGGCTCCCCACGGCGCGTTCGAGAGCACCGTGCGCACCCGTCTCGAGCGCGCTCGTGAGATGGACGAGCAGTGGTGGTCGCTGCTCGACATCCGCCTCGACGACCCGGATGAGATCCGCACCGCAACCAGCACGGCGGCCTTCAACGCTGTCGCCCAGAGGTTCGCGAAAGACATCAACGCGGTCTTCCCCGCGTCTTCCGACATCGATCAGATGACAGCGACGCGCATCATCGTGCTGGTGCCGCGCTCGCAGGGAGGTGTGCGCGAGCTGCTGACCGAGCTGCTCGAACGGGTATCGGAGTCCGACGCCACGCGTCCATATGCGCTGCGTCTGTCAGCGAGCGTGGGGTGGGCTCCGGTGTCGGCGGCCGGTTACGACTTCGAGACGCTCGTGGCGCTGGCCGGTGCCGCAGCGCAGTCAGCGCAGACGGCCGGCGGCGATAGGTGGGAGCGCGTCCGTGGCACGGTCTAGCACGCGTGGTCGCAACCGGCGCAAGCCGTGGCTCAGCAAGCGGACACTCTGGCTGGTCATCGCCGGTGTCGCGATCATCGCCATCATCGCAGGGCTTGCCATCGCGGTCACCATGACACAGCGCTGGTTCCATTCGATCACGGCGCAGCCGCCCGGCATCGGCACGATCGTGGTCGCGCCGGAGCAGTCGAAGGCTCAGCAGGCGTTGAAGACGATCGAGATGGATGCTGACGCCACCGCCGCCACCGAATACCTGGCCGCACAGCCGACCGCGTACTGGCTGACGCCGGAACAGGATCCGCTGGGGACGGCGGGGGCGACGACCGCGGCGCTGCTGGCGCAGGCGCGCACACAGGGTGCCGCGCTCGCGATCGTCGTGTACGGATTGCCCGAGCGGGATTGCGGCAACCATTCAGCCGGCGGCCTCTCCCCCGATCAGTACCGCGCCTGGGTCTCCGAAATCGGCGCCGCATTGGCAACGGCGCCCGACTTGGAGAAGATCGTGATCCTCGAGCCGGACAGCCTCTCGCTGGCGGTCGAGTGCGGCAACCTCGATGATCGGGTCGAGCAGCTGCGCGATGCGGTGCTTGCTCTCGAGGCCCCCGCGACCTGGATCTATCTCGACGGCGGCCACAGCGGATGGCATTCGGCAGCCGAGACGGCATCGCTCATCGACGCGGTCGGCGTGAATGACCGCATCCGAGGATTCGTGACGAACGTGTCGAACTACCAGTCCAGCTACGACGAGTTCGAATACTCACGCGAGGTCTCCGCGCACCTGGGCGGACTGCATGCCATCATCGACACATCACGCAACGGCGCGGCGACCGCCGGCTCAGACTGGTGCAACCCGCCCGGTCAGCGCATCGGCGACCCCGGCGGCACCTACGGCGATGACGTCGTCGACACGAACCTGTGGATCAAACCACCCGGCGAGAGCGATGGGCCGTGCAACGGCGGGCCCGAGCCGGGCGTCTGGTGGCCGGCAGGCGCGGTAGAGCTCACGTTTTCGAAATGAGATCTTTATCACATCGTTCGCATATCACATGTAGCATGTCGAGGTAACGCCCAGTACCCCCGAAGGTCCAGGTTGCTCAGGTTCTGATACCCAACTCGAGAGTGAAGTGCTCTACCGATGATCGATGACGCGCAGCGCCAAAAAACCGCGGTGATCGTAGAGGACGACCCAGAGGTACGTCACCTGCTCGCCGAGGTACTCGAATCCGCCGGCTTCTCGACGGTCTCCGTCGGCAACGGCATCGATGGTGTGCGCGCGGTGATCAACTACCAGCCGCTCATCACGACTCTCGACGTCAACATGCCGGGGATCGACGGCTTCGAGGCTGCGCGACGCATCCGTGCGCAGAGCGACACGTACATCATCATGCTCACCGCCCTCGATGAAGAGGCCGATGTCGTGCTGGGCCTCAGCGCCGGCGCTGACGAGTACCTCAACAAGCCGTTCCGTCCGCGTGAGCTGCGTGCGCGCATCGAAGCGATGCTTCGCCGTCCGCGCCACGGTGCAGTCGCGCCCCAGCCGCGACAAGAGGTGTCCGGCCCCTCGTTTCCCGGGGCACGCGTGAATGGGGCGGCCCCTGAGTATCAGCCGGCCCAGTCCGGGCCGGTGCAGTCCCAGCCGGCGCCCGAATATCAGCCCGTGCCCGAGTATCAGTCCGCACCTCCGGCGTATCAGCCCGCGCAGCCGGCAGCGCAAACGACCATCGTCATCGGAGCAGAGCGCCCCGAGGCGCTCGCGCCGGTGACGGCGCCCTCCTCCGATCTGACCGAGGGCATCTGGGTGTCGCATCGCGACTTGCAGCTCAACCCCGATACGCGCATCGTGCTGGTCGGTGGGCATGAGCTGGAACTCACACGTACCGAGTTCGACCTGCTGTCGACGCTGATGGAATCGAAGCGGCGCGTGCGCAGCAAGGCCGATCTGACGCTGGTGCTGCGCGGCGAGTCGTATGTGACGAGCTACTTCGTCGGCGAAGCCGATAAGCGCGCCATCGAAGCGCACATGACGAATCTGCGGCGCAAGCTCGGTGATTCGGCCGCTCAGCCCCGCTACATCGAGACGGTCCGCGGCGTCGGCTACCGGCTGACGTCCGAGCTCGCCGCCTGACGAGGGCGCGGTCTTCGAAACCGGAGCCGCCGCCAGGCGCCAGACCCGGATTCAGACCTTGTAGCCCTGGTGGCGGCGCAGCAGCTGGAAGATCATGATCACGGTCTGCACGACGGTCACCACACCGACAACGGGCCAGCCGATCCAGAGGATCGCCGATTGGGTGACGGGTCCGAGCAGCATCCACACCACCGCGAAGGCTGCGACCACGACGAGCAGCAGGATCAGCGGCGTCCAGTGACTGCTGCCGCTGCCGCGTTCTGCTTTGGCCTGCATGGCCCAGTTGTCGACCTTCTTGCGCGAGAGGAACCGGAACCATGATCGCAAGAAGTGACTCAGCCTGATCCACATGAATATCTCGGCTGGGAAGACGAGGGCTGCGAAGAGAATGTCGCTGTTCTTGTGGTCTTGCATGGTCATGGCGATGCGCAGGTTCAGCATCACCGCCACGGCAACGGGGATCAGCCACAGGGGTGAGAACACGAACGCGTTGATCGACAGCGACCCGGCGAGCAGCGTGATGAAGGCGATGCGCACGAACAGGTTCGTGAGCATGCCGAAGTTCTCGAACCAGCGCAGGCGCAGGTTGGGGTGCAGCGGCTGCCCCTTGGTGTCGCCGCGCTGACCGGGCCACATGAGCTCGATCGCGCCGAAGGTCCACTTGACCTGCTGCGCGTCGTACGCCCGCAGCGTCGTCATCCCGCCGACGTCCGCACGCGCGTAGGGACTGATCTTGGTGAGGTAGCCGGCGCTCTTGATCTGCAGTGAGAGCAGGGAGTCTTCGACCTCGCTGTCGCGCACCCAGGGTGTGCGCTGGTGGTTGGCTTTCATGACGTCGCGCAGCGCGGTGGTCGAGAAGATCGAGAACTGTCCGCCGAGGACTGCCATGTTGCGTCCGCGCAGCAGGTTCTGCAGGTTGAATGCGGCGAACTGCGTGCGCTGGCCGGCGATGAGGAACTTGGCGATGGTGCCCTTGATCGGTGCGGTATCGATCGAGTAGATCGCCGAGATGCCACCGATGCGCGAGTCAGAGACGGCTTCGGTCTCGAGATACTCGACAGCGCGCTTGTTACCGAGGGTGTCGCCGTCGACGCCGAGCAGGTAGTCGTATCCCTCGACGAGCGAGTAGCCGTAGTTGAGGGCGCCGACCTTCTTATCGGGGTTCTTGCCGATGTCGTGGACGAAGACCTCGGTGAACTGCTCGCCGAGGTCGGTGACGATCTCGTGGGGTCCGGCGAATTCGGATGCGACGCGCACCGTCTGATCGGTCGTGTTGTTGACGACGACGTGGATCACATCAGGAACGCGTGTCTGCGCGAGGAGCGAGGTGATGACGCCGGCGATGGATGCTTCTTCGTTGTAGGCGGGGATGACGCAGCCGATGGTCGACCGGTGCACTGTCGTGCTCTCGAGCACGTCGGCGAAGTCGTCGGCGAAACCGGGGATCGGGTGCTCGATGGCGAGTTCGCTGGACTCGGCGTCGCGGTCAGCGAAAGGCTCGATAGCCCGGTGGGCTCCGGTGAACGGTGTCGACATGGTTGATCCTCTATGTTGCAGAGCGCCCGGGTGGTGTGCTCCGACAGGGCAATCCTCGCGTGTTGACTTTCAGATTCGCGCGCGGACTCCAGAGGTTATCCGCAAGGTATCCAGAAGAAGCGCTCAGTCGCTCTCGGGGTAGATGGCGATCGGCAGCACCTGGTAGATCATCTGCTGCTGGAAGGTCGTGTCGTCGTTCGCCGTGCCCTCGACCGCCACGGTGATCGCGAAGTCGAGAGTGATGCCGTAGGTGTCATCGGGCAGCTGGTGGATCGTCGTCTGGGGCACCAGCAGACCGCCCTGGAAGCTGTTCAGCAGCAGTCCGCGGTCAGAGCGCAGCGTGTCGACGGGAACGAGCGTGCGCGGGTCGGCGCTGAACTGGAATGGGCTCGACGACTGGTTCGACGTCTGCGACGTCTGCGAGGTGATCGAGATCTGCGAGATGTACACGCGGCGCTTCTCTGTGAGCACAGCCTTCTCGTCGACGCGGTGGTCGTAGACGTTGACGGAGAAGCCGAATGTCTTCTCTCCGGTCGGGGTCCACTCCATGGTGCGCTTGGGGTCGTAGGCCCAGACGTCGAGGCGTACCTCGAGGTCTTCGGCGACGTCGCTCGAGAGTGAGACTGACCCGTCGCGGGTGAACTGCGAATCGAAGGCGAGTTCCTCGGGCGGGGTCTTCGCGTCGGGCTGCTGCGTCGGAACGACGGCCTCTGCCCGCTGTGCGTTGTTGAACGCGTCGACGATCTGGGAGCAGCCTGTGGTCGCGAAGAGCGCGCCGATGATGGCGATGGCTGCGGTGGCGCGGGCAGCGCCGCGGAGGCGACGGGGAGTCATGGATACACCGATTCTGGATGCGGGGACAAGGGTCCCGAGACGAAAGGCCACCGGTCACGCTACCGGCGTCTGCGCGCGTGACCGGTGGCGACGAGGAGTGCTTGTGCTGATCTTGTGCTGATCTTGCGCTTGCCGAGAGGATTATTCCTCTTTGTTCTCCGGCTGCGCGATCGCGACGGTGAGCGTATCGGTCGCCGTCTGCTTCGCGTACTCGCTGGAGTCCGGCTTCGTCTGCACGAGGAAGTCGTAGGTGAACTGCACCGTCACGTGGGTCGCTGCCGCGTCGACCGGGCCGACGTTGAACGTCTGCGAGTAGCTGTAGGGCGAGAGCACGAGGTAGCCGGGGCTGACGCTGGATGCATCGATCTGTGCGTCGAGCGGTCCGAAGGTCTCGTCGGCGTTCGCGGGGATCGCGATCATCGTGGCCTTCTGCAGGTACACCTTCTGGCCGTCATTCGGGGTGACGGTGGTGACCAGCGAGATGCTGATCGGCTTGACAGCGTCGGGCGTCCAGCGATCCATCGAGAGCGTGGACCAGTAGTCGACCTGGGCGGTGACAGCGCCGGCGATGAGCTCGCGTTCGGTGCTGCCGCTGGAGAGATCGTTCGGCACGGGCGGCGCGACGCTCGCCGCGGGGCTCGGTGACGCACCTGGCTGTTCCTGCGTCCACGGTGCGGGTCCGCACCCGACGACGATGACGGATGCTGTCAGCGCCGCAGCTGCCATGACGGCACGCTGCACGACTCGTGTGCGCATATGTTTCTCCCCCTGTCATGCCCCGCGATGACTTGAGGTAATCCTATGGGGCCAGCCGGGATGGATTTCACGGCTGGCTGCTCGCTCCCAGCCGGGTCGTACGATCGGTATATGCCCCGCACGTTCACTCTCGTCGTCGCGGCACGCATCCTTCTCGTTCCGTACGTCATCGCGCTGGGACTGATCGTCTGGCTGCCGGCCGATGTCGCCTCCGGCACGACCAGCATCGTGTTCGAGTTCGCGCGGTTCGTGTCGGAGCAGTCGGGCATCCCTCTGCAGACCAGTTACACGGTGTTTGAGTTCGTAGCGAATATCGCGCTCTTCGTTCCGTTCGGTCTGCTGGTGGCGGTCGCGTGGCCGCGCCTGAATGCGTGGTGGGTGATCTTGGCGGGTTTCTCGACGAGCGTGCTCATCGAGCTGGTCCAGTTGGTGGTTCCGGAGCGCGTATCGACGATCTCTGACGTGATCGCGAACACCCTCGGGACGATCATCGGATGCTGCGCGATCCGCAGCATCCACCCCCTCTCGAAGGTCGAGAACGGGTAGCCCCCGGCGGAGTTCTCCGGACGGGTCACGCCACATTGCCCGTGCTGCGCCCATCGACAGCACCCGCCCTGAACCGTGCAGGCGGTGGATCGATCCCGCCGAAGGCGTAGCTGAGCACGGTGCGCGGTCTCAGCGCAAACGCCTCGCCCGATGAACTTCGCAGGATGAAGTCGTCTTTGCCGTCGCGAGTGATGCGCCACTTGCCGTTGTGCAGAGTCATGTGGTGGTAGCGGCAGAGCAGGATTCCGCGATCGATATCGGTGCGACCATGATCTCGCTCCCACTCGTCGATGTGGTGGGCTTCGCCATACGATGCGGGCCGATCGCATCCGTGCCACCGGCATCCGCCATCACGCGCGGCGAGCGCAATGCGCTGTTTCGGAGTGAACAGTCGCTGTTCTCGGCCCACATCGAGCGCATTTCCGAACGTGTCGATCGTCACGGGCACGAATCCGCTCTCGCACATCCGCTGCTCTGCCACTGCTTTCGGCACGGACATCAAATGGTCTTCGCTGTGCGCGACCGCGGCGGGGCGACCGTCGGCGTCGACGACCTGCACGAGCCGTACTCCGGCCTGACGCGTGCCGAAGACATTCTTGACGTCGGCGAGAGTGCCAGCGCGAAGAACATCCATGATCAAGTCGTATGCGAGCTGGTCGTTCGTGCGGGTGTCATCGACGAGGGTCGCTGCCCGCTTCTCCTCGTCAGGATCAACGAACCGCGGACCACCACGACGCGGCCGCAACGCCGCGGCGAGCACTGTCTCGACAAAGAGATCACCCTCGTCATCGAGCACCATGCTCGCGCGCTTCTGCCCGTCCTGATCGCGCCACGTGCGGAAGGATCGCTTCTCGAACCGCGCCAAGTACCGCGCCTCAGCGCCCTCCGGATCGAGCAGATCACGCACTGTGCGCGCCTGCTGCAGGAGTTCTTCGACCGTCCGCACGGCGGCTTCTGCGACGAGATGATCCGCGGCCTGCGTCCACGCAGCCACACTGTCGATCGCAGGCGGGTCACCCAGCCCCCGCCGGATCGCGTCGAACTGCGCTGACGTCAGCGTCCCTCCGCGCAAGGCGTGGTTCAGTGGCTGGAACCACGGCCCGCGCGCAGCGCGTTCCTCGTCCCCCGGCTGCAACCCGTCTGCCGGCAACCCGTCCGCTGGCGAACCTGTGGGCTGCGCAGCATCCGTCCCGCCAGCATCCGCCCCGCCGAACCATTCGGTGCGCCCGTCATCGAGCAGGGCCTCGCCGACTCGCACCTTACGACTCGCGTCTGCCTTCGTCGACCCGGTGACGTCTTGGATGAGGGACGCCGCCGACCGGTGGCCGCGCGATTGCGAGAGCCCGGAGTGCCCGCGCTCGCGCGTGGAGCGCGCGGCGATGACTCCCGCAGCAACCACCTGAATCTGTTCGGCCTGGGTCACGAGCTCAGACACTTCGTGAAGAACCTTGACGACATCAGCGTCTGCCATGGACATCAGCGAAACCCGCGCAGCATCGGCACCCGCACCGTCGGCGAGCTGCCCACACAGGGTGGGAATCAGCGCTGCGACGTCTGTGAAGGTGGCCATACTTCATACTCTCAGCCACCACCGACACTAGAACAAAGGTTCGTGAATCTGTGGATAACCCGCGACAGAGAAACTCGACCCCGGCGCGGAGGGGATGCACCGAGGCCGAGCTTCTTCATCTCGCCGACGAGGCAGGCCTCATTCGGTCGTCTCTCGAATCCTAGGTTCGACCTCTCAGCGCCGATACGGGGGCATACCCCCTGGTTCTCACCAAGCCGATCGGGGTTCGGCAGCGGCGCCCCCTCCCCACCTACTCGCACGCGACGCCGTCCTTGTCGCGGTCGAGCTTGTAGCTGTAGCCCGGGTCGCCGGCGTAGATCGGCGCCGCACCTGCTGCCCGCACCGCATCGCAGTTCTCGTAGTACACATCCGGCGCGGGGGCCGGAGCAGGAGCCGGTTCGGCTGGCGCCACAAAAGGCACCGGCTCAGCAGGAGCAACAGGCGCAGGCTCAACCGGCAGAGGCACCGGCTCAGGAACGACAGGTGCCACCACCGCATACGCAGACGTGATCGCCGGCTGATCCGTGCAATCCGAGAGCACCCGCGCGATGGCGTCGTGCTCGGGCTGCGTGACCCACAATCCGTAGGCGGCCTTCACCGAGATCTGACGCGCGACGTATTCGCACCGGAATTCCTTGTTCGACGGCAGCCAGGTCGCCGCGTCTCCGTCGCCCTTCTGCGAGTTGGCTTTTCCGTCGACGGCGAGCAGATTGATGGGGTCATTCGCGAAGGACGCGCGCTGGTCAACGGTGAGCGCCTGGGCGCCCTTCTGCCAGGCATCCGATAGCGCGACGACGTGGTCGATCTGCACGAGTTCCGATGTGCCCTGGCCGCGCTCGAACGCGATGATGCTCCCCGTGAACGGGTCATCCAAGACGCCCGACGTCACCTTGCACGGCCCGGAGCGCACGACGCCCGTCAGCTGCGTCGCGAGAGTGTCGTTGCGGGTGTCGCATCCGTTGCGGTCGACGTCGAGCCAGCGCTGCCCGAAGTTGTCGCGGTCATATCCGGTCTTCGCGGCGCGCCCCTTGATCGGCAGCGCCTCGAGCACCTCGAGCGCGGTGCGCCCCGCGGTCGTCGACGTGTCGGTGACGGTCCCCGCCACCCCCGCGAAGGCCACCAGCTCGTCTTCCGGCACAGCAGATACAGACGGAGAGACAGAAGGAGAAGCAGAAGGCGAAACCGAGACAGCAACCGAACCCGAAGGCTCCTCCTTCGACGACCCGAACACCCCGGTGCTGATGTTGCCGGTAATAAGGAACCCGACCGCCGCCACCGCCGTGACGATCGTCGCCACCTTGCGATTCGGGAATCGAAGCCAAGTGGGCGTGTTCTTCACGAGTGCGACGATTCCGGTGATGAGCACCACGAGCCACAGCGGAGCGAACACCGGCGCGAGCACGACGCCGAGCACGACCACGGCGATCCCGATGAGGATCCAGGCCCAGATCGGCAGCCGTCGCCCCTGCGGGGCGGTCTGCAGAGCGGATGCCGCGGGCGGCGGCAGCATCGACGCAGGCTGTTCGACCGAGTGCACGTGTGCAGTCCACACCGCCCCGTCCCACCAGCGCAGGTCGCCCTCGCGGGCAGCCGAAGGATCCGGGTACCACCCGGGAGGAGTCGATGTCATGTTGCCGTCCTTGAAGAGTTCCCCAGGCTCATTCAAGCGCATAAAAGCTACGCCGACGCGATTCCGACCGAGCGACCGTCGACAGGACGGGCGTGATCAGCACCTCGGCATGCCGAGGCTCCGCAGTGCCACTCAGCGGGCAGGGAGCAGGTGACGCGGCGGCCCTTCGACGCGCGCGATCGCGATCTTGACTTCGACGAGTTCGTCGGCGACTCTGTCGATCCGTGCGCTCAGCTTCACATCAAGCGCATCGATCCGCGCGCTCAGCCTTTCATCGAGCGCGCCGATCTTGCGACCGAGCCCATCGATCCGCGCACCGATCTTGTACTCAAGCCGGTTCTCGAGAAGATCCATGCGGTGGACCATCCAGCCGAACGCGCCAGCGAATGCAAGCAGGATCGACACGGTGCCGATGAGCACCGTGATCATCTCGATGGACACGTACACCCCTCCATTGTGCCTGACCGCAGCGCGATCTGGCAGTGGTGCAGAATCAGTCGCGTCAGCAAGAAGTCGTGATCAGATCTCGTCCTCTGGCGCGGGCGGTTTCCGCCCCCTGCGAGCGGTAATGACCACCCAGGCGAGCCCGTAGATCAGCCCCGAGAACACGAACCCCAGCAGGAGCGTCCCACCAACCGACTGCAAGGTGCCGAACAGATCCGTCCCGAGTGCTCCGATGCTGACAGCGAGGAGCGCGACGAACGCTGTTGCTCCATCCATGAGCGCCAAAAAATCGGACTGCGTCTTCCGCCATTGCGGAACCAGTCGAATTGCGAGCAACATCCCCGCGACGAGCGTAGCCGCCCCTACGCCTCCCCGTCGTGCCCGTGCTTGATCAGACCTCCGGCGATCACTCCGATCGGAATGCTGAGGGCGATCCACACCGCAACAACTGCAACCACCCAGCCGGTCTCGTCCATGAGAACTCCTCATCGTGTTGAACGGAATCGTATTGCCACGACGAGAACACGGCCACGGGGATATCTCCCCTGGCTCGCCTCCCGTTGTTGAGGGGTGACAGACACGACCCCCACTGAGCAGCTCGTCCCTGGCGTCGACGAGGCCGCCCGCGTGCTGCGCGCGGCGCTCATTTAGCGGGGCTCAATTACGGAGTAGTCTTCGCTTCATGGGAACTCTCGAGTACAACAGCTCGCGTCCTCCGATCGAGGTTGAAGACGGAACGCTTGCGCACTTGAAGATCGTGATCGCGACGAAGCTCCGGCGTAACGAGAGCTTCATGATGACGTGGATTCCCGATGAGAAGAACGCCGTCGGTCGCTTGACCATCTGGATTCACCCGAGCATTCCTCTGGTGCTTGCATTCGACGAAGCCAAGACGCCTACGATCGACCCGAAGAGGCTCGAGCGCATGGTGGAACACCTCAACGCACGCGGGGAGCTCGTGCTCGACGAACTCGCCTGACGCTCGGCACGATTACAGCGCTTCAGGGTGCTGCGGAGGGTCACATCGAACCACCGACGCCTCGGTCGAATAGCGTGAGGCTATGTCAGTAGAGTCGCCACCGCCCACAGCGCGTAAGACCGGAGTCGCGATGACCGTCGTCATGGCGCTGCTCGTCGTTGCGCCGATGATCGCGCTGAGCGCCTCGCCCCTGCATGTGAACAGCAGCCTCTGGTATTTGGGAATGCTGCCCGCACTGATGGGGCTCTTCACCCACCGGCGGCTGGCCCTCGCGGCGTCGGTCCTCACTCCTCTACTCATGGGCGCCGCACTCCTGCTGCGGGATTGTCCCGCTGCTCGGCGCGCTCTTCATGGCCGTGATCGGCATCGGCACCGGGCTGTCGGCGGCGCGCGGATGGCACCTGATGGGTGCGTTCGCCGGTCCGCTGGTGGCGTTTGCTCTCATCGGAAACCTGTATGTCGCTCTTCCGGGCGACACCGTAGCCGCGGATGCTTCGCTCGTCTCGGGCCTCGTCACGATGGCCTATGTCGCTGCCGGCGGGCTGTGGACGACGCTGATGGGCGCGTTCGTCATCCGGGCGGTGGGTGTGAAGACTCCCCGCTCAGTGCCCGGTCACACCGCACGGCACTTCGCTGCGGCGCTCGGAATCCTCATCGGCATCGCCGCGTACGTCTGCATGTGGTGGCTCGATCCCGCGTCGTGGTGGATCATCCTGACTTTCTTCGTCGTCGTACAGCCGTACTACGCCGATTCCGCCAGGCGGAGGCTGGAGCGAGTCGGAGGGACGTTCGCCGGCGCCCTACTCGCCGTGGTCGTCGTGGCGGCATTGCACCACTTCCCCACCGTGATCACGGTCATCGCATTCGCGCTCACGCTCGGCGCCGCCTACGCGAATCTCAAACTTCCCTACTGGGTGTTCGCGATGCTGCTGACGCCCGCTGTGGTGCTCCAGACGACGGGGACGACCCACGATCTGCTCTTCGCGATCGGCGAGCGCGCCCTCTACACGCTCGTCGGTGCCGCGGCCGCGATCATCGTGATGTCGGTCGGGCACATGTACCTCGGCATGCGAGCGAAGCGGCGCGGCGGCGCTCCGGTCGATTAGGGATCACCGGTCGCTACAGGCAACCGCGTGACGCGCTGAGCGTCTTCGTCGTGGCCGTGCCTCGTGTCCAGCTGCTCCCGCTCCGCGCGAGCGACGACCCACTCCTGCAGTCGCCACGTCGAGAAGCGGAACAGCTTCGCGACGGTGCTGACGGGGTACCCTGCGTCGAGGACGGCGGCGATCGCGAAGTCCTGCATAGAGCTGAACTGCCGCCCGGCGAGTGCCCCGGAGCGCAGGTCGTCAAGCGTGCGCGGGTTCTCCACCCGCTCGGCGGCATCGACTGACACCTCTTGGCGCAGGATGTTGGGCCTTGCGGGCGCGACCACCGTCCCGGAGATGCGCTCCTCCGCAACCGCGGTGATCTCCTGCTCGGGCGGAGCAACGTCCTCGGCGCTGCCATTCCCGTACGTCGCGACCTGCTGGGCGCCGTACTGCAGCATGGCCGCTTCGAATTTGCGACGCAGATCACGATGGTTGCGGTTGCGACGCGCAAGCACCGGAAGCCCGATCGCGGGAACGCCGAGCAGCAGAAGCCAGAGCCATCCGATCGGGTGATCGATAAGCCACGCGATGATCTCGGGCTGGCTATGCCACTCCGTCTCGTCGATATCCGACTGAGTGATCACAGCCGAGCCCGCTGTGCGGGTCGTCCCGGGGCCGGTGCCGACGAACTTCACGCCCTCGAGCACCACCGAGTCGGCGCCGCGAATGCTTTCCTCGCGACCAAGATCTCGTTCATCAACGCGATGGCTGAGATTGCCGAAGTCACCGGCGCAGATGTCACCCAGCTTGCCGACGCCATCGGTCATGATACGCGCATCGGACGCCGCTTCTTGGGTGCTGGTATCGGCTTCGGCGGCGGCTGTTTGCCGAAGGATATTCGCGCGTTCGCTGCTCGCGCAGAAGAACTCGGACGAGGCGAATCGGTGTCATTCCTCCGCGAGGTCGACGCCATCAATCTGCGCCGCCGCGAACACGCCGCCAACGTCGTCGTCGGCGCTTTCAACGACGGGATCGTCGGCAAGAAGTCGCCGTGCTCGGTGCCGCGTTCAAGCCCCACAGCGACGATACTCGCGATTCCCCAGCGCTCGATGTCGCGGTGCGGCTCAAGGGCCTCGGCGCCGAGGTCACAGTCACCGACCCCCAGGCGATTGAGGACGCTCGTCGCAAGCACCCGCAGCTGAACTATGTCCACGAGCGCGACGATGCGCTCCGTGGAGCTGACGCAGTCGTGGTCGTCACGGAGTGGGACGAATACCGCCGTCAGCTCTCCCCCGAGCACGCGGCCTCCCTGGTCTCGGACACCATCGTCATCGACGGACGCAACTGCCTCGACGCCGCCGCCTGGCGCGCAGCTGGATGGGCCTACTACGGGATGGGTCGACCGTAAGACGAGGCACCTATTGTTAAGCCATGGCGATTCGATTTTCCGACGGCGTGCCCAACGGCGTTAGTCGTCGAGAATGGCGGCGGCTCGCCGCACAACCGACAACGGATGAGCCATCAACGCCTAGTCCAATTCTCCGCGAATCAGTGACGGCAACCGCTTCCGAGATCCGCCCGACGATCCTGACCGTGTGCACAGGCAATATCTGCCGCTCCCCCATGGCTGAGGTACTGCTTCGCGCCAAGCTTGAACCGCTCGGCGTCCGAGTGCACAGCGCCGGCACTCACGCGCTGGTCGATCACGAGATGACTGAGCCAGCACAAGAGCTCGCGGTTGAACTCGGCGCAACCGCCTACGCTGCTGCGGATCATCGCGCCCGGTACCTCATCGATCCGATGCTGAAGGACGCAGACCTCATCCTTACGATGGCGCGGGAGCACCGATCGTACGCGGTGCAGCTTGTTCCCGGAGCGCTACGTCGCACGTTCACTGTGAGAGAGTTCGCGAGGCTCGCCCAGAGCCTCAGCACCGACGATGCGCGCGCCGCAGCTGAAGCTGCAGGCGATGACCCGCGTGAACGCGTGCGAGCGGTAGCTCTCGCCGTCACTGGCCAACGGGGCATGGCGGCGGCCGCCCCCGAGAACGACGATGTCATCGACCCTTACCGCCGATCACGCGAGACGTACGAGCTCTCGGCATCTCAGCTTGCGCCGGCCATCGATGATGTCGAGCGGATCGTGCGCGCAGCGCTCACGTAAGGTCAGCAGATAATCGACAGGTTCGAGCACACGTCGGATGCTTAGATGACTGTGTGGAATCTGACAAGCCCCTCAGCCGCCGCGCCGCGCGTGAAAGTCATAAGCCGCAAGCTGCCTCCGAGGCGCCGGAGCGCAAGCCCTCGATCGATGATCTGATCAGCGATGCTGAGCGTGACGACGCGCCACCGACTGAGGCCGAGCTGGCCAAGGCGCGCCGCCGCAAGCGTCGCCGTTGGATCGGGTTCGCAGTCTTCCTTGTGGTCGTCGCGCTGATCACTGTCGCGGTAGTCGTCGGTCTGCGCGTGTTCGATCGCGCGATGTCAGCGAGGGACTCTCTGCAGCAGGCGATGCCGCTTGCGACGGTCGCGAAAGATCAGATTCTCGCTGGCGACGCCGAAGACGCGGTCGCCACCACCACGCAGCTTGCGTCGCTGACCGCCGATGCGCGTGAACAGACCGACGACGAGGTCTGGAAAAGCCTGGAGTGGATCCCGGTCGTCGGGGCCAACCTGCACGCCGTTCGCACCGCGGCGATAGTGACCGATGACCTGGTGACGGGCGCGTTGACCCCAGCAACATCGCTGAATATCAAGGCGCTTACGCCCGTTGATGGCGCCGTGAATCTCGAGGCGATCACCGAGATGCAGGCGGCTGTGACGCAGGCGGCCGAAACCGTTGACAAAGCCGCAACGGAACTCGAGACGATCGATCAGAACGCATTGATCCCGCAAGTTGCGGACGCGCTCGTGAAGCTCACAGGCGCAGTCGATGAGCTTCAACCCATGCTCGGCCCGGCGAAGGACATCATCGGCGTTCTGCCGACCGCGCTCGGCGCGGACGGTCCACGCAACTATCTGATGATGTTCCAGAACAATGCCGAGTCCCGCGGTACCGGAGGTAACCCCGCGGCTCTCGTGCTCCTGACAGCTGATCAAGGCAGGATCAGCATCACGCAGCAGGCATCGAGTGGCGATTTCAACAATGGCCGCGCGACGCCCATCATCGATCTGGATCCAGAGACTGTCGCCCTCTACGGCGACAAAATCGGACGCTACGTTCAAGACACGACGTTGTCGCCGGAATTCTCTGAAACCGCCGAGATCGTGCGTGCATTCTGGGCAGAATCATTTGGAACGCCCGTAGACGCTGTCGTTTCCTTCGACCCTGTGGCTCTCAGCTACCTGCTGCAGGCGACCGGACCAGTAACTGTTCCTGAATACGTCGAAATCGAGGGGTATAACGTTGAGATCGCAGACCAGCCTGTCGAGCTCAACGCCGATAACGCCGTCTCCTACCTTCTCAATCAGATCTATGCAGAGATCAAGCAACCTGAACTGCAGGATGCCTTCTTCGCAACTGCAGCCGGGACGATCTTCGACGCCGTGACATCCGGTTCGGCTGATCCCAAAGCTCTGCTCGAAGCCCTCACCAAGGCGATCAATGAAGGACGGCTGATGTACGTTCCCACTGACGTTGCGGAGGCTGAGCTAATCGGTGAGACACGACTGTCGGGCACGCTGCCCTCGACGAATGAGTTCGAGACTCTGCTTGGCGTCTACGTCAACGACATCACCGAAGGTAAGCTCGACTACTACATGCAACTTGAGATCGTTGCTGCATCCGCCCAATGCAGCCCGGAGCCTTCGACGTTCACGACTACTGCTACGCTAACGAACACACTTGCCCCGGACGACGTTGACGCTCTTGCTCCGTACATCTCGCCTGCGCGGTTCTTCCCAAAGGGCGTTATATCGACCGATCTTGTACTCTACGGACCAGTCGGAGCGACAGCCGCCACAGTATCTGTGAATGGGGAGCCCGTAAGTTTTTCGGCTGTCACCCATGTCGGCCGACCGGCCGTAAAGATAAACGTTGAAAATCCTCCTAGCGAAACACGCACTATTGTTGTGGGTTTCACTGCTTCTGACGGCCAGTACGGATCACTCTCCGTGCGTCACACGCCAATGGTGCGGGACACCCCAGTTAGCCTCGCAACCGCTGGGTGCTCCAATTAATGCTTACTACCCCGCCCATAGCCCCTAGCATTTGATGAGACCGGTTATTTCTTCCTGTCGGACGCAGGTGGTTCAGCGGAAACGGCGCCTTCCCATCGCGAATCGACTACGTCGAGCGATTTTTGTCTAATAGCGGAATTCAGCACCTCTAGAGTAGGGTTTTTGCGCGCAATCTCGAGGACCTCCCTCCACCCAAATGGCTCTCCAAGAAGCTTCGCGTACAACGCTCGTACCACTGCAAGGTCCTCTGGCGTATCAACCGTCCACCGATGTCTCGAGAGATCTTCGTCCAGGTCTAGGACTCGCACTTTGAACCGCCCTGGCACGGCATACAGAAACGGCATAACATGTTCGCGATCCACGGGTGCTGTCGCCTCGGATCGGGCGCGCAGAAGCGCCGACCGGCTCGCAACTTCCACGTCTAGCCCCACCGGATATGTTCGAGGATGTGGCGGAGGCAACCGATTCGTTGCATAATCCGCGTCGCTCAAGGCGTTGACCACCTCGTCCACAACATCTGGGTCAATGAATGGGCAGTCAGCTGTTACACGGATAACCTCATCTGCCTCCGGGTAAAGATCCAACACCTGGCCGAACCGCTCGAGCACGTCGAACTGGTCACCACGCACAACATCGACGCCATAGGCCTCACAAAACGACTGCAACTCGTCGTCAGTCGGCGCAGTCGACGTTGCAACGACAACCACATCTACGGTACTTGCACGTCGCAATCTTGCGACTACATGCTCCAGTATCGGACGCCCGCCAAGATCAGCCAGGACCTTCCCAGGCAACCGTTGTGACCCCATCCGCGCTTGGATAACCGCTATCCTCATCCTGCCTCTTCTGGGTTATGGGACGCTATCGCGGTCTGCAGAGCGTTGACAAGCGCCCGCTTACCGAACGCCCAGTCAGCGTACTCTCGCGCCCGGGATCTACCGGCTTCCGCCCGGCGCGTACGTGCGGTTAGATCTGCGGCCATCGTCTGCAATATACCTGACAGGTCACGAGAATCTCCAGCAGCAAAACGCCACCCAGTTTCCTGATCAACCCACTGCTTATTACCTGGAACGTCTGTGACGACAACAGGTAACCCACACGACATAGCCTCCAGCAACGAGACTGAACTGCCGTCGACAGGAGAGGTGCTCACGTAGATGTCTGCCGTCCTGTAGAGAGCAGCTAAGGCGGGACCAGATAGTGGCCTAGGGAACCGAACTCTCTCAACGAGGCCAGCCTGTTCAAGCATTTTGCGTAGCAAAGCCGTCGTGGAGCCGTGAACCCCACCAAGAACAAGACGGGCTGACGGAGTCTCATGAGAAATCGTGATGAATGCTCGAACTAGCGTCTGAACGTCATAGAGTGGCTCATGCGTTCGTACGCTAAGAATCACGACATCGTCTCTATTGATCCCGAGCTCTCGCCTGAGATTGGGCCCCTCCTGTACAAACACTTCGTGGTCGACACCCCAGGGGAAACTGACTACCTTGCTCGGAAGAGCCCCCAGTTGTATTGCCCGAGCGGTGACAGCGTCGTTGTCGGTAATTGTCACCTGTGCGCGTCTTAGTACCCGCCCCGCACGAGTGCGCATGGGAGTGCTACTCTCAACGTCACTCATGAGATCAAACCCCCATGAGGTTGCGACTAACGGGCCGTTCCAGATGGTCGTCACCCCGTAAGCTGCGGTGGGTATAGGGCCAGCCATAATGACTTCCGGCTGGCGTACCTCTATCTCTGTCGCGAGTGACTCTACTGTTGCCTCGCTCCATCGAAACGAAGCCACCTGCGCACCGGAATCGGCTATCGCGTCGACAAACCGACGGTCGTGCACACCCTCGGTCGGGGAAACGTAGAGCGCGCGCATCACTCGATAGCCGAAAGGTCGCTCCAAGCGATTCCGTCATCGGAGGCGAGATCCCGCGCCGCAATGCGTCCGACGACATGTGCAATCTGATTGGCGGGAACTAACCCTCGAGGAGCCGGGCGGACGGCGATCAGGTCATCCCGCTCGATACGTTCGCCAGCCCGTATTGGTCGGCGAGCACGAACTGCACGGCGCTGGACAACCACTGTGTCAAGCTCGTTGTCTTCGATCCGCTTGACAAGCCCTCCGAGAGAGCTTTCGAGTTCCCTCGATCGGTCGATCATCTCACGCCACGATGCAGGGTCCATCGAGAAGCCGTGGTCGGGCCCTTCACGTCGCGTATCATCCGTAAAGTGCTTCTCCACGACGCGCGCACCGAGCGCGATCGCACCGAGGGTTGTCGCGTGCCCAGGTGTATGGTCCGAAAGACCAAGTATAAGGTCTGGGAACATCACCGCGTATGACTTGAGCACATTCAGAGAGATATAGCCAAAGTTATCGCGGCTACCGGTGTAATTGGTGTTGCACTGCATCAGCACGAACTCATCAGTGTGTTTCGTCACCGAATCAACGAGTTGTACTACGTCTTCGAGCGTCGAAGCTCCTGTTGCTGCCAGTACCGGCTTTCCTTTCGACGCGATGTGCTCGACCGCTTCAAGCCACGTGATATCGCCACTACCGATCTTGAATGCGGGGACAAACGGGGCGAGCATGTCGATGGTCGGCAAGTCGTACGGAGTCGAGAAATAGTGTATCCCCGCATCATCACAGGCGTGCTTTAAATCCGGCGTCCATTCTGCGGGGATAGACGCCTCCGCGTAGACTTGAGTTACAGGTTTGGACCAGCTTGCCTGGTGTCCTAAGTTGCCGCCGAGCTCTGCGAAACCACGGTCAGAGACGATCTCGCTAGCCGTAAAGTTTTGGAACTTTGCAGCCTCGGCGCCAGCTTCAGCAGCAAGATAAATGAGATCAATTGCACGGCTTAACTCGCCGTCGTGACTTGCCGCAATATCAGCGATGAAATAGGTCGGTTGATCCTGGCCGATTCGACGATCTGCGATCGAAAATTCCATCTTGTGGCTCCGTTCAGCTTCGGTAACGCGCGACTGCCTGTGCGTGGCCGTTCGCTTTGTCGAGTCTAAGGTCGTTGATCCCGGCGACGCTCGATGGCAACCGCGCACCGAGCACTGCGTCAAGCTTATCTGTGCGAAGACGCAGATCAGAGCCACGCGGAGTTGAAAGAACTGATGTCGATAGCACTGGCTCAATCAGTTCTGGGTCAAAACCAAACGCACGCGCAACTTCACGCCCGAACTCATACTTTGACGCGCCTATCCCTGCGACAACGTGGAAGATCCCGGACTCGTCCGTAGTAGCGAGCTGTTGAAGCGCCGCGATGAGATGTTTGACGTAGGTCGTGCTCACAGTCACGTCCGTAAACCCACCAGCGCCCCCGCCCCTTGAGAGCGCGTTAATAAAGTACTCCGCAAGGCTTCGTGTCCCTGACGGGCTCCACCCATAGAAGTTCACTCGAGCGACCACTGCGTCAGGGTTCGCTGCGAGCACACGCTGTTCCGCCTCGACCTTACTCCGACCGTACTCCGTGGTCGGATTCGTCGGATCCCCCTCGGCGTACTCACCGCGTTCACCGTCGAAAACCGCGTCTGTCGAAATGAAAATAAATCGAGATCCAACCGTCTTAGCCTGTCCAGCGAGATCCTCCGCACTCCGAACATTCAACTCGCGTGTAGCCACGGGGTCCGACTCGCAACCCTCAATCGTAGCGATTGCTGCAGCATGAAGAATGTTCCGCGGAGCAACCCGATCGACCAGCCCATCACGATCCTGCGAAGAGCTTAAATCTGCGATCACGAAGTCGGCCCTACCGCTTCGACGCAACGGAGCTGACCGGGCGACACCAACTGCACTTCCCGACTCGCTCAATTGAACGAGGGCGTTTGCACCGAGAAGCCCGGTTCCGCCTGTTACTAGCCAATCTGCCCCCATAGCGCCCTTCCCTCCTCAAACTCCACGTCGCTCTCACCACACCCCAGGCCACTCAGAACCAAGTAACCAACGTCCGAGCAGCGCGATGTTTAGGTATCTACTTCGACGATCTAGATCCCTGCTCCGATGATGGTCGCGATCTCTTCGCGCGTGTACCATTGGTCGTTCACATCAGACCGGTAAGCAAACCCCTCTGGGACTGGAACTGCGCCCGCTGGGGCGCTGTACCCCCATGAGGCCATGTCCGGTTGGATGATGAAGTATTTGCCGTCCTGAACACTCACCGCACGGCGCCCTTCCTCCGGGCTGATCATTTCTTCATGCAATTTCTCACCTGGCCGCAGCCCGACGTCTACTAGCTCCGCCCCCGGCACAACCGCGTGTGCCAGATCCGTTACCCGCATTGACGGGATCCGCGGAACGAGAAGTTCGCCTCCTTGCATCAGCTCAAACGTTTCCACAACCATTTCCACCGCTTCCGGAAGCGTAATGAAAAATCTTGTGCATCTGAGGTCAGTGATCGGCAACGCCTTATTTTGTTCACCCAGCTTCCGAAAAAACGGGATAACTGATCCCCTAGACCCCATTACATTCCCGTACCGCACCACGGAAAATCGGGTGGGATACGCAGCCGCGTAGTGGTTCCCCGTGATGAAGAGCTTGTCGGCAGTCAACTTAGTTGCGCCATAAAGATTAATCGGGCTCGAAGCCTTGTCTGTCGAGAGCGCAACGACCTTTTTAACTCCAGCATCAATCGATGCTTCAATGACGTTTTGGCTACCCAAGACATTTGTCTTAACGAACTCGAAGGGATTGTACTCGGCGGTGTCCACCTGCTTTAGAGCAGCAGCATGAACTACATAGTCAACTCCATGAAGAGCTCGAGCCAGTCGACGCTCGTCACGAATATCTCCGATGAACCATCGAAGACGTGGGTCATCATTGAAGAGTTGTCGAGCCTCGTACTGCTTCAGCTCATCGCGAGAGAAGACAACGAGTCGACGCGGGTTCAAATTATCGAGGGCGTATCGGATAAAAGCCTTGCCGAATGAACCGGTCCCACCGGTGATGAGGATACTTGATCCCTCGAGAACAGACACTTCGTCTCCCTGAATAGTCTACCTGGCCCAGGGGCAACCTGTCCCCCGTTCGCGCCTATCCTATCGAGTCAACCAGGCGCGCATGTCTTCGAACGCGCATCGCAGCGCTGTCGCACTTCCCGTAACTCCGGAGATAGCGCGAGCGGCACAGATGCCGCCCGGGCAGCACGCCAGCGTTCATCGAAAGGCTGGCTGTGACTACCTCACGACAGCTACTCTTCGCCCTACGACTCGGGCCAAAGGGGTCTGATGCAGGAACAGGTGACATCGAACGTGGCTAGCCGAGAGGGCTGGCCTGGAAGGATGTCCTCATTCCTAAGCCGTTTCCCAAGGAGTTCCGCGACGACGTGATCCGCGTTGCGGAGAGTCGTGATCCGGAGGTCACGCTCGCGCAGATCGCGAAGGACTTCGGTGTCCATGTCGGGACTCTCGACAAGTGGATGCGTCAGGCGCGGATCGAAGCCGGTGAGCAGCCGGGTGAGACGAGGTCGGAGTCCGTGGAGCTGCGCGAGCTCCGCAAGCGCAACCGTCTGCTTGAGCAGGAAGTTGAGGTCCTGCGTCGCGCGACCGCGTATCTGTCCCAGGCTCATCTGCCGGGAAAAGGCTCTACTCGCTCGTGAGCGAGCTCGCCGCGGACGGCATCCCTGTCGTGGTGTCGTGCCGGGTATTGAAGCTCGCGCGCCAGCCGTACTATCGCTGGCGGGCAACCCCCGTGACCGGGCGGGAGTTGGAGGAGGCATATCGGGCGAACGCGCTGTTGGACGCTCACCGCGATGATCCGGAGTTCGGGTATCGGCTCCTCGCCGATGAGACCCGTGTCGAGGGCGGTGAGGCGATGTCGGATCGGACGGCGTGGCGGATCGCGTCGGAGAACGGCTGGTGGAGCGTGTTCGGGAAGAAGCGCGGCAAGAACGGCAAGAAGCCCGGCCCTGCCGTTCACGATGATCTCTGCGTCGTCATCGACGAGCACGGGCGTGAGCGGCACAGGTTCGAAGCGGACCGGGCGAACCAGCTCTGGCTGACCGATATCACCGAACACCAGACCGCTGAGGGCAAGCTCTACCTCTGCGCTGTCAAAGACGCCTTCAGCGGTCGGATCGTGGGCTACTCGATGGACTCGAGGATGAAAGCGTCGCTCGCGGTCCGCGCCGTCCGCAACGCCGCCCGGATGCGCGGAGTCGTGAACGGCTGCATCGTCCATTCGGACAGAGGATCGCAATTTCGAAGCAGGAAACTGCGCCGCGAACTCACCGTCCACAATCTCGTCGGCTCGATGGGCAGAGTCGCGTCATGCGGCGACTGTGAGAGTGTCGAGTACCTCCTGGCGGCCTGACTCTTGCTGACGACTGACCTCGAAGTCTGGGTGTCCTTGCTGTTGATCTGTCGTCCGTCAGGAGGCGCATCACCCTCGTGGTGCTGGCCGGGCGGGCGTGACCTCATAGGAGCCTGATCGCAACAGTCCCATCACAGTCCCGTCCACCCGACCGGCCAGTGTCACTCACCCTGTCACCGTCGAGTCGTTGTCGGCGTAGACACTCACAAACACGTCCACGTCGCCGTCGCGATCGATGAGCTCGGCGTGGTCCTGGATCGCCGGTCTTTCGCGGCGGATTCCGGTGGCTACGGTCAGCTGGTCGATTGGGGCGAATCGTTCGGCGGGAAGCTCACCTTCGGTATCGAAGGCACCGGTTCCTATGGTGCAGGCCTGGCCGGCGCAGTGCGCCGTCGTGGAATTGGGACGCTGGAGGTGATGAGAACGGACCGTCGCGACCGGCGGTTGCGAGGCAAGTCCGACACGATCGATGCTGAGAATGCAGCCAGGGCAGTTCTCGCGGGCCTGGCCACGGCCATCCCGAAGTCAGCTGACGGAACCGTGGAGATGATCCGTCAGATCAAGGTCGCCAAGGACATCGCTGTCAAGGCGCGAACATCCGCGATGATCAGCCTCAAGCAGGTCATCGTGAATGCCCCCGATGATCTGCGTCAGGAGCTGCAGCCGCTATCGAAGATGGCGCTCATTCACCGTTGCGCGGCGCTTCGTCCGGGCCAAGTAACCACGATCATCGCGTCGACCAAGCACACGTTGCGGTCGATCGCTCGTCGGTGGGAAGTGCTGGACGCCGAGATCTCCGGGCATGAGAAGCTCCTGGCAGAGCTGACCGCGCAGGTCGCTCCCGACCTCGCGAAAGCCTTCGCGGTCGGTCCTGACACCGCGGCCGAGATGCTGATCGTCGCCGGTGACAATCCGGAACGGATCCGCTCAGAGGCCGCATTCGCCAGGCTTTGCGGAGTCGCCCCGATCCCTGCATCGTCGGGGATGACCACCCGACACCGGCTCAATCGTGGCGGCCATCGGCAAGCGAATGCCGCGCTCTATCGCGTCGTCATCGTTCGAATGCAGCACCACGAACCCACCAAGGCCTACGTCGCCCGCCGGATCACCGAAGGCAAGACAAAGTCCGAAATCATCCGGTGTCTGAAACGTCTTCTCGCCCGCGAACTCTGGGCCGCGATGCGCCCCATCCGCGAAGCCCGACCATCCCTCCAAACTGCGGCTTGACAGATATAGGAGCATCAACGCGGCCATGGAATCATTCTTCAGCCTGCTGCAGAAGAACGTCCTGAACCGGTGCTCCTGGGCCACCCGTGAACAGCTGCGCATCGCCATCGTGACCTGGATCGAGCGAACCTACCACCGCCGGCGCCGTCAGGCCCGCCTGGGCCGCTTGACGCCCATCGAGTTCGAGACCATCATGAACAACGACCTGGCCCTCGCGGCCTAACCAGAACAGTCACCTGTTCCTGCATCAGACCCCCATCATCATCGCTCATGCGAGGAGCAGCCTCGACGTACACACGAATAACCGGCCCGTAGCTCATCTCCGAGTACCTGATCGAAGAGACCACGATCAGGCGTTAGTTCAAACCATCGATCATGACCACCGAGACGATCACGTCGCGTGGGCTGCAAGCAGCTACTGTGGCACCGCCATGGGACAACCCCAGATATATATCGGGCAGCCACACCGGTGAGTCCGATTCCCGGGCATGATGTAGGAACTTCTTCTCGAGGTTGGGAGTCGCGAGCACCCCGAGCTCAACCGAGCCATTGCTGAGACGCCGGCAACCCGCTGCGAAGACCCAACTATTCACGGTGTTGAATACTCCGTGCGTTGAAGCAGCAAGAGTCGCAACGAGACGGGCCTACTACGGCTTCCAACGCCAGCTGTGGTCCGCCAGAGGAAAAGTTCGACGTGACACCACTGCCACCAGGCAACCCTCGCCCCCGTTCAGGAAGCTGTGATTCAAGTCACAGGACTTCTTGTCAAGGGGTTCTTAGCACGTAGAACTTGTAGTTCACAGCACCAACGGTGCAGCGCGCACTACAGTTGGCATCTACGATACGTCTGTGGAGAAAGTTGTACGCGGTGCCGGAACAAGATCTTGCTGTCACCATGACGCACGAGGTTTACCCAGGCACTCTTCACAGGACAGCTTCGCGGGCCATGCCTTCGATATGAGCCGCAGCTGCGCGCAATATTCCCCGACATCGCTGGAGCGAGACTAGTTTGAGAATTGGTTGATTCCGCTCACTGAGCAGGGTAATCACAGAAATCAGGGCCCTATTATGCGTAAGCGTACTATTCGCTTGGCGTCGACCTCTCTTCGTTTCACTGCACTCGCGGCGCGCTTCCTACTGATCTTCGCCCTCGCCATGTTTCTGCCACCGACTGAGGTCGGACTCTACGGGCTCGTTGCGGCTACTGCCACTTATGCCGTTTATGCGCTCGGAATGGATTTTTATACGTATAGCACTCGTGAAATTCTTGAATCAGATAGATCAACGTGGAGAACTAAGCTCACTTCCCACGCCGCGATTCTCGGAACTATCGCATTAATAGCTACACCCGTCTTCATCGGTATTGGAATAAGCACCTTACTACCCTGGAGCATTGTCGGCTGGTTAGCAACCATCGCGATCTCCGAGCAATGGGCACAAGACATTGATCGAACGCTGATCGCCCTCTCGAAACAATTCGCTGCTAGTGTCGTTATTCTGGTAAGACAGGCTGCGATGCCCCTCACTGTAGTCATCATGTTTGCAGCATCCAGCGACCTCCGAAAGATCGAGTGGGTTTTCGGGAGTTGGACAGTTTTTAACGTAGTTGCAATCATCCTCGGACTTCTGTTCTTGCACCATACAACCCCTCGAGGACGACTGCGGGTTGATTGGGCATGGGTCAGGAAGGGGCTAGTTGTCGCTTTGCCGTTCCTGGGCGGCACGCTATTGCTCAGACTGCTCTTCACTCTAGATCGTCAAATTGTGGCATATTTTGATGGTCTAGATGTTTTGGGTGCCTACGTTTTAGCCGTCACGATCTCCGGCGGCTTGAGTAGTGTGATCGCAGTTGGGATTATGCAATTCAATTATCCTTCTCTCATTACCGCTGCCCGCGAAAAATCGTATATAGATTTTCGGCAGATCATGCGCTCTATCACATGGCAAACCACGATCGTTTCAGGCGCGGCAGTACTAACAGCGATAGTGTCACATTCCTGGATATCCACGTGGTTTGGCCAGAATGTTTACGTCGAATACAGCTGGGCGATTCCGGCCTCGATGATCGCCTCGGCTTTATACAATATTTCCCTGATACCACACTATGGCCTGTATGCATTCCACAAAGATCGCACGATTTTCGCTTCAACGGCAATCAGCGTCTCGATGTTTATAGCTTGCCTAGCAGTCTTGATTTCATTAACTAACAATTCAGTTCTTTCTGTTATCGTCGCGCTGTGTGTAGCAAATACGACACTCCTTGTTGTTAAATATGCGACATATACTCGTTCTCGACGTGCGTGGGCACGGTAGTTTACGTTGATCAAAGTATCGGTGCTCCTTGATTCGGAACCATCGTCGCTGGCATGATGCCCAAACAGAGTCTTCACGCGCGAGGGAAGTAATCGTGGTCTGAATCCTCCGGCTTCGAGCAGGCTCCGGGCGATTTAGTCGCTGACGTTCCGGACACAGAGAGTGGTGCCGCGGAGATGCTTGAGCCGCCCGTTGGCGGCTTCGGTGAGACCGTTGCTGGCGCCGAAGGCGGGCGAGGAACAGGAGGAGATCCGTAGCGCGTTTCTTCAGGGTCCGGCCGGGTCGGCGGACCTCGTTCAGAGTGGCCGGACCACCGCTGGTGACAGCGTCGATCTGAAGCGCCCTGAGTCTGATGGAGACTCGCGCTATTTGATTCCCATCAGCTGACCGCTTGTGGTTTGACCAGCATAGAACGTCTGCTTAAACTCGGTCGGCGGGACGTCGCCGAGGCTCGCAGCGTCCGTACCATCCGGACCGCAGCGGCCTTCTCCTCCGGCGAATACCGACGCGTCGTTGGCTTCCCTGTTGTCTGAACTTTCGGCATAGACCGATCCTCGTTTCCAAGGCCAGGAGTCTCCAGCAAACTCAGGGCGCTTCACCGCGACCTCGACACCCGCGTCGGCACGATCGATGTCGCGATTCCAAAGCTGCGCCAAGGCACCTACTTCCCAGAATGGCTACTCGAGCGCCGCAAACGAGCCGAGACCGCGCTGATCACCGTCGTCGCGGACT